>JACJWK010000001.1:0-202500 GCA_020637195.1 Microthrixaceae bacterium
GGTCGCGCTGGTGGTCACCTGAGCCCCCCTGGATCGACGGGCCGGGTCCGGTCCCGCTCCCGTCGTCCTCCGCCGGCCTGACCGCGCCGCGTGGTCACGCCGTGGTCGCGGAGCCGTCTACGGTGCCCGATCACATCGCCGGACCCGGGGGGACCATGCCACAGCTACTCGACGCGATCGTCGCCGAGCGAGGGGACGAGTTGGCGCTGGCCGACGACCACGGTGCGCGCACCTGGTCGGAGCTGGCCGAGCGGGTCACGCGCCTCGAGGGGGTGCTGTCGGACGCGGGGCTCGGGCCCGGTGACACGTTCGCCCTGATGATGGGCAACCGGTGCGAGGCGTTCGAGGCCTTCTGGGCGGCCGCCCACCTGGGCACCACCTACGTCCCCGTCAACTGGCACTGGACCGCCGACGAGCTGGCCTACGTCCTCGCCGACGCGGGCTGCCGGGCCCTGGTGGTCGACGAGCGGTTCGCCGACGTGGCCGAGGCGGCGCTGGCCGACGAGCGGGCCGCCACCGTGGGCACCGCGCTCGTCACCGGCGACGCCGACCGCGGCCCGCTCCGCAGCTACGAGCAGGCCCTGGCCGCGACGTCGACCGGGGAGCCCGACGATCCCCGGTTCGGGGGGCCGATGTTCTACACGTCGGGCACCACCGGCCGGCCCAAGGGCGTGCGGGGGATGCTCGCCGGCGGCGCCGAGGTGCCGAGCGACCTGCTGCCCCTCATCGCCGGCGCGGTGGCGGAGTTCGTGCCGCTCCCGGGCCGGACCCTGCTCGCCGGGCCCGTCTACCACTCGGCGCAGTGGGCCTTCAGCTTCCTGCCGATGGTGGCCGGCTCGGCGGTCGTGATGCGCCACAAGTTCGACCCGGCCGAGACGGTGCGGCTGTTCGACGAGGCGGCCATCACCAACGTCCACCTCGTCCCGGTCCAGTTCAAGCGTCTGCTCGACCTCCCGGAGGAGGTCCGCGCCGGGCTCGACGGTGGAAGCCTCGTCGCGGTGTGGCACGGCGCCGCGCCGTGCCCGGCGCCGTGGAAGCAGGCCATGATCGACTGGCTCGGGCCCACGGTGCACGAGTACTACGGCTCCACCGAGGGGGCGTTCATCTCGACCATCCGGGCCGACGAGTGGATCCGCAAGGGGGGCAGCGTCGGGCGGCCCCTGTCGATCATGGAGGTGCTGGTCATCGGCGCCGACGACGAGCCCGCCGCCCCGGGCGAGCCCGGCACCCTCTACTTCCGCAGCGCCCTCGGCAGCGACTTCGAGTACCACAACGACCCCGACAAGACCGCCGCCGCGCACCGCGAGCCCGGGGTGTTCACCACCGGCGACGTCGGGTACCTCGACGACGAGGGCTACCTGTGGCTGTCCGACCGCAAGATCGACATGATCATCTCGGGCGGCGTCAACATCTACCCGGCGGAGATCGAGACGGTCCTCGCCGAGCACCCGGCGGTGGCCGACGTCGCCGTGATCGGCGTCCCCGACGACGAGTACGGCGAGCAGGTCAAGGCCGTCGTGCAGCCGGTCGCCGGCGTCGCCGGGGGTGACGAGCTGGCCGACGAGCTCATCGCGCTGTGCCGGGAGCGGCTGGCGGGGTACAAGCGGCCGAAGAGCATCGACTGGCGCGACGAGCTGCCCCGCTCGGCGGCCGGCAAGCTCCTCAAACGGGAGCTGCGGGCCCCCTACTGGGAGGGCACCGGTCGCTCGATCTGAGCGGGCCCCGCTCGGGCCGGTTCACGAGGACGCCACCTGGTCGTCATGATCTGGCAAGGTGGCGGCCATGGGTCGACTGCTCCCGCGCTCGCTCGTGCTGGTCGTGGCGCTCGCCGTCGTCGCGGCCTCGTGCGCAGGCGGCGACGACGCCGACGAGCCCGCAGGAGCGAGCACCACGGGCGCCGACGCCGAGCGCACCGGCGAGCTCACGCTGCTCTCCTACAACGTGGCGGGCCTGCCCGAGGTGCTCTCGGGATCCGAGCCCGAGACCAACATGCCCCTCATCGGGCCGCTGCTGAACGACTACGACCTCGTCCTGCTCCAGGAGACGTGGAAGACGCCCGACCCCAACCCCCTCGCCCCGTTGCGGGTGTACCACGAGGAGCTCGAGTCCCGGGTGGACTTCGAGCACCGGAGCGAGTCCGCGCCGCTGCCGATGGGCAGCGACCCCACCCGCCCCGAGGCGATCCTCGCCGACGGCCTCAACCAGTTCTCCCGCTTCCCGTTCGACGACGTCGTGCGCCAGCGCTGGGAGGGGTGCTTCGGCGGCGCCGACACCAGCCAGGGCGGCGCGGGCGACTGCCTCTCGCAGAAGGGCTTCATGGTGACGACCACGACCCTCGCCGACGGCGTCGAGGTGGACGTGTACGACCTGCACGCCGAGGCGGGCAGCACCGCCGAGGACCAGTCGCTCCAGGCCGACGACTTCGACCAGTTGGCGGCGTTCATCGAGCAGCACTCCGAGGGCCGCCCCGTCCTGCTGGCCGGCGACACCAACCTGCACACCGACGAGGCGCCCGATCCCGACCACCCCGAGGGCGACGGGGACGCCGCCATCTGGGCCCGGTTCCTGGAGCGCACCGGGCTCACCGACGTGTGCGCCGTCGTCGGGTGCGACGACCCGGGGGCCATCGACAAGGCGGCCTTCCGCAGCGACGCCGGCGTCACCCTCGAGCCGCAGGGCCACCGCTTCGAGACCGACGTCTTCGTGCGGGACGACGGCGCCGACCTGAGCGACCACCACGCGCTGGCGGTCCCCTTCACCTGGTCCGCCCCCGCCCTCGGCTGACCGCCGCGGGGCGGTCGGTCCGCGAAGATCGCGTGCATGAGCGCCGCCCGACCCCTGCCGCTCGAGTTCGTGACCTCGGCGACGCGCGCCGCGGACCTGCCCGACACCGACGCGGAGCTCGCGGTCGTCGGGCGCTCGAACGTCGGCAAGTCGTCCCTGCTCAACGCGCTCGCCAACCGCAAGGGCCTCGCCAAGGTGTCCAAGACCCCCGGACGCACGCAGCTGCTCAACTGCTTCTCGCTGGGGGACGGCACGGCGCTCGTCGACTGCCCGGGCTACGGCTACGCGTCGGCGCCGGCGGCGACGCGGGCGCGGTGGCAGGCGATGATGGAGGACTACCTGCTCGAGCGCGAGACGCTGGCCATGGTGCTGGTGCTGGTCGACGGTGAGATCGGTCCGACCCGGCTCGACCTCCAGATGCTCGAGTGGGTGCGCGCCAACGCCCTGCCCCACGTCGTGATCGCCACCAAGCACGACAAGGTGAAGTCGTCGCGGCGCCAGCGCCGCAAGCGGGACCTCGCCGAGGCGTGCCGGCTCCAGCCCCAGGACGTGGTGTGGGTCAGCGCCGCCAAGGGCACGGGCATCGACCGGCTGCGCGGCCTCGTGCGCGAATGGCTCGCCCCAGGGTGACCCGGGCGCGGCGCCGCCAGGATGGCTAGCGTCGGGCCGGTGCCGGTGATCCACCTGGTCCTGCCGAGATCCACCGCCAACGGCCTGCACCACGTGTGGGGGCACCGCATGGTGCCCCTCGGGCTCATGACGATCGCCGCCCTCGCCCGGCGCGAGGGGTGGGACGCCCGAGTGGTCGACGAGAACTACGAGGCCCTCCCCGACGAGCGCCCCGACCTCGTCGGCATCACCGCCTGGACCCTGTTCGCGCCCCGGGCCTACGAGATCGCCGAGCGCTACCGCGCCCTCGGCGTGCCCGTCGTGCTGGGCGGCGCCCACCCGTCGCTGCTGCCCGGCGAGGCCCTCCGCCACGCCGACGCCGTCGTCGTGGGCGAGGCCGAGTCGGTGCTCGGGCGGGTGCTGCGCGACGCGCTCGCCGGGACGATGGCGGGCCTGTACCGCGGCTCGTGGGACGACCTGTCCGACACGCCCACGATGGACGAGCTCGGCGAGTTCTACGACCGCTTCCCGACGTGGCGCTACTGGCCGCAGTACAGCGTGCAGAGCACTCGCGGGTGCCGGTACAACTGCGACTACTGCTCGGTGATCCGCATCAACGGCCGCGGCCAGCGCCACCGCGACCCGGGGGTCGTGGTCGACGAGCTCCGCCGCCGCACCGAGCGCACCCGACTCACCGCGGGCCTGTTCTTCACCGACGACGACTTCGGGTCCGAGCTGGACTGGACCATGGAGCTGCTGACCGCGATGGCCGAGGCCAAGCTGCCGGTGAAGTGGGCGGCCCAGACCAGCATCGGCATCGCCCGCAACGAGGAGCTGCTCGCCCTCGCCCGACAGGCGGGCTGCTCGAGCTTCTTCCTCGGCCTCGAGTCGGTCACGCGGGCGTCGCTGAAGGAGGCCAACAAGAAGAACCGGCCGGCCGAGTACGCCGAGCTCGTCGCCCGCATCCACGAGCACCGCATCGGGGTCGAGGGCGGGTTCGTGCTCGGCTTCGACACCGACGGCCCCGACGTGTTCGACGACACCGTGGACTTCGCCGACGAGATCGGGGTCGACGTCGGCTTCTTCAGCGTGCTCACCCCGCTGCCCGGCACCGGCACCTTCGACCGCTACTGGAGCGAGGGCCGCATCTTCGACGTCGACTGGTCGCACTACTCGCTGCTGAAGACGGTGTTCGAGCCCGCCCAGATGACGGCGGCCGAGCTCGACGCCGGCGTCCTGCGGGCGTTCGGCCGGTTCTACGGTCGCAGGCGACGCCTGCGGCGCTACGCCCGGCAGCTCCGGACGCTGCCGCCGGACTACGCGACCGTCCTCGCGCTCGTCGGTCGCGGCTTCGCCCGCGAGTACCGCCGGCGGCGGCACGCCGGCACCGACACCGCCCGCCCGTTCGCGGCCGATCCCGAGGATCTCGCGCAGCTCGCCGTCACCAGCAAGGCTCCCGCCAGCGAGGCGATCTGGCTGGCGGCCGACCAGGTCGACGGCGGTGCCCGCACCCCCGTGGCGGTCTCGATCGGCCGCTGAGGCCGGCCGCGGGCCCCCGCCCGCCGGGTCGGGGCGGCTCAGGGGTCGTGCAGCGCGTCGACCACCGCGGCCAGCCGGGCGTCGTGGGCGGGGTCGGCCGGCACCTGGAGCAGCACGCCGTCGACGAGGCCGCCGTAGCGCTCGAGGAGGGCGCCCGCCAGCTCGTCGTACGGGGCGGAGACGACGACGGCATCGAGCACGTCGTCGTCGACGGTCGCCGCCATCTCGTCCCACCGCCCCGACCGGGCGAGGTCGCGAAGCCGTCCCTCGAGGTCGTCCCACCCGTGCAGCTCGAGGGTGGGGCGGTACGCGGGGGTCGAGAACAGGAAGCCCAGCATGCGCCGGCGCTCCCGGCGCGCGGCGGCGACCGCCTCCGGGTGCGGTCCCGTCGCGACCATGCCGCCGGCGACCACTGCCGGCGCGCCCGGCGGGCGCCCCCCGACCGCTCGGCCCTCGGCGAGGTCGGGCAGGCAGCGCTCGGCCAGGTAGCGGGGGTCGGAGTTCGAGGGGTGGGTGACGAAGCCGTCGGCCACCTCGCCGGCGAGGCGGCAGGATCGGCGGTTGACCCCGCCCAGCCAGACGGTCGGAGCGGGCCCGTCGAGTGGCCCGGGGTTGAACTCGGGTTGGAGGCGGGTGAGGCGGTAGTGCGGCCCCTCGTGGTGCACGGGCCCGCCGGCGGCGAAGGCCTCGAAGCACGCCCGGACCGCGGCGACGTAGTCGCGCATGCGCTCGACGGGGTCGGCCCACGCCACGCCGAAGCGGTCCTCGACGTTCGGGCGGATCTGGGTGCCGAGACCGAGGTCGAACCGCGCGGGGGCGAGGCGGGCGAGCGACCAGGCGGTGAGGGCCACCTGCATGGGGCTGCGGACGAAGGCCACCGCCAGCGCGGTCCGCACGGTCAGGCGCTCGGTGTGCTCGAGGGCGAGCGCGCTCGCCACGAACGAGTCGTTCGTGGTCTCGGCCACGTGGAGGGCGTCGAACCCGAGGGCCTCGACCCGGCGGGCGTGGGCGCCGACCGCGGCGAGCGGGGTGGTCGGGTCCATGCCGGCGGCGACGAGCACCACCGCATCATGGCCGGTGGTCACCGGGCGCGAGGTACGGTGCGGAGCAGGAGGTGCCATGCGCAGACCACCGATCGACGAGCGGCTCGCCGCCATCCCGTTGTTCGCAGGCCTCGACGCTCGCCAGCTCACCTGCGTCGCCTCGCTGGCCACCCCGATCGACGTGGGCGCGGGCCGCGAGCTCATCCGCGAGGGGCAGACCGGCCGCGAGTTCTTCCTGGTCATCGAGGGCGAGGCCGAGGTCACTCGGGCGGGCGAGCACGTCGCGACGCTCGGCCCGGGCACGTTCTTCGGCGAGACCGCCCTGCTCTTGGATCGACCCCGCAACGCCACGGTGACCGCGGCCACCGACATGGTCGTCGACGTCATCGAGCGGCGCGACTTCAAGGGTCTGCTCGAGGAGTACCCCGACCTCTACGCCCCGCTGCTCGAGGCCGCGGCCCGCCAGCTCGACGGGGCCTCCTGACCGCCCGACCCGACCGGAGCGGCGGTCACGCCATCGCCCGCCGGGTCTCCTCGTCGTCCACCGGGGTGACGTCGACCGAGACCGACAGCTGGTGGGAGTCGCCCTCGGTGAAGATCACCCCCTTCAAGGGCGGGACGTCGGCGTAGTCGCGACCCCAGGCGACCGTGACGTACCGGTCGTCGACGAGCTGGTCGTTGGTGGGGTCGAGGTCGATCCAACCCCAACCCGGTAGGAAGACCGCCACCCAGGCATGGGACACGTCGGCGCCCTCGAGGCGAGGCCGCCCCGGCGGCGGGTCGGTCTCCAGGTAGCCGCTGACGTAGCGCGTGGCGAGCCCCAGCGCCCGCAGCCCGGCGATGGCGAGGTGGGCGAAGTCCTGGCACACGCCGGCGCCGCGCGCGAACAGCTCGTCGACGGTGGAGTCGACGTCGGTCGAGCCGGGCTGGAACTCGAAGTCGGCCCGGACCCGCCCCGTGAGCTCGGCGAGCGCCTCGTCGAGGGGGCGGCCCGCCGGGAACGAGTCGGCGACGTACGCGGCGGCGACGTCGGAGCCCGCGGCGGCGGGGGAGGGAAGGGTGAACTGGCGCGCCTCGCGCGCCTCGGGGTCGGGATCGCTGAGGAGCCGGTCCCTCGCCGCCTCCCAGGGACGGTCGCTCGTGCCCGGGGGAGGGGCCGGGCGGCCCTGGACGTCGACGAGGCTCGTCGCGGTGACCACGAGGTCGAGGTGGGGCTCGAGGACGGCGTAGTGGGCCACGCGGTTGCCGAAGAAGTCGCGGCGGACCCGGTACTCCTCGGGGAACGGGTCGACCGACAGCGTGGTGGAGTAGCAGCGCTGGCCCGGGAGCTCGCGGGGATGCAGGCGGGCCTCGCCGTAGGTCGAGAACACCTCGCGGTCGTAGCGGTACTCGGTGCGGTGGACCACCCGGTAGGTCATCGCCGCCCCGGGTCGTTGGGCGTGAACACGCTCCGTTGGGGCACCTGGTGGGTGAAGTGCTCGGCGTCGATCGCGTCCGCGGCCCGGTGCAGGTGGTCGTCGAGATCGTCCAGGAAGGCGGCCAAACGGCCCCGGCGCCCCCCGTCGTCGAGGTGACCCAGGTCCGAGGTGTCGGCCGCGGCCACGAGCTCGGCTGCGTCGCCGCACCGGCGCAGGGCCGTCGAGGCGCCGGTCGCCGGGCCCGGCAGCCCGGCCACCGCCGCGCGCAGGGCGCGTGTCTGGAACGCGAGCGAGCGCGGGTTGTCCGGGTCGACGACGAGCAGGTCGAGGGCGGTGACCACGCGGGCCCGTGACCGGCTCCGACGCCGGTAGGTGATGATGCTCTCCGCCACGATCAGCGCCGATTCGAGCACCAAGCTGTCGGTCGCGGTGTCGACCGAGTCCACGACGGTGGCTCGGAGCAGGGCGCTCGCCTGGAGGGCACGTTCGAGTCGCCGGCCGGCCTCCTGGAGGCGCCAGGCGCCGTCGCGCACCGTGCTCTCCGCCGCGAGGCCGGCGAGGGCGATCAGGGCCTGCAGCACGCGGCCGAGCAGGATGGGGTCGGGCGTCAGCGGCGCCCGGCGCCGCAGGTCGTCGAGCTCCCGGTCGAGATGGCCCATCACGAGCCAGGTGTCGCCGCTGACCTGGTCGCGCACCTCGGTGGCGGCGTCGAGGAGCCGGCGCAGGTCGTAGGCCAGCGTTCCCGGGCGGAGCTCGTCGACGACGAGGGAGCGGAGCTCGTCGTCGGGTCGGGCGACCAGACCCGCGCCGGCGTCACCGGAGAAGCCCGGCCAGGTGCCCGAGACCGCGGTGAGGGCGCGCAGGAGCACCTGGATGCTGGCGACACCGGCCGGGGTCGCCCCGGCGGCGAACTCGTTGCGGCGGTCGGTCACCACCCGGAGGAGCCGCGTGAGCGACGCGGCCCGCTCGGCGTAGCGGCTCATCCAGAACAGGTGCTCGCCGGCGCGGGGCGAGGTCGAGGGGCCGGCGGGCACGAGGGCTCCGGCGTCGGGCGGGGGCTGGAGCCAGAACCCGGTGAGGTGCTCGGGTTCGGCGGCGAGCACGCAGGTGTCCTTGCTCACGGCGCCGGCCTGGTTGGTGATGACCAGCTGGTCCGGCCGGGTGGCCACCCGCGTGAGCCCGCCCGGCATCACCGAGTACCCCTCGCCCTCGGTGACCGCGAAGGTCCGCAGCACCGTGCGGCGGGGCGCGAGGGCCCCCTCCACCAGCGAGGGCGCGGTGCCGATCGCCACCGGGCGTTGCCCGACCCACTCGTGGGGACGGGACTCGATCCGTCGGCGCAGCTCGTCCCGGCCGGCGGCGTCGAGCGCCCAGCCCAGCTGCGTGGTGGTCCCGGCACCCCGGGCGATCGGTTTCACCACGAGGCCCTCGAGGTGGGTGAGGACGTGGTGGCGGGCCGCGGGCTCGCCGCACCACCAGGTCTCCGCCGACGGGAGCAGCAGCTCCTCGTCCAGCACCACCTCGGCGACGCGGGGCAGGAACGGCATCAGCCCGGGGTTCTCCAGCACACCGCTGCCGAACGTGTTGACCACCGACACGTTGCCGATCCGGCAGGCCTCGAGGAGGCCGGGCACCCCGAGGCTGGAGCCCGGCAGGAGCTCGACGGGATCGCAGTACTGGGCGTCGACGCGGCGCAGGATGACGTGCACCGGCTCGAGGCGGTCGATCGAGCGCATCCACACCCGGCCGTCCCGCACCCGGAGGTCCTCGCCCTGGACCAGGGGCACCCCGAGCTGCGTGGCGAGGTAGCCGTGCTCGAACGAGGTCTCGGACCACGGCCCAGGGGTCAGGACCACGATGCGCGGCACGTCGTCGGTGTCGGGGGCGACCGAGAGCAACGCCGACCGCAACGCGCGGAGGAACGGCGCCAGCCGCTGGACCTGTGCCGAGCGGTGGAGGTCGGGCAGGACGCGGGACATCACCACCCGGTTCTCCAGGGCGTAGCCCGCGCCCGAGGGCGCCTGGGCCCGGTCCGACAGCACGACGTGGCGGCCCTGGTCGTCGCGCGCCAGGTCGGTCGCGGCGAGGAAGAGCTGGTGGGCTCCGGGCACCCGGATGCCGTCCGCGGGTCGGAGGAACCCGGGATGCCCGTACACCACCTCGGGGGGCAGGAGGCCGTCGCGCACGAGGCGGCGCGGGCCGTAGAGGTCGTCCAACACCCGGTCCAGGAGCTGGGCGCGCTGGGCCACCCCCCGCTCGAGGGTGGCCCACTCGTCGGCGGCCAGCACGAGGGGCACCGGGTCGGCGGCCCAGGGGCGGTGGCCGGGGCCTCCCGTCGGTGCCCCCTGGTAGGTGACGCCGTCGTCGGCCAGCAGCCGGGCGGCCTCGACCGAGCGACGGTCGAGGTCCCCCGAGCCGAGCAGGGTGGGGGCGACGGCGGCCCAGGGGCCGCGGAGGGTCCCGTCGGGCGCGACCAGGTCGTCGTGGGCGCCGGGCAGGGGCTCGTAGGGCGCCCCCACCGCCGGCACGGTCGGATCGGTCACGCCGTCGAGTCTGGCGCGCTCAACCGGTCACGGTCAGGGATGGCGCGGGGAGGAAGTAGGTCGCGGTGAGGGTCTCGTCGAGCGAGGCCAGGCCCACCTGCAGGTCGTCCAACAGCGACAACAGGTCGGCCGCCGGGCTCCCGGCCGGGTCGACGTCGCCCAGCCGCCGCGCGACGGCCGCGCACCCGGCCATCGGGGCGTCCTGGTGGGGGAGCTCGAGCAGCCACCGGGAGAGCGCGGTCAGGCAGTGCTCGACCGACCTCGGGAAGGCGGCGTCGAACAGCAGGAACCGGACGGCGTCGGGCCCGCGCACCACCCCGCCCGTGGCGCGTCGGTACATCTGCTCGGCGCCGAGGGAGCGCAGCGTGGCCAGCCAGGTGACGTCGACGAAGGGTCGCAGGCCGTCGGGGACGCCGCCGACGAGGATCGCCGCCTCGACCTCGAGCACCCGGGTGGTCATGTCGGCCCGCTCGACGAAGCGGCCGATCTCCAAGAAGGCGAAGGCGTCGTCGCGGGTCATCGTCGCGTAGATGGAGCCCGCCACCAGGTGGCACCGCCGGATGATCTCCTCGCACCAGGCCAGGCGGGTCCGCCGGGCCACCGCCTCCCCGCCGGTGTCGCGGGCCCAGAGGTGCAGCTCGTTGACGAGCTCCCAGGTTCGGCGGGGGACGGTCGGCCGGGCCACTCGAAGGTCCTCCCGCGCCTGGTCGATCGACGCCACGACCGACCCGGGGCTCGCCGGATCGTCGAGGAGGAACGAGACGATGGTGGCTTCCCGGGGCTCGTCGTGGGCGAGCCGGTAGTCCTCCTGGCTGCCGGTGACCGCCAGGAGCGGTCCCCACGTGAGCCCCGCGGAGCGAGGCAGGTCGAGGAAGAGCTCGGTGTGGGTCTTGACGAGACGAGCGGTCGACTCGGCCCGTTCCAGGTAGCGGCCGGCCCAGTAGGCGTTCTCGGCGACGCGGGACAGCAACACGATGCGTTCCTCCTCGGGGGTCGGGGGCCGCGTCGGCGGCGCCCCGCGTGGGTCGGGCTCACGGCGCGGGCAGGGCGTCGGGGTGCCGCGGCGTGCGGGCGACGTCGGGATCGATGACCCAGGTGTCCTTGCTGCCACCGCCCTGGGAGCTGTTCACGATGAGCGAGCCCTCGTCCCGGGCCACCCGGGTGAGCCCGCCGGTGGTCACGTAGGGCCGATCGCCGGACAGCACGAAGGGGCGCAGGTCGACGTGGCGGGGGGCCACCGAGCCGTCGCACAGGGTGGGCACGGTCGAGAGCGAGAGGATGGGCTGGGCGACGTAGCTGCGGGGCTCGGCCTCCACGCGGCGGCGGATCTCGTCCCGGCTGGCCTCGGTCGAGTGGCTGCCCACGAAGATGCCGTAGCCCCCGGACTCGTTCGCCGGCTTCACCACCAGCCGCTCGAGGTTGGCCAGCACGTGGCGGCGTTGGCGATCGTCCGCGCAGACGAACGTCTCGACGTTGGGGATCAGCGGGTCCTCGCCGAGGAAGTAGCGGATCAGCGCGGGGACGTAGGCGTACACCGCCTTGTCGTCCGCGACGCCCGCCCCCGGGGCGTTGGCGAGCGCCACGTTGCCGCGGCGCCACGCGTCGATGAGGCCCGGGACGCCGAGCACGGAGTCCCGGCGGAAGACCTCGGGGTCGAGGAAGAGGTCGTCGATGCGTCGGTACACGACGTCGACCCGCTCGGGGCCCGCGATCGTGCGCACGTACACCACGCCGTCGTCGACCACCAGGTCTCGGCCCTCGACGAGGTGGGCACCGAGCTGTTGGGCGAGGAAGGCGTGCTCGAAGTAGGCGGAGTTGTGGACGCCGGGGGTCAGCACGACGACCACGGGGGCGTCGTCGGGCCGCGGCGACAGCGAGGCCAGCAGCTCCCGCAGCCGGGTCGGGTAGGCGTCGACGGGATGGATGTCGAGGTCGTGGAAGACGTCGGCCAGCACGCGCTTCGAGATCTGGCGGTTCTCCAGGAGGTACGAGACCCCCGACGGCACCCGGAGGTTGTCCTCGAGCACGTACATGGTGCCGTCGCCGTCGCGCACGAGGTCGCTGCCGCAGATGTGGGCCCAGGTCCCCCCGGGTGGGTCCACCCCACGGCACTCGGGCCGGAAGTTGGCGGACTCCCCGAGGATCTCGGCCGGCACCACGCCGTCGCGGAGGGCGCACCGGTCGCCGTAGACATCCGCGATGAAGAGGTTCAGGGCGACCAGGCGCTGCGTCAGGCCGGCGGAGATGCGCGACCACTCGTGGGTCGACAGCACGCGCGGGATGACGTCGAAGGGCCACTCCCGGTCGATGCCGGCGCCCTCCGAGTAGACGGTGAACGAGATGCCCATCGCCCGGATGGCGAGCTCGGCGGCCTCCTGCCGCTCCCGCAGCGCGGGCCCGAGGCGCCGGAGGTGCTCCATCACCCCGTCGCAGCCGGGCCGGGCGCGACCCGGGCCCAGCATCTCGTCCCAACCCGACCCGGACGGGTAGGTGCGCCACGGATCGGTGCCGGGCGCCGGGGGATCGGTGGGTCGGGTTCCGTCGGAGATGGCGAGAGGCTGTCGGTCGCGGGTGACAGCCGTGTTTCCTCCCGGTGAAAGGCTATCGGAGGGGTCGGCGTGCGGCCGCCGGCCCGATGTGCCCGCCCGCGACCTCCCGAGTCCCGGCTGATGCCCGTCGACGTGGAGGTCGAGGGGGTGCTCACGCGGACCGTGCGCGACACCGCCCGGTTCCTCGCCGAGGCGGCCCGACCCGGCGGGCCTTCGACCGGGCGTCGGCCCTCCTCGAGTCGTTGGGCCACGTGGCCCTGCTGCTCTCGCTCGCCCTCGAGCAGGCGGCGCCCTGGTCGCATCTCGGCGCCACCGCCGGCCGCGCGGGGGCCGCCCGGCCGGCGGCGTCGCCCTAGGACTGCGAGCGCAGGGGGAGGACCAGGCGCTCGAGGAGCCGCTGGGGGAGTGGCCGCTCCCGCCAGCGGGCGGGGTCCACCCGTTCGCTGCGCCGGAGGTCGTCGTCGAAGTGGGCGTCGAGGGTGGCGACGAGCTCGGGATCGAGGACCACGAGGTTGACCTCCTCGTCCTTGGCCAGCGACCGGGCGTTGATGTTCGCCGAGCCGATGTTGGCCACGAGGCCGTCGACGGTCATCACCTTCGCGTGCAGCATGCTGGGCTGGAACTCCCAGATGCGCACGCCGGCCGACACGAGGTCGTCGTACACGGCGTGGCCGGCGAGTTGGACGAAGCGCTTGTCGACGTGGGGACCGGGCACCAGGATCTCGATCTCGACGCCCCGGGCGGCGGCCTGGCACAGCGCCTCGACGAGGCCCTCGTCGGGCACGAAGTAGGCGGTGGTGATCCGGATCCGGTGGTGGGCGAGGTCGAGCAGGGTCCGCAGCAGGATGTCGATGTCGCTCCAGCCGGTCTCGGCCGCGCCGCGGATGCACTGGACCACCGAGTGGCCCGGCTGAGGCTGCTCGGGGAAGGCGTCGACCTCGCTGAACAGGCCCGGGGCGGTCTCGCTCCAGTTGTCCAGGAACGCGGCCCGCAGGCCGTCGACCGCCGGCCCCTGGATGCGGAAGTGGGTGTCGCGCCACTCCGACTCGTCGCGGGCGTCGCCGGTCCACTCGTCGGCGATGCCGACGCCGCCGGTGAAGGCCACCGCCTCGTCGACCACCATCACCTTGCGATGCGTTCGATGGTTGGCCTCGAAGAGGTGGAACCGGTGCAACGGTCGGAACCAGCGGACGTCGACGCCGGCCGCCTCCATGTCGTCGATGAGGGCCCGATCGATCGTGCGGGCACCGAGCGCATCGAGCAGGACGCGCACGCGCACCCCCGCCTCGGCGCGGCGGCAGAGCCGCGCCGCCAGCTCCTCGCCGACGCGGCCCTCCCAGTACACGAACGTCAAGAAGTCGACCGTGCGCTCGGCGGCCTCGACGGCGTCGAACATCGACGGGAAGATCTCGTCGCCGTTGCGGAGGACGTCGATCCGGTTGCCCTCGGTCGCGGGAGTGCCCAGAACCCCTTCGAGGTGGCGGCGGAAGCGGCGCTCGGCCTCGTCCGCCATGCCCTCCTCGGCCGGCCGTCTCGCCGGACTCGTGTCCTCGGCGGCGGTCACGCCGAGAGGGTACCGGCGGTCGCCGTCCGCCGCGCGGGCTCTCGGGGCGGCGGGGGCCCGACCGAATCGTCCAGGGTGCCGGAGCGAGGCGCGGGCGCCCCGGCCCGCACCGCTTCGAGTGGCCCGCCGGCGGTCGCCGGCGATCCGCGCCGTGCTCGCCGGGCTCGCCGCCGGCGGGGCCGCGATGGTGGCGGCCACCCGGGTCCTGCTCGGTGTGCACTGGTTCACCGACGTCCTCGCGGGGCTGTTGTTGGGATGGCTGTGGTTCGCCGCCTGCTCGGTCGCGTTCGGGGGGCGCCTGTTCCGGTTCGGCGCCCCGGCGGCCACGGCCGAGGCGCAGGCCCGGGCCGAGCTCGGCGCTCGCCGTCCGGACGGGCCCGACGACACGGCCCGGTGAGCGCCCACGGGGCGCGCCGCCCCCGATCCCTGCCCCCCGGTGCGCATGGTCGACGCCACACCGGGTAGGGCACGGCCATGACGTCCGTCGACCCCGATGCCGGCCCGGTTCCCGAGGACAACCTGCCGGGGCACCACCCAGACCACGACCAGGACCGGCCCGACCTCGATGCCGTGGCGGCGAAGCTCGGGACGGTGCCGCCCGGCGATCGCGAGGAGGCCGCGGGCCCCTCGGCGGCGGAGCGGGTCGAGGCGCTGCTCGTCACGCCCATCTCGATCGGCTCCGGCCTGGTGCTCGGGGCTGCGGCCGTCGGACGCGCCGTCGCGCGGAGCGCGGGCCGTCAGGCGTTCCGTCGCCTCGGCCTGTCCCGCTGACCTGCCCGACGTGCAGATCTGGCCGGGCGCCCCCTTCCCGCTGGGCGCGCGCTACGACGGGGCAGGGACGAACTTCTCCGTCTTCTCGGAGGTGGCCGAGCGGGTCCAGCTCTGCCTCTTCGACGAGGACGGGACCGAGACCGCCGTCGACCTCCACGAGGTGACCGCGCTGTGCTGGCACGCCTACCTCCCCGACGTGGGACCGGGTCAGTCCTACGGCTTCCGCGTGCACGGTCCCTGGCGACCCGAGGAGGGCCTGCGCTGCAATCCGGCGAAGCTCCTGCTCGACCCCTACGCCACGGCGGTGGACGGGGAGCTGCGCTGGAGCGACGCCGTCTTCGCCTACCGCATGGGCGAGCCGGACGTCCCGAGCGTGCTCGACAGCGCGTCCTCGGTGCCGAAGGCCGTGGTCACCAGCCCGTACTTCGACTGGGGCGACGACCGCCACCCTCGCACCCCGTGGCACGAGACCGTCGTCTACGAGGCCCACGTGAAGGGCCTGACCCGGACCCACCCGGACGTGCCGCCGGCGCTCCGGGGCACCTACGCCGGCGCCGGTCACCCGGCGGTGGTCGAGCACCTCCGGCGCCTCGGGATCACCGCCGTCGAGCTCCAGCCCGTGCACCAGTTCGTGGACGAGCACCACCTCGTCCAGCACGGCCTCGCCGACTACTGGGGGTACAACTCCATCGCCTACCTGGCCCCCCACAACGGCTACCGCGCCAGCGGCGACACCGGCGGCCAGGTCCGCGAGTTCAAGCAGATGGTGCGCACCCTGCACGAGGCCGGCATCGAGGTGATCCTCGACGTCGTCTACAACCACACCGCCGAGGGCAACCACCTCGGGCCGATGCTCTCGCTCAAGGGCCTCGACAACGCCCACTACTACCGGCTGAGCGCCGAGGACCCCCGCTACCACGTGGACTACACGGGCACGGGCAACACGCTCAACATGCGCCACCCCCACGTGCTCCAGCTGATCATGGACAGCCTGCGCTACTGGGTCCTCGAGATGCACGTCGACGGCTTCCGCTTCGACCTCGCCGCCACCCTCGCCCGCGAGCTCCACGACGTCGACCGCCTCTCCGCCTTCTTCGACCTCATCCAACAAGACCCCGTCATCAGCCAGGTCAAGCTCATCGCCGAGCCCTGGGACGTCGGCGAGGGCGGCTACCAGGTCGGCAACTTCCCGCCCCTGTGGTCCGAGTGGAACGGCAAGTACCGCGACACCGTCCGCGACTACTGGCGCGGCGAGGACCAGACCCTCGCCGAGTTCGCGTACCGGTTCACGGGCAGCTCGGACCTCTACGCCACCACCGGTCGCCGGCCGTACGCCTCGGTCAACTTCGTCACCGCCCACGACGGGTTCACCCTCACCGACCTCGTCTCCTACGACGAGCGCCACAACGAGGCCAACCTCGAGGACAACCGCGACGGCGAGGCCCACAACCGCTCCTGGAACTGCGGCGTCGAGGGCCCCACCGACGACCCCGACGTCGTCGCCCTGCGCGCCCGCCAACGCCGCAACTTCCTCACCACCCTCTTCCTCTCCCAGGGCGTGCCCATGCTGTTGTCCGGCGACGAGCTCGGCCGCACCCAGCACGGCAACAACAACGCCTACTGCCAGGACAACGAGGTGTCCTGGATCGACTGGACCACCGTCGACCACGACCTGCTCGCCTTCACCCGCCGCCTCGCCGCGCTCCGCGGGGAGCACCCCACCTTCCGCCGCCGTCGCTGGTTCCACGGGCGGACCGTCGACGGTCGCCACGTCGACATCGGCTGGTACCGCCCGGACGGGCGGAAGATGCGCCGGGCCGACTGGGAGGCCGACTTCGCCCGGGCCGTCGCCGTCCTGCTCAACGGCGAGTCCATCGCGGCGCCGGGCCCGCGCGGCGAGCGGGTCCGCGACGACGACTTCCTCGTGCTGCTCAACGCGGCCGACGCGGACCTGACCATGCGCGTCCCGGGGGCGGCCCGCTCCGGTCCGTGGACGGTGGCGCTCTACACCCGCCACCCGCGCGGTGACGGCGACGGCGCGGTCGCGCGGCCGGGGGGCGAGGTCGAGGTGGGGAGCCGCTCGGTGTGCCTCCTGACGCGACCGCGGTCCCCGTGAGGGTGGCCGACCTCCCCGAGCCCCGCGGCACCTACCGGGTCCAGCTCACCCCCGAGTTCGGGCTCGACGACGCGACGACCGTCGTCCCCCGGCTCGCCGCGATGGGGATCAGCCACCTCTACCTCTCGCCGATCTTCGAGGCGGTCCCCGGCAGCCGGCACGGCTACGACGTGACCGACCCGAACCGGGTGCGAGCCGAGCTGGGCGGGGAGGACGCCCTCGCGCGCCTGCGCGCCGCGCTCGACCACCACGGCCTCGGCCTCCTGTTGGACATCGTCCCGAACCATCAGGCCGCCCACGCCGACAACCCCGCGTGGTGGTCGACGCTGCGCGACGGCCCCGACGGCGACGGCGCCGGGTCGTTCGACCTGGACTGGACCGGGGGACCGCATCACCCGCCGGGCACCCTGTCGCTCCCGGTCCTCGGCGCGCCGCTGGACGAGGTGGTGGCGACGGGGTCGCTGGCGCTCGTGGAGGGGCCCGATGGTCCCGAGATCCGCTACCACGAGCACCGGTTCCCCGTGCGTCCCGGGACCGGCGCCGAGGCCGATGCGGGCCCCGACCTCTCGCCGGCGGCCCTGCGGGAGGTGCTGGACCGCCAGTGGTACCGGCTGGGCCACTGGCGGCTGGCGGACGAGGACCTGTCGTACCGGCGCTTCTTCGACGTGACCGACCTCGTCGGCGTCCGGGTCGAGGACCCCGACGTGTTCGACCGCACCCACGCGCTGGTCGTCGAGCTGGTGCGCTCGGGTGTCGTGCAGGGGCTCCGCATCGATCACGTCGACGGCCTGGCCGATCCCCGGGGGTACCTCGACCGCCTGTCCGAGGTGACCCACGGGGTCTGGGTGGTCGTCGAGAAGATCCTCGAGCGGGGCGAGCGGCTCCCGCCCGACTGGGCGGCGGACGGGACCTCCGGCTACGAGGGCGGCGCCCTCGTCACCGCGCTGCTCCACGACCCGGCGGGCGCGGAGGCCCTCGGTGCGCTGTTCGCGTCGCGCGTCGAGCGGTCGTCGTCGTGGGCGTCGGCGGTGTCCACCGCGAAGGCCGACGTCATCGCACGGCTGTTCCGCGCCGAGCGGGCGCGGCTCGCCCGCCTGGCGCTGGCCGCATGGTCGCCGGGCCCGCTCGGGCGGACCGCGCCGGTCGACGTCGAGGACGCGTTCACGGCGCTGCTCGTCGCGTTCGACCGGTATCGCCTCTACGCGCCTCCCCGGGGCGCCCTGTCGGACGCCGACCGCGCGCTCCTTTCCGATGTCGTGGGCCGGGCCGCCCGCTCGGCGCCGCGGTCCGCACCGCTGCTGCGGGCGATCGAGCGCACCCTTCGCGAGGGATCGGGAGGCGCGGCGGGCCGGGAGCTGCGGACGCGACTCAACCAGGTCGCAGGGGCGGTGATGGCCAAGGGGGTGGAGGACACCGCGCTGTACCGGTGGGTGGCGCATCCCGGTGCGGGCGACGTCGGTGCCGCCCCGGTCCCGCTCGGGTGCTCGCTGGCGGAGGCCCACGAGGCGGCGGCCCACCTGGCCGCCTGGCCCCACGGCCTCGTCGCGACCTCCACGCACGACAGCAAGCGCAGCGAGGACGCCCGCGCCCGACTCGCGCTCCTCGGCGAGGTGGTGGACGAGTGGACCGCCGTCGTCGACGCGGTGGCCGCACGCCTGGGCGCGGGGCCCGGGGCCCCACCCGACGGCTGGGCGCTGCTCGTGCTGTGCCAGTCCCTCGTCGCGGCGTGGCCGGTCGACGGGAAGCGCCTGTCGGGGTACCTCGAGAAGGCGGCCCGGGAGGCGAAGCGGCGGACCTCCTGGCGGGCCCCCGACGTCGAGTACGAGACCGGCCTCCGGGCCATGGCGACCGCAGCGGTGGACGACGACGAGGTGCGCGGCCTCGTGACGGCGTTCGTGGACCGCCTCGACGTCGCGGCCCGGGAGAACGGCCTGGCGCAGGTCCTGGCGAAGGTCGCGCTGCCGGGCATCCCCGACGTGTACCGGGGGAACGAGGCCTGGCGGTACGACCTGACCGATCCCGACAATCGTCGACCCGTCGACCACCGGGCGATGGACCGCCTCATCGAGACCGCCCGGTCCCGGCGCGACGCGCCATGGCCCGAGCCGCAGCCCGGGTTGGCGAAGGCGTGGCTGCTCGTCCGCGGGCTGGGCGTCCGGCGGGCGCGAGCCGAGGCCTTCCGCGAGGGGTATGCGCCGCTCCTCGCCCAGGGCGCCGCCGCCGACCACCTGTTCGCCTTCGTCCGCGGCCACGAGGTGGTCGCGCTCGTGCCCCGGTTCCCCCTCGCCCGCGCCCGGGCCGGCGGCTGGCGGGACACGACCATCGAGCTCCCGCCGGGGCGCTGGCGCGACGCGCTGGCCGGCGGACCGACCCGGGAGGGGGAGGTGGCCGTCGCGTTGCTGGACGCCTTTCCGCCGTCGGTCTGCGGTCCGTGCGACAGCCCGGGTCCACGCAGGCGGCCCGCTGGCGCCGCGCCGCTCGCTCTCGCCCCGCCCGCGCCGCGCCTTCCACGGCGGGACCGGCCAGCACCCGAGCGCGCGCCGGAGGTCGGGCGGTGCGGGCGCCGCTGCCGCCCCGCCGCGGCATCGGGGCGGTGTCGAGCAGCACCGGGCGGTCCCCTGGTCGTCGCGAGGGCCGTCCAGACCGTCGGCGAACGCCGCGAGCAGGGCGGCGGTCAGGCCGGTCCGGGCGTCCCCGCCACGTCACCACCAGCGAGTGGCCGTCGGCGACCGCGCCCAGCGCGCCCGCAGCGGCGTGGCGGGCGCCGCTCCGTCGAAGGCCGAGGCGCCGGCCCAGGTCGGGCCGGAGGGCGCCCGACGACGTCTCGCCACGCCGGTGATCCGAGCACGGCGGATCGGAAGGTGGCGGGTCCTGGGGTCGGCGGGGGCCCCGCCGCGCGGCAGGCGCAGCGGCGAACGCGCACCGCCGGCCGGACGGCGGCGACCCACCGGCCGGGCACCGTGCGGAGACGGCGATCAGGACCAGGCCTCGGCCCCCGTGCCCCGTCGCCCATGAACAGCAGGGGCACGCTCAGCGGCACCGCAGCAGCGGCGGGAAGCGGCCACCTTCGCCTACTCGGGTCGACCTGGTCGGGAGAGGCGGTCGCCGGTCGACCGATTGCCGATCTGGTCGTGGTTGGCGGAGAAGACCCACCCCGCTCGCCGTCGCCGCGGAGGCGGGCCGAACACGATGGCAGCGGTGAGCGCGTGGCGGCCGTGGTGGGTGAAGCCGCGCCGGTAGGCGGTGGCGAGGTCGTCGGCGCGGTAGTCGGCGTAGTAGCCGAGGTCCTCCCCGGTCAGGGCGACGTGCAGCGCGTGGTGGAAGTCGTCGTTCCACTGCCCGTCGAGACCCCAGCCCCCGTCGTCGGCGGAACGGGTGATGCGGGGGTCGTCGCTGGCGGACTCGGCGACCACGACGACCGGCGCGCGGCCGGGCCCGGGGCGGTGCAGGTGGTCGGTCAGCTCCTCGACGAAGGGGTACGCGCTGCCGTCCACGATCGCGTGGACCGCATCGAGCCGGAACGCGTCGACGTGGGCGTGGGCGGCGAAGAAGCCGGCGCTCCCGATGAAGAACGCCCGCACCTCGTCGCTGCCCGGGCCGTCGAAGTTGAGCGCGTCGCCCCACGGCGTGCGGTACCGGTCCGTGAAGTACGGCCCGTACCGCCCGAGCACGTTGCCCTCCGGGCCGAGGTGGTTGTGCACGACGTCGAGGCAGACGGCGAGGCCGTGCGCGTGGGCGGCGTCGACGAGGCGGCGCAGCCCGTCGAGGCCGCCGTAGGACTCCTGGACCGCGTAGGGGAACACGCCGTCGTAGCCCCAGTTCCGTGCTCCCGGGAAGGCCGCGACGGGCAGGAGCTCGACCGTGGTGACCCCGAGGTCGGCGAGGGCGCCGAGGTGGTCGACCACCGCGTCGAACGTGCCGGCGGCGGTGAAGGTGCCGACGTGCAGCTCGTAGAAGACCGATTCGGCGAATCGGGTGGGCACGAAGGCGTGGTCGGTCCACGCGAAGTCGGGCTCGACGACCGCCGACGGGCCGTGGACGCCGTCGGGCTGGGAGCGCGACGCGGGGTCGGGGAGCGGCTCGCCGCCGTCGAGCCGGAACCGGTAGCGAGTGCCGGGGCCCGCCGCGTCCGCGTGGGTGAGCCAGTGGCCGGGCGCGTCGGGGTCCGGACCGAGGGGCACCTCGTCGGTCGCGCCGCCGGGCGCCTCGAGCAGGGCCTCGACCCGACGGGCCGAGGGGGCCCACACCCGGAAGCGGACACCGTCGCCGGTGGCCCAGGCCCCGAGGAGGGGCGCGGGTGGGGTCACAGGGGTGGGAGCCGCCGACACGACGGAGCGCCTACCCGGAACCGGGCCGGGCCCGAACCGTCCGACGGGTCAGGCGGGCTGGCCGTGCAGGTCGGTGCCGGGTACCTGCCCGGTGCGCACCCACTCACGCGCGAGGGCGGCCTTCACCTGCACGAGCCGGCGGACGTCGCGGGCGTCCACGTCGTAGCGGTCGCGCCGGTAGCTGGCGGTCGAGCCGGCGGTCCAGAGCTCGGCGCGGTGGGCCTCGAGGGCGAGGTAGGCGTCACGGAGCTCGTCCTCGGTGGGCCGGTCCTCGAGCCACTCGAGGAAGGACTGGTCGTTCCAGTCGGGGTGGAAGGTCATCGTCGTCTCCGTCTGACCGTGTGGGTTCTCTTCTCGTCGGGGACGACCGTAGCGACCCGAAGCGGCGATGCCCCGTATGTTCGGGGGCGACGGGGTGAATTCCTGGTGCCCTCGGCCCGGGGGCCCGCGTCGTCGGGCGCGAGACTCGGCCCATGGCCCGCCGCGTGGTGACCGTCCCGGCGCTCTTCGTGGCCACCGCGGCGCTGCTGGTGCTGTCGCCGGTGCTGGCCCTCGTCGCCGGCGCCCTGGACCTCGCCCGGCGGGCCCGCGGCGCGCCCACCGTGCGGCTGCTCGCGTTCGCGTCGGCGTACCTCGCGTACGAGTCGGCCGGCGTGCTGGCGGCGGCCTGGTTGTGGGTCACCCGCCCGTGGCACCCGGGCCGCTGGCACGAGCGGAACCACCGGCTCCAGCGTTGGTGGACCGCCGGCCTCGTGCGGGCGGCGGGTCCCGTGCTCGGCCTGCGCCTCGAGGTCGAACAGCAGGGCCCCCCGTCCCCGGGGCCGCTGGTGGTGGCCAGCCGGCACGTCAGCGTCGTGGACTCCCTCCTGCCCGCGCACCTGCTGGGGGTCCAGGCGGGCATGCGACTGCGCTACGTCCTCACGAGCGGCCTCCAGCTCGACCCGTGCCTCGACATCGTCGGCCACCGGCTGCCCAACCACTTCCTCGACCGCCGGAGCACGGACCGCGACCGCGAACGGGCGGCACTCGAGCACCTCGCCACGGGGCTCGGTCCCGGCGAGGCGGTGGTCATCTTCCCCGAGGGCGGGCTCTTCTCGCCCGCACGGCGCGACCGCGCCGTCGCCCGCCTGGCCGAGCGCGGATCGCCCCGCCTGGCGACGGCCCGGTCGCTGCGCAACGTCCTGCCCCCTCGCCCGGCGGGCACGCTGGCCCTGCTGCGCGCCGCGCCCGACGCGGACGTGGCCGTCGTGGCCCACCGCGGCTTCGAGCCGCTCGCATCCCTGCGCCGGCTGTGGCGGGCCCTGCCGCTGACCGAGCCCGTGCGCCTGCGCGTGGTGCACCACCCGAGGGCGACGGTCCCCGACGACGACGACGGGCGGGTGCGGTGGCTGGACGACCAGTGGACCGCGATGGACCGGTGGCTCTCGGGCGGGTCGCCCGCCGGGCTAGCGTTCGTGCGGCCAGGAGGCGACGCCGAACAGGGAGGGTGAGCCGTGGACGGACCGGTGATCGTGGGGACCGACGGCTCGGCGCGGGCGTTGCAGGCGGTGGACGCCGCGGTCGAGGTGGCGTGCGCCTTCGACCTCGACCTGGTGATCGTCGAGGCCTACCGGCCGACGACCGACCTCCCGAAGGGCCTGCCGGCCGAGCTCGCCGACGTCGTCACCCCGATGAGCGGGATCGAGCACAGCCTCGACGACGCCCTGACCCGGGCGCAGGAGGCCGGCGCCCGCGCCACCGCCCGATCGGTGCCCGGCGATCCCGCCGACGTGCTGCTCGCGGTCGCCGAGGAGCTCGATGCCGGGCTGTTGGTGGTCGGCAACAAGGGGGTCGGCTCCCTGAAGCGGTTCGTGGTGGGCAGCGTGCCCTCCAAGGTCATCCACCACGCGAGCTGCTCGACCTACATCGTCCACACCCGCTGAGCGCCGGCCGGCCGGAAGCGCCCCCGCGCCGCGCGCGAGACTCACGCCGGTGAGCGCCGGCGACGAGCAGGCGCGGGCCCTGGCCCGCATCGAGGCCTTCCGCGACCGGGTACCGAGGTTCGACGACGCGGTCGTGACCCTGGCCCACGGGGCGGGTGGCAAGGCCACCGCCGCCCTCGTCGAGGACGTGTTCGTGTCCCGGCTCGGGCGAGGGCCCGAGGGCGACCCGCTCGCGGATGCCGCGGTCCTCGATCCGTCCGGCGACGAGCGCCTCGCCTTCACCACCGACGCGTTCGTGGTCACGCCGCGACGCTTCCCCGGCGGCTCGGTCGGCCACCTCGCCGTGCACGGCACCGTCAACGACCTGGCCATGGTCGGCGCTCGCCCGGAGGCGCTGTCGTTGGCCGTCGTCCTCGAGGAGGGGTTCGCGGTGGCCGAGCTGCGCGACCTCGTGGACGACATCGCCGCGGCGGCCGACGTCGCCGGGGTCCGCGTCGTCACGGGCGACACCAAGGTGGTGGGCCGGGGAGCGGTCGACGGCGTGTGCCTCGTGACCGCCGGAATCGGTCGCATCCCGGCCGGCCGGGACCTCGCGGCCCGGCACGTGCGGCCCGGCGACCGCCTGCTGGTGTCGGGGACGTTGGGCGACCACGGCATGGCCGTGATGCTGGCGCGGGGCGAGCTGGCGCTCGAGGCCGACATCTCGTCGGACACCGCGCCGCTCGCCCCGCTCGTGGAGGAGCTGCTCCGGGCGGCACCCGGGCTGCGGTGGCTGCGCGACGCCACCCGCGGTGGCGTCGCGACCGTGGTGAACGAGCTGGCCGACGCCGCCGGCGTCGCGGTCGTGCTCGACGAGGTCGCGCTCCCGGTCCGACCCGCGGTCGCGGGCGCGTGCGACCTCCTCGGGATCGACCCCCTCTACGTGGCGAACGAGGGCAAGCTGCTCGCCGTCGTCCCCGCCGACGAGGCCGAGGCGGCCCTGCACACGGCCCGCACCCACCCGCTGGGCGCCGACGCCGCCCTCATCGGCGAGGTGCGTGAGTCGCCGGCGGGCGTGGTCGCCCTCGCGACGTCGTTCGGCTCGACCCGCATCGTCGACGTCCTGGTGGGTGACCCACTCCCGAGGATCTGTTGACCTCGTCGCCCGAGGAGCGTCGCCGGATCCGGGTGACCGGCGTCGTCCAGGGCGTCGGCTTCCGACCCTTCGTGCACCGCCAGGCCGGCGCCCTCGGACTGGCGGGCTGGGTGGCCAACGACGAGCACGGTGTGGTGGTGGAGGCCCAGGGCCCGCCCGCGGTGCTCGACGAGCTCGAGCGCCGGCTGCGCGCCGAAGCGCCGGCCCGGGCGGCCGTCACCGGTGTGTCCAGCGTCGGCGTGGACCGGGTGAGCGGGACCGACGCGTTCACGATCCGGGCGTCGTCGCACGACGACGACGACGCCGCCGGTGCGGTGGTGGTGGGCGCCGACCTCGCCGTCTGTCGGGCGTGCCTCGCGGAGGTCGACGACCCCCGCGACCGTCGATCCGGCTACCCGTTCACCAACTGCACGGAGTGCGGGCCGCGCTTCACCATCGTGCGGGCCGCGCCGTACGACCGGGCCACCACCACGATGGCGGGCTTCACGATGTGCCCCGCCTGTCGCCGCGAGTACGAGGACCCGGCCGACCGCCGGTTCCACGCCCAGCCCAACGCCTGCCCCGAGTGCGGCCCCCGCCTCGCGTACGAGTCGCCCCCGGGCCGCGTCGAGCACGGGGGCCCCGCGGCGCTCGAGGCCGCCGGCGCAGCGCTGCGCGCCGGCGCGGTGCTGGGCGTCAAGGGCATCGGCGGCTACCACCTGGCGGTCGACGCCGGCGACGCCGAGGCGGTGGCCCGCCTCCGGTCCCGCAAGCGACGCGACGACAAGCCCTTCGCCGTCGTGGTCGCCGACGTGGAGGCGGCCCGGTCCCTGGTGGAGCTCGACGACGAGGCGGCCGCGGCCCTGGTGGGACCGGCCGCGCCCATCGTCGTGGCCCCCCGCCGGCCCGACGCGGCCGTCGCCCCCGGGGTGGCCCCCGGCCTGCCCGAGCTCGGGGTGCTGCTCGCCTACACGCCGCTGCACCACCTGCTGCTCGCCGCGGTGGGCCGGCCGCTCGTGCTCACCAGCGCCAACGTCACCGACGAGCCCATCGTCCACCGCGACGACGACGCGCGGGAGCGCCTCGCGTCGCTCGTCGACGGCCTGGTGACCCACGACCGGCCGATCCACGTCGCCTGCGAGGACTCCGTCGTGCGGGCGGCGCCCTGGGGCCTCCAGGTGCTGCGCCGCGGCCGCGGGCTCGCCCCCGAGCCCCGATCGCTCGGCGCGGCCGCGACCGCGACGGCCGCCGCGCCGCCGCTGCTCGCGGTCGGCGCCGAGCTCAAGAGCACGGTCTCGCTCGCCTCGGCGGGCCGTGTCGTCACGAGCCCTCACCTCGGCGACCTCGAGCACCTCGCCGCCCACCGGGCCTTCACGGTCGCCGTCGATCACCTGTGCGAGCTCTTCCGGGTGACGCCTGGTCTCGTCGCCCACGACGCCCATCCCGAGTACCTCAGCACCAAGTGGGCGCTCGACTCGGGCCTGGCGACCATCGCCGTGCAGCACCACCACGCGCACGTCGTCTCGTGCCTCGTGGACCACGACCGGCCCGGCCCGGTGCTCGGGGTGGCCTTCGACGGGCTCGGGTACGGCGACGACGGCGACCTGTGGGGCGGCGAGCTGCTCGTGGCCGACCGCCACCGGGCCCGTCGGGTCGCCCACCTCCTGCCGGTGCCGCTGGCGGGTGGGTCCGCCGCGATCCGCGAGCCGTGGCGGATGGCGGTGTCCTGGGTGTCGGTCGCCCTCGAGCCCCACACCGCGCGCTCGGTGGCGAGTGCCCTCGATCCGAGGGGAGCGGACCTGCTCGCGCTCTGCGGAGGACCCGATCGTCCGGCGCCCCCGTCGTTCCCGCGGACGACGAGCGTGGGGCGCCTGCTCGACGCCGTCGCCGCGCTGCTGGGCGTGCGGGCCGTGGTCCGCTACGAGGGCCAGGCCGCGATCGAGCTCGAGGCGGCCGCCCGCCGGGTGCCGCGCTCGTCGGCCCCCGCGTACCCGGTCGAGTGGCACCGGTCGCCCGGCGGGCCGGTCGTCCTCGACCCCCGGCCGCTGGTGGCCGCGGTGGTCGCCGAGCGCGCCGCAGGGGTGCCCGTGCCCATGATCGCCGCGGGCGTGCACGAGGGCCTCGGGCGGGCCGCGGCCGAGCGGGCCGTCGCGCTGGCCCGAGCGGAGGGGCTCGCCGAGGTGGTCCTGACGGGAGGCGTCTTCCAGAACGTGCGGCTCACCGAGGTGGTCGCCGCGGGGGTGGAGGCCGCGGGGTTGACCGTGCTGCGCCACCGCACCGTCCCGCCCAACGACGGCGGGATCAGCGTCGGCCAGGCCGCCGTGGCCGTGGCCCGGGCGCAGCCGGTACCGTCGGGTCCGCATCGTCCCACGAGGTGATCACGCAATGTGTCTCGGTGTGCCGGGTCAGATCGTCGAGCGAGCGGCAGGGGCCGACGTCGCCGTGGTCGACGTCTCGGGCGTCCGCCGGTCGGTCGACGTGACCCTGCTGGCCGACGGGCCGGTGGCGGTCGGCGACTGGGTGCTCGTCCACGTCGGCTTCGCGCTCTCCCGGATCGACGAGGAGGGCGCCACCCGCGAGGCCGAGCGTCGGGTCGCGCTCGGCGAGGACCCGCCGTGAGCGTCGGCCCGTGACGTTCCTCGACGACCACCGCGACCCCACCGCGGCCCGGGCCGTGCTCGACGCGATCGCCGGGCTCGCCCCGGACACCCCCGTGCGCCTCATGGAGGTCTGCGGCGGGCACACCCACACGATCTACCGGCACGGGTTGGAGCAGCTCCTGCCCGCGACGGTCGGCCTCGTGCACGGACCCGGCTGCCCGGTGTGCGTCCTGCCGCTCGGCCGGGTCGACGACGCGATCGCGCTCGCCGAGCGGGAGGGGGTCGTGCTCGCGTGCTTCGGGGACCTCCTGCGCGTCCCCGGCTCGCGCGGGTCGTTGCTCGACGCCCGGGCACGTGGCGCCGACGTGCGGGTCGTGTACTCGCCGCTCGACGCCCTCGACCTGGCGGTGGCGCGACCGGAGCGGCAGGTCGTCTTCTTCGCGGTCGGCTTCGAGACCACCGCGCCGTCGACGGCCCGCACGGTGCTGCGGGCACGCGACGAGGGCGTCGCCAACTTCTCCGTGTTCTGCAACCACGTCACGATCGCGCCGCCGCTGCGTGCGCTGCTGGACACGCCCGATCACCAGCTCGACGGCTTCATCGGCCCGGGGCACGTGTCGACCGTGGTGGGCACGACGGTGTACGACTTCGTGGCCCTCGAGCACGGGCTGCCCCTCGTGGTCGCCGGCTTCGAGCCGCTGGACGTGCTCACGGCCGTGGCCATGCTGCTGGCGCAGCTGCGCGAGGGCCGGTGCGAGGTCGAGAACGAGTACGAGCGGGTGGTCCGCCGTGAGGGGAACCCCGTGGCCCTCGCCCTGCTCGACGAGGTGTTCCGCACCCGACCCGCGTTCGAGTGGCGCGGGCTCGGCACGTTGCCCGACAGCGGTCTCGCGCTGCGCCCCGAGCTCGCGGCCTTCGACGCCGAGGAGCGCTTCGGCGTTCCCGGCGCCACGGTCGCCGACCCCCGGGTGTGCCAGTGCGGCCAGGTGCTGCGGGGGGTCATCGAGCCCTGGGAGTGCAAGGTGTTCGGCACGGCCTGCACCCCCGAGACGCCCATCGGCACCTGCATGGTGTCGTCCGAGGGCGCGTGCGCCGCCTACCACGAGTACGGACGGCTCCACCGCGACGTCGCGGTCGAGCTCGGGCGGGACCGTGCATGAGCTGGCGCTGTGCCGGGCGGTGGTGGCCACCGTCGACCGCCACGCCGCGGGGCGACCCGTGGTCCGGGTCCGGCTCCGGGTCGGTCGGCTGCGCCAGGTGGTGCCCGAGGCGCTCGACCTCGCGTGGCACGCCTCCACCACGGGGACCGCGCTGGCCGGCGCCGCGCTCGAGGTCGAGACGGTGCCGGCCGAGGTGCGCTGCGCCGACTGCGCCGCGTGCACGGTGCTCGAGTGGCCCGTGCCCGTCTGCGGCGCCTGCGGTTCGCACGGCGTCGAGGTGGTGGCCGGCGAGGAGCTGCTGGTGACGTCGATCGACGTGCGCGAGGGCGCGGCCTGACATGGGGCGGTTCCACCGTCACGACGACGGCACCGTGCACGACCACGCCCATGGCGGCCGTCACGACCACCAGGGCTACGGCGCGGACGCGACCGTGCGGGTGGAGGTGCTCGAGGAGCTGTTCGCCGAGAACGACCGCGTCGCCGCCGCGAACCGGGCCGCGTTCGCCGGGGCGGGGGTCCGGGTGGTGAACCTGATGTCGTCGCCGGGGGCAGGCAAGACCACGCTGCTCGAGCGATCGCTCGAGCTGCTCGCGGGCCGGTGCCGGGTCGGCGTGCTCGAGGGCGACATCGCCACCAGCCTCGACGCCGAGCGCCTCGGTGGCCGGGCCGCGGCGGTGTCGCTGGTGAACACCTCCGACGGGTTCGGTGCCGAGTGCCACCTCGACGCGGTCATGGTCCGGTCCGGCCTGGCCCGTCTGCCGCTCGACGACCTCGACCTCGTGGTGATCGAGAACGTCGGGAACCTCGTGTGCCCGGCCGAGTTCGACGTCGGCGAGGAGGCGAAGGCGATGGTGTACTCGCCGACCGAGGGCGAGGAGAAGCCCCTGAAGTACCCCCTGATGTTCCGCGCCGTGGACGTCGTGGTGGTGAACAAGGTCGATCTGCTCCCACACCTCGACGTCGACCTCGACCGGTTCCTCGCCAACCTCCACGCCGTCAACCCGGCGGCGCGGGTCTTCCCGGTGAGCGCCCGGACGGGGGAGGGGGTGGCGGACTGGTGCGACTGGCTCGTCGGGGGCGACGACCCCGACGCCGCCCTATGATCTGGCATTCTGACTGACAGTTTCTCGGGTGGACCCGCCGACGGTCCCGCCGGGACCGCGAAAGGACGAGCCATGGCGGTCAACCCCGACCTCACCATCCGCTACGCGACCGTCGATCTCGACTACGAGCGGCGTCTCGCGGACACCGATCCCGCCGACGACGGACCGGTCTGGATGGTGAACCTGATGAAGTACCGGCCCCTGGCCGAGTACGCCGACGGCCGTGAGACCACGTTGTCGGGAGAGGAGGCCGACGACCGGTACGCGCCCTTCGAGGCCTTCGCCGAGGTGGGGGCCGAGCTCGTCTACCTCGCCGGCGTCGAGCGCCAGCTGCTCGGCGACGAGCCGGCCTGGGACCGGGTGGCGGTCGTCAAGTACCCGAACGGCCGGGCGTTCGTGGAGATGACCCATCGACCGTCCTTCGTGGCCAAGCACCCGCACAAGGACGCCGGCATGGAGCGCACGATCGTGGTCGGGGGGCGGCCCCGGCCGGTGCCGCCGCTCCCCGACGGCGCCCCGTCGTGGTCCGACGTCGCCCACCCGCCGACCGAGGTCGACCCGCCCGTGACGATCCTGCACCTGCTGCGCTACGCCGACGGCGCGTCGGGGCGCTCGTCGATGGAGGCCTACCAGGACGCGGCCGGTGCGGTGGCGGTGCCCCACGGCGTCCGCATCACCGGGTGGCTGGACGTCGAGGGCACCATCCTCGGCGACGGCCGCCGGTGGGACGAGGTCCGCTTCAACACCTTCCCCAGTGAGGCGGCGTTCCTCGCGGTCGCCCTCGACCCCGAGCGGTCGGCGGCGCAGGCGGCGCACCGGGTGCCGGCGCTGGCCGACACGTACTCGCTCGTGCTGCGTCCCCTCCTCGACCGCCTCGAGGAGTCGTTCGCCTAGGACGCGCCCGTCCGGTGGGGCCTCAGCCGCCCGCCGGGGGACGGGCGCGTCACGGGCCCGGCACGGGGACGATGCGGTGGTCCACGAGGGTGCCCTCCTCGACCGTCAAGAGCCCGTAGGAGCGGAACGGGGCCCGTCGCCGCTCGGTGCTCGAGCCCGGGTTGAACAGCCGCTGGCCGTCGTCGCCGGGCTGGTCGAGGGGAAGGTGCGAGTGGCCGAACACGACCACGTCCGCGTCGGGGAACCGGCGGCGCATCCGCGGCCCTCGGCCCCGGGCGGGGCCGGCATCGTGCACCAGGGCGATCGTGCACCCGTCGAGGTCGACCCGGTCCTCCACCGGCAGCCGGTGCTCGAGCCCGGCGTCGTTGTTGCCCAGGACCGCCCGGAGGGGGGCGCGGGCGGCCAGGTCGTCGAGCAGCGAGCCCGTCACCACGTCGCCGGCGTGGAGGATGAGGTGGGCCCGGTCGGCGGCGTCCCACACCTCGGCGGGAAGGTCCCGCCGGCGGTCCGCCCGGACGTGGGTGTCGGCCAGGACCAGCACCTCCACGGGGTGGCTCACACGGCGCTCAGGGCGCCGCTGCGCACGTCGAAGAGGAACCCGCCGACCTCGAGGTCGTCGGGCAGGAGGGGGCAGTCGTGGATGCGCTCCAGGTCGTGCGCGAGGGTGGCGAGCTGGTCCGAGCTCGCCAGGAACTGCCACGCGGAGGCGTCGGCGTGGCGCAGCTCGCCGATGGTGTCGCGCAGCTCGTCGTCGGTCTTGCCGACCATCGCGCAGTCGGTGTGCTGCACCACGCAGACCCGCCGCACGTCGAGCAGGTTCGCGGCGAGCACGAGCGATCGCAGGGCGTCGTCGGTGACCCGGGCGCCGGCGTTGCGGATGATCTTGGCGTCGCCGGGCACGAGCCCCAGCATGGCCAGCGGGTCGATCCGCGAGTCGATGCAGGTGACGACCGCCAGCTCCCGCTTGGCCCGGCCCGCCACGCCCGAGTCGTGGAACTCCCGCTGGTACCGCTGGTTGGCCTCGAGCAGATCGTCGAACATGGTGCCGACCCTAACGGGGCGGCGATGTGACTCACGAGTCACACTTCGTTGATCCAGCCGGTGACGGGCGTCGGGGCGGTGCTCGTCCCCCCGAAGTACAGCCCCGACGCCCACTTGAGCGACGCCGTCGAGCCGCCGGCGCACTGACGGGGCAGGGTCACCGACGCGGACCGGCTCCCCGGGCCCGCCACGCGGAACTCGTAGCGCTGGCGGTCGGTCGAGATGCCCAGGTCGAACCAGAGCGGGACCGGGTCGTCCAACTGCGCCTGGGTGAGCGTGACGAGGGGCTGGGGCGGCGTGAGGTGGGTGCCGGCGTTGTTGGCGTAGGCGGTGATCTCCAGGCGGCGGGGCTCGAGGTCGGTGCGCCACCGCCAGGCGAACATCCAGCCGTTCTGCGAGAGGTCGATCGACCCGCAGTCGGACAGGCCCGGCAGCTTGTTCCAGTCGAACTGGTCCTCGGGCTGGGTGGGGTCGGTCAGGACGTAGGCCGCGGAGGCGTCGAAGAGGAAGTGGTAGCGGCGCCCCGCGACCGTGGTGAAGGCCGCGAGCGGGTTGGTGGCCGTGGCGCCACGGGTGACGCTGGCGCTGTGGGCGCCCGCGGCGACCTGGTAGCGGGACCATCCCGGCCCGGCGAGGGGGACGGGGACGGCGGGCAGGCAGACCTCGGGAGCGCCCGGGTCGCCGCACCGTGGAGCGTCCAGCGAGGCGTCCACGGTGGTCCGCGCTCCCGCCGTGACGCCGTGACCGGTCGCGCCCGCGTAGTCGGGGCTGTCCCCGGAGTACTCGACCGCCCGCCCGCCGTCGGCGTCGAGGTACGCGGTCCGGTACGTGCCGGGGGCGAGGCCGGCGAACGTGTAGGCGCCGTCGGGACCGGCCGTGGTGGCCCGCACCGAGCGCGGGCCGATGGCGAGCACCCAGGTGCCGGGCAGCGGGTCGGCGCTCTCGTCCTCGCGCACCGCGCCCGTGAGCGTGCCCGTCGTCGGCGGCAGGTCCTCGTCGACGGCGAGCTCCCGCGGGACGTCCACCGGGGTGGCCGCCGCGAGCTCGTGGGCGGCGCGGTCCGCGTGCCACTCGGGGGCGTGGCGGCCGGTGGGGTCGATGGCCTCGACGACGTAGCGCCCCGCGGGGAGGGCCAGCTCGTAGGCACCGTCGGCGGCCGTCGTCGTGCCCGCCACGAGGGCGAAGGTGGCGGCGTCGAGCGCGACCACCCAGGCGCCCGGGAGCGCCGACCCGCTGCCGGTCTCGGTGATGCGGCCGGCCAGCGCCGTCGTGGCGGGCGGCGCCGCGGCGGCCCGCTCGGCGAGCCCGACCGTGATCGAGGCGGTGGCCCCGGCGGCCACCACGACGGGCGACGCGCCGACGGGCCCCGGCTGGTCGTCGTGGAACTCGGGGTGGTGGGCGCCGGCGGGGTCGAGCACCACGATCAGGTGCGGTCCCGGGGGCAGCCCGTCGACGCGGAACCGCCCCTCGTCGTCGGTGGCCACGCCCGCCTCGAGCGCGGCGGTCGCCCCGGAGAGCACGGCCACCCACGCGCCGGCGATCGGGCCGGCGCCGCCGTCGCTCGTGACGGTGCCCGCCAGCGAGCCGGTGGTGGGCACGAGCGTCGGATCGACCTCGGTGGTGCCGGTGCCGGTGCTGACGGGGTCGGGCGCGCCGGAGAAGCCCGGCGCGTGCTCGCCGGCGGGGTCGAGCAGGTACAGCAGGTACGTGGACGCCGGCAGCCCCGCGACCGCGAACGTGCCGTCGGGGCCCGCCACGGTCGCGCCCGCGACCCCCAGGTCGTCGACCCGCAGCACCGCGACGTGCGCGCCCGGGACCGGGAGCCCGGTGATCGCGTCCCGTGCGGTCCCGGTGAGCAGCGGCTCGCCGTCCGCCCGGGCCGTGGCCGTGGTGGCCGCCGCGAGCGCGAGGACCGCGCCGAGCACGACGGCGCGCCGCCAGGCCCTCCCCACCGTTCCCGCCATCGGCCGATCATCGCAGACCCGCCCCGGCGGCGCCCACGCCCGTCCTACGCTCCCGAGGATGACCGAGCACCCCGCCGACGCGATCATCGAGCGCCTCGGGCTGTCGCCCCACCCCGAGGGCGGGTGGTTCCGGGAGACCTGGCGCGACCCCGACCGGGAAGGGCGCCGCGGGAGCGGGACGGCCATCTACTTCCTGCTGCGGGCGGGGGAGCGCTCGCACTGGCACCGCGTGGACGCCGTCGAGGCGTGGCACCACTACGCCGGCGACCCCCTCGAGCTCCACGTCCACCCCGACCCGCCCGTCGTTTTGGGGACGGACCTGGCTGCCGGGCAGGTGCCGCAGGCGTTCGTTCCCGCGGGGGCCTGGCAGGCGGCCCGCAGCCTCGGTGACTACACGCTCGTCGGGTGCACCGTGTCGCCGGCGTTCCGCTTCGACGGCTTCGAGCTGGCGCCGCCGGGTTGGTCGCCGTGAACCTGCCCAGCGCGTAGCGTGCGGGCCGCCCGGACGGCGGGGCGGTCCCGGCCCGGCGAGCGACGACGAGCGACGAGCGACGGGAGACGGCGATGGCAGGGATCGTGGTGCTGGGCGGGGCCGGCGGCGTCGGGCGGGTGGCCACCGAGGCCCTCGCCCACGTGGACGAGCTCGACGAGGTGGTGGTGGCCGACCTGCGCCCCTACGAGGTGGCACAGGTGGTCGACGGGCTCGACGACCCCCGCTTCCGCGCCGCCACGGTGGACGTCACCGACCCCACCGCGTTGGGCGACCTCTTCGCGGGCGCCGACGTCGTGCTCAACTGCGTCGGCCCCTTCTACCGGTTCGGGCCGCCCACGCTGTCGGCCGCCGTCGCCGCCGGCGTGGGCTACGTCGACATCTGCGACGACCTGTCCGCCACCCGGGCGATGCTCGAGCTCGACGGGGCGGCCCGCGACGCCGGCGTCGTGGCGCTGGTGGGCATGGGCAACTCGCCCGGGCTGGCCAACATCTTCGTGAAGCTGTGCGCCGAGCAGCTGCTCGACGAGGTCACGGGCGCCGACATCATGCACATCCACGGGGGTGAGCCCGACGAGGGCCCGGCGGTCATCAAGCACCGGGTGCACGCCATGGTGAACGACGTTCCGCTCTACGTGGACGGTGGCTTCGTGAACGTCCGCCAGCTGGGGGAGGACGGCGCCGCCTTCGTGCGCGAGGAGGACTTCCCCGGGCTCGGTCGGTACCCGGTCTTCCCGTACCCGCACCCCGAGACCATCACGTTGCCCACCACCTTCCCGACCCTGCGGCGGGCGACGAACCTCGGCGTGGTGTTCCCCCTGCCGTACTTCACGATGACCCAGGACCTCGTGCGGGCGGGCATGGGCGCCGAGGAGCCTCTCGACGTGCTCGGCCACGAGGTGGCGCCGATCGACGTGATGGTGGCCCTGCTGCGCCACGAGCGCCCCCGCCTGCTGGCGGAGGCGGGCGTGACCGGGCCGGCCGGCGCCCTGCGGGTCGTGGTCGAGGGCCGCAAGGACGGGGCCGACCACCGCTACGTGTGCACGCTCGCCTCGTCGGACCAGGGGGCGGGGGAGGGCACCGGCATCCCCGCGGCCCTCGGCGCGGTGCTGCACCGGCGCGGTGCCCTCGAGGGCGGCCCGGGCGTCCACGCCCCCGAGGCGATCGTCCCCGTCGACCCCCTCCTCGCCCTCGCCGGCGAGGTCGTCGGCGCGATGGGGATCGGCGGTGGCCAGGGCATGCCCCTCGTCATCGAGCACATCGGCCCCGACGGCGCGGTCGAGACCCTGCCGATGAACCTCGGGTGAACGCCCGCCGGCGGCGTCGGCGCCGCCGGATGCCACCGTTAGGGTGCCCGCGTGGCCCCGGGCACCTATCCCGCCGAGTGGGAGACCGACGTCGTGCTGGCCGACGGCGCCACGCTGCACCTGCGCCCCATCCGGCCCGCGGACCGCGCGGCCCTCCAGGCGCTGTTCGGCCGGCTGTCCGAGGAGACCATCCAGTTCCGCTTCTTCACGCCCATGAAGGAGCTGAGCGAGGCCTGGCTCACCCGGCTGACCACGGTGGACTACGTCGACCGAATGGCCCTCGTCGGCGTGCTCAACGACGACCTCGTGGCCGTCGGTCGCTACGACCGCCTCGACGACCCGCGGCGGGCCGAGGTGGCCTTCACCGTGGAGGACGCCCACCAGGGGCGAGGCATCGGCACGCTGTTGCTCGAGCACCTCGCCCTCGCCGCCCGCGAGCGGGGGATCGACACGTTCGCCGCCGAGGTGCTCACCGGCAACCGGCGCATGCTCGACGTCTTCCACGACACCGCGTTCCCGATCGAGCAGCACTTCGAGGGCGGGGCCATCCACGTCGAGTTCCCGATCACCCCCACCGAGGCGGCACTCGTCGCCCAGTCCCGTCGCGAGCGGGTCGCCGAGGCCCGGTCGATGGAGCGGGTGCTGGCGCCCCGGTCGATCGCGGTCGTCGGGGCCAGCCGGCGGGCGGGGACCATCGGCCACGAGATCTTCCGCAACCTGGTCACGGGCAACTTCTCGGGCCCGGTGTACCCGGTCAACCCCACCGCCCGCTCGGTCGCCGCGGTCCGGGCCTACCCATCGGTGGTCGACGTCCCCGGCGACGTGGACCTGGCCGTCGTGGCCGTCCCCGCCGAGCACGTCGGTGACGTGCTGGCCGACTGCGCCCGCCGCCAGGTCCGCGGGGTCGTGGTCATCACCGCGGGCTTCGCCGAGCTCGACGGGGGGAGCGAGCGCCAGCGTGAGCTGGTCGAGCTGGCCCGCCGCAGCGGGATGCGGCTCATCGGCCCGAACTGCATGGGGATCGTCAACACGAGCGCCGACGTGCGCATGAACGCCACGTTCGCGCCCGTCACGCCGGCGCCGGGGCGCATGGCCTTCGCCTCGCAGTCGGGCGGGCTCGGCATCGAGCTGCTCCACCGGGCGGGCAGCCTGGGGCTCGGCATCTCCAGCTTCGTGTCGCTCGGCAACAAGGCGGACGTCAGCAGCAACGACCTGTTGCCCTACTGGCACGAGGACCCCGACACCGACGTGATCCTGCTGTACCTCGAGTCGTTCGGGAACCCGCGCAAGTTCGGGCGTCTCGCCCGCGAGGTGGGTCGCACCAAGCCGATCGTGGCGGTCAAGGGCGGCCGCACGGCCACCGGCGTGCGGGCGGCGTCGTCGCACACCGCCGCCCTCAGCAGCCCCGACGCCACCGTCGGTGCCCTGTTCCGCCAGGCCGGGGTCATCCGGGTCGACACCCTCGAGCAGCTGTTCGACACCGCCCAGGTGCTGTCCCACCAGCCCCTGCCGGCCGGCCGCCGGCTGGCCATCGTCAGCAACGGCGGTGGGCCCGCGATCCTCGCCGCGGACGCCTCCGACAGCTTCGGCCTCGAGGTGCCCGAGCTCAGCGATGGCCTGCAGGCCGAGCTCCGGCGCCTCTCGTCGCCGGAGGCGAGCGTCCGCAACCCGATCGACCTCGTGGCGTCGGCGACCGCGGGGCACTTCGACCAGACCCTGCGGGCGCTCCTCGCGTCGGACGAGGTGGACGCGGTGCTGGCGATCTTCGTGCCGCCGCTCGTGACCGACACGGACGACGTGGCCCGGGCCATCGTCGGCGCGGCCGACGGCACCAAGCCCGTGGTCGCCTGCTTCCTGGGCCAGGAGGGCATGCCCGAGGCGCTGCGGAGCGGCGGTCGGGCGATCCCGTCGTTCGCCTTCCCCGAGTCGGCCGTGCGGGCCCTCGGACGCGTGGCTGGTCACGCCGAGTGGCTGCGGCGCGACCCGGGCACGGTGCCCGCGCTCGCCGGCGTCGACGCCGACGCGGCCCGGGCGCTCGTCGACCGGTTCCTGGCCCGGCACCCCGAGGGCGGCTGGCTGGACGCCGAGGAGGCCCTGGCCCTGGTCGGTGCCTTCGGCGTCCCCTGCCTGCCGTCCCGGCGGGTGTCCAGCGCGACCGAGGCGGTGACCGCGGGCCGGGCGCTCGGCCTGCCGGTCGCGCTCAAGGCGGCGTCGGGCACCATCGTGCACAAGACCGACGTCGGCGCGGTGCGGCTCGGGCTCGCCTCCGACGAGGCCGTACTCGACGCCTACGAGGCCATGGAGCGCCGCCTCGGGGACTCGATGGGCGGTGGGGTGGTGCAGCCGATGGCCGGCCCGGGCATCGAGGTGATCGTCGGCATCGTGCACGACCGCTCGTTCGGCCCCACGGTGGCGTTCGGCATGGGCGGCGTGCAGGCCGAGCTCCTGAAGGACACCGCGCTCGGCCTCGTGCCGGTCACCGACGCCGACGCCCACGACCTCGTGCGGTCGCTGCGGATGTCCCCGCTGTTCTTCGGCTACCGGGGCACCGACCCGGTGGACGTGGCCGCTCTCGAGGACCTGCTGCTGCGGGTCAGCCTGGTGGCCGACGAGCTCCCCGAGGTCGTGGAGCTGGACGCCAACCCGGTGGTCGTGTCGGCCCGGGGCGTGGCCGCGCTGGACGTGAAGGTGCGGGTCGAGCCCGCCCCGCCCACCTACGACGAGCGCCGGGCGCTCAGCCCGCCGTAGCTAGCGGTCGCCGCTCGGGAGCGCGTGGCCTTCGCGCCGCCACGCCTTCCAGTGGGACCGGAGCCGGCGGCCGAACGCGCTCGGCTTCTCGGCGTACACCTGCACGCCGAGCCCGTGGGCCCGTCGCTGGAGCCGGCGCCGGGCGCGCCGGGCGCGCTCGACCGTGGCCGTCGCCGCCTCCTCGCCGCCGAAGGCGGTGGGGTCGACCCCCAGGAGGTCGACGAGGACGGCGAGGTCGTGGTCGTCGCCGAGGTCCTCGGACAGGGCGTGGAGCACCTGCGCCTGGGCGCCGAGCACGGCGGGAGCCGCGGGCGCCAGGAGCCGGGTGGCGTACCACAGGTCCTTCTCGCGCTTGCGCCACTCGTGGAGCGTCTCGTCGTCGCCCTGGTCGGCGGCGCGGTCCATCGCCTTGCGGCCCGCCCGGTACGCCGACGTGGCGCCCTCGACGAGCACGCCGGCGTGGTCGGCCACCTGGCACTGCGCGACGAAGGCGCGGAGCGCCTCGAGGCCGGTGAGGGCCCGACCGATCCGGTCGTGCTGCTCGGCGACGGCGCGGGTGGCCTCGTGGGCGCGGCGGGTCAGCTCGGCCCGCACGGCGAGCAGGGCCGGGTCGGCGGACCCCTGCCCGGTGTCGTGGCCTTCGACCAGGAGCCGGTCGAAGGAGCCCAGCAGGGCGTGGGCGTCGCGGATCGACGAGATCTCCGCCGCCGCGTCCCGAGCCGTGCGGTTGACGGTCCGGTAGTCGCGCGGCGCGAGCCCGGGGCGCACGAGCCGGGCCAGGCCGCGGACCTTCTTGGTGCGCTTGCGGACGTCGTGGACGGTGGCCTCGACCCCGCGGTCGTCGGGGTGGCGCAGCCCGGCGACGGCCCGGTCGAGCTCGTCGCCGGCGATGCGCCGGAAGCCTTCCGCGACCCGCTCGCCCTGCCCCCACTCGTAGGCCACGGGACGCGTCAGCCGCGCCCGACGACCAGGCTCGCGACCGTCGTGAGGCTGCCGCCCAGGTTCAGGGTGGCCACCCGGCGGGCGCCGTCCACCTGGCAGTCCCCGGCGGCGCCGGTGACCTGGCGGGCGGCGTCCCAGAGCATGCGCACGCCGGTGGCCCCCACCGGGTGGCCGCCGGCGAGCAGGCCGCCGGAGGGGTTCACGGGCAGGGCGCCGTCCCGCTCGGTGCGCCCGTCCTCGACGGCCTTCCACCCCTCGCCGGGGGCGGTGAGTCCGAGGTGGTCGAGGGCGGCGTACTCGCTGATGGTGAAGCAGTCGTGCAGCTCGACGGCGTCCAGCTCGTCCACCGACGAGACGCCCGCCCGGGAGAAGGCGTCCAGGGCGGCGCCGCGCAGGTGGGGGAACACGTAGGGCGCGTCCCGGCCGGCCGTGAGCTTGTCGGCCATGGTCATCCGGGCGGTGCGGTGCCCCCACCCCTCGATGCGGGCCACGGCCGCGAGGTCGCGGCCCCGGGTCGCGGCCCACGCCCGGGCGTAGCCGGGGGAGGCGAGCACGACCGCGGCGGCGCCGTCGGTGACCTGGGAGCAGTCGGCGCGCCGCAGGCGCCCCGCCACGACGGGGTTGGTCTCGTCGTCGGCGGCGAAGGTGGCGTCGCCGACGTGCCAGCCGCGGGTCTGGGCCGACGGGTTGGTGGCGGCGTTGGCGTACGCCTTGCGGGCGATCGCCGCGAGGTGGGCGTCGTCGAGCCCGTAGCGCCGGTCGTACTCGTCGGCGACGTCGCTGAAGAGCTGGGGCCACGGGTAGTCCAGGCCGGCCACCTCGTCGTGGGCCCGGCCGGCCGCACCCAGCGCCGCCTGCGCGGCGAAGGCCCCGTCGGCCCGCATGAGCTCGACGCCGACCACCAGGGCGACCTCGGCGCGCCCGGCGGCGAGGTCGGCGGTGGCGGCCAGCACGGCCATGCTGCCCGAGGCGCAGGCGGCCTCGTGCCGGCTGATCGCGATGCCCTCGAGCCCGGGGACGGCGTCGACGAGCAGCCCGCCCAGGTGGCCCTGGCCCGAGTAGATCTCCGCGGCGAAGTTCCCGACGTGGGCCACGCCGACGTCGGCCGGTTCGAGGTCGGCGGCCTCGAGCGCGCCTCGGGCCGCCTCGCCGAGCAGGTCGGTGAGGCCGAGACCCTCACGGGCGGCGTTCCGGGCGAAGTCGGTCTGGTGGCCGCCCAGGACGAACGGCGTGGGCTCGCTCACGAGGTGACGAGGTCCTCGGCGGGCACCCACCACGAGTGGTAGCCGGCCGGCACCCGGGCGGGGACGGCGAGGCGGCACACCGGGCCCTCCTCCAGGTGCTCGGCGTCGAGGACGTGGACCTCGGAGCGGCCCGTCGCCTCCTCGACCACGAAGGCGACGAGGTAGCCCTCGGCCTCGCCGGCGGCGCCCGCCTTGGGGCAGAACGGCGTCTCGCAGCCGTACCAGCCCTCCGGCCAGGAGTGGCTGGTCGTCTCGCCGGTGAGGCGGTCGTGGCGGATCACGCCGTCGAAGGCCAGCTCGGACCGCTCGGCGAAGCGCATCAGGTACGAGTAGCGGAAGGGCTGGCCGATGCGGCGCACGTCGATGCGGGGGAACTCGGCCATCTGGTCGTCCAGGCGGCGCTTGGCGATGGTGCCGTCGTCGAGGTGGAAGGTCCACTCGGTGAGGAACGGCTCGAGGCGCAGCATGGCGATCTGCGGCGCGTCGGGCAGGTCCGGCGCGTTGGCGGGGTCGTTGGCGAGCGGGTCGGCGATCTCGCAGCCCACCAGCTTGACCACGCCGTCCTCCTGCCAGGCGCCGCACACGTGGTACATGAAGCACGGGTCGGTCTCGAACCAGCGCACGTCGGCGACCGGGGCGCTGGTGTCGCCGTGGCGGGCCACGAGGCCGAAGCGCGACGGCCGGTCGCGGTGGAAGGCCAGGCGGCTGCGGCCGTCGGCCTGCTCCCACATGAAGGGGAAGTCGAACACGACGATCCAGTCGTCGCTGAAGGCGATGTCGTGCTGCAGGCGGGGCCCGCCGACCTCGACGGTCTGGCTGCGCACCACCTCGCCGTCGGGCGACACCACCCCGAGGGTGAGGAACGGCGGCACCGGGTCGTAGTCGATGAAGAGCAGCTCGCCGGTGACGGGGTCGACCTTGGGGTGGGCGGCGATGTGGGTCTGGAGCGTGCCGCCGAAGTCCTCGGTGCCGAGGGTCTCGAGGTCGGGGAGCGAGACCCGGTAGGCGTCGCCGCCCAGCCACCACAGCGCGAGCAGTTCGCCGTTGAAGAACACCAGGTCGGTGTTGGCGGTGTCCTTGAACACGTCGGGGAACTTGGAGAAGTCGGGCGGCTCGAGGATGCCGGTCCACAGGGCCTCGCCGGCGTCCTCCTCGACGGCCAGCGCCCGGGTGCGCACGTAGCGGTTGGCGTAGTGGGCGCCGGCGTCGTCGAAGTGCACCGCGTGCACCATCCCGTCGCCGTCGAACCAGTGGTAGCGCCCCTCGGGCTCGAAGCGGGGGTTGGAGCCGTTGCGGGTGAACACCCCCCGCAGGTCTGCCGGGATCTCGCCGGCGATGACCTCGAGGTCGGCCTGCACCTCGTCCTGGACGGGGGCGTACATCCCGTCGAGGTACGGCGAGCGGTGCTCGACGCGGGTGGTCATGGTCATGGCGGGGCCCCCTCCGGCGCGGCGTGCGTCAGCCCTCCATCATGGCGCACCTTCGGGGGAGGAGAGTCGCCCCTCGTCTAGTCCGCGGGCGCCACCGAGGCGAAGGCGCGGGCCTTGTCCAGCGCCGCGGTGCGCTCGTCGGCGGTGGCCGAGCCCACGAGCTCGTAGTCGTGCGCCCACTCGGGGCGCAGCTCGCCGTCGTCGTCGAGCAGCCAGCCCATGGCCAGGCGGCGGGGGACCCGGACGCGCTCGGGGCGCTCGAGGGTGCCGAACACCCGGTCCCACCAGGGCACGGACACGCCGTGGTTGCTCATGGGGTGGCCGAAGTGGTGGTGGAAGTGGTGCACCCGCAGCCAGCGCGAGTACGGGCCCGACGGGCCCCGCAGGTGGGCCTGCGCGTGGCAGTACTCGTAGACGCCGTACCCGAAGGCCCAGCCCGCGGCGACGCCGAGACCGACGGCCAGCGAGCCGGTCAGGTACCAGAACAGGGGGGTCCAGATGAGCCCGCCGACGAGGCCGACGCCGATCCAGCTGAGGACGTTGGTGTAGGCGAGGTGCCAGTCGGCACGCACGTGGTGGAGCAGGTGCTCTCGGCTCATGATCCCCTTGCCGTGCAGCTCGTGCATGGCGAAGCGGTGCAGCACGTACTCGCCGAGGGTCCAGAGCAGCCAGCCGAAGGCGAAGGCGAAGAGGGTGAGGAGCAGCGTGGTCATGGGGAGACCTCTCAGAGGTGGTCGGCGACCCAGTGGTCGCTGGCGAGTCGGGCGGTGGTGAGGGCGTCGGGGTCGGCGCCCCAGCCCCGGAGCAGGGCGCGGGTGAGCTCGTGGCCGAGGGCGGCGCCGGTCGTGGGCACGCCGATGCCGAGGTCGTCGACCTGGAGGCCGCCGTTGAGGGCGGTGACCCAGACGAAGGTGCGCAGCAGGTCGCCGTCGACGAGCCCGTCGACCGCGTCGGCCCCGGCGTCGTGGGGGTCGAGGGCACCGGCGGCCACGGCGTCGGCCAGCAGGCGGCGGGGTCGGTCGAGCACGCTCATGGCGGCGGGCACGACGGTGGCGGCGTCGTTGGCCTCCTGCACCTTGGGGGTGGCGAGGAGCTGCTGTTGGAGGCGGAACTCCCGGGGGTGGGACGCGGGGGCCGTGAGGAACAGGTCGGAGAACACCCAGAGCCGGGCGAGGGCGCCCACCTCGGGGGAGAGGGGCTCGGCGCGGGCGCCGGCGTCGAGGTCCCACGCCTGGAGGGTCGACTCGGCCACGCCGCCGAGGGTGTGCAGCGCACGCTGCTGGAGGGCGGCGATCAGCGCGCTGCGCGACGGGAAGTAGGTGTAGAGCGAGGCGGGGGCGTAGTCGGCGGCCTCGGCCAGCGCGGCCATGGTCACGCCCTCGACACCGACGCGCTCGCTCAGCTCGAGGGCGAGGTCGAGCAGGTCGTTGCGCTTGGCCGCCCGCTTTCGGGTGCGGCGATCGGGTTCAACCGACGTGTCTACGATTTCCGAAGGCACGTCGGAAAACGTAGCTGCATCGATGTGACGGGTCAAGGGCGGCGCCGGGCGTCATGGCCAGAGGGGTACCAGTTTGCGACCGTCGACCCACGCCTCCCAGCCGTTGCTGCAGCGGACGCGGGCCCAGTCGCCCGACCACTCCATCACCTCGACGTCGAGGTCGGGATCGAGGTCGGCGGCCGGCGCCGGTCCCGGGTCGGCCGCCGACCACGCCGGCAGGCCCGTCCACGGGACCCGGTGGCTGGCGCGGTAGGGCTGCGCGACGGGCTCGCCGCGCGGTGGCGTCACCGGTTCGGCCTCGGGCCAGCGGCGCCCGTCGGTGAGGTCGAGGTCGTGGGTGCGGCAGAGGTCGTGGAGCTCCCGGCCGAAGGCAGCCGCCGAGACGGGACGCCGCGCCGGGTCCCGGGCGAGGGCCTGGCCCAGGGTGGAGGCGACGTCGTCGGGCACCTCGGCACCGAGCGGCGCGGCCGGGATCGATGCGATGCGGCCGACCACGGCCTCGACGGTGTCGCCCGGGCCCACCGAGAAGGGGGGCGCACCCGCGATCAGCTCGTGCAGCAGGGCGCCGAGCGAGTAGACGTCGGCCGCGACGGTCGGGCTCGCCCCGTCGAGCACCTCCGGGGCGGTCCACACGACCGACTGCGGCGTGCGGGCCGCTCGACCGGCCGGCTCGCCGACCACCCGGGTCACACGGAACTCGGCCAGCAGCGGCGTGCCGTCCGGTGCGACCAGCACGGCCTCGGGGCGCAGCTCGCCGTGCACGAGGCCGTGGCGGTGCACCGCCGCGAGGGCGTGGGCGACGTGGACGCCGATGCGCAGGGCCTCCTGCCAGCCGACCGGGCCCCGCTGCGCCAGGAGGTCGGCGAGCGAGCCGTCCGGCACGTAGGCCATCACCAGGTAGGGCCGCCCGTCCTGGTCGAGGCCGGCGTCGTGCAGGGTGACCACGGCGGGGTGGTCCCCGAGCGCACCGGCGGTGCGGCACTCCTCGTCGAAGCGGCCGGCGGCGTCGTCGTCGAGGGGGTCGTGGAAGACCTTCACCGCCACCGGGCGCCCGAACGCGGTCTGCGTCGCCCGGTACACGGTCGCGAACGGATCGTCGGCGAGGACGGTGCCGCCGCTCAGCCCGGGCAGTCGGAGGGTCGTCTCGTCGCCCATGGCCACCTCAGCCCGGGACCTCGAACGAGAGGGTCGCCGAGTCCTCGCCGGGGAACAGGACGCCCGTGTCCCCGGTGATGAACTCGCCGTTGACCGAGACCTGGAGGTCGTAGTTCGCTCCGTCGTCGTCGCACGCGCCGAAGTTGCGGACGAACACCTGGTACGTCCCGGGCACGGCCTGGCTCGGGCCCCAGAAGGCCTCCTCGCCGTGGGCGCCGACGTCCTCGCAACCCGGGACGTCGTCGCCGCCGACCAGCGTGCCGCCCGTTGACGTGGTCGGCGACGAGAACGACAGCTCCTCGCCGCTGGGCTCGATGACGTGCAGGTCGAGGTCGTCGTTGCCACCCCAGGTGAGGATGACGTCGACGTCGTTCTCGCCGCTCAGGTCGTCGGGCGGCTGCGTGTCCGGTGGCGTGGTCACGGGGGGCAGCGTCACGTCGGGATCGTCGTCGTCGACGTCGGTGCCGTCGCCGGGCTGGTCGTCGTCGCCGTCCGTGCCCGGGGGACGGGTGAACGGGTCGCCCGTGTCGAGGTCGACGATCACGAAGATGTCGACGGTCACGCTCACCTGGATCACGGTGAGGCGGGCCGAGTCGAACCCGGTCCACCGGGGCCCTCGGAAGGTCGGGCGGGAGGACACCGCGGTCGGTGGGGTGAGCGGGTTGCCACAGGCGCAGCGCGCCCGCGGGACGCCCTGGCGATCGACGAGCACCGCGGTGCCGGCCTGGAGGACCGTCTGGATCGTCGTCGCTCGGCCGTCGCGGAACCCGTGGTTGGTGACCCGGGTGTCGGTGCGCAGCTGCATCGAGGTGAGGCCCAGGACGTAGTCCTCGAGTCGCTCGAAGGCGATGCCCTGGACCCCCGCCCAGGCGCGGCCCTTGTCGGGGTTGGCCTGGAGGAAGTCGATCATCTGGCGTCGATCGCACTGCGCCTGGTTCTGGGTCCCGCCGTAGAGGCCGGGCTCGCTGCCCGACGCGCTCCGGACCTCGACGGGGCCGCCGGACGAGGTCCCGGTCGTGCCCTGGGCGGCCACGGCGCGGTTGTCCGGGTTGGCCACGCTGTCGGTGAACGGGTCGTCGCCGATGTCGGTGGCGGGGGCGAGGAAGACCTCCCCGGCCCCGGCGTCGTCCTGGGTGAGCACGAGCACGCCGACCGTCCCCGCGACGAGCAGCGCCACGACGCCCACCGCGACGGCGACGACGAGCCCGGTGCGCGACCGCTTCGGCGGCGGCCCGGGCGGCGGGGCGGGGGCGTACCCGTACCCGTAGCCACCGGCCGGGGGGCCTCCCGGGCCCCGCGGTGGCCCGGACGGCGGCGGGAACGGCGGCGGCCCCGACGGCGGACCACCGGATACCGGAGGTACGGGAGTGGTCATGGCCTCAGTGAACGCCCGGCCTCGGGTCGAGGGCAGGGCCGAACGTCACCTGTGCGCGGCGGTCACTCCACCACCCGCAGCGTGGACGGGATGTCCATGCGCCGGAGGCGCCGCACCGTCAGCAACGGGGCGATCGTGACGGCCAGGACCCCGAGGACCAGCGCCGTGGCCACGGTCGACGCCGACAGGTACGTCACCACGCCGATGTCGGGGAGGGTGCCGGGCACGATCGCGGCCATGAGCCACGCCAGCAGCAGTCGGCCCGCGATCACGCCCGTCACGGTGCCGAGCACGCCGATCACCAGGCTCTCGGTCACCGCCACCAGCACCACCCGGCTCACGGGCAGGCCGAAGGCGAACAGGGTGGCGTTCTCCCGGGCCCGCTCGTCGAGGTTGATCGAGGTGGCGTTGAACGCGATCAGCAGGGCCATCAGCAAGACGGCGCCCTCGATCACCCGGAAGATGCCGAACACCTCGTCGATCTGGTCGCGGACGCTGCGGGCCAGGTCGGTCACGGGGACCACCGAGGCCACCCCTTCCTGGCCGAACAGGTCTCGCTGCACGTCCGGAACCGTCACGCCGTCGGCGGGAGCCACCCGAACCGTGTTGACGACCCCCTCGAGGTCGAACAGCGACGCCCACTCGTCGTCCAGGTAGACGATGAAGCGGTACGGGTTGGGGTGGAGCGCGAGCACCGCGAGCTCGCTCTCGACCCAGCGGTAGCCGACCCCCTCCCGGCGGGGGTGGCGCAGCGTCACGTCGTCGCCGACGCCGACGCCGAGGTCGGCGGCTGCCTTCTCCGACAGCACGAGGCCGGGCCCGTCGTGGTCGAGGTCGCCCTCCACGGCGGTCGGGACCCACAGGTCGCTCTGGAGATCGACGGTGTACAGGGCGACGTCGATCCCGTCGTCGCCCGGTTCGAGCGTCCCGCCGAGGGTCAGGCCGGTCTCGGCCGCCCGCAGCATCGGGTCGTCGGTGATCGCGGTGACCTCGGGGGCGTCGACGAGGGCGAAGCCGTCGAGATCGACCGTCAGGCGGTCGGGTGTGTCACCCACGATCTCGTCGTCCCCGGCGGCGATGGTGGCCACGAACGAGTCGACCATCCCGATGACGCCGATCAGGGTGGTGATGGCGGCGGCGATGCCCAGGGCGGTGAGCAGCGTGCGGCGCGGCTCGCGCAAGACGTTGCGGAACGGCATCTGGGTCACGCTCGATCCGGGGAGGGGCAGGCGGCTCAGCAACGGCGCCAGGCCGCCGCTGGCGGTGCGGTGGGTGGTGCTCACCGCCTCGACCGGCGTCACCCGCACCGCCCGCCGGACGGGGACCGCGGTGGCCGCCAGCGGCAGGGCCAGGCCGAGGGCCGCCCCCCGCAGGAAGATGCCGGGCCGGAAGGCGAACTCCCACACCGGGAGCGGGAAGAACCCGGACAGCAGGTCGGCCATGAGCTCGTCGATCAGCAGGCCGACCCCGACCCCGAAGGCGACGCCGAGCAGCGCGACCTGCGCCCCCACCAGCATCGGTCGCACCGCGATCGTGCGGGGTGGCACGCCGAGGGCCATGCCGATGCCGATCTCGCGTCGCTGGGCCTCCACGATGCGCACGGTCAGGTTGAAGGCGGCGAAGGTGGCGCCGGCCAGGATCAGCACGGCGAAGATGTCGTAGAAGCGCTGGTCGCCCTCGATGTCGTCGTAGAGCAGGCGCAGGACCTGGTCGTCCTCCTGGCGCGTCACCGTGAGGCCCACGTCGCCGAGCTCGGCGGCGAGCGCGTCCTCGATCTCGCGCTCGACGGCGTCGCGGTCGGCTCCGGGCCGGACCCGAAGCACCAGCCGGTTGGCCTGACCGGGGTGTCCGCCCACCCGCTGCACGGTGGACAGCGGCGCGTAGACCACGGCGAAGTCGGCGAAGACGCTGCCGCGGTCGTCGACGGGGAAGAAGTTCTCCGGGGACAGTCCGGTTCCCACGTACCGGAGCTCGCGGCCGCCGCTCAGCCGCAGGGTGCCCGTGGGGGCGAGGTCGTGGCGTTGGACCAGGTGCTCGTCGACGACGACCGTGTCGCCCGCGGCGTCGTCGGGGCGCAGGCCGCGCCCCTCGACGGTGGCGATGCCGCTCACGTGGGGGCCGCCGTCCCGGACGTCGACCCCGACGAGCCGGCCGGGCACCAGGACCAGCTCGTCGGCGGTGGAGGCGTCCACCTGGATCGGCACCTCGAGGCGGGGCTCGGCGGCGGCGATGTCGGCCGCGTGGGGGATCGCCGCCGCGGCGGCCAGCAGCCGGTCGGCGTCGGCGAAGCTGCCGGTGGTGAGCGCGACGCGCAGGTCGTACATGTCGAGGGCGTCGTAGCTCGCGTCGTAGGAGGCCTGTCGCCAGGCCGAGACGCTCGTGAGGCCGGAGTAGGTGCCCGAGCCGATCGCGATGATCAGCGCGATCGCGGCCACCTGGAGCCATCGGGCGCGCAGGTCGCGCCACGACCAGCGCAGCCAGAGCGCGAGGCCCCTCACCAGTGCAGGCTGGCGATGTCGGCGGTGCCCCCGGGCGGGGGACCGTCACCGACGACGGTGCCGCTCGAGAGCTCGACCACCCGGTCGGCCACCCGGCTGATCTCGCGGTTGTGGGTGACGATCATCACGGTCACCCCGGCGTGAGCCTGCTCGTGCAGCAGTTCGAGGATGGCCACGCCCGTGCGGAAGTCGAGCTCGCCCGTCGGCTCGTCGGCGAGCAGCACCGGGTTGCCGGTGGCCAGCGCGCGGGCGATGGCGACCCGCTGCTGCTCGCCCCCGGACAGCTGGTGGCTGAAGTGGTCCATCCGGGTCGCGAGGCCGACGCGCTCGAGCACCTCGGAGGCGTCGGGCCCGGGCCGGCCACGGCGGGCCACGTCGACGGCGAACTGCACGTTCTCGCGGGCGGTGAGGGCCGGGAACAGGTTGAACGACTGGAAGACGAAGCTGACGGTCTCGCGGCGGAAGCGGAACAGGTCCTTGCGGCCGGCGCCCTCCAGGGCGTGCCCGGCCACGCGGACCGACCCCTCGCTCGGCGTGTCGAGCGCGCCGATCAGGTTGAGCAGCGTCGTCTTCCCACACCCCGACGGGCCCAGGACCACCAGGAACTCCCCGGGCTCGACGGAGAGGTCGACGTCGTGCAGGGCGGTCACCCGGGAGTCCCCGACCTCGTAGTGGCGGCCGACGGCCTCCAGCTCGATGACGGGCACGCTGCCCATCGTCGCCGCCCGCGTCCGGGCGCGCCAGGGACCTTCGGCTCTGCCCGCCGGGGCCTGCCGTGGGCAAGACTCGGGGTGTGGAGAGCGGGCCCGTGACGGACGCGTTGGTGACCACCGCCGCGTTCGACGCCCTGCTCGGGGCGCTCGCCGACGACGGTCGGCGGGTGATCGGCCCCCGGGTCCGCGACGGTGCCGTGGTCCTGGACGACCTCGACGGCGTCGCCGACCTCCCCGTCGGCTGGGCCGACGAGCAGAGCCCGGGCCGGTACCGACTCCGCCGGCGCGACGACGACGCCCACTTCGGGTTCACCACGCCGTCGACGTCCTGGAAGCCCTTCTTGCACCCGGCCCGTGAGGTCGTGTTCCGGGCCCGCCTCGACGGCGCCGGGTTCGAGGTCACGCCGCCGGACGCTCCCGAGCCCCTCGCCTTCATCGGCGTCCGTGCGTGCGACCTCGCCGGCATCGCCGTGCAGGACCGCGTCCTCGGCGGAGGCCGCTTCGTCGACGCCGGCTACGCCGCCCGCCGATCCGACGTCTTCGTCGTCGCCGCCGACTGCGGTGAGTCGGGCCCGACGTGCTTCTGCGGGTCGATGGGCACGGGCCCCACCGCCACCACCGGGTTCGACCTCGCCGTCGGCGAGCGCCTCGGGGACGAGCCGAGGTTCTTCGTGCGGATCGGCTCTGCGCGCGGCGCCGCGCTGCTCGAGCGGGTCGAGCACACGCCGGCGACCGAGGCCGACCGCGCCGACGCCCGGGCGGCGGCCGCGCGGGCCGTCGCCGGCCAGTCCCGGTCCGTCGCCGCCGGCGAGGTCGCCGGCCTGCTGGCCCGCAACCTCGAGCACCCCCGCTGGGACGAGGTGGCCGAGCGGTGCCTGGCGTGCACCAACTGCACCCTCGTCTGCCCCACGTGCTTCTGCACCTCCGTCGAGGACTCGGTCGACCTCGCCGGCACCGAGGCCGTCCGCAGCCGCCGGTGGGACTCCTGCTTCACCCTCGACTTCACCGCCCTCGGCGGGGCGCCCGTTCGCGGCAGCGTGCGGTCCCGCTACCGCCAGTGGCTGACCCACAAGCTCTCGACCTGGCAGGACCAGTTCGGCGAGTTGGGGTGCGTCGGCTGCGGGCGGTGCCTCACCTGGTGCCCCGTCGGCATCGACCTCACCGAGGAGGTCGCCGCCATCGGTGCGACCGACGGCGCCGAGAACCCCGGAGGAACCCCGTCGTGAAGCCCATCCCCGAGCTCCTGGCCGAGCACCCCTTCTTCGAGGGGCTCCCCGCCGACGACCTGGCCGCCCTGGCGGCCTGCGGCGAGGAGGTGTCGTTCGGCGCCGGCGAGGTGATCTTCCGGGAGGGCACCCCGGCCGACCGCATGTACGTGCTGCGCGCCGGCCGCGTCGGCCTCGAGATCCACGCCCTGGGCCGACCCGCCCACCTCGTCACCACCCTCGCCGCCGGCGAGATCCTCGGCGCGTCGTGGCTGTTCCCGCCGTACCAGTGGCAGTTCGAGGCGCTGGCCCTCGACGCCACCACCGCGGTGGCGCTCGACGCCGGCTGCGTGCGGGCCCGCCTCGACGCCGACCCGGCCCTCGGCTACGTCGTGGTGCAGCGCTTCGCGGCCCTGCTCGTCAAGCGGCTCCAGGCCGCGCGGTTCCGCCTGCTGGACGTGTACGGCGATGGCTGATCCCGTCGCCGTCACCCTCGACGCCGATCCGATGGTGCCGGTGCCCTACGAGGTCGTGGCCCGGCGGGCGCTGAGCGACGACACCACGTCGCTCACGCTGGCGCCGGCCGGCCCTCGCCTGGCCGATGCGCGCCCGGGCCAGTTCTTCATGCTCTGGGCGCCGGGCGTGGGGGAGATCCCGATCTCGCTCGGCGTCGCCGGCCCCGGCGGCCAGGTCGAGGAGAGCATCCGTGCCGTGGGCGCGGTGAGCCGGGCGCTGTCCGCCACCCCGGTCGGCGGTCGCATCGGGCTGCGCGGGCCCTTCGGGACCTCCTGGGACCTCGACGCCGCGGTCGGTCGCCACCTGCTCCTCGTGGCCGGCGGGGTCGGCCTGGTGCCGTTGCGCCCGGCGGTGCTCGACGCCGTCGAGCGCGCCTCGGACTTCCGGGGCATCGGGGTCGTGGTCGGAGCCCGCACCCCGGGCGATCTGCTCTTCCAGGACGAGCTGACCGACTGGGGGGAGCGGCCGGGCGTCCAGGTGGTCACGACCGTCGACCACGCCGACCGTGCCTGGCACGGCCACGTGGGCGTCGTGACCGAGGTGCTCGACCTCGTCGACCTCGACCCCGCCCGCACCACGGCGATGGTGTGCGGCCCCGAGGTCATGATGCGGTTCGTGGCCCAGGCGCTCGACGGCCGCGGCGTGCCCCTGGCCGACGTCCAGCTCTCGCTCGAGCGCAACATGAAGTGCGCGATCGGCCACTGCGGGCACTGCCAGATCGGCGGCGGGTTCGTCTGCCTCGACGGGCCCGTCGTGGCCGCCGACCGGGCCCTCCCGCTCCTCCAGGTGCGCGAGCGATGAGCGCGGCGGTGCGCCCCCGCCTCGCGGTGTGGAAGTTCTCGTCCTGCGACGGCTGCCAGCTCACCCTCCTCGACCGCGAGGACGAGCTCCTCGCGGTCGCCGAGGCGGTCGAGGTGGCCTACTTCCTCGAGGCCACGAGCGGCGTCGTCGAGGGGCCCTACGACGTGTCCCTGGTCGAGGGCTCCATCTCGACCCCGCACGACGTCGAGCGCATCCAGGAGGTGCGGGCCGCGTCCAAGGTGCTCGTGAGCATCGGCGCCTGCGCGACGGCGGGTGGCATCCAGGCCCTGCGCAACTTCGCCGACCTCGACGAGCTCGCGTCGATCGTCTACGCCCACCCGTCGTTCCTGTCCGCGCTCGACACCTCGACCCCCATCGCCGACCACGTCCCGGTCGACCTGGAGCTGCGGGGGTGCCCGATCGACGGCCGCCAGCTCCTCGAGCTGATCGGCGCGGTGCTGGCCGGCCGCAAGCCGGTGCTGCCGGCCCACAGCGTCTGCGTCGAGTGCAAGTCGGCCGGCAACGTGTGCGTCCTCGTCGCCCACGGCGAGCCGTGCCTCGGCCCGGTCACCCAGGCCGGCTGCGGGGCCCTGTGCCCTCGCTATCACCGGGGCTGCTACGGCTGCTTCGGGCCCATGGAGTCGGCCGCCCCGGAGTCGCTGGCGCCGGCGCTCGCGTCGGTCGGGCTCGACGAGGCCGACCAGGGCCGGCTGCTGCGCACCTTCAACGGGTGGGCCCCGCCCTTCCGGGCCGCCAGCACGGTGCGGCTGCCCGACCCGAGACGGAGGACCACGTGAGCGAGGACCGCACGATCCGGGTGGACGCCCTGGCCCGGGTGGAGGGCGAGGGCGCCCTCCACGTCGAGATCCGCGACGGCGCCCTCACCGGCGTCGCGTTGGAGATCTACGAGCCGCCCCGGTTCTTCGAGGCCCTGTTGCGGGGCCGGCGCCACACCGAGCCGCCCGACATCACCGCCCGCATCTGCGGGATCTGCCCGGTGGCGTACCAGATGAGTGCCTGCGAGGCGATCGAGGACGCCTGTGGCGTCGTGGTCGACGGCCCCCTGCGCGACCTGCGCCGCCTCCTGTACTGCGGTGAGTGGATCGAGAGCCACACCCTGCACGTGTACCTCCTGCACGCCCCCGACTTCCTGGGCTACGACGGCGCCCTCGAGATGGCCGCCGACCACCGGGACCGGGTGGCGCAGGGCCTCGAGCTGAAGAAGGTCGGCAACGCCCTCGTCGAGGTGGTCGGCGGTCGCGCCATCCACCCGATCAACGTGCGGGTCGGCGGGTTCCACCGCGTGCCGACCCGCCGCGAGCTGGCGCCGCTGCTGGACGACCTCCGCCGCGTGAGGGACATCGCCGAGGACACCGTGGCGTGGGTGGCCGGCTTCGACTTCCCCGACCTCACCCACGACCACGAGCTGGTCGCCCTGGCCCGGCCTGACGAGTACGCGGTCATCGGCGGGCGCATCGTGTCCGACCGCGGCCTCGACCTCGCGGCCTCCGAGTTCTCCGGGGCCTTCGTCGAGCAGCACGTGGCCCGCTCGAACGCCCTGCACGCGTTCCGGTCCGACGGTGGCCGCTACCTGGTCGGGCCGCTGGCGCGCTTCGCCCTCGGCTTCGACCACCTCCTCCCCGGCGCCCGGGCCGCGGCCGACGCCGCCGGTCTGACCCCCGACGAGCGCAACCCGTTCCGCAGCATCGTCGTGCGCGCCGTCGAGGTGCTCCACGCGGTCGAGGAGGCCATCGCGCTGCTGGAGGGCTACGAGGAGCCCGACGCGCCGGCGCGGGCCGTCGAGCCCCGGGCCGGCACCGGCCACGGCGTCTCGGAGGCGCCGCGCGGCCTGCTGTACCACCGCTACACGCTCGACGACGAGGGGATGATCACCGACGCCGTGATCGTGCCCCCGACGGCGCAGAACCAGCCCGGCATCGAGACCGACCTCGCCCGCCTCATCGAGGACAACCTCGACCTGGGCGACGACGCCCTGCGCCACGTCTGCGAGCAGGCCATCCGCAACCACGACCCCTGCATCTCGTGCGCCACCCACTTCCTCGACCTCACGGTGGACCGCCGGTGAGGGTCGGTGTGGTCGCCGTGGGCAACCGCTTCGCCGGCGACGACGCCGCCGGGCCCCTGGTGCTCGACGCGGTGCGCGACGACCTGCCCGCCGGAGTCGTGGCCCGGGAGCTCGACGGCGAGCCCGCCCGCCTCCTCGACGCGTGGGACGGGCTCGACGCGGTGGTCGTGGTCGATGCGGCATCCTCGGGCGAGCCGGTGGGCACGGTGCACCGCCTCGCCGTCGAGCCTCGCGGTCCGAGCGGGATCGGCCCGGGGCCGCCGGGCCGCCGCCGCTCCTCGCACGGTGCGGGTGTGGCCGAGGCCCTCGGCCTCGGCCGGCTGCTCGGTCGCCTGCCGGGCGAGGTGGTCGTCGTCGGGGTGGAGGGGGCGCGCTTCTCGGCGGGGACGACCCTCTCGCGTGCGGTCGCGGCCGCGCTGCCGGGGGCGGCGGCCGTCGTGCGCGACGAGGTCGGACGGCTGACGGGGGCGCCGGGCCGATGTGCGTGACCGACGTCGGCCGGGTGACGGCGCTGGCCGCCGACGGCGGGTCCGCCGAGCTCGCCGGCGGGGGGCCCTCGCGGCCGGTGTCGCTGGCGGTGCTGGTGCTGGAGGGGGTCCCGGTGCACGTCGGCGACTGGGTGCGGGTGCACACCGGCCTCGCGGTCGAGGTGCTCGGCGAGGGCGAGGCCCTCGCCGCCCTGCGCGCCGTCCGCCCGTGAGCGCGGAGGGCGCGATCCGCTTCGCCCGGTTCGCGCACCCGCCCAACGCCCTCGGGTACTGCGGCCCGAGCGACGACGCGTCGGTGCGCCGACTCGCCGTCACCCCCGCGCTCGACGCGCCCGCCGTGGACGAGGCCGAGGTGCTGGCCCTGGCCCGCGGCTTCGAGGGGGCCTGGCCCTACCTCGAGCTGCTCGCCGGGCCGACCGGCGACCCCCTGTCGGTGGACGTCGTCGACGCCTACTGGCTGGGCGGCGGGCGGGCCGACGAGGTGGCCGCGGACGCGTTCGCGACCCACCTCCGCGACCGCGTGGGGGACCGCCTCGGGGTCCCGTGGCCCGCGGTCGAGGCGGCCATCGCCGCCGGTGGCCGTCCCACCCACGCGTTCCACGTGCTGTGCGCGTCGCCGTTCGTGGGTCTCGCGCGCCGGGGTGCGATCGCCGCGGCCCTGCCCGCCATCGAGGGGTGCCGCATCTCGTGGGGCGAGGTGCGGTCGGTCGAGGGGACGGGACTCGTGGTCGACGTCGTACCGATCGAATGGGAGGACGGCGTGCTGCGACTCGACGGGGCGCGCCCCCGGGCACGGACGGCCGTCGCCGCCGGCGGAGCGCCGGCGCTCTCAGCCGGAGATCGGGTCGCGCTGCACTGGGACCGGGTGTGCGATCGGCTCGAACCCGAGCGGTGGGCCCGGCTGGAGGCCACGACGCACGAGCACCTCGAGGTCGTCGAGCGCCTCGGGCCGGTGGACGACCGAACCTGAGGCGGCGACCGCCTCGCACGCGGCCACCACGTCGCCGTCGAGGTCCACGACCCGGGCGGCGAAGGGCGCGAGCGGGCTGCTCGCGGTGCTCCCGGCCAGCACGAGGGGCACACCCCGTCGGAGGGCGCACACCGCGGCCCGCTCGGAGCGGACCACCCGGTCGAGGGGCCGGGCCCGGACGCAGCACACGACGTCGAGCGCAGGGTCCAGGTCGCAGCCGGCGCCGTCCAGCGTCGTGCACGTGGCGGTGAGGTCGGGACACGACACCACCTCGTGGCCGGAGCCCTGCAGGCCCCGGACGACCGAATCGATGGCCCACGCCTCGGTGCCCACCACGAGGACGTGGAGCCGATCGCCGCTGCGATCCTCCACCCCTCTGGTCATGGCCTCAGGGTGCGCCTCCCCGGGGGCACCCGGGAGAGGCGAAGGTCACTTCGGGTGCGGTCAGCCCGCCTTGCGCTCGCGTGCGGCCTTCGACCGGGCGAGCAGCTTGGCCAGCCGGTCGTCGGCCGGAGCGCCGTCACCGTCGGCCGCCTCGGCGGGCGCCTCGGCCGCGGCGGACGCCGAGGCCGCGGCATCGGCCTCGGCCTGCTCGCGGTTGGCCTGCCAGTCGTCCCACTCGTCCTCGGCGACGAGCTTGGACGCGGCCACCGAATTGAACGACACGCCGTTGTCGAACGCCACCCGGTAGCGGGTGAGGGTCATGCCCACCGACCGGCCCACCTTGCCCGCGCTGCCCTCGGGGGCGCCCGGGAGGTCGGTGTTGACGACGACGCGCGTCCCCTTCTTCAACGTGGCGGTGTCGGTGGCCATGGCGCCAGACGCTAGCCAGCGCCCGCCCCCGGCCACCACCCGACGGCGTGGGCCTCAGGGCGCCCGGTGGACCGACACCGCGTAGTCACCCCGGGCGACCCACGGGTCGCGCTCCCACGTGGACCAGCGCTCGGCGAGCTCCAGGCCGGCGGCGGCGCAGTCCGCGTCGTAGCGCTCCAGCCCGTAGGGGGCGTGGTGGAGCGAGAATCCCGCCACCAGGGCGCCACCGGGTGCGAGGTGGGCGGCCAGGCGGGCGACCGTGGCGGCCTCGGTGCCCGGGGCGAGGAAGATCATCACGTTGCCGGCCGCCACGACGACGTCGAACCGGTCGGGGACGCCCGCCACGGAGGTGAGGTCGAGCGTGGACAGGTCCTGGGCGACCCAGGGGAGCGTCGGGGCCTTGCGGGCGGCGGTGGCCAACATGTCGGGGTCGAGGTCGACGCCGACGGTGGTGCAGCCCCGCCGCGCGAGCTCGACCGCCACCCGGCCGGTGCCGCAGCCGGCGTCGAGGACCGCGGCGGGGTCGAAGGCGGCCACGAAGTCGGCCTCGCCGTGCACGGAGCGCCCGTCGGCCTCCAGCGCCCGCCACCGGGCGTCGTAGTCGTCGCCCCGGGGGGCGGGGGTCTCGGACCAGCGCGACATCCCGCCAGTGTGCCCGGGGATCGCCCCGGGCGGCCGGTATCTTCGGGACCGTGCCGGGACCACCCCCACGACCCGCTCCGAGGCGCGCCCCCCGCCCCTCGTCGCGGACGTTCCTGATCCGGCGGGTCGTCGCCGCCACGCTGGCCGTGGCCCTGCTCGCCCTGCTGTGGGTGGGGGGCTCGGCCGCGGTCGGCGCGGTCCGCTCGGTGGGCGACGGCGGGTCGGGATCGTCGGGCGGCGAGGCCGCCGGGCCGGGCGAGCAGGACGAGGCCACGGCCGCGTCCACGATCCCACCGCACCTGCGCGTGCCCGACGGGCCGCCGGCGGCCGAGCGCACGCTCGCCGTGGCCGAGACGTTGGGCGGTGAGATCTCGCCGAAGTCCGTGGTGGCGTCCAACACCGGCCTCGTCTTCGCGCAGAACATGATGTACAACCACTCGGTCACCGTGTACTCGAGCGAGGGCGAGCAGGTCGCCACCATCGACGACACGGTCGACCTGGCCGAGTTCGGCGCCGCCGACGCGCCCACCGTCATCCAGGGCGCACCGGTGGAGGGCGCGGTCAGCCCCGACGGCGCCCACTACTGGGTGTCGAACTACTCGATGTACGGGCCGGGGCAGGGCCCCGAGGGCGACGATGCCTGCACGCCCGAGGGCTCGGTGGCGTCGGGCTACACGCCGAGCTACCTGTACCGGATCGACACCGACGACCTGGCCATCGACGCCGTGGTCGCGGTGGGCCTGGTGCCCAAGTACGTCGCCACGACGCCCGACGGCCGGTTCGTCCTGGCCACCAACTGGTGCTCGTGGGACCTGTCCATCGTCTCCACCGAGACCAACGAGGTCGTCGGCACCGTGAGCGCGCTCGGGCGCTACCCGCGCGGCGTGGTCGTCACGCCCGACTCCCGTTTCGCGTACGTCGCCATCATGGGCGAGAGCCACATCACCAAGGTCGATCTCGACACCCAGGCCATCGTGGGCACCATCGAGGTGGGGCGCGGCCCGCGCCACGTCGTGCTCGACCCCGAGGGGCGCTACCTGTACGCCAGCCTCAACCACACCGGCGAGGTGGTGAAGGTCGACCTCAGCAACGACACCGTCGTCGGACGCCAGTACACGGGGGCCGAGGCCCGCTCGCTCGCCATCTCCAACGACGGCACCGCGCTCTACGTCGTCAACTACGAGTCGAACAACGTGTCGGTGCTGCGGGCGGCGGACCTCGGCGTGCTCCAGACCATCGAGACCGGCGTCCACCCGATCGGCATCACCTACGACGGGGTCACCGGCGACGTGTGGGTGGCCATCTACACCGGGCAGCTCCTGCGCCTCAGCTCGGCCTGAGTGGCCGGCGGCCCTTGACCTCGAGTTCACTCGAGGTCGTAGCGTCGCCGTCATGACCTCGGTGCTCGACCCCGACGCCTCGACCGCCGCCGCCGCCGGGCTGGCGACCGCGCTGGCCGGCCTCGACCCGGCCGACGTGGTCGGTGCCGCCGACGACCTGGGGCTCGACCACGTCGCCGACACCGCTCTGGTGTCGGCCTGCGCCGCGGTGGTCGACCGCCCGAAGGCGGCGCCACCCGACTCGTTCGTGCTGCACGCGCCCCTCGAGCTCATGGCGCGCGGGGCGCTGCTGGCCCGGGTGGCCCCCGCCGCGCGCCGGGCGGCCCGGCTGCGGCTGGTGTGGTTCGCGGCGACGTACGCCGGGGCGGGTGCGCCGGCCGAGGTCGACGACCGCTTCGCCGGGTCCCCGGCCGACGTGGTGGTGTCCCGGTTGGTCGACGCCGTGGCGGTCGGCGACCTCGATGCCGCCGGCGCGGCCGGCCGGGCCCTGGCCCGCGCCGTGCCGGTCGCCGATCTCGTCGCGGCGCTGGTCGACGTGGTGGCGCCGAGCCTCGCCGCCGCCGCCCACGGCGGCATCTGGCTCCACCAGGTGCGGTCCTTCGCCGGCGCGCCGGCCGCTCCCGGTGCGGCGGCCATGGCGCGGGAGCTGGCCCGCCACCCCGACTGGCGGCTCACCTGGTTCGACGAGGCGCCGGTGCAGGCCGGGTCCGTGTCGTCGGTGGAAGACCTGGTGGGTGTCCTGCGTCGGCCACCGTCCCCTGGCCCGTTGGACGTCGACTTCATCCATCCGACCATGCACCTCGTGGAGTCGGCGGGCCTGGCGGCCGGCCTGCTGGGACCGGCGCTCGACGGGGTCGACCGCCACGAGGCCACCCGGGCGCTGTGGCGGGTCGGGGCCCTCTCGATGCTGCAGGACGACCCCGACGAGGCGCCCTACGGCTGGAGCCACTGCCTGACCATGCCCCACGGCCTGCTCTCGGTCGCCGGCCTCGCCCGTGACCCGCAGCGGGTGCTGGCCGCGGGCGCCACCTACGTCCTGGGGTTCCGGGCGACGCAGGGCAAGGTCGACCTGGACCCCGACTGGGCGCCGGGGTCCGGTCCGGTGGCGGAGGCGTGGCATGCACCCGCGGCGGAGCGCCCGGCGGTGGCTGCCCGCCTGGCCGGCCACGCGGCCGCCCACCCTGACGCCCACCTGGCCAAGTACACCCTCGCCTGCCTCCAGCTCGCCGACGCCGACCCCTCCTTCGCCCACGGCTACCTGGCCGCGGCGGCGCACCTCAACGCCTGGTGGGACGCCCACCCCGTCGCCGACGATCCCCTCATGGCAGGTACGGGATGAGCTCCACCGCCGCCGGCACGTAGAGCGGTTGGCGCGGCTGCCCTGACACCGTCGTGCCGAGGCATTCGAAGGGCCCGAACCGCTCAGCGACGAGACGGCCCCGGTCGAGGAAGTCGCCCTTGCCTCCCCACGCAGCGACGGCCCGATCGCTGCGCTCGACCGCCCCTGCAATGCGCTCGTCGGTCTCGGCGCCAACGACGTCCTCGCCCGACGCGGCGGCGGCCGCCAGTGCCGTGAAGTCGTCGCACCGCCACGAGAAGAGGTTCACCAGGACCACCCGCCCGAAGCCCAGATCGAGCGAGCGGTCGACCATGCGTTGCAGGGTCGGTCGCCGCCGGCCGGCGCTGTCGCCGGTGGCGGGGTGGAGGCCGACCCAGCAGATCGTGTGGAGCCGTCGCCGATGGCGTGCTCGTAGCTCCAGCGGTACCGACCGTCGGCGGAGTAGCTCCCGCCGTACTCACCCCAAGTCACCGTGTCTGCACGCGGATCGAGTTGGGTCACGCGGGGTCCTCCGGCGCGGTCGGCGTGGTGTCGACTTCGGCCTGTTTGGCCTTCCACCAGCCCCGACCGGTGATCACGGCAAGGGTGAGGGGAAGTGAACCCCGGCTCACGTTGCCATCGATGGCACCAGCCGACGACCGCAGCCGAGACGGTCGCGACAGCGAGCGAATGCCGAGGTGAGCGCCCCTGCAGTAGACCCAGCGACCACGTTCGACGGCGTGAGGGACGAGGGCCTCGACCAATCCAGGGACGCCACGACGACCGCCAGCAGGGCGCCTGGCGTGATCGCCACCCGCCGACGACCGGCCGGGCCGGCCAGCAGGACGCTCACACCGTCGAGCACGCGCCGGCCCTGGCGGAAAGGACGCGGCCCCGTCAGCGGCGCACCACGGCGACGTCGAGGACGGCGATGGTGACCCGGGGCCTGCGCGCTAGCTGGAAGAGAAGGGCGCCGCTGGCGGCCGTGGCCGCCGCCGTCAACATCGGGCGGGTTCGCCGGATGGGGGACGGTGCGGCCGAATCGCATCGGTGGAGGTGGCGGGGTGGCGGCGGGTGGGCGGGTGAAGGTGCGTCCGTCGGGCTGGTGACGGTGACGATCCCCGAGATTGGGTCGCGGAGTGAGGTCCCAGCCGTCGGTGGACGAGGGCATGGTGGCGTCGGCACAGCAGGACGCCGTTGTCGAGGTCGGTGAGGCCGCCGTGTTCCCAGGGGTGGATGTGGTGGGCGTCGCAGAAGCGGGCGGGTCGGGTCGCAGCCGGGGAAGACGCAGCCGCGATCGCGGTGGACCAGGGCGCGGCGCTGGGTGCGGGTGAACAGGCGGGTGCGCCGGCCCATGTCGAGGACGGCGCCGGTGTGGGGTCGAGCAGCACGCCGGCGGATCCAGCCGGTGCACAACAGGGTGGCGGCGAACGCCAGCGAGGCCCTCTCGCCGCCGGTGAGCTCGCACATCCGCCGGGTGTCGGCGCGGTGGCCGTACCCGCCGGCATGACCGTCGTCGCCGGTCCCGTGGCGGTAGGGGGCGAGGAGCTCGTCGAGAGGGTCGGGGGCGTCGAGGTCGAGGCGGTCGGGGTCGGCGAGCAGTTCGGCGGCGGTGCGGGGGTCGAGGACGACGTCGGCGCCGCCGGCGGGGTCGGGGTCGCCGTCGAGGTCGTGGGCGAGAAGCCACCGGAACAGGTCCATGAGCGTGTCGTGGTCGCGTTGGGCGCGGGTGCGGGGCCCGTCGGGGCACTCGCCGGTGTCGGGGGTGTCGTGGCGGTCGAGGACCGAGCGGATCAGCGCCAGGTTCTCGGCGGTGCTCATCAGCTCGCCCGACGCGAGCCCACCGAAGCCGCGGCGGGCGAACCAGCCCCGCTTCGAGTCGTCCGGGGGCTCGCGGTCGTCCACGAGGGTGATCCACTCGTCCACGAACGCGGCGAACTCGTCGTGGGTGTTGCGTCGGGCGGCCTCCACCAGCACCTCCACGCACACCCCGAACGCCGCCTCGCGGCCCTTCTCGCCGCGGGCCAGGTGACGCAGGTGCAACAGCGTGATGTCGGCACCGTCGAGCGCGGCGGCGATCTGGGGGTGGCGGCGGTACACGCCGGCGAGGTCGACCATCCGCCGGGCGTCGGGCCGGGCGATCGGGAACCGGGCCGTGATCCACGAGACCGGGGTGAGCGCCCCGTCGAGCGCCCACGCCTGCGCGTCGTCCCACCCCGCCACCGCGCGGACGACCTCCACCTCCCACCGCTCGCGCACCCCCAACAGCCCGGCGAGCCGGTCGGCGTGCGCCGCCCCCGACCACCCGCCACGCTCCTCGGCCGCCAGCTCCTTCACCCCCACCGCGAGCTCGGCGACCGCATCGAACATGACCCCATTCTCCCCGCGGGGTATGACATCCGACCTGGGTGCGGCGACCGCCGAGGACGGCGATCGCGAGGGTCGCGGGCCAGCCTGCGCCGCCGCCGGTCAGATCTCGGCCTGCTCGGCACCGTCGGGGTCGTCGACGAGCAGGTCGCCGTCGGGGCCGTGGCCGGGCGGGACGTCGACGGGACCGGCGTCGCCGACGATGTTCGGGTCCTCGGTGCCGACGCCGGTGCCTCGCGCCTGGTCGAGCAGGTCCTCGTCTTCGGTCGGCGCCTGCAGATCGTCCTTCTTGTCGGGTGCCATGGCGCGCTCCTACCCGGAGCACGACCGCGCGAACCCGTCACGCCGCCGCCCGCCGGCACGACCTACGCTCGCCGGCCATGGCGGACACGAACCGACTCACGCGTCGGGCGTTCCTCGTCGGGGCGGCGGCGTCGGGGGCGCTCGTGGCGGCGGGCTGCTCCAGCGACGGCGGCGGCGGCGAGTCGAGCGGCGCCACCACGACGACGGCGACCACCCTCCCGGTCCCGGACCTGCCCGGCGACCCCTTCACCCTGGGCGTCGCCTCGGGCGACCCGCTGAGCGACCGGGTGGTCCTCTGGACGCGCCTCGCCCCCGAGCCGCTGCACGCCAGGGGCGGCATGCCCCGCGGCCTCGACGTGCCCGTCCGCTGGGAGGTGCAGACCCTGGCGGGCCGCGAGCCCGTCGCCGACGGCGTCACCGTCGCGCCCGCCGACCACGGCCACACCGTCCACCTCGACGTCGACGGCCTCGACCCCGACACCGCCTACCGGTACCGGTTCTCGGTGGGGGAGTACCGAACCCGCTGGGCCCGCACCCGCACCCTGCCCGCGGCCGGCACCACGCCCGACGAGTTCGTGCTGGCCCAGGTCAGCTGCTCGCAGTACGACGGCGCCCGCTTCGCCGCCTACCGGGACGTGGCCGAGCACGAGCCCGACCTGGTCGTGCACCTCGGCGACTACATCTACGAGCACCCCGGGGGCGGGCTGCGGCCCGGCGTGGTCACCGCCATCGAGCTCGACGACTACCGCACCCAGTACGCCCTCTACCGCACCGACCCGAACCTCCGCGCCGCGCACGCCGTCGCCCCGTGGATCATCACCTGGGACGACCACGAGGTCTCCAACAACTACGTGGGCTCGACGCCCGACCCCGACAGCGAGTCGCCGGACGAGGCCGCGCTGCTCGAGCGGCGGGCGGCGGCGTACCGGGCCTGGTGGGAGAACCAGCCCGTGCGCCTGGACCCGCCCGACGGCCCCGACCTCGAGATCCACCGGCGCTTCGCGATCGGCGACCTCGCCGCGCTCCACGTGCTGGACACCCGCCAGTACCGCACGGCGCTCGACTGCGAGCGCGCGTCGGGCATCTCCGCCGGACGCCGGTGCGCCACCAGCACGGCGGACGCGACCACCGTCCTCGGCGACGAGCAGGAGGCGTGGCTGGCCGAGGGCCTGGCCGAGCCGGCGGCGTGGCACGTGCTCGCCCAGCAGATCGTGGTCCACCAGTGGCGGTTCGGGCCGGGCGACGACGCGGTGTGGAACCTCGACCAGTGGGACGGGTACCCGACGGCGCGGTCCCGGCTCTTCGACTCGCTCAAGGAGGCGGACGGGGCCCCGGTCGTCCTCACCGGCGACGTGCACACCAGCTGGGCCGCCGAGCTGCTCGAGGACTTCGACGACCCGGACAGCGACCGCGTGGGCGTCGAGCTCGTCGCTCCCGGCGTGGCCTCGTCGGGCGCCGCCCTCGCCGCCGTCGAGGCCGTGCTGCGGGCCAACAACCCGCACATCGTCTACGACGAGGTCGGCCACCGCGGCTGGGTCAGGAACACGATCACCGCGGACGAGTGGACCGCCGAGTTCCGCCTCGTCGAGGACCACACCGACGCGGACAGCCCCGTCACGACCGACGCCACCGTGGTGGCCCGCCCGGACGGGTCGCTCACCCTGGCCTGATCTCCTCGACGTCGAGGCGCAGTGGCCCGGCGTCGAACGTCGCCAGCACCTCGTCCACGTCGGCGCCGAGCAGCAGGGCCCGGGCGAGGCGGCCCTTGGCGGCCTTGGCGTTGTGGCCTCCCGCCGCGCCCGTCGCCGTGCGCAGCTCGGGTCGGAGGAGCCGGTAGCGCCGCGGGTCGGGCAGCCACGCCGCCCGGTGCTCGATCGGCAGCAGGTCGACGACCGTGCGGCGACGGCAGTGGCGGTTCAGCGCGTCGGACAGGGGCGAGCGCCAGAAGGCGTCCAGGCGTCCGAGGGGGTCGAGGCGCACGGAGAGCTTGAGGCGGAAGTCGGGCACCGGGTCGGCCCACGCCGACAGGCCGGCGAGCGCGGACACGACGACGACCGAGGACCGGGCCCGCCGGCGGGCCGGCCCGGGGAGGTCGTGAGCGCCGAGCGCGTCCCACACCACGCCGGTGAAGCGCTCGAAGGCCGGCAGCGTCGGTGCACCGAGGGCGGCGCGGTTGGCCTCGCGGGCGCGGTCGAGCAGGTCGCCCTTGGCGCCCAGCAGGCGGGCGTCGCCGCCGCCCGCGGCGACGAGCGCCTCCGCCACCCGGCGTCGCTCGCCGGCCAGGGTGGCGAAGCGCCCCGAAGCCGGGTCCCAGGCGGTGCCGTCGACCCCACCCGGGTCCTTGCCCTCCGACGGGGGGAGCAGGATGGTCAGCACCGGCCGATCATGGCCTCCCGGGGGCGTCCCGGGGGAACCCGGGCATGCACTACGTTCGGGACCCCCGACGACCGGAGGTTCGACGTGGCCGAACAGGTCCCCCTCGTGGACTACCTGGTGCTGGGCGACGAGCCCCACCTGCAGGCGAACGAGTGCACCGCGTGCGGTGCCCGCTTCTTCGACCGGCGCAACGCCTGCGCCTCGTGCGGCAAGACCGAGTTCACGAAGGTGGCCATCCCCACCGAGGGCGTGCTGCGGTCGTTCACCATCGTGGCCTTCGCCGCCCCCGGCATCCCGGTGCCGTTCGTGGCCGGCATCGTCGACTGCGGTGGCACCCACGTGCGGGGCAACGTGGTCGACGTCGAGCCCGACGCCGACCACGTGTCGCTCGGCATGAAGGTGAAGCTCACGACGTTCCCGATCGGCGAGGACAGCGCCGGCACCGAAGCGATCGGCTTCGGCTTCGCACCCCTGGAGGCGAACTGATGGCAAGCGACGACATCTGGATCCTCGGCATCACCATGACCAAGTTCGGCAAGCGGCCCGACGACGACGTCGTCGACCTCGCCGCCGAGGCCGCCCTGGGTGCGCTCGCCGACGGCGGCGTCACCATCCAGGACATGGGCGTGCTCGCCGCCGGCAACCTCATGGGCGCCGCCGCGGGCATCGGCCAGCAGCTCCAGAAGCAGATCGGCCAGACCGGCATCCCCGTCTACAACGTGGCGAACGCCTGCGCCACCGGCGCCACCGCCCTGCGCACGGCGATCATGGCGGTCAAGGCCGGCGAGTGCGACATGGGCCTCGCCGTCGGCGTGGAGAAGCTCGCCGGCGCCGGCCTGCTGTCGGGCGGGTCCCGCAAGGACGACGCCGACACCTGGACGCCGAAGGGCCGCTACGGCGCGGTGGCGCCCATCGACGGTCGCATCGGCACCGAGATCATGCCCGGCGTGTTCGCCCAGGTCGGCATGGAGTACGGCTACGAGCACGGGGGCGCCACCTTCGAGCTGTTCGCCCGCATCAGCGAGAAGAACCACTCGCACTCCACGCTGAACCCGCTGGCCGCGTACTCGAAGGCCATGACCCTCGAGCAGATCATGGGCGACATCATGATCGCCTACCCGAACACCCGGCCCATGTGCTCGGCCAACTGCGACGGCGCGGCGGCCGCGGTGGTCGTCTCGGACGCCAAGCTGAAGACCCTCGACCCCGACCAGCGCCGCCGGGCGGTCAAGGTGTCGGCGTCGGTGCTCACCAGCGACCCGTGGGACGAGGGGTGCCAGCAGCTGCCCAACGTGAACACGCTCACGCGCCGGGCGGCCACCACGGCCTACGAGCAGGCCGGCGTGGCCCCCGAGGACCTCGACCTCGTCGAGCTGCACGACTGCTTCGCCACCGCCGAGCTGGTCCACTACGACAACCTCCAGCTCTGCGCGCCGGGCGAGGCGGTGCCCTTCTTCGAGTCCGGGGCCACCTGGCGCACGGGCAGCACGCCCGTCAACGTGTCGGGCGGCCTCGAGTCGAAGGGCCATCCCATCGCCGCCACCGGCATCGCCAACATCTGGGAGGTCTGCCACCACCTCCGCGGCGAGGCCGGCGACCGCCAGATCGAGGGCGCCAAGGTGGGCCTCGCCCACGTCATCGGCCTCGGTTCGGCGTGCGGCGTCCACATCCTCGAGAAGGCGGCCTGAGGGCCACCCTGCCGTCCGGCGGGCCCGCGGCGCTCAGCGCGCCTCGGGCCCGGCGGCCGCGGCGGGGAAGCGGTCCACGTCGCGCAGCGCCGGGAACCACCGCCACCACCCGAGGGCGATGAGCACGGTGGCGGCGCCGCCCAGCACGACCGCGCCGGCGGCCCCGAGGAGCTGCCCCGCCACGCCGGACTCGAACGCGCCCAGCTCGTTCGAGCCGCCGATGAACACGTTCTCGACCGCCAGCACCCGGCCGCGCTTGTCGGCCGGCGTGACGAGCGGGACCAGCGTGGCGCGGATGAAGACGCTCACGGCGTCGGCGCCCGACAGCACGACCATGGCGGCGAACGCCACCGCGTAGGTGGTGGTGACGCCGAGGACGACGGTGCCGACGCCGAACACGGCGACGACGACGAGCAGCGTCCGGCCGACCCGCCGGGTGAGGGGACGTCGGGCCAGCAGCAGCGTGACCGCGCCGGCGCCGATGCCGCCGGCCGCCCGCAGCCACCCGAGGCCGACGGCTCCCACGCCGAGGCGCTGGTCGGCCAGGGCGGGCAGCAGGGCGATGGCGCCGCCGAAGAGCACGGCGAACAGGTCGAGGGAGATCGCGCCGAGCAGGACGGGCGTCCGGCGGATGAAGCGCAACCCCTCCAGCGCCTCCTGCCAGCCGGTGCGCGCGGCGGGCTCGTCCAGCAGCGCCGCCGCCTCGGGCAGCACGGCCTCGTCGACGGCGGGCGCCCCCCGCAGGCTCGTCTCGGGCGCCTCCGCGGCCTCGGACACGGGCCGGACCGTCCCGGCCCGCACGTCGACGAGCCCGACGGCCACCGCGGCGGTGACGAGCAGCACCACCATGGCCACGTACGGCAGGGCCACGTCGACCGCGTAGAGGGTGCCCCCGAGCACCGGCCCGAAGATGATCGCGAGCTGCCACGTCGCCGAGTGGCGAGCCACCAGCCAGGGGAGGTCCTCTGGCGCCATGAGGTCGGCGGGCAGCGAGCGCGACGCGGGCGCCGCGAAGGCCCGGGCCGTGCCGAACACGACGACGAGGGCGAAGATGGGCAGCACCGCCGTGGGCGAGGTGGTCGCGTACCAGGCCAGGAGCGCGGCGACGGCGGCCTCGCCGAGCGCGCCGGCGGCGGTCACGCGGCGGCGGTCGAAGCGGTCGGCCACCGAGCCCGTGACGAGGACCAGGAGCGCGGCGGGCAGGAACTCGAGCAGGCCGAGGATGCCCAGGTCGAGCTCGCGGCCGGTCAGCGCGAAGACCTGGATGCCGAGAGCGGTGACGCCGGCGAAGGCCGCGGAGGACGCGCAGAACACGCTGAGCAGGAGCGCGACCACCGAGCGGTTCCAGTGGCCGGCGGGCACGGGCGCGTCCGGGGTCGCCTCGGGCCCGCTCATGGTCGGCTCACCGGCGCATCTTCGCCGTCCCGGTGGCGCCCGGCGAATCGCTTCCCGTGGCGCCGGTGCCCACGGCGACGCTGAACGGGATCGACGTCCACTACGAGCGGCGGGGGAGCGGCCCGCGCCGCGTTCGCGGACCTGCTCGCGCTCCTCGCCGCCGAGGGAACGCTCAGCCCAGGGTGACCACGCCCACGTCGGGCGGGGCGAGGAACCGGATCTGGGGCGCTCCCTGCTGCTCGTGGCCGACGCCGTGGCTCACGTAGACGGGGTTGTCCCGTAGCTCGTGCAGCCCGCCGGCGGCGACGTCGCGGGGCACGTCGGTGAGGGTCATGAGCGGGCCGATCACCGGCACCTGCACCTGGCCGCCGTGGGTGTGGCCGGCGACCACGAGGTCGACGGTGCCCGGCGCGGCCTCGAGGGCCCAGTCGGGCCGGTGGGTGAGGGCGATCCGCACCGTGCCCTCGGGTGCCGCGGCCAGCTCGGCCAGCGCGGCCCGCCCCTCGACGCCCCGCCCCAGCCCGAGCCCCGCCAGCCGCACCCGGCGGTCACCGACGCGGGTGTCCACCACCTCGTTCCACAGGTAGGTGACACCGGTGCCGGCGAAGAGGGCGTCGAGGGTGGGCCCGTCGTCGGTGTCGCCCTGGACCACGTACACCCCGCCGGGCGCGTCGAGCGACGTGAACAGGTCGCGCAGCGCGTCGCGGTTCGCCGAGAACTGGGCGGGGGTGCCCTGGAACAGGTCGCCGCCCACGAGCACCAGGTCGGGCTCGGCCTCGGCGAGCAGGCGCACGGCCCGTCGCTCGTAGGCGCCGATCTCGGTGGTCTGGAGGTCGGTGAGGACCCCCACCCGCACGGTGTCGTCGCCGTCACGCTCGGCGGGGAGGGGCTGCTCGGCCCGGTCGAGGGTGACGCGATAGGGCTCGACGTGGGTGGTGTAGAAGCCGAGGGGCGCGGCGAGCAACGCCACGGCGGCGACGGCGCGCCCCGCGGGCCCGAGGCGGGGCGCACCCCAGCGGCGGGGGAGGACCGAGGCGACGAGGAGCGCGGCGGCGACCACGGGGAGGACCACGACGAGGTCGACGTAGACGACCGACATCGCATCGAAGTGATCGCCGCCGTTCGCGCGCACGGCCGCGAGCTGGACGACCAGCCCGGCACCCGCGGCCACCAGCCCCGCAACGGCCGCGGCGCGGCCCGAGCGACGGGCACCCCACCAGACGGCACCGAGCACCATGGCGATCGCGAGCAGGGCCAGCGCGAGGCTGAGCGTCGCGGTGGACATGCGGACCGATGCTACGACCGGGCTGGTCCGCCGCCACTCCGGGCGGGTAGGCATCGGGCATGGACGAGCTCGAGGTCCTCCACGACGAGGGACGCCACCGCTACGAGCTGGTGGCCGACGGCACGGTCGTCGGCCTGGCCGAGTACCGGCCCGAGGGCGACGCCGACGTGGTCACCCACACCCGGATCGATCCGAGCCGGCGCGGCCAAGGCCTCGGCGCGGTGCTGGTCGAGGGCGTCCTGGCCGACCTGCGGGCCCGCGGTCGGCTGGTGGTCCCCCAGTGCTGGTACGTCGCCGACCACGTGCGGGACCGTCCCGAGCACCACGACCTGCTCGCCTGACGCGCGGGCACTCGGGCCGCGGCCCTCAGACCGGGGCGACGGCCGCCTCGGCGTCGAGCTCGGTCATCCCGGGGTCGTCGCGCCGGCCGGCCAGCCAGCATCCGGCGAGCACGACGGGGAAGCCGAGCACCAGGCCCGCGGTGACGGGCTCGCTCAGCACGACCACGCCGAGGGTGACCGCCACGGCCGGGTTGGCGAACGTGATCAGCGTGGCCCGGGCCGGCCCCACCTCGTCGATGAGGGCGAAGAACACCAGGAAGGCGATCGCGGTGCACAGCACGCCGAGGGCGAGCATCGACCACATCGCATCGGCTGGGGGCGCGGTCGCCGGTCGCTGCACGAGGGCGGCCGGCAGGTACAGGAACGCGACGCCGCCGATGGCGGCGGTGACGACGCCGAGCGTCGGGACGTCCGAGAGCCGGCGGTCGGCGACGAACGGCGCGGTGGCGTACAGCACCGCGACGATCAGCACCTGCACCACGCTGCGGGCGTCCACGGTGCCGCCCTCGCCGCCGAAGCCGACCAGCAAACCGACCCCGGCCAGGCCGAGCCCCAGCCCGAGCAGGCGCCGGGGCCCGAGCACCGAGCGGTCGCCCAGCACCAGGGCGGCCATGGCCCCGAAGAGCGGCACCGTGGCGACGAGCAGCCCGGTCAGCGACGAGGGCAGGCGCTGCTCGGCGTCGGTGAGCAGCAGCCAGGGCACGGCCATCTCCATCGTGGCGAACAGCACGAGCCACGGCCACCGTGCGAGCACGGGGCGCAGCGCCCGGCGCCGGAGGGCGACCGGCAGCAACAGCACGAACGCGATCATCGTCCGGCCGGCCACGACCACCGTCGGGTCGAGGTCCTCCACCGCCACCTTGATGAAGAGGTACGGCAGACCCCAGATCACCGACATGGCCACGAAGAGCAGCCATCCGCGCCGCGTCACGTCCGCCTCACCAGCGTTCGGCCGGAGCGGGCACGGTGACGTGGATCTCCTCGCCCAGCGTCGCGCCCGCGGCGAGGGCGAGCTGGTCGCCGCTCCAGAAGCGCCCCGGGTCGTACCAGTTGACGGGGCGCCGGCCGTCGAGCAGCCCCATGCGCTGGTAGGTGAGGGCCACCAGCTCGGCGCAGTAGACGTCCTCGAGGGGCACGCCCCGGCGCACGCGGCCGAGGAGCCAGTGCCGGGCCAGGGTGGCCGTGTGCGGGAAGCGGTGGCCGTCGAACTCGTTGACGACGCGCAGGACCTCGTCCTCCATCTCCCGGGTGACCTCGTGGTGCAACTGGCGGAAGTAGGGCGTCTGGCCGTACCGGTGCACCCAGGTCGTGACCGCGTCCTCGAGCCGGTGGAGCTGGGCGCCGCGGTGAGGCTCGCCGGTCCACGCATCGGGCAGGGACTGTCCCAGCTCGGCGTGCCACAGCAGTGGGGGGAGGTCGTCGAGGGTGACCGCCATCGCGACGTGGTTGACCGGGCTGTTCGTGAAGACCCGGATGGCGCGGTCGGCGGCCTTGCGGCCCCGGAACAGCCACAGGTCGCCGGTGGCGGTCAGGTCCGCCGCCTCGGCGAGCGGGAGGGTCGAGGCGGCCACGGCGGGTACGTTACGTGTCGTGCGCGCCTGGAAGCTCCTCGGCATCGCCGGTCTCGTCGGCGTGGCCGCCACCGGCTACGTCCTGGCGCGCCGGCGCCGTTCGTGGCGCCACTACGACGCCGACGAGCTCCGCGACCGGCTGCGGGCCCGCCTGGCCGAGGCCGACGGGCGCGCGGCCGCCTAGAACCACCCCCGGCGCCGGAGCAGCTCCAGCACGGCCACGACGCTGACGACCTGGAGGCCGACGCCGAGCGCGACGAACGGCACCCAACCACCGAGGTGGCGGATCATCCACGGGAAGTTCATCCCGAAGAACCCGGTGACGAACATGAGCGGCAGGAAGAACGTCGAGACCGCGGTGAGCTGCTTCATGACGTCGTTCTGCCGGTTGTTGACCGTGGTGAGGTAGACGTCCATGACGGACGCGGCGTGCTCGCGCTCGCTGTCGAGCTGCTCGGCCACGTGCACGAGGTGGTCGTACAGGTCGCGGAAGTAGCGGCGGGCCTCGTCGGTCATCCCCGGGAGCTCCTCGATGGCCAGGCTCGTGCCGCCGCCGAGGGTGTCGCGCCCGGGGATCACGGCCCGCCGCAGGTGGCTGAGCCGGCGCTTGATCGCCGACAGCTCGCCCATCTGGTCGGGCTGGGGGTCGTCGAGGACGGCGTCCTCGAGCTCGACGAGGCGCTCGTCGATGTCGTCGAGGACGGGCGGGAAGCTGGCCGCGAGCGCGTCGAGCAGGCGGTACAGCAGGAACAGCCCGGGGGCGTCGAACTCGTGCTCGAAGCCGCGGTCGAGCCACTCGTCGATGGCGGGGCACGGGTCGCGGTGCACGGTGACCACCACGCCGGGGCGGTAGTAGGCGTGCACCTCGATGCGCTCGCGCTCGGGGTCGGCGGTGGCCGCGAAGGCGACCACGAAGGCGTGGTCGTCGTAGAGGACGAGCCGCGCCCGCTGGGAGAAGTGACGGCTGTCGTCGAGGGCGAGGCGGTGGAACCCGAACTGCTCGCCGAGCCGGTCGACGTCGTCGGCGTGCGGGGCCTGGACGTCGAGCCAGAGGGTGCGGCCGGCGTCGTGGTGACGGGTGACGTCGTCCCACGAGGGGTCCGTGGACGTGCCCCCGGCGTCGACCAGCGTCAACCGGCGTACCGTCGCCATGGGTCGATGCTGCCAGGGCGGGCGGTGCCATCGGGGGAGGGTGTGGGAAGGAACTTAGCTCGGTAAACTAACTACATGCCCGCGACCGCCGCACCCCAGGACACCGCTCCCGCCGGCGGCCCTCGGCCCGACCGCGACGCCGTGCCGGACGCTCCCGAGCTGGCGGGTCACCTCCGGGTGGTGGTGGCCCGCCTCGCCCGGATCCTGCGCCAGCAGGACCAGAGCGGCTTGGCCCCGACGCTGCTCGCCACGTTGACCACCGTCGGCCGGTCCGGCCCGCTGACGCTCTCCGAGCTGGCCGCGCACGAGCAGGTCGCCCCGCCGACCATCACCAAGGCCGTCCGCCGGCTCGAGGAGAAGGGCCTCGTCACCCGCCGGTCGGATCCCGACGACGGGCGGGTCTGCCGCGTCGCCGTCACCGCCGCCGGTCGCCGCCACCTCGACCGCTCCCGCCGCCGGCGCACCGCGTGGCTGACGACGCGCCTCGGCGAGCTCGACGCCGCGGACGTGCGTCGACTGGCCGACGCCATCGACGTGCTGGAGGCGCTGACCGAGCCCGAGACGCGATGACGAGGTTCCGACTCGCCACCGGCGAGACCTTCCGCTCGCTGCGGGTCCGCAACTTCCGGCTCTTCTTCCTCGGCCAGGGCATCTCCCAGGTGGGGAACTGGCTGACCCTCGTCGCCCAGAGCCTGCTCGTCCTGCACCTGACCCGGTCCGGCGTCGCCCTGGGCCTGCTCACCGCAGCCCAGTTCGGCCCCATCCTGCTCCTGGGCGCCTGGGCCGGGCTGGTGGCCGACCGCTCCGACAAGCGCCGCCTGTTGATGGCCGTGCAGGCGTTCGCGATGGTGCAGTCCTTCCTCCTCGCGGCCCTGGCGTTCCTGGGCGACCCGCCGCTCGTCGCCGTCTACGCGGTCGCCTCGCTCGGTGGCCTCGCCATGGCCTTCGACAACCCGGCGCGGCGGGCGTTCGTGGTCGAGATGGTGCCGCAGGACCAGGTGCCCAACGCCGTGTCGCTCAACTCGGCGGTGATGACCAGCTCGCGCATCATCGGGCCCGCGCTCGCCGGACTGCTCATCGCCACGCTCGGCTACGGGTGGGCGTTCGTGGTCGACGGCGCGTCCTACGTCGCCGTGCTCGTGGCCCTGGCCCTGATGCGCACCTCGGAGCTGCGCCCCAGCGCCGTGGCCGAGCGAGGCCGAGGCCAGGTGCGGGAGGGGCTGCGCTACGTCCGGCAGGTGCCGGCGCTGTTCATCCCCCTCGCCATGATGGGGGTCGTCGGCGCGCTGTCGTTCAACTTCCAGGTGGTGCTGCCGCTGCTCGTCACGCGGACGTTCGGCGGGGCCGCCGCCACCTTCACGCTGCTGTTGTCGTTCATGTCCGTCGGCTCCCTGGTCGGTGCGCTGGTCAGCGCCCGTCGCACGGAGGTCGACGTCACCCACGTGGTCGCGGCGTCGGCCGCCTTCGGCGTGGCGATGTTGCTCCTGGCCGCGGCGCCGAGCCTGCCGCTCGCCTTCCCCCTCGGCTTCGCGGTCGGGGTGACGAGCATCTCGTTCATGACCGCGTCGACGGCCATCGTCCAGATGCGGGCCGAGCCGTCGATGCGGGGCCGGGTGCTCGCGCTCCAGGCCATCCTGTTCCTCGGCAGCACCCCGATCGGCGGGCCCGTCCTCGGTGTCGTCTCCGACCTGTGGGGTGCCCGCGCCGGGCTGGTGGTCGGCGGTCTCGCCGGGATCGGCGCGGCGCTCTGGGGTCGCTGGGCCTTCCGCCGGGCGGGAGACGACCGCTCGGGGCGTGGGGCCTCGTCGGGGCCCGACCCGGTCCTCGTGAGCGAGGCGGCCACGGCACCCCAGCCCGCCTGAGCGCCGGTGGGCGCCTACGCTCCGCCCCGGGGAGAGACCCCTGGGGGAGGGAACGTGGCCACAGCCCTGTCACACGTCGGTGTGTGCGTCAGCGACATCGCGGCGTCGACCCGCTTCTACTGCGAGGCGCTCGGCTTCGAGCGGGCCGAGTCGTTCGAGGTCGGCGACGAGTTCGCCGGGCTGATGGAGCTGGCACCGGTGCGGCTCGCGTCCCAGTTCCTGCGGCGTGGCGACCAGGCCGTCGAGCTGTTGCACTTCGCGGCGCCCGGCGTCGACGGCGACCGCAGCCGGCGCCCCCTGAACCACCTCGGCCTGACCCACCTCTGCTTCCACGTCGACGACGTGGATTCGGTGGCAGAGGCGATCGAGGCGGCCGGCGGCGCCGTGCTCACCGGCACCCGTACGACCCTGGCCGGTGGCGCCCTCGACTTCGTCTACTGCACGGACCCCGACGGCACCCGGATCGAGCTGATGAAGGGAGCCCGCTGATGAGCGACGCCGTCCCCACCGCCGACGAGGTCCTCGACGCCGATCGCCTGGTGGCCGAGGTCGTCGCCGAGACCGGGCTCGACGACTTCGGCGAGGACTCCTGGCGAGAGGGCCTCGAACGGCTCGTCGAGTCGTGGCGGAGCGAGGCTCGGCTGCACGAGCTGGGCGTCTTCGTCGCCGCCGACGACGCCCGCATGAACCTGCGCAACCGGTTGCAGGTGACCGACTGGCACCGGCGCCACCCCGACATGGCCCAGGGCGACGTCACCCCGCCCATCGTCGTGGTGGGCCAGGGCCGGACGGGCACGACGATCCTGCTCGACCTGCTGGCCCAGGACCCGGCCCACCGGGTGCCCCTGACGTGGGAGGTCGACGAGCCCTGCCCGCCGCCGGAGACCGCCACGTACGAGACCGATCCTCGCATCGCCGCGGCCCAGGCGAAGGCCGACGCCAGCGAGGCCTTGATCCCGGGCTTCCAGGCCATCCACCCGATGGGGGCCCAGCTCGCGCAGGAGTGCGTGCGGATCACGGCGGGGGACTTCCGCAGCCTGATCTTCCCGACCGTGTTCCACGTGCCGTCCTACGCCCGCTGGCTGATCGACGACGCCGACATGGCGCCGGCCTACCGCTGGCACCGTCGGCTCCTCCAGCTGCTCCAGTACCGCCACCCCGGCGAGCGCTGGGTGCTGAAGTCGCCGGGGCACATCTGGTGCCTCGGTGCGCTGCTCGACGAGTACCCCGACGCCCTGCTCATCCAGACGCACCGCGACCCGCTGAGGATCATCGCCTCGCTCGGCTCGCTGCTCGGCACGCTGCGCCAACTCGGCAGCGACGAGCACGAGATCGCGCCGGCCGCCGCCGAGTGGGCCGACTACGTGCTCGAGGGCCTCGACCGGTCCGTCACCGCGCGCGAGGACGGCACCGTCGACCCCGATCGCATCGTCGACGTCGCGTTCGGCGACTTCATGGCGGACCCCTTCGGCACCATCGGCGGGATCTACGACCGGTTCGGCCTGGAGTACACCGCCGAGGCGGAGTCCCGGATGCGGGCCTTCCTGGTCGCCCATCCGGGCGACGGGTACGGCACCCACCGCTACTCGTTCGCGGACACGGGGCTGGACGAGGCCGAGCTGCGGGAGCGGGCGCGGCGGTACCAGGACTACTTCGGGGTCGAGTCCGAGCGCCTGTCCTGACCCGCGGCAGCGGGCAGGCTCAGCCGATCCCCAGCAGGTCGACGATGAACACGAGGGTCTCGCCGCCCTTGATCACGCCGCCCGCGCCCGCCTTGCCGTAGCCCTTGTGGGGCGGGATGGTGATGCGCCGGCGGCCGCCCACGCGCATGCCGGCCACGCCCTCGTCCCAGCCGGTGATCACCTGGCCGGCCCCCAGCGAGAACGAGAACACCTCGTCGCGGTCCCAGGAGGCGTCGAACTGCTGGCGGGTGCTCCACGCCACGCCGACGTAGTGCACGTTGACGAGCTGGCCCGGCTGGGCCTCGGCGCCGTCGCCCACGACGAGGTCCTCCAGCACCAGGTCGGCCGGCGGAGCCTCACCCGGGGGGACGTAGACGTGGGGCTTCTGGTCGAGATCGTGGTCGGGCATCCGCCGAACCTATCGGGTGACGGGAGGGACGATCACCCGACAGGTCCGGCGGTGCCGGGGGTGCCGGTGCGGGTGGGAGGGGAGCCCGCGCCGGCGGTGTGGCGGTGGTGGTGATGCGTGGTGGTGATGCGGTGTGGTGACGGAGGAGAGGGGCGGATCAGTTGTGGTGGGCCGGATGGTGGGCCACGGCGTCGAGCATGGCGAGCTGGAGCGAGGTGGCGGCGCGGGTGGCGGCGAGGCCGCGGTGACCGGCGGTCTCCCGGTCGAGGCGGGCCAGCGCGGCCTCGAGGACCTTGCGGTCCCCGTGCGCCACGCGGGCGACGGCATCGACGCGGGCGTCGCCCGAGATGGTGGGGTCGAGTGCCGTCGAGAGCGCCCGGGCGAGCACCCGCTCGGTCCGGATCGGGTGGGGGCGGGTGGCGTCCATGGCGCCAGGGTGCCGGGCGGGGGGTAAAGCTGGGTGAAAGGCCCCTGGCATGCTGGCGCCATGGCCGATCCCGTCTTCCACCTCACCCGTGCCGCGGACTGGGAGGCCGCCCTCGCCGCCGGCGAGTACCGGCGCTCGACGCTCGACCGGACCCTCGAGGAGGAGGGGTTCATCCACTGCTCGACCGCCGCGCAGCTCGCGGGCACCTTCGCGCGCTTCTACCGGGGCGTCCCCGAGGTCGTGCGGCTCGAGATCGACCTGGACCGCCTCGGGGGCGTCGAGGTGCGCTGGGAGGGCGACCCCGAGGCGTTCCCCCACGTCTACGGGCCGTTGCCGGTCGACGCGGTCGTCGGCGTCACGCCCGTCGGGCCCGACGGGCCGTAGCGGCGCACCCTCCGGCGCTCAGTCGAACGGCGCCGACGCGAGCTCGCCGCGGCCGGCGTTGGCGAGGAGCACGAAGCGGTGGCGCCGGTCGGCGGCGAAGGCCGGGTCGTGCCACCGGACCCGGTAGTGGTGGTCGTCGCCGTCCTGGCGGAGGTAGGTGACCTCGAGGGCCCACCCCTGGTCGTCGAGGGGGCGGCCACGGGCGTGGGCCGGCCGCCACGGGCCCCCGCCGGTCGACGCCTCGACCCGGACGAGGGGCTCGTGCCACGCCAGGTTGCCCGGCGCGACGTCGACCCACTCCGCCTCCCACCACCCGTCCGAGCGCGGCGTCGGGTCGGTGAACGTGGCGTCCACGACCCAGCGCCGCTCGACGTCGATCGGGACCGGGTGGGGGAGGTACCGGTGCACCCGCAGGTCCCAGCGGCGCTCGGCGACGGGTTCGCTCAGCACGCCGTTGCGGGCGGTGTCGGCGGCGAGCCGCGCGGCGTGGGCGGCCAGGAACGGCTGGGTGTTCGGGCCGTACAGCGTGTGGCCTCCCTCGTAGTGCTGGCGGCGGTACTCCTCCGGGGTGGCCACGTAGCCGGAGTACTCGTTGGCCAGCGACGACACCGCCACCTGGTCGACCTCGAGGCCCGCGTCGGCGAAGGCACCCGCGGCGGCCTGCTCGATGCGGCGCCCCGACTCGACCGTGATCTCGAACGGCAGGCCGACGACGGCGGTGCCCCCCACGACCAGCACGTGGGCGGGGAGCACGCGGGGGAACGACCGGGGCGGGATGAACAGCGGTTGGAGCCACCGGGTGCCGAGCACCCACTTCTCGCCCTGTGGCGTCGGGCGCCCCCAGCGCTTGGGGTTGCCGGGCTTGAACGGCGGCAGCCGGTGCAGGACGGGGGTGACGTTCTCGTGGGCTCCGGCCACGAGCGCCGCACCCACCGCAGGCCGCTCGGGAAGCTCGATGCCGTCGATCGACGAGGCGGTCCCGAGGTCGATCTCGCGGAACCCGGCCGCCAGGACGACCTGGGCGCGTCGCCGGGCCTCGAGGGACCCGTACAGGCGAGCCGCCTCGGCCCCGAGGCCGCGTCCCACGCGCTCCGCCTCGAGGGGGCCGGGCGCGCCCGGCCGGATGGCCGGGGCCACGTCGGCGTGGGTGCCCTCGATCGCGCCGACGACGGCGCGGTGGCCGTGGGCCTCCTCGATGCGCAGGTCGAGCTCTCCCACGAGGTAGGCCCACACGTCGGCGTTGTACTCGGGTGCCTTCATGGAGATCCCGGTGCCGTGCACCGAGAACACGACCGTGGCGGCCAGGGGCGACGTGGTGCCGTCGCCGTGCTCGCGGTCGACCCGGAGCAGGTGCAGCCACGGGTTCACCGACACGTACTTGCGCTGCGCCTCGGTGCGCTTGTCGGCGACCGTCTCGTTGCCGACGTGCGGTTCGATCGACCGGTTGCGGGTCAGGCCCCAGACCTCGGTGCGGCCGGTGGCCAGCACCGCCGGACCGCGCGTGTCGTGCGCCTCGGCCACGGCGCCGGCGATCTGGCGGACCACGAACTCGGCGTAGGCCGGGTCGAAGCCCGACCGGTTCGAGGCGAACCGGTTGTAGAAGTCGGTGCCGAGGAACTGGCCGGGCCCGGCGTGGGTGTGGGTGGCACCGATGAACAGGCCGGCGAGGGGCACGTCGGTCCGATCGGCGATCAGCTCGGCCACCAGGTGCTGGACCACCGACGAGCCGCCGAGCAGGTCGCACTGCACGACGGCCAGCGACGTGCGCCCGGCGCGCAGGTGCAGGACCCGCGCCCGGAGCCGTGTGCGCACGCCCTGGCCGTCCTGGGCGTTGGCCGAGTAGCCGGCCTTGGGCATGCCCGGCGGCGGGGTCAGGTCGGCCACGGCGGCGCCCGCGAGCAGTCGGGGCTCGTCGGGCAACCGGGTGGCCGGGCGCGGGCGCACCGCGAACCGTGCCCGTCGCGTCGTGCCCTCGACGAACGGGGCCAGGGGGGTCGTCAGGTCCACCGCCGCGCCTCGCCCGGCCGTGTCGGTTCCGCCATGCCCTCACCCTGTCACGCCCCCGACCGACCGTGCCTCCCCGTTCCGCGTGCGGTTGCTACGTTGCCCGCATGCCCGTTCCCGCCGACGAGTACCCGCTGCACCAGACGTCGCTGTCGCTGCAGTACCCGGCCACCAGCGACCGCAACGCGTACGACCGGTGCTACCTGAACGCCCACGACCGCACCGGCGAGATCTTCCTCGTCACCGGGCTCGGCTACTACCCGAACCTCGGCACCATGGACGCCTACGCCACCGTGCGCCGGGGCGACCGCCAGCACACGGTCCGGATCTCCGACGCCATCAGCGAGGACCGCCTCGACCAGCAGGTCGGCCCCTACCGCATCGAGGTGGTCGAGCCGCTCCACGTGATCCGGGTCGTGTGCGACGCCGACGACCACGGCCTCGGCTTCGACCTCACCTGGACCGGCTCGTTCCCGGTCGTGGAGGAGCCCCACCACGTCATGCGCCAGGGCCCCAAGGTGATCCTCGACGCCTGCCGCTTCGCCCAGGTGGGCACCTGGAACGGCACGTTGCGCATCGACGGCGAGGAGATCAGCGTCTCCGACGACGTCTGGCTGGGCACCCGGGACCGCTCCTGGGGCATCCGCCCGACCGGCGAGGCCGAGCCCGCGGGGCGCACCGCGGCCGAGACGCCGGCCGACTACGGCTTCTGGTGGATGTACGTGCCCCTGCGCTTCGACGACTTCGCGGTCGTGCTCATCGCCCAGGAGGACGGCGACGGCCACCGCACCCTCAACGACGCCGTGCGGGTGTACGCCGACGGCAGGGTCGAGCAGCTGGGCTGGCCCCGGGTCGACATCCGCTACACGTCGGGCACCCGCCACCCCGAGGGCGCCCGCCTCACCATGGCCCGCCACGACGGCACCCCCGTGGTGATCGACGTCGAGACCCTCGGCTTCGTAGCCCTCAACGCGGGCCCCGGCTACGGCGGCGACCCCGACTGGAACCACGGCCAGTGGTTCGGCCGTGACCACGTCGACTCGCTCACCTTCGACATGACCGACCCCGCGGTCATGGGCCGTGTGCCCTTCGGCGTGATCGACCACGTCGCCCGGGCCACCTGCACCGACGGCGACGGCCCGACCGTCGAGGGCTGGGGCATGTTCGAGCACGGCACCTTCGGCCGCCACGACCCCACCGGCTTCGCCGACTTCGGCGCCGTCGCGCCCTGACCCCGGGAGGTCCCCGATGCCCGAGCCCATCGAGATCGTGCAGCAGTTCTGCGACGCGTGGGGGACGCCCGACGAGATCGAGGCGTCGCTGGCCCTGCTGAGCGACGACTGCGTGTACCACAACATCCCCGTCGATCCCGTCGTGGGGATCGACGCGATCCGCGACTTCGTGGCGAACTTCGCCGCCGGCGTCGAGCGGGTCACGTTCGCCACCAACGCGATCGCCGCCACCGGCTCGACCGTGCTCACCGAGCGGGTCGACACGTTCCTGTACCCGGGGGGCAAGCGCATCGACCTGCCCGTCATGGGCACCTTCGAGGTGGACGGCGACGGCAGGATCAGCGCCTGGCGGGACTACTTCGACCTCAACCAGTTCCTGTCGCAGATGGGCTGAGGGAGGGGAGCGGCGTGGCGGCGTTCGCACCCTCCGGCTCGGCGCGAAGGTCGAGGAACCACCGCCCGCAGGGAGTGGGTCGAGCACCGGATAACTCCCTCTAGACAGTAAGAACGGGTGTACTTCACGCCTTGTAGTGCGTAAGATTCGGTCATGGGTTCCGCTGCACGCGACGCGCGACGTCACCTCGACACCAGGCTCGACCGCTTCCGTCCGCTCACGGCCGAGCCGCGTCCGGCGCGGGGTTGGATCCGCGCCATCCGGAGGCGCGTTGGGGATGTCCCGGGAGCCGACCTCGGCGCCCGCCTGCGCGTCGGCAGTCGACCGTCGATCGCGGTCGGCGCGCAGTGAAGCCAACGAGACCATCAAGCTCGAGAGCCTCCGCCGTGCCACGCCGCGGATGCGCTCGACTGCGACCTCGTGTACGCCCAGGGTGCCCCGGTCCGGTCCGTCGGCGACCGTCCGAGCGCAGGGCGAGCGGGTCCGCCTCCCGACGTCTCGGCGGCGGTGGCGCACCACATGCGCCTCGAGGACCAGAGCGTCGACGCCGGCAGCGTCCAGCTGAACGCCCTGACGGACGAGCTCATCGACCGGCGTGGCGGCTCTGGTCGCAGTCGTGAGCGATGGGCTGGTCCCGACCGGCGGCCATACGGGCTGGACGAGGACGAGCGGCACGGACCTGATCCTCGTCGCTACATCGCCACGCGGCGGGCTGTTCGACGCCGAGCAGCAGCAGCAACATCACCAAGGCGCTGCTCCGGCGGAACTGACCGCCGACCGTCTGCTCGACGACAAGCACCTTCGTGACCTCCACCGGTGGATGTTCGGCGACGTCTGGTCCTGGGCGGGCCGGGGCCCGAATCTCGCGAGACGAACATCGGTGTCGAACCTGCGCTCATCGCCACGGGGGTGAGGACCCTCGTCGCCGACACCCGGGCCTGGATCGAGCTCACGACGTACCCGATCGACGAGATCGGGGCGCGCTTCCACCACCGTCTGGTCGCCGTGCACCCCTTCGTGAACGGCAACGGTCGCCACGGGCGGATCGCCGCGGATCTGCTCCTGACCGCGCTCGGACAGGAGCCGTTCTCCTGGGGATCGGGGTCGGCGGTGGACACCGACCGACTACGGCGGGCGTACCGGGAGGCGCTCGTCGCCGCGGATCACGACGACCTGCACCTGCTGCTCGCGTTCGTCCGATCCTGAAGGAGGGATCGGTGATCGCCCGAAGGTGAGCGCGGGGCCGCCGGCGCTCAGCGGCCGGTGATCTCGGTCGGCGAGATGCCCAGCCAGGCCTCGAGGTTGCGGTGGAGGTTCCAGATGCGGCACTCCTCGTCGGAGAGGGTGACGCGGGTGAACCCGGGCTGGTGCAGGCCCCGCTGGGCCCGCTCGGCGTTGGCCACGTCCTGGCCGAGCACGAGGCCGATGGGCAGGTCGCCGTCGGGGGGCAGGGTGACGTCGAGGGGCGGCGTGCGGGGCGGCGCCGGGTCGGCCGGTACCCGGTCGAACACGAACACGTCCATGACGCCCTCGTCGGGCGTGGCGCCCGGGCGGGCCCGCACCACCGAGAGCAGGTCGGGGAACACCACCATGGTGATGTTGGGGAACAGGTTGTACTGCGACATGGTCAGCAGCCGGTCGTCGTCATAGGCCGAGAAGTCGAGGCCCTTGGTCTCGTTGTGGGCCCGCAGGCGTGACGCGAGCACGTCGCGCAGGGTGGAACCCTCGGGGACCGCAGGGGCCGGCCCTGCGGTGGCCTTGTCGCCGATGCCGATGCGCTCGCCCATGACCTCGACGAACGACTGCCACACCGCCTCGTCGTCGGGCCGGTTGCGCAGGCGGGGCGACGGCAGCCCGTAGCGCTGCTCGAGCTTGCCGTGGTGGGCCCAGATGGTCTGGGGCCCGTCGACGTCGTCGACGCTGCCCAGCATCTCGCGGTGGATGCCCTGCACGTGGTAGGTCTCGCTGAAGCCGTCGATGATGGTCTTCCAGTTGGCGGCCAGCGGGATGCTGACCAGGTAGCGGCAGCGGAAGTCGTCGAGGCCCGCCCACGCCACGTCGCCGGGCACCTCGCCCAGGAACTCGACCAGGCCCGGATGGTCGTCGTCGGCCGGCCCCGGGTGGACGAACACCAGCGGCCCCCAGGTGTCGACCGCCACCGAGCGCAGCGCGTAGTCCTCCGGAGGGAGCACGCCGAAGCCCTTGCGCGACGGCACCTCGCGCAGGCGGCCGGTCAGGTCCCAGCTCCAGCGGTGGTACGGGCAGCGGAGCTCGTCGAGGCCCGTGGCCGAGCCGGGGCACAGCTCGCTGCCCCGGTGCAGGCAGACGTTCTCGAAGCCGCGCAGCGCGCCGTCGGCCCCCCGCACCACGAGGACCGAGCGGTCGGCGAGGCGGTAGTCGAACACCGACCCCGGCTCGGCCACGTGGTCCACCGTGCAGGCGAGCTGCCACACCCGGGGCCAGAGGCGATCGTGCTCGAGGGCGGCGAACGACGCTGAGGTGTAGCGGTCGGCGGGCACGGTGACGGGCCCGTCGGCACCGAGGCCGGTGCGGATGGTCGCTCCGACCGGCGCCTCGTCGGTGTGGACGGCGTCGTGGACGTCGGTCATGGCGGCGGCTCCCCCTTCTCGGATCGGTCAGAGGACCCAGTTGGCCGGGATGGCGTCGGGGCGGAGGAGGGCGTCCGTGCCGCCGTCGGCGAACACCACCGAACCGACGAAGAAGCGGGCCTCGGGGCCGAGCAGGAAGGCCACCAGGGCGGCGAGCTCCTCGGGTCGCCCCGGCCGTCCCACCGGCAGGGGGAAGTCCTTCAGGAACGGGGCCAGCACCGGGTCGGCCAGGCCCTCGTCGACCATGGCGGTCGCGATCATCCCCGGGGCGACCACGTTGAGGTTGATGCCGGCGCCGATCCACTCGTCGGTCACGGCGTGGGTCCGGCACCAGCGGGCGATGGCGGTCTTCGTGGCGGGGTAGGCGCCGAAGGAGCCGTCGGCCTCCGAGGCGGCCCTGGCCGCGTCCTCGTCGCCGGCCAGGCAGGCCTCGACCACGGCCCGGGGCACGCCCGGCTGGCACGTCGTCGAGTTCGAGCTGATCGCGACCGCGGCGGCGCCGTCGGGCGCGGCCGCCAGCGCCGGGCGCAGGCCCTCCAGCAGGGCGATGCTGCCGAAGTAGTTGACCGACACGACGATGGGCCCCGGCCGGTCGGGGAGCGGGCCCAGGCCGGCGAACGGCACGAGGCCGTCGAGGACGCCCCCGCACGCCGTGAGCACCCCGTCGATCGCGGCCCGGCGGCCCTCGGACGTGGCGAGGTCGGCCTCGACGTCGGCATCGCGCAGGTCGACCCCGATGACGGTGTGGCCGTCCGCCCGGAGTCGCGCGCTGGTGGCCGCCCCCATCCCCGACGCCGACCCCGTGATGGCGATGGTTCCCATGGGCCCATCATGGCCCGCTGGCGGCGGGCGCCGGGCCGGACCACACTGCGCTGCGTGATGCCCACCGACATCGGCGTGATCGACCTCATGATCGGCTTCCCCTCGGCCGAGTCCCGGGAGAAGTACGAGTACCTCCGCCGCAACCTGCGCGACGCCGGGTCGGCCGAGATGGAGATGCCCGCGGAGTACATGTTCAAAGACATCCCGGACCACAAGGAGCCCGAGGACGACGCCGTGGCCCTCACCCTCGCGGCCATGGACCGGTGCGGGGTCGAGATCGGCCTGGTGGGGATCCAGAGCGATGCCGCCAAGCGGGCGCTGCGCGAGCACCCCGACCGCTTCGCGCCCAGCCTCGAGGTCGACCCGAACAAGATCACGGCCACCGTCCGCCAGATCCGCGAGGCCCACGAGGAGTGGGGCCTCAAGGCGGTCACGACCTTCCCGTCGGGCTGCAACCCACCCGTGCCGGTGAGCGACCGTCGCTACTACCCGATCTACCAGACCTGCATCGACCTCGACCTGCCCATCGTGGCCAACGCCGGCATCGCCGGGCCCCGTCTGCCGTCCGACGTGCAGGACGTCATGCACTTCGACCAGGTCTGCTACGACTTCCCGGAGCTGCGCATCGTGATGCGCCACGGCGCCGAGCCGTGGGAGGCGCTGGCGGTGAAGCTGATGCTCAAGTGGCCGGGCCTGCACTACATGACGAGCGCGTTCGCCCCGAAGTACTACCCGCAGGCGATCATCGACTACGCCAACACCCGGGGCGCCGACAAGGTCCTCTACGCCGGCTACTTCCCCATGGGCCTCAGCCTCGACCGCATCTTCGCCGAGCTGGCGGACGTGGCGTTCCGGGACCATGTCTGGCCCAAGTTCCTCCGGGAGAACGCCCAGCGCGTCTTCCGGCTGTAGGCCCCGTCAGAGCGCGTCGAGCGCGACCAGCACCACCATGCCGACCACGAGGGTCAGGATCGAGCTCCGGGTGCGCCAGGCCACCAGCGCCGCGAGCGCGCCGGCGGCCAGCTCGGGGGTCCACAGCGAGAACCGCCCGTCCGGCCGCACGAAGGCGGGGACGACGATGGAGGCGAGGGCGGCGGCGGGGATCTGGCGCAGGATGCGCTGCACCAACGGGGGCACGTCGGCCATCCGGTGGGCCGCCAGCAGGAACGAGGCCCGCATGGAGAACGTCCCGGCGCCCCCGAGGGCCACCGCCAGCCACAGCCGGTTCACGGCGTCGCCTCGCGCCGGGCCGGGCCGTCCCGCAGGTGCTCGGCCACGACACCGGCCGTGATGCCGGCGACCGCACCCGCGACCACGGCGAGGTTGGCGCCCCCGAGCTCGCCGCACACGACCGCGGCGCCGCCGCCGAAGAGGGCGGCCATCACGGCGGGGACCGACGTGAGCGCGGGCACGAGCAGCACGAGGAAGACGAGGGGCACCGCGAACTCGATGGGGAGCGAGTCGGGGATGGCGTTGCCGATCAGGACGCCGACGACGGTGCAGATCTGCCAGTTCACCCACAGGGTCAGGGCGGCGCCCAGGTAGAACGGCACCCGGCGCTCCGGCGCGGCCGCGTGGCCGCCGCCGGACCACCGGGTGATGGACACCGCGTAGGCCTGGTCGGTCAGCAGGTAGGCCATCCACCCCCGGCGGGCGAGCGGCTCGCGGGCGACGAAGGGCGACAGCGACGCCGAGTACAGCATCAGGCGCAGGTTGATCGTCCACGCGGTGATCACCGCCACGAGCACGGAGCCGCCGCCGCCGAGGACGTCGACCATCGCGAGCTGCGAGGCGCCGGCGAACACGACGGTGGACAGCCCCACGGCGATGCCCCCGCCCAGATGGCTGTCGACCGGGGCGGCGCCCGCGACCAGCCCGAAGGGGATCACCCCGACGAGCAGGGGAGCCACGGCCAGGGCCCCGGCCCGGAGCTCGCCGATGCGGGGGTCGTCGCGCACCAGGCCTGTCTAGCGCCGGTCGCGCGAGGTTCCGGCGCAATTGCCCGCATCGGCGAAATGGGCCGTTCAGCCCATGGGGCGGGGTCGCCGGCGCGCCGATGGCGCGGGTACGTCCGGACGGACGGGCTCGGGCCCGGCGCGGGCGAGACGAAAGGTGGAGCGCATGCGTTCCTCGACCAACCCCCGGCGGTGGAGCACCCTCGTGGCGGGCGTGGCCGCCGTCGGCGTGGCCCTCGTGCCCGCCGTCGCGGCGGGTGCGCCGGCTGGTGACCTCGACGCCCCGTGGGCCTTCGACGGCCCGGGCCAGGTGTACTGCGGCACCTACCACGGCAGCCTCGGACCCGCCGCGCCCGGCACCCACTCGTGCGACGTCGCCGCCTTCATGGTCGGCGGCGAGGTGGACGGTGCACCGACCGTCGTCTACAGCACCCGCGCCGACCGCCCCGCCGGCGACCCCACGGCGGTCACGAGCACCGTGGACTTCCCCGCCGAGGGGTCCGACTTCGGCCTGAACGACGAGGCCGCCCGCCGGGTGCTCGTCAACTACTTCCCGAACGAGAACCGGGGCCTGGCCGAGCCGTACCAGCTCGGCGGCGACCAGGACCAGAAGGCCGCGGCCGTGCAGGCCGCGCTCTGGGCCCTCGGCGGCGACTACGAGATGGACCTCGACCGGGAGCCGGGCGACAGCGACGAGACCGACTTCGTCACCTTCGCCAACTACCTGCACATCATGGCGGCCGTCGACGACGGCGTGCTGCCCGACGGCGAGGAGGACCTGTTCGTCACCGTCACACCGCCGCCCGACGGCGAGCTGACCTCGAACCGGGCCGGGCCCTTCGTGATCTCCACCAACGCGTCGACGGTCACCCTCGACCCGCCCGACGACGCGTCGGTCGTGGACGCCACCGGCGCGGCGCTGCCGGATCGCGTGTTCGACGACGGGGAGTCGTTCTACCTGGAGTTCCCCGGCCTCGGTGACTACGACTACTCGGTCACCGCCCGTGGCATCCAGGACGCGGTGGTGCACGCCTGGGCCACCGAGGACCAGGCGGGCGACCCGCTGATGCCGCTCGCCGCCGGTGAGGCGACCACCATGACCCTCACCCAGCCCATGACCTTCACCGTCTACCTGGTGGAGGCCGGGCCCGCGACGCCGGTGTCCACCTCGCCCTCCTTCACCGGCTGACGGCCGGCTCAGGTCCCGTGGGGGCCCAGTTGGGCCACCCCGCAGACGACGTCGGCGTTGATGCAGTAGTGGACGTCGGTGGCGAGCGCCTCCGGGTCCCAGGCGTTGAAGAAGTCGGCGTGGGCGGTGAAGGTCTCACCGGACGCCAGCCGGAGGCCCGAGGCGTCGCCGGAGAACGGGTACTCGATGATGAACTCGAGTTGCGGCATCACCACCGGGTGATCGTCGGGGCATCCCCGCTCGTCGCTGTAGGCGACGTGGCTGACGTGGTCGACGGGGTCGTCGAGGTGCTCGCCGTCCCAGCAGTCGGGGAAGGTCACCCGCACCCGCAGCGGTGAGCCCTCACCGCAGTCGGGAGGCGCGGCGTGGCGCCGGGGGTTGAAGCCGCACGACCACCCGACGACCTCGGTGTCTTGCGCCGCGGTCGAGAACTGGTCGCCGCCGAGCATCATCAGCCCGAGCGGGAAGGGGACGACCGCCGCGGGGTCCACGCCCGGGGCGGCGCGGTAGTACGCGTTGGAGCCGCGGGGCTCGATGCGCCGGTCGCCGTCGTAGAGGGCGGGCGCCCAGTACGCGGCCCGGTCCTCCTTGTTGCGACACGTGGTGTCGGAATCGACCAGGTCGTCGACCGTCGTGTCGGCGTCGACGTCGGTGGCCCCGAAGAACTCGTGGAGGTGGGACATCCCGGGCATGCCCGGGTGCACGATGGGATCGACCGGGGCCGAGTGGGACCAGCGGCACTCGACCACGAACCGGCCCTCGGGGGGCGCCACCGGGCCGGCGTCCTCGGCATCGCTCGACGAGGTCCGCCACAGCGCGACCGCGGCCGCCGCCACCACGAGGGTGACGGCGGCCGCAGCCACGACGACGGTGCGACGACGGGTCAATCGGTCGGCGCGGCCGGGACCTCGATCGCGTCGATGTCGATCTCGCCGACCGGCCCGCGGGCGGGCTCGGTGGGCGCGGTCGCGGCATCGGGCATGTTCTCGAGGTCACCCGGGTCGGGCAGCTCGACGGTCTCGAAGTCGTTCTGGTCGGCCTGCATCGAGTCCAGCAGCCCGATCAGCGCGGCCGATTCGGCGTTGATCTCGCCGAAGGGACCTCCGCACGGGGCGACCTGCTCGAGGTCGGCCGGGCTCAACACCGCGGCGTCGTTGCCGGAGAAGCAGTTCTCGGTGTCCGCGGCCTCGACGGTCATGATGTCCCAGCCCCCGTTGGCGTCGTTGCCCTGGGCGAGGTTGTCGACCACCTCGTTGCGGTGGGCGTGCCACACGAGCGGGTTGGGCAGCTCGGCGATCTCGGCGTCGGACACGGGCACCGAGTCCTCGGTGCAGTCGGGGTCGGGCTCCTCGATGATCGGGCCGATCGGGTCGGACTCGGGCGTCGGGGCGACCAGGATGCCGGCCACGGGGTTGTCGTCGACCCGGTTGCGGGCCACGAAGTTGTCGTTGGAGCCCGTGATGATGATGCCGACCCCCGGGAACTCGGCGGCCACCGCGATGGCGCTGGTCTCGAGGTTGCCGTTGTCCGAGGCCACGTTGCCCACGATGGTGTTGTTGATCGGCGGGGCGCAGCCCTCGTAGCTGCCCGCGTTGGGCACGATGCCCGAGCGGTTGTGGCGGAACGTCGAGTTCACGATGGTGACGTTCGTCGAGTTCGTGCCCGAGTAGCCGAGGCCGTTCCACTCGGAGGTGAAGTCGTCGATCACCGCGTTGCAGTCACCGCACTGGCCGATGTAGATGCCGGCGTCGGGGCTGCCCGAGCCGTAGGAGTGCTCGAACACACCGTTGACCGAGCCGTAGGCGTACACGCCGTAGTCGCCGTTGCGGATGGCGGTGAGGTACGAGCCCCGGTAGCCGTCGGCGCCGGTCCAGAAGAACCCGTTGCCCGTGTAGTTCTGGGCGGTCATGTTCTCGACGACGACGCCGTCGGTCTCGAGGATGCGGATGCCGTTCTCGAGCTCGAAGCCGCCCTCGAGGACCACGTTGTTGCGGTCGATGCCCCGGATGGTGATGTCCGGGCACGTCACGTTGACCGCCTCCTCGTAGGTGCCCTCGGCGACGAGCACGAGCGCCCCGGGCGCGGCCTTGTCGGCCGCCTCCTGGATCGTGTCGAAGTCGTCGGGCACGTTGAGGGTGCCCTCCTGGTCGCAGGTCGGCGCGGCCGGCGCGTCGCTCGACTCGTCGCCGTCGCTGCCGCAGGCCGCGGCGACGAAGACCACGGCCAGCAGCACGGCCAGGAGTCGCTTCGTGATGGTCATGGTGTGCGGTGTCCCCCTCGGGTGTCGTCCGTCAGCCTTCGACGGTGATGGAGCCGATCATGCCCGCCGTGGCGGTGCCGTGGATCGAGCAGTAGTAGTCGTAGGTGCCCGGCTCGGTGAAGCGCACCGAGGTGGGCGGAGACCCGGGCTTGAAGTCCTCGACCTCGATCGTCCAGTCCTCGTCGGGGTCGGCCGGGATCACGTTGTGGTCGTTGCGGCCCCGGTTCCGGAACTCGATCTCGGCACCGGCGGGCACGGTGATCTCCTCCGGCGCGAAGGAGTTGTCGAGGGCGTCGACCTGCTCGGTCACGCCCTCGACCAGCTCGACGTCGTCCCCGCTCCCGCAGGCGGTCAGGCCGAGCCCGGCGAGCAGGGCGACGGCGGCCAGGCCGGTCAGGCGCCGGCGCGGGGTGGGAGCAGGCATCGTGGCGGATCCTCGGGACGGGGTCGGGGCCGGCCGATCGTAGTCAGGTGGCACGGTTCGCCGGAATCGGGCCGCCGCCCCGCCGCGTCAGCCCCGAGGTGAGTCGATCATCGCCGGCCGGTTGGGCCAGGCCTGGAAGGTGCGCCGGTGGCGGGCCATGGCCGACTGGATCAGCTCGATGTAGACGAGCTTGCGGATCAGGTAGCTGTGCTGCTCCTTCGGGTCCAGGTACAGGTTGAACATCTTCCCGTACCCGTACTGCTGGAGCACGCCGCTGAAGCCGCCCGAGTTGACCACGTCGGTGTCGTCGTCGGTGATCGAGGCGATCATGTACTTGTACTCGGCCACCCGGATCGCCGAGAAGGTCGCCGTCAGCCAGTAGTAGTGGAACTTCCGGTTCGACAGGCCGCCGCCGCCGAGCAGGAACGACGTCTGGTCGATCGCGTCGACGAAGCGGTCGTCGGGGACCAGGTCGTCGGCCCCGGCGAGGTGCAGCATGGTCGCGAACAGGTCGAGCTGGTCGAAGATCCCGTCGGTGGCGGCGGGCTCGATCATCCCCGGCCACGAGAACACCGCCGGCACCCGGACCCCGCCCTCCCACGTGGATCCCTTGGCGCAGCGGAACGGGGTGTAGGCGGCGTCGGGCCACGTCTCCATCTCGGGACCGTTGTCCGACGAGATGAACACCAGCGTGTTGTCGGCCTGACCGGTCTCCTCGAGGGCGGCGACGAGGCGGCCCACGATGTCGTCGAGCTCGACGATGGTGTCCTTGTAGGGGTGCTTGGCCGGGGACGACCCCTGGAACCGCTCGAGCGGGTAGTTGTCGAAGTGCGCCCCTCGCGTGCAGTGGTACAGGAACCACGGTCGCTCGTTCCCGGCCATCCGGCGGATGAAGTCCTCGGAGTACGCCGCCCAGCGGTCGTCGAGCGTGGACAGCACCGGGATCGTGACCTCCTCCACGTTCTCGGGGTCCTCGCCCCGGGTGGCGTGCACCCAGCACTTGTTGAAGCGCTCGTTGCGGACCCACTCGGTGCGCTCGTCGCTGTAGACGACCTCGGGGAAGAAGTACGGGTCGCGCCACTCGGTGTACATGTCCGACACGCTGAGGAAGCCGTAGAAGTCGTCGAAGCCGACGTGCTGGGGCTGGCTGGCCAGGTTCTCGCCCATGTGCCACTTCCCGACGGCCTGGGTGACGTACCCGGCCCGGCTGAGCAGGTCCGGGAGCACCACCTCGCCCTCGAGGCCGCCCGGCATGCCGTACATCGGCGGGATGAGCAGGCCGTGGCGCATGGGCAGACGCCCGGTCATGATCGACGCCCGCGACGGCGTGCACGAGGGCTCGGAGTAGGCCGACGTGAGGAGCAGGCCCTCGCGGGCCAGTCGGTCGATGTTGGGGGTCGGCGCCCCCACCATCACCCCGCCGCCGTAGCAGCCGAAGTCACCCCAGCCCACGTCGTCCATCAACACCACGAGGACGTTGGGCTTCTTGCCGGTCCGCTCCTCGAGCGCGGCCAGCTTCGCCGACGCGGCCGCCTCCTGGTCCTCGTGGACGAAGCGCGGCTCGCGGTGGTCCGCCACGTGGGTGGTCGGCGCGCTGATCAGGTCGTGGCCCATGGGTCCCCCTCGGTCGCCGGAGCGAGACCCCGGTTCTAGCCGATGCCGGGGAGCGATCGCCGCGGGCGGGGAATTTGGGCCGTTCGCCCTATTACGAACCGGCGCCGGCGTGTCGATACGAGTTCTTGTCAGAACACGGGTCCAGAAGGATCTCGTGCCGGAAAGACAGAACACGGAGACATCCCGATGATCCTCACCTACGAGTTCCTCGCCAACTGGCTGCGGGCCCGCTTCGCCGACAGCGAGCGTGGCGCCTCCCTCGTGGAGTACGCCCTGCTCGTCGCGCTGATCGCCGTCGTGTGCATCGCCGCCGTGACCATCCTCGGCAAGAACGCCTCGAACAAGTTCAGCAGCGTCGGCACCTCGATCGGCTGATCAGGCGCTCGAACGAGCTTCGGCAACGGGGGCGGGCCTTCGGGCCCGCCCCCGTTCCGCGTCCCCGGACGAGGGCCGTGCTCAGACCGGCCCGACGATCTGCTCGACCTCGAAGAGCTCGTTGAGGTCGACGACGCCCTCGGCGGCCTCGATCTCGGCGCGGCTGACCGGCGCCGGGTCGAACTCGCCCTCCTGGTCCTCGAGCGTCACCCGGTAGTCGTCGACCCCGGCGACCTGCGCGAACACGAGGGTGTACTCACACGCGTCGAACAACCCGCCGTCGACCTGCGCCCCGGCCGGGAACGCCGTCGGGGGCACGAGCACCTCACCGTCGGGCGTCTCGAGGCCCACGCTGACCTCGGGGACGATGCAGCCGGCGTCCCCCGTGAGCAACTGCTCGAAGAAGTCCCCGAAGTCGTTGGCGTCGAGGGTCAGGCGCGCGGTGACCGAGATCGGCGGCGCCGGGGCGGCGGTCGTGGTCGTGACCGCGGGCGCCGCCGTGGCGGGTGCCGCCGTCGCGCCGTTCCCGGCCCCGTCGTCCCCGCGGCCCGCGAGCAGCAAGGCCCCGGCGGCGCCGAGCACGAGGGCGGCGAGGCCGACCACGAGGACCACCGGCCAGACCCGGCGGCGGGGCGCCGCGGCGCCGGCGGCGACCGCCACCGGCGGCATCGACGTCGGTGGTGCCGGCGGCGGCGGGGGCGGGACGACCGGGGTCGGTGTGGCGCTCGCGGTCGCGAGGGGCAGGGCGCCGACCCAGGTGTGCTCGATGAGGTGGGTGGTCTCCTCCACCAGCTCGGCCGTGGGGTCGGCGTCGTCGCCGCCCAGCAGGCCGGCGAGCACGGCCTTGGCCGACGGGCGCTGGAGCGGGTCCTTGATGAACCCCGCCTCGACGAAGGGCCGCACCTCCTGGGGGAGCCCGGCCAGGTCGGGCTCGCCCGAGAGGATCCGGGCGGTGACCTCCTCGGGGCCCCCCATCCCGAACGGGGGGCGACCCGTGCCGGCGAAGGCCACCAGCGACGCCCACGTGAACACGTCGACCGCGGGGGTCGACACCTGGCCGGCCGCCTGCTCGGGTGCCATCCAGCCCGCCGAGCCGATCACGGTCCCGGCCATCGTGAGGGGCATCGCCCCGCTGGCCGCGGCGATGCCGAAGTCGACCAGCTTGGGCTGGTCGGCGGCCAGGATGACGTTGCTCGGCTTGAGGTCGCGGTGGATGACCCCCTGCTCGTGGATGAGCACCAGCGCCTCGGCGAGCGCGGCCGCGAGCGCCCGCAGGCGCGGCCCCTCGAGCGGGCCGTCTCGCGCCACGCTGTCGGCGAGGGTCGGGCCGTCCACGAACTCGACCACGAGGTAGGGCTGGGGCGCCTCGGTGTCGGCGTCGACCAGGGCGGCGACCCGCGGCCCCGACACCCGCCGGAGCGCCTCGACCTCGCGCCGGAAGCGCTCCCGGAAGGTCTCGTCGTGGGCCAGGTCGGCGCGTACCAGCTTCACCGCCACCGGCGCGTCGTCGCGGCCACGCCCGAGGTAGACGATGCCCATGCCCCCGGCGCCGAGGCGGTCCGTCAGCACGAAGTCGCCCAGGCGCTGCGGGTCGCTGGGCTCGAGCGGGGTGACCGGCATCGGCTCCAGTCTGCCCGCTCGCGCCCGGCCCGGCCCGACAGGGGGCCGGCGCGCCGGCCCTGCGCTTTGCACCGGTGCCGCGGCCGACCACACTGGGCCCATGGCCTCGCACCCGGCGGACGACCCCCGCGACTTCCTCGGCATCGACCCGCTCCTCGACGACGAGGAGCGCCAGATCCGCGACACGGTCCGGAGCTTCGTCGGCGACCGGGTGCTGCCCGACATCGGTGAGTGGTTCGAGGCGGGCCACTTCCCTCGCGAGCTGGCCAAGGAGATGGGCGCCCTCGGCCTGCTCGGCATGCACCTCGAGGGCTACGGCTGCGCCGGCACCAACGCGGTGAGCTACGGCCTGGCCTGCCTGGAGCTCGAGGCCGGCGACTCGGGGTTCCGCAGCTTCGTCTCCGTGCAGGGCTCGCTCGCCATGTTCCCCATCCACGCCTACGGCAGCGACGAGCAGCGACAGGAGTGGCTCCCGCGCATGGCTGCCGGCGAGGCCGTCGGGTGCTTCGGCCTCACCGAGCCCGACTCGGGAAGCGATCCGTCGAGCATGCGCACCCACGCCCGCCGCGACGGGTCGGACTGGGTGCTCAACGGCACGAAGATGTGGATCACGAACGGGGGCGTCGCCGACGTGGCGGTCGTGTGGGCGCGCACCGACGAGGGGGTCCGGGGCTTCGTGGTGCCCACCGACACCCCCGGGTTCTCGACCAACGACGTGCACCGCAAGCTCTCGCTCCGGGCCTCGGTCACGTCCGAGCTCGTGCTCGACGACGTGCGCCTGCCCGCCGACGCGGTGCTGCCCGGCGTGGCGTCCATGCGTGGCCCGCTGTCGTGCCTCGACGAGGCCCGGTTCGGCATCTTGTTCGGCGCGGTCGGTGCGGCGCGGGCGTGCTACGAGGCGGCGCTCGACTACGCGGTCGAGCGCGAGCAGTTCGGCCGCCCCATCGGCTCGTTCCAGCTGACCCAACGCAAGCTCGTCGAGATGATGGTGGCGGTCAACCGCGCCGCCCTCGTCGCGCTGCACCTCGGCCGCCGCAAGGACGCCCACGAGCTGACCCCCGCCCAGGTCAGCTTCGGCAAGTTCGACAACGTGCGCCAGGCGCTCGAGGTCGCCCGCGAGGCCCGCAGCGTGCTCGGCGCCAACGGCATCACCCTCGAGTACCCGGTGATCCGCCACATGAACAACCTCGAGTCCGTCTACACCTACGAGGGCACCAACGAGATCCACACCCTCGTGCTGGGCCAGGCCCTGACGGGCCTGCCCGCGTTCCGGTGACCCGCGGCCCGGACCACCGGTCCCGCTGAGTCGCACCGCCCGTCCCGACCGTTCCGACCCCGCCGCCCGAGGGAGCCCCGTGCAGTTCACCGAAGACCACGCCATGTTCCGCAAGACCGTCCGCGACGTCGTCGAGCGCGAGATCAACCCCCACGTCGACGAGTGGGAGGCCGCGGGCGTGTTCCCCGCCCACGAGCTGTTCGCCACCCTGGGCGCGCTCGGGCTGCTCGGCCTCGAGTACGACGAGGCCTACGGCGGCCAGGGTGCCGACCACAGCTACACGGTGATCCTGGGGGAGGAGCTCGGGCGCATCCACTGCGGTGGGGTGCCCATGGCCATCGCGGTGCAGACCGACATGGCCACCCCCTCACTGCACCGCTTCGGCACCGAGGAGCTGAAGCAGCGCTACCTGGTCCCGGCGATCCGCGGCGAGGCGGTGGCCGCGATCGCGGTCACCGAGCCCGACGCCGGCTCCGACGTCGCCGCCCTGCGCACCCGCGCCGTGCGTGACGGCGACGAGTGGGTCGTCAACGGCACGAAGCTCTACATCACCAACGGCACCCAGGCGGACTGGCTCTGCCTGCTGGCCCGGACCTCGGACGAGGGCGGCTACCACGGGATGTCCCAGATCGTCGTGCCCACCGACGCCCCCGGCTTCCGGGTCAGTCGCAGCCTGAAGAAGATGGGCATGTGGTCGTCGGACACGGCCGAGCTCAGCTTCGAGGACGTCCGCGTCCCCTTGGCCAACACCATCGGCGAGCCGGGTCGAGGCTTCCAGCAGCAGATGGCCCAGTTCCAGAACGAGCGCATGATCGCCAACTACCTGGCCGTGGGCTCGATGGAGGTCGCGCTCGAGCGCACGGTCGCCTACCTCCGGGAGCGGGTCGTGTTCGGCGCGCCCCTGGCCGAGAGCCAGCACATCCAGTTCGCCCTGGCCGAGCTCTTCGCCGAGCTCGACGTCGTCCGCCAGTACAACTACGCCTGCGCCGAGGCCTACCTGCGGGGCGAGGACACCACCCGCTTCGCGACGATCGCCAAGCTGGTGGCACCGCGGCTCGCGCGGCGCGTGGCCGACACGTGCCTGCAGTTCCACGGTGGCATCGGCTACATGGACGAGACGTGGGCCTCGCGCTACTTCCGGGACAGCCGGCTCTGGTCGATCGGCGGTGGCGCCGACGAGGTGATGCTGCGCACCATCGCCCGCATGGAGGGCATCGGCGCGTGAGCCCGGGGCGCGGGTCGTGAGCCCGCGCGGTCTCGCCCTCGTCGTCGCGGGCGGCGACGCGCCCGGCCCGGGCGAGCTCGCCGGCGAAGGGCCCTGGGACTGGGTGGTGGTGGCCGATTCGGGGCTGGACCACGCGCTCGCGCTGGGCCTCGAGGTGGACCGGGTCGTGGGCGACCTCGACTCGGTGTCGCCCGCCGCGCTCGCGCGGGCGCGCGAGGCGGGGGTGGTGGTCGAAACGCACCCGCGCGACAAAGACGCCACCGACCTCGCCCTCGCGCTCGACGCCGCGGTCGACCTCGGGGCCGCATCCCTGCTCGTCGTCGGGGTCGGCGGCGGGCGCGCCGACCACCTCCTCGCGAACCTCCTGCTCCTGGCGTCGCCCGGCTACGCGGCGCTCGACGTCGACGCCCGCACCGCCGACGCGCGCTACGTCGTCGTGCGGGACCGGGCCCGCCCGCTGCGGGGCCGTCCGGGCGACGTCGTCACCCTGGTCCCGGTCCACGGTCCGGCAGGACGCGTGCGCACCCAGGGGCTGCGGTGGGCCCTGGCCGACGAGGACCTCCCGGGCGGCACCACCCGTGGGGTCAGCAACGAGCTCACCGGCACCGACGCCCACGTCGTCGTGGGCGACGGCGTCGTCCTCGCGATCCAGCCCCGCTGAGGGGCCGCCGCCGTCCGGGGACCGGTGGCCAGGTGCTCAGGCGCCGTCACGACGTGCCGATAGCCACCGTGATGTCCCGCCACGCTTCGCGGGTGCGCGTCGCCACCGTCGCCGTCCTCTGGGCCGCCACGGCGGCCGCGACGCACCCCGCCGCCGCCCTCGCGCGTCAGGAGGACCCGGCGGGCTCGACCACGACCACCACCACGGTCGAGCCGACGCCCTCGTCCTCGACGACCACGACGACCCGGCCGCCGTCCACGAGCACGACCACCACGACTGCGCCCCCCGGGGACCCCGGAGCGGGGGGCGACGTGACCGGTGGGGTCGTGCCCGACGTGGACGTGACGGTTCCGCCGCACGACGGTGGCGACGACGGACCGCACGTCCCGAGCGTCGCCATCGTCGGTGACGTGTCGTCGGCCCGAGAGCGCCTGGCGCTCGCGGAGGTCGCCGCCGGCGAGGCCGAGCGTCGCGTCACGGACCTGCAGGACCGGCTCTCCGACATCGACGCCCGCCTCGTCGCGCTCACCGACGAGCAGCGCCAGGCCGTCAAGCGCGTGGAGGAGTCGCAGAACGTCCTCGCCGAGCGGGCCGTCGACGCCTACATCCGCGGGAACACCGGCGCGCTCGAGGCGACCCTCACCGCCGACGACCCGAACGAGGCCAGCCACAACGACGCCCTGCTCGAGAGCGTGCTCGTGGCCGACAACCAGGCGGTCGACGACTTCCGGGCGGCCCGGCGCCAGGTGTCGCGGGAGCTCGTGGACCTGGCCGACGAGCGGGCGAGGGTCCATCGGGACCTGGCCCAGGCCAAGCACGCCGACAAGGCCGCGCGCGACGAGGTCCGCGACGCGCGGGTGCAGCTCCTCGCGTTCGAGGCGGGCAGCGAGATCTTCGTCACCGGGATGCACTTCCCGGTGGGTGATCCGCACGACTTCAGCGACACCTGGCACGCCCCGCGCTCGGGAGGTCGCCAGCACCAGGGCGTGGACATCTTCGCCCCGTCGGGGACCGACCTCTTCGCCGTGGAGCGGGGGGTGATCACCGGGATGGGCACCAACTCGCTCGGCGGCATCAAGCTCTGGCTGTACGGCGAGAGCGGCACCACGTACTACTACGCGCACCTCCTGGCCTTCGCCCCCGGGCTCCGCGACGGGGCCGTGGTCGATGCCGGCACGGTCGTCGGCTTCGTGGGCAACACGGGCAACGCGATCTCCACCCCGTCGCACCTGCACTTCGAGATCCACCCGGGCAACGGGCCCGCGGTGAACCCGACCCCGCTGCTGCAGGTCGTGGACGCGCTCGACGGGGGACCGGGGTCGTCGGTGGCCCGTCGCTGAGCGCCGTCCCTAGGGTGGCGGCGTGGGCATGGACGTGACCGAGAGCCTCGAGGTGGCCAGCGCGCCGGCGGCCGTGTTCGCGTGGGTGGACGCGCTCGACCGCTACCCCCGGTGGCTCGACATCGTCGTGCGCGCCGAGTCCGCCGACGCGGCGCCCGGTGACCCCGGTCCGGCCTGGCGGGTCGACCTGCGCGGGCGCCTGGGCCCGTTGTCGCGGGCCAAGCGGTTGCGGATGGTGCGCACCGTGCACGACGCGCCGCGCCGCGCCGTGTTCGAGCGCCGCGAGGTCGACGGCCGCTCGCACTCGCCGTGGGTGCTCGACGCCACGGTCGACCCCGCGCCGAGCGGTGCCCGCCTCACGATGCGCCTGCACTACGGCGGGAGCCTGTGGGGCCCGGTGCTCGAGCGCATGCTCCGTGACGAGGTCGAGCGGTCGCGGCCCCGGCTCGCGGCGGCGGTGGGCGGCGCCTGAGGGCTCAGGGGGCCCGGCGGGCCAGGCGCGTCAACCCCGCGGCGAGCGCGTACAGCACGCCGGCGTAGACCAGCAGGAACTTGACGTACGCGCAGGTGGCGGCGATCTGCGGGGCGGGCGACGCCACCGGCCCCCGGATCATGTCGAGCAGGGCGACGTTCTCGATCGCGTCGAGCGCGGCGCCGACCCACGCGGCCCAGGCCAGCACGCCCCCGAGGGTGATCAGCCAGGCGTGGTGGAAGACCCGGCGGCCCCAGACGCACGCCAGGGCGATCGTGCTGGAGTACGCGAGCAGGAACAGGTAGTCGAGGCCCACGCCGAACGCGGCGTGGATGACGTCGCGCTGGTCCCACTCGGCCATGACGTCGGTGGCGGCCGCCACCGTCCCCGCCACCTCGAGCCCGACGATGCCCTGGCCGCCGGGGTCGAGCAGCAACAGGGCCGTCCCGACGACCAGGGTGACCCCGAGGAGGGGGAGGAACGCCACGCGCACGCGCCCGGGGGCGAGATCGTCGAAGGGGTGGTGCACCGCCATGGCTCAAGCCTTCCCCCCGGTGGCCCGGGCCGTCCACCGGTCGTCGCGGCGCTCGAGCTCGAGGGGCACGCCGAAGCACACCGAGAGCGCCTCGGCGGTGAGCACGTCGTCGATCGGGCCGGCGGCCTGGACCCGCCCGTCCCGGAGCAGGAGTGCGTGGCCGAACGACGGCGGGATCTCCTCGACGTGGTGGGTGACGAGGACGGTCGGCGGCGTGGTCGCGTCGCCCGCCAGGTCGGCGAGGCGGCGCACGAGGTCCTCCCGGCCGCCCAGGTCGAGGCCCGCGGTCGGCTCGTCGAGGAGCAGGAGGCCGGGGTCGGCCATGAGCGTGCGCGCGAGCTGCACCCGCTGACGCTCGCCGGACGACAGGGTGCCGAAGCGCTGCCCGGCCAGGGCGGCGCACCCCAGCCGGTCGAGCAGCGCGAGCGCGCGGGCCCGGTCCGACTCGCCGTAGTCGTGCCACCACGGCTCGAGCGCGGCGTGCTTGGCCGTCATCACCACGTCGACCGCGGGCAGCGCCGGCCGCAGCAGGTCCGCCATCGCCGCGCTGGCGACGCCCACCCGGGCGCGGAGGCGGCGCACGTCGGTGCGCCCGAGCCGCTCGCCGAGCACGTCGACGGTCCCCTCGGAGGGATGGAGGTACAGCGAGGCGATCCGCAGCAGGCTGGTCTTGCCCGAGCCGTTGCGCCCGAGCACCACCCACCGCTCACCTCGCGCGACCGACCAGCCGACGTCGTCGAGCACGCGCCGTCCGTCGAGGTCGAGCCCCACCCCGGCGAGGCGCAGGGCCGGGGCGCCGGGGTCGGGTGCCATCGCCGGGACGCTACCGGCCGGGGGGTACCGTGATCGTGACCGACCGCCGGACCCCGGACCCGCCCTGCTCACCACCGTGCTCGGCCTGCTGGCCGTCCTGCTGCTCATCCTCGCCACGGCGTTCTTCGTCGCGGCCGAGTTCGCGCTCGTGGCCGTGGACCGCAGCCGCGTCGAGCACCTCGCCGCCGACGGGTCGCGCCGGGCGAAGGTGACGCTGAGCGTCCTGCGGCGGCTGTCGTTCCACCTCTCCGGGGCGCAGTTGGGCATCACGATCGTCTCGCTGGTGCTCGGCTTCGTGGCCGAGCCCACCGTCGCCGCCCTCATCGAGCCGGTCCTCGAGCCCCTCGTCGGCACGAGCTCGCGCGGCGTCTCGGTGGCCATCGCGCTCGGCCTGGCGACGGTCTTCCAGATGGTGGTGGGCGAGCTCATCCCGAAGAACGTCGTGATCGCCCGACCCACCACCTCGGCGCTGCGCCTGGCGGCCCCGTTCCGCCTCTACGCGGTGGTGTTCGGCCCGGTCATCTCGCTGTCGGAGCGGGCCGCCAACTGGGCGGTCCGCCGGCTCGGGGTGGAGCCTCAGGAGGAGCTCACCGCGGTGCGGTCGCTGCCCGAGCTGGAGCTGCTGTTCCTCAGCTCGGCGGCGGAGGGCGCGCTCGAGCCGAGGGCCGCCGACCTGTTGACGCGGTCGATCCGCTTCGGGGAGAAGACCGCCGACGACGCCCTGACGCCGCGCACCGCGCTGGAGGCGCTCGAGTCCGACGCCAGCCTGGCCGAGCTGGTGCAGCGCAGCCTCGACACCGGGTTCTCCCGCTTCCTCGTCTACGGCGCCGACCTCGACGACGTGCGCGGCGTCGTGCACGTCAAGTCCGTGTACGAGACCGCTCCCGAGGACCGCGCCACGACGCCGGTGTCGGACGTGATGAGCGAGGCCTTCGTGGTGCCCGAGAGCCGCGCCCTGACGTCGCTGCTGGTCGAGCTGCGGGGCGCGGGCAGCCACCTCGCCGTGGTGGTCGACGAGTACGGCGGCACCGCCGGGATCGTGACGCTCGAGGACCTCATCGAGGAGATCGTCGGCGAGATCGACGACGAGTGGGACCCCGAGGAGCCCGAGCGGTCGGTGGTGCAGCCGTCGGGCACCTACCTGCTGTCGGGCGGCCTGCACCCCGACGAGGTCCGGGACGCGTGCGGCTTCGAGGTGCCCGACGGCGAGTACGAGACGCTGGCGGGCTTCGTGCTCGACCGCCTCGGGCACCTGCCGGTGCCGGGGGAGTGGGTCACCCACGACGGTTGGGAGCTCGAGGTCGTCGAGCTCGACCGCCGCCGCATCGACCGCGTCCGGCTGGTCCCGCCGGCCCCGGTCCCCGGGACGGGAGCGTCGGGCTGATGGACGCTCCCGCCCTCCTGCTCACGGTCGCCCTCCTGGCCCTGAACGGCTGGTTCGTGGCCGTGGAGTTCGCCCTGATCGCCGCGCGACGCACGAAGCTCGAACAGCAGCGCCAGGCCGGGAGCCGGGCCGCGGGGGTCGGTCTGGCCCTGGTCGACGAGCTCTCGGTGCAGCTGGCCGGGGCGCAGCTCGGCGTGACGGTGGCGTCCCTGCTGCTCGGCTACGTGGCCGAGCCGGCGGTGTCGCACGTGATCGAGAGCGCCATCGGCCAGGTGGTCGACCTGCCCGAAGGGGTGCTGCGCACGATCGGCTTCGTCACGGGTCTGTCGCTCGTGGTGCTCGCCCACATGGTCCTCGGCGAGATGGTGCCGAAGAACCTGACGCTGGCCGACCCCGAGCGGGCCCTGCGCCTGCTCGCGTTGCCGACGCGGGCGCTCACGACGGTGCTCCGCCCGGTGATCGCGGCGTTGAACGCGATGGCCAACGCGGGCGTGTGGCTGCTGCGCGTCGAGCGCAAGGACACCCTGTCGGACAGCCACTCGCCCGAGGAGCTGGCCTCGATGCTGGACGCCTCGCGCGAGGAGGGGCTGATCGCCGTCGAGCAGCACGAGCTGCTCGCCCGCTCGCTGGGCTTCGGCGAGGCCCCCGTCTCGTCGGTGATGGTGCCCCGCGAGCGCATCGTGCACCTCCGCCGCGAGTCGACCCCGGCGGAGTTCGAGGAGGTCGTCGTGCGCACCGGCCACAGCCGGCTGCCCGTGGTGGGCCGCGACCGCGACGACATCGTCGGCTTCGTCCACGCCAAGGACCTCCTCACCCTTCGCCCCGACGCCCGCGACCGGCCCCTGCCCGAGCGGCTCCTGCGCACCGACCTGGTCGAGGTCGACGAGGGGCGGACCATCGAGGAGGCCATGGTCGACCTCCGCCGTCGACGTCACCACCTGGGGGTCGTGCGCGGCGCGGACGGGCGCACCGCCGGTCTCGTGTTCCTCGAGGACCTCGTCGAGCAGCTCGTCGGCGACATCCGTGACGAGTCCGACCGCGAGCGCCTCCCGCCATCGGCCTCCGACGGTTGAGCGCCGTCGTTCGCTACCCTCACGGCGTGCGGATGGCGACGCGGCTGCTCGTGGCCGTCACCTTCCTCGGGGTCGGCCTCGCCGGCGCGACCGACGTGTCGGCCGACGACGTGGACGAGGCCCGCGCCCGCGCGGAGGCCACGATCCGGGCCCTGGACGAGGCCCAGGAGGAGCTCGGCGCGGTCGAGCAGCGCGTGGCCGAGGTGCAGCACCGCCTCGAGGTGGCCTCCGCCGACATCGAGCAGCTCGAGGCCGAGGTGCAGGCGATCGCGGTCGACCAGTACATGCGCGCCGGCGAGCCGCCCAGCCTGGTCCCGGTGGACGAGGACCTCGGTGACCAGCTCCTCGGCAACGAGCTGGCTCGCATCGTCACCCAGGGCGACACGGACGCGATCGACGCCTACGCCGCGCAGCGCGCCGACCTGGCGACCGCGGCCGACGAGCTCGAGGCGCTCCAGGCCGAGCAGGAGGACGCGGTCGCGCAGCTCGAGTCGCGCAACCGTGAGCTCCAGGCCGAGGTCGAGCGCCTGGAGGCGCTCGAGCGCGAGCGGATCGAGGCCGAGCGGCGGCGCATCGAAGAGGAGCGCCGGCGGCGCGAGGCGCAGGAGCAGGCGGCCGCGGCCGCGGCCGCCGCCGCCACGACCCCCGACGACACCACCCCGACGACCGGCGGGGGTGGCGGTGGTGGGACCCCGCCGCCGACCGGCGGCGGTGGCGACTTCCTCTGCCCGGTGCCGGGCTCGACCTTCATCGACTCGTGGGGGGCACCCCGCTCGGGAGGCCGCAGCCACCAGGGGGTCGACATGATGGCGTCGGCGGGCACGCCGATCTACGCGCCGGTCACCGGCGACGTGTCGCACCGGGGCGTCAGCCTGGGCGGGCTGTCGTTCTTCCTGTACGGCGACAACGGCAACACCTACTTCGGCACCCACCTGAGCTCCTACGGGGCCTCCGGTCGGGTCGTGGCCGGCACGGTGATCGGCTACGTGGGCGCCACCGGCAACGCGAACGGCATCAACCACCTCCACTTCGAGATCTGGCCGGGTGGCGGAGCGCCGGTCAACCCGTACCCGACCGTTGCCGCGGCCTGCTGACGACGCCCTCGCGGCGGCGCTCGCCGAGGTCGTCGGCGAGGCGCTCGCGACCCCGGACGTGCGCGTCGAGGGGCTCCAGCGCCTCTCGGGCGGAGCGTCGCGGGAGACGTTCGCCTTCGACGCCGTCGACGCCTCGGGTGCCCGCCGCCCGCTGATCCTCCAGCGGGAGCGGCCCGGTGGCGCGATCGGCACCGGGGGCGGCACCCGCACCGAGGCGGTCCTGCTGCGCGCCGCGGCCGCCGAAGGGGTGCCGGTCCCCGGCGTCCTGCTCACCGGCCCCGCCCCCGATCGGCGCGACGCCGAGGCGGAGGGGGGTCCGCTCGGCGCGGCCTACGTCGTGGTGGACCGCCTCGAGGGCGAGACCATCCCCCGCCGCATCCTCCGCGACGACCGCTACGCCGACGCCCGAGCGCGCCTGGCGGCCCAGTGCGGCCGTGCCCTGGCCGGCATCCACGCCATCCCGGTCGAACAGGTGGAGGGGCTGCACGACCGCGACCAGGTCGCCCAGTTCCGTGACCTGATGGACGCCCTCGGTGAGCCCCACCCGGCGTTCGAGCTCGCCTTCCGGTGGCTCGAGTCCAACCGCCCGCCGGCCGGCCCCACCCGCGTCGTCCATGGCGACTTCCGCAACGGCAACCTCATCATCGGCCCCGAGGGCCTGCGGGCGGTGCTCGACTGGGAGCTCGCCCACCTGGGGGACCCCATGGAGGACCTGGGCTGGCTCTGCGTCAAGGCGTGGAGGTTCGGGGGCCGGCCCCCGGTCGGGGGCTTCGGCGAGTACCGGGAGCTGTTCGACGCCTACGCCGACGCCGCGGGGCTCGACGGCGGCGTCGACCCCGCGGTCGTGCGCTGGTGGGAGGTGCTGGGCACGGTGAAGTGGGGGGTGATGTGCATCATCCAGGCGGCGTCGCACCTCCAGGGCCTCTCGCGCTCGGTGGAGCTCGCGGCCATCGGGCGGCGGGTCTGCGAGAACGAGCACGACGTGTTGGCGCTGCTTCCGTGACCGCGCCCCACGACGCCCCCACGGCGGCCGAGCTGGTCGAGGCGGTGCGGGAATTCCTCGAGCAGGACGTCCTCGGTGCCACCGAGGGCCGGGTGCGCTTCCACACCCGGGTGGCGATGAACGTGCTGGGCCAGGTGCAGCGCGAGATCGAGCTCGGCCCCGAGCTGCGCGACGCCCACGCCCGGCGACTGGCGGACCTCGGCGTGGCCGACGACGTCGCGCTCGCCGCCGCGATCCGGTCCGGGGCGCTCGACGGTCGCTACGACGAGGTCAAGGCGGCGGTGTGGGACTCGGTCCGCGACAAGCTGGCCGTGGCCAACCCGCGCTACCTCGACTCGTGACGGGGCCGGCCGCGGGCGCGACGGGGTAGGGAGCGGGGATGCTGCGCCTCGTGGAGGGACCGGCCGTGGCCGACGTGCTCGACCCGTACCGCGGGGTCGACCGGATACGCCCGTCGGGTGGCGCCTGGGTGCTCGCCAACATGGTCGGCGGCCTCGACGGGACCGCCGCGATCGGCGGGCGCGTCGGGGCGCTCACCGGGGGCGCCGACGCCGAGCTGTTCCGCCGCCTCCGGGCCGTGGCCGACGTCGTCCTCGTGGGCGCGGCGACGGTCCGGGCGGAGGGCTACGGGCCGGTGCGCCTGCCCGAGGACCTGCGCGCCGAGCGACGGGCCGCCGGGCGCCCGGACGTCCCCCCGGTGGCCGTCGTGAGCGCGTCGTTGCGCCTCGACTGGTCGTCGTCGCTGTTCACCGACGCCGAGCGCCCGACGATGGTCGTCACCACCCCGGAGGCGGCCGCCGGGCCGACCGGCCCCGAGGCCCGCCGCCACGCCGAGGTGCCCGAGGTCGACCCGCCCGCCGGCGGTGGGGGCGTGGCGGTGCCGGACCTGCTCGCCGCCCTCGCGGACCGGGGCCACCGGGTCGTCCTGTGCGAGGGGGGCCCGGCGCTGCTGGGTGAGCTGGTCGCGGCGGGGCGCCTGGACGAGCTGTGCCTGACCGTCGCCCCGCTCGTCGGGGGCGACCCCCTCCCGGTCGTGCGCACGCCGCCCGGGGCGCCGCTGCGAGGGTTCGCCCTGCGCCACGTGGCGCTCGACGACGGCGCACTGTTCCTGCGCTACGAGGCGGTGCCCGATGCCCGCTGAGGAGGCGGGTCGAGACGTGGGCGAGGCGTTCGACGGCGCCGTGGCGGCGGCGGCGTCGGCGATGGTGGTGGTGACGGTGGCCGTCGACGGGGAGCCGTCGGGCTGCCTCGTCGGGTTCCACTCGCAGTGCAGCATCGCCCCGCGCCGCTACGCCGTGTGGCTGTCGAAGGCCAACCGCACCTACGAGATGGCGGTGCAGGCCGACCACGTGGCCGTGCACTTCCTGACCACCGGGGACGCCGCGCTGGCCGGGCGCTTCGGGGGATCGACCGGCGACGTGGTCGACAAGTTCGCGGGGTTGGCGTGGCAGCCGGGCCCCGGTGGCGTCCCGCTCCTCGACGACGCCCCCCACCGGTTGGTGCTGGTCCGGGTGGGCATGTTCGACCCCGGCGGTGACCACACCTGCCTCGTCGGTGCCCCGATCGACGCCGGGACCGGCGACGGCTTCACGCCGCTGCGCCTGCCCGACGTCACCCGCATCGAGCCCGGCCACGACGCCGACGAGCGGCGCCACCGGAGCTGAGCGGCGGCGGGCCCTCAGGCGCCCACGGCGTGGTAGCCGCCGTCGACGTGGAGCAGCTCGCCCGTCGTGGCCGGGAACCAGTCCGACAGCAGCGCCACGCAGGCCCGGGCGACGGCGCCCGTCTCGTCGGTGACGTCCCAGCCGAGCGGGGCCCGGGCGTCCCACACGTCCTCGAACGCGGAGAAGCCCGGGATCGAGCGCGCCGCGAGGGTCTTCACCGGTCCGGCCGCCACGAGGTTGACCCGGATGCCCTGCGGGCCGAGGTCCCGGGCGAGGTAGCGGGCGGTGGACTCGAGGGCCGCCTTCGCCACCCCCATCCAGTCGTACGCCGGCCAGGCGACCCGGGCGTCGAAGTCGAGGCCCACGATCGAGCCGCCGCCGCTCATGAGCGGGACGACGGCGTCGGCCACCGTCCGCAGCGAGTAGGCCGAGACCTGCAGCGCCACGGCCACGTCGTCCCACCCGGTCTCGAGGAACCGGCCCCCGAGGCAGGCCTCGGGGGCGAAGCCGATGGCGTGCAGGGCGCCGTCGACGGTGCCCCACCGCTCACCCAGGGCGTCACGGACCGCGGCGGCGTGGGTCTCGTCGGTGACGTCGAGCTCGAGCACGTCGGGCTCGACGTCGAGCTTGCGGGCCGTGCGGCGGGTGAGGCGCAACCCGCGGCCGGCGCCGGTGAGCACGATCTCGGCCCCCTCTCGCTGGGCCAGCCGGGCGACGCCGAACGCGAGCGAGGCGTCGGTGAGCACGCCGGTGATGAGCAGCTTCTTGCCGTCGAGGAGCCCCATCGGCCCGACCCTACGGCCCGGAGCGGATGCGCGGGTGCGAAGGGGCCACCGCTAACCTCGCACCCGTGAAGATCGGAGTGCTGGGAGGGACCGGCCCCGCCGGTCGGGCCATGGCGGCCCGGCTCGCGTCGGGCGGGTTCGACGTCGTCATCGGGTCGCGCTCGCGCTACCGGGCCATGGAGGAGCGGGACCGCCTGCTCGACCGCTGGGCGGAGCGGGGACTGTCCATCGACTCCGCCGACAACGAGGGCGCGGCGGGCGCCGACGTGGTCGTCATCGCCACGCCCTGGGACGCCGCCGCCTCGACGGCGGCCTCGGTGTCGCGCCAGCTGCGGGGCAAGGTGGTCATCTCGATGGCCAACGCCCTCGCCAAGGTGGGCCACGAGTTCCAGCCGCTCGTCCCGCCCCGGGGCTCGGTGGCGGCGAGCGTGCAGGCGGCCGTGCCCAAGTCGCTCGTGTCCGCGGCGTTCCACCACGTGCCCGCCAAGGAGCTCGGCGACCTGAACGCCCCCGTCGAGAGCGACGTGTTGATCTGCTCCGACCACCCGTCGGCCACCGAGACGACGGTCGAGATCGTGCGCAAGCTCCCCGACATGCGCCCGCTCGACGCCGGCGAGCTGTCCAACGCCGCCCCGATCGAGGCCTTCGCGGCGGTGCTGCTCCAGCTGAACGTGCGCTACAAGACGCGGGCCGCGGTGAAGTTCACCGGCATCGAGGAGTGACCGGGCCGGGGGGTGACGCCCCCATGCGGCTCTACGACACGGCTCGACGGGAGGTGGTGGACTTCACGCCCGGGCCGATCGTCACCCTGTACACGTGCGGCATCACGCCGTACGACTCGTCCCACCTCGGCCACGCCGCGGTGTACCTGGCCTACGACGTGCTCCAGCGGCGCCTGCGTGACCGCGGCCACGAGACCCGCTGCGTCCGCAACGTCACCGACGTGGACGACGACATCCTCCGCAAGGCCCGCGAGCTGGGGGTCCACTACCTCGACCTGGCCGCCGCCGAGATGGCCAAGTTCGACGCCGACATGGCGGCGCTCGAGATCGTCCCCTGCTGGAGCGAGCCGCGCGCCACGTCGGCCATCGCCGACATCCGCGGGTTCATCGGTATGGTCCTCGACCAGGGCTACGCCTACGAGTCGGGCGGCGCCGTCTACTTCGACGTCGGCTCGTTCGACCGCTTCGGCCAGGTCAGCCACCTCTCCCGCGAGGAGATGCTGGCCCTCGCCGCCGAGCGCGGCGGCAACCCCGACGACCCGAACAAGCGCGACCCGCTCGACTTCGTCCTCTGGCAGCCCTCGGCCGACGACGAGCCCGCGTGGGAGTCACTCTGGGGCCCGGGGCGCCCGGGCTGGCACATCGAGTGCTCGGCGCTCGCGCTGCGCGAGCTCGACACCACCATCGACCTGCACGGTGGTGGTGCCGACCTGATCTTCCCCCACCACGAGTGCGAGGCGGCCCAGTCCGAGGCGGCGACGGGCCAGCCCTTCGTGCGCCACTGGATGCACCAGGCCATGGTGCGGATGGACGGCGAGAAGATGTCGAAGTCGCTCGGCAACCTCGTGTTCGTGCACGACCTGCTCGAGCACCACGACGCCCGAGCCGTCCGCCTGGCGGTCGTGGCCCACCACTACCGGGACTCGTGGGAGTGGGACGACACGGTCATGCCCGCCGCGTCCGCCCGTCTCGCCCGCTGGCTCGGGGCCGGCGAGGGCGCCGGTGCCCTCGCCGAGGTCCGGGCGGCGCTCGACGACGACCTGGACACGCCCGCCGCCGTGGCGGCGATCGACGCCGCGGCCGCCGCCGGTGAGGGCGTGTCGCAGGCCGCCGCGCTGCTGGGCGTGCGCACCGGCGCCTGACTACGCTGCGCCCACCCCGGGCGGCCGTCCCGGCGAGGCGGGACCCGGGAGGCGAGGGTGCGGACAGTCGTTCGAGGTTTGGTGGCCGTCGCGTTGGCGACCGCACTGGTGGGGCCGACCGCGTCGGCGGGCGCCGCCGAGGCGAGCATCCCGTACTCGTGTGAGACCGGCGTCCCGGCCATCGGCACGCTCTCCGCGCCGATCGCCGTCGCGACCACCACCGCGCCCGAGCCCGCCGGGATCTTCGCCAAGGTCTCGTACACGGCCGACCTCTCGCTGCCCGACCTGACCCCGCAGCCGTTCGCCATCAACTTCAACTTCTTCCGCATCACCCTCGACGTGCCCGACGGCCTGCGCGACGTCAAGGTCAAGGTGCAGGACCCGAGCCCGGCCGTGGCCAACCCGCGGCTCGACCAGATCGCGGCGCGGGTCGTGGGCGAGCAGATCGTGGTCGACGTGCCCGCGGTGCCGGCCACCTGGCGGCGCTTCCACTTCGGCACCGACGGCAACTTCTCGTACCCGTTCAACACCGCCACGCAGTCCGGCGGCCGGGCGGTCGTGCTGCCCCGGTTGAAGGTCACCGCGATGCCCACCTACACGACGACCGGGCGGACCATCACCTGGCATGCCCCCGCCGTCGACACGTTCACCCAGTTCTTCAACATCGGCGACATCCCGTGCCGGCCCGACGACCCGGGCGCCGTCCTGTTCCAGACGACCGAGACGACCGCGGTCGCGATCCCGCCCAACCCCCACACCGACGTCCCCGGCGGCCTCGACGCGGCGGTCTCGTGGGCCCGGCACCTCAAGGTGTACAAGCTGGGCACGGCCCGGTTCTCGCCCTCGGCCCCGGCGACCCGGAGCGAGGCGGTGCTCGCCCTGTGGAACCTGGTCGACCGGCCCACGCCCACCGGCCAGCACCCCTTCGTCGACGTGCCCGCCAACGCCCCCTACGAGGCGGCGCTCGACTGGGCCTTCGGCGCCGGGGTGGTGCGGCCCCATCCCAAGAACAAGTTCAAGCCCACGGCGTCGGTGCTGCGCGGCCACCTCGCCGACATGGTGTTCCGCACGGTCGAGGCGGACGAGGGGAGCCCGTGGCCGGCGTTCGCCTACACCGACGTGCCCGCCGGTGCGTTCTACGCCGAGGCGCTGCGCTGGATCGACGCCAACGACATCATGATCGAGTACTTCAACGGCACGAGGATCCGGCCGACGGTCGCCGCCACGCGCGGTGACCTGGCCCGGACCCTCTACCGGACCGCCCGCTCGACGTCGTGGTTCCGCCCCCTGCCCACCACCGTGCTCGTCGCCGCCGGGTGAGCCACCCCTCGGGGTAACGTGGCCGACACGGGTCGCGAGACCGTCACCGACGACGAGAGGGGGGCGCGTGGCGCGCGAGGCAGGCCGGCTGTACCACGTCGCCCGGGCGGTGATGACCCCGGTCTTCAAGTTCAACTGGCGGGTCTACGTGAACGGCCTCGAGCACGTGCCGACGACCGGCCCGGCCATCTTCTGCCCGAACCACACGTCGGTCCTCGACTCGTTCTTCCTGCCGCTCGTGCTGCCCCGCCGCATCACCTACGTCGGCAAGGCGGAGTACATGGACGACTGGAAGACGAAGTACGTCTTCCCGGCCATCGGGATGATCCCGATCGACCGTTCCGGTGGCTCGGCCAGCGAGCGCGCCCTCGAGGCGGCGGCCCGGGTGCTCGACGCCGGCGAGTTCTTCGGGATCTACCCCGAGGGCACCCGCTCGCGCGACGGCGTGCTGCACAAGGGTCACACCGGCCCGGCCCGCCTGGCGTTCCGCACCGGCGCCCCCATCATCCCGGTGGGGCTCGTCGGCACGCGTGAGGTCCAGCCTCCCGACGCCCGCGTCCCCAAGCCGTTCCTCCCGGTGTGGGTCAACATCGGCACGCCCATCGATCCCGCGCGCTACCGCGATCGCGACGGCGAGCGGTTGGCGTTGCGCCAGATGATCGACGAGGTCATGTTCGAGATCCGGGCGCTGTCGGGCCAGGACTACGTCGACGAGTACGCCACCAAGAAGGACGAGACGATGCCGGTCCGGACCACCGGCGTCATCACCAGCCAGGGCCTCTCGACGAACGGCGCCGCCAACGGCGACGCCCCCGGCGCGGGCGCCGAGCGCCGCTCGTCGGCGTCGGTGCTCAACCCCGGTTGACCCGGCCAAACGAGTTCGGGGGCGGGCCGCCGCGGCGGTAGGTTCGGGGCCGTGAGCGAGATGATCGAGGTCGGCCTCCCGGACGGTTCCACACGAGCGGTCGAGGCCGGGGCCACCGCCGGCGACCTGGCCGCCGGCATCGGCCGGGGCCTGGCGAAGGCGGCGGTCATCGCCGACATCAACGGCGAGGAGCGCGACCTCGCCACGCCGCTGGCCGACGGCGACCAGGTGGCCATCGTCACCGCCGACAGCGAGCGGGGCCGCTACACCATCCGCCACTCGACGGCCCACGTGCTCGCCCAGGCCGTGCTGGAGCTGTTCCCGGGTGCCACCTTCGCCATCGGCCCGCCGATCGAGAACGGCTTCTACTACGACTTCGAGCTGGCCGACGGCGGCACCTTCACCCCCGAGGACCTCGAGCGGCTCGACGCCAAGATGCGCGAGATCATCGCCGAGCGCCAGCCGTTCCTGCGCGACGAGATCCCGGAGGCGGACGCGCTCGAGGTCTTCAAGGACCACAAGTACAAGTGCGAGATCATCCGGGGCGCGGCGGACGACCCGACCTCGGCCACCGAGGCGGGACTCGTCCGCACCTACGAGAACCCGCCGCGCTTCATCGACCTGTGCCAGGCCCCACGTGCCCGACACCAGCTCGCACCTCGGTCACTTCAAGCTCACGAGGGTGGCGGGTTTACTGGCGCGGCGACGAGCGCAAACCCCGATGCTCCAGCGCATCTACGGACGGCCTGGGAGTCCAAGGCCAAGCTCGACGAGTACCTCACCATGCTCGAGGAGGCCGAGAAGCGCGACCACCGCCGCCTCGCCCAGGAGCTGGACCTGCCGTCGTTCCCGAGGAAGCCTGGCGCTGGCCTGGCGGTGTGGCACCCCAAGGGGCCATCGTGCGCAAGCGATGGAGGACTACAGCCGCGAAAGCGCCACGAGCGCGGCGGCGTTTTTACTCAGTTCGCCCACTCGCCCCACGTGGCCAAGTCGGTGCTGTGGGAGACGAGCGCGGCCACTCACCCCTACGCCAGGCATGTACCCGCCCATGGAGCTGGACGAGGGCGCCTTCCGGCACCCGGAAGCCCATGAACTGCCTGTTCCACATCCTGATCTACAAGAGCAGCCAGCGCCTGTACCGCGAGCTGCCCCCTGCATGTTCGAGCTACACGGTACCGCTGATGAGCGGTCCGGCACCCCTGCACGGCCTGTTCCGCATCCGGGGTTCACCCAGGACAGCCATCTTCTGCACGCCCGACCAGCTCATCGACGAGAGCTGGCCAGCCTGCTCGACTTCGTGCTGTCGGTCCTGCGCGCCTTCGGCTTCTGACGACTTCCAGGCCAAGCCGTCGACGCGCCTCGGAGAAGTCGGTCGGCTCCGACGAGGAGTGGATCGGGCCACTGATGCGCTGCGCTCGCCATCGAGACTGCGCCCGACTACGAGGTCGACGAGGCGGTGGCGTTTCTACGGCCCGAAGATCGACGTGGACGTGAAGGACGCCATCGGGCGCCAGTGGCAGCTGTCCACCATCCAGGTCGACTTCCAGAACCCACAGCGCTTCGACCTGGAGTACGTCGGCGCCGACAACCAGCGCCACCAGCCGATCATGGTGCACCGGGCCCTGTTCGGGTCGGTCGAGCGGTTCTTCGGCGTGCTGCTCGAGCACTTCGCCGGGGCGTTCCCGGTGTGGCTCGCTCCGACCCAGGTGCGGGTGCTGCCCGTCCGCGACGACCACGAGACCTACGCCCGCCGCATCGTCGACCGCCTCGTGGCCGAGGGCTTCCGCGCCGACCTGGTGGGCGCCGACGAGAAGCTGGGCGCCCGCATCCGCAAGGCCAAGGTCGACAAGCTGCCGTACGTGCTGGTGGTCGGCGACGACGACGTCGAGCACGGCACGGTCGGGGTCAACCCCCGCGGCGGCGAGGTCGAGCGAGGGGTGACCGTCGACGACTTCGTCGACCGCCTCGCCGCCGACGTGCTCGCCCGTGCCTGACCCCGGCGGCCCGGCGCTCGAGCGCCACTGGGCGGGCTGGCGCAGCGACTACATCACCAGCGCCTTCGCCGGCGACGCCGATCCCGCGGCGTCCGGGGGCGACGAGGGCGAGGGGTCGCTGTTCGAGCGCATCCTGCGCTCGGGGGCGCCCGACGACGCCACGTACGTCCTCACCCGGCGCGAGCACGCCTTCGCCATCCTGAACGCGTACCCCTACAACAGCGGCCACCTGATGGTGCTGCCCAACCGGGCGGTCGCCGACCTCGAGGGGCTGACCCCGGAGGAGTCGAGCGAGGTGTGGTCGCTCGTGCAGGAGGCGGTGCTGGCCATCAAGGCCGCCTACCGCCCCCAGGGCGTGAACGTGGGCATGAACCTGGGGCACGCGGCCGGGGCGGGGGTGCCCGACCACCTGCACGTGCACTGCCTGCCGCGGTGGTTCGGTGACACCAACTTCATCACCACGGTGGCCGAGGCCCGGGTGCTGCCCGAGCCGCTGAGTGTCAGCTGGGAGCGCCTGCGGGCCGCTTGGCCCGACTGACGGCGGCCCCGGTACGGTCGGGCGATGGCCGAGGACGTGCGCCCCGCCGACGAGCCCGACGAGGGCGGGCCCGCGCCCGAGGGCGACCAGCTCCCCGAGGACCTGGACGTCACGGGGTTCGTGGGCCCCTACCAGTTCCCGAACAACAACCGGCGGCGCATCCCCGGGGCGATCTACCTGGCCCTGGGCCTGGCCTGCATCGCGGCCTGGGCGGTGACCGACGGCAACGACCCGGTGCTGGTCAACGACGGCACCCTCTACGCCGGCATCGGCCTGCTGCTCGTGGCCGCCTACCACTTCCTGGCCGGCGTCACCCTCGAGCTCGACGAGAAGGACGCCCTCGTGGCGGCCACCCACGCGGTCGGGTTCCCCGTCGGCCACGCGTCGGCCCAGATGGGCTGGCGGGGCCTGCGCAGCCGTCCCACGTGGCGCATCCTCCTGTACTCCGCCGACGACCCACCGGCGAAGCGGGGCCTCGTCATCATCGACGGCGTCGACGGCGAGGTGGTCGACCAGTTCGTCGAGGACAACCCCGAGGACTGGACGCAGTACACCGACGCCTGAGCCGCGGGCGGTCGGCCCGAGGCGCCTCAGCCCTGGGCGGCCCGCCGCACCTCGTCGAAGTCGCGCTCGGCGGCGCGTAGGTCGGTGACGGCGGTGCGGACCGCCTCCCGCAGCACGTCGAGGGCGCTGACCGACCCGCCGCCGCCGGCGACGGTCGCCGTGCGGCCCCAGTCGCCGGCGGGCACCCGCTCGGCCAGCGAGGCCAACGCCTCGGCCGTCTCGCCGAGGCGCGCCAGCTCGTCGTCGAGGCTGCCGCGGTGGGGCGGCCACTCACGGACGGCGGGGTCGGTCGTGGCCGGCACCAGCACGGGGGTGTCGTGGTGCAGCACCTGCCCGAGGGCGCCGGCGAGCAGGCCGATGCTGCGCTCGGCGTCGACGAGGTGGTCGAGGGGGGCGTGGCCCGACGAGGCCACGCGCTCGGCCCACTCCTCGACGTCGGGGTCGTCGACGGGGCGCAGCGCGGCGCGGAAGCGGCGGGGGAGCGAGCGCAGCGCCGCCACCCCGTCCTGGGGGGACATCTGCGCGAGGTCGGCGGTCTCCATGGCTCCTGTCTACCCCCGGGGCCCGGTCGTGGAGCCGGTCACTCCTCGCTGGGCAGGCCGGCCACCAGGTGGTCGGGCAGGAGGTCGTAGTGGTCGTGCTCGGCCGTGAAGCGGCCCCGGCCCCCCGTCATGGAGCGGAGGTCGATCGCGTAGCGCAGGATCTCCGACGTCGGGACCAGGGCGACCACCACGGTGTCGCCGTCCTCGCCCGAGTCGCTGCCCTGCACCCGGCCGCGCCGGGCGTTGAGGTCACCCATCACGTCGCCGAGCTGCTCGGCCGGCACCGTGACCTCGATGCGGGAGACGGGCTCGAGCACCACCGGCCCCGCCTCGGCCATGGCCTCGCGGAACGCGAGGCGGCCGGCCATCTTGAAGCTCATCTCGTCGGAGTCGACCGCGTGGAACTTGCCGTCGAAGCACGTGGCCCGCACGTCGACCACCGGGAAGCCGCGCAGCCCCCCGGAGGCCATCGTCTCCTGGATGCCCTTGTCGACCGACGGGATGAGGCCGCGGGGGATCGCGCCGCCGACGATGGCATCGACGAACTCGAAGCCGGCGCCGCGCTCGAGCGGCTCGAGGCGCACCGACGCCACGCCGTACTGGCCGCGGCCCCCGGACTGCTTCTTGTGCTTGCCCTCGGCCTCGGCCGAGCCGGTGATGGTCTCGCGGTAGGCGACCCGGACGGGCTCCGAGTCGACCTCCACGCCGTACTTGCGCTTGAGGCGCTCGATGGTGATGTTCAGGTGGGTCTCGCCGGCGCCCCGCAGCAGGGTCTGGTGGGTCTCGTCGTCGCGCTCGACCACCAGGGCCGGGTCCTCCTCGGCGATCTTGTGCAGCGCGGTGGCCACCTTCTCCTCGTCCGCCTGGCTGCGGGCCACGATGGCCACGGACAGCACCGGCGGCGGCTGCACGACGGGGGGCACGGTCACCGGCGTGCCCTTGGGAGCGAGCGTGTCACCGGTCTCGGTGCCGGACAGCTTCGCCACGGCGAGCAGGTCTCCGGCGACCACCTCGGACACGGGCTCCTGCTCGCGCCCCCGCATCGAGGAAAGGCTGTGCAGCCGCTCGTCGGTGTGGCTCCGGGAGTTGAACAGGTGGTCGTCCTGGCGGATGGTGCCGGACAGCACCTTGAGCAGGGAGATGTGGCCCACGTAGGGGTCGGCGATGGTCTTGAACACGAACGCCAGGGGGTCGCCGGCGGGGTCGGGGGAGACCTCGACGGTGCCGTCGCCCGCGGCGACCGTGACGGGCGGCCGGTCCGCCGGCGCCGGCCCGATCTCGCAGACGAAGTCGGCCAGGCGGTCGATGGCCACGTCGGCGGCCGCGGAGCCGCACACGACGGGGAACACCTGGGCCGCCGCCACCCCGTGGGCGAGCGTGTGCTCGAGCTCCTCGAACGACGGGATGTCGCCCTCGAGGTAGCGCTCGAGCAGCGCGTCGTCGGCCACGACGATGCCCTCGACGAGGTTGTCGTGGACCTCGTGCTCCTGGGCCTCCATCTCGTCGGGGATCTCCCCGCGGGTGGCCGAGCCGCCGTCGTAGGTGAAGGCGGTGTCGGTGAGCAGGTCGGCGACGCCGTGGAACGCCGCCTCCTCGCCGATGGGCAGCTCGAGGGGGGCGACGCCCGCACCGAAGCGGTCGCGGAGCTGCTCGAGCACCCGCGGGAACGACGCCCGCTCGCGGTCGAGCTTGTTGACGAACACCATCCGGGGCACGCCGAGGCGGGCGGCGAGCCTCCAGATCGCCTCGGTCTGGACCTCGACGCCCTCGACGGCGCTGACCACGAACACCGCCAGGTCGGCCACGGTCAGGGCCGCGGCGACGTCACCGACGAAGTCGGCGTAGCCCGGCGTGTCGATCAGGTTCACCTTGTGGCCCTTCCACCGGAACGGGGCCACCGAGAGCGACAGCGACAGCCCGTGGACCTGCTCCTCGGGGTCGAAGTCGCACACCGTGTTGCCGTCCTCGACCCGCCCCCGCCTCGTGATGGCGCCGGCCTCGAACAGCAGCGCCTCGGCCAGCGTCGTCTTCCCCGAGCCTCCGTGGCCCACCAGGGCGACGTTGCGGATCCTGTCCGGCGTCACTGCCTCCACGTCACGCACCTCCGTGCTCGGCCGCTTGCACACGACGAGGGGCGAGCGCCCCCCGGGGCTCCGGCCGACAGGGTAGGCACGCCGGACGGACGCCGCGGACCGTGGGTCGGGGTGGGTGCCCACGGCGGGTCGGACCGGTAGCCTGAGGTCGGCCTCGCCCCCTCGGTCAGGAGAACCATGTTCGACGGCAAGTTCCGCACGAACATCGAGCGCGGACTCAAGCCCGTCGGCAACAACCTCCGCAAGGTGGGCATCACCGCCGACTGGCTCACGGCCATGGGCGTGTTGATGGCGGGCGCGGCCGCCGTGGCCATCGCCAACGGTGCCCTCGACCTCGGCCTGCTCCTCCTGGTGCTGACCGCCCTGCCCGACGCGCTCGACGGGGCGGTCGCCAAGGCCTCGGGCACCGCCGGGCCCCGCGGCGCCTACTTCGACTCGGTGATGGACCGCGCCAGCGACGCGCTGCTGCTCGGGGGCGTGTCCTGGTACCTGCTCGACACCGACCCCGGCTCCAAGGTCGCCATCTTGCCCATGGCGGTCCTCGGGGCCTCGTTCCTCGTGTCCTACCAGCGGGCCAAGGCCGACTCGCTCGGCCTCGACGCCCGCGGCGGCCTGATGGAGCGGGCCGAGCGCACCATCGTGTTGGCCTTCGGGCTGCTGTTCGACTCGCTGCTCGTGCCGGTGCTGTGGGTCATGCTCGTGCTCACCCTGTTCACCGCGGGCCAGCGCTTCGTCAAGGTGTGGCGCCAGGCCAGCGCCGAGCGGCCCAAGCCCGAGCCGTTCCTCGACCGCACCCGCCGCCGCAACCGCCGCACCGCCCGCCCGATCGCCCAGACGTGGCGGGCCCGGGCCCGCGAGCGGGCCGAGAACCGCCGGCAGACGCCCGGCTAGCACCCGACGTGGCGGACCGGGCCCTCACGGCCTACAAGCTCGGGTCGGGCCTGGCCCGAGCGCTCCCTGCTCCGGTGGCGACGGCGGCGGCCCGCGCCGCCAGCGTCGGCGCCGCCCAGGGCATGCGCGAGCGGCGGCTCCTCGTCGAGCGCAACCTGCGCCGGGCCACCGGGCGCGACCTGCGGGGGGTGGCGTTGCGGGCCGCCGTCCAGCGGACCTTCGAGTCCTACGGCCGCTACTGGATGGAGTCGTTCCGGCTCCCGGGCATGTCGGTCGCCGAGGTCGACGCCGGGCTCACCTACGAGGGCTTCGAGCACATCGAGCGGGCCCGGGCCGAGGGTCACGGACCGCTCATGGTCATCCCGCACCTCGGCGGCTGGGAGTGGGCCGCGTTCTGGTTGACGAGGGTGGCCGACGTCCCCGTCACCGCCGTGGTCGAGCCCATCGAGCCCCCCGAGCTGTTCGAGTGGTTCGTCGAGTTCCGCCGCTCCCTCGGGATGAACGTCGTGCCCCTCGGCCCGAAGGCGGGCTCCGAGGTGGTCAAGGGGGTGAAGGCCGGCCACGTGGTGTGCCTGCTGTCGGACCGCGACATCCAGGGCGGCGGGGTCGAGGTGGACTTCTTCGGCGAGCGCACCACCCTGCCCGGCGGCCCCGCGACCCTGGCCCTGCGCACCGGCGCCCCCATCCTGCCGTGCGCCGTCTACAACCGGGGCAGGAGCCACCACTGCGTGGTCCGCCCCGCGCTCCCGGTCGAGCGGCGCGGCACCCTCCGCGAGGACGTCACCCGCATCACCCAGCACGTGGCCACCGAGCTCGAGGCGCTGATCCGGGTCGCGCCCGAGCAGTGGCACCTCATGGCGCCCAATTGGCCGAGCGACCACGAAGCGCTCGCGGCCGCGGGCCTGCGGCCCGTCCCGGGACCGGACGGGGCCGACCCGACCGCGCAGTAGCCTCGACCGGTGCGCGTCGGGCTGATCTGTCCCTACAGCCTCACCATCCCCGGCGGGGTGCAGGGCCAGGTGCTCGGGCTGGCCCGCTCGCTGCGCAGGATGGGCCACGACACCCGGGTGCTCGGACCCTGCGACGGGCCCCCGCCCGACCCCGGCGTCACGCCGCTCGGCAACAGCGTCCCGACGGCGGCGAACGGGTCGGTGGCCCCGCTCGCCCCCGACCCCTCGGCGCAGCTGCGCACGATCCGGGCGCTGCGCGACGAGGCCTTCGACGTGTTGCACGTCCACGAGCCGATGTGCCCCGGGCCCACGATGACCTCGCTGCTGTTCAAGAGCGCGCCGCTCGTCGGCACGTTCCACGCCGCGGGGGTCAGCTTCGCCTACAAGTGGCTCCGGCCGGGCCCACGCTGGCTGGCCACCCGGCTCGACCACCGCTGCGCGGTCTCCGAGGACGCCCGCCGGCTCGCGGCGTCGTCGCTCGGCGGCGAGTACACGATGGTCTTCAACGGGGTCGAGCTCGACCACTTCGCGGCCGCCGACCCCTGGCCGACGGAAGGCCCCACGATCCTGTTCGTGGGCCGCCACGAGCCCCGCAAGGGCCTCGACGTCCTCCTCGACGCCTTCACCGACCTGCCCACCGACGTGCGCCTGTGGATCGGCAGCGACGGCCCCGAGACCGAACGGCTGAAGGCCCGGCACGCCGGTGATCCCCGCATCGAGTGGCTCGGGCGCATCTCCGACGACGAGAAGGCGGCCCGGCTGCGGGGTGCCGACGTGTTCTGCGCGCCGTCGCTGCGCGGCGAGTCGTTCGGCGTGGTGCTGCTCGAGGCCATGGCGGCGGGCTGCGCCATCGTGGCGAGCGAGCTGGCGGGCTACGCCAACGTGGCCCGGGCGGGCCGGGACGCGCTGCTCGTCCCGCCCGGCGACGCCCGGGCGCTCGCCGCCGCCCTCCAGCGCGTTCTGGACGAGCCCGGCACCGCGGCCGATCTCGTGGCGTCGGGAAGCGAGCGTGCGGCCGGGTTCTCGATGGACCACCTGGCCGAGCGCTACGTCGAGATCTACCGCCGGGTGGCGGTGCCCACCGGCGACGCGGCCCTATGATGAGCCGGTCACCGGCGGACGGGTCGGCCGCCGCCGCGAAGGAGACGACATGACCGCACTCCTCATCATCCTCGGCATCGTGGTGGTGCTCGCGATCGTCCTGATGGTCCTCTACAACGGGCTCGTCACCCTGCGCAACCGCATCGAGAACGCGTGGGCGCAGATCGACGTGCAGCTGAAGCGTCGCTACGACCTCATCCCGAACCTGGTCGAGACCGTCAAGGGCTACGCGTCGCACGAGCGCGAGACGCTCGAGGCCGTCACCCAGGCCCGCAACATGGCCGTCAGCGCCGACGGCCCCCACGCCCAGGCCGAGGCCGAGAACGTGCTGAGCGGCGCCCTGAAGTCGCTGTTCGCCGTGTCCGAGGCGTACCCGGACCTGAAGGCCAACCAGAACTTCTTGAACCTGCAGGAGGAGCTGACCGGCACCGAGGGCCGCATCGCCTACGCGCGGCAGTTCTACAACGACTCCGTCTTCAAGTACAACACCAAGATCCAGACCTTCCCGGCGGTGCTCATCGCCGGGATGTTCCGGTTCACGGCGCGCGAGTACTTCGAGGCGGACGACGAGGCCCGGGGCCCCGTCCAGGTGTCGTTCTCGAACGACGCCACCCCGCCGCCGGCCGCACCGGCCACGCCGCCGCCGGCCGCGCCCCCGGGCACCCCGCCCGCCCCCGGCGCCCCGTCCTGATCCACCCCTCGACCCCCTCGGGGCGACGCCGCGGCGTCGTCCCGGGTCGGTGACCCCCCATGCACATGTACGACCAGGTGACGGCCAACAAGCGCCGCTCCGCCGTGCTCATCGCCGTGTTCGTCCTGTTCGTGGTGCTGGTCGGCGTCGCGTTCTCCTACCTGCTCCAGTGGGGCCCGGTGGGCATCGTGATCGCCCTGGCCATCGCGGGCGGCTCCGCCTTCGCGTCCTACTGGAAGTCCGACTCGATCGCGCTGGCGATGAGCCGGGCCCACCCCGCGACCGTCGAGCAGTACCCCCGCCTGCACAACCTCATCGAGGGGCTCTGCATCGCGAGCGGGCTCGAGAAGCCGCGCCTCTACATCATCGACGACCCCGCGCCCAACGCGTTCGCCACCGGGCGCAACCCCAAGCACGCGGCGATCGCGGTCACCACGGGGCTGCTCGAGAAGATGAACCGGATCGAGCTCGAGGGCGTCCTCGCCCACGAGCTCAGCCACATCAAGAACGACGACATCTTGGTGTCGACCCTGGCGGTCACCATGGTCGGCGTGGTGGCGCTGCTCGCCGACATGGGCGTGCGCATGCTCTGGTTCGGCGGCGGCCGGCGGAGCAACGACAACAACGGCGGCAACGTGGTCACCCTCGTGCTGGCGGTCGCCGCGCTGGTCCTGATCGTCTTGTCGCCGATCATCGCCCAGCTCATGCAGTTCGCGGTCTCACGGCGGCGCGAGACCCTCGCGGACATGTCGGGCGTCGAGATGACCCGCTACCCGCCCGGGCTCATCTCGGCCCTCCAGAAGCTGCAGGCCGACCAGACCGTCGTCCGCAGCGCGTCGAGGGCCACCGCCCACCTCTGGATCGAGTCCCCCCTGGCCCGCACGCCGGAGGAGGGCAAGATGTCCAAGCTCAACCGCCTCTTCGACACCCACCCCCCGCTCGAAGAGCGCATCGCCGCCCTCCAGGAGCTCTGAGCCCGTGCACCGCCGTGTCCCGGTGCGACTCGTCGCGCCGCTGCTGCTGGCCGGCCTCGTCGTGGCCGGGTGCGCCACCAACGTCGACGGTCCCGACGCGGCGCCCGACGCCACCACCTCGACGACCGCGGCGCCGGCCGGCCCGACGTACCCGCTGACCGGGTTGCCCTCCGACGACGAGGCCCGTCGCACCCGGCCCGCGCTCGTGGTCAAGATCGACAACAACGAGGGGGCGCGGCCCCCGGTGGGGATCAACCAGGCCGACGTCGTGTACGAGGAGGAGATCGAGGCCGGGTTCACCCGGTTCGCGGCGGTGTTCCACAGCCAGGACGCCGATCCGGTCGGGCCGATCCGCTCGGCGCGCATCTCCGACGTCGAGCTGCTGGCCAACCTCGACCGCCCCCTGCTCGCCTGGTCGGGGGCCAACCCGGTCACCGCCGGCGCGATCCGCTCGGCTGACCTGGTCGACGTCGGGTTCGACGCCGAGACCGACGAGTACCAGCGGGCCGACAACCGGCCCGCCCCCTCCAACCTTTTCGCCACCACCACCGGCCTGTACGCGCACCAGGGCGACGCCCGCTTCGCGCCGGCGCTGTTCGAGTACGACGCCCCGGACGCCACCGCCACGACCACGACGGCCGCCGTCGACGCCTCCGCCACGACCGCGGCGGCCGGCGGCGCCACCCCCGTGGCGGGCGGCCGGGTGGGGTTCCGGTCGCGGGACATCGCCTACGTCTGGGACCCGGGCCGTGCGGCGTGGATCCGCTTCCAGGACGGCACCCCGTACGCCGACGACCACGACGAGCTCGTGGCGCCGACCAACGTCGTCTTCCTCTACATCGACTACGTCTGCTGCCCGACCGTGCCCGGGACCCCCGAGGCCCAGACCATCGGCGAGGGCGACGCGGCCGTGTTCGTGGACGGGCGCTTCGTCGACGCCCGCTGGAGCCGCCCCACGCCGGCCGACGTGTGGAACCTGACCGACAAGGCCACCGGGCAGCCGGTCCGGTTGACCCCCGGACGCACCTGGGTGGAGCTCGCCAACCCGGCGACGGGCAGCTTCGTGGACCAGGCCGAGGCCGACCAACTGCTCGCCGCCGCGGCGCAGCCGCTCAGCCAGGAGCTCGGCCCGCCCGAGTTCGGCTGACCCGGCCCACCGAGGGCCGAAGTGGGTGGCGGGCCGGCGGTGGCGCGCTCCTAGACTCGGGGCATGGCTGAGAACGAAGCAGCGGTCACCGCCGGACGCGAGACCGGAACCATGCGGGTCAAGCGCGGCCTGGCCGAGATGCTCAAGGGCGGCGTGATCATGGACGTCGTCGACCCCGAGCAGGCGAAGATCGCCGAGGACGCGGGCGCCACGTCGGTGATGGCCCTCGAGCGGGTGCCGTCCGACATCCGGCGCGACGGCGGGGTCGCCCGCATGAGCGATCCCGAGATGATCGAGGGCATCAAGGCCGCGGTCACCATCCCCGTGATGGCCAAGGCCCGCATCGGCCACTTCGCCGAGGCCCAGGTGCTCGAGTCGCTCGGTGTCGACTACGTCGACGAGAGCGAGGTGCTCACGCCCGCCGACGAGGCGCACCACATCGACAAGTGGGCCTTCACCGTCCCCTTCGTGTGCGGGGCCACCAACCTCGGCGAGGCCCTGCGCCGCATCAGCGAGGGCGCGGCGATGATCCGCTCGAAGGGCGAGGCCGGCACGGGCAACATCGTCGAGGCCGTGCGCCACCTGCGCTCGATCCTGGGCGACATCCGCAAGATCACCCAGGCCGACTCGGCCGAGGTGTACGACTGGGCCAAGCAGCTGCGCGCCCCGGTCGGCCTGGTCCAGGAGGTCGCCGAGACGGGCACGTTGCCCGTGCCGCTGTTCTGCGCGGGCGGCATCGCCACCCCGGCCGACGCCTCGCTGGTCATGCAGCTCGGCGCCCAGGCGGTGTTCGTCGGCTCGGGCATCTTCAAGAGCGACCAGCCGGCGGTGATGGCCAAGGCCATCGTCGAGGCCACGACCAACTACGCCGACCCCGAGATCCTGGCGAAGGTCAGCCGGGGCCTGGGCAAGGCCATGCCGGGCCTCGAGATCGACGCGCTCGACACCAAGCTGGCCGACCGCGGTTGGTGAGGGTCTCGGTCCTCGCCCTGCAGGGCGCGTCCGCGCTGCACGAGGCGGCGCTGCGCGCCCTCGGCGCCGAGACGGTGCCGTTGCGCACCCCCGGCGACCTCGACGACGTGGACGCGGTGGTGCTGCCCGGCGGGGAGTCCACCACCATCTCGATGATGCTCGAGCGCAACGGGCTGTTCGAGCCCCTCGCCGCCCGGCTCGGTGCCGGCCTGCCGGCCTTCGGAACCTGCGCGGGGATGATCCTGCTGGCCGACGAGGTGCTCGACGGTCGCCCCGACCAGCGCAGCTTCGCGGCCATCGACGTGGCCGTGCGCCGCAACGCCTTCGGGCGACAGGTCGACTCGTTCGAGGCCGACCTGCGGATCGAGGGCCTCGACGGCGGTGACTTCCCCGCGGTGTTCATCCGTGCCCCGGTCATCGAGCGGGCGGGCCCCGACGTCGAGGTGCTGGCCGCCGTCGACGGGCGTCCGGTGCTGTGCCGTCAGGGCCCGGTCCTCGTCGCCGCGTTCCACCCCGAGCTGTCGGACGACCTCCGACTGCACCGCCTGTTCCTCGACCACGTAACGTCGCTCGGCCCGGTCCTCGCCGACCGCGCGACCGCCGACTGACCCGACCCGGGAGCCACGATGTCCGGACACTCCAAGTGGGCCACGATCAAGCACAAGAAGGGCGCCGCCGACAAGGCGCGCGGCAAGCTCTTCGCCAAGCTGATCCGCCAGGTGGAGGTGGCCGCCCGTGAGGGCGGCGGCGACCTCGACGCCAACGCCACCCTGCGCACCATGTACCAGAAGGCCCGGGACGCCTCGGTGCCGCTCGACACCATCGAGCGGGCCATCAAGCGGGGCACGGGCGACCTCGAGGGCGTCGTCTACGAGCAGGTCACCTACGAGGGGTACGCCCCCCACGGGGTGGCGCTGCTCATCGAGGTCCTCACCGACAACCGCAACCGCACCGGCTCGGACGTGCGCGCCCTGTTCTCGCGCAACGGGGGCAGCCTGGCCGAGCCCGGGGCCGTCGCCTGGCAGTTCGAGCGCAAGGGCGTGGTGATCCTGCCCCGCACCGTCGAGGAGGACGCCCTCATGGAGGTCACCCTCGAGGCCGGGGCCGAGGACCTCGTCGACGAGGGCGACACCTGGCGGGTCACCTCGGGGCCGTCGGAGCTGCCCGCCGTGCGGGCCGCCCTCGAGGACGCCGGGGTCGCCTTCGACTCGGCCGACGTCACGATGGTGGCGACCAGCACCGTCCCCCTCGACAGCGCGGAGGCGGCCAAGGCCGTCCTCCGTCTGATCGACGCCCTCGACGACCTCGACGACGTCCAGGACGTCTACGCCAACTTCGACATCCCCGACGACGTCCTGTCCGCCGTCGAGGTCTGAGGCGCCGGCCGGTCAGCCCGAGGGGGGCTCGGCCGGGGTGGCGACCCGCCACACGGGCAGCGGCTGGCGCAGGCCCTTGAGGTCGAGCTCGCCGAGCGGCTCCAGCGGGTAGTCCGCCGGCAGGCGCTCTCGGGTGCCGGGCCCCACGACGATGTCGCCGGGCCCACCGACCCCCTCGAGCCGGGCGGCCACGTTCACCGTGTTGCCGAGCACCGTGTAGTCGACCCGGCGGCTGCTGCCGACGTCGCCGACGACGACGGGCCCGCTGTTGAGCGCGACCCGGATGGCGACCGGGCGCGCCCCGACCTCCTCCTGGCCGCGGTTCCACCGCGTGAGGCGGTCGCGGAGGTCGAGCGCGGCCCGCAGCGCCTGCTCGGCGTGGTCGTGGGCGGGGACGGGTGCCCCGAAGAAGGCCATCACCGCGTCGCCGATGAACTTGTCGAGCGTGCCGCCGTGCGCGAACACGGCCTCGACGGCCTCGGTGAAGAACCCGTCGAGCAGGCGGGCCACGCCGTCGGGGCTCAGCTCCTGGGAGGTCGACGTGAAGCCGACGACGTCGGCGAACAACACGGTGACGTCGGCCTGGCGCAGCCGGGAGATCCCCTCGACCGCCTCCGCCCGCTCGAGCGCGTCGATCATGGCGGGGGAGTGGTACCGCTCGAGGTGCCGCCGGGCGGCCCGCTCGCGCTCGGCCTCGTGGGCGTGGCGCAGCGCGGTCAGCGCCACGGCCAGGTTGTTGGCCATGGCGGTCAGCACGTCGAGGGCCACCCCGGTGAACGTTCCCTTGGTCAGCTGCGAGTCCACGTAGACGACGCCACGCACGGCGTCCCCCGACCAGAGCGGCGCGCACATCGCGGCGCGGATGTCGTGGGCCATCATCGACCGGCTCGCGGCGCGGGGGTCGAGCACCACGTCGCCGGTGGTCATGGCGACCCGCTCGTCGAGCACCCGCCGCACGATGCTCCACGAGATGGGCAGGTCGCCCTCGGGGTGGTCGGCACCGTCGCCGGTGCGCGCCACCCGGTGGACGACGTCGCCGTGGTCGTCGGTGAAGAGGATCCAGCCCCGGTCGACGGGCAGCGCCTGGAAGGCGACCTCGAGCGCCCGTTGCGCGGCCTCGTCCTCGTCGACGGCGGTGCGCAGCTCGCCGGCGAGGCGGGTGAGGTGCCCGAGGGCCACGCCCGGATACCCCGCCCCCTCGTGGTCCGGCGCGGCGCCGGTGGCGCCGAGCGGCTCGACGGCGTGCGGGACCGGCGGCGCGACGGCCGCGCCGTGGCCCGACGTGGGCAGGCCCAGGGCGAGCGCCACCTCGTCCACCGACCGGACGATGCCGGGCACCACCGCGGGCTCGTCGCCGGCGTCGGGCGGGGCGGCCGGCGGGGCCGGCGGCGGGGCCGGTGGCGGGCCCGGGGGCGCGGCCGCGGGGGCGACCTCGACCACGAAGTCCACGGTGCCGATGGTCACCACGTCGCCGGGCTCCAGGTCGATCTCGTCGGCGACGTCGTCGTTGACGCGCAGCCCGTAGCGGCTCTCGAGGTCGCGGACCCACCACCGGTCGCCCTCGTGCAGGACCACGGCGTGGTGGGGCGAGGCGACGAGGTCGCTCAGCACGACGTCGTTGTCGTCGGCGCGGCCGAGGCTGGTCTCGCTCCGGTCGAGCACCACCGTGCGCTCGACCCCGTCGATGGACCCCCGGAGCTGCAGCACCCCCGCGAGCCTACGTACTCGGGCCCGGGGGCGCGGCGGTCGCGTCCCCTGCTCAGATGCCGTCGGCGACGCCGAGCAGGCGGGCGCGGGTGACGGCCCGCATGCCCCGGGTGAGCCCGAGGATGGCGATGATCCAGGCCACGGTGCCGATCCAGATGGACGCCGACCCGGCCCCGAAGAGGGCTCCGGTGGACTGCGAGTACGCCACCATGATGAGCGGCAGGGTGACGAGGCCGGACGCCTGCTGCGCGGCGGCCGTGCTCTTGACCCGGGCCGAGAGGCGCAGCACGAGCGACAGCGTGAGGGCCAGGAACGGTGGCACCACCCAGAGCATCAGGATCCACCACTGCTTCGTGGGGAAGAACCAGCCGCCCACCTCGGGGCCCACGATCAGGTTGACGACCAGCGAGTACACGCCGAAGCCGACCAGCGTGGTCAGGTAGCCCGGCACCAGGCTGGCGATCAGCTTGCCGAGGTAGATCTCCTTCACGTCGGCGGGGGAGTGGGCCAGGAACTCGCCCGTGCCCCGCTCGCGCTCGCCCACGATCGTGGCCGCCCCGACCGCGGTGGAGATGGTCAGGGGGACCACCACGGCGACCGGCGCGAACAGGTACACCGCCATGGCGTAGGAGGCGCGACCGGCGGGGGTGTCACCCTGGATCGCCTCCTGCGCCTGCTGGGGGAGCACCTCCAGCGCGTTGGACAGCTGCTGGACGGCGTTGATGTCGCCCACCTTCGTGATCGCCAGCAACAAGATGGTGGGGACGACGAAGAAGAAGATCGCGCCGAGGATGCCCATCGGCATCCAGAAGTCCCGGGCCAGCAGGAGCTGGCGCAGGTCGGTGCGGGCCACGGTGCGGACGCGCCCCCAGTTCACGCCGCCACCTCCCGGCTCGTGCCCCGGCCTTGTTCCGAGAACGCCTCGCGGCCGTCGCGGACGGCGAAGTAGAGGTCCTCCAGGGACGGGACGTGGGGCTCGACCCGGGTCACGCGCACGCCGGCGGCGGCCAGGGCGAAGACCACCTCGGGGACCCGGGCGAGGTCGTCCAGCTGCACGGTGGCGCCGCCGGCGCCCGATCCCGAGGCCTCGAGGCCCCGGTCGTCGCGCTCGTAGCCCACCACGCCCTCCATCCCCGCCACCCGGTCCAGGTCGGCCGGGTCCTCGGCGTCGAGCCGCACGACGAGGTGGGGCCAGAACCGACCGGTGAGGTCGCCGGGCGAGCCGGCGATCAGGTCGGTGCCGCCGTCGAGGATCACGACGCGCTCGGCGAGGCCCTCGGCCTCGAGGAGCAGGTGGGTGCACATCACGACGGTGGAACCGGTGTCGGCCATCTCCCGGATGAGCTCGAGGACGGCGTGGGAGGACTCGGGGTCGAGCCCCGACGTGGGCTCGTCGAACAGGAGCAGCTCGGGCCCGTGCATCACCGAGCGGGCCAGCGCCAGGCGGGTCTTCATGCCCGTCGAGTACCCGCCCACCTGCTGGTCCAGCGCCGCCTCGATGCCGAAGCGGGCCGCCGACTCGCGGATGGCACGGCCCGCGGCGTCGCCCCGCCCGAGGCCGTACAGCTCGGCGGCGTAGCCCAGGTTGTCCCAGCCCGAGAGGCGGTCGTAGAGGGCCGGCTTGGCCGACACGACGCCGCAGCGACGGCGCACCTGCTCGCCCTCCACGCCGGGGTCCAGCCCGAAGACGCGCACGGAGCCCGAGTCGGGGTTCAGCGCCCCCGTGATCATGCGGATCGCGGTGGTCTTGCCCGCGCCGTTGGGGCCGAGCAGCACCGTGATGGCGTGGGCCGGGGCGGTGAGGGTCAGGTCGTCGAGGGCCTTGACGTCGCCAAAGCCGCGCGACACCGAGCGGAGCTCCACCGCCAGGTCGTGCGTCGCCTCGGCGTCCGCCGGGTCGGGGTCGGGCCGCGCCGTCGTGAAGGTCACGGCAGTTCCATCGGCAGGCCGGCGCCCCGCTGTAGCCGGCGCATCCACGCACCGGACCCCGCGGCGCACTAGCGTTGCGTACGTATGTTCGTGCTCGGGATCGATCCCGGCCTGTCCCGCTGCGGCTACGGGTGCGTCGAGGCGCGCCCCGAGGGCCCGCGGGCCGTCGCCATCGGGGTGCTCACCACGCCTCCCGGCGACCCCCTGCCCCAGCGCCTGGCCGAGCTCCAGGCCGAGCTGCGGGCGTTGCTGGTGGAGCTGGCCCCCGCGGTGGTCGCCGTCGAGCGCGTGTTCTTCCAGGTCAACGTGCGCACCGCCATGTCGGTGGGCCAGGCGAGCGGCCTGGCCATGGCCGAGGCGGTGGCCGCGGGCTGCGAGGTGGCCCAGTACACGCCGAACCAGGTGAAGGAGGCGGTGGCCGGTCACGGCGCCGCGGACAAAGAGCAGGTGCAGACGATGGTGCAGACCCTCCTCGGACTGGCCGCGCCGCCCCGGCCGGCCGACGCCGCCGACGCGGCCGCGCTGGCCCTGTGCCACCTGGCCCACGAGCCCACTCGTCGAGCGGTCGCGAGGGCGGCCCGGTGATCGGCTCGCTGCGGGGCACGCTGCTCGACCGGGGCGTCGGCAGCGCCGAGCTGCTCGTCGAGGTGCAGGGCGTCGGCTACCGGGTCACGGTCGCACCCGCCACCGCGGTCGCCGTCGGCGACGTCGGCGACGAGGTCTTCCTCCACATCCACCACCACCTGCGCGAGGACGCCCAGACGCTGTACGGATTCGCCACCCGGGAGGAGCGGGCGTGCTTCGAGGCCCTGCTCGCCGCGCACGGCGTGGGCCCGGCGCTGGCCCTGGCCATCCTGTCGGTCCACGACCCCGCCGGCCTCCAGCAGGTGCTGGCCGACGACGACCTCGACGCGCTGTGCCTCGTCCCCGGGGTGGGGCGCAAGACCGCCACCCGCCTGCTCGTCGAGCTGAAGTCCCGACTCGACCTCGGCGTCCTCGACGTCGCCCGCCTCGGCGACGAGGGTGCCGGAGCGCCCTCGACCTCGCGCCGGGACGTCCACGACGCGCTCGAGGGCCTCGGCTACGGGGCCGACGAGATCCGCGAGGTGCTGCACGACCTGCCGGCCGAGACCGACCGGTCGCTGCTGTTGCGCCTCGCCCTGCAGCGTCTGGCGGTGGCGTCGTGAGGGAGGAGCTGCTCACCCCCCAGGCCACCGAGGACGAGGTCGTCGACGAGGTCGGCCTGCGGCCGCGCACGCTCGACGAGTTCGTCGGCCAGGCCGAGCTGAAGGAGCGCCTGGAGGTCATCCTCGAGGCGGCGCGCCAGCGGGGCCAGGCCGCCGACCACCTGCTGTTCGCCGGCCCGCCGGGGCTCGGCAAGACCACGCTGTCGGCCATCGTCGCCACCGAGATGGGCGTCGGCCTCCACGTCACGTCGGGCCCCGCCCTCGAGCGCGCCGGCGACCTGGCCGCCATCCTCACCAAGCTCGACGAGGGCGACGTGCTCTTCATCGACGAGATCCACCGCCTGTCGCGGGCCGTCGAGGAGGTGCTCTACCCGGCGATGGAGGACTTCCAGCTCGACATCGTGCTCGGCAAGGGGCCCGCGGCCCGCTCGATCCGCCTCGACCTCCCCCGCTTCACCCTCGTGGGTGCCACCACCCGCACCGGCCTCATCACCGGCCCGCTGCGCGACCGGTTCGGCCTCGTGGCCCGCCTCGACTACTACGAGGTCGCCGACCTCGACGCCATCGTCGAGCGCACCGCCGAGATCCTCGGCGTCCCCACCGACGGCGCGGGGCGCCACGAGATCGCCTCCCGGTCGCGGGGAACGCCCCGCATCGCCAACCGGCTGCTGCGGCGCGTGCGTGACTTCGCCGAGGTTCGGGCCGAGGGCGTCGTCGACGCCGCGACGTCCCACGCGGGCCTCGCCCTGTTCGGCGTCGACGACCTCGGCCTCGACAAGGTCGACCGGGCCATGCTCGGGCGGTCTGCGCGCGCTTCGGCGGCGGCCTGTCGGCCTCTCGACGCTGGCCATCAGCGTGGCGCGAGCCCACCGAGACCGTGGAGGACGTGTACGAGCCCGTTCCTCATCCGCAGGGCCTGCTCATGCGCACGCCCCAGGGGCGCACGGCCACGCCCGCGGCCTGGCGCCACCTCGGGCTCGTCGCACCGACGCGACCCGGCGAGGGCCCGTCGCCGTCGCCGGGGCTCTTCGACGAACCCCCGTCGCAGTAACCTCGGCCTCCTGCACATCGACTTCAACAGCTCCGTGGGCCCCAGCCTGGGGGTCGAGGTCGAGTTCGAGCTCGTCGACCGCGACACCCGACAACTCTCCAGCGCCGCGACGGCGATCCTGGGCCAGATCGGCGCGCGCCACCCCGGCGGGGAGCACCCGAAGGCCAAGCACGAGCTCTTCGAGTGCACGATCGAGATCATCACCGGGATCTGCCAGACCGCGGCGGAGGCCAAGTCCGACCTCCGGGCGACGCTGGAGGAGGTCGACGAGCAGGCGTCGGCCCGTGGCCTCGCCCTGATCTGCTCGGGGACCCACCCCTTCTCGGACTGGCGCGACCAGACCGTCACCGACGACCCCCGCTACCACCTGCTGGTCCGCGAGATGGCCTGGATGGCCCAACGCCTGCAGATCTTCGGGGTGCACTTCCACGTGGGGGTGCGCTCGCCGCAGAAGGCGGTGGCCATCGCCAACGCGCTGGCGGGCTACATCCCGCACCTGCTCGCCCTCTCGGCGTCCAGCCCGTTCGCCGAGGGTCACGACACCGGCCTCGCCAGCAGCCGCAGCAAGATCTTCGAGGGCCTGCCCACCGCCGGTCTGCCCGAACAGATCGTCGACTGGGAGGAGTTCGAGCAGTTCATGGAGACCCTGGTCTCGGCCGAGGCGATCGGGACCGTGCGCGAGGTCTGGTGGGACATCCGCCCGCACCCCGACTTCGGCACGGTCGAGCTGCGCATGTGCGACGGCATCCCCACCCTGCGCGAGGTCGCGGCGCTGGCCGCGCTCGCCCAGTCCCTCGTCCACTGGCTCGACACGTTGCACGACCGGGGCTACCAGCTCCCGGTCTCGCGTGAATGGGTGCTCCGGCAGAACAAGTGGCGCGCCGCCCGTCACGGCCTCGACGCCTCGCTCATCGTCGACGACCGCGGCGACACCCGCCCCATGCGGGAGCTGGTGGCCGAGCTCCTCGACGAGCTGCACCCGATCGCGCAGCGCCTCGACTGCGCCGACGAGCTGAAAGACGTCCACCAGATCCTCGACCGGGGCGCCAGCTACGAGCGCCAGCGCCGCGTCCTCGCGGCGGAGGGGACGCTCGAGGCGGTGGTCGACTCGCTCGTCCACGAGCTCGCCACCGACGAGCCCGGGGCCCGGCGATGACCGCCACGCCGGACCACTCGCTGATCGACGAGCGGCTCGACAAGTTCCTCGTGGCCCACGAGGAGGAGCTCGTGGCCTTCCGCCGCCAGCTCCACGCCCACCCCGAGCTGAGCTGGGAGGAGCACCAGACCACGGCCCTGGTCGCCTCGCGCCTCGCGGTCGCCGGCCTCGAGCCGCGCCCGCTGGCCACCGAAACCGGCCTGGTGCTCGACCTCGGCGACGAGACCGCCGGGCCCACCGTCGCCCTGCGCGCCGACATCGACGCCCTGCCGCTCGACGACGAGAAGGACGTGGCCTACCGCAGCACGGTCGAGGGGGTGTGCCACGCCTGCGGCCACGACGTCCACACGGCGATCCTGCTCGGCACGACGCTCGCCCTCGCCGACCTCGTGCCCGACCTCGGCCCGGCGGGCCGGCTGCGCCTGCTCTTCCAGCCGGCCGAGGAGGCCATGCCCGGGGGCGCGGACCTGCTCGCCCGCACCGACGTCATGGACGGCGTCGACGTCATCTACGCCCTGCACTGCGACCCCTCCCTGGAGGTGGGCAAGGTGGGCATGCGGGTCGGCCCGATCACGGCCGCGGCCGACCGCATCATCATCGAGCTCCACGGTCCCGGCGGCCACACCGCCCGCCCGCACCTCACCGCCGACCTGGTCGACATCGTCGGGCGCATCATCTGCGACCTGCCGTCGGGCTTCGCCAAGCTCTCGGACCTCCGCGACGCGCCTCACCTCTCGTGTTCGGCTCCGTCCAGAGCGGCCACGCCGCCAACGTCATCCCGTCGGCGGCCGTGCTGGGCGCCACGCTGCGCTCCCAGGGCACGGGCGCGGCCTGGGACCGGCGCCCGACATCATCGAGACGCTCCTGGCCGCGATCGTCGAGCCCCTTCGGCGCCACCTACGAGCTCGACGCACCTCCGCGGCGCCGCCGCCCACCGACAACGACGAGCGAGCGCTTGCGGGTGCCCGCCGAAGCGGTCCGGGCCACGCTGGGGCGTCGACAGCTTCGTGGTGCCCACCGCCCAGAGCGCTGGCAGGCGGGACTTCTCGTGGTACCTCGAGCAGGCGCGCCCGGTCCGCCTCGGCGTGCGGGCCCGACGCCACGGCCGACTCGTCGACCTGCACGCCAGCACGTTCGACGTCGACGAGGCGGCGGTCGCCGCCGGCGCCCGGGTGCTGACGGGCCGCACGGCCCTGCGCTCGGCCCTCGCGGATACGGGGATGCCCTGAGTCGGACACGTCGCTCCGTGGCGCCTCGACTACTGACCTGCCTGCCGCCGCGATCGCCCAGCGGCCTGCGAGCCGCGGGGCGCGGCCCGCCTGCTCGTCGACGGTGGCCCGGGCGGCCGGCCACCGCCGCACGTCCGCGACCTGCCGGATCTGCTCGGCCCCGGGGACCTGCTCGTGGTCAACGACTCAGGTGCGATCCGCCCGGCTGCGCCTGCGCAAGGCCACCGGGGCGCGGTCGAGGTGCTCCTGCTCGACCGCGCCGACGAGCCGGACGCCCCAGGGCGTGGGAGGCCCTGGTGCGGCCCGAGCGCCAGGTCGCGCCGGGACGCTCACCGCGGCTGCTCCGACGGCGACGACGTGGTCGAGGTGGGGCCGCCCCTCGACGAGGGGCGGCGCCGGGTGCGCCTGCTGCGGCCGGAGGCCGAGGTGCTCGCCGCCGGGGAGGTGCCCCTCCCGCCGTACCTGCACGAGCCGCTCGCCGACCCCGAGCGCTACCAGACGGTCTACGCCGACCGCCCCACGTCGGTCGCGGCCCCCACGGCGGGTCTGCACCTGACCGAGCCCCTCCTCGAGCGCTGCCGGGCCGCCGGGGCCGGGGTGGCCCGGCTCGAGCTGGGGGTCGGCATCGGGACCTTCCGCCCGATCACGGTGCCCGACGTCACCGACCACCGGGTGCACCGGGAGGCCTACGACGTCCCGGCCGCCACCTGGGCGGCGTGCGAGGCCGCCACCCGCGTCGTCGCGGTGGGGACGACCACGGTCCGCGCCCTCGAGTCGGTCGCCGCCCGGGGCCGCCGCTCCGGGTGGACCGACCTCTACCTCCGCCGGGGCCACCGGTTCGCGGTGGTCGACGCGCTCCTGACCAACTTCCACGTGCCCCGGTCGTCGCTCCTGGTCCTGGTGGACGCCTTCGTCGGCCCCCGCTGGCGGTCCCTCTACGAGGACGCGCTGGCGCGCGACTACCGGTTCCTGTCCCTCGGCGACGCCATGTTCCTGCCCGGGCCGCCGGTGTGAGCCTGCGACTCGAGGTCGAGGCCACCGACGGGCGGGCGCGGGCCGGCCGCCTCGTCACCGCGCGCGGCCCGATCGAGACCCCCTGCTTCATGCCGGTGGGCACCCGCGCCGCCGTCCGCCTGCTCGACGCCGAGGACCTCGAGGCCCTCGGCGCCTCGGTCGTGCTGGCCAACACCTACCACCTCATGCTGCGGCCCGGGCCCGACGTGGTGGCGGCGCTCGGCGGCCTGCACCGGTTCATGGCCTGGGACGGGCACGTCCTGACCGACTCGGGAGGGTTCCAGGTCTTCTCCCTCGACCCCAAGGTGGACGACGACGGGGTGGCGTTCCGGTCGACCTACGACGGCGACCGCCACCTGCTCACCCCCGAGGGTGCGGTCGACGTGCAGGCCGCCCTCGGTGCGGACCTGACCATGGTGCTCGACGTGTGCCCGCCGTGGCCGGCATCCGACGACGTCGTCCGGACCGCGGTGCGCCGCACGGCCGAGTGGGCGGCACGGGCCCGGGTCGCCCACCGCTCCGCCGGCGGCGACGACGGAGCCCCGGCGGATCAGGCGCAGTTCTCGGCATCGTCCAGGGCGGCGTGGACGCTCGACCTGCGGGTCGCGAGCGCCGAGGCCACCCTGGCGGTGGGCTTCGACGGCTACGGCATCGGGGGTTCTCGGTGGGCGAGCCCCGCGACCTCATGCTCCCGGCGCTGGCCGCCGCCCTCGAGGCCCTGCCCGCCGACCAGCCGCGGTACCTGATGGGGGTCGGCGATCCCGTCGGGCTCGTCGAGGCCGTCGCCCTCGGCGTCGACCTCTTCGACTGCGTCCTGCCCACCCGCCTTCGCCCGCCACGGGACCGTGCTCACCGAGGGCCGGCCGCAACATCAAGGCCGCCGCCCACGCCGCGACGAGGGCCGCTCGACCCGTCGTGCGGCTGCCCTGTGCACGCCCGGTGGCGCGGGCTACCGGCACCTGATGATGGTGGGGGAGCCGACGGGCGCGCGCCTGGTGACCCGCCACAACGTGGCGTGGACGCTGGCGCTCGTGGCGACGGCGCGGTCGGCCATCGCCGCGGGCACCCTCGACCGCCTGCGATCCGACATCGCGTCGGTTTGGGGCTAGCCTGACCGGCCGTTCGCCGGCCACCTCGTGCTGAACGTCGTCCCCGTCGCCGACCTGATCCGGAACGCTCGGTGCTGCGTCGTGCGAGATCGTGCGCTCGTCGTCATGATGGGCGTGTTCTACTTCGTGCTCATCCGTCCCCAGCAGCGCAAGGCCCGGGAGCACAGCGAGTTGGTGGCGGCGCTCGAGGTGGGCGACGACGTGGTGACGTCGGGGGGCATCTACGGGAAGGTGACCGCGATCGACGGACAGGTGCTGCGCCTCGAGGTCGCCGAGGGCGTCGAGATGCTCCTGGCCCGTGAGGCCGTGGCCGAGCTGATCGAGTACGCCTCGCCCGACGATGACGACGACGAGGACTAGGCGGGGCCGGCGTTGAGGCGCAAGGGCCTCCGGGGCCTGCTCACGTTCCTGGTCCTGTCGATCGGCGCGTTCGTCGCCGTCCTGGCGGTGGGCTACAAGCCCCTGCTCGGCCTCGACCTCCAGGGCGGCGTGTCGGTGGTGCTCCAGCCGTCCGAGGACGTGCCCACGGACCAGCTCGACCAGGCCATCGACATCATCCGCAGCCGGGTCGACGCCCTCGGCGTCGCCGAGCCCGACATCTCCCGGCAGGGCGACACCATCCTGGTCCAGCTCCCCGGTGTCGAGAACCAGACGCGGGCCCTCGACTTGGTCGGCCAGACGGCCGAGCTGCGGTTCCGTCCGGTGTGCGGCGTGCTGCCCGCGACCGACGCCGTCGACGCGGGCGCCACGACCACCACGACCGCTCCGGCCGGCGGTACCACGAACACGACCGCCCCCACGACCGATTCGTCGGCCACCGACACCACCGAGTCCGGTCTGGCGCCCGCCGTGGGCCTCGGGACGGGCGAGAGCGCCGGCGCCGTGCAGGCCGACCCCACCACCTCGACCGCGCCGCCGACCACCGCGCCGCCGACCACCGACACCCCGACCGCCACGACCGTGCCGGCCACGGGTGAGCCCAGCGCGGACTGCACGGCGCCGCCCACCGACGTCAACCGCAACGGCATCACGCGGCGCGTCGACGACAACGCCGAGGACCCGGTGATCCTCCCCGAGGTCGACCCCGACTGCGACATCGACCCCGCCGACCCCACCGCGTGCTGGGTGGCCCGGTACTGGCTCGGCCCGACCGCCCTCAAGGGCGACGCCCTCAGCGACGCCAGCGCCACGTTCCCGAACAACCAGTGGGTGGTCAACCCCATCTTCAAGTCGGGCGCCGACGGCATCGACGCCTTCAACGAGGTGGCCGCGCTCTGCAACACCGCCTCGCCGTCCTGCCCGACGACCCAGCTCGCCATCGTGCTCGACGGCGTGGTCATCTCGGCGCCACAGATCAACGAGCCGTCGTTCCAGCGCGACCAGATCCAGATCAGCGGCAGCTTCGACGAGGGCAGCGCCAAGGACCTGGCCCTCGTCCTGCGCTACGGAGCGCTGCCCATCGAGCTCGAGCCCCAGCAGACCCAGACGGTGTCGGCCACGCTCGGCACCGACGCCCTGCACGCCGGTCTCGTCGCCGGCCTCATCGGCCTGGCCATCGCCACCGTGTTGATGATCGCCTACTACCGGCTCCTCGGCGTCCTGGCCATCGTCAGCCTCCTGTCGGGGGCGATGATGCTGTGGACGATCATCGCCTACCTCGGCGAGACGCGGGGCCTGGCCCTCACCCTCGCCGGCGTCACCGGCATCATCGTGTCGATCGGCGTGTCGCTCGACTCGAACGTCGTGTACTACGAGCACCTGAAAGAGGACGTGGCCAACGGTCGCACCCTGCGCTCCTCGGTCGAGCGCTCGTTCTCCAACGCGTTCTCGACCATCGTCAAGGCCGACATGGCCTCGATCATCGGCGCCGCCATCCTCTACTTCCTGACCGTCGGCGCCGTGCGCGGCTTCGCCTTCTACCTGGGCCTGGCCGCCCTGTTGGACCTCGTCGCCTTCTACTTCCTGTTGAAGCCGATGGTGGCGCTGCTCGTGACGAGCCGGCGCTTCGGCGCCCATCCCAGCTGGTTCGGCATCCCCGAGCGCAGCGCGGCGGCGGACGGGGCGGGCGGGCCGATCGTGGGCCTCGACGACGCGGGGGAGGACGTGCCGTGAGCGGGATCGCCCGCCTCTACCGGGGCGACAACGACTACGACTTCCGCAAGCTGTGGCGGATCGCGCTGCCCCTGTCGGCGGTGCTGGTGGTGATCAGCGTGGTCTCGCTGTTCACCCGGGGACTGAACCTGGGCATCGACTTCGAGGGCGGCGGCGTCTGGGAGGTGCCCTCCCAGGACTTCTCGATCGGCGACGCCCGCGACGCGATGGGCAGCGTGGGCGAGGCCGATGCCAAGATCACCACCCTCACCAACTCCTCGGGCGACCAGATCGTCCGCATCCAGGCCGGCGCCGAGTCGGTCACGCGGTCGGGGGAGATCACCGAGACCCTGGCGGACGCCGCCGGCGTCCAGCCCGACGAGATCAGCGTCAGCACGGTCGGGCCCTCGTGGGGGGACAACATCACCGACAAGGCGGTCCGGGCCCTCGTAATGTTCTTCGTGATCATGGCGATCTACATCGCGCTCACCCTGGAGTGGCGCATGGCGGTCGGCGCCCTCGTGGCGGTCGCCCACGACATCGTCATCAGCGTCGGCGTCTACTCGCTGTTCCAGCTCGAGGTGACGCCGGCGACGGTGGTCGCCTTCCTGACCATCCTCGGGTTCTCGCTGTACGACACCATCGTGGTGTTCGACAAGGTGAAGGAGAACCAGGCCCGGGTGGGCCTGGCCAACCGCACCACCTACACCGGCCTCATGAACCTGTCGCTCAACCAGACGCTCATGCGGTCGGTCAACACGACGGTCGTCACCGTGGTGCCCGTGCTGTCGATCCTGTTGATCGGGGCGGTGCTACTCGGGGCCGTCACCCTCGAGGAGTTCGGCTTCGCCCTGCTCATCGGCCTGGTCAGCGGTGCCTACTCGTCGATCGTGGTGGCCTCCAGCCTCGTCGCCGCGCTGAAGGAGCGCGAGCCGCGCAACCGCCAGCTCCGGGAGCGCCTCGAGCGCTCCTACGACGGCGCCGTGCCGGTCACGGGCATCCGCCACGCCACCCCGGCGGCGATGCGCCCGGCGGCCACGGCCGCCGCGTCCGTCGGCGGCTCACCGGCATCCTCGTCGGGCGCGTCGCGCGGCCCGGGCGTCGACCGGCCCGCGGGCGGCACCGCCATCCCCCCGAGGCCCCGCAAGAAGAAGCGTCGCTGAGGGCTTCGGTCCGGGACACGGGAGCGGGCCGGCCCGACCCCTAGGATGGGTGGATGGCGGTCGACCCCGAATGGCTCAAGAGCCACATCCGTGACATCCCCGGCTTCCCCAGCCCGGGCATCATCTTCAAAGACATCACGCCGCTGCTGGCCGACGTCGAGGCGTTCCGGGCCACCGTCGACGCGCTGGCCGACGAGTACGCCGGCCAGCAGGTCGACCGGGTCATCGGCATCGAGGCGCGGGGGTTCATCCTGGGCGCCCCGGTCGCGTACCGGCTCGGTGCGGCGTTCATCCCGGTGCGCAAGCCGGGCAAGCTGCCCCACGACGTCGAGGGCCTCGAGTACGAGCTCGAGTACGGCACCGACTCGCTCGAGGTGCACCGCGACGCCCTGGGGGCCGGGCACAAGGTGGTCATCATCGACGACGTGCTCGCCACGGGGGGCACGGCCGCGGCCGCGGCCAGCCTGGTCGAGAAGCTCGGCGGCGAGGTCGTGGGCCTGGGCTTCTTGATGGAGCTCGCCTTCCTCGGTGGCCGCTCCCGGCTCGAGGGCCGGGACCTGCGCGCGCTGCTCGTGTACGACTGACGCCGTGGCCACCACCGTCGATCGAGTCCTTCCCTGGCGGCGGCACAGCGTTCCCGCGGCGGTCGAGCTCAAGCCCCTGATCGACGCCTTCCACGTCCACCACCCCAAGGCCTCGACGGCGATGGTCGAGCGCGCGTACGCCCAGGCGGCGGGCGCCCACGACGGCCAGTTCCGCAAGTCCGGCGACGCCTACATCACCCACCCGCTCGCCGTGGCCACCATCGTCGCCGAGCTGGGGCTCGACGAGGACACCATCGCGGCCGCGCTGTTGCACGACTCGGTCGAGGACACCGCGGTGAGCCTGGCCGAGCTCGAGCGCGAGTTCAGCCCCACGGTCGCCTCGATCGTCGACGGCGTCACCAAGCTCGAGCGGCTCGACTTCGAGACCAAGGAGGCCCAGCAGGCGGCCACCATCCGCAAGATGCTGGTGGCGGTGGCCGAGGACCTCCGGGTCCTGATCATCAAGCTCTCCGACCGCCTGCACAACATGCGCACGATCGCGGCGATGCCCGAGTGGAAGCAGGAGCGGACCGCGAAGGAGACGCTCGACGTCTACGCGCCGCTCGCCCACCGCTTCGGCATGCAGGAGATGAAACAGCAGCTCGAGGACCTGGCCTTCGCCGCGCTGCACCCCAAGCGCTACGCCGAGATCGACCACATGGTGTCGATCCGGGCGCCCGAGCGCGAGATCTACCTCACCCAGGTGCTCGAGGAGGTCCGGGTGCGCCTCGGCGAGCTCGGCATCGACGCCGACGTGACCGGCCGGCCCAAGCACCTGTGGAGCATCTACGAGAAGATGGTCGTGAAGGGCCGCGACTTCGACGAGATCTACGACCTCGTGGGGATCCGGGTCATCGTCGGCACCGTCAAGGACTGCTACGCCGCGCTCGGCTCCATCCACGGCACGTGGCACCCCGTGCAGGGCCGCTTCAAGGACTACGTGGCCATGCCCAAGTTCAACCTGTACCAGTCGCTGCACACGACGGTGATCGGGCCCCAGGGCAAGCCCCTCGAGGTGCAGATCCGCACGCGCGAGATGCACGGGCGGGCCGAGATCGGCGTCGCCGCCCACTGGACCTACAAGGACCCGTCACCGACGGGCGACGTCGTCTGGCTGAACCGCATCATCGACTGGCAGGAGGAGACGTCGGACCCGAAGGCCTTCATGGCCAACCTGAAGATCGACCTCGACCAGGACGAGGTCTACCTCTTCACACCGCAGGGCGACGTCATCACCCTCCCGCAGGGCGCCACCCCGATCGACTTCGCCTACACGATCCACACCGAGGTGGGTCATGCCTGCATCGGGGCCAAGGTGGACGGGCGCCTCGTGTCGCTCGAGACCCCGCTGCGCTCGGGCGCGACGGTCGAGATCTTCACCGCCAAGACGGGCAGCGCGGGGCCGTCCCAGGACTGGCTCAACGTCGTGGTCACCCGGCGCGCCGCCAACAAGATCCGTCAGTGGTTCTCCCAGGAGCGGCGCGAGGACGCGATCGAGACGGGGCGCGACGAGGTGCAGAAGGCCCTGCGGCGGACCGGCGTGCCCATCCGCACCCCGGCCGCGGCCAAGCTCGTGACCGACGTCGTGGCCAGCCTGAACTACAGCGACCTCGACGCCCTGTACGCCGCGGTCGGCGAGCACCACGTGTCGCCCGAGGCGGTGGCGGCCCGCGCCATGCGCCTGCTGCGCGGCGGTGACCCCGAGCGCGAGGAGCAACTCCCCACCACCGCCCGCACGCGGCGGTCGTCGGCCGACGGCGCCGGCGTGCACGTCGAGGGGCTCGACGACGTCCTCGTGCGCCTGTCTCGGTGCTGCACGCCCGTGCCCGGCGACGAGATCATGGGCTTCGTCACCCGGGGTCGCGGCGTGTCGGTGCACCGCACCGACTGCGCCAACGCGGTGTCGCTCAGCGCCGGCCAGGCCGACCGCCTGATCGAGGTCGAGTGGGACGAGGCGCACAGCGGCAGCTTCGTCGCCGCACTCGAGGTCAAGGCGTTCGACCGCCGCTCGCTGCTCGGCGACGTGTCCACCGCCTTCGCCGCGTACCAGGTGAACATCTTGGCCTCGACCACCCAGACCACCGCCGAGCGGGTGTGCAAGATGCACTTCGAGGTGGAGCTCGGCGACCCCTCCCACCTCGACTCGGTCATCAGCTCCATCAAGGGGATCGAGAGCGTGTACGACGCCTACCGGGTGCTCCCGCGGGGCTGACGCCCGGTAGCCTCGACCGCCGCGCCCGGCGCCACCCGGCGGGGCGAGGACAGGAGCACCACCGAGCCATGGCCGTACCAGCAGCAGGGATGCGCACCGACTACTGCGGCGAGCTCCGCGCCGACGACGCCGGTCGCGAGGTCGCGGTGTGCGGATGGGTCGCCACCCGTCGCGAGCACGGCGAGCACCTGGCCTTCGTCGACCTCCGGGACCGCTCGGGCGTGGTCCAGTGCGTCGTCGACGGGGCGCACGACCTGCGCTCGGAGTACGTCGTGCGCGTCCGCGGCACCGTCCGCATCCGGCCCGAGGGCACCACCAACCCGGCGCTTCCCACCGGCGACGTCGAGATCGGCGACGCCACCGTCGAGGTGCTGTCCGAGGCGGAGCCGCCGCCGTTCCCGCTGACCGACCGGGTGGAGACCGACGAGACCGTCCGCCTCCGCCATCGCTACGTCGACCTCCGCCGCGACCGGCTCCAGCGCAACCTCGAGGTGCGGGCGACGGTGAACGCCGCCCTGCGCACGGCGATGGCCCGACAGGGCTTCACCGAGGTCGAGACCCCGATGCTCATCGCCTCGACCCCCGAGGGGGCGCGTGACTTCGTGGTGCCGTCGCGCCTGTCGCCCGGCTCCTTCTACGCCCTGCCCCAGAGCCCGCAGCTCTTCAAGCAGCTGTGCATGGTCGGCGGCCTCGACCGCTACTACCAGATCGCCCGCTGCCTGCGCGACGAGGACCTCCGGGCCGACCGCCAGTTCGAGTTCATGCAGCTCGACCTCGAGGCCAGCTTCGTGGGCCAGGCGGAGGTGCTCGACTTCACCGCCGAGGCGGTGCTCGACGCCGTCGAGGCCGTCACCGGCGAACGCCCCGGTGCCGTGCCCACGATGACGTGGCACGACGCCATGGAGCGCTTCGGCAGCGACAAGCCCGACGTGCGCTTCGGCCTCGAGCTCGTCGAGCTGACCGAGCTGTTCTCGGCCACCGGCTTCAACGCCTTCAAGGCGCCGTGCGTCAAGGGGATCCGCGTGCCGGGCGGGGCCGACCGCACCCGCAACCAGCTCGACGCCCTCACCGACGACGCGAAGCGCTACGGGGCCAAGGGCCTCGTGTGGATGAAGGTCGAGGCCGACCGCACGCTCACGTCGCCCGTGGCCAAGTTCCTGTCCGACGTCGAGCTCGCCGGCCTCGTCGACGCGTTGGAGGCCGCGCCGGGCGACCTCCTGCTCCTCGTGGCCGACGAGCGACCGACGGTGCGCCACGTGCTCGGCCTGCTGCGCCTGTCGCTCGGCCGTCCGCCCGTCACCGAGGGCGGCCTCAACCTGCTCTGGGTGGTCGACTTCCCCCTCTTCGAGTCGCTCGACGACCAGGGCCGGCCCGTGTCGGCCCACCACCCGTTCACGATGCCCAACGCGCAGGACATGCACCTGCTCGACGAGGGGGGCGAGGCGCTGCTCGACATCCGCTCGCAGGCCTACGACCTCGTGCTCAACGGCTGGGAGCTGGGTTCGGGGTCGGTGCGGATCCACCGCCCCGACATCCAGTCGAAGGTCTTCGCCCTGCTGGGCATCGGCGACGAGGAGGCTCGCACGAAGTTCGGGTTCCTGCTCGAGGCGTTCCGCTACGGCGCACCGCCCCACGCGGGCTTCGCGTTCGGGATCGACCGCCTCGTGGCCCTGCTGGCCGGCGAGGAGAACATCCGCGAGGTCATCGCCTTCCCCAAGACCCAGTCCGGCACCGACCCGCTGACCAGCGCCCCCACGCCCATCGACGCCGACGCGCTCACCGAGCTCGGCCTGCGCCTGCTCCCGCCGACGACCTGAGCAGACGGGCCCGCGCCCGCCGGTCAGATCAGAGGCGCAGCTCGAGGACGACGTCGCCGGGGCGGGTCGTCGGGAACGCGGGCCGGGCGCCGGCGAGCTCGTCGGCGGGCCGCTCGTGCACGACCAGCGTGATCTGGTCGTCGCCCCGGGACGCGACCGCGGTGGTGGGGCCCATGGGCACGATCGTGTAGCCGAGCGCCTCGACGGCGTCGGCGAAGGCCTCGCCGACCTCGTCGGCCTCGTGGCCCGACGTGACCAGCAGCAGCTCCCGGTCGCTCAGCCGCCGCCCCTCGGCCGTGGTGAGCGGCATGAGGTCGCACGGCATGGCGATGCCCGACAGCGCCTCCATCAGCGTGGTGGCGCCACCGGCGCCGGCCGGGGCGGGACCGGCGTCGGGGAGCGACGCAGCGGGCGGCCCGGTGGGCGGTGACGGGGGCAGCGTCGGCCCGCCGGCGTCGGGCTCGGGCCCGGATCTCCCGGCGTCCCCCGTGGGCGGCGTCGCCGGGAGCCCCGTCTCGGGGCGGGCGGCGGAACCGGGCCCCCAGTCGGCGCGCAGGGCCCGGTCGGAGGGCTCGATGCCGCGCGCCCGCGGTGGGCGGGGGCGGCGTCGGGCCACCTGGCGGTAGACGAGGACCGCCACCGAGGCGATCAGCCAGAGCCAGAAGAGCGCCACGAGCGGGGCCGGCACCCCGCGATGGTGCCACAGCGGCCCGCCCCGCCCCGGGAGCCCGGAGGGCGGGTACCCTCCGCGGCGATGGCTGACGACCTGTTCGGCGCCGCGGCGGACGAGCGGCTGCGGCGGGCCGCGCCGCTGGCCGACCGCCTCCGGCCGGCGTCGCTCGACGACGTCGTCGGCCAGGAGCACCTGATCGGGCCCGGTCGGCCGTTGCGCGCCCTGGTGGAGGCCGACCGGCTGTCGTCGGTGATCCTGTGGGGGCCCCCGGGCACGGGCAAGACCACGCTGGCCCGCCTGATCGCGGCGCGGTCCTCCAAGGCGTTCGTGGCGCTCTCGGCGGTCACCGCGTCGGTGAAGGACGTCCGCGAGGTGACGGCGTCCGCCGAGCGGCGCCTCGGCGAGCACGGCCAGGGGACGATCCTGTTCCTCGACGAGGTCCACCGCTTCAACAAGAGCCAGCAGGACGCGCTGCTCCCGTCGGTCGAGACGGGCCTGCTCGTGCTCGTCGGGGCGACCACGGAGAACCCCTACTTCGAGGTGAACGCCCCGCTCCTGTCCCGTTCCACGCTGTTCCGCCTCGAGCCGCTCGACGACGCCGCCGTCCGCCAGCTGTTGAAGCGGGGTCTCGAGGCCGAGGACGCCACGGCCGACGACGCCTCGCTCGACCTGTTGGTCCTGCGCTCGGCGGGCGACGGCCGCCATGCCCTCACCGCGCTCGAGGTGGCGGTGGCCCTGGCGGCCGAGCGGGCCCGCGACACGGGGGCGGACCGGCCCCACGTGGCCGAGGTCGACGCCGAGGCCGCGCTCGACACCAAGGCCCATCGCTACGGCCGCGACGAGCACTACGACGTGGTCAGCGCCTTCATCAAGAGCATCCGGGGCTCGGACCCCGACGCCGCCCTGTACTGGCTCGCGGTCATGCTCGCCGCCGGCGAGGACGCCCGCTTCATCGCCCGCCGGCTGGTCATCCTCGCGTCGGAGGACGTCGGGCTGGCCGACTCCCAGGCCCTCGTCGTGGCCGACGCCGCGGCCCGCGCCCTGGAGTTCGTGGGCCTCCCCGAGGCCAAGCTCAACCTCGCCGAGGCCACCGTCTACCTGGCGGCCGCCCCCAAGTCGAACCGGGTGACGGTGGCCCTCGGCCGGGCCGAGGCCGACGTGCGCGAGCAGCCGCGGGGCGAGGTGCCCGCCCACCTGCGCGACGCCCACTATCGGGGAGCGCGCGAGCTCGGGCACGGGCGCGGGTATCGGTATCCTCACGACGACCCACGGGGCTGGGTGCCCCAGCAGCACCGGCCGGACCACCTGGCCGACCGGGTGTACTACGAGCCGTCGGCCCACGGCGCCGAGGAGGAGATCGCCGAGCGGATGCGTCAGCGCCAGGATCCCGGAACGTGAGCGCCGCGGAGGTCACCGCGCTGGTGGTGGCGATCGCCGCCACGGTCGCGCTCTGCCTGCTCGTCGGCGTCGTCGTGTGGCTGGCCCGGTCGGTGCGCGCCCTCAACCGCGAGGTCGAGCACCTGGCGCGGGAGTCCCGGGCCACCGTCGAGGCCCTCGAGGCCGCCGTCGGCCACGCCGAGGCCGAGATGGGCCGCACCGACGGCCTGCTCGACGCCGCCGAGCGCATCACCGCCGCGGCCGAGCAGCGGGCCCGGCTCACCACCGACGCGCTGTCGGGCCCCATGATCAAGGCCCTCGCGCTGGCGGCCGGCACCAACCGTGCGGCGCAGCGCCTGCGACGGACCGGCTGAGCGGTGCTCAAGCGACTGCGCTGGTTCACCCTCGGTGCCCTCTCCGGGATCGCCGGCACCCTCTGGGCCCTCGCCTACGGCCGGTCGCGCGTGCGCGAGCTGGCCCCGGCCAACGTGGCCGGCGAGCTGGCGGCGCGGGCGCGCGCCCGCCTCGACGACGCCCGCGACGCGCTCTTCGAGGGCCGCCTGGCCATGCGCGAGCGCGAGGCGGAGCTGCGGGCGGAGCTCGGGCACGAGCGGGCGGCCGCGGCCCCGCCCGCCCTCCCGGCCCGGTCGTCCCCGCGCTGAGCGGCGCGCCCCGTAGATTGGCAGGGTGCAGGCGAACGAGCTGCGACGAGCCTTCCTGAGCTACTTCGAGGACCGCGGCCACACGGTCGTGCCCTCGGCCAGCCTCATCCCCCACGACGCCACCGTCTTGTTCACGATCGCCGGCATGGTGCCGTTCGCGCCCTACCTGACCGGGGAGCAGCCCGCGCCCTACCCCCGGGCCACCTCGGTCCAGAAGTGCGTGCGTGCGGGGGGCAAGCAGAACGACCTCGACGAGGTGGGCCGCACCACCCGCCACCTCAGCTTCTTCGAGATGTGCGGCAACTTCAGCTTCGGGGACTACTTCAAGGAGCGGGCCATCCCGCTCGCGTGGGGGTTCCTCACCGAGGTGCTGGGCCTCGACCCCGAGCGCCTCTGGATCACCGTGCACCTGTCCGACGACGACGCGGAGCGCATCTGGCGCGACGACGTCGGCGTGCCCGCCGAGCGCATCCAGCGGCTCGACGAGGACAACTTCTGGCGCATGGGGGACACCGGGCCCTGCGGTCCCTGCTCGGAGATCTTCTGGGACAAGGGCGCCGCCTACGGGGCCGACGGGGGCCCGGCCCACGGCGGTGAGGAGCGCTTCGTCGAGATCTGGAACCTGGTGTTCATGCAGTACGAGCGCCAGCCCGACGGCTCGATGGTGCCCCTGCCCCGGCCGAGCATCGACACCGGCTTCGGCCTCGAGCGCAACCTGGCCGTGCTCCAGGGCGTCGACTCGGTGTTCGACACCGACGAGCTGGCCCGGCTCATCGCCCGGGCCGCGGCGCTCACCGGCGTGGCCTACGGATCGGGCGGGTCGAGCGACGTCTCGCTGCGCATCCTCGCCGAGCACGCCCGCACCATGACCTTCCTCATCAGCGACGGCGTCTTCCCCTCCAACGAGGACCGCGGCTACGTGCTGCGTCGCATCATGCGCCGCGCCGTCCGCCACGCGTACCTCCTCGGCGTCGACGACGTCGTCACGCCGTCCCTGGTCGACGAGGTGGTCGACGTGATGGGCGACGACTACCCCGAGCTGCGCAAGAACCACGACTTCGTCCGTGGGGTGGTCGAGCGCGAGGAGACGCGGTTCCGCCAGACCCTGCGCACCGGCTCGGCCCTGCTCGACGACGAGCTGGGCGCGCTCGCCCCCGGCGACGTGCTCGACGGCCGGGTGGCCTTCACCCTCCACGACACGTACGGGTTCCCGCTCGAGGTCACCCAGGAGATCGCGTCGGAGCGGGGCTTCTCGGTGGACGACGACGCGTTCGCCGACGCGATGGCCGAGCAGCGTGCCCGCGCCAAGGAGGCCCGCAAGGCCGCGGGACCCGCCAGCGGCGACGCCGAGCGCTACCACGAGCTGCTCGAGCAGTTCGGGCCCACCGAGTTCACCGGCCGCACCGAGGACGAGACCACCGCCCGGGTGCTCGCCGTCACCGACCTCGCCACCGACGCCGACGGGGTCACCACCGCGGGCGTGTTCCTCGACCACACACCGTTCTACGCGGAGTCGGGTGGCCAGGTGGGCGACACCGGCACGATCAGCACCGACACCGGGCGGGCCGAGGTGCTCGACACCACCTACGCCCTGCCCGGGCTGCACCGCCACGCCGTGCGGGTGGTCGACGGCGAGATCCAGCCGGGTCAGATGGCCACCGCCGGCATCGACGTGGCCCGCCGCGACGCCATCCGGCGCAACCACACGGGCACCCACCTGCTGCACTGGGCGCTGCGACGGGTGCTGGGCGACCACGTCAAGCAGCAGGGCTCTCTCGTCACCGACGACCGGCTGCGCTTCGACTTCAGCCACTACGAACCGGTCACGCCCGACGAGCTGGTCGCCATCGAGGACCTCGTCAACCACGAGATCCTGCACAACGACCCGGTGCGCCACTACGAGACCACGAAGGCCAACGCCGAGGCCGTCGGCGCCATCGCGTTCTTCGGCGACAAGTACGGCGAGATCGTCCGGGTGCTCGAGGCCGGGCGTCACTCGGTCGAGCTGTGCGGTGGCACCCACGTCAAGGCGACGGGCGACATCGGCCCGGTGAAGGTCGTCTCCGAGGGCTCGATCGGCTCCAACCTGCGTCGCATCGAGGCCGTCACCGGCACCGGTCCCATCGAGCGCCTCCGTCGGGAGGAGGCCGTGCTGGGCCGGGCCGCGGCCCTCGTCGGCGTGCCCCCCGACGAGCTGGTCGACGGCGTCGAGAAGCGCCTCGCCGAGCTGAAGGCGGCGCGCGACGAGCTGAAGGCCCTGCGCCGGCAGGCCGCGGCCGGCCGCGCCCGCGACCTGGCCGAGCACGCGGACGACGGTGTCGTCGTCGCGCGGGTCGACGGCGTCGCCCGTGACGACCTCCGCGACCTCGCCGTCGCGGTCCGCGACCTCGGGGTGCGCGCGGTCGTCCTCGGCGGCGCCCCCGACGAGGGCGGGGTGGCGCTGGTCGCCGCCGTCACCAAGGACAGCGGCTTCGAGGCCTCGGCGCTGATCGCCGACGCGGCGCGCACCGTGAAGGGCGGCGGCGGGAAGAGCCCCGACCTCGCCGTGGCGGGCGGCAAGGACGCCGGCGCCCTCGACGAGGCCCTGGAGCAGGCCCGGGCCGCCGCCGGTCTCGGTTGAGCGTCCGCCGGCCGCCGGGGCGCGTCCTCGGCATCGACCTCGGCCAGCGGCGCATCGGCCTCGCCATCAGCGATCCCGACCGCCGGGTCGCCACGCCGGACCGGGTGATCGCGAGGACGCGCGACGCCGAGCGCGACCGGCGGGCCATCGCCGCGGTGGCCGACGAGTGGGAGGCGTCCCTGGTCGTGGTCGGCCTGCCCCTGTCCCTCGACGGGTCCGACGGCCCCGCGGCCGTCGCGGCGCGGGCGGAGGCCACCAGGATCGGTGAGGTCACGGGACGGCCGGTCGAGACCTACGATGAGCGCTTCACGACCGTCACTGCGGAGCGCACCCTGGCCGAGCAGGACGTCCGTGGCCAGGACCGGCGGAAGGTGGTCGACATGGTCGCCGCCGCGGTGCTGCTGCAGGCATGGCTGGACCGACGAACCCCCCAGGACCTGACCCCGTGAGCAACCCCACCGACGACGGCAGCGACATCCTCGCCGACCTCCTCGGCCCCCGCCGTCGCGGCCCTGCCCCCGAGGACGGGCGGGCGACCGGCCCCTCGACGGCACCGCGGCCCCCGGATCGGGCCCCTGCGCCGGCGCGGCCGGAGCCCCGACCGGAGGCCCGGCCGGACCGACCGCCGTCGGGCGAGGCCCCTCCGACCGGGGCGCCGCGTCGCGAGGCGCGGCCCACCGTGGACACCGGCCCGCGCCAGGTGCTGCACGAGCCACGGCGCGGTCGGGGGTGCATGGTCGTGCTCGGCCTGCTCGTCGTGGTCGCCCTCGTGGCCGGCGTCGCCGGCGTCTGGGTGATGCGGCAGGTGAACCCGGGCAGCCCGGGCGACGAGGTGGCCGTGACCATTCCCGAGGGCACCTCGACGAGCGGCATCGCCCGCCTGCTCGCCGACGAGGGCATCGTCACCAACGCCTCGATCTTCGAGTACTACGTCAAGTTCCGCGGCGAGGGCACGATCCAGGCCGGGGACTACCTCCTCCGGGAGAACGCCTCCATGGGCTCGACGCTGGCGGTGCTCGAGGCGGGCCCGCAGGCGCCGCCCTTCGACGAGGTGACCATCCCCGAGGGCTACTCGGTCTGGCAGGGATCGGGACTGCCCGTGCCCGGCAACACGGTCACGGCGCTCGACGAGGCGGTCGACCGCTTCACGACCGAGTCCATCAGCCAGGTCCTGCTCAGCGGCCAGCTGCGGTCCCGCTACCAGCCCGCGGACCAGGGGAACCTCGAGGGGCTGCTCTTCCCCGACACCTACCGGATCGAGGAGGAGGACACCGAGGCGACCATCGTGTCGGCCATGATCGACCGCTTCGACCAGGTGGCCCAGGAAGCGGGCTACGACGACACCGAGTCCGTGACCGGTTTGAGCGCCTACGAGACGATCATCGTGGCCTCGCTCATCGAGCGCGAGGCCGGGATCGACGAGGACCGGGCGAAGGTCGCCCGGGTGATCTACAACCGGCTCGACCAGGGCATCCCCCTCGGCATCGACGCCGCCGTCGCCTACGGCGTCGGCGGGGCCACCAACGGGACCCTCACCGCCTCGCAGCTCGAGACCGACACGCCGTACAACACGCGCATCCACCAGGGCCTGCCGCCGACGCCCATCGGCCAACCGGGACGGGCGTCGCTGGAGGCGGCCATGAACCCGGCGGACGGCCCCTGGCTGTACTACGTGCTCGCCGGCCAGGACGGGCACCACTTCTTCACCGACAGCTACGACGAGTTCCTCGAGGCCAAGGACGAGTGCCAGGCCATGGGGCTGTGCTGAGCGGGGCGACCCGTCTCGCCGCGGTCATCGGCCACCCCGTCGCGCACTCGCTGTCCCCGGACATCCACAACGCCGCATTCGCCGCCACCGGCCTCGACTGGGCGTACCTGGCCTTCGACGTGGCGCCGGGCGACACCCGTGCCGCCCTCGACGCGGTGCGGGCCCTGGGCCTCGGCGGGCTGTCGGTGACCATGCCCCACAAAGAGGCCGTCGCCCGCCTCGTGGACCGGTGCTCGCCCGACGCCGAAGCCCTCGCGGCGGTGAACTGCGTCGTGCCGGGGGCCGACGGCGAGCTGGTGGGGGAGAACACCGACGGCCCGGGCCTGCTGGACGCCCTGTCGGCCGACCACGGCTTCACCCCCGAGGGCCGGCGCTGCCTGGTGGTCGGCGCGGGAGGTGCGGCCCGTGCCGTCGTGCGGGCGTTGGCCGGCGCCGGGGCCCGCGAGGTGCTGGTGGTCAACCGGACCCCCGAGCGGGCGGCGGCGGCGCTCGCGCTGGCGGGCCCGGCGGGCCGGGCGGCGCCCGTCGAGGCCGCCGCCGACGTCGATCTCGTCGTCAACGCCACGCCGGTGGGGATGGACACCCCGGGCACCCCGCTGCCGGGCGTGCGCTTCTCGGCGGGTCAGCTCGTCGTCGACCTCGTCTACCACCCGGCCGAGACCCCGCTCCTGGCCGGGGCGGCGGCGGACGGCGCGACCGCCGCCAACGGCCTCGGCATGCTCGTCCACCAGGCCGCCCGGGCGTTCACCCGATGGACGGGGGTGGCCGCCCCGGTCGCGGCGATGGCGGCGGCGGCGGCGCGAGGGCTCGAGGCCCGGAGTTCGGCCGCACACTGAATTTTCCGGGGCCTCCTGCCGATGGAAGCGGAGTCAATCCGTCGTTGGAGGTTGCTCCGTGGCACTACAGGGCACGATCGAGACGTTTGCGTTGCCCGAGGTACTCCGTCTGCTGGGCTCGGGGGCCAAGACCGGCCGGCTGCGACTGAGCGGCGACCGCGGCTCGGGCAGCGTGTGGATCGACGGGGGCAAGGTCGTGGGCGCCGAGGCGACCGGGGCCCGTGACGGCGCCGCCGCGGTCGCGGTGCTGTTCGAGCTCCTGCGCTTCGCCGACGGATCGTTCACCTTCGAGGCCGACGAGACCACGACCCGGCCCGGCACCCCCCAGGACATCGAGGTGCTGCTGGGCGACGCGGAGCGCCAGCTCGCCGAGTGGCAGGAGATCGAAGCCGTCGTCCCGTCGCTGCGGGTCGGCCTGGCGCTCGCCGAGGAGCTGCCCGGCCGCGAGGTGGTGGTCGACGCGACCCGCTGGAAGGCGATCGTGGCGGTGGCCCAGGGCGGTACCGCGGGCGCCGTGGCGGACGCGCTCGACCTCGACGAGCTGGACGCGTGCCGCCGTGCCAAGGACCTCGTCGAGGCCGGGCTCGCGGCGGTGACCGAGCGGGAGCCCGCGGAGGAGCCTCCGTCGGACCCGATCACGGACGGGCTCGACGCGGGCCCGGTCGTGACCGGCGCCGACCCGTGGGCGGCCCCGGACCCGGCGCTCGAGCCGACCGCCCCGGCCGCGACCGACGCCCCCGGCGGGCTCGACGCCGACCCGCCGGTCGCGGAGCCGGCCGACGCCGCCGCGACCGACCTCTCGGTGCCGATCCCCGACGGGTCCCCCGAGCTCGCCCCCTACGAGATGGCGGCTTCGGCGCCCGACGACGGCTTCGACCCGCCTCCGTCGATGGAGGGGCCGTCGAGCGCTCGTGCCGATCTGGACGCGATGGCCTCGGGCTTCGGGCTCTCGGACCCCGGTCCGGACCCGGCGTACGACGCGTACGGCGGGGACCCGGCGACGACCGCGGGCGGCCAGGCCGACACGGGTGCGATCTTCGACACCGGCTTCGGCGATCCCAGCTCCGGCTTCGACCCGACGTTCGCCTCGGATCCCGCGGAGGACCCGGCCTTCTCCTTCGCGGCGCCCGACGCCATCGGGGCCGAGGCCGCCCCGGGCGCGGACCTGGGGTCCCCCCTCGGCGCCGGCGCCGCGCTCTTCGCCGACGACCTCACCGGGTCGCCCGCGGGGGGCTCGGGCGACGGGCTGTTCGCCACGGCCCCGCCGGCGTTCGACGCCGACGACACGGGCGACGCCGCCGAGGTGGCCCGCCAACTGGCCAACCTCAGCCCCAAGGCGGCGCGGGCGGTCGCGGCCGCGGCCCGGGCCACCACGGTCGAGGAGCGCGAGGCGGCGCTGGCCGAGGTGACCGCGGAGGGCGACGAGCCCATCAACCGCGGCCTGCTGTTGAAGTTCCTCTCCTCGGTCCAGACCTGAGCGGGCGGACGGCCGGCCTCCGTGGCCGGCGCCCCGTCTCGACGACCCCGGCCGCCCCGCTACGGTGCCCGACGTGTCCGATGCCCTGGTCGTCGCGCTCTGCGCGGTGGCCGGCGTGGTCGTCGCCCCGTTCCTGACCACCCTGATCGAGCAGGTCCCCGGCAAGCTGCCCCTCCGGTGGCCGGGCCCGGCCGAGCACCCGCCGATCCTCTACTGGCTGCGCCCGCGGGAGGAGACGGCGAGCGCCGCGACCGACGCGGCGTCACGCACGGCGACCGGGGCGGGTGCCGACCCCCGCGACGCTCGGGCCGACGTCGACGACGCGGAGGCGGCCGAGGAGGGCTTCGACGGGCCCCTGCCCCCCGGGTGGGGGCTGGCCACTGAGATCGCCAGCCCGGTGCTGTTCGCGCTGGCCGGCGTGCGCTTCGGCGCCAGCGCGGTCGTGGTGCCGTTCTGCGTGCTGTTCGGCGCTCTGCTGGTCGTGTCGGTGATCGACATCGGGCACTACCGGATCCCGGACCGGATCGTGTTCCCGACCCTCGCGCTCTCGCTGCCCCTCATCGTGGCGGTGTCGCTCGGGCTCGGCGCCGGCCGGTCGATCGGCTACGCCCTCGTCGGGGCCCTGGCGTACTTCCTGCTCCTGCTCGTGGCCCACCTGGTGTACCCGGCGGGCATGGGCTTCGGGGACGTGAAGCTGGCCCTGCTGATGGGGCTCTACCTGGGCTGGATCGCCCCCGACGCCATCCGGGCGGTGACCCTCGTGCTGTTCGCGCTGATGATCGGCTGCCTGCTCGGTGTGGCCGTCGGGGCGGTGCTCGCCGTCGTGCGCCGGCGCAACGCCGCGTTCCCCTTCGGGCCGGCCCTCGCGGCGTCGACGGTGGCCGCGGTGCTGTTCAGCCAGCAGCTCCTCGGGACCGGCTGAGCGGTCCTCGTCGGGTGCGACCTGCGGTCGCGCCGACTGGTCGCGCGGCGGACGGCTCCGTACCATCGTGCGTCGCACGCCGCGGCGAGTCGTGGGCCCCACGACCGCCGACCGCACCCGCCGCACCGAACCCACGGGGGACCCATGGCCACCGCCACCCAGGACGACGTCGTCACCGAGCTCACCACCTGGCTCGAGGAGAACTGGGACCCCGACCTGACGGTGGGCGAGTGGTGGGAGCGGCTCGGCCTGGCCGGGTGGGCGGCACCGAACCTGCCCGCCAACGCGTACGGCCGGGACCTCTCGCGCAACGACACCGTGCGCGTGCAGGAGGAGATCGCCCGCTTCGGCGCCCTCGGCGCCCCCGGGGGCCTCGGCCTGATGCTGGCCGCGCCGACCATCGCCACCCACGGCAGCCAGGAGCAGATCGACCGCTACGTCCGCGACATCGTCACGGGCCAGAAGGCGTGGTGCCAGCTCTTCAGCGAGCCCGGTGCCGGATCCGACCTCGCGGGCCTGACCACCCGGGCCACCCGGGACGGCGACGAGTGGGTGGTCGACGGCCAGAAGGTGTGGACCTCGGCGGGCCAGGTGGCCGACCTGGGCATGCTCATCGCCCGCACCGACGCGAGCGTGCCCAAGCACCAGGGCATCAGCTACTTCGCCCTCGACATGCACCAGCCCGGCGTCGAGATCCGGCCGCTGCGGGAGATGACCGGCCACGCCATGTTCAACGAGGTCTTCCTGAGCGAGGCCCGGGTCCACGACGACGCGCTCGTCGGGGGGCTCGGCAAGGGCTGGGCCGTGGCCAACACCACCCTCATGCACGAGCGGGCCAGCCTCGGCTCGGGGGGTGGCCACGCCGCCTCCAGCGCGGCCGTGCCCGGCACGGTCATGGGCCACCTGGGCGCCCGGGCCGGCGACTTCGTGCGCACCCCCGGCAAGCGCTCGAAGGACGGCCGCCGGCGGGGCAACGCCTTCGCGGTGAGCGCCCAGCTGCTGGTCGACCTGGCCAAGGGCAACGGCAAGAGCGCCGACCCGCTCATCCGCCAGGACCTCATGAAGCTCTACACCCTGGGCGAGATCGGCCGGTTCAACGGCCTGCGCCAGAAGGCGCTGAAGTCCCAGGGCCGGGACCTGCCCGGGGTGGGCAACATCGCCAAGCTCTCGATGAGCGAGATGATGCGCCTCTCGCGCGACATCGGCCTGCGCATCGTCGGCCCCGCCGGCACGCTCCACGCCTACGAGGGCCAGGACGGCGACGCGGTCGTCGAGGCCACGGCCAACCCGTTCCTGCCCCTCGTCACCGGCACCGCCCTGTTCGCCCAGGGCCCCGCCATCTACGGCGGGACCGACCAGATCCAGCGCAACATCATCGGCGAGCGGGTCCTCGGCCTGCCGAAGGAGCCGAGCAACGACAAGACGCTGCCGTTCAGCGAGCTGCCGAAGAACGCCTGAGCCCGGGGCAACGGACTCGGGGGCGGCACCCCCCGGTCGGTAACCTCGGGACCGATGCTGCGCTACCTCACCGCCGGCGAGTCGCACGGCCAGGCCCTCGTGGTCGTGATCGAAGGCCTGCCCGCGGGCCTGGAGATCACCGAGGCCGACCTCCAGGACGAGCTGCGCCGTCGGCGACTCGGGTACGGGCGGGGGCCGCGCATGCGCTTCGAGCAGGACGAGCTCCGCCTGCTCGGCGGGATCCGCCACGGCCGCACCCTCGGGTCCCCGGTGGCGATCGAGATCGGCAACTCGGAGTGGGAGCGCAAGTGGACCGAGGAGATGTCCCCGGCACCGGGTGAGACCGCGAGCCCGCTCACCCAGCCCCGGCCCGGCCACGCCGACCTCGCCGGCATGCAGAAGTACGGGTTCACCGATGCCCGCAACGTGCTCGAGCGGGCCTCCGCCCGCGAGACCGCGGCGCGGGTCGCTGCGGGGGCCGTGGCCAAGAAGCTGCTCGCCGCGCTGGACGTGGCCATCCTCTCCCACGTCGTGGCGGTCGGCCCCGTGGAGTCGAAGTCCACCCGGCTGCCCGCGCCGGGCGACCTCGACCGCATCGACGAGTCGTCGGTGCGCTGCTTCGACGCCGACGCCGAGGCGGCGATGGTCGACGAGATCAAGGCGGCGGCCCGGGAGGGCGACAGCCTGGGCGGCGTCGTCGAGGTGCTGGCCTACGGCGTCCCGGTCGGTCTCGGGAGCCACGTGCACTGGGACCGCAAGCTCGACGCCCTCCTCGCCCAGGCGCTGATGAGCATCCAGGCGGTCAAGGGCGTCGAGATCGGTGACGGGTTCGAGGTCGCGGCCCGGCGGGGGAGCGCGGCGCACGACCCCATCGCCTGGGACGCCGAGGACGGCCGCTACCGGCGGGAGTCGGGCCTGGCCGGCGGCGTCGAGGGCGGCATCTCGACGGGCGAGGTCCTCCGGGCGCGGCTCGCCATGAAGCCGCTGGCCACGCTCAACCGACCCGTGCTGAAGACCGTGGACACCGTCACCAAGGAGGAGACGGTGTCGTTCAAGGAGCGCACCGACGTCACCGCGGTCCCGGCCCTCGGCGTGGTGGCCGAGACCATGGTCGCCCTGGTGCTCGCCGACGAGGTGAGCCGCAAGTTCGGGGGTGACTCGGTGGACGAGCTCGTCCGCAACGCCGACGCCTACCTGGCCGCGGTCGACGGTGGCAGCGATCGTCGTGGGTGACCACATCGTCCTCATCGGGATGATGGGTGCAGGCAAGACGTCGGTCGGTCGTCGCGTCGCCGAGGCCCTCGACCGGCCCCTGGTCGACACCGACGCGCTGGTCGAGGCGCGGACGGGCCGCACCGTGCGGGAGATCTTCGAGGCGGACGGCGAGGCCGCGTACCGGGCCATCGAGGCCGACGCCGTGGCCGACGCGGTCGACTGGCCCGAGCCCGCCGTGCTGGCCGCCGCGGGCGGGGTCGTGCTCTACCCGGCCAGCCGGGACCGACTGCACGACGCCGGCACCGTCGTGTGGCTGGCCGCCACCCCCGCCACGCTCGCCGGCCGGGTCCGCCCCGGCGACCACCGGCCGCTCCTCGGCACGGACCCCGAGCCGGTGCTGCGACGCCTGCTCGAGGAGCGCCACGCGCTCTACGAGGAGCTGGCGGACGAAGTCGTCGTCGTCGACGACCTGACCACCGAGCAGGCGGCCGAGTGCGTGCTCGCCGCGTGCGACCGGCCCGAGCCGTCCGCGCCCCGGCGGTCGTCATGAGCAGCCCGGGCGCGGGCCTCCGGAGCGTGCCCGTCGACCTGGGCGACGACTCCTACGAGGTGTGGGTCGGCGCCGGGGCGCGCCGGCACCTGGCCGAGGTGCTGCCGTCGGGAGCCGGTCGCGCCGCGGTCGTCACCCAGGCGACCGTGGGCGTGACCGTGGACCCGGGCATCGAGCACCGCGTGTTCACCATCGGCGACGGCGAGCCGGCCAAGCGGCTGGCCACGGTCGAGGACCTGTGCCGGCGGTGGGCGCAGTGGGGGATGACGCGCCGCGACGTGGTGGTCGCGGTGGGCGGCGGCGTGGTCACCGACACCGCCGGGTTCGCCGCCGCCGTGTACCACCGGGGGATCGCGGTCGTGCACGTGCCGACCACCCTCCTCGGGCAGGTGGACGCGGCCATCGGCGGCAAGACCGGGGTGAACCTGCCGGAGGGCAAGAACCTGGTGGGCGCGTTCTGGCAGCCGGCCGCGGTGCTGTGCGACACCGAGGTGCTCGAGACGCTGCCGCCGCGTGAGTACGCGAGCGGCCTCGGCGAACTGGCCAAGTACCACTTCTTGACCGGGGACGACCTCGGCGACCTCCCGCTCGACGAGCGGGTGGCCCGCTGCGTCGCCATCAAGGCCGCCATCGTGGCCGAGGACGAGCGCGAGGGCGGCCGCCGGGCCCTGCTCAACTACGGCCACACCCTCGCGCACGCGCTCGAGATCGCGGGCCACCACGACCTGCGCCACGGCGAGGCCGTCGCGCTCGGCCTGATCTTCGCGGCCCGCCTGGCGCGCCGACTCGAGCGGGTGGGCGACGGCCGCGTCGCCGACCACGAGGCCGTCGTGGCCGGCTACGGGCTTCCGGACCGGCTCGATCCCGGGCACGACCCCGACGAGCTGGTCGCGCTGATGAAGCGCGACAAGAAGGCCCTCGACGGTCTGACGTTCGCGCTCGACGGCCCCGACGGGGTCGAGGTGGTCGCCGGTGTCCCCGAGGACGTCGTGCGCACGACGCTCGTGCAGTGGCTGGGCGAGGGAGGCCGCTGATGGCCCAGGTGCTGCTGCTCCTCTCGGGTCCCAACCTGAACCTGCTGGGGGACCGCGAGCCCGACGTGTACGGAACCGACACCCTCGACGACCACGTGGTGGCCGCGACGGCCCGGGCCGCTCGCTACGGGCTCGAGGTCGAGCACGTGCAGAGCAACGCCGAAGCCGACCTGGTCGACGCCGTCCACGGCGCGCGGGGCCGGGCCGCGGCCATCGTCGTGAACGCCGGCGCCCTGACGCACTACGGGTGGTCACTCCACGACGCGCTCGCCGCCTACGACGGCCCCATCGTCGAGCTCCACCTGTCCAACCCCGACCGTCGTGAGCCGTGGCGTCACACGTCGGTGGTCTCGCCGGTGGCCACGGGGCTGATCAGCGGCTTCGGGGGCCACGGGTACCGCCTGGCTGTGGACGCCGTGGCCGAGCTGTTGGGCATCACCGTTGCCTGACCCCGTCGAGGGTCTCACGGCCATGGACGTCGCCGGCCGGGTCGAGCGCCTCCGTCCGGCGCTGGCGGGCGCGGGCTGCGACGGCCTGCTCGTCACGAGCCTGGTGAACATCCGCTACCTCACCGGCTTCACGGGCTCGGCGGGCCTGCTCCTGGTGCTGGACGACGACCTGCTCCTGGTGACGGACGGGCGCTACGCCCAGCAGGCGGACGATCAGCTCGCCGCGGCCGGTGTGGCCGCCCGCCTCGAGATCTCGGGCACCGGCCAGCGCGAGCTGCTCGGCGCCGCGGTCAGGGGAACGGGTCGCCTCGGGTTGGAGGCCTCGTCGGTCACGTGGGCCCAGACCCGCCGCTTCGACGACGACTGGTTCCCGGACGCCACCCTGGTGCCCACCGACGGCCTCGTGGAGTCCCTGCGGATCGTGAAGGACGCCGGTGAGGTGGCCCGCATCGAAGCCGCGGCGCACCTCGCCGACGCCGCCCTCGCCGAGGTGCGTCCCCTGCTCCTCGACGGGCCCACCGAGGCGGAGCTGGGCCTGGCGCTCGACACCGCCATCCGCCGCCGCGGCGCCGAGGGCACGTCGTTCGAGACGATCGTCGCGTCGGGCCCGAACGGGGCCAAGCCCCACCACCGTCCGGGGCCCCGCCCGATCGGCGAGGGCGACCTCGTGGTGCTCGACTTCGGTGCCCTCGTCGACGGCTACTGCTCGGACATGACCCGCACGTTGATGGTGGGCGAGCCGAGCCCCACCCAGCAGCGCATGCTCGACGTCGTCACCGCCAGCCAGCGTGCCGGCGTGGCCGCCGTCGCGCCCGACGTGGCCACCGCGGCGGTCGACGCCGCCTGCCGATCGGTGATCGACGAGGCCGGTTGGGGCGACGCCTTCGTCCACGGCACGGGGCACGGGGTGGGCCTGCAGATCCACGAGGACCCGAGGGTGGCGGCCACGGCCACTGCTACGCTCGCTCCCGGCCACGTCGTCACCGTCGAACCCGGCGTCTACCTGCCCGAGCACGGCGGGGTGCGGGTCGAGGACACCGTCGTGGTCACCGACGAGGGGTGCCGCCCGCTCACCCTCGCGCCCAAGCGGCCGCTCGTGGCCGCCTGACCGACCGACCCCGAAGGACCGACATGGCGACCATCACCACCAACGACCTGAAGAACGGCATGGCCCTCGACCTCGACGAGGGGCTGTTCCAGGTGGTCGAGTTCCAGCACGTGAAGCCCGGCAAGGGGGGTGCCTTCGTCCGCACCACCCTCAAGAACGTGCGCTCCGGCGCCGTGCTCGATCGCACGTTCCGGGCGGGCGAGAAGGTCGAGCGGGCGATCATCGACAAGCGTGAGATGCAGTTCCTCTACCGCGAGGCCGAGGACTACGTCTTCATGGACAACGCGTCCTACGACCAGATCAGCGTGGGTCGCGCCGCGCTCGACACGGCCGCCGACTACCTGCTCGAGGGCAACGCCGCGGTGCTGCAGATGTACGGCGACGAGATCGTGGGCGTGGACCTGCCGGCGGCCGTCGAGCTCGCGATCGCCGAGACCGAGCCCGGGATCCAGGGGGACCGGGTCTCGGGCGCGCGCAAGCCCGCCACGCTCGAGACCGGCCTCGTCGTGCAGGTGCCGCTGTTCGTGGGTCCCGGCGACCGCATCAGGGTCGACACCCGCACGGGCGAGTACCTCAGCCGAGCCTGACCCCGCCGGCAACGGACCCCACGCCCATGACCGTCGCCGGGAGCCGCCGCGAGGCGCGCGAGCGCGCCCTCGGGCTGCTGTACGAGGCCGAGAGCAAGGGCGAGCGACCGACCGTCGTGCTCGAGGGCCTGCCGGTCGAGCCCGATCCCTACGCGGCGCGACTGGTGGCGGGGGTCGAGGCGAACGCCGACGAGATCGACGCGCTCCTGCGCCGGTTCGCGCGGGGTTGGAGGCTCGAGCGCATGCCCGCGGTCGACCGCGCCCTGCTGCGGGTGGGGACCTACGAGCTGCTGGGCGAGCCCGACGTGCCCACGGCGGCGGTCGTGTCCGAGGCGGTCGAGCTCGCCGCCCGGTACTCGACCGACGAGTCGGGGCGGTTCGTGAACGGGCTCCTCGCCCGCATCGCGCGCGAGGTGCGGGGCGAGGGCCGGGAGGGGGCCCTTCCCCCCTCGGTCGAGCCGGCGGCCGCGAGCCGGTCGCCCGTGCCCGGCCCCGACGAGCTCCGCGACGCCGAGGTCGAGGTCGAGACCGGCCTCGAGGTCGACGAGGACCTCGCGCTGGGCTCCGCGGCCGCGCGCTGGCAGCGCGGCCGCGCTGGGCTCCGCGCCGCGCTCGGCGCCGCCCCGCAGTCGATCCGCCGGTCGCCGACCGACCCGCCGACCCCGCGCCGGCGGGGTCGCCGCTCCCGCTCCCTCAGCCGCCACTCGGCGACGGTGTGGTCCGCCTCCGCCCGTGGCTGCCGGCCGACGCCCCCGCCCTCGTGGCGGCGTGGTCCGATCGTGACGTGGCCCGCTGGAGCCCGCCGCCCCGCCGCCGCGCGCTGGTCGACGCCCGCCGGTGGATCGACGGCACGCCGCGCCTGCGCGAACGAGGCCTGGCGCTCGACCTGGTCATCGCCGCGGTCGGCCCCGGCGACACCGTGCTGGGCGAGGTCGGCCTCTCCGATGTCGTCGACGGCCGCGCCACCATCGGCTACTGGGTGGCCGCCGAGCACCGGGGGCGGGGACACGCCACCCGGGCCGTGCGCCTGCTGTCCGCGTGGGCGCTCCAGCGCCTGGGCCTCGACGCCGTGACCGCGACGGTCGACCCGACCAACCGCGACTCGGTCGCCGTGCTGCGCCGCGCGGGGTTCACCGCCGACGCGCCCGACCGCTGGGTCCTCGCCGCCCGGCCCTGAGCCGGGGCCGGGCCGGCGCCGCGCGATCTTCCCGCCCGGGTCGGCCGCCCCGCGCCGCCGGCTGCTACGGTGCACTCCTGACCGTGAACCGGGTCCCGTGAGGCCCGAACGGACAGAGGAGACGCCGCTTGGCCGAACGCGAACGCCGCATCACGCCCCCGTACGGGGGCGTTTTCGTTGCCCGGGCCCGGGTCATGGAGGCCGACGACATCCGCCGGGCGATCTGGCGCATGGCCCACGAGGTGATCGAGCGCAACCAGGGCGTCGACGAGACGGTGGTCGTCGGCCTCCAGACCGGCGGGGTGGCGCTCGCCGAGGCCCTGGCCACGGCCCTGCACGACATCGGCGAAGACCCCGAGGCGTCGCCGGTGCCGGTCGGGACGCTGGACGTCGCGTTCTACCGCGACGACATCGGCCTGCGGCCGGTGCTGCCCGAGGCGGTCACGGACATCCCCTTCGACATCACGGGCAAGTTCGTGGTGCTGGTGGACGACGTCTTGTTCACCGGCCGCACCATCCGGGCGGCGCTCGACGCCCTCACCGACTACGGCCGGCCCCGCGCCATCCAGTTGGCCGTGATGATCGACCGGGGCCACCGGGAGCTGCCGATCCGGCCCGACTACGTCGGCAAGAACCTCCCCACCCGCCGCGACGAGGTGGTGGACGTCACCCCCGACGGCGTCGACATCGGGGAGATGCGGAAGTGACGGCGACCCGGGTCCCGGTCGGCGAGACGGGCGCGCCGTGAGCCACGACCTGCTCTCGGTCGGGGACCTCGGGGCGGACGGCATCGACGAGGTCCTCCAGCTCACCGACTCGTTCGTCGAGGTCAGCGAGCGGGCCATCCCCAAGGTCCCCGCGCTGCGGGGCAAGACCGTCGCCTGGCTCTTCTACGAGGACTCGACCCGCACCAGGCTCTCGTTCGAGACCGCCGCGCGCCGCCTCTCCGCCGACGTCATGAACTTCTCCGTCGCCTCGTCGTCGGTGAAGAAGGGCGAGTCCCTCCGCGACACGGTCCAGACGATCGAGGCCATGGGCGTCGACGCCATCGTCGTGCGCCACCGGTCGGCAGGGGCCCCCTGGCAGGTGGCCAAGTGGGCCGACGCCTCGGTGGTCAACGCCGGCGACGGCTGGCACGAGCACCCCACCCAGGCCCTGCTCGACTGCTACACGATCCGCCAGCACCTCGGCTCGTGCGAGGGCCGGCACGTCGCGATCGTGGGCGACGTCAAGCACTCCCGGGTCGCCCGGTCCGACGTCCTGGCGTTCACCGCGATGGGTGCCGAGGTCACGATCGTCGGCCCGCCCACGCTGCTGCCGCCGAGCCTGGAGGGCTGGCCGGTCGCGGTCAGCCACGATCTCGACTCGGTGCTGCCCAAGGTCGACATCGTCTACCTGCTGCGCATGCAGCGCGAGCGGATGGCGTCGGGGCTCATCCCCTCGCTGCGCGAGTACACGGCCCGCTACGGCCTCACCCGGCGGCGGGTCGACCGCCTCGGCGAGGACGCGCTGGTCATGCACCCCGGCCCGATGAACCGGGGGGTGGAGATCGCCGCCGACGTGGCCGACCTGCCCCGCTCGGTGATCGTCGACCAGGTGCGCAACGGCGTGGCCGTGCGCATGGCCGTGCTCTACCTGCTGCTCGGCGCGGGCAGTGACAAGGTCCTGACCGGCGTGGAGGGGGCATCGTGAGCGGGTTCGTCATCAGGGGCGGGACGGTGGTCGACGCCACGGGGACGCGGCGTGGCGACGTGGCCGTCGACGACGACGGCACCATCGCCGCCGTCGGCGAGGGCCTCGAGGGCGGCGACGTCGTGGACGCCTCGGGCTGCGTCGTCGCGCCCGGGCTCGTCGACCTGCACGCCCACCTCCGCGAGCCGGGCCGCGAGGAGGCCGAGACGGTCGAGACCGGCTCGAGGGCGGCCGCGCTCGGCGGGTTCACCGCGGTGGTGGCCATGCCCAACACCTCGCCGGCCATCGACTGCGCCTCGGTGGTGCGCGAGGTGCTCGACCTCGGCCGCTCCGCCCCGTGCGACGTCCACTCCTCGGGTGCCATCACCGTGGGGCGCGCGGGCGAGCAGCTCACCCCGATGGCCGAGATGGCCGAGCTGGGGGTGCGCCTGTTCACCGACGACGGCGACGGGGTGCAAGACGCCGGCCTCATGCGGCGCGCCCTCGAGTACGCCTCGGGCCTCCCGGTGCCGGTGACCCTCGCCCAGCACTGCGAGGTCGCCGCGCTCGCGGCGGGTGGCCACATGCACGAGGGCGAGTGGTCGAGCCGCCTCGGCATCCCCGGTCAGCCGGCCGAGTCCGAAGAGCTCATGGTCGCCCGCGACATCGTGCTGTCGCGGCTGACCGGCATGCGGGTGCACTTCCAGCACCTGTCGACGGGCGTGTCGGTGGACCTGGTGCGCGAGGCCAAGCGCCGTGGCCTCGCCGTGACGGCCGAGGCCACCACCCACCACTTCACCCTCACCGACGCCGAGGTCGCCTCCTACGACCCGCTGTACAAGGTGAACCCGCCGCTGCGCCCGGACGCCGACGTGGCCGCGGTGCGGGCCGGGCTGGCCGACGGGGCCGTGGACGCGATCGCCACCGACCACGCCCCGCACACCCAGGAGGCCAAGGAGCAGGCCTTCGACGAGGCGCCGCCCGGGATGCTCGGGCTCGAGACGGCCCTGGCCCTCGCCCTCACCGAGCTCGACCTGCCCATCGAGCAGGTCCTCGCGCTCCTCTCGTGGCAGCCGGCCGCGATCGCCGGGCTGAGCGACCAGCACGGCGGCCCGGTGGCCGTGGGTCGCCCCGCCAACCTCTGCGTCGTCGACCCGACCGAGACCTGGACGGTCGAGCCTACCGCTTCGGCCAGCCGGAGCCGCAACAACCCCTACGCGGGCCGCACGCTCACCGGGCGCGTCCGCCACACGTTCCTGTTCGGAGAGCCCGTCGTCCTCGAGGGAGACGCCCAGCGATGACATCCCCCATCCGGCCGGCCCTGCTGGTCCTGGCCGACGGCACCACCTTCGAGGGCGAGGCCATCGGCGCCGAGCCGTCCGGGGGCGTCGCCACCGGCGAGGTGGTCTTCAACACCGTCCTCACGGGTTACCAGGAGGTGATCACCGACCCGTCCTACGCCGGGCAGATCATCACCTTCACGTACCCCCACATCGGCAACTACGGCATCACCCCGCTCGACGACGAGAGCCGCCGGCCCTTCTGCCGGGGCGTGGTCGTCCGGGAGCTGGCGCGGCGCCGGAGCAACTGGCGGGCCACCGACGACCTCGACGGGTTCCTCCGCCACCACGCCATCCCCGGCATCGCCGGCGTCGACACCCGCCGCCTCACCCGCCACATCCGCGAGGCCGGCGCGATGCCGGCCGCCTTCGGCACCGCCGACGAAGTCACCCTGAAGGCGGCGGCCGCCGCCGAGCCGGGCACCGACGGCACGGACCTCGTCGCCGAGGTCACCTGCGCCGAGCCCTTCACCGTCGGCGACGGTCCCCGTCGCGTCGTGGCCTACGACCTCGGCATCAAGGCCACGATCCTGCACCACCTCGGCCAGCGGGCGACGGTCGAGGTCGTCCCCGCCACCACGAGCGCCGCCGAGGTCCTGGCCCGCCGTCCCGACGGGGTGTTCCTGTCGAACGGGCCGGGCGACCCCGCCGCGGTCACCGGCACCACCGAGGCCATCCGGGGCCTGCTCGGCGAGGTGCCCGTCTTCGGCATCTGCCTCGGCCACCAGCTCCTCGCCACCGCCCTCGGCGGCGAGACCTACAAGCTGCCCTTCGGCCACCACGGCGGGAACCACCCGGTGCGCCGCCTCGACACGGGGGCCGTCGAGATCACCAGCCAGAACCACAACTACGCGGTCGCCGAGGGCTCACTGTCCACCGCCGACGTGAGCCACGTGAACCTGAACGACGGCGTGGTCGAGGGCATCCGCTGCCGGGACGTCCCGGCCTTCTCGGTGCAGTACCACCCCGAGGCGGGCCCGGGGCCCCACGACTCGCGCTACCTGTTCGACCTGTTCGACCAGCTCATGGCCGAGGGAGGGCCCCGCTGATGCCCAAGCGCACCGACCTCTCCTCGATCCTCATCATCGGCTCGGGGCCCATCGTCATCGGTCAGGCCTGCGAGTTCGACTACTCGGGCACGCAGGCCTGCCGGGTGCTGCGCCAGGAGGGCTACCGGGTCGTCCTCGCCAACTCGAACCCGGCGACGATCATGACCGACCCGGACTTCGCCGACGCCACCTACGTCGAGCCCCTCGACGCCGACGTCCTGACCGCGATCATCGAGAAGGAGCGCCCCGACGCGGTCCTGCCGACCCTCGGCGGGCAGACCGCGCTCAACCTGGCGATGGAGCTGGTCGAGCGGGGCGTGGTCGACGGGACGGGAACGGCGAACGACGGTCGCCCCGAGCTGATCGGCGCCCGGTCCGAGGCCATCGCCACGGCCGAGGACCGCGAGCGGTTCAAGGTGGCCATGAAGGAGATCGGCCTCGGGGTGCCGGAGTCGGCCATCGCCCACACCCTCGACGAGGCGCTCGAGGCCGTCGAGGAGATCGGCCTGCCGGTCATCATCCGCCCCGCCTACATCCTCGGCGGTCGCGGCACGGGCATGGCGTCGACGCCGGAGGAGTTCCGCACGGCCGCCGCCCGGGGGCTCGAGGCCAGCCCGATCTCCGAGATCCTCATCGAGGAGTCGATCGCGGGGTGGAAGGAGTTCGAGCTCGAGGTGATGCGGGACCACGCGGACAACTGCGTGGTGGTGTGCACCATCGAGAACGTGGACCCCATGGGCGTGCACACCGGCGACTCGGTCACGGTGGCGCCCGCCCAGACCCTGAGCGACGTCGAGTACCAGGAGATGCGGGACGCCGCGTTCGCCTGCATGCGCCGGGTCGGGGTGGAGACCGGTGGCTCCAACGTGCAGTTCGCGCTCGATCCCGACAACGGCAAGATGGTCGTGATCGAGATGAACCCGCGGGTGAGCCGCTCGTCGGCGCTCGCCTCGAAGGCCACCGGGTTCCCCATCGCGAAGATCGCGGCCCGCCTCGCCGTCGGCTACACCCTCGACGAGATCCCCAACGACATCACCGAGAAGACCCCGGCCAGCTTCGAGCCGACCATCGACTACGTGGTCACCAAGATCCCGCGGTGGGCGTTCGAGAAGTTCCCCGGCACGCCGGCGGTGCTCGGCACCCAGATGCAGTCGGTGGGCGAGGCCATGGCCATCGGGCGCACCTTCCCCGAGTCGCTCCAGAAGGGGCTGCGCTCGCTCGAGCAGGGCCGGTTCGGGCTCAACTGCGACCCGGGCGAGACCCTGCTCGACGAGCTGAGCGACGACGAGCTGCTCGCTCGGGCGGCGATCGCCACGCCCGACCGGCCCTTCCAGCTGGAGGCCGCCCTCCGCCGCGGGATCACGATCGAACGCCTCTACGAGGTGACGAGGGTCGACCCCTGGTTCCTCGACCAGATCCTCGCCATCATCGAGGAGCGGGCCCACCTGGCCCGCACCGGGCTCGCGGCGATGGGTCGCCCCGACTGGCGGCGGGCCAAGCGCCTCGGCTTCGCCGACGCGCAGCTGGCCTGGCTGTGGGGCGTGCCCGAGTCCGAGGTGCGGGCCGCCCGCCTGGCCGCCGGGGTCCGTCCCACTTTCAAGACCGTGGACACGTGCGGCGCCGAGTTCGAGGCCCGCACGCCGTACCACTACTCCACCTACGAGGACGAGGACGAGATCCGCCCGGGTGACCGGCCCAAGGTGATCATCCTCGGCTCGGGCCCCAACCGCATCGGCCAGGGCATCGAGTTCGACTACTGCTGCGTGCACGCCAGCTTCTCGCTCGCCGACGCCGGCTACGAGACCGTGATGGTCAACTGCAACCCCGAGACGGTGTCCACGGACTACGACACCAGCGACCGCCTCTACTTCGAGCCGCTCACCCTCGAGGACGTCCGAAACGTCATCGACGCGGAGTCGGCCGAGGGCGAGGTCGCCGGCGTGATCGTCGCCCTCGGCGGCCAGACCCCGCTGAAGCTGGCCGGCCTGCTCCCCGAGGACCTCGTGCGGGGCACGAGCCCCGGGTCCATCGACCTGGCCGAGGACCGCGAGCGCTGGAACTCCCTGTGCGCCCACCTCGACATCCCCCAGCCCGCAGGCGGCACGGCGACCACCCTCGCCGAGGCCCAGGCGGTGGTGGACCGGGTCGGCTACCCGGTGCTCGTGCGCCCGTCCTACGTCCTCGGCGGCCGGGCCATGGAGATCGTCTACGACGACGAGAGCCTGGCGCGGGCCATGGAGCAGCTCGCCGGCTTCGGGTCGTTGGGCAAGGAGGGCGGCCTCTCCGCCGAGCGGCCCGTGCTGATCGACCGCTTCTTGGAGGACGCCACCGAGGTGGACGTCGACGCCATCCGGGACCAGGCGGGCGGGTTCGTCATCGGCGGGATCATGGAGCACGTCGAGGAGGCGGGCGTGCACTCCGGCGACAGCGCGTGCGTCATCCCGCCCCCGACCCTCTCGGCCGAGACCATCGCCGTGCTCGAGGAGTACACCCACGCCATCGCCGACGCCCTCGAGGTCTGCGGCCTCATCAACGTGCAGTACGCGGTGAAGGCGGGGCAGGTCTTCGTGATCGAGGCCAATCCGCGGGCGTCGCGCACGGTCCCGTTCGTGGCCAAGGCCACGGGCGTCCCCCTGGTGAAGGTGGCGGCCCGGGCCATGCTCGGCGCCACCCTCGACGAGCTGTCGGCCGAGGGCCTGCTGTGCGAGCCGGTGGCCGGCGATCACTACGCGGTCAAGGAGGCGGTGCTGCCCTTCAGCCGCTTCCCCGACGCCGACTCGGTGCTCGGCCCCGAGATGCGCTCCACCGGTGAGGTCATGGGCATCGACCGCACCGTCGGCCTGGCCTTCTTCAAGAGCCAGCTGGCCGCGGGCGAGCGCATGCCCGACCGGGGCACGGTCTTCCTCTCCCTCGCCGACCGGGACAAGGACGTCGCGCTGGAGGCGGCCCGCCAGTTCACGGACCTCGGCTTCGCCATTGCCGCGACCACCGGCACCGCCGCCCTCCTCGAGGCCAACGGCATGGAGGTGGCCACCGTGGTCGCCAAGCTCGGCGAGCAGAGCGGCATCGACGCGGTCGACCTCATCTCGAGCGGGAAGGTCGACCTCGTCGTCAACAGCCCTCGCGGCCGTGGGCCGCGTGCCGACGGGGCCCACATCCGGGCCGCGGCCGGCCAGCACCGGGTGCCGCTGCTGACCACCGGCGCGGCCGGCCTGGCCGCGGCGAAGGGCATGGCCGACTGGGCCCGCCACGAGCTGCGGGTCCGCTGCCTGCAGGACTACCACGCCGCTCCGGCGGGCGGGGACGCCGAGTGACCGCCGGCCGGCAGCACGGAGCGCGATGGACCTGACCACCCGGGTCGGGTCGGTCACCCTGGCCAACCCGGTGATGACCGCGTCGGGGACCGCGGGGCACGGCACCGAGCTGGCGCCCTACGTCGACCTCTCGGCCCTCGGCGCCGTGGTGGTGAAGTCGCTGTCGGCCGGGCCGTGGGCGGGCAACCCGGCACCCCGCGTGCACGAGACGCCGGCGGGAATGCTCAACAGCGTGGGCCTCCAGGGCCCGGGCGTCGCCGCCTGGCTCGAGGACGACCTCCCCGGCCTGCTCGCCCTCGGCGCCACCGTGGTGGTCTCGATCTGGGGGCGGTCGGTGCAGGAGTACGCCGCCGCCGCGGACCTGCTGGCGGACGCACCGCCCGAGGTCGTGGCGGTCGAGGTGAACCTGTCCTGCCCGAACGTCGAGTCGCGCGACTCGATGTTCGCCCACTCGGCGGCGGCCACCACCGAGGCCATGGCCGCCACGGCGGGGTGCCGGCGCCCGCGCTGGGCCAAGCTCAGCCCGAATGTCACCGACCTGGCCTCGATCGCCGCAGCCGCCCGTGACGGCGGGGCCGAGGCGGTCACGCTGATCAACACCGTGATGGGCCTGCTGATCGACCCCGACACCCGCCGGGCCCGGCTCGGCAACGGCGGTGGCGGGCTCTCGGGGCCGGCCATCCACCCGGTCGCGGTCCGCGCGGTGCACGAGTGCCACGCGGCCCTCCCCGACCTGCCGATCGTCGGCGTCGGGGGCGTGGCCCGGGGCGCGGACGCCGCCGAACTGCTGCTGGCGGGGGCCTCGGCGGTGCAGGTCGGCACCGCCACCTTCGCCGATCCACGCGCGCCGGCCCAGGTGCTGGAAGAATTGACCCGCTGGGCCGGGCGCCAGGCCGAGCCCACCATCACCGACGTCCTCGGAGGAGCACATGACTGACCCCAGCACCGCGGCCTCGGCCCCCTCGGCCCGCGAACACCTGGCGCTGGCCCTCGACGTCGACGACCTCGTGCCGGCCATGCGCCTCGGCCGTCAGCTGCAGCCGTACTTCCGGGTGGCCAAGGTGGGCCTCGAGCTCTACAGCGCCGTCGGCCCCGACGCCATCGGCGCGCTGACCGACCTCGGCTACGACGTCTTCCTCGACCTCAAGCTCCACGACATCCCCACCACGGTGGAGAAGACCGCCCGCGTGCTCGGCTCGCTCGGGGTCTCGTACCTCACCCTGCACGCCCACGGTGGCGTCCCCATGCTGCGGGCCGGCGTCACCGGCCTCGCGGAGGGCGCGGCCAACGCCGGCCTCGCCACGCCCATGGCGCTCGCGGTCACCGTCCTCACGAGCGACGCCGACGCCCCCGCCCACATCGTCCCGAAGCGCGTGATGGTGGCGGCCGAGGCGGGCTGCGGCGGCATCGTCTGCGCGGCATCCGACCTCCACGACGTCCACGAGTACGCCCCCCGCCTGCAGCGGGTGGTCCCGGGCATCCGTCCGGCGGGCGCCGACGCCAACGACCAGGCCCGCACCGCGACGCCTCGCGAGGCCCTCGACGCCGGCGCCGACCTGCTCGTCATCGGCCGTCCGGTCACCCTGGCCGACGACCCCGTGGCGGCCGCCCAGGCCCTCGTCGCCGACCTGGACTGAGCCGGTTCGGCGCCGTCGGGAGGCGGCGGTAGGGTCCGAGGGATGCCGCAACCGCCCGCGCTCACCGACGACCAGCGCGCCGCCGCCCGGGAGAAGGCCATGGCCGCCCGCCAGGCCCGTGCCCGCCTGAAGGAGGACCTGAAGGCCGGCACGATCGGCCTCGCCGACGTCTTCGAGCGGGCCGCCGGCGACCCGATCGTGGCCGGCACCAAGATGTTGACCGTGCTCGAGGCGCTGCCCGCGGTGGGCAAGGTGAAGGCCCGGCGCACCATGGACACCATCGGCATCGCCCACTCGCGGCGGGTGCGGGGGGTGGGGGAGCACCAGCGCGAGAAGCTGCTGGCGGCGTTCCCCCCGCGGTCGTGAACATCGTCATCGCCGGCCCGGGCGGGGCCGGCAAGGGCACCTTGGTGGGCCGCCTCATGGCGCGCGACCCGAACCTGTGGCTGAGCCGGTCCTGGACGACCCGGGCGCAGCGCCCGGGCGAGGCGGACGACGCCTACGTGTTCGCCACGCCCGAGGAGTTCCAGGCCCACGTCGACGCCGGCGGCTTCGTCGAGTGGGTGGAGTTCCTCGACTACCGCCAGGGCACGCCGGTGGCGGACCCGCCCGAGGGCACCGACGTCGTCTACGAGATCGACGTCCACGGGGCGAAGGCCATCCTCGAGCACGACCCCGACGCCCTGTTCGTGTTCGTGACCACGCCGACGCCAGAGATCCAGGAGGCCCGCCTGCGGGGCCGGGGTGATCCGCCCGAGATCATCGCCAAGCGGCTCGCCAAGGCCGCCGAGGAGCACGACCTGGCCCGGTCGCTGCGGGCCCACGTGGTGGTCAACGACGACCTGATCCAGGCCCTGCACGAGATCGAGGCGCTCGTCGCCGACGCCCGCGCCCGGGTCGGATGACTCGGGATCGAGGGCACCGGGCTGGTATCCTGGTTCGCCCGCTGTCCCAGGAGACCCGATGAGCTCGCGCCACAACACCATGATCGACCCGCCCATCGAGGACCTGCTCTCGAAGGTCGACTCGAAGTTCACGCTGGTCACCCTCGGCTCCCGGCGCGCCCGCGAGATCAACTCGTACTTCAACCACCTCGGCGAGGGCCTGGGCAAGGCCGTGCCGCCGCAGGTCACCTCGCTCGCCCGCAAGCCCCTCTCCATCGCCTTCGAGGAGATCGCCGCCGACAAGATCGTCGGCGTGGTGCCCGAGCCCGAGGCCCCCGCGGCCGACGACGAGGCCGAGGCGACCGAGGGCGAGCCCGGCGACGAGTAGGGGCACCGCCGTGCCCGCGGCCGTGGCGGGCCGCCGGATCGTGCTGGGCGTCACGGGCGGCATCGCCGCCTACAAGGCCGTCGAGGTGTGCCGTCGCCTGGTGGACGCCGGCGCGCACGTGGCGCCGGTGCTGACCGAGGGCGCCACCCGCTTCGTCGGCGAGGTCACCTTCTCGGCGCTCGCGTCCGAGCCCGTCCAGACCTCCCTCTGGGACGAGGCCAGTCCCATCCCGCACACCGACCTGGGCCAAGGCGCCGACCTGGTCCTGGTGGCCCCGGCCACCGCCCGCCTGCTCGGGGCGTACGCGGCCGGGATCTCCGACGACCTGCTCACCGCGACGCTCCTGGCCACCCGGGCGCCGGTGGTGGTGTGCCCGGCCATGCACACCGAGATGTGGGAGCACCCCGCGGTGCAGGACAACCTGCGCACGCTGGCCGAGCGTGGCGTCACCGTCGTGCCTCCCGCCGAGGGCCGTCTCGCGGGCGGCGACGTCGGCGCCGGCCGCCTCGCCGAGCCCGCCGACATCGTCGCCACGGTCGAGCGCCTGCTCGCCCCCCAGGACCTGGCCGGCCTGCGCGTGCTGGTCACCGCGGGCGGCACCCGCGAGCCCCTCGACCCGGTCCGGTTCCTCGGCAACCGGTCGTCGGGCAAGCAGGGCCACGCCCTCGCCGACGAAGCCGCCGCCCGGGGCGCCAAGGTCACGCTGGTCACCACCGCCGACCGCCCGGTGGCCGGCGGCGTCGAGGTGGTCCCCGCGGAGACCGCGGCCGACATGGAGCAGGCCGTGCTGTCGCGCTGCGACGCGGCCGACATCGTGGTGATGGCCGCGGCCGTGGCCGACTTCCGGCCCGCGACCCGCCACGACCAGAAGATCAAGAAGGCCGGGGGACCGCCCGAGATCGTGCTCGAGCCCACCACCGACATCCTCGCCGCGCTCGGCCGCCGCAAGCGCCCCGGCCAGACCCTCGTCGGCTTCGCCGCCGAGACCGAGGAGCTGCGGGCCAACGCCGGGGCCAAGCTGGCGGCCAAGGGCGCCGACCTCATCGTCGCCAACGACGTGTCGGCGCCCGCGGTCGGGTTCGAACACGACACCAACCAGGTGCTAATCATGTCGGGTTCGGGAATCGAGCGGGACATCCCCCTGAGCGACAAACGAGCCGTGGCGCGAGCGGTGCTCGACGTCGTGGTCTCGAGCCGAGCCACCCACGACCCCGACCTGCCGCCCAACTCAACCACCTAGGGAGCGACACGTGACCAGCTGGACCTTCACCTCGGAATCGGTCACCGAGGGCCACCCCGACAAGATGGCGGACCAGATCTCCGACGCCATCCTCGACACCATGCTGGCGCAGGACCCGGCCAGCCGGGTCGCCTGCGAGACGCTCGTCACGACCGGCATCGCCGTGGTCGCGGGCGAGATCACGACCGACGCCTACGTGGACATCCCCCGGGTCGTGCGCGAGACCATCAACGGCATCGGCTACGACCGCGAGTCGTTCGGCTACGACGGCAACACGTGTGGCGTCATGGTCTCGATCGACGAGCAGAGCCAGGACATCGCCCAGGGCGTCGACGACTCCGAGGAGGTCCGCTCGGGCCAGTCGGGCGAGGAGGACCTGCTCGACAAGCAGGGCGCCGGCGACCAGGGGATGATGTTCGGCTACGCCTGCGACGAGACCGACGTGTTGATGCCGCTGCCCATCCACGTCGCCCACCGCATGGCCGAGCGCCTCGCCGAGGTGCGCAAGGCCGGGACCATCCCGTACCTGCGCCCCGACGGCAAGACCCAGGTCACCTTCGACTACGAGGACGGCAAGCCGGTCCGCCTGCGCACGGTGCTGGTGTCGACCCAGCACAACGACGGCATCGACCGCGACTCCATGATCCGCCCCGACCTGATCGAGCACGTCATCCGCCCGGTGATCCCCGAGCAGTTCGCGGGCGACGACTACGAGGTGTTCGTCAACCCGACCGGCCGGTTCGTCATCGGTGGCCCGGTGGGCGACGCCGGCCTCACCGGCCGCAAGATCATCGTCGACACCTACGGCGGCATGGGCCGTCACGGGGGCGGCGCCTTCTCGGGCAAGGACCCGTCCAAGGTCGACCGCTCGGCGGCGTACGCCGCCCGGTGGGTGGCCAAGAACGTCGTCGCCTCGGGTGCCGCCAGCCGCTGTGAGGTGCAGGTGGCCTACGCGATCGGCGTCGCCCATCCCATGTCGATCATGGTCGAGACCTTCGGCACCGAGACCGTCGACCGGGCCAAGATCGAGCCCGCCGTCCGCGAGGTTTTCGACCTGCGCCCGGCCGCGATCCTGCGCGACCTCGACCTGCGCCGGCCCATCTACCAGCGCACCGCCGCCTATGGGCACTTCGGTCGCGACGGCGGGGACGACGGCTTCACCTGGGAGCGCACGGACCGGGTGGACGCCCTGAAGTCCGCGCTCGGCCTCTGAGCGCCGGGCCCGACCCGGCCCCGCCCCCCGAGGCGGAGCAACTGCAACTGGGGCGCGTCCTGCCCGACGCGCCCGCACCCGTCGATGGGCCCGGCCCCGGTCCGGGCCCCTCGACGCGCCCTCCCGACGGCGGTCCGGCGGGGACCGGGCCCGTCGTGGTGCGGGTGCTGCCCGACGTCCCCGCCATCGACCGGGAGTTCGACTATGCCGTCCCCGACCGGCTCGTGCCCCCCGGGGGGTCGGTGCTGGTCGGCGACGTCGTGCGCGTCGACCTGCACGGTCGTCGGGTGGGGGGCTGGGTCACCGCGGTCGGGGTCGAGCCGCCGGCCGGTGTGACGGTCCGCCCCGTGGCCAAGGTGTCGGGCCGGGGCCCGTCCGCGGAGCTGCTCGACCTCGCAGGTTGGGCGGCGTGGCGGTGGGCCGGGCGGCGGGTGCCGTTCGTCCGCACCGCGTCGCCCGAGCGCGTGGTGGCCCGTCTCCCGCGGGCCGCGGCGGGGTCCGGCCAGGGGGCGCCGGTGCCGGTGGTCGTCGACGACGTCGCCCGTGACGCGTTCGCACGGCCGCGGGCGGTCGTGCGCCTGCCCCCGGCGGCCGACCCCTTCCCCTACGTCCTGGCGGCCGCCGCGCTCGGCAACGCCCTGATCCTCACGCCCGCGCTGGGGGCGGCCCGGGCCCTCGGCGTCCGCCTGCGGCGGGCCGGCGTGGGCGTCGCGCTGCTGCCCCGGGACTGGGCCGTCGCGGCCGGCGGCGCCACCGTCGTGGGGGCGCGGGCGGCGGCGTGGGCGCCGATGGAGGGCCTGGCCGCGGTGCTGGTGCTCGACGAGCACGACGAGGGCTACCAGGAGGAGCGGACGCCGACCTGGCACGCCCGCGAGGTGGTCGTCGAGCGGGCCCGGCGGGCGGGGGTGCCGTGCGTCCTGGTCTCGCCCTGCCCCACGCTGGAGGCCCAGGCGTGGGGTCCGCTGCTGGCGCCGTCGCGCCAGGCCGAGCGTGCGGGCTGGCCGGTGGTGGACGTGGTCGACCGGCGCCAGGAGGATCCGGGCCGCGCCGGGCTGTACTCGCCGCTGCTGGTCGAGCGCCTGCGGGGCGCGGGACGCGTGGTGTGCGTGCTCAACCGGGCCGGACGGTCCCGCCTGCTGGCCTGTGCCCGCTGCGGCGAGCTGGCCCGGTGCGAGGCCTGCGGAGCGTCGGTGGGCCAGGAGGAGCCGGGCACGTTGCGGTGCCGGAGCTGTGCGACCGAGCGCCCGGCCCTCTGCCTCGCGTGCCACGCCACGGTGCTGAAGAACCTGCGGGCCGGCATCAGCCGGGCCCGCGAGGAGCTCGAGGCCCTGGCGGGGGAGCCGGTCGTCGAGGTGAGCGCCTCCACCGCGGGCACCGACCTCCCAGCGGCGCGGGTCTACGTCGGCACCGAGGCGGTGCTGCACCAGGTGCCCGACGCCGCGGTCGTGGCGTTCCTGGACCTGGACCAGGAGCTGCTGGCGCCCCGGTACCGCGCGGCCGAGCAGGCGCTGGCGCTGATCGCCCGGGCGGCCCGGCTGCTCGGGGGCCGGGCGGGCGGCGGCCGGCTCGTCCTGCAGACCCGCCTGCCCCAGCACGAGGTGGTGGCCGCCGCTCTGCACGCCGACCCGGGTCGCGTGGCGGCCGCCGACCGGGAGCGGCGGCGGGCGCTCGGCAACCCGCCCTTCTCGGCGACCGCCACCGTCTCGGGCGCCGCGGCCGAGGCCTACGTCGCCGCCCTGGGCACGCCGCCCGGGGTCGACGTGCTCGGCCCGCGCGACGGCGCCTGGCTGCTGCGCGCCACCGATCACCGGACCCTCTGCGACGCCCTCGCGGCGACGACGCGCCCACCGGGCCGCCTCCGCGTCGCCGTCGACCCCCTCCGCTGACGCGCGCCGGCCCGCCCGCGCCCCGGTCGCCACCCCACCCCTCGTTCTGTGCACAAAATTCGCGCGCTCACCGCGCGGTTTCTGTACACAGAACGGGGGGCGGTTCGACCGGGGGCGGCGGGTCCGGCAGCATGCGGGGATGCGCGTCGTCGGTGGTCGGGCCCGGGGCACCAAGCTGCTGGGGCCCCCGTCCGAGGGCACCCGGCCGATCAGCGACCGGGCCAAGGAGGCGATGTTCAACATCCTCGGGCCCGGGATCCGCGACGGACGGGTGCTCGACCTCTTCGCCGGCACCGGCGCGGTGGGCATCGAGGCGCTGAGCCGCGGCGCCGCCGAGGCGGTGCTGGTCGAGCGCGACCGTGAGGTCGTCGCCGTCATCCGGGCCAACCTGGCCAAGACGCGCCTCGCCGACCGGGCCACGGTCGTGCCGACGGACGTGTTCGCCTGGCTCGAGCGCCACGCTCGTGACGGCGCGTCCCCAGAGGGGCCCCGGGCCGACGGGCCGGCGACGCCCCCCGGAGCCCACCGCGGAGGGGACGGCGGAGCCACGAGGCGGTTCGACGTGGTGTTCTCGGGCCCGCCGCAGTGGCAGGGGCTGTGGAGTCGCTCACTGGCAGCCCTCGACGAGCGTGCCGGCGCGCTGCTCGCCGAGGACGCGGTCGTGATCGTGCAACTCGACCCGCGGGAGGAGGCCGACGAGCCTCCCGTGACCCGGCTGCGACTCGACGACCGGCGCCGCTACGGCAACGTGGCCCTTCGCTTCTACTCGGTAGCCTGAGCACACCATGCCTCCGTACGCGATCCGCATCATCGGTGACCCGGTCCTGAACGAGCGCGCCGCCGAGGTCGAGGACATCAACGGCGCGCTGGTGCGGCTGGCCGACGACATGTTGACCACGATGTACGAGGCCCCCGGCCTCGGCCTCGCCGCCCCCCAGGTGGGGGTCCAGAAGCGCCTGTTCGTGTACGACGCCGGCGACGGCCCCGCGGTGCTGGTCAACCCGGTCATCTCCGAGAGCCGCGGCGAGTGGGCCTACGAGGAGGGCTGCCTCTCGGTGCCGGGCCTGTCGTGGGAGATCATCCGCCCCAAGGAGATCCACCTCACCGGCTACGACCTCGACGGCAACGAGGTGTCCTTCGAGGCCGACGAGCTGTTGGCCCGGCTGTTCCAGCACGAGCTCGACCACCTCGACGGCGTGCTGCTGCTCGAGCACCTCGACGACGACCAGCGCAAGGCGGCCAAGAAGGCCCTCCGCGAGCAGACGATGGCCCGTGAGGCGGCGGCGCCACCGGCATCGGCCGCCTCCGGCGGGCTCCGCCTGCCCTGAGCCGCCCGTCGGCCCGGCCCCCGGATGACCCCTCCACCGATCCCTCCGGATCCGCGGCGCCTCGTCTACCTGGGCACACCCGCGCTGGCGGTCGCGCCCTTGCAGGCGCTCGTCGACGACGGGCGTGAGGTGGTCCTGGTCGTCACCCGTCCGGACAAGCGCCGGGGTCGCGGCGCCGACCTCCAGCCCAGCCCGGTGAAGGCCGCCGCCCAGGAGCTGGGCATCCCGGTGAGCCACGACGTCGACGACGTGCTGTCCGTCGACGCCGACCTCGGGGTGGTGGTCGCGTTCGGGGAGATCCTGCGGGACCACGTGCTCGACGCAATGCCGCTGGTCAACCTGCACTTCTCGCTGCTGCCCCGCTGGCGGGGCGCGGCGCCGGTCGAGCGGGCCATCCTGGCGGGCGACGAGCACACCGGCGTCTGCCTCATGGAGGTCGTTCCCGAGCTCGACGCCGGCGGCGTGTACGCCCGCACCGAGTGCTGGATCCACCCGGACGTCACCCTGGCCGAGCTGCGTGACGAGTTGGTCGACCTCGGCTCGTCGTTGCTGCTCGACGCGCTCGCCGACGGCTTCGGCCCGCCGGTGCCGCAGGACGGCGAGGCCACCTACGCCAGGAAGATCCGCCCCGAGGAGCGCGAGATCGACTGGTCGCGCCCCACCGCCGAGATCCACCGTCAGGTGCGCGTGGGTGGAGCCTGGACGACGTTCCGCGGCAAGCGCCTCAAGGTGCACCGCACGCGCCTGGTCGAGGCGCCACCGGCGCCCGGTATGGCCGTGGGCGACGTCGAGCATGCCGGCGGCGAGGTGCTCGTCGGGGCCGGCGACGGCCCGATCGCCCTGGTCGAGGTGCAGCCCGAGGGCAAGGGCCGCCTGGACGCGGCTGCGTGGTTCAACGGGGCCCACTGGGCCGAGGGCGACCGACTGGGAGGGGCCGGATGAGCGACGGCGGGCTGGCCCTGCGGGCCAAGGTGCTGACGGTGTCCGACGGGGTCGTCGCCGGGACGCGGGAGGACAGGTCGGGCGAGGCACTCGCCACCCACCTCGCCGCCCACGGGTGGGAGGTCGTCGAGCGCCGGGTCACCGAGGACGGCACCGAGGCGGTGGCGGCGTCGCTGCGCGAGCTCACCTCGGGGTTCACCGGCCTGGTCGTGACGACGGGCGGCACCGGGTTCGGGCCCCGCGACCTCACCCCCGAAGGCACCCTCGAGGTGCTCGACCGCGAGGCCCCCGGCCTGGCCGAAGCCATGCGTCTGGTCAGCCCCCTCGGCCGCCTCTCGCGGGCCGTCGCCGGCACGGTGGGGGAGAGCCTCGTGCTCAACACCCCCGGCTCGACCAAGGGCTGCATCGAGACCCTCGACGCCGTCCTCGACGTCATCCCCCACGCCCTCCGCCTCCTCGCCGGCTCGCGCGAGCACTGACCCGCGGCCGCGGGTCGCCGTAGGCTGGCAGTTGACCGATTCGAGCCTTCAAAATTAGAATCGGTTCTAAATTCGACAACTGAGCGACCCCTCGCGGGGTTTTGGGTGAAAGTCCCGACCGGCAGTACAGCCTGCGAACCCTGGCCCTCGGGCCCGGGCCGATCCGGGGAAGTTCCGGAGCCGACGGTCACAGTCCGGATGGGAGCGAGGGTGCCACCACGCCAGGCCCTCTGGCGCGCGCACCCTTGCCTGCGCACGCTGGAGGAGCGACGGGTGGACACGGCGGCCCACGGGCCCGAGGACGAGGCGGTGATGGCACGGGCGGTGGCCCTGGCCGCGTCCGTGCGCGCCACCACCTCGCCCAACCCGTGGGTGGGATGCGTCCTCACCGCCGCCGACGGCACCACGTTCGCGGGCGCCACCCAGCCCCCCGGCGGGCCCCACGCCGAGCGCGTGGCCCTGGCCTCGGCGGGCGAGGCCGCCCGCGGCGCCACCGTCCACTGCACCCTCGAGCCCTGCGCCCACCACGGTCGCACGGGGCCGTGTGCCGACGCGCTCGTCGAGGCGGGCGTGGCCAAGGTGGTGTTCGCGCTGGAGGACCCCGATCCCCACGTCGCCGGACGGGGCGCGGCCCGCCTCCGCGACGCCGGCGTCGAGGTGGTCGAGGGGGTCGGCCGCGAGGTCGTGGCCGAGCAGCTCGCGCCGTACGTCAAGCACCGCACCACCGGGCGGCCGTGGGTCGTGCTGAAGCTGGCCGCCACCGTCGACGGGGGCACCGCCGCCCCCGACGGCACGAGCCAGTGGATCACCGGCCCCGAGGCCCGGGCCGACGCCCACGCGCTCCGCGCCGAGAGCGATGCGGTCATCGTCGGGGCGGGCACGGTGCGGGCGGACGACCCGTCGCTGACCGTCCGCGACGCCGAGGGCGCCGACCCGCTGCGGGTCGTGCTGGGCCGGGCCCCCGAGGACGCCAAGGTGCACCCCGCCCTCGAGCTCGACGCCCCCCTGACCGACGTGCTCGACGAGCTGGGTCGCCGTGACGTGCTGCAGGCCATGGTCGAGGGCGGGGCGTCCGTCGCCGGTGCCTTCCACCGCGAGGGCCTGGTCGACCGGTACGTGCTCTACCTGGCGCCGGCGCTCTTCGGCGGTGACGACGCCCGCGGCCTGTTCGCCGGCCCCGGCGCCGCCACGATCGACGAGGTGTGGCGGGGGGAGCTGCGCTCGGTCCGACGCCTCGGCACCGACCTCCGCCTCGAGCTCGCCCCCGCCCCCTCCGTTCTGGCTCCCGATCTCGGTGCCGGGGCACCGAAATCGGGAGCCGGAAGCAAAGCGCCACCCCAGGAGACCGTGATGTTCACCGGGATCGTCGAGGAGCTCGGCGCCGTCGAGTCGATCGAGCCCACGCCCGACGGGGTGCGGATCCGCATCGCCGCCCGCACCGTCCTCGAAGGCGCCGGCCTCGGAGACTCGACGGCCGTGAACGGGTGTTGCCTCACCGTCGTCGCCCTCGACCCGGCCGACCCGCCGGCCTGGTGGGAGGCGGACGTGAGCGAGGAGACCCTGAGGCGCACGAGCACCGGCGGCCTGGCCCCGGGTGACCCGGTGAACCTCGAGCGCCCCGTCCGCCTGATGGACCGCCTCGGCGGCCACCTGGTGCAGGGCCACGTCGACGCCGTCGGCGAGGTGGTCGCACCCGTGCCCGACCTGCGGGTGCGGATGCCGGCCCACCTGCTGCGCTACGTCATCGAGAAGGGCTCGATCACCGTCGACGGGGTGAGCCTCACCGTCGTCGAGCCCCGCGACGACGGCTTCACCGTCGCCGTCATCCCCCACACGGCCGAGGTCACCACGCTGGGCGCCCGTCGTCCCGGCGACCCCGTCAACCTCGAGGTCGACGTGCTGGCCAAGTACACCGAGCGCCTGCTGGCGCACGACGCCGCCGACCCCCGATCCACCGACCCCCGCTCCACCGACCCCCGTCTGGAGGCCTGATGGCCGAGCACACCAACCCGTTCGACAGCGTCGAGGAGGCGGTGGACGCCATCGCCCGCGGCGAGATCGTCGTCGTGGTCGACGACGAGGACCGTGAGAACGAGGGCGACCTCATCATGGCCGCCGAGCACGCGACGGCCGAGAAGATCGCCTTCTTCGTGCGTCACACCTCGGGCCTGATCTGCGTGCCCATGACGGGCGACCGCCTCGACGAGCTCGACATCCCGCTGATGGTGAGCCACAACACCGAGGCCCAGCGCACCGCGTTCACCTACAGCGTCGACTTCCGCCACGGGACGAGCACGGGGATCTCCGCGGCCGACCGGGCCACGACCATCCAGGCCCTCATCGACCCCGCGACCCGGCCGGCCGACCTCGCCCGCCCGGGGCACATCTTCCCCCTGCGCTACGCCGAGGGCGGCGTGCTCAAGCGGGCGGGGCACACCGAGGCGGCCGTGGACCTGGCTCGCATGGCCGGCCTGTACCCCGCCGGGGTGCTGTGCGAGATCGTCAACGAGGACGGCACGATGGCCCGCGTGCCGGACCTGCTCGAGTTCCGCGAGGAGCACGGGCTCAAGATGATCTCGATCGCCGAGCTCATCCGCCACCGCCGCCAGAACGAGAAGCTGGTCAAGCGCATCGCCGAGGCCCGCATCCCCACCGAGTGGGGGGACTTCACCTGCTACGGCTACGAGTCGGTCCTCGACGGCGAGCAGCACGTGGCCATGGTCCGAGGAGCGGTCCAGGGCGAGGACAACGTCCTCGTCCGCGTGCACAGCGAGTGCCTCACCGGGGACATCTTCGGCTCGCTGCGCTGCGACTGCGGGGTGCAGCTCGACGCGGCCATGGCCCGCATCGCCGAGGAGGAGCTCGGCGTGCTCGTGTACCTGCGGGGCCACGAGGGGCGGGGCATCGGGATCGGCCACAAGCTGCGGGCCTACACGCTCCAGGAGGCGGGCCACGACACCGTGGACGCCAACGTGGAGCTCGGGCTGCCCGTCGACAACCGGGAGTACGGCATCGGCAGCCAGATCCTCGTCGACCTGGGCATCACCACCATGCGGCTGATGACCAACAACCCCGCCAAGTACGGTGGCCTCGAGGGCTTCGGGCTCGAGGTCGTCGAGCGGGTGCCGTTGGAGTCCGTGCCGAACCCCGAGAACATCAACTACCTGCGCACCAAGCGGGAGCGCATGGGTCATCTGCTGGAGGGTCTCGATGACGTCCTATAGCGGCAACCTCAACGGCTCGGGCATGCGCATCGCGCTGGTGTGCGGGCGCTTCAACGACTTCATCACCGAGCGCCTCGTCGCCGGCGCCCGCGACGCGCTCGTCCGCCACGGCGTGGACGAGGGCTCCATCACCGAGGCGTGGGCCCCGGGCTCGTTCGAGATCCCGCTGGTCGCCAAGCGCCTCGCCGCCTCCGGCGAGTACGACGCGGTGATCACCCTCGGAGCGGTGATCCGAGGCGCCACCGGCCACTACGACTTCGTGGCCGGGCAGTGCGCCTCCGGCGTACAGGCCGCCCAGCTCGACACCGGCGTGCCGGTCGTGTTCGGCGTGCTCACCACCGACACCATCGAGCAGGCCATCGAGCGGGCCGGCACGAAGGCGGGCAACAAGGGCCACGAGTCGGCCGTCACCGCCATCGAGATGGTGGACCTGCTGCGCCAGCTCCCGAAGGGCTGATCGCCGTGCTGGGCGCGGCCACCGGCGTGGTGGCCCGCTTCGACGACCCCCGCGGGCTGGGCACCGTGCGCACCGAGGACGGCCGCGAGTTCCCCTTCCACTGCACGGCGATCGCCGACGGCACCCGCACGATCGACGAGGGCGCGCCCGTCGCGTTCGTGGTGGTGGCGGGACGTCTCGGTCGGTGGGAGGCGACGGATCTCCGGCCCCGTGGATGAGGGCCCGGCACCGGCGTTCCGTGTGCGGCCGGGCGTCGAGGCCGACCTCGACGACCTCATGCGGCTCCGCGCCGACGTCGCCGCCGAAGGGGTCTGGATCGGTGCCGAGCTGCCGCTCGACGAGGCGGGGGACCGGTCGCGGCTGCGCCCGGGTCGTCCCGGCACCGCGACGTTCGTCGCCGTCGACGACGCCGGGCGCCTGATCGCCAACCTGGGCATCGAGCTCGCCCCCTACGGCGTCGCCCACCTGGGCATGGTCGTCGCCGACGGCTGGCGTGGGCGGGGCGTCGGCCGGGCCCTGCTCGCCGTCGCGCTCGACTGGGCCCGCGAGGCCGGGGCGCACAAGGTGGAGCTCCAGCTCTGGCCGCACAACACGGCCGCTCGTCGCCTCTACGAGCGCATGGGCTTCGTCGAGGAGGGCTACCTGCGTCGCCACTACCCCCGCCGCAGCGGCGAGCTCTGGGACGCGGTCGTGATGGGCTTGGTCCTCGACGAGGACCGCCCCGGGAGCTCGCTGCACTGACCGAGACCACGGGTACCGGGTCGCTAGCATCCCCGACGATGGCGCCGCCGACCGAGCCGGGGTCGGGCGCGCGACCCGACGACGAGCCGTCCGCGCCGAGCCTGCTCGGCGACGGCGCCGTCCTGCTCGGCCTGAGCGGCCTCGCGGTGGCCCAGCCGCTGCTCGACCTGCTGGGCCGGAACCCGACCTACTTCGTCGCCACCGGCCTCAGCCCGGGCCGGATCCTCGCCCTGGCGCTGCTCGTGACCTTCGTGCCGCCCGCCGTGCTGCTGGCCCTGGAGGCCGTGGCCACCGTGGCGGACCGTCGGGCCGGCCGCCTCGTCCACCTCGGCGCGGTGGCCGTGCTCGGGGCGCTGCTCGGTGCCGGCCTCGCCCGCCACGTCGCCTCGAGCTCCGATGTCGCCACCGTCGCGCTCGCGGTGGTCGTGGGCGGCGCGGTCACGTGGGGCCGCGCCCGGGTACCGGCCGTCGCGCTGGGCCTGCGGTACCTGGCGGCGGCGCCGGTCCTGGTCCTCGGCGCGTTCGTCTTCGCCTCCGAGGCCACCCCGCTGCTCTTCGGGGGCCAGGCGGGAGCGGCAGACGTCGAGGTCGCCGACCCCGCGCCCGTCCTGTTGCTCCAGCTCGACGAGCTGCCGCTCGCCTCGCTGCTGCGCCCGGACGGCACCCTCAACGAGGCCCGGTTCCCGGGCTTCGCCCGCCTGGCGGCGCGCTCGACCTGGTACCGCAACGCCACGAGCGTGTCGTCGGGGACGAACCGCAGCGTGCCGTCGATCGTCACCGGGACGCTGCCCGAGTCCGAGCTGCCCACCTCCGCCGACTACCCCGACAACCTCTTCACGCTGCTCGGCGGCTCCTACGACCTCGACGTCCACGAGACCGTCACGCAGCTCTGCCCCACGTCGCTCTGCCCGCCGAGCGACACGCGGCAGGGCCCGTTGGGTGACGCGGTCGCCGACAGCCTCCTCGTGCTCGCTCACGTCGTGCTCCCGCCCTCGCTGCGCTCGTCGCTCCCGGCCGTCGACCGGTCGTGGGGGGACTTCTTCGACCGCGACGCGCTCGCCGGGGGAGGGGGCGGCGCCGAGGCCGAGGCCGACCCGCAGGTCCAGGGGGCGCAGCTCGACGCCTGGATCGCGGGTCTGGCGCCGCCGGGGGTGCCCACCGTCTCCTACGCGCACGTCCTGCTGCCCCACAGCCCCTGGTTGCTGACCCGGTCGGGCAAGCCCCTCACCGAGCCCGGGCCCCTGCCCGGCTCCGACGAGGACGGCCGGTGGTCGACCGATCCCGTGCAGGTGCGCGAGGGCCTGCGCCGCCACCTGCTCCAGGTCGAGTACGTCGACACGCGGATCGACGCCGTGATGGACCGGCTCGACGAGCTCGGGACCTGGGACGAGACGCTCGTCGTGGTGGTCGCCGATCACGGCGTGGCCTTCACGCCGGGCCAGCCCGGGCGGTTCCCCGCCGACGGGACCGAGGCCGAGATCTTCTCGGTTCCGCTCTTCGTGAAGTACCCGGGTCAGGCCGACGGCCGGGTCGACGACCGCAACGCCCTCACCATCGACGTGCTGCCGACCGTCGTGGACGCGCTGGACGTCGGCACCGACTGGACCTTCGACGGGCAGTCCCTGCTCGACGAGGGTGAGCGGCGGGTGGACAAGCCCGTGGCCGGCAACGAGACGCACCTGCCGGTCTACGTCGACCAGGTCTTCCCGGTGGCGGAGCGCAACCTGTCGTGGCTCCCCGGGCTGGACGACGAGCGGGGCCTGGCCCCGGTCGCGCCGTACGCGGACCTCGTCGGCCGTGCCGAGGACGAGCTGGACGTCCGGGGCGAGAGCCCGATCGGCTGGCAGACCTTCGAGCCCGTCGAGGACTACACCGAGAGGTCGCCGACCATCCCGCTCGTCCAGGTGGGCACGCTGCTCGACGTGGCCGGCGACGTGCCGGCGTCGGGGCTGTTCGTGGTGAACGGCCGGGTCGCCGGGGTGCTCGACGACGTCGAGTGCGACGGCGATCGGTGCGGCTTCCGGGGCCTGCTCGACGAGCGCACGCTGCGACCGGCCGGCAACCGCATGGACGTGCTGCTGCCCGAGGTCGACGGGGGCCGGACCTTCGTGCGGGCCCGCTACGTGCCGATGCGCCGCGGCTGACCGCGACGCGGCCGGACGACGGGCCTCAGGCGTCGTCCCCGGCCGGGCCGTCGGGACCGTCGGTCGCGGGCTCGCCGCCGCCGTTGACCTGCACGAACGCGAGCTGGATCTGGCTGAGCATCGTCTTGAGGTCGGCCTCGTGCTCGCCGAGGCGTCCGGCGACCGCGCCGAGCATCCCCGTCATCGCGTCGATGGCGACCTTCGCCTCGGGGAGGTTGGGGGGCTGTTGCTGGAGGTGCAGCGCGGCGAGCTCGAACAGGCCGACGGCGTGGTTGCCCACCATCACCTCGACGGGCGACTCGACCACCCGCTGTTGGGTGTCGGCCATCTCGACCAGGCGCTCGAGGTACTGCTGGCGCTCCTCGGGGCTGAGCTCGGCCAGGGCCTGTTGGAACTCGGCCCGCTGCTCCTCGGGCAGGCTGGCCAGCATGGCCTCGAGGGCGTCCACCGCCTCGTCGGCGCCGCCGCCACCGGCCGGGGCCGACGACGCCCGTCGGTCGACGGGCACCTCGCCCCCCGGGGTCCACAGACTGCTCATCGGGTCGGCCCACCTGTCGTGATCGAGGTCATGGCTGGTAGTGTACGGGGGCAATCGAACCTGGAAAGCGGGGTCCTCGGCCCCCACCCGGCCACTCCGCAGTGCGCCCGGGTCCTCGGATGTCACGCACCGCTCGTCGGTGCGGCGGCGGACGTCGGCTTTCTGCGGCGTCCGCTTCGTCACTTTTGCGAGCCGGTCGCCCCCGGCACCACCCCCCTCACGACCCCACCTCAAGGAGTTGCGCATTGAGCAGTGATCGGCCATAGCACCGCCCCCGGCCCAGAACGAGCCTCGGATCAACGACAAGATCCGGGCCCGCGAAGTGCGCCTCGTGGCTCCCAACGGCGAGCAGATCGGCATCAAGCCCCTGCCCGAGGCCCTGACCATGGCCCGCGAGCTCGACCTCGACCTCGTGGAGGTGGCCGACAAGGCCAACCCCCCGGTCTGTCGGATCATGGACTACGGCAAGTTCAAGTACGAGGCCGCCCAGCGGGCCAAGGAGTCCCGGCGCAACAGCACGAACGTCGTGGTCAAGGAGATGAAGTACCGGCCCAAGATCGGCTCGGGCGACTTCGACACCAAGACCCGAAAGGTCGAGCACTTCCTCGAAGAGGGCCACAAGGTCAAGGTCACGATCATGTTCCGCGGCCGCGAGATGCAACACCCCGAGCTCGGCAAGCGGATCCTCGACAACGTGGCCGAGGCGGTCCGCCACGCCGGACGGGTCGAGGTGGTGCCCAAGGTGGACGGCCGGAACATGACCATGGTGCTCGTGCCCGACCGCAAGGCCCAGCAGGCCCACGCCGCCGCGGACGGCGACGGTGACGGCCCGCCCGCCGATCCCACCCCATCCCCAGCACCCGCCGACACGAGCGGCCCGGCCCAGGCGCCGGCCACCGACTCGTAGATCCCCCCCTCCCGGAGAACCCCATGCCCAAGATGAAGACCCACCGCGGCGCGGCCAAGCGCTTCAAGGTGACCGGCACCGGCAAGATCATGCGCCGCAAGGCGTACCGCGCCCACATCCTCGAGAAGAAGTCGTCGAAGCGCACCCGGCGCCTGGCCCGCGAGGCCGAGCTCACCGGCGGCGACCGCGAGCACGTCAAGCGCCAGCTCGGGCTCTGAGCCCCGGCCGGTTCCGGCCGGCCCCCGTCCTCCGCACCTTCCCCGACACCTCGAAAGGACCCCCGATGGCCAGAGTCAAGCGCGCCGTCCACTCGAAGAAGCACCGCCGCGCCACCCTCGAGCGGGCCAAGGGCTACTACGGCAACAAGAGCCGTAGCTACCGAGCCGCCAACGAGCAGGTCATGCACTCCCTCCAGTACGCCTACCGCGATCGGCGGGCGCGCAAGGGGGAGTTCCGCAAGCTCTGGATCCAGCGCATCAACGCGGCCTGCCGCGAGAACGGCACCACCTACAGCCGCTTCATCTCGGGCCTGCGCCTCGCCGAGGTCGAGGTCGACCGCAAGGTCCTCGCCGATCTCGCGGTCACCGACGCCGCCGCGTTCGCCGCGCTGGTCAAGGTGGCCGACGAGGCGACCACCGCCGGCTGAGCGGGAGGACCGCACCGACCGCGGGGGCCGCGCTGGCCCGCCTCTCCGCCCGCAACCCGCGCGTCCAGCGAGCCCGGCGGCTCGCCCGCCGGCGTCGCGACCGTGTCGACGAGCGGGCCTTCGTGCTCGAGGGTCCCCACGTCGTCGCGGCCGCGCTCGAGGCCGGCCTGGCGGTCGACGAGGTCTTCCACGAGCACGGGGCCGACCCGGCCGTGCTCGAGCGTGCCCGTGGCCGGGCCGTGCCCGTGCACGAGCTCGAGCCGGGCACCCTCGCCCGCATCAGCGACGCGGTGTCCCCCCAGCCGGTGCTCGCGGTCGCACCGTGGTGCGACGTCGCGCTCGACCGGATCGCGGCCGAGGCGGGGGAGCGGCCCGTGGTCGTGCTGCACGAGCTCGCCGACCCGGGCAACGTGGGCACCCTGGTGCGCACCGCCGAAGCCGCCGGCGCGGCAGGCGTCGTCGCCAGCGGTCGGGCCGCGGACGTGTTCGGCCCGAAGGCGGTGCGCGCGTCGGCGGGGGCCCTGTTCCACGTCCCGGTGGCCGTGGCGCCCGCCGTCGACGAGGTGGTCGCCCGGCTGCGCTCGGGCCGGGCTGCGCCTGCTGGGCGGCACCGCGGCGGACGCCGCCACGCCGTACGACGGACGGGAACCGCTCACCGGGCCGCTCGCGCTCTTCCTCGGCAACGAGGCCGACGGGCTCCCGGCGCCCGTGCGCGCCGCGCTCGACCGCACCGTGGCGGTGCCCATCGACGGCCGGGCCGAGTCGCTCAACGTGGCCGCCGCGGGCGCCGTGCTGTGCTTCGAGGCGGCCCGCCAGCGGCGGTCCGCGCGGTCGAATCCACCTGGCTCGATCCCGCCCATCTCGTAGCGTGGCCGCCGATGACCGCCCGCCGCCTGCCGCTCACTATGGTCGGTGCTCCCCGTCCCCTGGAGGCCCGCGCCCGGTGTCGATGATCGAGCAGCTCGCAGCGATCGGCGACGACGCCGAGTCGCGCGCCGCCGAGGTCGCCACCCTGGCCGAGCTCGACTCGCTCGGCTCGGAGCTGCTCGGGAAGCGCTCGCGGCTCGGCGAGCTCAAGAAGGGGCTGCGCGACCTCGACGAGGACGAGCGCCGGGCCGCGGGCCGGGCCCTCAACGACGCCAACGCCCGCGTCCAGGCGGCCCTCGACGCCCGCCGGGCCGACCTCGAGGCGCAGGAGCGCCGGCGCCGACTCGACGACGAGCGCCTCGACCTCACCGAGACGATCGCGACCCGAGCGCTCGGGCACCTGCACCTGGTCACCCAGACCCACGACCGGCTCGAGGACGTGTTCGTGGGCATGGGCTTCACCGTCGCCGAGGGTCCCGAGGTCGAGACCGACTGGTACAACTTCCAGGCGCTCAACATCCCCGAGTCCCACCCGGCCCGCAGCATGTGGGACACGCTCTACGTCGACCTCGGCCCGCCCGAGTCCACGGTGCTGCGCACCCACACCTCGCCCGTGCAGATCCGGGTGATGGAGGGCGGGCCGCCGCCGATCTACTCGATCATGCCGGGCCGGGTGTACCGGCGCGACACCGCCGACGCCAGCCACATGCCGGTGTTCCACCAGATCGAGGGCCTCGTGGTGGACAAGGGCATCAGCTTCGCCGACCTCGCCGGCACCCTCGAGGCGTTCACCACCGCCTACTTCGGTGGCGCCATCCACTCCCGGCTGCGCCCGTCGTACTTCCCGTTCACCGAGCCCTCCGCGGAGTACGACATCAACTGCCTGTTCTGCCTCGGCGAGGGCTGCCAGACCTGCGGGCGGACGGGCTGGATGGAGCTTGGTGGCTGCGGGATGGTGCACCCCAACGTCTTCGCCAGCGTGGGCTACGACCCCGAGGAGTGGTCCGGGTTCGCGTTCGGCTTCGGCACCGACCGGCTCTCCATGAACCGCCACGGGATCAACGACATCCGCGAGCTGTTCACCAACGACATCCGCTTCCTCACCCAGTTCTGACCGAGGAGCCCCCGTGAAGGTCCTGCTTTCCTGGTTGCGCGAGTTCGCCCCGTTCGAGGGCGACCCGGTCGCGCTCGGCGAGACCATGAGCGACCTGGGCATGGCGGTCGAGTCGATCGACCACCTCGGGGCGGGGCTCGACGGCATCGTCGTGGCCCGGGTGCTCGACCTGCGCGAGCACCCCGACGCCGACAAGATCCAGCTCGTCGACGTGGACGCCGGCGACGGCGAGGCCCTCCAGATCTGCTGCGGCGCGTTCAACATGGCGGTGGGCGACCTCGTCCCGCTCGCCACCCTCGGCACGGTCATGCCCAACGGCATGGAGATCGCCCGGCGCAAGCTGCGGGGCGAGTGGTCGAACGGCATGCTCTGCTCGGCCGCCGAGATCGGCCTCGGCGGCGACGCCGCCGGCATCCTGGTCCTCTCCGACGGCCTGGTGCCCGGCACGCCGCTGCGTGAGGCCCTCGGGGTCGAGCCCGACGTCCTCTACGACCTCGAGATCAACCCGAACCGGCCCGACGCGATGTCGGTGGCCGGCGTGGCGCGCGACCTCGCCGCCCGGCTCGCCCTGCCCTTCGCGATGCCGTCGCCGACCGTCGCCACGACCGGCGCGGCCGCCGCCGAGCAGGCCCGCGTCGAGATCGTCGACCCCGACCGCTGCGGGCGCTTCGGGGCCCGCCTGCTCCACGACGTCACCGTGGGCAGCTCGCCGCAGTGGCTGGCGAACCGCCTCACCGCGCTGGGCATGCGGCCCATCAACCGCGTGGTCGACATCTCCAACTACGTGATGCTCGAGCTCGGCCACCCGAACCACACCTACGACCTCGACCTCGTGGCCGGTCAGGCCCTGCGGGTGCGCGCCGCCCGTGACGGCGAGCACCTCGTCACCCTCGACGACGTCGAGCGCACGGTGCGCCCCGAGGACACGCTCATCTGCGACGGCGACGACGTCCCCATCGGGCTCGCCGGGGTCATGGGCGGCGCCAGCACCGAGATCTCCGCGACGACGAGCTCGGTCCTGCTCGAGATGGCCTGGTGGCCGCCGATGATGATCGCCCGGACGTCGAAGCGCCTGCGGCTGCGGTCCGAGGCCTCGATGCGCTACGAGCGGGGCATCGACCCCTTCGGCATCGACCTGGCGCTCGACCGCTTCTGCGAGCTGGCGGTCGCGGCCGGCGCCACCGTGGCGCCCGGCACGATCGACGAGCGCGGTCAGCTCCCGGCGGTGACGCCGATCCGGGTGCGCACCCCCCGGGTCAACGCCATGCTCGGCACCGACCTCACCAGCGAGGCGATCGCCGGCTACCTCCGTCCCATCGGCTTCGTGGTCGAGGCCGGCGACGACGGTGCGGGCCAGACGGTCACCTCACCCGGCTTCCCGCCCCTGACGTCGCCACCGAGATCGACGTCATCGAGAGGTCGCCCGCCACCACTCGTACTCGGCCATCCTGCGGCGGCGCCTTCGGGGTGCACACCGGCGCTTCACCGAACGACAGCGGGACGTCGACAGCTGCGGTGCCGTCCTCGCCGGCCTCGGCATCAGCGAGGCCCCTGCCCTTCCGTTCCTGGCGCCGAGGGACCTGGTGGCGGCCGGGATCGACGGCCGCACGTCACCGTCAGCAATCCCCTGGCGGCCGAGGAGTCCGTGCTGCGGCCTCGCTGCGCCCTGGCCTGCTCGGTGCCCTGGCCTACAACGCCCCGCCACCGCAACCGAGGGGTCTGCCTGTTCGAGGTCGGCCACGTGTTCGGCGTGCCGCCTGCGGGCCAGCAGCTCCCTGACGAGCGGAGGTGCTCGGTGTCGGCTGGGCGACGCCGAGGCGCCGGCTGCCGTCGAGGTGTGGCGACTGCTCGCCGAGGGACTCCGGCTTCGACGACTGCGCGTTCGACGCCGAGGGTCCGAGGGCGACCTCGCCGGCCTGCACCCGACCGCACGGACGCGCCGCCGTCGGCGATCGCCCGTCGGCGTGGTGGGCGAGGTCGATCCCGCCGTGGTGGCTGCCCACGACCTGGGCGAGCGGGTGGCCCTGCTCGAGGTCGACCTCGACACCCTCCTCGCGCGCTGCCCCATGGGGCCCGTCGGTACCGGTATCCGTCAGCCGGTACCTGTCGAGCGACATCGACCTCGCGTGCCCGAGGTCGGCAGAGGCGTCCCTCGGGCGCCGTCGAGGCCACCCTGCGCCTGGCGGGCGGCGACACTGCTCGCCGAGGTGCGCCTCTTCGACGTGTTCAGGGGCCTTCGCTCCGGGACGGGACCCGCAGCCTGGCTCTACACGCCGCGCTTCCAGGCTCCGGACCGCACCCTCACGGACGCCGAGGTGGGCGAGGCCCGCTCGCGCCTCATCGAGGCAGTGGCCGGCGCCCACGGCGCGACCCTCCGCTGAGCCCGCCTGGGCTCCGGTCGCTCATCCGACCCCGGTGCCGCCGTCCGGGGCCCCTGCACTGAATGGTTTTGCATAGTCATGCGGGCATTCGTATGCTCTTGCGATGATCGGAGGTTCGCCGTGAGTAAGGTCGGATCGTCGGGGCGTCGGGCCACACGGGCAGGAGCTGCTGCGCCTGTGCGCCGCCCACCCCGAGCTGTCGGTCGAGCTCGCCACCGGGGACAGCCAGGCCGGCACCGGGGTCGCCGAGCTGTACCCGAGCCTGGCCGCCGCCTACGGCGACCTTGTCTTCGCCCCTGTACGAGCAGGGCGCGGTCGACGGCCTCGACCTCGTGTTCCTGGGCCTCCCTCACGGCGCCTCGCAGGCGATCGTTCCGACCTGGTCGACTGGTGCCCCACGTCGTCGACCTGGCCGCCGACTTCCGGCTGAAGGACCCGGCGCCTACCCCGGAGTGGTACGGCGAGCCCCACGCCGCCCTCGAGCTGCTCGACCGCTTCGTCTACGGCCTGCCCGAGGTCTACCGGGACGAGCTCGCCGGCGCTGCTGCCGTGGCGGTGCCTGGCTGCTACCTGACGGCGGCTAACCTCGCCCCTCGGCCCGCTGGTGCGCTCAGGGCTGGTCGAGCCGACCGGGATCGTCGTCGACGCCGCCAGCGGCGTCCAGCGGGGGTCGGCCCCCGAAGCCGCCACGACCTTCTGCACCGTCGACGAGGACTTCACCGCCTACGGCCTGCTGCACCACCGCCACACCCCTGAGATGGAGATGGTGTTCGGCACGTCCGTGCTGTTCCGCCCCACCTGGCGCCATGAGCCGCAGGATCCTGGCCACCTGCTACGCCCGCCCGGCCGCACCGACCACCACGGAGGCCGCCCTCGGGGCCTGCAGGGAGGCGTACGCCGACGAGCCGTTCGTGGTGGTGTCCGAGCGGTCGCCGTCGACCGAGGCTACCCTCGGCCCGAACACCACGTCACCGCCCGGGCCGACGAGCGCACCGGATGGGTCGTGGCGATCTGCGCCATCGACAACCTGGTCAAGGGCGCCTCCGGCCAGGCCGTGCAGTGCGCCAACTCGCCTCGGCCTCCCCGAGGCCACCGGCCTGCCACTGCGGGGCTCCACCTGTGACCGCACGTCTCTGCACCGATCGAGGAGTCCTCATGAGGCATACCGCCGCCGCCGGGTTCGTCGCCGCCGGGTGCACGCCGGCGTGCAGACGAGCCAGCGCGCCTCGATCTCGCCCTCGTCGCCACCGACGACCAGCCCGTCGCCGCCGCCGGGGTGTTACGCCGAACCGGATGACGGCGGCCCTGTGCAGCTCTGCCAGGCGCATCTCCGCGCAACGTCGGGTCGGGCCGCCGCGGTGCTGCTCAACAGCGGGAACGCCAACGCCGCCACCGGCGAGCCCAGGCCACGGACGCCGAGCACCTGACCGGCCTCATCGCGGTTGAGCCTCGGCTGCGCCCCCACCACGTGCTCATGTGCTCGACGGGGCTCATCGGCAACCGGCTCCCGTGGACGTGATGGCCGGCCGTGCCTGGCTCGTCCAGGCGCGCGGCGTCGACAGGGGCCGCCATGGACGCAGCCGAGGCGATCATGACCACCGACACCCGCCGCAAGGAGACCGTGGTCGAGGGCGACGGCTTCGTCGTGGGCGGCATGGCCAAGGGGGCGGCGATGCTCTCGCCCAAGATGGCCACCATGCTCGCGGTGCTGACGACCGACGCCGACCTCCCGCCCGGCGAGCTGCACGACGCCCTGGTGCGCGGGGTGGCGCACTCGTTCAACGCGCTCAGCATCGACGGCTGCCAGTCCACCAACGACACGGTGCTGCTGCTCGCCAGCGGTCGCGCCGGCCGTCCCGACCGCGCACGCTTCGACGACGCGGTGGCGGCGGCGTGCCTGCACCTCGCCGAGCAGATGGCGGGCGACGCGGAGGGGGCGACGAAGCTCGTGCGGGTCCACGTCACGGGGGCCGCCTCGGACGGCGACGCCGAGCTCGCGGCGCGGCGCATCGCCGACAGCGCCCTGTGCAAGTGCTCGTGGTACGGCGAGGACCCGTACTGGGGGCGGGTGGCCAGCGAGGCCGGCAGCGCCGGCGTGCACTTCGACCAGGCGCTGGTCTCGGTCTGCTACGGCGGCGTCATGGTCGCCCGCCACGGCGTCGAGATCGACCACGACGCCGGCGCGGTGGCCAACCACATGGCCGAGCGCGAGCTCGACGTGGCCGTCGACCTCGGGGTCGGACCCGGCCGCTTCACCATCCTCACCAACGACCTCACCCACGCGTACGTCGACGAGAACATGGGAACGTCGTGAGCGCGCCCGGCGCCGGCGTCTCGGACCCCGCGCAGATCGCGGGCGTCCTCGTCGAGGCCCTGCCGTACATCACCTGCCTCGCCGGGCAGATCGTCGTCGTGAAGTACGGCGGCAACGCCATGGTGGACGAGGCGCTCGCCCGCCAGTTCGCCGACGACGTCGTCCTGCTCCAGCGGGTCGGGGCCAAGCCGGTGGTCGTGCACGGCGGCGGGCCCCAGATCGGCGACCTCCTCGCCCGTCTGGGCAAGGAGTCGGTGTTCAAGGACGGCCTGCGGGTCACCGACGCCGAGACCCTCGAGGTGGCCCGGATGGTGCTCGAGGGCAAGATCAACAGCGAGATCGTGGCCGGCATCAACGTCCACGGGCCCCTCGCGGTCGGCCTGTCGGGGGGTGACGCCAGCCTCATCCAGGCATCGGCCCGCAACCCCGGCCTCGGCTTCGTCGGCGACGTGGCCGCGGTCAACCCGACCATCGTCGAGCGGCTGCTCGCCGAGGACCTCATCCCCGTGATCTCGACCATCGGGACCGACCTGGCCGGCCAGGCCTACAACATCAACGCCGACACCGGCGCCGGCGCGGTGGCCGAGGCCCTCGGCGCCCACAAGGTCATCTACCTGACCGACGTCGAGGGCCTGCGCCTCGAGGCCGACGACCCGGACACCCTCGTGAGCCGGATCAGCACCGTCGACCTCCAGCGCCTCGTCGACGACGGCGTGATCAGCGGCGGGATGATCCCCAAGATCGCCGCGTGCATCCACGCGGTCGAGCACGGCGTCGGGTCGGCCCACGTGCTCGACGGGCGCGTCCCCCACGTGGTGCTGCTCGAGCTGTTCACCGATGCCGGCGTCGGCACCATGATCACCGGGAGCGCCACGTGACCGCCACCACCGCTGCGCTCATGGCCACCTACCCGCCGCCGTCGGTCACCTTCGTGCGGGGCGAGGGTGCCCGGCTCTGGGACGACCAGGGCAACGCCTACCTCGACTTCCTCGGGGGCCTGGCGGTCACCTCGCTCGGCCACGCCCACCCGGCCGTCGCCGACGCGCTGTGCGAGCAGGCCCGCACGCTGCTGCACGTCTCCAACCTGTTCGCCACCCTGCCCGGCCCCGAGGTCGCCGCCACCCTCGACCGCCTGCTCGGCGGCGGGGGCAAGGTCTTCTTCTCGAACTCGGGGGCCGAGGCCAACGAAGCGGCGCTGAAGCTCGCCCGCAAGTGGGGGGGCCACGGCCGCCACACCGTCATCAGCGCGTACGGCTCGTTCCACGGCCGCACGCTCGCCACGTTGCACGCCACCGGGCAGCCCGAGAAGCACGAGGCCTTCCAGCCGCTGCCGGAGGGGTTCCGCCACGTGCCCTGGGGCGACGTCGACGAGCTCGAGCGGGCCGTCGACCCGTCGGTCGCCGCCGTGCTGCTCGAGCCCGTGCAGGGCGAAGGCGGCGTGAACGTGGCGCCGCCCGGCTATCTGGCCGCGGTCCGGTCCCTGTGCGACGAGCGGGGCCTGCTGCTCATCATCGACGAGGTGCAGACCGGCCTCGGCCGCACCGGGCGGTGGTTCGGCCACCAGCACTTCGACGTCACGCCGGACGTCGTCACCCTGGCCAAGGCGCTCGGCAACGGCGTGCCGATCGGCGCATGCTGGGCGCGCGCCGACGTGGCGGCGGCGTTCGCCCCCGGCGACCACGCCACCACCTACGGGGGCCAGCCCCTGGCCACGTCGGCGGCGCGCGCCGTGCTGGCCGTCATGGAGGCCGAGGACGTGCCGGCCCGCGCCGAGCGCGCCGGGGCCCGGCTCACCGAGCGCCTCCTCGGGCTCGAGGCGGTCACCGACGTCCGGGGCCTCGGCCTCCTCCTCGCCGCCGAGCTCGACGGCCGCGACGCCCGCCAGGTCGCGGCCGACTGCCTCGCCGCCGGGCTCGTCGTCAACGGGGTGACCCCGACGGCCGTGCGCCTGGCGCCGCCGCTCCTCTTGAGCGACGACGAGATCGACGAGGCCGTCGCCATCCTCTCCGAGGTCCTCACATGACCCCTCTCCCCGTCCCCACCCCCACAGCCGGCGAGTGCGTGCGGTGACCCGGCACTTCCTCGAGATCGACGACCTCAGCCCCGACGAGCTGACCGCCGTCCTCGACCTGAGCGAGGACCCCGCACCGCGGCGGGTCCTCGCCGGCCGCGGCGTGGCCCTGCTGTTCGAGAAGCCGTCCCTGCGCACCCGCAACTCGACGGAGATGGCGGTGGTCCAGTTGGGAGGCCACCCGCTGTCCATCCGCGCCGACGAGATCGGCCTCGACGTCCGCGAGAGCACCGAGGACGTGGCCCGCACGCTGGCCGGCTACCACGCGGCCATCGGGGCCCGGGTGTTCGCCCACACCAAGGTCGAGCGGATGGCCGCGGTCTCGGACGTGCCGGTCGTCAACCTGCTCTCGGACGAGGCCCACCCGCTCCAGGCGCTGGCCGACCTGTTGACCATCCGCCAGGAGTTCGGCGACCTCTCCGGCCGGTGCCTCGCCTACGTGGGCGACGCCAACAACGTGGCCCGCTCGCTGTCGATCGCGGCGCTCATGCTCGGGATGCAGGTCCGGCTGGGGTGCCCACCGGGCTACCGCTTCGGTCCCGTCGACCTCGACCGCATCCGCGCCGCGGGCGGCGAGCCCACGGTCCACGACCGCCCCGAGGAGGCGGTCGAGGGCGCCGACGTCGTCTGCACGGACGTCTGGGCGTCGATGGGCCAAGAGGAGCAGGCCGAGAAGCGCCGCCGGGACTTCGAGGGCTGGACCCTCGACCGCGGCGTCGTCGAGCGCCTGGCCCCGGCCGGGATCTTCCTGCACTGCCTGCCCGCCCACCGTGGCGAGGAGGCGTCGGCCGACGTGGTGGACGGGCCCCGCAGCCGCATCTGGCCCGAGGCCGCCAACCGGATGCACACGGCTCGGGGCCTGCTGGCCTGGCTCCTGCGCGAGCAGGAGGAGGGGTGAGCATGGCCGACGGCGCCCGGCTCTCGAAGCCCCAGCGCCAGCATCGCATCGCCGGCCTGCTCGAGCAGCACTCGGTGGCGAACCAGGGCCAGCTCGTCGAGCTCCTGGCCGCCGAAGGCGTCGTCGCCACGCAGGCGACGGTGTCGCGCGACCTCGAGGACCTGGGTGCGATCAAGGTGCGGGTCCGCGGCGCCGAGCCGGTCTACGCCATCCCCGAGCTGCCGAAGGACCAGATCGCCCCCGAGGACCACCTGCGCCGGGTGTTCGGCGACTGGGTGGTCGACGTGGCCAGCGCCCAGAACCTCGTGGTGCTGCGCACGCCCCCGGGGTCGGCCCACGTGGTGGCCTCGGCGCTCGACCGGGCGAACCTCGACGAGGTGCTGGGCACGGTCGCGGGTGACGACACGCTGATGGTGGTGGTGGCCGAGTCCAGCACCGGTACGGCGGTCGCCGACCGTCTCCGCGACCTGGCCGGCCTGGCATGAAGGACGAACGACGACGGAAAGGACGCGCATGACCGGGATCGAGAGACAGCGACGCGCACGAACCGGATGCCGGAGGCCGCCCCACGAGGCAGGGCGACGGCACACGGGGGGTGCACGGTGAGGCGCGTGGTCCTCGCGTACAGCGGGGGGCTGGACACGTCCGTCGCGGTGCGGTGGATGATCGAGGAGCTGGGTGTCGAGGTGGTCTGCCTCGCCGCCGACGTGGGCCAGGGCGGCGACTGGGACGCGGTGCGCGAGCGGGCGCTCGCGGCCGGCGCGGTCGAGGCCGTGGTCGCGGACGTGCGCGAGGAGTTCGCGGCCGACTACGTCGCGCCCGCCCTCAAGGCCAACGCGCTGTACGAGGGCCGCTACCCGCTGGTCTCGGCGCTGTCCCGACCCGTGATCGTGAAGCACCTCGTGGCGGCGGCGCGGTACCACGGTGCCGACGCGGTGGCCCACGGCTGCACGGGCAAGGGCAACGACCAGGTGCGCTTCGAGGTGTCCACGCGTGCGCTGGCCCCGGACCTCGAGGTCCTCGCGCCGGTGCGGTCCTGGGGCATGACCCGGGAGGACTCGATCCTCTACGCCTACCGCCACGAGATCCCCATCGTGGCGACGAAGGAGAAGGTGTACTCCATCGACGACAACCTCTGGGGCCGGGCCATCGAGTGCGGCGAGATGGAGGACCCGTGGCGGGTCCCGCCCCCGGGGGTGTGGTCGATGACCGTGGCCACCGAGACCGAGCCGAGGGACCTCGTCATCGGCTTCGACGAGGGCGTGCCGGTGTCGGTGGACGGCGAGCCCCTCGGTCTCGTCGAGCTGATCGACCGGGTCAACCGGGTGGTGGGCTCCTACGGCTGGGGTCGCATCGACATGGTCGAGAACCGCCGGGTGGGGATCAAGAGCCGCGAGACCTACGAGTGCCCGGCGGCGCTGGCGCTGATCATGGCGCACGCCGACCTGGAGTCGATCACCCTCGAGCGCGACCTCGAGCGGGAGAAGGCCCGCCTCGAGTCCCGCTACGCCGAGCTGATCTACGACGGCCTGTGGTTCTCCCCGCTGAAGGAGGCCTTCGACGCCTTCATCGACGAGAGCCAGCGCAAGGTGTCCGGCGAGGTGCGGCTGCGGCTCGAGCCCGGGAACTGCTACGTCAACGGCCGCCGCAGCCCCCACAGCCTGTACGACTACGGCTTGGCCACCTACGACGCCGACGACAGCTTCCGCCACGAGGACTCCGCCGGGTTCGTGCGCCTCTGGGGTCTCGGCCTCGAGACCTGGAGCGCCCGCCAGGGCCCGGGCTCGGAGGCCACGGGCCCGTGACCCTCTGGCACGGCCGCTTCGAGGGTGGGCCCGCCGAGGAGCTGCTCGCCTACACCGTCAGCCTCCCGTTCGACCGCCGACTCGCGGCCGACGACCTGGTCGGCTCGCGCGCCCACGTCCGGGGCCTCGTGCGGGCGGGCATCCTCGACGGCGACGAGGCCGCGGCGGTGCTGGGCGCGCTCGACCGGGTCGAGGACGAGCTGGCCCAGGGGTCGTTCACGTTCGTGGCGTCGGACGAGGACATCCACACCGCGGTCGAGCGCCGGGTCACGGAGCTGGCCGGGCCCGCCGGTGCCAAGCTCCACACCGGTCGCAGCCGCAACGACCAGGTCGCCACCGACCTGCGCCTGTTCGCCAAGCGGGAGCTCGCGCTCGTGGCGGGCCGGGTGCTCGACCTCCAGCGGACGCTGCTCGCCCGGGCCGAGGCCGCCGGCGACGAGTACCTGCCGGGGTACACCCACCTGCAGCGGGCCCAGCCCGTGACGCTGGCCCACCACCTCCTGGCCCACGGGTGGGCGCTGGCCCGCGACGTGGACCGCCTGCTCGACGCCCGGCGTCGCCTCGACGTGTCGCCGCTCGGAGCGGGTGCCCTGGCGGGCTCGTCGCTCCCGCTCGACCCGGCCGGGGTCGCCCTCGACCTGGGCTTCGAGCGCGCCTTCGACAACTCGCTCGACGCGGTCAGCGACCGGGACTTCGTGGCCGAGTCGCTGTTCGCGCTCGCCCTGGTCGGCCTGCACCTGTCGCGGCTGGGCGAGGAGGTCGTGCTCTGGACGTCCGAGGAGTTCGGCTTCGCCCGCCTCGACGACGCCTACGCCACGGGCAGCTCGATGCTGCCGCAGAAGAAGAACCCCGACATCGCCGAGCTGGCCCGGGGCAAGGCGGGCCGCCTGGTGGGCAACCTCACCGGCCTGCTCGTGACCCTGAAGGGCCTGCCCCTGGCCTACAACCGAGACCTCCAGGAGGACAAGGAGCCCCTGTTCGACTCGCTGGAGCAGGTGAGCCTGGGACTGGCGGCCGTGGAGGGCCTGGTGGCCACCCTGACCTGGGACCACGAGCGCATGCGGGCGGCCGCGGACTCGCCCACGACGGCGGCGACCGACCTGGCCGAGCTCCTCGTGCGCGGCGGCATGCCGTTCCGGGATGCCCACGCCGTGGTGGGCGGCCTCGTGCGGGAGTCGCTCGACGGCGGCGCCGCCCTGAGCGATCTGGTCGCCGCCCACCCCGACCTCGGCCCCGATGCGCTCGCCCTGCTCGCACCCGGCGCCGCCACCGCCAACCGCACGACCCCCGGGGGCGCCGGCCCGGCACCGGTCGCCCGCCAGCTCGACCGCTTCCGCGCCCGGCTCGACGCCGACACCGCCCGGCTCGCCGCCGCCTGAGCCGCCGTGGCGCCGCCGTTCGAGGCCCGTCCGGCGACGCTCGACGACGTCGGGGAGCTCGTGCGCCTGCGCGAGGTCATGTTCGACTCGATGGGCATCGTGGCGCGCGACGCCGGGTGGGTCGAGTCGTGCCGGCGCCACCTCGCCCGGCACCTCGGCACCGAGGCGCTCTACGGCGCGGTCGTGGACGACCCCGACGGGGCCGGGGCGGTCGCTTCGGGGCTCGTGGAGTTCCACGTCCGCATCCCGGGTGGTCAGAACGTGCTCGGGCGCACCGCCTACATCAGCTCGATCGCCACCGACGAGGCCTTCCGCCGGCGGGGTGCCGCGAGGGCGATCATGGCGCACCTCCTCGACGAGATCGGGCGCCGCGGGGTCGAGGTGGTCGACCTGCACGCGACCGCGGTCGGCGAGGGCCTGTACCGAGAGCTCGGCTTCGCGCCCCGGGCCCAGCCGGAGCTGCGCCTCCACCTCGACGCCGGCTCGACCTGACGTGCGGGCCCGGACGCTGCCGCGGTCGTTCTACCGTCGGGACAGCCGCGTCGTGGCGCCCGAGCTGCTCAACAAGGTGCTCCGCTCGTCGGTCGACGGCGCTCCGCCGCTGGCGGCGCGCATCGTGGAGGTCGAGGCCTACGCCGGCGCCGAGGACCCGGGCAGCCACGGCTACCGGGGCGAGACCCCCCGCACCCGCACGATGTTCGGCCGGGCCGGGCACCTCTACGTGTACTTCACCTACGGGATGCACTGGTGCGCGAACGCCGTGTGCGGCGAGGTGGGGGAGTCGTCGGCCGTGCTGCTGCGCGCCGCCGCCCCGCTCGAGGGGCTCGAGGTGCTGCGGGCGAACCGGGGGCCGGCGGCGCGTCGCGAGCGCGACCTGTGCAGCGGCCCCGCCAAGCTGTGCCAGGCGTTCGGGATCGACCGGGCCTTCGACGGCGCCGACCTGGTCACCGGGGACCGGGGCCTGCGCATCACGGACGACGGCGTGCCCCCGCCCGACCGGCCGCGGGTCACGCGCCGCATCGGGCTCAGCGCCGGCGCCGAGCACGAGTGGCGCTGGTGCGTGGCCGGCGACCCGAACGTCTCGCGCTGAGCGCGCTCCCTAAGGTGGGCGGGTGACCTTCGGCGGGACGGAGCGACCGGCGCCCCGGTGGTGCCACGCGGCCACCGAGCTCGACGACTTCGCGATGGTGACCTACCGGGTGCCCACCGAGCGCCTCGACGCGGTGACGCCCGACGGTGTCGTCCCCGACCGCTTCACCTTCGACGACGGCACCGAGGGGTCGTTGGTGTCGGCGGTGCCGTTCCTGGACCGGGACTTCCACTTCCGGTTCTTCCCGCTCGTCAAGGTGTCGTGCGGCCAGGTGAACTACCGGGCGTACGTCCACGTCGGCGGCCGCCGGGGTGTCTGGTTCTTCGGCACGTCGCTCGACAGCGTGTTCGTCGCCCTGCCCCGGCGGGCGTGGCGGATGCCCTGGCACCGCGACCGGATCCACATCGACAGCGACTGGGGGCCCGACGGGTGTCGCCGCTGGGCGTTCCGCGCCGACGGCTGGGGCGCGGGCGAGTGCCGGCTCACCTCGCAGGGTGTCCCGCTGGGCCGCCTGGACGGCTTCGCCGATCGCGACCACACGCTCGAGGTGCTCACCCACCCCACGGTGGGGTGGTACGAGCGGACCTCGCAGGGACTGGGGCAGTACTCCATCTGGCACGACGTGCTCGCCGCCGAGGCGTGCGACGTGGACGAGGCCCGCTTCGCGGTGTTCGAGCGCCTCGGCCTCGTCGAGCCGGGGGCGGCACCCCACAGCGCGATCGTGCAGCGCACGGTCCACTTCGACGTCCACACCCCGCCGGTGCGGCTGGCGGACTGACACCCGCCCCTCCGGCCGCTCAGCCGAACGCGTCGCGGAACAGGTCCCCGGCGGCGCGGATCGCGGAAGGGTCGGCGAGGGGCATGTTGAAGAGGAACTCCTCGACGCCCGCCTCCGCCAGGGCATGGATCTGCTCGACCACCTCGCCCGGCTGGCCGAGGTTGCTCGTCGAGAGCGCCTCGGGGCCGGCCGCCCGGGCGAGGAAGTTCTGCAGCTCGCCCGTCTGTTGGGCCGACTGCGTGACGACGAGGGTGGCCAGTCGGGTCACCCGGACCTCCGCCGGGTCGCGGCCGACCTCCGCGCAGTGGCCGTGGAGCACCTCGATCTTGTGACGGATGGTGTCGGGATCGCCGTGCAGGTTGCACGCGTCGGCGTACCGGGCCACGAGGCGCAGCGTGCGCCGCTCGCCGCCGCCCCCGACGAGGATCCGCGGCCCGCCGGGCTGCACCGGTCGCGGCAGGTTGCGGGCGTCGTCGGTCCGGTGGTGCCGGCCCTCGAAGGTGACGTGATCGCGCTCGAACATGGCCCGGCAGATCTGGAGGGCGTCCTCCAGCCGGTCCATGCGCTCGCCGACCGGGGGGAACTCGAAGCCGTAGCCGTGGTGCTCGAGGTCGTGCCACGCCGCCCCCAGCCCGAGCACGGCCCGCCCGCGGCTGACGACGTCCAGCGTGGTGACGATCTTGGCCAGCATCGCCGGGTTCCGGTAGGTGACGCCGCTCACCAGCGCGCCGAGGTGGACCGACCCGGTCCGGGCGGCCAGGGCCCCGAGGAGCGTGTAGGCCTCGAGCATCGGCTGATCGGCACCGCCGAGCGCGGGGAGCTGGTAGAAGTGGTCCATCACCCAGAGCGAGCCGAAGCCGCTCTCCTCCGCAGCGAGGGCGCGGGCCACGACCTCGTCGAACATCTGGTCGTCGGGGACGCCGAAGCCGAAGTTGGGGAGCTGCAGGCCGAAGGTGGTCACGGCCCGAACACTACGGGCCGGGTCAGACGTCGAGGGGGGTGGCGCAGCTCGGCATCGAGTTGACCTCGGCGAAGTGGTCGATGGTGGTCGTGATCGAGCGGCCGCCGCGGGCCGTGAACTGGGCCGGTTCGGTGGACCCGGACTCGAGCGCAGCGACGTAGCGGTCGCGGTCGGCGAGGTGGGTGCGCCAGTCGGCCAGCCACAGCGCGGTGATGCGCGCGTCGCGGTCGTCGCCCTCGGGGGCGAGCGCCGCCAGGTCGTCGACCATCGTGGCGAGGACGGCGTTCGCGTCGGCCAACGTGGTGGCGCGAGCCTCCGGGGAGGGCGCCTGCTGGGCGGGGGGCAGCTCCGCCAACGCGTCGCGGGCCTCGGCGCAGACGGGCTCGGCGGCGGTCGCGAACGACGGGTCGTCGAGCAGGTCCGGCGCGTCCCGGCGTGCCGCGCCGGACAGCGCGTACACCCACAGCAGGACGAGCCCCAGGACGACCACGATCGCGAGGGCCCTGCCGATCGGCAGGCCCCCCCGGCGGGGACGGTCCGTGCTCGGGGCGGCGGGGCCCGGGCCCGAGGGCCGTGGGGACGGATCCACCCCGCCAGGGTCCCCGCCACACCGGAGCCGTGTCCAGTCGGGCCGATCGCGCTTGCCGCCCGTCCTCGCCGACGGCGAGAGTGAGACCGTGACGACCAACGCCCTCCTCGAGGACCTCGGCGCCCGCGGCCTGATCCACGACACCACCGACCGGGATCGCCTGGCGCAGCGCCTGAACGAGGGCCCGATCGTGGTCTACGCCGGCTTCGACCCCACCGCCGACAGCCTGCACGTCGGCAACCTCGTCCCCCTCCTGTTGCTGCGTCGCTTCCGCGACGCCGGGCACCGCTGCATCGCCCTGGCCGGCGGCGCCACGGGCATGGTCGGCGACCCCAGCGGGCGCTCGGAGGAGCGCAACCTGTTGGACGCGGCCACCCTCGAGGCCAACCTCGCCGGGATCACCCCGCAACTCGTCCGCGTGCTGGGCGCGGGGGCCACCTTCGTCGACAACTCCAGCTGGACCCGTGACGTCACC
>JACJWK010000001.1:205000-313547 GCA_020637195.1 Microthrixaceae bacterium
ATGCTACAATGGCCGGTACAAAGGGCTGCTATACCGCGAGGTTGAGCGAATCCCAGAAAGCCGGTCTCAGTTCGGATTGGAGTCTGCAACTCGACTCCATGAAGTCGGAGTCGCTAGTAATCCCGGATCAGCAACGCCGGGGTGAATACGTTCCCGGGCCTTGTACACACCGCCCGTCACACCACGAAAGTCGGCAACACCCGAAGCCAGTGGCCCAACCCCTTGGGGAGGGAGCTGTCGAAGGTGGGGTCGGCGATTGGGGTGAAGTCGTAACAAGGTAGCCGTACCGGAAGGTGCGGCTGGATCACCTCCTTTCTAAGGAGTGCACGTCCCTCTCACGAGGGGCAACTCCCAGTTGATGCACTGGCTATTCGTTCTCGAGGCCGCCGGCCCGGTTGTAGATGTACTTCTCCTGGGCCGACCGGCGGAGAGTTCGTCGTTCTCTATTCCGTTTTGAGGGAGTGCCCTCGATGCCCCGGCCTCGCGCTGGGGCATCGCTGTGTTCCCACTTCGCCCCTTGAGAATTGCATAGCGAGCACGAGCATCTTTGTTCTTCCAAGCTACAAAGAGCCAACGGTGGATGCCTTGGCGTCTACTACCGAAGAAAGACGTGGGTGGCTGCGATAAGCCACGGGGAGCTGCCGACCAAGCGTTGATCCGTGGATGTCTGAATGGGGAAACCCGGCACCCGTCATGGGGTGTCACTCCGGTCTGAACACATAGGACCGGTAGAGGGAACCGGGTGAACTGAAACATCTAAGTAACCCGAGGAAGAGAAAGCAACAGCAACTCCCTGAGTAGCGGCGAGCGAAACGGGAAGAGCCCAAACCGAACTGGTGTCATAGCCTGGTGGCGTTGCCAGTTGGGGGTAGCGGGACCCGATCGACGGAGCACCAGATCCGTCACAGAGTTACCAATCCGATGCCTAGTGGAAGCGTTCAGGAACGTCGCGCCACAGAAGGTAAGAGCCCTGTACACGAAAGGTAATCGGACTCTGTTCGGTGTTCCCAAGTAGCGCCGGAACCGTGAAAGTCGGCGTGAATCTGCGAGGACCACCTCGTAAGGCTAAGTATACGTAGACGACCGATAGCGAACTAGTACCGTGAGGGAAAGGTGAAAAGCACCCCGGGAGGGGAGTGAAATAGTACCTGAAACCGTTGGTTTACAATCAGTCAGAGCGTCGTCAGGGTTCGTCCCTGGCCGCGATGGCGTGCCTTTTGAAGAATGAGCCAGCGAGTTGCGGTACGCGGCAAGGTTAACCAGAGATGGGGAGCCGGAGCGAAAGCGAGTCTGAACAGGGCGTTCAGTCGCGTGCGTAGACCCGAAGCCGAGTGATCTATCCATGGGCAGGTTGAAGCGGGGGTAAGACCCCGTGGAGGACCGAACCCACCTAGGTGAAAACTGGGGGGATGACCTGTGGATAGGGGTGAAAGGCCAATCAAACTCGGTGATAGCTGGTTCTCCCCGAAATGCATTTAGGTGCAGCGTCGAATGTTCAGCAGTGGAGGTAGAGCACTGGATGGGCTAGGGGTCCTACAAGATTACCGAACTCAGCCAAACTCCGAATGCCATTGCTCCATAGTTCGGCAGTGAGACCATGGGGGATGAGCTTCATGGTCGAGAGGGAAACAGCCCAGACCGCCGGCTAAGGCCCCTAATTCTAGACTAAGTGGAAAACGATGTGAGATTGCCTAGACAGCCAGGAGGTTGGCTTAGAAGCAGCCACCCTTGAAAGAGTGCGTAACAGCTCACTGGTCGAGTGATCTTGCGCGGACAATGTAACGGGGCTCAAGTCTAGAGCCGAAGCCGCGGATCCGCTTTATGCGGATGGTAGGGGAGCGTCGATCTCGCAGTGAAGCGGCCGTGGAAACGGTCGTGGAGCGTGGTCGAGTGCGAATGCTGGCATGAGTAGCGAGAGAGGGGTGAGAAACCCCTCCGCCGAAAGCCCAAGGGTTCCCGGGGAAGGCTAATCCGCCCGGGGTGAGTCGGGAGCTAAGGCGAGGCCGAAAGGCGTAGTCGATGCACAACTGGTTGATATTCCAGTACCACCACGTGCGCGCCCAAGCCAACTCTTTGGTGCTAGGGGCTGTTCACCTTCGGGTGAACGAACCGAACCACCGTTGACGCGGCTAGCAATGAGGGGACGCAGGAGGGTAGGTGAACCCAGGCGATGGTTGCCCTGGGGTAAGCGTGTAGGGAGAGGTCCAGGCAAATCCGGTCCTCACACATCCTGAGACGCGATGCCGAGCCGATACAGGCGAAGTCACCGATCCCATGCTGCCGAGAAAAGCCTCTAGTGAGTTCGCGTGGTGCCCGTACCCCAAACCAACACAGGTGGGCAGGTAGAGAATACCAAGGCGATCGGGAGAACTGTGGTTAAGGAACTCGGCAAAATACCTCCGTAACTTCGGGAGAAGGAGGACCCCATTAGGGTGACGGACCTCGCGTCCTGAGCTCGAAGGGGTGGCAGATACCAGGGGAAAGCGACTGTTTACTAAAAACACAGCAGCGTGCCAAGCCGCAAGGCGATGTATACGCTGTGACGCCTGCCCGGTGCCGGAAGGTTACGGGGAAGGGTTAGCCCTCGGGCGAAGCTCTGAACCTAAGCCCCGGTAAACGGCGGCCGTAACTATAACGGTCCTAAGGTAGCGAAATTCCTTGTCGGGTAAGTTCCGACCTGCACGAATGGCGTAACGACTTCCCTACTGTCTCAACCATAGGCCCAGCGAAATTGAAGTACGAGTAAAGATGCTCGTTAGCTGTAGAAGGACGGAAAGACCCCGTGGACCTTTACTATAGCTTGATATTGAGATTTGTTATGCATTGTGTAGGATAGGTGGGAGGCTAGGAAGCGTGCACGCTAGTGTGCGTGGAGCCGTTGTTGAAATACCACCCTGTGTATGGCGAGTCTCTAACCTTGGACCATTATCTGGTTCGGGGACAGTGTCAGGTGGGTAGTTTGACTGGGGCGGTCGCCTCCTAAAGAGTAACGGAGGCGCTCAAAGGTTCCCTCAGACTGGTTGGCAATCAGTCGTTGAGTGCAATGGCATAAGGGAGCTTGACTGTGAGACGTACATGTCGAGCAGGCACGAAAGTGGGACATAGTGATCCGGCGGTTGCGTGTGGAAGCGCCGTCGCTCAACGGATAAAAGGTACCCCGGGGATAACAGGCTCATCTTCCCCAAGAGTCCATATCGACGGGAAGGTTTGGCACCTCGATGTCGGCTCATCGCATCCTGGGGCTGAAGCAGGTCCCAAGGGTTGGGCTGTTCGCCCATTAAAGCGGTACGCGAGCTGGGTTTAGAACGTCGTGAGACAGTTCGGTCCCTATCCTCTGCAGCCGGAGGAAACTTGAGAAAATCTGTCCCTAGTACGAGAGGACCGGGATGGACGCAGCTCTCGTGTGCCAGTTGTCCTGCCAAGGGCACTGCTGGTTAGCGACCTGCGGAAGGGATAAGCGCTGAAAGCATCTAAGTGCGAAGCCCGTTCCTAGATGAGATTCCCCACTGGGTTAACCAGGTAAGGCCCGTGACAGACGATCACGTTGATAGGCCGGAGGTGTACGCACAGCAATGTGTTCAGCCGACCGGTACTAATCGGCCGAGGGCTTGGATCGACAATGATGTTCGTGCTCGCTGTGGAGTTCTGCAAGGGGCTCGAGCGCCACCGAGGTGGCGTGCGCTCGCCCGTTGACAACAGGTTTCGGTGGCTATGGCGGTGGGGTCACACCCGTTCCCATTCCGAACACGGAAGTTAAGCCCACCAGCGCCGATGGTACTTGGGGAGAGATCCCCTGGGAGAGTAGGTCGCCGCCGGATTTCGACTCGAAGGGCCCCGCCATGGCGGGGCCTTTCGTCGTTCTCCGGGGGGTTGCTCGTCGGAGGGCGGGCGATGGTGGCCCCGGGCCCGGCCGGCGGGGGCGTGGGGACGGGACCGGTACGCTGCGGGCATGGCCCGCCCCCCGGACTCGTCCTCCTCGCGCGCCCGGGACGGCCGGGGCTCGGGTGGCGGGAAGGGACCGAAGCCACGATCGTCGCAATCGGGCGGCCCCGATCGGGGTCGACCGCCCGGACGCAAGGCGCCGCCGGCGGATGCGGGCCGCGCGAGCGGCGGGAAGCGCCCGCCGGCGGGCGCGAAGGGCCCCTCGCGGGGGACCCGGGGCGGTGGGGGCCCCAAGGGATCGTCACGCGGCGGTGCGCCGCGGCGCTCCTCCGCACGCGATCGCGACGTCGAGGCCGTCAGCGAGGTGCAGCGCGCCGGCTGGGGGGCGCTGGGCCGGCGCGGCGCGGCGCGGATCGCCCCGCGGGAAGGGGTGGGCGACAGCGCGTCGGCCGAGTGGCGCCGGGCGGTGCAGGAGGCGCGCGACCAGGGCCTGGGCGGAGAGTTCGAGCCCGAGCAGTGGGTTCGCGTGGACGAGGTGCGCGACGAGGCGGCCGACGCGGTGCGTCGGGGGCGTCGGGCGTCGGAACGGTCGGGGGCGTCTGGCCCCACCGGGCGACCCGTCGGCGACCAGCGCGAGGAGCTCAGCCGGGCGGTCGGGGCGCGCCAGGCCGAGAAGCTGGACAAGGTGGTGCGCGACGCGGCCCGGGCGTTCGAGCGCGAGCGCTATCCGGAGAGCCGCAAGCTGCTCGCACCGGTCACGCAGCGGGCGCCCGGCTTCGCGCCGGCGCGCGAGCTGCTCGGCCTCACCTACTACCGGATGGGGCGCTGGAAACAGGCCGCGAGCGAGCTCGAGGCGTTCGGCGAGCTGACCGGCTCGACCGAGCAGCATCCCGTGCTGGCCGACTGCTACCGGGCGCTCGAGAAGTGGGATCGGGTGGACGACCTGTGGGCCGAGCTGCGTGAGGCGTCGCCGAGCGCGGAGCTGGTCACCGAGGGCCGGATCGTGGCGGCGGGCGCCCTGGCCGACCGGGGCGAGCTCCGCCCGGCCATCGCGCTGTTGGGGGCGCACGGTTGGCGTGTGCCCAAGCAACCCCGCGAGCACCACCTCCGTCGGGCGTACGCCCTGGCCGACCTCTACGAGCGCGCCGGCGACCTCCCCCACGCCCGGGAGCTCTTCAGCCGGGTGCAGCGGGCCGACCCCGGGTTCGGCGACGTCGCGGGACGACTCGAGTCGCTCTAGGCGGCGCTCCCGGCGGTGGCGGCGAGGTCGTCTCGGGCCGCGGCCAGCGCACGCTCGGCGGCGGTTCGGCACCGCTTGGCGTGGCGGCGGTTGATCACGGAGTCGGCCACCACCTCGGTGTGGGCCCGGGTGGCCCCGGTCACGCGGAAGAAGCGACGCCGGACCCGGCCCACGACCTGCACCTCGTCCCCCTCGCGAAGGGCGCGGCCCGCGGTCGGCGGGTCGGGCCAGACCACCGGGACCGTCTCGGCCGTGCCGTCGGGTGACGGCACGGTCACCTCGTAGGCGAGCACCTCGGCGCCCGACGCCAGGGTGCGGGACTCGGGGGTGCGGGACAGGTGACCCCGCAGGATGGTCAGGTTCATGGCTTCGCTCCTCGGGAGAGGGGGGCCGCCGCGGGCGGCGGCCGCTGGTCGAGGGGGAAGTGACCGTCGTGGTGTCGCAGACTACGGCGGGGGTGTGACGCGGTCGGCGCCGGCGCACCGGGACCATCGCCTCTGGCGGGCGCCTGCCCGGTCGCTCACGATGGCCCCAGCCATTGGGTCCGCGGTCTCGCGGCCGAATACCCTGTGGCGCGTACGGACGACGAGGAGCGCATCGAACGATGGACATCACGAGCCTGCTGGGTGACGAGGCCGACGGCCTCCTGAGCCACGAGTCGAAGGGCATCCCCAAAGAGGACCTCGAGCTCCCCGGGCCCGACTTCGTGGATCGGGTGATGGCCCTCACCGATCGCTCGCCGCAGGTGCTGCGCAACCTCCAGTCGCTCTACGACCACGGGCGCCTGGCCGGCACCGGCCACGTGTCGATCCTGCCCGTCGACCAGGGCATCGAGCACTCGGCGGCGGCGTCGTTCGCGCCCAACCCCGCCTACTTCGACCCCAAGAACATCGTCGAGCTGGCCATCGAGGGCGGCTGCAACGCGGTCGCCAGCACCTTCGGCGTGCTCGCCTCGGTGTCGCGTCGCTACGCCCACAAGATCCCGTTCATCGTCAAGCTGAACCACAACGAGCTGCTGACGCTGCCCAACAAGTTCGACCAGGTGATGTTCGGCAGCGTCGAGCAGGCCTTCGACCTCGGCGCGGCGGGCGTGGGCGCCACCATCTACTTCGGGTCCGAGGAGAGCACCCGCCAGCTCCAGGAGACCGCCGAGGCCTTCGCCCGGGCCCACGAGCTCGGGATGTTCACCGTTCTGTGGTGCTACCTGCGCAACTCGGGCTTCAAGAAGGACGGCGTCGACTACCACGTGGCCGCGGACCTGACCGGCCAGGCCAACCACCTCGGGGTCACCATCGAGGCCGACATCGTCAAGCAGAAGCTGCCCGAGAACAACGGCGGCTACCCGGCCATGGGCAGCGGGTACGGCAAGACCTCCGACCTGGTGTACGACCGCCTCACCACCGACCACCCGATCGACCTGTGCCGGTGGCAGGTGGCGAACTGCTACATGGGCCGCATCGGGCTCATCAACTCGGGTGGCGCCTCGTCGGGGGCGACCGACCTGGCCGAGGCCGTGCGCACCGCGGTCGTCAACAAGCGGGCCGGCGGTCTCGGGCTCATCAGCGGGCGCAAGGCGTTCCAGCGGCCGATGGCCGAGGGCGTCGAGCTCCTGCACGCGATCCAAGACGTGTACCTCGACGACTCGATCACCGTCGCCTGATCGGGCGCCGGCCAAGACACCGATCGGCGGGGTCGACCCCGTAGCCTGGGGAGCACACATCACGCCGCACACGCGCGGGCGCCACGGGCGCCGGCAGAGGAGCACGGGTGGCAGACACCGCTGAGCACGTCCACGGGCAGCAGGTCCTCGACCGCGTCATCATCCGCTTCGCCGGAGACTCGGGCGACGGCATGCAGCTCACCGGAGACCGCTTCACCAGCGCGAGCGCGCTGTTCGGGAACGACCTCGCCACGCTGCCGGTGTTCCCGGCCGAGATCCGGGCCCCCGCCGGGACCCTGGCCGGGGTGTCGGCCTTCCAGGTCCACATCTCGGACCACCCCATCACCACGCCGGGCGACGCGCCCAACGTGCTGGTGGCCATGAACCCCGCGGCGCTGCGCAGCGAGCTGCACACCCTCGAGCCCGGCGGCGTCGTCATCGTCAACACCGACGCCTTCGAGGCCCGCAACCTGGCCAAGGCCGGCTACGACTCCAACCCCCTCGAGGACGACAGCCTGAAGGCGTACACCGTCTACGAGGTGCCGATGACGAGCCTCACCAAGGAGGCCTGCGCCGACCTCGACGTGAAGCCGCGCGACGCCGAGCGCTCCAAGAACTTCTTCGCCCTCGGCGTGATCTCGTGGATGTACACGCGACCGATGGAGCCGACCCTCGAGTGGATCGCCGGGAAGTTCGCCGGCAAGCCCGCGGTGCTGGCGGCCAACACCGCGGCGTTCAAGGCGGGCCACGCGTTCGGCGAGACCGCCGAGCTCTTCGAGAGCACCTACCAGGTGCGGCCGGCGACCCTCGAGCCGGGCACCTACACGAGCATCACCGGCAACACCGCCCTGGCGTGGGGGCTCGTCGCCGCCAGCCGCCAGGCCGAGCTGCCGCTGTTCCTGGGCTCGTATCCCATCACGCCGGCGTCGGACATCCTCCACGAGCTCTCGAAGCACAAGAACTTCGGCGTGCGCACGCTCCAGGCGGAGGACGAGATCGCCGGCATCGGCTCGGCGCTCGGCGCGGCCTTCGGTGGCCACCTGGCCGTCACCACCACGAGCGGCCCCGGTGTCGCCCTCAAGTCCGAGACGATGGGGCTGGCGGTCAGCCTCGAGCTCCCGCTGCTGGTCATCGACATCCAGCGCGGCGGCCCGTCGACGGGCCTGCCCACCAAGACCGAGGCCGCCGACCTGTTGATGGCGATGTACGGGCGCCACGGCGAGTCGCCGATGCCGATCGTGGCGCCGCGCAGCCCGGCCGACTGCTTCGACGCCGCGGTCGAGGCCGCCCGCATCGCGCTCAAGTACCGCACGCCGGTGATGCTGCTGTCCGACGGCTACCTCGCCAACAGCTCCGAGCCCTGGCGCCTGCCCGACGTCTCGACCCTGCCCGACCTGCGCACGACGTTCGCCACCGAGCCCAACCACGTCGACGACGAGGGCAACCCCGAGTTCTGGCCGTACCTCCGCGACCCCGACACGCTCGCCCGGGACTGGGCCATCCCGGGCACGCCCGGGCTGATGCACCGCATCGGCGGCATCGAGAAGCAGGACGGCAGCGGCAACATCTCGTACGACCCGGCCAACCACCAGCGCATGGTCGACCTGCGGGCGGCCAAGGTGGCCGGGATCGCGGCCGACATCCCCGAGGTGGCGGTCGAGGGCGACGTCGACGACGCCGAGCTGCTGGTGCTGGGGTGGGGATCCACCTGGGGCGCCATCGACGGTGCCGTCGACCGGGCCCGGGGGCAGGGGCTCAAGGTGGCCCGAGCCCACCTGACCCACCTGAACCCGTTCCCGAGCAACCTGGGCGACGTGCTGCGCCGCTACCCGCGGGTGCTCGTCCCCGAGATGAACCTGGGCCAGCTCTCGCTGCTGGTGCGGGCCGAGTTCCTCGTCGACGCCCGGCCGCTGTCGAAGGTGCGGGGCGAGCCCTTCACCGCCGGCGAGATCGAGGCGGCCATCCGAGAGGAGATCAGCCGGTGAGCGACGTCGAGATCACGACGAAGAAGGACTGGTCGAGCGACCAGGAGGTCCGGTGGTGCCCCGGGTGCGGGGACTACTCGATCCTGACCGCGGTGCAGATGCTGATGCCCGACCTGGGCGTCAACCGTGAGAACACCGTGTTCGTGTCGGGCATCGGCTGCGCCGCCCGGTTCCCCTACTACATGAACACCTACGGGATGCACAGCATCCACGGCCGGGCGCCGGCCATCGCCACGGGCCTGGCCATGGCGCGTCCCGACCTCGACGTGTGGGTGATCGGCGGCGACGGGGACAACCTCTCCATCGGCGGGAACCACCTCATCCACGCCCTGCGCCGCAACATCAACCTCACGATCCTGATGTTCAACAACCAGATCTACGGCCTCACCAAGGGCCAGTACTCGCCCACGAGCGAGGTGGGCAAGGTCACCAAGTCCACGCCCTTCGGCTCGCTCGACACCCCCTTCAACCCGTTGAGCGTCGCCCTCGGCGCCGAGGCCACGTTCGTGGCCCGCACGCACGACATGGACCGGGCCCACATGATCGAGACCTTCCGGCGGGCCCACGACCACAAGGGCGCGGCGTTCGTCGAGATCTACCAGAACTGCAACGTCTTCAACGACGGGGCGTTCTCGGACATCACCGGCCGGGCCAACCGCGAGTCGATGCTGATCCCGCTGCGTCACGGCGAGCCCATCCGCTTCGGCGCCGAGGGCTCGCTCTGCGTCACCCTGAGCTCGCAGGGCCACGCCAGCATCGCCAACGTGGCCGACGTCGGCGAGGACGCCATCCTCGTCCACGACGAGAGCCGCCAGGACCCGGACCTCGCCTTCACGCTCTCTCGCCTGTCGCGGGGCCCGCACGAGCCGACGCCCATCGGCGTGTTCCGGGCGGTCGAGCGCCCCGAGTACGGCTCGGCCGTGTCCGAGCAGCTCGCGGCGGCGCAGGCCACCAAGGGCCCGGGCGACCTCGACGCCCTGCTCCGCAGCGGCGCCACCTGGGACGTCGCCTAGCCGACGCCCGCCCGCAGGCGGCCGGCCCGCGCCGGCGCGCCGCTAGTCGAGTGAGCGGAACACCATGCCCGTGCGGGGCTTGGGGTGGAAGAAGGTGGTCTTCGGGGGGATGCGCTCGCCGCCGTGGGCGAGGGCGGTGATCTGGGCCACGGTGGCGGGACGGCATCGCTGTCCGCACTGGTCAGGCGACGTCTGGCTGAAAACCAAGAGCCTGCAGCGCAGGCTCGTTCAGGCCGCGAGGCTTCCGGAACTGCCTGCAGGCCGACCCGGACGACCGTCGTCCGGTGGTGGCCGCGTCGGCCAGGAACCACGCCCGGGGCGTCGCGCCGCACCCGCGGGCGGGCGTGCTCGCCGTGGTGTTCGTACCGCTCACGCCCTCGTTGCCAAGGTGCGGGCGGCGGCTACGGCGCCGACGTGCACCAGGTGGGTGACACCGTGGACGACGCCGCGCATCGTCGCCGCTGACCCGCCGCGGCCGTCGGAGGCCGGTTCGTCAACCCGTTCGACACCCCTCGTCATCGCGGGGCGGGACGGTCGGCCTCGAGCTCGTCGAGCGGGTCCCCAGGCCGCCGATCCTCATCCCCGTGGGCGGCGGTGGGTTGGTCAGCGGAGATGGGCGTGGCCCTGCGAGGGGTGCTTTCCGCCGCGTGGCGGGTCGTGGGCGTGGGCCATGGCGCCGCCTCGATGGTGGCGTCGCTCGCCGCGGGCCGGCCAGTCGCGGTCGAGCGGCCCGCGATCGCCAGCCGACAGCATCGCCCTCAAATCGCCATCGGCGTTGACGTTGGCCCACGTCGCAGCAGCATTGGTCGTCACCGTGACCGAGGGCAGATCCGCGGCCGCCGTGCTGCTGTTGATGGAACGGAGCGGTGTGGCCAGATCCGGGCCGGCCGGGGCGGCTGGCCGCGGTCTCCGGCGGCCCGCGTGGCGGGCGACGGGCCCGTCGTCTGCCTGCTGGGCGGCGGGAACGTCAGACGATGCTGGTCACCGGGCTCATCAGGGACACGGCCCCGGCCGTGGCCCGCGGCCGCTGCCTCCGGGCGGTCTGCCCGACCGCCCGGGCGCCTCGCCAGGCTGGAGCCGCCTGCTCATGACCTCGGCCTCCAACGTGACCGACGTCGAGCACCACCAACGCCGGCACCGCTCGCCATCGACGAGTCAGTGCTGGTCACGGTCCGGGACCCGTGACCGTGAGCACGGCGACGAGGTCCTCGCGCTGGTGCCGCGGCGTCCACGCCGAGGTCGTCGGTAAGCGCCCGACGCTGGCTTTCAGGTCGCGGCGCTGGTTGATTGTACGGCGGCTTCCCGTGTCGGGCGGTGGGCGACGAGGCTCCTCCGGGTTGGTTCCAGTGCCCCACCCGGGCGTCCACGTCGACCAGTGACACCTCGCTGTCACAAACGGGGCACCGGCCGCTCTCCCGGTTGGGCGCCCGGAGGGATGCGGCGAAGGCGCTCCCGGGTCATCGGCTGCGGCCACCACGTCGACAGCGATCCTTCCGAGCGCCCGGAGTCGTCCGGGTTGGCAGTGGCCACCGGCGGCGGCTTCTCGGCGGCCGTGGCGGCGATGAGGGAGGGTCGACGGCACGGGCCAGACGCTTGCGGCCCGCGGTCACGACGGCGGCGTACACACCGCCCGTAAACGGGCGGCCTCGACCAGGGGATCGGTCGAAGGCCGCCTCGGCCCCTTGCAGGCGGATCCTACAGCGCCAGGCGCGCTCGTCAGGATCCGGTGGCGGTAGGGGACCGGCGGCGAGGCTCGGCCATGGTCACGGCGGCGATGCCGATCTCCGCCGGGAGTCGGACGGATCGATGGCGTCCGGTCGATGACCACCGAGGTCGACCAGCCCTCATCGCGCGCCGGGGTCCCTCAGGCACGAGGCGCCGCCGACGGATCGGCGATCGCATCGAATCGGCGGAACCGCTCGGCGTCGAGGCCGGCGCCCCGCAAGGAACATGGCCACAGCGGCCACCAGCGGACGAAGCGGTGACAGCGGCGCAGCGGGGTCAGCTCGCCGACAGGCACCCGTTGCGTGTGACGTGCTTGTACTCGGCCGCCTCGAGGTTGCCCCGCATCTTGTCGGCCGCGTTCCAGAGCGTCTGCTCCAGCGACCGGGCCGGTGCGCCCTTCTTCGTCCCCCTCGTCGCCGCCATGCCGGCCCGATGGTAGGGGAACGCCCGACCGCACTAGTCGAGTGAGCGGAAGACCATGCCGGTGCGGGGCTTGGGGTGGAAGAAGGTGGTCTTCGGGGGCATGCGCTCGCCGCCGTGGGCGATGGCGGTGATCTGGGCCACGGTGGCGGGACGGAGCAGCACGCCGGCGTCGGCCCGGCCCGACTCGACGGCGTCCACCACGTGGCCGACCCCGTGCTGATACGTGAGCTCGTGCTCGGGAAGGCCGGCGAGGGCCACGTCGAGCCGGCTCGAGTCGAGGTCGCGGGCGCCCGCCATGGCCTCGGGCCGGGGGCGCAGCAGCCACCGCCCGTCGCCGGTGACGAGGCACAGGGCGCCGGCATCGGCCATGCGTGACGGCAGCGAGGCGTCGTCGCCGGTGTCGGTGGCGGTCACCTCGAAGAAGGGCTCGAGCAGGGCCGCCACGTCGGTGCCGTCGGGAAGCCCTGCGACCAGTCGGTGGATGGGCAGCACCGTGAGCTGCTCGTCGGCCAGCTCGACGACGTAGGCGAGGGTCGAGTCGTACCCACCGTGGGGGTCGGGGTGCTCCCCGTCGACCGCGCGGCGCTCGTCGCGGTAGGCGAGCGAGGTCTCGTAGCGGTGGTGCCCGTCGGCGATCAGCACCGGCGCGGAGCCGACGGCCTCGGAGATGGCGGCCAGCACGCCGGGCTGGCGGATCTGCCAGAGCCGGTGGTGCACACCGTCGTCGTCGGTCCAGGCCCAGTCGGGCGGCCCCGACGGCTCGCACAGCGCGGTGAGGCCGGCGGCCGGGGACAGGCCCCAGATCGGCGAGAGGTTGGCGTGGGTGGCCCGGAGCAGGTCGAGGCGGTCGCTCTTCGCCTTCGGGGTGGTGTGCTCGTGGGGCAGGATGCCGCCCTCGCCCGGCCGGCTGAGGGCGAGGGCGCCGATCACGCCGGTGGTCTGGTGGGGCCGCCCGGCCTCGTCGGAGAACCCCATCCGGTACACGTACATGCTGGGCTCGTCGTCGATCACGAGGACGCCCTCGTCGAGCCACTCGTTCCAGAGCCGGGCGGCGAGCTCGTACGGATCGACGCCGCCCTCCTCGCGGGGCAGGTCGATGCGCACCGCGTTGTGCGGGTCGCGGTCGAGGAACGACGCCCGGTCGTCCTCGCTGAGCACGTCGTAGGGCGGTGCCGTGACCGCCTCGGGGCCGAAGCGGTCGGGGTCGTAGCGGACCCCGAGGAACGCGGAGAAGGCGGGTCCGGGCGAGGGTGTCGGGGGCACGGGACTCTTGCTAGCAGACTGAGGGCCATGGCCTGGGTGCTCGACCTCGACGGCGTGGTGTGGCTGGACGACCAGCCCCTGCCGGGCGCCGCGGCGGCGGTGGGACGGCTGCGCTCGGCCGGTGAGCGGGTGGTGTTCGTCACCAACAACTCCTCGGTGCGCCTGGCCGACCAGGAGGCCAAGCTGGCTCGGTTCGGCATCCCTGCCGCGGGTGACGTGGTCACCTCGGCCGTCGTGGCGGCCGGGCTGGTGGAGGCGGGCGAGCGGGTGTTCGTGTGCGCCGGCCCCGGCGTCGAGGAGGCGGTCCGGGCCCGGGGCGCCGAGCCCGTGCGCGACGGCGACGCCGACGCCGTGCTCGTCGGCTTCCACCGGGACTTCGACTACGACGAGCTCGACCGGGCGTCGCGGGCGGTGCGCCGCGGCGCCCGCCTCGTCGGCACGAACGACGATGCCACCTACCCCACGCCGGCCGGCCTGCTCCCCGGCGGCGGCGCCATCCTCGCCGCGGTCGCGACGGCATCGGGGACGGCGCCCGTCGTCGCGGGCAAGCCGTACCCGCCCATGGCCGAGCACGTGCGCGCCCTCGTCGGCGGCCACGGGGTGGCCGTCGGCGACCGTCCCGACACCGACGGGCGCTTCGCTCGCGCGCTCGGGTTCGAGTGGTTGCTGGTGCTCAGCGGTGTGACCGGCCGGGACGACCTCCCGGTCGACCCGGCCCCCGATCGCATCGCCGAGGATCTGGCTGCCGCCGTCGACGCGGCCCTGTCCGCGCCGCCATCGGGCACCATGGCGGAGTGAGGCCCTCGTGACCACCTCCCCGTGGCGACGACCCGCCGCCGTGCTCGCCGCCGTCGTCCTGGTGCTCGGCGCCGCGTCGTGCGCCGCCGACGTTCCCGAGGCCGATCCCGCCGACGACGGCGCCGACGCGCTGCGCTGGACCGGGCCCGAGGTCGACCTCGAGGGCGCCGAGCTGTCGGTGGGCTCCAAGGAGAGCGCCGAGCAGGAGCTGCTCGGCTGGATCACGGTGGAGGCGCTGCGGGCGGCGGGTGCCGACGTCCACCAGGAGATCGGCGCCGGCGGGACCGCCGTGGTGCGCGAGGCGCAGCGCAGCGGCCTGATCGACGGCTACTGGGAGTACACGGGGACGGGCTGGACCCGGATCCTGGCCCAGGCGGAGCCCGCCGGGACCCCGAGCGAGCTCTACGAGGACGTGCGGGACCGCGACGGCGAGCTCAACCAGATCGTCTGGCTCCCGCCGGCGCCGGCCAGCAGCAGCTACGCCGTCGCGGCGAGCGGCGACACCGTCGAGGACCTCGGCATCCGCACGCTCGCCGACCTGGCGGCGGCGGTCGAGGACGACGAGCCCCCGCCCGCGCTGTGCGTCGACGAGGGCACCGGCTTCGAGGACGACCTCGCCGGGCTCCGCCAGTTCGAGCGGGCCTTCGACGTGTCGGTGCGCCCCGCGGCCTCGCTGCCCACCGACGAGCTCTACGAGCAGGTCGACGCGGGGCTCTTCTGCCCCTTCGGCCAGGTGATCGAGACCGACCCCCGGCTGGCCGACGGCTCGCTCGAGCTGTTGGAGGACGCCGGCACCTTCACGGTCCACAACCCCTCGTTCACCCTGCGCCAGGACGTCGCGGACGACCACCCGGAGGTCGCCGAGGTGGTGGCCGCGCTGTCCCCCCTGCTCACCGACGAGGCCGTGCGGTCCCTGCGGGCGGAGGTGGAGCTCGAGGGGCGGGACGCCCGGTCGGTGGCCCGGGCGTGGCTCGAGGACACGGGGCTCGCCGAGGTCCCCGCCGACGATGACGAGGAGTCGTGATGGAGATCGAGGTGGTCGTCGAGATCCCGCAGGGGTCGCGCAACAAGTACGAGGCGAACCACGAGACCGGCGAGATCTGGCTCGACCGGCACCTGTTCACCGCGGCCCGCTACCCGGTCGACTACGGGTTCTTCCCGCGCACGCTGAGCGAGGACGGTGACCCGCTCGACGCCCTCGTGCTGCTCGAGGAGTCGACCTTCCCCGGCTGCCACGTGCTGGCTCGGCCCCTGGGCGTGTTCTGGATGCGCGACGACGCCGGCCCCGACGCCAAGGTGCTGTGCGCTCCCGCGGGCGACCCGCGCTGGGATGCCGTCGAGGACCTTGACGACCTGCGCCCGGAGCTCCTCGCGGAGATCTCGCAGTTCTTCGAGATCTACAAGGTGCTCGAGCCGAAGAAGTACGCGGAGGTGCGCGGGTGGGAGGGCCGCGACGCGGCCGAGGCCGAGATCGAGGCGTCCCGGCGCCGCCACCTCGAGCGGAACGGGTGATCGCGCTGCCGAGCAGAGTGCTAACTCTTGCAAGCAGGCCGGTGCGGCCGTAGGCTGGGGCCATGGCACAGACCGATTTCCTGCAGAAGTACGTCGACGGCCTCGTCGAGTTCACGCAGCTCACCCAGCGCCGGGCCGAGGCCATCGTCCGCGACGGCGTCAAGGCCGGCCAGGTGCGCCAGGAGCAGGCCCAGGACAAGGTCCAGGAGCTGCTCGAGGAGAGCCGCAAGCGCAGCGAGAAGCTGGCGAAGCGGATTCGCTCCGAGGTGCGCGAGCAGGTCAAGAGCCTCAACCTCGCGACGAAGAACGAGCTGGGCCGCCTCGAGCGCCAGATCGAGAAGCTGACGAAGGACCTCGAGCGCCAGGTCGACAAGCTCACCAAGGACGGCGGTGGCGCCGCCGAGAAGGCCCCGGCGAAGAAGTCGACGGCGAAGAAGAGCGCCGCCAAGAAGGCGCCCGCCAAGAAGACCGCCGCCAAGAAGGCGCCGGCGAAGAAGACGACGGCCAAGAAGACGACGGCCAAGAAGACGACGGCCAAGAAGACGACGGCCAAGAAGGCGTCGGCGGCCAAGAAGGCCTGAGGCCTCACTGCCGCCCCGTCGCCGGCTCGACCTCGAGCTGGTCCGCCGGGGCCTGGCGACCACCCGCCGCCAGGCCCAGGAGCACATCGCCGCGGGCCGGGTGACGGTCGGCGGCGCCCCCGCGGCCAAGCCTGCCCGCCTGGTCGCCCCGGACGAGCCGCTCGCCGTGCTGGGCCCGCCTCCCCGGTTCGTCGGCCGCGGCGGCGAGAAGCTCGACGCCGCGCTCGGGCACTTCGAGATCGCGGTGGCGGGGCGCGAGGCCCTCGACGCCGGTGCGTCCACCGGCGGGTTCACCGACGCCCTGCTCCAGCGGGGGGCCCGGCGGGTGGTGGCCCTCGACGTCGGTCACGGCCAGCTCGACGCCCGCCTGCGCGCCGACCCGCGCGTCGTCGTCCGCGAGCGCACCAACGTCCGCCACCTGCGGTCCGGCGACGCCGTCGGCGGCGCCGTGGACCTCGTCACCGCCGACCTGTCGTTCATCTCGTTGCGGGCCGTGGTGCCGGCGCTGCTGGCGGTGGCCCGGCCCGGTGCGGACCTGGTGCTGCTGGTCAAGCCGCAGTTCGAGGCCGGTCGCGAGGAGGCGGCCCGGGCCAAGGGCGTCATCGCCGACCCCGCGGTCTGGCGGCGGGTGCTGGAGGAGGTGAAAGGCGCCCTCGAGGACCACGGAGCCGACATCATGGGGGCCATGGCCTCGCCCCTCACCGGTGCCGACGGCAACGTCGAGTTCCTCCTCTGGGCGCGCGCCCCGGGGGAGGCGCCCGCCGCCCGGCGCCGCGCCGTCGACCTCGACGCCGTGGTCGAGGCCGTCCGCCCGGTCGCGGGGGAGCGCTGAGTGGCCGTCGTCGCCCTGGTCGTGCACCACGAGCGCGACGAGGCCACCGCCACCGCCCGTCGGGTCACCGACTGGCTCGTGGCGCGCGGCCACGAGGTGCGCTGCCCCCGCCTCGACGCCCGCATCGTCGGCCTCGAGGACCACGGCGTCGACGACGAGCGGCTGGCCGAGGGCCTCGACCTGGCGGTCAGCCTGGGTGGCGACGGAACGATCCTGCGCACCGTCGACCTCGTGTCCACCGAGGCCGTGCCCGTCCTCGGCGTCCACATCGGCCAGCTCGGCTACCTCACCGAGGTCGAGCCCGACGTCCTCGAGGAGTCGCTCGAGCGCATCCTCGCCGGTGACCACGATGTGCAGGAGCGCATGTTGCTGTCGGTGGCGGTCGAGGCCGCGGCCTGGCCGGCGGCGGCGCCGACCTCCTGGCTCGCGCTCAACGAGGCGGTGTTGGAGAAGACCCCGTCGGGCCACACCGTGCGCCTCGAGGTCTGGGTGAATGGCCGCTTCTTCACCACCTACGCCACCGACGGCCTCATCGTGGCCACCCCGACGGGCTCGACCGCGTACGCCTTCTCCGCCCGGGGGCCGATCGTGGCCCCCACCCACCGGTCACTGCAGCTCACGCCGGTGTCGCCCCACATGCTCTTCGACCGCACCCTGGTGCTCAACCCCGACGACGAGATCCGGCTGGCGGTGTGCGGGCACCGTCCGGCCACGCTGTCGGTGGACGGGCGCAACCTCGGCGAGCTGCGGGCGGGCGACGCGGTCGTGTGCACCGGCTCGGAGCACCGGGCGCGCATGGTCACCTTCGGGGAGCGGGACTTCCACTCGATCCTCAAGGCCAAGTTCGGCCTCGAGGACCGGTGAGGGGAGCACCGGCGTGCTGAGCGAGCTGGCGGTCGAGGATCTCGGCGTCATCGAGAAGCTCTCGCTGCTGCTCGGGCCGGGCATGACCGCGGTCACGGGCGAGACCGGTGCGGGCAAGACGCTCGTCGTGGGGGCCATCGACCTCCTCGTGGGCGGCCGGGCCGACCCGCGGCTCGTCCGGCCCGGCGCCGCCGAGGCCCGGGTCGAAGGGCGCTTCCTGCACCGCGACGACGAGGTGGTCGTCACCCGGGTGATCCCGCGTGAGGGGCGCAGCCGTGCCTACATCGACGGGCGGCTCGCCACCGTCGCCGCCCTGGCCGAGCTCGGGGCCGAGCTCGTCGACCTGCATGGCCAGCACGCCCACCAGTCCTTGCTCTCGCCGTCGGTCCAGCGTCGCTCCCTCGACCGCTTCGGATCGGTCGACCTCGCTCCGCTGCACGACGCCCGGCAGCGGTTGGCCGAGATCGACCGCGCCCTCGACGCGCTCGGCGGCGACGAGCGCGCCCGGGCCCGCGAGATCGACCTGCTGCGATACCAGGTCGACGAGCTCGCTGCCGCGTCGCTCGAGGACCCTGGCGAGGACGATCGCCTCGAGGCCGAGGAGGACCGCCTCGCCGACGCCGTCGCTCACCGGGAGGCGGCGGGACAGGCGCTCGAGGCGCTCACCGGCGAGGGCGGGGGCCAGGACCGCCTCGCCGCCGCGCTGGCCGCGGTGGCCGGTCGGGCGCCGTTCGCGGCGGCCGAGGGACGGCTGCTCGCGGCGCAGGCCGAGCTCGCCGACGTCGCGGCCGAGCTGCGGGCCGCGGGCGAGGCCATCGTCGAGGACCCCGAGCGGCTGGCCGCCGTCCGGGCCCGTCGCCGGCTGCTGCACGAGCTCACCCGCAAGTACGGCGAGTCGTTGGCCGAGGTGATCGCCTACCGCGACGAGCTGTCGGCCCGGCTCGCCGACCTCGAGGCGTACGAGGAGCGGGCCCGGGCGCTCGATGCCCGGCGGGGTGAGGCCGTCGCCGCGGTCGACGACGCGGCCGCGGCCGTCGGGCGGGCTCGGCGGGCGGCCGCCCCGGGGCTGGCCGAGGCGACCCAGTCCCACCTCGCCGCGCTCGCCATGCCCAAGGCCCGCCTCGGGGTGAGCGTGGCCGACGACGACCCCGGTGACGACGTCGCGTTCACCCTCGCCGCCAACCCGGGGGCGGCCTTGCTGCCGCTGGCCAAGGTGGCCTCGGGCGGCGAGCTCGCCCGCACGATGCTCGCGCTGCGCCTCGTGCTCACGGCGGGGCCCCCGGTGCTCGTGTTCGACGAGGTCGACGCCGGGGTCGGCGGCGCGGCCGCGCTGGCGGTCGGGCGCTCCCTCGCGGCCCTCGGTGCGGACCACCAGGTGCTCGTCGTCACCCACCTGCCCCAGGTGGCGGCCTTCGCCGACGCCCAGGTGGCGGTGGCCAAGGCCGACGACGGCTCGGTCACCACCACCCAGGTCGCCGTCCTCGACGAGGCCGCCCGGGTGGTCGAGCTGGCCCGGATGCTGTCGGGCACCCCCGACAGCGAGGCCGCCCACGAGCACGCCGCCGAGCTGTTGGGCACGGCGGCGCGCGAGCGCGGGCGCTGAGCGTCGCGTGTCCGTCCTCGCCGCGTTCGCGGTCGGCCTGCTGCTCGGCGGTGCCGGGTGGTGGAGCACCCGGCCCGTGCTCGCCGTCTCCGCCCTCGAGCGCACCAACTACCGGGACCACCGCCTGCCGACCGCCGCCGGCCTCGTCGTCGTGCTCGCCGCCGTCGCCGCGCAGGGCGTCGTCGCGCTGGCCGACGCCGCCGGTTGGTCGTTCCGGCCCGACGGCGCCGCCGTCCGCGCCCAGGTGCTCGTCCTGGTGCTCGGCCTGGGATTCCTCGGCCTGCTCGACGACCTCGCCGGGGCGGGCCAGTCGGGCGGGTTCCGCGGCCACCTGACCGCGCTCGGCCGGGGTCGGCTCACGACGGGATCGCTCAAGCTGTTCGGAGGGGCCGCGGTCGGCGTCGTCGTGGTGGCCGGCCCCCGGGCCGGCTCGATCGGGCGCATCCTCCTCGATGCCGCGCTGGTGGCGCTCTGCGCCAACCTGGCCAACCTGTTCGACCGCGCGCCCGGGCGCACGCTGAAGGTGGCGCTCGTCGGCTTCGCCGTGCTCGTCGTGGCGACCGGGGCGCCCGACGACCTCGCCGCCATCGCCCTCGTCGTGGGGGCCGCGGCGGCGCTGCTGATCCCCGACCTGCGCGAGGAGCTCATGCTCGGGGACGTGGGGGCGAACGTGGTGGGGGGCGCCCTGGGCCTGGCCCTGGTGCTGGCCACGGCTCCGGCCCTGCGCACCGGCGCGCTGGTCGTGGTCGCGCTGTTGAACCTGGCCAGCGAGTGGGTGTCCTTCTCCCGGGTGATCGACGCCACACCGCCCCTGCGGGCCCTCGATCGCCTGGGACGGCGCCCGAGCGGTACTCTGTGACGGTTCTGTTGCGGCAGCGCCCGGGCCCAGGGAGATCGGCCGGCGCTGCCAGTCCGCCTCTGGAGACCCCATGGCGCGCCGTCTGAGAACCCAGGTGCCCGACGTCGACGCGCCCCTCACCGCGCGCGTCCGGGTGGACCGTCGCACCAAGGACCTCATCAAGCGCCTCGAGCCCGGCGAGATCGCGGTGATCGACCACGCCGACCTCGACCGGGTGGCGGGCGACGGCCTGGTCGACAAGCGGGCCGGGGCCGTGCTCAACGCCTCGCCGTCGATCTCGGGCCGCTACCCCAACGGCGGCCCCATCCGGGTCGTGGAGGCGGGCATCCCCCTGCTCGACGAGGTCGACCGCTCGCTGCTCGATCGTCTGAAGGACGGCGACACCGTGTGCATCGAGGGCGGCGAGGTGCGCATCGGCGACGAGGTCGTCGCCACCGGCAAGGTCCTGTCCCGCGACGACGTCCTCGACCGCATGGAGCACGCGCGCGGCTCGATCGGCAGCGAGCTCGAGCAGTTCGCGGTCAACACCCTCGAGTACATCCGCAACGAGGCCGAGCTCACGTTCGCGCCCCTCACCATCCCGACGCTGAAGACGGACTTCAAGGGCCGGCACGCGCTCATCGTCGTGCGCGGCATCGACTACCGCGAGGACCTGCGGGCGCTGAAGCCCTACATCTCCGAGTACCGCCCGGTGCTCATCGGCGTGGACGGTGGGGCCGACGCCCTCCTGTCCCACCGCCTCACGCCCGACGTCATCATCGGCGACTACGACTCGGTGTCGGACAAGGCGCTGCACTGCGGCGCCGACCTCGTCCACCACGTGCACCCCGACGGCCGGGGCCCCGGGCGCGAGGAGCTGGCCGCCGCGGGGGTCGAGTACGAGGAGTTCTGGGTCGAGGGCACCAGCGAGGACGCCGCCATGTTGCTGGCGTACGAGGGTGGGGCGCAGCTCATCGTGGCCGTCGGCACCCACGCCACCATGGTCGAGTTCCTCGACAAGGGGCGCGCCGGCATGTCCTCCACCTTCCTCACCCGCCTGCGCATCGGCCCGATCCTGGTCGACGCGAAGGGCGTCTCGAAGCTCTACGAGGGCCGGTTGCGGCGACGCGACCTCGGCCTGCTCGTCCTCGCGGTGCTCGCCGTCGTGCTCGTGCTGTTGTCCCTGTCCGACTCGCTGCAGACCATCCTCGACGCCATCTGGCTGATGCTGCGCAACACCTGGGTCACCCTCACCGGAAACTTCTGACGTGCTCACCTTCCGCTACCACCTGGTCACGCTCGTGGCCGTGTTCCTCGCCCTCGCCCTCGGCATCGTCGTGGGGTCGACCTTCGTCGGCCCCTCGGTGGTCGAGAGCCTCCAGAACCAGGTCGAGGACGTGTCGGACACGCTCGACGCCCGCAAGGCGGCCAACGACCGGCTCACCGCGCAGAACGACGCCTTGAGCGAGTCGCTCCTCGACGCGTCGCCCTGGGCGGGCGACACCCGCCTCGACGGGCGATCGGTGCTCGTCGTCGCCGACCGGGGCGTGCGCGAGGAGGTGGTCGACCAGACCGACCTGCTGCTCCAGCAGGCGGGTGCGACCGTCCCGGGCACGGTGTGGCTCGACCGCTCGTTCGCGCTCGACGACGAGGCCGAGCAGGAGGCGCTGGCCGAGGCCCTCGGCGTGCCGCGGTCCGACGCCGCGTCGCTCCAGCGCCAGGCGTGGCGGCGGGTGCTGCGTGACCTCTCGCAGGGGGCGCAGCCCGACGGGGCGACGCAGGCGCTGATCGACGCCGGGTTCCTGGGGTTCTCGCCCGAGGGGGACGGGGCCAACCAGCTGAGCGACCTGGCCGACGACCAGTTCCAGGTGCTGCTCGTGTCGGGGGCCGACTCCGACCTCGGGTCGAGCGACCACCTCGAGGTGATGGCGGATGTGCTCGTCGCCCAGGGCCAGCCCTCGGTCGTGGCCGAGGACCGGCGCGACCGACGCGACGACGAGCGCCAGGGCGAGGTCGTCGCGCTGGTGCGTGACGACCCGCAGCGGGCCGCGGCCCTGTCCACCGTCGACGACCTCGGCGAGATCTCCGGCCGGCTGGCCGCGGTCCTGGCCGAGGCCGAGCTCGGGCAGGGCGTCGTCGGCCACTACGGCGACGGGCCCGGGGCGCAGGGCCCCCTGCCCGAATGGCCCGGGACGCCCTGAGCCCGGCGAGCCCTCCGCCGTCCGACGCGCCGGGCGTCGACCCCACGGTCGCTCCCGCGGGCCCGGACGGGACCGCCCCACGGTCGGTCGGCCGGGCCGCGGCCGCCATGGGCGTCGCCGCGGCGGCCTCGCGCGCCCTCGGGGGCGCCCGGGTGATCGTGGTGGCGGCCGTGCTCGGCACCAGCTACCTGGGCAACACCTTCGAGGCGTCGAACACCCTGCCGACGGTGGTCTTCGAGCTGTTGGCCGCCGGGGCCCTGTCGGCGGTCCTGGTGCCCAGCTTCGTCGAGCTGTTCGACCGCCACGACGACGCCGAGGCCGAGCGCCTGGCCGGAGGCCTGCTCGGGGTCTTCCTCGTGCTGCTCGGCACCCTCACGGTGCTGGGCATGGTGTTCGCACCCGTGGTGGCCGACCTGTTGACGAGCGCGGTGGCCGACCCCGAGGTGGCGGCGCAGCAACAGGCGCTGGCCACCGTGCTCCTGCGCTTCTTCCTGCCCCAGCTCGTCCTCTACGCCTACGGCTTCTTGGCCATCGCCCTGCTCAACGCCAAGCGGGTCTTCGCCCTGCCCGCCGCGGCGCCCATCGGCAACACGGTGGTGATCGTCGGCTCCATGGTCGTGTTCTACGCGCTCGCCGGTCCCGACGCGGGGCTCGAGCTGACGATGGCCGAGCAGGTGGTCCTCGGCCTCGGCGGCACGCTCGGCGTGCTCGCGTTCGTCGCCGTCCCCGTCATCGACCTGCGCCGGCGCGGGTTCCGCCTCCGCCCCCGCGCGGCGCCGAGGGACCCGGCCGTGCGGCGCCTCCTCGCCCTGTCGGGCTGGGCGGTGCTCCAACACACCGGGGCCGCGCTGCTGCTCGGCGCCGCCATCATCCTCGGTGGCGCCGTCGAGGGCGGCGTCGTCGCCTACCGCGTGGCGTTCTACGTCTTCCTCGCGCCCTACGGCGTGCTCGCCCAGCCCATCCACACCGCGGTCACCCCCGAGCTGGCCACCGACGTCGCCAACGGTGACCTCCCCGCCTACGGGCGAGCGGTGCGCTGGGGGCTCGACGCGCTGTCGGTGACCGTCCTGCCGGTGTCGGCCGCGCTGTACGCGCTCTCGGTCCCGTTGATGGCCCTCCTCGCGTTCGGCGAGGCCGACTCGCCGCGGGGCGTCGAGCTGATGGCGGCGGCCACCGCCTCGCTGGCCCTCGGGCTCGTGTTCTACGGGGCCTTCCGCCTGCTGGCGGCGGCCTACTACGCGCTCGGCGACAGCCGCACGCCCGCCATCGTGGCCGTGGTCACCGCCGCCGTCGGGGTGGCGTTCATGGTGGTCGCGTCGGCGTTCAGCGAGGGCACCGCCACGGTCTTCCTGCTCGGCGTCGGCCACACGGTCGCCTTCCTGCTCGGGGCGATCGCGCTCGGTGCGGGGCTCCGGCGACGCGTCCGCGAACCGCTCTTCCCGCGCTCCCTCGTGCCGGCCCTGCTGGTGTCGGTGGCGCTGGCCGCGGCAGCCTGGTGGGCCATGTCCGTCCTCGACCCTGCCGGCCGGCTCGGCGATCTGTTGGCCCTCGCCGCCGTCGGCGCGGTGGGCCTCGCCCTGTGGTGGGGGGCGGTTCGGTTGCTCGGGCTCGCGCCCGAGCGGCTCGCGCGGCGGCCCGTGGTGCCGTCGTGAGCGGCCGGCGTGCGCTCGCGGCCGTGCTCGTGGGCCTCGTCGTGCTCACCGGCGCGGGGCACGGCGTGGCCCGGGCCCAGGAGGAGCGCGACACCGAGGTGCGTCGCGTGCTCGTGCTCTCCGTGCCGACCCTGTCGTGGGCCGACCTCGACGAGTTCGACGCCCCTCACCTCGAGGCGCTGCTCGACGAGTCGGCGATCGCGGACCTCTCCACGCGTGCCGTCGTGCGTCGCACCACCCCGGGGGACGCCTACACGACCCTCGACGCCGGCACCCGGGCCCGAGGGGCCCGCGGCGCGGACGGGTTGGCGTTCAACGTCGGCGAGGTGTTCAGCGGCTACCCCGTCGAGGAGGTCTACGGGCGTCGCACGGGTCGGTCGATCACCGAGGGCATCGTCAACCTCGGCCTGCCCCAGATCGTGGCCGAGAACGAGCGCCTGCCCTACGACGCTCTCGTCGGGGCGCTGGGCCAGGCGCTCGAGGACGAGGGCGTCCACCGGGCGGTCATCGGCAACGCCGACGGCTCCGAGCAGGAGCTCGACGTGGAGTTCGGCCGGGCCGTCGGCGGGTCGCTCATGGACACCCACGGCGTGGTCCCGGGCGGGTCGGTGGGCGTCGAGCTGCTCGAGGACGACCCCACGGCGCCGTTCGGGCGCCGCCTCGACCGCGACGTCGTGCTCGAGATCCTCGACGACGAGTGGCGTGACGACGCGGTCGTGCTGGTCGAGGCGTCCGACCTGGTGCGGGCCGACGCCTACCGCAGCCGGGTCACCGCCGACCAGCGGACCCGCATGCGGGCCCAGGCGATCGAGTGGACCGACGAGCTCGTCGGAGGCCTCCTGGAGCGGGTGGACCCCGAGCGCGACGCCGTCGTGGTGGTCGGCCCGTACCACGCCTCGTCGGGCGTGCACCTCACGATCGCCGGGCTCCGCGCCCCCGGGGTGGAGCCCGGGCTGCTCGAGTCCGCGGTCACGCGGCGGGTCGGCTTCGTCACCCTCGCCGACACCGCGCCGACCGTGCTCGACCTGCTCGGCCTCCCTCGGCCCGCCGAGATGGAGGGGCGGCCCTGGGAGCGGGCCGCCACCGGCGGGTCGGCCGGCGAGCGCCGGGCGTGGCTCGTCGACGCCAACGAGGGCGCCCTGTTCCGGGACACCCTCGTCGGGCCGGTGTCGACGTTCTTCGTGGTGGCCCAGCTCGCGCTCTGGGTCCTCGCCGTGCTCGCGTTCCGCCGGCGCCGACCCCGCCTCCGTCGGGTGATCGAGGTGGCGGCCCTGTCGGTGCTCGCCGTGCTGCCCGCCACCTACCTCGCCGGGCTCTTCCCGTTCGAGCAGTGGGGGACCGGCCCCTACTGGCTGTTCCTCGTGACCGGCGCCGCCGCCCTCGGACTGGCCTGCGACCAGCTGCGACGCCTCGGCAGCGTGGTCGACCCGCTCATCGGGGTGCTGGCCGTCATCGTCGGCCTGCTGGTGGTCGACCTGCTGGTGGGGGCGCCGCTCCAGTTGAACACCAGCTTCGGGTACACGCCGACGATCGCCGGGCGGTTCGCCGGCCTCGGCAACCTGGCGTTCGCCCAGCTCGCGTCGGCCAGCATCATCCTCGCCGGTCTCGTGGCCTGGCGGGTCGGTGGCCGGCGCGGCGCGTGGGCGGGGGTCGCCATCCTCGCCGTGGCGGTGATCGCGGACGGCTCGCCCTTCTGGGGATCCGACGTGGGCGGGGTGCTCTCGTTCGTCCCGGGCGCGGGCATCACCGCCGTGGCGCTGCTCGGCTGGAGGATCCGGTGGCGGACCATCGTCGTGTGGGTCGTCGGCGGTGTGCTCGCCATGATCGCCGTCGGCTTCGTCGACCTGGCCCGTCCCGAGGACCAGCGCACGCACCTGGGTCGGCTGTTCGAGCGCATCGGCGACGAGGGCTTCGGGGCGTTCGTCACCGTCGTCTTCCGCAAGCTCGAGGCCAACCTCTCCGTGCTGACGAGCTCCGAGTGGATCCTGATGGTGCCGGTCGTGTTCGCCTTCGTGCTCTACCTCATCTGGCGCGCGCCCGGTCGGCTGCACCGCATCCAGGAGCTGATCCCCCAGGAGCGGGCGATCCTCTCCGGCTTCACGGTCGTGGCCGTCCTGGGCTTCGCCCTGAACGACTCGGGCATCGCCATCCCCGGCGTGATGCTGGGCGTGCTCAACGCCTCGCTCGTGTACCTGGTGCTGGTCACCGACGAGCTGGCCGAGCCCGACGCGGCGGCCGTCGAGGAGCGTGAGCCCGCCGCGGCGGCGCCCTGACGGGGCGCGTCCGGGCAGGCTCGGCACGCGTTCGCTAGAACGGGGCGATGGCCGACGAGATCGAGGTGCAGGCGGAGGTGGCGGCGTCGCCGTCGGACCTCTACGCGATGGTGAGCGACGTCGAGCGGATGGGCGAGTGGAGCCCCGAGAACGTGTCGTGCCGGTGGGCCGACGGCGCCTCCGGTCCGACCGTCGGTGCGCGGTTCTCCGGTCGCAACCGCCGGGGCTGGCGGCGCTGGTCCACGGTGAACGAGGTGGTCGAGGCCGATCCCGGGCGGGTGTTCGCGTTCCGCACCTCGTCGATGGGCCTGCCCGTCGCCCGGTGGCGCTACACGTTCGCGGGCGACGAGCCGGACGGGCCGTGCACCGTCACCGAGACGTGGGTCGACGAGCGTGGCGCGCTCATCCGCGTGGCCGGCCGCCTGGCGACCGGTGTCGCCGACCGTGCGTCGCACAACCGGGACGGCATGCGCCAGACCCTCGAAGCGCTGAAGGCGGCGGCCGAGCGGGGGTGAGCAGCCGGCGGCGACCCTCGCAGGGCCGTCAGGGCCGGCAGTCGTCCTTGACGTACAGGCGCCGGTCCCGGTCGTAGCGGGCCGCGAGGTCGTAGCCCTCGGCGAGGAGACCGTCGTCCAGGCCCTCGAGGTCCTCGCGGAACCGCGGCGTCCACAGGACGACCGCGCACACGTCGGGCCGGGCCGCCTCGTCGAGCACGGTGTCGGTGCGGATCCACAGCGAGGGCCGGTCCGAGTCGGTGCGCAGCACGGACGTGTCCACCAGCCAGTCCGGGGTGCGGCGCCCGGCCCGCCACACCTGGCCCGGCTCGTCGCTGATGGCCAGCGCTCCGTCGGGCAGCGCGCGCAGCTCGGCCACCACGTCGGCCTCGTCGCCCGTGTACCAGAGCGGCGTGATCGCGCCCCAGGTGAACGCCAACGAGAGCGGCAGGGCCACCGCCGCCGTGACGACGACGGGCTTCAGCGCCGGGCGGTAGCGGGCGACGAGCAGCGCCAGCGGCGGCACGAGCTCGGACACGTGCGGCCGCCAGAGGGGGTGCTCGCCCACGAGCACGAGGAGCATCGCGACGGCCCACAGGCCGAGGAGCAGGCCCGGGGCGGGCACGCGGCGGTCGCCCGGGGCAGGGGGGTGCGCACCCTCGGGAGCCACGGCCGCCGGCTCGCCACGCCGGCGGCGCAGGACCAGCGCCACGATCGTGACCGCACCGAGGGCGAGGAGGAGTGGGTCGCGGGTGACGAGCGTGTCCAGCACCTTGACGAGGTTGTCGATCGGGTCGGAGCTGCCCGGCGCATCGAGGTGGTACGTGACGGACTGGTCCCACACGTCGGCGAAGCCGAACGCCAGCGAGGACCCGAGCCCGACCGCGACGGCGCTGCCCACCGCGGCGAACCAGTCCGGGACTCGCCGGCCGAACAGCAGGACGAGGCCGATCGGGATCGCCGCGGGCAGCACGAGGGCCTTGACGCACAGCGCGGTGCCGAGCAGCACCCCGATGAGGACCGCCCGACGCGTCGACGGGTCGCGCCGGTACCGGAGCGCGACCAGCACGGCGGCGGCGGCGAAGGCCATGGCGGGGCCGTCCGCCGCCAGCGAGCCCGTCACCGCGATGCTCGAGCCGGTCAGGGCGGCGAGGCCGCCGGCGACCAGTGCGCCGAGGCGGTCGGAGACCTCCCGACCGGCCAGGTACACCGCCACGACGAGGGCGACGGCCGACGCCAACATGGTGAGGCGGGGCCCGTCGAGGGTGTGGAGCCCGACCAGGTCGCCCAGCCAGATCAGGGGCAGGAACATCGGTCCCTGGCTGGAGAACACGTCGCGGAAGGGCACGCCCCCGGCCCGCACGGCCACCGCCGACGCTCCGAAGACGCCGTCGTCGAAGGTGAGGTGGCGGGATGCGAAGAACGACGGCAGGCGCACGAGCAGGGCCACGCCCACGAGCGCGGCGAGGTCGCGGCGGCGCTGGCGCCGCCCGTCCGTGGACAGGCGGGTGCGGGGGGTCGGGACGGTGTCGGTCACGGGGCGGTCGGGCCGGCGGTCCGGGCGGCGGCGCTCGTGGCGGGCGCGGGGTTCACCGGTGCCGGGCCCGGTCATGGTACCTTCGCTCAGGCCTCTCCGAGTCGGCAGCGCCCGACCCACCCGAAGCACCGCACCACCCACGGGGTGCCGCCGTTCCCGGCGAGACCAGTCCGGGAGTGGAGTCCCTTCGGTGAGCGATTTCGGGAGGCAGGCAGTGACCAAGCACGTGTTCGTCACCGGGGGTGTGGCCAGCTCCCTCGGCAAGGGGCTCACGGCCTCCTCGTTGGGCCGGCTGCTCAAGGCCAGGGGCCTGCGGGTGACGATGCAGAAGCTGGACCCCTACATCAACGTCGACCCCGGCACCATGAACCCCTTCGAGCACGGTGAGGTGTTCGTCACCGACGACGGCGGTGAGACCGACCTCGACCTCGGCCACTACGAGCGCTTCATCGACGAGCCGCTCACCCGGGACTCCAACGCCACCACGGGCTCCATCTACTCCGCCGTGCTCGCCGCCGAGCGCCGGGGCGACTACCTCGGCAAGACCGTGCAGGTGATCCCCCACATCACGAACGAGATCAAGAGCCGCATCTCCCGACTGGCCACCGACGACGTCGACGTCGTCATCACCGAGGTGGGCGGCACCGTGGGCGACATCGAGATCCTCCCGTTCCTCGAGGCCATCCGCCAGTTCCGGCTCGACATCGGGCGGGACAACGTCTGCTACCTCCACGTCACGCTCGTCCCGTTCATCGGGCCGTCGGGGGAGCAGAAGACCAAGCCCACCCAGCACTCCGTCACCGAGCTGCGCAGCCGCGGCATCCAGCCCGACGCGATCGTGTGTCGCAGCGAGGCCGCGATCAGCGACGAGCTCAAGCGCAAGATCTCCAACCTCTGCGACGTCCCGGTCGACGCCGTGGTCAACGCCGCCGACGCCCGCAGCCTCTACGAGATCCCGCTCGTGCTGCACGAGGAGGGCCTCGACCAGGTGGTGTGCGACCTGCTCCGCTTCGACACCGAGCCGGTCGACCTCTCCGAGTGGACGAGCCTCGTCGATCGCATCGACGCGATCGAGCGCTCGGTCCGCATCGGCATCGTCGGCAAGTACGTCAGCCTCCCGGACGCCTACCTGTCGGTGGTCGAGGCCCTCAAGCACGGCGGGTTCCACCACGCCACCGACATCGAGGTCGACTGGATCCAGGCCGAGGACGTCGAGGGGCTGCTGGCCGAGGGCCGCCTGCGCGAGCTCGACGGGATCGTGATCCCGGGCGGGTTCGGCGAGCGGGGGATCGAGGGCAAGATCGCGGCCGCCGGCTACGCCCGAGAGCACGAGATCCCCTGCCTCGGCCTCTGCCTCGGCATGCAGGTCATGACCATCGAGTTCGCCCGCAACGAGCTGGGGCTCGAGGGGGCCAACTCCAGCGAGTTCGACCCGGGCTCGCCCCACCGGGTGATCGACCTGATGGACAGCCAGCGCGACGTCACCGACAAGGGCGGCACGATGCGCCTCGGCGCCTACATCGCCGAGCTCCTGCCGGGCTCGCGGGTGGCCGAGGCCTACGGCAAGACCGTGGTCTCCGAACGTCACCGCCACCGCTACGAGTTCAACCCCCGCTACCGGAGCCGCTTCGAAGGCAGCGGCTTCGTCTGCTCGGGCGCCTCGCCCGACGGTCGGCTGGTCGAGTTCATCGAGGTGCCCGAGCACCCGTTCTGGCTCGGCACGCAGGCCCACCCGGAGTTCAAGAGCCGGCCCGAGCGCCCCGCTCCGCTGTTCCGGGACTTCGTCGGCGCCGCCGTGGCCCGGGCCGAGGGCCGCAAGCCGCACCTGTTCGACCTCGAGCCCGAGCGCGGCACCCGGGTCCAGGCCGCCTCTTGAGCAGCGCCGCGCCCGGCGGTGCCGCCTTCGCCAAGGGCACCGAGCGCGAGGTCTTCCGCGGTGACGTGATCTCGGTCGCCGTCGGCACCTTCACGGCGCCCGACGGCACCGAGTTCGAGCGCGAGATCGTGCACCATCCCGGCGCCGTGTCGGTCGTGCCGGTGACCGACGACGACCACGCGGTCCTGGTGCGCCAGTACCGGGCCGTGGTGGCGGAGCACCTGCTCGAGATCCCCGCGGGCAAGCGGGACGTGCCCGGCGAGCCGCCCGAGGAGACCGCGCGGCGCGAGCTGGCCGAGGAGGTCGGCCTCGCGGCGGGGCGCCTCGAGCCGCTCGCCCGCTTCTACAACTCGGTCGGGTTCTCCGACGAGCTCTCCCACGTGTACCTGGGTCGCGACCTGCGCGCCGTCGAGCGGGACACCCAGGGGGTGGAGGAGCAGCACATGACCGTGGAGCGCGTCGCCCTCGACGACGTCCCGGCGATGATCGCCGACGGCCGCCTGACCGACGCCAAGACCATCATCGGCCTCACCCTGGCTCGGGCGGCGCTCGGCCGCTGAGGGTCCCGGGCGGCGCTCACCGCGCGGCGCGGGCGATCACTCGGCGGGGATGAGGCCCACGTTGGTGACGCGGTAGCCGTTGCCGGCGTTGCCCGTGATGAGCAAGGTGACCGTGCCCCCCGAGTACGCGTAGTCGCACTCGATCGCCGACGCCACGGTCTCGGAGCCTCGGCACGGCAGCGACTCGACCGCGTCGGCCGGCGGGTACGAGAACAGGGCGTTCGCCACGTCGCTGCCGGCCACGGCGACGGCGGCGCCGATGTCGTCGGTGGTCCACGCGTCGATGAGCCGCTGTCCCGCCTGCTGCGCGGTGGGCTCGGTGGGCGTGGACGGGGCCTGGCCCGGCGGCACCGCCCTGGGGGCGCTGGTGCTGGTGGTGGCCGGCGCCGCGGTCGTGGTGGTGGCCGGCGCCGCCGTGGTGCTGGGCCCGGCCGTGGAGACACCCGAGGCGTCGTCGCCCGCGTCGCTCGAGCACCCCGCGGCGAGGCCGGCGGCGAGCGCGGCAGCAGCGAGGGCGACGGTGAGGGGCCGGCGGAGAGGCATCCCCGGGATGGTAGAGGCGAGGCCGGTACGGTTCGCGTCATGGCCCCGGAGGACGACGACCTCCCGCCGCTCCCGCTCGACGCGGAGGAGTACCTCACCTGGCTGGCCGTCGAGCGGGGACGCTCGGCCAACACCCTGGCCGCGTACCGTCGGGACCTGCGCTCGTACTGGGCCTGGCTGCAGGGTCGGGTCGCCGCCTTCGGCGAGGTCACCCCCGACCAGCTCGAGCGCTACGTCGCCGATCTCCGCGCCGGCGACCGCGCCCCGGCCTCGGTGGCCCGCACCCTCGTCGCCGTCCGCAACCTGCACCGCTTCCTCGCCGCCGAGGGCCTCGCCGAGCACGACCCGGCCGCCGACCTCGACCCGCCGTCGGTGCCGGCGGGTCTCCCCAAGCCGCTCGACGAGGACGACGTCGCCGCGCTCCTCGACGCGGTCGAGGGCGACGACCCGGCGGCGCGCCGCGACCGCGTGATCCTCGAGGTCCTCTACGGCACGGGTCTGCGCATCTCGGAGCTCGTGGGCCTCTCGCTCGGCGACCTCGACCTCGACCGCCGCCTCCTGCGGGCCTTCGGGAAGGGCGCCAAGGAGCGGGTCGTGCCGCTCGGCGGCCCGGCCGCCGACGCGATCGACACGTGGCTGGCACCCGGTGGCCGCCCCGAGCTCGTCCCGCCGCGGTGGGCCCGCCGCAGCGACGAGGAGGCGCTGCTGTTGAACCGTCGGGGCGGTCGGCTCAGCCGCCAGTCGGCCTGGACCGCGGTGAAGCGCGCCGGCGCCACGGTGGGCCTGTCGGACCTCTCCCCGCACGTGCTGCGCCACTCCTGTGCCACCCACATGGTCGACCACGGCGCCGACCTCCGGGCCGTCCAGGAGCTGCTCGGGCACGCCTCGATCAGCACGACCCAGGTGTACACGAAGGTCTCGACCGAACGGCTCTGGGAGGTCTACGACGACGCCCATCCGCGGGCCCGTGCCCGCAACCCCGGGGGCACCGGCGCCTCGGTTCGCTAGCCTTGCTGCGTGGTCGACGACGCCGTCCTCTCCGAGATCCGCGCCCAGTTGGAGGGCGAGCGCGAGCACCTGCGCGGCCAACTGGGCGAGCTCGTGCCCGGCACCGAGACGAGCCTGACCTTCGACGAGAACTTCGCGGACTCCGGCCAGGTGGCCGCCGAGCTCGGCGAGGCACAAGCGCTGGCGGGGCCGCTGCTCACCCAGCTCGCCGACGTCGAAGCCGCCCTCGACAAGCTGGGAGACGGCAGCTACGGCCGGTGCGAGGAGTGCGGCCGGCCCATCGGCGACGCCCGCCTGGAGGCCATGCCCCACACCCGGTTCTGCATCGACCACGCGTAACATTGGCTCCTCGTCCCTCGGAGCGCCTTCGGCATCCGGTTCGTCGGTGCCGCAGCTCCGCTCCGCTGCGCTGATGGACCTCTGGCACAACGTCAAGCGGTTCTTCGGGTCGCTTCGGCCGGGCCCGCCGCCGCGGGCCGACCTCGAGTGGGCCGAAGCCCACCTCCTCGAGGGTGAGGTCCCCCTCTGGCGGGCGATGTCGAACCCCGACAAGCGCCACGCCCTGCGGGTCGCCCGACGGGTGGACGAGGTGCTGGGCGCCACGGCGCCCCGCCCGGTGATGGCCGCCGCGCTCCTCCACGACGTCGGCAAGAACGACGCGCGCCTGCGCACCTACGGCCGCGTCGTGGCCACCCTCACCATCTGGCTGGCCGGGAAGCGGACCGTGGCGGCGTGGACCCAGACGCGGGGCCTCTGGCGCCGGATCGGGCTGTACGCCGAGTACCCCCGCCTCGGCTCCGAGGCGCTGGCCCTGGCGGGCAGCGACCCCCTCACCGTCGCATGGGCCCTCGAGCACCACGACCCCCCCGAGGACTGGACGGTGCCGCACGACCTCGGTGAGGTGCTCGCGGCCGCGGACGAGTGAGCCGGGTGCCGGGGTGACGATCCTCGTCGACCAGGCGGTGTGGCGGTGGCGGGGCCGGCGCTGGGCCCACCTCGTGAGCGACGAGAGCTACGACGAGCTCCATCGCTTCGCCGCGCAGCTGGGAGTGCCGCGTCGCGCCTTCCAGGGGGACCACTACGACGTCCACGCCGACGCGCGCGAGCAGGCCATCGCGCTCGGCGCCGAGGCCGTCGACGCCCGGGTCCTCGTGCGCCGGCTCAACGCGTCCGGGCTGCGCCGACCCGCCCGGCGCCGCGAGCCGGCCGAGCTCCTCGTGGCGGCCGTCGACCCGGGCGACGAGCTCGCGGTCGCGCTGGCGGGCGCCGCGCCCGCCTTCGGCGCCGACGGGGAGACCCGCTGGTCGCCGCCGCGCGGCCTGCTGCTCGCCGCGACCTACCAGGGCGACCTCGTCGGCGGGGGATCGCTGCGCCTCCCCGGCGGGCGTTGGGCCGAGATCGGCCACGTCTGGGTCGAGCCCACGGCTCGTCGATTCGGGGTGGGGACCCGGGTGGTCGCCGCTCTGGAGGACCGGGCCCGGTCCCACGGCTACTGGACGGTACGGGCACCGCGGACGGCCGTCGGAGGCGACGACGCCGTGGCGGCCTTCGCCCGGGCGGTGGGGTACCGGGCCGCCGACGGCGGCTTCGAGCACGAGCTCCTCGGCTGACCCCTCCCCACGCATCCGCCACAGAACCTGACTAAGGTCAGAAGATGCTGGACGATCGAGCGGTCGACCAGGTGCGTCGGTTCAACCGCCTCGTCACCGAGCGCATCGGCGCCCTCGACGAGCACTACCTGGCCCGGTCCCGACCGCTCGGCCAGTCGCGGGTGCTGTGGGAGATCGGGCCCGACGGCGCCGAGGTGCGCGACCTGCGCCGTCGCCTCGACCTGGACTCGGGCTACCTCAGCCGCCTGCTGCGGTCCCTCGAGCGGTCGGGACTGGTGACCGTGGCGGCCGCCGCCGGTGACCGGCGGGTGCGCACGGCGCGCCTGACGCCCGCCGGTGCCGACGAGCGCGCCCTGCTCGACGAGCGCAGCGACGCCCTCGCCCGCGAGCTGGTGGCACCGCTCAGCCCGCCCCAGCAGCGCCGCCTGGTCGGGGCGATGGCCGAGGTCGAGGCCCTGCTCACCGCCTCGCTGGTGCGCCTGTCGGTGGTGGACCCGGGCGAGGACGACGCGCAGCGCTGCCTCCGCCGCTACTTCGCCGAGCTCGACGACCGCTTCGACGCCGGCTACGACCCCGAGGCGGCGCTGCCGCTCCTCCTCGACGAGATGCGGGCGCCACGCGGGCGCTTCGTGGTGGCACGCCTGCGGGGAGAGGCGGTGGGGTGCGGCGTGGTGAAGCTGCACGGGGCGGGGCCCGCCGACATCAAGCGCATGTGGGTGGCGCCCGAGGCGCGGGGCCTCGGGATCGGCCGCCGCCTGCTCACCGAGCTCGAGGTGCTGGCCGCCGCCGAGGGCGCCCGGTCCACCCAGCTCGAGACCAACCGGGCCCTGGCCGAGGCCATCTCGCTGTACCGGTCGTCGGGCTACGTCGAGGTGGCGCCGTTCAACGACGAGCCCTACGGGCACCACTGGTTCCGAAAGGCGCTCGGCTGACCGGGCCCGGTCCGGTGCTCAGCGCGCGAGGAGGCCGATGTTGCGCTTGGCGCGGTCGAGCACCGAGGACGAGACCGCCTGCGCCTTGGCGGCGCCCTTGGCCAGGATCTCCACCATGGCGTCGGGATCGTCCTCGAGCTCGTGGTACCGCTGCTGGATCGGCCGCAGCAGCTCCACGACCGCTTCGGCGGTGTCGGCCTTGAGCGGCCCGTACTGGGTGTAGTCGCGGGCCGCCTCCTCGGGGGTGCGCCCGGTACACGCGGCGAGGATCGACAACAGGTTCGAGACGCCGGGCTTGGCCGCCACGTCGTAGCGCACCTCGCCGTCGGTGTCGGTGACGGCCCGCTTGACCTTCCTGGTGATCGCCGCGGGATCGTCGAGCACGAGGATCGTCCCCGCGGCGGCGTCGGCCGACTTGGACATCTTGCTCGTCGGCTGCTGCAGGTCCATGACCCGCGCGCCGGCGGGCGGGACGACCGCCCGGGGCACCACGAAGGTGTCCCCGTAGTGGTGGTTGAAGCGCAGGGCCACGTCGCGGGCCAACTCGACGTGCTGGCGCTGGTCCTCGCCGACGGGGACCTCGTCGGTGTCGTAGAGGAGGATGTCGGCGGCCTGGAGCGCCGGGTAGGTGAACAGGGCGGTGGAGACGAAGTCCGCCTTCTCGGACTTCTCCTTGAACTGGACCATCCGCTTCATCTCGCCGTAGGACGCGGTGCACTCCATGAGCCAGGCCCCCTCGGCGTGCTCGTGCACGTGGCTCTGGACGAACAGCGTGCAGACGTCGGGGTCGAGGCCGACGGCCACGAGGAGCCGGGCCAGGCGGGAGGTGGATCGACGCAGCTCCTCGGCGTCGTGGGGCACGGTCAGGGCGTGGAGGTCGACGACGCAGTAGACGGACTCGTGCTCGTGCTGGGCCCGGACCCAGTGCACGAGCGCGCCGAGGAGGTTCCCGAGGTGGACGTCGCCGGTGGGCTGGATGCCCGAGAACACACGTGCCATGGGGAGCGAGGATAGGCACCGCACCACCCCGGCCCGGGTGGTTTCGGCATGCGCAGAGCGGCTCGGCGCGCGCTCTAGAGTCGGAGGACCGTGACCTCCACCTCGACCGGGGCCCCGCCCGACGCACCCACCGCCGACCGGACGGGCTCCTACGAGGTCCACACGCCGGTCTACGAGGGACCGTTCGACCTGCTCCTGCACCTGATCCTGCGCGACCAGGTCGACCTGTACGAGATCACCCTCACCGAGATCGTCGACGCCTACCTCGCCGAGCTCGAGCGGCTCGAGTCGCTGGACCTCGACGTCGCCACCGAGTTCCTCCTGATCGCCGCCACCCTGGTCGAGCTGAAGTCGCGACGGCTGCTGCCCGACGACGACGATCTCGACCTCGACGACGAGCTCGCCCTGTGGGAGGAGCGCGACCTCCTGCTCGCCCGCCTGCTCGAGTGCAAGACCTTCAAGGACGCGTCGGTGGTGCTGGCCCGTCTGTCGGCCGAGGCGGGGCGCTCGCTGCCGCGCACCGCGGGCCTCGAGGAGCGCTTCTTGTCGGTGGCGCCCGACCTGTTGGCGGGGGTCACCGCCGACCGGCTGCGCGACGCCTTCCTGGCGGCCATGGCGCCGAAGCCGGTCGCCCGCATCGACCTCGACCACGTCGCCCCGATCCGCATGAGCGTGGCCGAAGCGGTCGAGGAGCTCGCCGACGAGCTGCCCCGTACCGGGCCCATCACGTTCCGCGCTCTCACCCAGTCGCTCGTCGAGCGCCTCGAGGTCGTCGTGCGCTTCCTCGCGCTGTTGGAGATGTTCAAGCAGGGCTGGGTCGACCTCGACCAGCCCGGCAACTTCGGCGAGATCCGCATCGTCTGGCTCGGGGTCGTCGGCGACGACGAGCCCGGGGGCGTCACGGCCCGGCTCGCGGCCATCGACGACTACGAGGGCTGAGCCGTGGCGTCCGAGGCCGTGCGGGCCATCGAGGCCGTGCTCATGGTGGCCGAGCGGCCGGTCGAGCCCCACCTGTTGGCGCAGTTGCTTGAGGTGGCACCCGACCGTGTCGACGGGCTCTGCGCGGAGCTGGCCGCGGCGTACGAGTCCGAGGACCGGGGCTTCCGCCTGGTCAAGGTCGCCGGTGGCTACCGCTTCCAGAGCCATCCCGACCTCGCCCCGTACATCGAGCGCTTCGTGCTCGAGGGGCAGTCCTCGCGCCTCTCGGCGGCCGCGCTGGAGACCCTGGCGATCGTGGCCTACAAGCAGCCCATCTCCCGGGCGCAGGTGTCGGCGATCCGAGGCGTGGACGTCGACGGCGTGATGCGCACGCTCCAACAGCGCGGGTACATCGACGAGGTCGCGCGTGACGCCGGTCCCGGCCAGGCGGTGCTGTTCGGCACGACGGAGCTGTTCCTCGAGAAGCTCGGGCTGTACTCGCTGGACGACCTGCCCGCGCTCGGGGACTTCGTCCCCGACGCCCGGATCGTCGAGGCACTGGAGGCGGGGCTGCGACCCGACCCGGCGCCCGGGCCCGAGGGCGGCGAGCCGGCCCCCGAGGCCCCCGGACCGCCCGGCGAGCCCTCGGCACCGCCGCCCGACCCCGGGGTGGGCCCCGGTGCCGGCACCTGACGCCGAGCCCTCGCGCGAGCGCCTCCAGAAGGTCCTGGCCCGCGCCGGGCTCGGCAGCCGGCGTGCCTGCGAGGAGCTGATCGCCGACGAACGGGTCACGGTCAACGGCGTGGTCGCCCGCCTCGGGGACCGGGTCGAGCCGGAGCACGACGACGTGGCCGTCGATGGTTTGGCCGTGGGGGTCCGGCCCGACCTCGTCCACTACGTCCTCAACAAGCCGGTCGGCGTCGTGACCACGGCCGACGATCCCCAGGGCCGCCCCACCGTGCTCGCCCTCGTCCCGGCCGAGCCCCGGGTCCACCCCGTGGGCCGCCTCGACCGGGACACCGAGGGGCTCTTGCTGCTCACCAACGACGGCACCCTCACGCACCGTCTCACCCACCCGTCCTTCGGCGTCGACAAGGAGTACCTCGCCGAGGTGCGCGGCACGCCCAGCCGCGGCGCCCTGCGTCGCCTGCGGGAGGGCGTGGAGCTCGACGACGGCCCGACCGCGCCGGCTCGGGTCTCGTCGCTCGGCGACCACCTGCTGCGCCTGACCATCCACGAGGGCCGCAACCGCCAGGTGCGACGCATGTGCGAAGCGGTCGGCCATCCCGTCGTCCGCCTGGTGCGCACCCGCATCGGGCCCCTGACCGACCGGAGCCTGAAGCCGGGGGAGTGGCGGCCGCTCACCGGTGAGGAGGTCCACGCCCTGCGACTGGCCGCCGCGCCCGACGAGGCGGACCCGTCCTCGGGGCCCGGCGGGCGCGCCCGCCGGTAGGCTGCCCGGCCGTGTCACCCGTCCGAGCCCTCCGCGGCGCGACCACCATCGACGAGGACACCCGGGCGCACCTGCACGACCGGGTGGTGGCGCTGCTCGCGGCGATGTTCGAGCGCAACGCGCTCGACCACGACCAGCTCGTGTCGGTGATCTTCACCGCGACCGCCGACATCCACTCGGCGTTCCCGGCCGAGGCGGCGCGCCGGTTCGGCCTCGGCGACGTGCCCCTCCTGTGCGCGCAGGAGCTGAGCATCGACGGGGGCACGCCCCGTTGCGTCCGGGTGCTCATGCACCTCGAGAGCGACACCCCCCGGTCCGAGCTGCACCACGTGTACCTCGAAGGCGCGCGCCACCTGCGCGACGACCTCCCCGACTGACCGTCGTGGCGCCCCGCGCGGCCGTCGTCGGTACGGGCTTGATCGGTGGCTCCATCGGCCTCGCCCTGCGCGCCCAGGGGTGGCACGTCTCCGGGGTGGACCGCGACGACGCCCGTGCCACCCGGGCCCTGGAGCTCGGCGCCATCGACGCCGTCGGCCGGGACCCGAGCGCGGACCTCACCTTCGTCGCCACGCCGGTGGGCGCGGTCGTGGAGTTGGCCCGGGCCGTGCTCGAGGGGACGGCCGGCGTGGTCACCGACGTCGGCAGCGTCAAGGGCCCGATCGTCCGTGCCGTCGACGACCCGCGCTTCGTGGGCGGCCACCCGATGGCCGGGTCCGAGCAGGAGGGCGTCGAGGGTGCACGCGCCGACCTGTTCGAGGGTGCCGTCTGGGTGCTCACCCCCGACGGGTCCACCGACGAGACCGCCTACACCACCGTGCGCTCGGCGGTCTCGGGGTTGGGGGCCGAGGTCGTCGCCATCCCCGCCGACCGCCACGACGAGCTGGTGGCGGTGGTGTCGCACGTGCCCCACCTCACCGCGGCCACGCTGATGGCCCTGGCCGACGCCCGCTCGGCGGACCACCGGGCGTTGCTGCGCCTGGCCGCCGGGGGCTTCCGGGACATGACGCGAGTGGCGGCGGGCCATCCCGGGATCTGGCCCGACATCTGCGCCGAGAACCGCTCGGCCATCGTCGACACCCTCGATCGGCTGATCGAGGCGCTCGGCGAGACCCGCGAGATCGTGGCCTCCGGCGACCGGGACGGGCTCCTGGACCGCCTCGAGCGGGCCCGTGGCGCTCGCACCAACCTGCCGGTGCGCTACTCGCGGCCCGACCAGCTGACCGAGCTCCGGGTGCCGGTGCCCGACCGGCCCGGTGCGCTCGCCGAGGTCACGACCCTCGCCACCGAGCTCGACGTCAACATCGCCGACCTCGAGCTGGCCCACTCGGCCGAGGGCGACAAGGGCGTGCTGTTGCTGCTCGTCGAGTCGGCCGCGGCCCCGACCCTCGGCGCCGCGCTCCAGGAGCGGGGCTACGTGGTCGCGGAGCGGGCCTTGGAGCAGCCGTGAGCCGCCTCACCGTGGCCGGCCCCGTGCCGCTCCGGGGCCGGGTGCGGGTGCCGGGCGACAAGTCGATCTCGCACCGTGCGCTGCTCCTCGCAGGGCTCGCCCGGGGCACGTCGCGCGTGACGGGGCTGTCCGGCGGCCAGGACGTCGCCCACACGCGTGCCGCGGTGGCGGCCCTCGGCGCCCGGGTCGACGAGGACGGCCCCGGCACGGTCACGGTCACCGGCGCCACGCCCGTGGCCCCGGCGGCCGTCGTCGACGTCGGCAACTCGGGGACGGGCCTGCGGTTGCTGATGGGGGTGTGCGCCGGCGTGGCGGGCACCACCCGCTTCGACGGCGACGCCTCGCTGCGCCGACGGCCGATGGACCGGGTCGCCGTGCCGCTGCGGCGGATGGGCGCGACCGTCGAGGGCGACGGCGACACGTGCCGGGCGCCGCTCTCGGTGGCGGGCGGCGCCCTGCGGGGCATCGACTACGAGCTGCCCGTGCCCAGCGCCCAGGTGAAGGGGGCCGTGCTGCTCGCGGGCCTCGCCGCCGACGGCGAGACCGTCGTGCGCGAGCGGCTCGTCACCCGCGCCCACACCGAGGAGCTGCTGGCGGACTTCGGCGCCGACGTCGAGGTCGACGCGGGGGAGCGGTTGGTCCGGCTGCGGCCCGGGCCGCTCACGGCCACCGACGTGTCGGTGCCCGGTGACCCGTCGCAGGCGGCCTTCTGGCTCGTGGCGGCCAGCATCGTGCCGGGCAGCGACGTCACCGTCGAGCAGGTGTACCTCGGGCCCGCCCGCAACGGGTTCCTGGACGTGCTGCAGCGCATGGGCGCCGACCTCGAGGTCGACCGGGGCACCGGCGACGTGCGGGCCCGGCACGCCGCGCTCGTCGGCACCGACGTGGCCCCCGAGGAGATCCCGGGGCTCGTCGACGAGGTGCCGGCACTGGCCGTGGCAGCGGCGTTCGCCGAGGGGAGCACCCGGTTCCTCGGGGCGGGCGAGCTCCGGGTCAAGGAGTCCGACCGCATCGCGACCGTCGCCTCGGAACTGGGAGCCCTCGGGGCCCGGGTCGAGCCGTCCTCCGACGCGCTCGTCGTGGTCGGCGGTGGCGGACTGCGCCCCGGCGTGGTCGACAGCCACGGCGACCACCGCATCGCCATGGCGGGGGCGGTGGCCGCGGTGGCGGCCGACGGCGCCACCACCATCGAGGGCTGGGACGTGGTGGCGACGAGCTACCCGGGTTTCGAGGACGACCTCGCGGCACTGACAAGATCATGAGACCACAGCGGGCCCGCCAGCGGGTCGGACGGGGAGGAGCGAGCAGGTGCAGGTGATCGCCATCGACGGGCCCGCCGGCTCGGGCAAGTCCACGGTGGGTCGGGCGCTGGCCGAGCGGCTCGGCCTGCAGTACCTCGACACGGGTGCGATGTACCGCGGGGTCGCGTTCGCGGCGCTGCGGCGCGGGGTCGATCCCGCCGACGCCGACCCGGTGGCCCATCTCCTCGCCACCCTGGAGCTCGAGGTCGCCGATCGCACCGTGACCGTCGACGGCGTCGACGCCACCATCGAGATCCGGGGGCCCGAGGTGACCCGATCGGTCAGCACCGTGGCCGCGAACCCCGCGGTGCGGGCCGAGCTCCGCAGTCGCCAGCGCGAGTGGGCCGAACGCCACGGCGGCGGCGTCATCGAGGGCCGCGACATCGGCAGCGTGGTGTTCCCCGACGCCGACCTCAAGGTGTACCTCACGGCGTCGCCCGAGGTGCGGGCCGCGCGCCGCACGAAGGAGGTCGCCGACCTCGACTACGAGACGGTGGCCCGCGACATCGCCCGGCGCGACGCCCTCGACCAGGGCCGCGAGGACAGCCCCCTCCGCGAGGCCGAGGGGTCGGTGGTGGTCGACACCAGCGACCGCAGCATCGACGAGATCGTCGACGAGCTGCTCCGCCTGCTGGCGGAGGCCGTGGGAGGCTCGGGGACGTGAGCGACGACGAGGCCGGGCCGTCGGCGAAGTCGACCAAGTACGGCGCCCATCGTCACAGCGCGCCGCCGACCCGGGCGGCGCTCGCCCTGTACGCGTTCGTGCGCGCGGTGCTGGCCGGCTTCTCGTACCTGTTCTGGCGGCTCGAGGTGCACGGCCGCGAGCACGTGCCCGAGTCGGGCTCGTTCATCCTGGCGCCGATCCACCGGTCGAACATCGACACGGTGGTGGTCTGCACGTGCACCCGCCGCCGCATGCGCTACATGGGCAAGGACACCATGTGGAAGTACCGCTGGTCGGCGTGGTTCTTCTCCTCGATGGGGGGCTACCCCGTGCGACGCGACGTGGCCGACCGCGAGGCGATGCGCCTGTCCCTGGAGCTGGCGGGCGGCACCGAGCCGATCGTGATGTTCCCCGAGGGCACCCGGCGGAGCGGTCCCGTGCTGCGGGCCGAGGACATGCACGACGGCCCGGCCTACGTGGCCTGCAAGGCGGGGATCCCCATCGTGCCGGTGGGGATCGGGGGCTCCGAGGACGCCATGCCCAAGGGGGCCAAGGGCATCCGGCCGGTCAAGCTCGCCATCGACATCGGCACGCCGATCCACCCGCCCAAGTCGACGACCGGGCGGGTCTCGCGCCGGGCCGTGCGCGACCTCACCGAGGAGCTGCGGGCGGAGATCCAGGTGCTGTTCGACCGCTCGCAGGAGCGGGTCGGCAAACCGAACCCGCCTCCCTAGGCTGGCCCGGGATGGGGGACCCGCACGACGGTCCGGCCGACGGCCCGGGCGAGGAGCGCTTCCGGGAGCGGCTGCGTGAGGCGGCCATCGAGGCCGAGTTCGAGAGCGGTGTCCGCGAGGAGACCGAGGAGCAGGCCCGGGCCCACATCGCCCTGCGCCTGGCCCGCATCACCGGCGGCTCGGTCCTGCTCGTGGCCGGCGTGGCGATGCTGGCCCTCCCGGGGCCCGGGTGGCTGACCATCGCGCTCGGGCTCGGCCTGCTCGCACAGGACGTGCCCTGGGCGGAGCGCACGCTCGAGCGGGTCCGCCGTCGCCTGCCCGCCGACGCCGAGGGCAACGTCAACAAGGGAGTGATCTGGGGCTCGCTCGCGGTGGCCGCGGTCGTCACGGGATCGAGCCTGTGGTGGACCTTCCTGCGCTGACCGGCCCGATCCGGCGCCCGGCGCAGGATCAGAGCAGCTTGGCCTGGGCGAACACCTCGCGCACCATCGGCTCGAAGTGCTCGAGGGGCAAGGTGTCGTAGTCGGGGTCGAAGGCCACCTGGTCCCACTCGTCGGCGAAGCGCTCGGCCAGGGTGAAGGTGTCCGCCGCGAGCGTGTCGCGGTGCTGCTCGCGGGCGTCGGGGTCGCCGCCGAAGTGGTGGTAGTAGTGCCGGCCCTGGAAGTCCTGGTGCACGCGGATCATGTCGTAGACCTCGGGGCGCACGTACGGGCGGAGGATCTCGGCGGCGATGGCGGGGTGGTTGGGGACGCTGATCGCCTTGCCGATGTCGTGGCAGAGCGACGCGACGACCACCTCGGGGTCGGCGCCGGCCCGCTCGGCCAGGGTCGCGGTCTGGAGGCAGTGGGTGAGCTGGTCCGTGGAGAAGCCGTCGGTGATGTCGGCGAGGGACCGCAGCAGCTCGAGCACCCGCTCGGCCACGCGCGGCTGGTTGCGGGCGGTCTCCACGCCGATCACACCCCACTGCTCGGCGGTGGACTCGTCCATGCGGGTGAAGGTGGAGGTCATGGCGCCATTGTTCCACCCGACGGGCCGGGCGACCGGCGCTCGGGCGTGCTCACCCGGCCGACAGCACGATGCCGAGGAACAGCGCCCCGAGGGCGGTGAGACCGCTCAGGGCCCCCCACACGGCCAGCGCCCGCCTCGACGTGGCCACGACGTGGGCGGCGGCGCTGAGCCCGGAGGCCGCCACGACGAGGAGCTTCACGAGCAGCGTGACCTGGTACTCGATGCTCGTGTCGGCGACGTCGACGGCCACGAGGTTCCAGACGCCGGTCACCACGAGCACGGCGAAGGCGGGCCAGGCGATGGCGTTGAACCGGCGGGCCACGGCCCGCGGGGCGTCGTCGCCGACCGTCCGCAACGCCGGGACCAGCCCGGCGAGGCTCAGCTGGCCCCCGACCCACACGGTGGCGGCGAGCACGTGCAGGAAGAGCCGGACGGTCGTCGCGGTGACGGGCAGCATGGCCCCAGGATGGCCGGTGGCCGCGCTCAGCCCGAAGCGGGCAGGGCGGCCAGCACGTCGCTGGCCTTGGTCTGGCGGTCGTTGAGACCGGGACGGTCGGCCACCGGCCCCCCGAGCGTGAGGGTGGCGAAGAGGTCGACGGCGTCGATCAGCTCGCGCAGGCTGCGCGGCGGCGGGAAGTACTCGTCCTCGTCGGTGTAGCGGACCTCCTCGACTCCCCGGCCCGGCGCGAGGCGCTCGATGATCGCGGCGACGAGCTCTTCGGGGGCCGACGCGCCGGCGGTGACCCCCACCACGCCGTGCAGGTCGTCGGGCAGCTCGTCGACGCCGTTGACCCGCTCGACGCGGGGACAGCCGGCGTCGCGCGCCAGCTTCTCGAGGGCCCGGGTGTTGGACGAGTTGGCCGAGCCGATCACGATGGTGGCGTCGCAGCGATCGGCGATCTGGCCCAGCGCCGACTGGCGGTTGGTGGTGGCGAAGCAGAGGTCGCTGCGCCCCGGCATCCACGTGTCGGGGAACCGGTTCCGGGTGGCCTCCATGACCCCCTCCCAGTCGCGGTGGCTCAGCGTGGTCTGGGCCAGCAGCGCCACCGGGTCGGCGAAGTCGGGCAGGGCCGCGACCTGCTCCTCGGTCTCGACGAGGTGGATCGCGTCGGGGGCCACCGCCATGGTGCCGACCGCTTCCTCGTGGCCCTCGTGGCCGACGTAGACGATCTGGTAGCCCTTGCCCGCCCGGACCTTGACCTCGTGGTGCACCTTGGTGACGAGGGGACACACGGCGTCGACCACGTACCCGCCGTTGGCGCGCGCGGCCTCGACCACCTCGGGAGCCGAGCCGTGCGCGCTGAGCATCAGCGGGGCCCCGGGCGGGACCTCGGCGATGTCGTCGACGAACACCACGCCCATGTCCTCGAAGCGGCTGACCACCTTCTGGTTGTGGACGATCTCGTGGTAGCAGTAGACGGGCGGCTCGAAGGCGCGCACCATCCAGGCCAGGGCCTTGATGGCCATCTCGACGCCCGCGCAGAAGCCCCGGGGGGCACAGAGCAGCACCTGGTCGACGGCCATGCGCTCAGGCTAAACGGCCCGGGGCGGAAACGGCCGTAGGCTGACGGCCATGAGTGGCGCCCGGGTGCAGGCCGTCGCGCCCGGGTCGCCGGCCGAGGCCGCAGGACTGGTTCCGGGCGACGAGATCGTGGCCCTGAACGGCGAGGCGCCCCGCGACGTCATCCGCTACCGCCTGCTCGCCGACGAGGCCGACGTGCACCTCGACGTGGTTCGGGGCGGGCTCGCGCTCGAGCTCGACGTGCGCAAGGCCGAAGGCGTGCCCCTCGGTGCCGAGGTCAGCTCGGCGCTGTTCGACCAGGTGCGCACGTGCGACAACCACTGCGAGTTCTGCTTCATCTACCAGCTGCCTCCGGGCCTGCGCGACAGCCTCTACCTGAAAGACGACGACTACCGGCTCTCGTTCCTCTACGGGAACTTCACGACGCTGACCCGCTTCACCGAGGCGGACCTCGAGCGGGTGGTGACCGAGGGCCTCTCCCCGCTGCACGTCAGCATCCACGCCACCGATCCCGAGGTGCGGGCCGACCTGCTCCGCAACCGGCGGGGTGCCACGAGCCTGCGCTGGCTGCGGGCGCTGCTCGACCACGGGGTCACCGTCCACGGCCAGGTCGTCGTGCTGCCCGGCGTGAACGACGGGGCCGTCCTCGACGACACGCTCGCCGGCGTGCTGGACCGCTACCCGGAGCTGGCGACGCTGTGCGTCGTCCCGCTGGGCATCAGTCGCTTCGCGCCGGAGGGGCGCATGCGGCCTCACACCCCGGGCGAGGCCTCGGCCGTGATCGACGCCGTCCACGACTGGCAGGAGGTGTACCGCTCGGTGCTCGGCCGACGGCTCGTCTTCGCCGCCGACGAGTACTACCTGATGGCGCAGCGGCCCTTCCCGCCGGCGGCGGACTACGAGGGGTTCCCGATGCACGAGGACGGCATCGGCATGGCGCGCACGTTCGAGCTCGAGCTCCTCGGTCGGGTGGATCGTCCCACCGGGCCCCAGGCGGGGTTCTTCGCGTCGGTCGACGGTGCTCCTCCCGAGGGGTACCGGGCCGCGCGCACCACCGGGGATCGGCTCACGATCGGCCCGCGCCGCGACGCGCCGGTGGGGGTCCTCACGGGGACGATGGGGGCCCAGGTGCTCCGCCCGCTGCTCGGAGCACTCGGGCGCGACGACGTCCGGGTGGTCCCGGTGGCCAACGAGTACTTCGGGGGCAACATCGGCGTGACCGGCCTGCTCGTGGGCGCCGACCTCGCTCGGGTGCTGGCCGCCCAGCCGAGCGGACACCGCTACCTGCTCCCCGACGTGTGCCTCTCGGGTGGTCGGTTCCTCGACGGCACCACCCCCGCCGATCTGCCCCGGCCGGTCGAGGTGCTGCCCACGGACGGGCTGGCGCTGCGCGCTGCCCTGGGAGCCTGAGGTGGCGCCACCCGTCGTCGCCGTGGTGGGTCGTCCCAACGTGGGCAAGTCCACGCTGTTGAACCGCATCGTCGGCCGGCGGGAGGCCATCGTCGAGGAGCGGCCCGGGGTCACCCGAGACCGCAAGGAGGTGGTCGCCGACTGGCAGGGGCGGGAGTTCGTCCTCGTCGACACCGGCGGCTGGCTGCCCGGTGGCGACGCGCTCGACGCCAAGGTGAGCCGCCAGAGCGAGCGGGCCATCGCCGAGGCCGACGCGGTCGTCTTCGTGGTGGACGGCGCCCTCGGCATCGTCGAGGAGGACGCGCGGGTGGCCGAGCTGCTCCGGCGGGTCGACGCCCCGGTGCTGCTCGCGGTGAACAAGGTGGACGACACCGGTCGTGAGCCCGGGATCTGGGAGTTCGTGCGCCTCGGCCTCGGCGACCCCCACCCGGTGAGCGCCCTCCACGGGCGCGGCACCGGCGACCTGCTCGACGCGCTCGTCGCCGCCCTCCCCGTCCCCGACGTCGAGGAGGACGCGGTCGAGGCCGCCGGCGACGACGAGGGGCCGCGGGTGTTCGGGGTCGCGATCGTCGGCCGTCCCAACGTGGGCAAGTCGACGCTGTTCAACCGGCTGATCGGCGAGGACCGGGCGGTGGTGCACGATCTGCCCGGCACGACCCGGGACTCGATCGACACGGTGGTGGACACCCCCGACGGCCCGGTGCGCTTCGTCGACACCGCCGGCATGCGCCGGAAGGGGCGGATCGACGAGGGGACCGAGTACTACTCGATGGTCCGGGCGCTCCAGTCGGTCGACCGGGCCGACGTCGCCCTGCTCGTGATCGACGCCACCGTCGGCGTGACCCACCAGGACCAGCGCCTGGCCGAGCGGGTGGACGCCGCGGGCTGCCCGGTCGTCGTGCTGTTGAACAAGTGGGAGACCCTCGACGCCGAGCAACGGGCCCAGGTCGGCGTCCAGCTCGAGCGCCGGCTGCACTTCCTCGGCGAGGCCACCGTGTTGAAGATCAGCGCGCTGACGGGCAAGGGCGTGCACAAGCTGCTGCCGGCGCTGTCGGCGGCCATCGACGACTACCACCGCCGCATCCCCACCCGACAGGTGAACACCGCGATCCGGGCCGCCCAGGCCGCGCAACCCGCCCCGCACGGGGCTCGGGTGCTGTACGCCACGCAGGGGGCGGTGGACCCGCCCACGTTCACCCTCTTCGCCAACAAGGCGCTGCCTCCGACGTACCTGCGCTACCTCGAGCGCAGCCTCCGCGAGACCTTCGACCTGGGGGCCACCCCCCTCAAATTGCGGGTGCGGCGGCGCTCCGAGTGACGCCGAGCTGTAACGGCTTCTTCATGGCCCGCTGAGGGTCGGCCGCTACGCTCGGGTCCTTCATGACCACCTCGCTGTTGGCGGTCGCCGCCCTGGGCTGTCTCACCGCCGCCCTCATCTGGGGGCGCTCGGCGCGGCAGCGGCACAAGGTGTGGCGCCGCATGGCCGCCAACGGCGGCGACGGCGACGCCACCACGATCGCCCTCGGCGACTACCGCAAGGACCTCCACACGACGGTCCTGTACCTGCTGCTCGCCGTGGCCTGCGCCGCCACCGCGGCCCGGCCCCCGCAGCGGGTCGTGCCGGTCGTGCTGTTCGGCGCCGTGCTCGTCACAGTGGCGTTCACCTTCGCCTTCGGCCGCAACTTCGTGCGCGACGCCCGCCTGGTCCAGAGCCGCAGCGAGCTCGAGCGCCGGGCCCAGGAGGTGCTCAGCCAGGAGGAGCTGGCCCCGCGCCGCTGGGCCGCCCGCCTCGCCCCCGACGAGCTGCCCGACGTCACCGGGTTCGAGCTCGGCCGGGTGTACCAGGCGGGCACCGGGCTGATGGCCGGGGACTTCTACGACGTGTTCCCGGTGGCGTCGTCGCGCATCGCCGCCGTGATCGGCGACGTCACGGGGCACGGCATCGAGCCGTCGATCACGGCCTTCCAGGCCAAGTACCTGTTGCGGGTGTTCCTGCGCCAGTACCGGGACCCCGCCCAGGCGCTCGAGGAGCTCAACGCCCAGATGGCCGCCATGGGCCGGCCCGAGGAGCTCATCTCGCTGTGCGTGATCGTGTTCGACACCGAGGCGGGCACCCTGCGGTTCGCATCGGCGGGGCACCCGGCGGCCTGGCTCTGGCACGACCGCGAGGTGCGCCCGCTGCGCTCGACGGGCCCGCTGCTCATGCTCGATCCGGGCGCGTCGTACCACAGCCGTGAGATTCCGCTCGACAACGGGGACCTCTGCCTGCTCTACACCGACGGGCTGGCGGAGGCGCGCGACGGCGAGAGCCTGTTCGGAGAGGACCGCATCGCCAACACGCTGCGCCGTGACCCGGGGATCGCCCCCGACGTGCTGTGCAAGTCGCTCCTCGAGGCCGCCCGTGACTTCTCGAGCGGCCCCATCACCGACGACGTGGCCATCCTGGCCATCCGCCGGGAGTAGCGGCGGGGGCCGCGCAGCGGTCACCATTCCCCTGTGAGCGAGGCCGACCCCGACGCCGAGCGCCCGATCGGAGGCGCGGCCCCCGTCGACCACGCGGCCGCGCTGTCGGCGGCGGCCGAGCGGGCCCGCGCCGGCAACCTGGCCCGGGTGGGGGAGAAGCTGGCCCGCCAGAACAAGCTGTTCGTGCGCGACCGGCTGGACCTGCTGCTCGACGAAGGGACGTTCGTCGAGGACGCCCTGCTCGCCAACGCGCTGGGCGAGGACCTCCCCGCCGACGGCGTGGTCACGGGCACCGGCGAGGTGGACGGGCGCACCGTCGTGGTGGTGGCCAACGACCCGACCGTCAAGGCGGGCTCGTGGGGCGCGCGCACGGTGGAGAAGATGGTGCGGGCCACCGAGCTGGCCCTGCGATACGAGCTGCCGCTGTTCTGGCTGATCGACTCCGCGGGCGCCCGCATCACCGACCAGGTCGAGCTGTTCCCGGGGCGGCGAGGCGCCGGCCACATCTTCCACAACCAGATCAAGCTGAGCGGCCGGGTGCCCCAGATCTGTTGCCTGTTCGGCCCGTCCGCCGCCGGCGGCGCCTACATCCCGTCGTTCTGCGACATCGTGATCATGGTCGAGGGCAACGCCTCGATGTACCTCGGGTCGCCCCGCATGGCGGAGATGGTGATCGGCGAGCGCACCACCCTCGACGAGATGGGCGGGGCCCGCATGCACGCCACGGTGTCGGGGTGCGGGGACAACCTGGCGGTCGACGACGCCGACGCGATCGAGCAGGCCAAGGCCTGGTTCACCTACTTCCCGGACCGCTGGCGGGACGACCCGCCCGAGTACCTCGCCGCGGCGCCGTCGCGGCCGCTCACCGCCGACCTGGTGCCCGACGAGGAGCGCCGGGCCTACGACATGCACGACGTGCTCGACGGGCTGCTCGACGACGAGAGCTTCTTCGAGCTCAAGCCGCTGTTCGCCCCCGAGCTGATCTGCGGCCTCGGCCTGCTCGAGGGCCGCCCCGTGGGGGTGGTCGCCAACAACCCCCTCCAGAAGGGCGGCGTGCTCTTCGTCGACTCGGCCGACAAGGCGGCCCGCTTCGTGTGGTGCTGCGACGCCTTCAACATCCCGCTCGTGTTCCTCTCCGACGTGCCCGGCTTCATGGTCGGCTCGGACGTCGAGCGCCAGGGGATCATCCGCCACGGCGCCAAGATGGTCACCGCGGTGTCGGAGGCGACGGTGCCGAAGGTGTCGGTGATCGTGCGCAAGTCGTACGGCGCCGGCCTCTACGCCATGTCGGGACCCGCGTTCGAGCCCGAGGCCACCATCGCCCTGCCGACGGCCAAGATCGCGGTGATGGGACCCGAGGCTGCGGTCAACGCCGTCTTCGCGAACAAGATCGCCGCCATCGACGACCCCGACGAGCGCGAGGCCTTCATCGCCCGCGAGCGCGAGGTCTACGAGCGGGACGTGGACCTGCTGCGCCTCGCCTCGGAGCTCGTGGTCGACGCCGTGGTCGAGTTCGCGGACCTCCGCACCGAGGTGGCACGCCGGTTGGACCGGGCCCGCACGAAGGACCGACACTTCAGCGAGCGCCGCCACGGCGTCCCGCCCGTCTGACCCGCTCGTCCGACCCATCCGTCTGAGAGGCCCGGTTGCCGTTCTGCGAGGAGTGCGACAAGTACTACACCCCGACGTCGCTCGGCCCCGGCGGCGCGTGCCCCAAGTGCGGGCGAACGCTGTACGACACCGGCGACGAGCAGGACGACCGGCCCCACATCCCGTGGCACTTCTGGCTGCTCCTGATCGCCTTCGCCCTCTACCTCGGTTGGCGGCTGGTGCAGGGGATCGGCTGGCTGGCCCAGCACCTCTGAGGCCGAGTCGAGTGCGCGGGCCGGGGACCGATAGAGTCTGACCCTCACCAGACGGGCTGTGGCGCAGCTTGGTTAGCGCGTCGGTCTGGGGGACCGAAGGTCCCGGGTTCAAATCCCGGCAGCCCGACCACCGGTGTGCGCAGGGGCCAGCGATGGCCCCTGCGTCGCGCCCGGGCGCGGGGGTCGATCGCTCGCGTAGCGTGGCGTCGTGAACCTCGGCGTCGCGGAGCTGATGATCCTGCTCGTGATCGTCGCGGTGCCGGCGGTGATCGTCGTGGCCGTCGTCGCCGCGACCCGGGCCGGTCGCCGGCCGCCGGCGGGGTCCGGGGGTGACGGGCCCGGTCCGGGTCGGTGGTTCGCCGACCCCACCGGCCGCCACGCGCAGCGGTGGTGGGACGGGTCCGCGTGGACCGCGTCGGTGGTGCTCGACAACGGGCAGCAGACCGTGGACCCGGTCGCGTTCGACGACCCGCCGCCCCCGCCCGCCTGACGGGCCTCAGGCGTCGCGATCGACGCCGAGGACCGCCCACGCGCGCTCGTGCCCGGCCCGGCGCAGGGCCTCGAGGCGGTGGTTGCCGTCCTCGACCACCAACTGCCCGCCGCGCACGCTGACGATCACCGGCGGTGGCTCGAAGCCGGCGTCCTCCACGAGGCCCGCGAGGTCGTCGACATCGTCGCGCCACTCCTCCTCGTCCACCACCTCGAGGACGGGGGCGTCCGCGGGGCCGGCGAGCCGGTGCAGCGCGTCGAGGGGTACGCGCACGGGCCCGAACCACCACCGGGGCGGGGCGGTCAGCTCCTCGGCGAGCTCGGGGTTGTCGCTGCCGGGGCTCGCCAGGAACCGCGCGACCCACCCCCCGAGATCACCCGAGTCGGCGGCCTCGCCCGCTGCGTGCACGGTGAAGCGCTCGTCCATCGTGGGCCGTCCTACCCCGCGGGCGCCGGAGTCAGCCCGGCGCCGGCGGCGCCGCTACGGGAGGCCGGGCAGGTGGGCGGCGTCGTTGAAGGTGTGCAGCGCCCACTGACCGGTGGCGGCGTCGTGCCCCCACACTGTCAGCCCCGTGTTGCGGGGGCGCACGCGGGCGGCCGCCGCGGGGGCCAGCCCGACGAGCACGCGCAGCGACGCCACGATCACCCCGGCGTGGCACACCGCCACGACGGTGCGGTCCTCGTACTCCCGGGCGATGCGCCCGAGCACGCCGGCCACCCGCTCGTGGAAGGAGTTCCAGCTGTCGCCCGCCGGCGCGAAGACCCGGTCGGGCTCGGCCTCCATGTCGAACGAGCCGTAGCGCTCGCCGTACTCGGCCCAGGTCAGTCCGTCGGCCTCGCCCGTGTGCACCTCGCACAGGTCGCACTCCCGCCCGCCGAGGTCGAGCCCGAGCCCGGGCGCGACGATCGACGCGGTCTCGACGGCGCGGGGCAGCGTGCTGGCGAGCAGTGCGTCGGCCTGCAGGCCGGGCCACCGAGCGAAGCGTTCGCGCAGCGCGCCGGCCTGGCGGCGACCCAGGTCGGTCAGCCCCGTGCACCCCTGCTCGCCGGCGATCACCCCGTGGAAGCCGGCGTGGGCGTCGCCGTGGCGCACGAGCACGAGTCGCATGGGCCCACCGTAGGAGGGCGTCGAGCGGGCGCCACCCGGTCGCACCGAGGCGGCCCCGCCCCCGTACCCTGGCTCCGTGCGCGTCACGATGCTCCTGGCCGATGCCGCCCAGGCGATCGACAACAAGCTCTACGTGCTGGGCGGCGGCTGGTCGGTCACCGGGCCGGGCCCGACGAACTTCGCGATCGCGCTGAAGATCGAGGTGCCGTGGGACCAGACCAACCGGCGCCACGAGTGGCGCATGGAGCTGATCGACGCGGACGGCCGCCAGGTGATGCTCGCCGGGGCCGGCGGGGCCCAGCCCCTGATGGTGGGCGGGGACTTCGAGGTCGGACGGCCGGCGGGCACGCCCGACGGCACGCCCATCGACCTGGCGCTGGCCGTGAACCTCGGTGCGGTGCCGTTCCCCGCCGGGCAGCGCCTGGTGTGGAAGCTCTGGGTCGACGACGTGACGAGCACCGACTGGGAGGTGGCGTTCACCACCCGGCCGGCGAGCGCCTGACGGCGGTTCCACCCACGCCCGCGCTCACCCCGAGGTCGCGCGGGCGGGGGGAGGGGGTCAGGCCTCGACGTTGCGCAGGGGATGGGCCGGGCGGGAGGGCTGGCCGCGGACCGCGTCGGCGTCGGGGTGGTCCTCGGGGTGCTCGAGTCCCGCCCACGCGGGCAGCACCAGCGACGAGGCGTGGGCGCCACCGCGACCGACGAGGTGCGAGACGCCGTCCTCGGCCGGGTTGTCGAAGCACCAGAACGGCTGGTCGCGCCCGGGGGTCGAGAGGGTGAGGCGCAGGCGCGACCCCGGCCGGAACACGTGGGCCACCGGCATGAACGGGATCCGGAAGCGGAGCCAGGATCCGGGCACGAGCGCCTCACGGTCCTCGGGGGCGAACGTGTAGTCGACGCGCAGGTGGTCGGAGCGCTCCTCGTCCTCCCGGCGGTGGACGGGCCGGTGCCACCCGGACTGCACCCGCAGCTCGCGGCCGTCGGGGCGGACCTCGGTGAGGGTGGCCTGCACCGAGGTGTCGGCGCTGCCCGGGCAGAGCCACAGTTCGACGTGGCCCTGGCCCATCACCGTGACCGCCTCGGCGAGGGGCTCGGTCTCGTACGCCGCCGTGCACTCGTCGGCGAAGCGGGTCCACTCGAGCGGCACCGACGGTTGGAGGAAGTCGTCGAAGTGGTCGGTGAGGGCGTAGGACTCGTCGCCCGCGTCGGGGTCGTCCCGGTAGCGGTCGGCGCCCTCGGTCGCCGGGGGCTCGGTGGCCAGCGCCGCGCCCGGCGCGAGCCACCAGCGGGTGGGGACGACGTCGGGGGGCGGGAAGGCGCCCAGCTGCACCTCGTAGCGGTGGCCGGGGGCGCCGGGGACGTCGGCGACGGTGCCGCTCTCGAACAGCACCCGCACGGGGGGCTCGGCCTGGTAGCGGGCGAGCGCGGTGGGGAAGTCGTCGACGAGGTGAGCGAACCGGTCGGCCTCGAGCGTGGCCGTGTAGCCGAAGTGCTCGGCGAAGGCCGCGGGGGCGACGGCCCGGACGAGGTCCGGCACCACCGGCACCCGGCGGGCGACGTGGAAGCTGAGGAACTCGAACCAGCGCGTGGCCATCATCGGGCTGAAGCCGTCCGGGTGGTGGCCGTTGAAGAGGGTGAACACGACGTGGGGGGCCGCCTGGAAGCGCTCGAGCATCATGGCGAAGCGGCTTCCCGTCTGCTCGTCCTGCCACGAGCCCGACAGGTACACGGGCACGCGGATGCGGTGGACCAGGTCGGCGACGCGTCGGGCGCCGAGGGCCGGGCGGAAGTCCTGGAGGGCGCGTCCGAACCGTTCGAAGTCGAGGGTGAGCGACCGGATCGCCTGGTTGGCGGCCGCCACCTCGTCGCCGGCGTCGATGCGGGCCTGGTCCCACGCCATGCCGCCGACCTTGGTCTCGGCGTCGCGCTGGGCCAGCCAGGCGCGGGTGAAGCCGGAGTTGTAGGTGCCGCCGGGCCACTGCTGGCGCCAGAGGTCGTCGATGACCGACAACGGCGTGATCGCGGCGAGGCTCGGCGGGGCGGTGGCGGCGACGAAGAGCTGCGAGATGCCCGGGTAGCTGAGGCCGACCATGCCGGGCCTGCCGTGCAGGACCCACGGCTGGCGCGCCACCGTCTCGACGACGTCGTACCCGTCGGCCGCCTGCGCGGGGCTGAACACGTCGAACACGCCGCCCGAGCAACCGGTGCCGCGCATGTTGACCCCGACGGTGGCGAAGCCGAGCAGGTTGGCCAGGAGCTGGCCGGGCGAGGCGACGGCCGGGTTGGAGGGCCCGTAGCCCGAGTACTCGACGACCGTCGGCCAGGGCGGCGGGCCGTACAGGCCCTCGTCGGGGAATCGCACCATCGCCGACAGAAGCGTGCCGTCGCGGGTGCGGAGGTAGCCGAACCCGGCGTCGAGCACCTGGTCGTACTCGCCCGGGTCGGGCACGTCCTCGACGGCGAGGACCCGCACCGGGCCGTGGACCCGCGGCGGCGCACCGGAGGAGTGGTCGTGCACCACGTACTCGCCGGGGGCCAGCGTCTCGCCGCTGCCCACGATCTCGACGAGGTCCTCGAGGTCGGTCACCACCCGCGGCGACTCCGGCACGAACGACACGTGGGCATGGCCCTTCGCGTCGGCGACGACGGTCACGACCGATCGCCCGGCGGCCTCGCGCACCTCGAGGTGGGCGCCGGGTCGGGCCCCGGTGACGGTCAGCGTCTCGACCCCCGCCTGGAGGGTGAGGGTCGTCGGGGCGTGGTCGTCGGGCACGGCGGTGATCATCGCGCGTCGGGGGTGCGTCGCACGCCGGACCCGCCTGCTCCTCCGGCTTCGAGGCCACTAGGGTCCACGGGCCGTGCGCCTCCCCTCTCGCGTCGTGGCGGTCGCCGCCCTCGTTGCCGCCCTGGCGGCGCTCGCGGCCTGCGGCGGCGACGTCGCGCCCGAGCGCAGCGCCGCCACCGTTCCCCAGGTCGACGCCGACGCGCCCAACATCGTCGTGATCATGACCGACGACCAGACGCTCGAGAGCATGCGGGTGATGCCGCGCACCCAGGCGGCGATCGTCGACCAGGGCACGACGTTCTCCGACTTCGTCACCAGCTTCCCGATGTGCTGCCCGTCGCGGGCCACCTACCTGACGGGCCAGTACGCCACCAACCACGGGATCGTGGACAACGTCGCCCCCGGCGGCGGGTACTACATGCTCGACAACCGCAACACGCTGCCGGTGTGGCTCGAGCGGGCCGGCTACACCACGAGCTTCGTGGGCCACTACCTCTACCGGTACGGCTCGCGGGACGCGCTGGAGATCCCGCCGGGCTGGGACCGGTGGTTCTCCACGATCGACCCGAGCACGTTCCACTACTTCGACTACACGGTGAACGACAACGGCGAGCTCCGGGACTTCGGCACCGCGCCCGAGGACTACCAGACCGACGTGATGGCCGACCGCGCGGTGGAGGAGCTCGCCGCGCTCGCCGCGGCCGACGAGCCGTTCTTCTTCAACTTCTGGACCCTCGCTCCCCACGTCGCCGAGCCGGTCCACACCGGCGACGCGCCCGACCTCCAGGCGGTCCCCGCGCCGCGTCACCGCGACCGGTTCCGCGAGGAGTGGTGGACCAGCGAGCAGGCGCCCTCGTTCGACGAGGAGGACGTCAGCGACAAGCCCATCTCCGTGCAGCTCAACAGCCGCATGCTCCCCGTGACCCAGATCGCGGCGCAGGCCCACTACCAGCGGGCGCTCGAGTCGCTGCTGGCCGTGGACGAGGCGGTCGAGCGCATGGTGGACACGCTCGAGCAGGCGGGCGTCCTCGACGACACGGTGATCGTGTACACCTCCGACAACGGCTTCCTCCAGGGCGAGCACCGGTTCCGGGACGCCAAGACCCTGCCGTACGAAGAGGCCATCCACGTCCCGCTGGTCGTGCGGGGGCCCGGGTTCCCGGCGGGGGCCACCGCGCCGCAGCTCACCGCCAACATCGACCTCGCTCCCACGGTGCTGGACCTCGCGGGCGTCGAGGGAAGTCGCGTGCTCGACGGCGAGTCCCTGCTCCCGCTCGCGGGCGAGCCGTCCCCCCCGCCCGACGACCGGGCGATCTACCTCCAGAACGGCCCCGGCGGGCACGAGGCCGGTACCGAGACGAGCGCGCTCGGGGCGGTGCCGCACTGGGACGGCGTGCGGGTGCCGGGCTACACCTACGTCGAGTACGACCGCGGTGGCCGGGAGCTCTACGACCTCGCCGCCGACCCGTGGCAGCTCGAGAACCGGGCCGGCGACCCGGCGTTCGCCCCCCTCGAGCGCCACCTGGCCGACCTCCTCGAGCAGCTTCGCAACTGCGCCGGCGACGAGTGCCGGGAGCCCCGCTTCTCGCCGCCGGGTTAGCGTTGGTGCGATGTGCGGCCGGTTCGTCTCCGCGACGCCACCCGACCAGATCGCGCAGTACTTCGGGGTCGAGGAGACCGCGGAGGCGGTCCTCGAGCCGAACTGGAACGTGGCTCCCACCACCGACGTGTACACGGTGCTCGAGTCCGGGGGCGTGCGCCGGCTCGAGCCGGTCCACTGGGGGCTGGTGCCGTTCTGGGCCAAGGACCTCAAGGTCGGCAACCGGATGATCAACGCCCGGATGGAGACGCTCGCCGAGAAGAGCGCCTACCGTCGGCCGTTCGAGAAGCGGCGCTGCATCGTCCCCGTCGACGGCTTCTACGAGTGGCACAAGCGTCCGGGCCAGAAGCACAAGCAGCCGTACTACATCGAGCGGGTCGACGGGGAGCCCATGGCCTTCGCCGGCCTGTGGGAGATCTGGCGGGGCCCCGACCGTGAGGGGCCGGCCTTCCCGAGCGTCACGATCATCACCGGCCCGGCCAACGAGAAGATGGCGGCGATCCACGACCGCATGCCGATCCTGTTGCCGCCGGACCGGTGGGATCCCTGGCTCGACCGCGACGTCCACGACCTCGACCTGCTCGGGTCGTTCCTCGTCCCCGCGCCGTCCGAGCTGATCACGCTGCGACCGGTGAGCACCGAGGTGAACAACGTGCGCAACCGGGGCCCTCACCTGGTCGACGAGGTCCCGCTCGACGGCGCCGACGAGGACGAGACCGCCGGCGACGACGCTCCGTGACGTCGGCGCGGGTGGCGGCGCGGCCGCCGTCGCGGTCGGCCGCCCTGCACAAGCGCCTGGACCACCTCGCCCTGCGGTGGCAGGCCCGGTTGGAGTCCGACTCGGCCGACCGCATCGTGCCGTGGGTCACGGCGCTGGTCCTGTTCCTCGTGCTCGGCGCCCTGGCCCTCGGACGGGCGCGCTCGTTGGAGGCAGGGACCGACCTCGCGGCGTACCTCCAGGGAACCTGGTTGATCAACCACGGCGACCCGCCGTTCGTCTCGCTGACGGGGGACCACCTGCTGGCCGAACAGGCCGGCTTCGTCTTCTACCCGCTGGCCTGGCTCACGCGGGTGGTGCCGGCGGTCCCCGCCCTGCTGCTCACCCAGGCCGCCGCCCTGTCGGTGGCCACGGTCCCGCTCTGGCACTTCGCCCGACGGGTGGCCCGGCTGCGCGGTGGGGCCGCGCTCACCGTCCTGATCGCGTACGCCCTGTACCCCGCGCTGCACAACATCAACCAGGCCGACGTGCACCTGGCCACCCTGGCCCTGCCCCTGCTGCTCGCCGCCGCGCTCTTCGGGCTCACCGACCGGTGGCGCCCGTACGCCGTGTGCGTGGTGCTCGTCGTGTTGTGCCGCGCCGACTACGCCCTCGTCGTCGCGGGCCTCGGCGGGCTCCTGGCGCTCGAGGGTCGGCGCCGCGCTGGAGCGCTGAGCGCCGCCTTCGGCGTGGGCTGGGCGCTCCTGGCCCTGTTCGTGGTGCAGCCGTACTACGCGCGGGGCGCGTTCGTGCACGAGTCCGCGTTCGCGGCCTACGGGTCGTCGCCGCTCGGGGTGGTGGGCGGCATGGCGACCCACCCGTTCACGGTGCTCGGCGACCTGACCGCCGAGGGCAACTTCGCGATCCTCGTGCTCCTGCTCGCCCCGGTGCTCTTCCTGCCCGTCCTCGCGCCGCGCTACCTCCTGCCGGTGCTCCCGCTCCAGGCGCTCTACCTGATCGCCAACTCCAGCGCCGCGCGCGACCCTCGCGTCGAGCAGAACGTCGCCATCACGGCGTTCGTGTTCCTCGCCACCACGATGGCCCTGAGTCGCATCGGCACGCGCACCATCGACCGCGTGCGGGTGGACCGACGGGTGCTCGGCGCGCTCCTGCTCGCCGCCACCGTGTTCTTCGTCCGGGACTCGGCCACGTCGCCCTACCGGGCGCCGTGGCAGCTCGGGGGGCGAGACGCCACCGACGAGGCCCGGCTCGAGGCCGTCGACCGCGTCGAGGCCGGCGACGCCGTGCGCGCCTCGCCGGCGTTGCTGCCCCTCCTCGCGGAACGGCCCGAGCTCTTCCCCCTCGACGCGGGATCGCACCCCCACGTGCGTCGGGCCAGCGCCGACGACGTCGACGTCGTGATCCTCGACGAGGAGGCGGCCACCGAGTGGGACGACGACGACCTGCGCTCGTTCCACGACGGCATGGTGGCCCTCGGCTTCCGGCGGGTCTTCACCTCGGAGGGCATCCAGGTGTACCGCCGCGGGTAGCAAGGCCGGATGCCCGAGCGATCAGTCGCCCGCCACCTCGGCGTGGCCGGCCGCCCGCAGGGCGTCGCGCAGGGTCGCCGCGGCCCGGTCCAGGTCGGCCGGGTCGGGGTCGGTGTCGGCGTTGGCGAAGTCCAGATCGTGCACCCCGCGGATGGGCACGACGTGCAGGTGGACGTGGGGGACCTCGAGGCCCGCGATCATCAGCCCCACCTTCTCGGGGGAGAAGGCCGCCTGCTGGGCCCTGGCCACGTGCTGGGCGACGCCGGTGAGGTGCTGGACCAGCTCGGGGTCCAGGTCGACCCAGTGATCGACCTCGTCGACGGGCACCACGAGGCTGTGGCCGGGCTGGAGCGGGTTGATGGAGAGGAAGACGACGCAGCGCTCGTCCCGCCAGAGGAACCGCCCGGGCAGCTCACCCCGGATGATCCTGGTGAAGATGGTGGCCATCGCCAGATCGTAGGCTGGGCCCGTGAGCGCAGCGGACGGACCGGCCGGGCCCCTCGAGGGTCGCGAGGGTCGCCCGTGAGCGCCGGCCCGGTGCTCGAGCCCGGCGAGGAGGAGGTGAGCGACCGGATCCTGACGGCGCCGAACCTCATCACGCTCGTGCGGCTCGCGTGCCTGCCCCTGTTCCTGTACCTGTTGTTCACCCGCGACAACCCGGCCGGGGCGGCGCTGCTGCTCGCGGCGCTCGGGGCGACGGACTGGGTCGACGGCTACGTCGCCCGCCGCTTCCACCAGGTCTCCACGGTCGGCAAGGTGCTCGACCCGGTGGCCGATCGCCTGCTCTTCTTCGTCGGCGTCGGGGCGATCGTGATCGACGGCCGGGCCCCGGCATGGTTCTCGGTCCTCGTGCTCGCGCGCGAGCTGTTCGTGTCGGTGGCGGTGCTGGTGCTGGCCGCTCTGGGGGCCAAGCGCATCGACGTCACCTGGTTCGGCAAGGCGGGAACGTTCTGCCTGATGTTCGCCTTCCCCCTGTTCCTGGCGGGAAGCGACCCGAACCTGGGCGTGGCCGACCTGGCCACCTACGCGGCCTGGGGCTTCGGCGTGCCCGGCCTCGTCCTCAGCTACTACGCCGCCGTCCTGTACGTGCCGCTCGGCCTCAAGGCCCTGCGGGACGGGCGCGCCGCCCGGCGCGCCGGGCTCGTCGAGGAGGCTTCGTGAAGGCAGTGATCATGGCGGGTGGCGAGGGGACGCGGCTCCGGCCGCTGACGTCCAACGTCCCGAAACCGATGATGCCCATCGTCAACCGGCCGATGATGGAGCACATCGTCACCTTGTTGAAGTCGCACGGCTTCGACGAGATCGTCGTCACCGTCGCGTTCATGGCCAACGCCATCCGCACCTACTTCGGTGACGGGTCCGAGTTCGGGGTGCGCATGGTGTACGCCACCGAGGAGACGCCCCTCGGCACCGCGGGATCGGTGCGCAACGCGATGGACGAGCTCGACGAGCGCTTCCTCGTGATCTCCGGCGACGTCCTCACCGACATCGACCTCGGCAGCATCGTGCGGTTCCACGAGGAGAAGGGGGCGCTCGCCACCATCGGCCTGGTGCCGGTCGAGAACCCGCTCGAGTTCGGCATCGTGATCACCAACGACGACGGCTCGATCGAGCGGTTCCTCGAGAAGCCCACCTGGGGGCAGGTGTTCAGCGACACCATCAACACCGGCATCTTCGTGCTCGAGCCGGAGATCTTCGACTTCATCGAGCCCGGCCGGCCGGTCGACTTCTCGAGCGAGGTGTTCCCCGCCCTGCTGGACGAGGGTCGGCCCCTCTTCGGTGCGGTGGCCGAGGGGTACTGGGAGGACGTCGGCACGCTCGAGGCCTACCTGCGGGCGCACAAGGACGCGCTCGACGCCCGGGTGGCGCTCGACATCCCGGGCTTTCGGATGTCCGAGGGCGTGTGGGTGGGGGAGGGCGTCGAGCTGCACCCCGAGGCCGTCGTCGAGGGACCGGCGGTGATCGGCGAGAACTGCCGCGTCGAGGCCGGGGCCCGCCTCGGCGAGTACACGGTGCTCGGCAACAACGTGAAGGTGCGGGAGCAGGTCCAGCTCCAGCGCACCGTCGTGCACGACAACGCCTACCTCGGCGAGCAGAGCCGAATCGGTGGCACCGTCATCGGGCGAGCCTGCGACCTGCGGCGCGGGGTGCGGTGCGAGGAGGGCGTCGTGCTCGGCGACGAGTGCTTCGTGGGCGACAGCGCCGTGGTGGGCGCGGACGTCAAGGTGTACCCGTTCAAGACCGTCGAGGCCGGGGCCATCATCAACACCTCGATCGTCTGGGAGTCGCGCGGTGCCCGCAGCCTCTTCGGGCGCGACGGCGTGTCGGGCCTCGCCAACGTCGACATCACCCCGGAGTTCGCCACCCGCGTCGCGATGGCCTTCGCCACGACGGTCAAGAAGGACACCACCGTGGTCACCTCCCGCGACTCGAGCCGGTCGGCCCGCATGCTGAAGCGGGCGATGATGGCCGGCCTGAACGCCGGTGGGGTGAACGTGCTCGACCTCGAGGTGGCCAGCGTCCCGGTGACGCGCGTGCAGGCCCGGCGCCCCGATGCGGTCGCCGGCCTCACCCTGCGCCTGGCCGAGGACGACGCGCAGTCGGTCGTGATCCGGTTCTTCGACGCGAACGGGGCCGACATCAGCGAGGACGCGCAGCGCAAGGTCGAGCGGCTGTTCAACCGCGAGGACTTCCGGCGGGTGCTCCCGAGCGAGATCGGCGACATCGGCTTCCCGCCCCGGGCCCTCGAGCAGTACGCCGTCGCGCTCGAGTCGGTGGTGGACGTCGACGCCATCGGCGCCGCCGGGTTCAAGGTCGTCGTCGACTACTCGTACGGATCGACCTCGTTCGTGATGGCCAACGTGTTCTCGAAGCTGAACGCCGAGGTGCTGGCGGTCAACCCGTACGTGTCGACCCAGGGGGTCGTCGAGTTCGACCGGGACGCGCACGCCGCCCAGGTGGCGGACCTCGTGCGGGCGTCGGGGGCGAACCTGGGCGCGGTCATCGACCCGTCGGGTGAGCGCCTCACGCTGATCGACGACCGGGGCCACGTCCTCGACCACCACGAGGCCCTGCTCGCCATGCTCACCCTCGTGCGCACGCGGGTCCAGGGCGACCGCGTGGCGCTGCCCGTGTCCGCGACGATGCGGGCGGCGGAGATCCTCGCCGAAGCCGGCGTGTCGGTGCAGTCCACCAAGACCTCGACGGCGGCGCTGATGGACGCCGCCACCAGTCCGGGCGTCGGCTTCGCCGCCGATCTCAGCGGCGGGTTCATCGTGCCGGGCTTCCTGCCGGCCTTCGACGGCGCCGCCTCGCTCGTCAAGCTGCTCGACCTGCTCGCGCACGCCGGCGGCAGCCTCTCGGAGGTGGTCGAGCACCTGCCCCGCATCCACCTCGCCCACGAGCGGGTGATCACGCCGTGGGAGCAGAAGGGCATGGTCATGCGCACCCTCGTCGAGCACTCCGCCGACCGCCAACTCGAGCTGGTGGACGGGGTGAAGGTGCACCACGAGGGCGGATGGGCCCTCGCGTTGCCCGACCCCGAGGAGCCGGTCACCCACATCTGGGCCGAGGCCGACACCGAGCTGGCGGCGCGCCAGCTCGCCGAGGAGTACGCCCGCCGCATCCGCCAGATGCTGCGCTGAACGCGGTGGTGGTTGCCCCCGTCGTCGGCCGCCGGTAAACAGATACGGAACCGTTTCGTTTCGTAACCACACCCGGAGCGCTCATGGCCCTCGAAACGCCCGACACCCCCGCCCGGCCGAACGACGCGGCCGCGAGCCCCGCATCGGGGCCGGCCGTGGCCGCCGAGCTCGACCCCCGTCGATGGTGGGCGCTCGCCGTGCTGTGCCTGAGCCTGCTGCTGATCGTGATGGACAACACGATCGTCAACGTGGCACTCCCCACCATCCAACGCGACCTGGACGCCACGGGCAGCGAGCTGCAGTGGATCGTCGACGCCTACGTGCTCGTCTTCGCCGGCCTGCTGCTGACGATGGGCAGCCTGGGTGACCGGTTCGGCCGCAAACCCGCGCTCTCGCTGGGCCTGGTCGTCATGGGCGGGGCGTCGGCCATCTCGGCCTGGTCGAGCGACCCCTCCCACCTGATCTTCTGGCGCGCGGTCATGGGCATCGGGGGCGCGCTGATCATGCCCGCCACGCTGTCGATCCTGACCAACGTGTTCACCGACCACCGGGAGCGGGCCCGGGCCATCGCGATCTGGGCCGGCACCTCGGGAATGGCGGTGGCCATCGGTCCCGTGACCGGCGGCTGGCTCCTCGACCACTTCTGGTGGGGATCGGTGTTCCTCGTGAACGTGCCCGTGGTCGTCGTCGCCCTCGTGGCCGGGCACCGGATCATCCCCGACTCGAAGGACCCGCACCCGCCGGCGCTCGACCCGTTCGGGGCCGCACTCTCGATCGTCGGGCTGGTGACGCTCGTCTGGGCGATCATCGAGGCACCGCAGAAGGGCTGGACCGACCGCACCACGCTCGGCGCGTTCGCCGTCGCGACCGTGCTGCTCGTGGGCTTCGTCGTCCACGAGCGCCGCAGCGACCACCCCATGCTCGACGTGGGCTTCTTCCGCAATCCCCGCTTCAGCGCCGCCAGCGGGGCGATCACGATGACGTTCTTCGCCATGTTCGGCACGCTGTTCCTGTTCACCCAGTACATGCAGTTCGTCCTCGGCTACTCGCCCCTCGCCACCGGGGCGCGGTTCATCCCGATGGCCCTCGTGACCATGGTGGTGGCCCCGTCGAGCGCGCGGATCGTCGAGCGGGTGGGCACCAAGGCGGTGGTGGCCACGGGCCTCACGATGACCAGCGTCGCCCTCGCCCTCGGCACGTTCCTCACCGCGGGGGGCGGCTACCTCCCGCTGCTCGGCGTGCTGGTGGTCATGGCGGTCGGGATGGGGCTCACCATGGCGCCCGCCACCGAGTCGATCATGGGGTCGCTGCCGTTGACCAAGGCGGGGGTGGGGTCCGCGGTCAACGACACGACCCGCCAGGTGGGCGGGGCGCTCGGGGTGGCGGTCATGGGGAGCCTGCTGGCCTCGGCCTACGGCGCCAAGATGGCCGACTTCCTGGCGGGCCTGCCCACGGCGGTGCCCGACGCCGCGGCCTCGGCGATCGAGGACAGCGTCGGCGCCGCGGTCAACGTGGCCGCCGGGCTCCCCGGGCCTGCCGCGGACGCGCTCACGGGTGCCGCCCGCACGGCGTACGTGGAGGCGATGGGGACGTCGCTGTGGCTCGCCGCGGGCGTCGCCCTGCTCGGTGCGATCGTCGCCCTCGTGGCACTCCCGGCCCGCGCGACCGTTCCCGAGGACTCGGCCGGGTGAACGCCCGCGCCGCCGGCGGGCGGGCCCCCGGCCGACCGCTCGACGAGCAGGCCAGCGACGACATCGTCGACGCGGCCGTCGCCCTGGTCGGCGAGGAGGGGTTCGGCGGCGTCACCGTCGACGGTGTGGCCCGCCGTGCCGGCGTGTCCAAGGCCACCATCTACCGACGGTGGCCGACCAAGGAGGCGCTGCTGCTCGACGCCGCCCGCTGCCTCACCGGCGATGCCGACGCGCTGCCCGACACCGGGTCGCTGCGCGGCGACCTCCGTGCCCTCTACGCCGGTCTCGTGCCCGCGCTCCACGACGGGGTGGCCGGTCGGCTGTTGCCCGAGCTCGTGGCCGAGGGGACCCGACGACCCGAGATCCGGGCCCTGCTGGCGGCGTTCTCGGACGACCGCCGGCGGCGCTGGCGGGCGGTCGTCGAGCGGGCCGCGGCCCGCGGCGAGCTGGTCGACGGGGTCGACGTCGAGGTCACGGTGGACTGCCTCACCGGTCCGCTGTTCACCCGGGTCCTGGTCACGGGCCGTCCGCTCGACGACGAGCTGGTCGAGGCCGTGCTCGACGTGGTCCTCGCCGGCGTCGTGCGCCGCCGCTGACGCCCGGCGCGGCCGCGCCCGGCACAAGCGGGTCCGGGAGCGCGACGCGTCTTGTAGCGTGCACGCCATGAACATCCCGGACGACCTTCGGTACTCGTCGGACCACGAGTGGGCCCGCGTGGAGGGTGGCAGGGTCCGCATCGGCATCACCGACTACGCCCAGGACGCCCTCGGCGACGTGGTGTACGTGGACGTGCCCGAGGTGGGGCGAACCGTCGACGTCAACGACACCTTCAGCGAGGTCGAGTCCACCAAGTCGGTCTCGGACATCTTCGCCCCCGTGGCGGGGACCATCGTCGAGGTGAACGAGGGGCTCGCGGACGCCCCGGAGCGCCTGAACGAGGACCCGTACGGCGACGGCTGGATCGTGGTGATCGAGGCCAGTGACCCCGCCCAGGTCGACGCGCTGCTCGACGCCGACGCCTACCGCTCGCTCACCGAGGGTTGAGGTCGGGCGGAGGCGGCATGGGGGAAGGAGCACCACGTGGCTGAGGTCTTCTGCAACAACTGCGGTCACGGCAACCCCCTGGGCGCGAACTTCTGCTCGTCGTGCGGGGGCCCGCTGGACCTGGCCAACCAGGACAACACCACGGTCACGTTCCACCCCGAGGATCCCGCCGACCGCCCCGACGACGAGCTCAGCGTCGACCTCGACGACCTGCCCAACGACGTCGGGATGCTCGTGGTGAAGCGGGGGCCGAAGGCAGGGTCTCGCTTCGCCCTGGCCGAGTCGGTCACCACGGCCGGTCGCCATCCCGAGAGCAACATCTTCCTCGACGACATCACGGTGTCGCGCCGCCACGCCGAGGTGCGACGCGATGCCGACGAGTACTACGCCAGCGACGTGGGATCGCTCAACGGCACCTACCTGAACCGGGAGCGCATCACGACGCCGACCCGCCTGGCCAACGGCGACGAGCTCCAGATCGGCAAGTACAAGCTCGTCTTCTTCATGGGCACCGGCGACGGCCCGTGAGCGCCGGCGCCCGGGCGGCCCGGTCCCTGCGCAGCGGGGCGCCCGCACGATGAGCGAGCGGTCCCACCTGTCGATCGGCGAGGTGCTCAGCCTGCTCCAAGCGGAGTTCCCCGACGTCACGATCTCGAAGATCCGCTTCCTCGAGAGCCAGGGCCTGCTCGACCCCGAGCGCACGCCGTCGGGCTACCGGAAGTTCTACGAGCCCGACGTCGAGCGGTTGCGCTGGATCCTCCAGCAACAGCGCGAGAACTTCCTGCCGCTCAAGGTGATCAAAGGGCGCCTCGACGAGGCCGGCGACCACGCCGTGCCCGCCGAGCCCCCGCGCCTGGCCGCGGTGTCACCGCTGGCGGCACCGCCCGAGGCGCCGGCGGCGGCCGACGCCGGCACCGGCGCGCTCGACGCCGGCCCGACCTCGGTCAGCATGACCGCCGACGAGCTGGCCCAGGCCACCGGCCTGTCGCTCGACGTGCTGTCCGACCTCGAGCGCTACGGCCTGCTCACGGGTCGGGCGGTGGGTCCGACGGTGCTCTACGACCACGATGCGCTGCTCGCCGCCCAGGTGGCTGCGGCGTTCCTGCGTCACGGCATCGAGCCGCGCCACCTGCGGATGTACAAGGTGGCCGCCGATCGCGAGGCCGGCTTCCTCGAGCAGATCGTCACCCCCGTGCTCAAGCAGCGCAACCCCGCCGCCCGTCGACAGGCGCTCGACACCCTCGAGGAGCTCACCGCGCTCGGCCAGACCCTGCGCGCCTCGCTCCTGCGCGAGGCGCTGCGCAACCTCGTCGGCCCCTGACGGGTCACCTCCCGCCTCGGGTAGGTTTGGGGCATGGTCGAGATGGAGCTCGTGGGCGTGCGCGTCGAGCTGCCCACGAACGCGCCCATCGTCCTGCTCCGTGAGAAGGCGGGGGACCGACGGCTGCTTCCGATCTTCATCGGGGCGCCCGAAGCCACCGCGATCGCGTTCGCGCTCGAGGAGGTCGAGACCCCGCGACCCATGACCCACGACCTGATGAAGGACGTCCTCGACGACCTCGGTGCCGCGGTCGCCCAGGTCGTCGTGACGGCGCTGAAGGACGCCACGTTCTACGCGGAGCTGCACCTCTCGCTGGGCGGGCGCAGCCACCAGGTGTCGAGCCGGCCGTCCGACGCCATCGCCCTGGCGGCACGCACCGGTTCGCCGATCTTCGCCGACGAGGCCGTGCTCGACGAGGCCGGCTACGCCCTCGAGGAGGAGGACGAGGAGCAGCAGCAGGAAGTGGTGGAGCAGTTCAAGGAGTTCATCGACAACGTGAACCCGGAGGACTTCGCCTCCTGACCGGCGACGGACGGCGAGCCGGTCGCGCGGATCGCGCGCCCGATCGCGCTCGGCGCGCGATCACCCGTTGACGGCGCGCGCGCCGAGGCCTACGCTGCTGGTCACACCATCGTAATTCCGCACGTGTCGTTCGGGGTGAGGGCCCCGACCGGTCTGCGGACAAAGGGGCAACCGTGACCACCACCACCACCGGGTCGGTCGCCGAGGGCTTCAGCGGCAAGCGGACCGCGGAGATCGTCGGCATCACCTACCGCCAGCTCGACTACTGGGCCCGCACCGACCTCGTGCGCCCGTCGCTGGCCGACGCCGCCGGCAGCGGCTCACGGCGGCGGTACTCCTACCGCGACCTGCTCGAGCTGAAGATCATCAAGAAGCTGCTCGACGCCGGCCTGCGCCTCGAGACGGTGCGTGACGTGTTCTCGTACCTGCGCGAGAACCTGGGCGAGGACGTGGCCTCGGCCAACCTGGTCATCAGCGACGGCCAGGTCATGCTGGCGACGAGCGACCAGGAGATGATCGACCTGATCCGCCAGGGTCAGGGCGTGCTCAACCTGTTGCCCCTCGAGGGTGTGAAGGCCGAGATCGACGCCGTCGTGGCCCTGCCGTCCCCCTCGTCCGCCGCCCAGGGGGCGGGCCCGGCCGAGCCCACCGCGGAGGCGGCCACCGGGCGCTGACCGGGCCGGCGTCGGCCCCATCGGGTGGGTGTCGCGCCGGGGTCGCACTGTACGATCCGCCGGGTGAGCCTGCGGACCTCCCCCCTCGACGCCGAGCACCGCGCCCTCGGGGCGAAGCTCGTCCCGTTCGGCGGCTGGGACATGCCCCTGAACTACCCCGAGGGCACGCTCGCCGAGCATCGGGCGTGCCGCACCGGTGCCGTGGCGTTCGACGTCAGCCACCTGGGCACCGTGCGGGTGACCGGCGACGGCGCCCTCGAGCTTTTGCAGCGGGCCCTCACCAACGACCTCACGAAGATCGGCCCCGGCCGGACGCAGTACACCCACCTGCTCGACCCCGACGATGCCTCCGTGCTCGACGACATCATCGTCTGGTGGGTCGACGAGCACCGCTTCGACGTGATGCCGAACGCGTCCAACACCGATCGGGTCGTGGCGGCCCTCACCGAGGGTGCGCCCACGACGGTCTCGGCCCACGACGTCACCGGTGAGCGCGCCGTGATCGCCGTGCAGGGTCCCCAGGCCCGCGACCGGCTGGCCGCGGTGTCGGCCGAGGCGGCAGCGGTGCCCCGGCGCCACGTGCGCACCTTCACCTGGGCGCCCTCCGGCGGCAGGTCCCCGGTCGAGTGCCTCGTGGCGGGCACCGGCTACACCGGTGAGGACGGCGTCGAGTGCGCGGTGCCCGCCGAGCACGCCCCCGCCTTCTGGCGCGCGGTGCTGGACGCCGGGGTGGAGCCCGCCGGGCTCGGCGCACGCGACACGTTGCGCCTCGAGGCCGGCCTGCCGCTCCATGGCCACGAGCTCGGGCCGGGCATCACGCCACTGCAGGCCGGGCTCGGCTGGGTGGTGGCCTGGGGCAAGGGCGACTTCCGGGGCCGGCGCCCGCTGGAGGCCGAGAAGGAGCGCGGGGTCACCCGCCGGCTCCGCGGCCTCGAGGTCGAGGGTCGCCGCCCGCCCCGGGCCGACCAACCGGTCCTCGTCGACGGCGAGCCGGCCGGGGTCGTCACCAGCGGCAACTTCTCGCCCGTGCTCGAGCGGGGCATCGCCCTCGCCTTCGTCCCGCCCGCCGTCGACGTGGGTGACGAGGTGGCCATCGACGTCCGGGGCACCGCCGTGCCCGCTCGCGTGGTGGACACGCCCTTCGTGGGCGGCTGAGCCCGTCGCCCCCACCGTGAACCGACCGACCCGCTGACACAGACAGGAACGCCCGTGGGCCACTACGTCCCCCACACCGACGAGGAGATCGCCGAGATGCTGGCCTTCGTCGGCGTCGACTCGCTCGAAGGCCTCTTCGAGACCATCCCCGCCGCGCTGCGCCTGGTCGCCGGCGACGACGGCCGCTACCTCGACCTGCCCGACGGACGCTCCGAGGCCGACGTGCTCGCCGAGATGGGTCGCCTCGCCGCAGCCGACCCCGCCGCCGGCCTCGTCTGCTTCGCGGGCGCCGGGGCCTACGACCACCAGGTGCCGGCGGCCGTCCGCTCGCTCATGTTCCGCAGCGAGTTCGTCACCGCCTACACGCCCTACCAGCCCGAGGTGGCCCAGGGCGTCCTGCAGATGCTCTTCGAGTACCAGACCCTCATCAGCCGCCTGACCGGTGTCGGCATCGCCAACGCGTCGCTGTACGACGGCGCCACGGCGTGCGTGGAGGCGGTGAACCTGGCCGTGGCCGCGTCCAAGGGGCGCCACCGGGTGCTGGTCAGCCGGGGCGTGCACCCGCACTGGCGCGGCACCATGGCCACCTTCGCCCGGGGCACGGGCCACGAGCTGGTGGACGTCGCCCTGTCCGAGGACGGCACCACCGCCTGGCCCGACGCCGCCGGCGAGGGGATCGGGGCCGTGCTCGTCCAGTACCCGAACCACCTCGGCGTCATCGAGGATCTGGCCGCCGCGCGGGCCTGCGCCGACGCCCACGGCGCCCTGCTGCTGGTGGCCGGCGACCCGGTGTCCGCCGGGTTGTTGGCGACCCCCGGCTCGCTCGGTGCCGACGTCGTCATCGGCGAGGCCCAGCCCTTCGGCACGCCCCTCAGCTTCGGTGGCCCCTACCTGGGCTACTTCGCCTGTCGGGAGGAGCACGTGCGCCGCCTGCCCGGTCGCCTGGTGGGCGAGACGGTCGACGTCGAGGGGCGGCGGGCCTACGTCACCACGCTGCGCACCCGCGAGCAGGACATCCGGCGGGAGAAGGCCTCGTCCAACGTCTGCACCAACCAGACGCTCATCGCGGTCGGGTGCACGATCGCCCTGTCGTGGCTGGGGACGACCGGTCTGCGCGAGCTGGCGCTGCGCTGCGCCCGGGCCACCCGCTACACGCGGGAGGCGGTGCTCGCGATCGACGGCGTCGAGGCCGCCACCACCGCACCGACCCTGCGGGAGTTCGCCGTGCGACTGCCGCTGCCCGCCGCCACGGTCGTCGAGCGCATGGCCGACGAGGGCTTCCTCGCCGGCGTCGCCCTCGACGAGTCCGACTACGGCGACGGCCTCCTCGTCGCCGCCACCGAGCGGCGCACCAGGGACGAGATCGACCGCTACGCCCAGGCCCTCGAGAAGGTGATCCGCTGATGACCCGAGTCCCCGACGCCGCCGCCGCCCCGGGTGGCCGGGCCACCAGTGCCCCCCTGATGGGGCGGGACGAGGAGCCCACCGTCTTCGAGCTGTCGGTGCCCGGGCGCGCCGCCTGCTCGTTCCCCTCGACGGGGCTGCCCGAGTGGTCCGCCGAGGAGCTCGTCCCCGCCGAGCACCTCGCCGAGGCGCCGCTCGCGCTGGCCGAGGTCAGCGAGCGTGATCTCGTCGGCCACGTCACCCGGCTGAGCCACCGCCAGTACTCGGTCGACCTGGGCGCCTACCCGTTGGGCTCGTGCACCATGAAGTACAACCCCAAGCTGTGCGACGAGAGCGCCGCCCTGCCGGGCCTGCGCGACGTGCACCCGGCGGCACCGGCCGCGCTCACGCAGGGCTGGCTGGAGCTGCTGGTCTCGCTCGAGGAGTGGCTGTGCGAGGTCACCGGCATGCACTCGGCCACCCTGCAGCCCCCGGCCGGAGCGGCGGGCGAGCTCACCGGCCTGCTGCTCATGCGGGCGTGGCACGACGACCAACTGGCCAGTGGCGCGGCCACGACGCCGCGCACGAAGGTCATCATCCCCGACTCGGCCCACGGGACCAACCCCGCCTCGGTCACCCTCGGCGGGTACGAGACGGTCACGGTGCCGAGCGACGACCGGGGCTGCGTCGACGTGGCCGCGCTGCGCGAGGCGCTCGACGACGAGGTGGCGGGCATCATGCTCACCAACCCGAACACCCTCGGTCTGTTCGAGGAGGACATCGCCGAGATCGCCGCCGCGGTCCACGAGGTCGGTGGGCTGCTCTACTACGACGGGGCCAACCTCAACGCCATCCTCGGAGTGGTCCGACCGGGCGACATGGGCTTCGACATCGTCCACATGAACCTGCACAAGACCTTCGCCGTGCCCCACGGCGGAGGAGGGCCGGGCGCCGGCCCGGTCGCGGTCTCCGAGCGCCTCGCCCGCTTCCTGCCCGGGCCCCGCCCGGTGCGCACGCCGACGGGCGCGTACGACTGGGAGACCCCGGCTGACTCGATCGGACGGGTCCACGGCTGGCACGGCAACGCCCTGGCCCTGGCCCGCGCCTACAGCTACATCCTGGCGAACGGCGGCGACGGGCTGCGGCGCGTCGCGGACCTGGCCGTGCTCAACGCCAACTGGATCCGCCACCGGCTGCGCGGCACCTACGACGTGCCGTTCGACCGCCCGAACATGCACGAGTGCGTGCTGGCCACCACGACGCTGAAGAAGGAGCGGGGGCTCACCGCGCTCGACGTGGCCAAGCGCCTCCTCGAGGAGGGCTTCCACGCCCCCACCACCTACTTCCCGCTCATCGTGCCCGAGGCGCTCATGATCGAGCCGACCGAGACCGAGAGCCTCCAGACCCTCGAGGCGCTGTGCGACGCGCTGGAGCGGATCGCCGCCGAGTCGGGGGAGGAGGCCCACGAGGCGCCCCGGACCGCGCCGGTTCGACGCCTCGACGAGGCGCGCGCGGCCCGCCAGGTCATCCCCACCTACGACGCCCGCCCGGCCGAGCAGTAGCACCGCCGCGGGCGAAGCGGGCGGGTGGTCCGGCCCGACCGCAGGACGAGCGGGTCGCGGCCCCGGTCGGCGACCCCGCATCGGCGGACCCCGCGCCGTCGCGGCGCGGCTACGTTGACCGCCGTGCGAACCCTGGTGCGTCCCGCCGTCGCCGGCCTGCTCGTCGCCCTGCTCGCTGCGGGCTGCTTCTCGACCGATGACGGGGTCCCGTCCGTCAACGGCTGCAAGCTCGAGGCCAACACCGTCTGCGAGGACCGGAACCTGTCCGGCGAGGACCTCATCCAGGCCCAGCTGCTCAACGCCCAGATGGCGGGGGCGGACCTCTCCGACGCCGACCTGACCCAGGCGAACCTCACCAACGCCGACCTCAGCGAGGCGGACCTCTCCGACGCCACCCTGGTCCAGGCCACGCTCGCCAACACCGTGTTCGACGACGCCGACCTCCGGGGGGCGGATCTCACCCAGGTGAGCTCCAACAACACCCGGTTCCGCAACGCCGACCTCCGCGGCAACGACCTGGGCGGGATCAGCTTCTTGAACGCCGACTTCCGCGACGCCGACCTGGCGAGCGTGGACCTCTCGGACGCCGACCTCCAGAACGCCGACCTGCGGGGCGCCGACCTGACCGGGGCCGACCTGACCGGGGCCGATCTGCTGAACGCCGACTTCACCGGCGCGAAGCTCGCCGGCGCCGACCTGACCGGCGCCAACACCCAGAACACGGTCGGGCTGTCGGGCGCCGGCACCGGCTGAGGCCCGCCCCGGCGGGCCGGGGGAGCGGCGGGAGGCTCAGGCGCCGAAGTTGACCAGCACCTTCGAGTGGTCGGCGGGGTCGTACTTGACGTTGATCACGGCCCCCGGCTGCACCTGCGGGACCGCCACCATCGGCAGGATGGTCGAGGTCTGGGCCTGGAACGCGGCCTGGCCCGGGGGGCTGACCTGGAGCGTGAGCACCACCTGGGGGTTCATGTTGACGTAGGTCCCCGTCTGCTGGAGGGCCAGCACCGTCGCCGGCGCGTCCGCGCCGGTGGCCATGAGCTCACGGCCGGCTCGGGTGTTGCCGGTCATGCCCGCCACCATCCGGTAGACGAGGAACAGGACGACCGCGGTGATGGCCACGGAGACGAGGAGCCAGAACATCATCTGGCCGAAGATCTGGTTCATCATGAGACGGGCACCTTCTCCCACTGGATCAGCATCTGGGTCGGATCGGTCGGTTCGACGCGCACGGGCAGGGTGCGGCCGGGGGTGAGCAGGGCGAGGTGCGGCGGGGACACCTCGGTGGTGTGGGTGACCCGGTACGGGACGGTGCCGGGCACGGCGACGGTCAGGTCGAGGGCGTACACGGGGTCGGCGTCGGGCCGCGGGCCCGTCGGACGCGCCGCGGTGACGGTGGCGGTGGCGTCCACGCCGAAGATCGCGAGGCGCGGGGGATCCGCCGGCCGGGCGCCGGCGGCCGCCACCGTGGCGCTCGCCCCCGGAGTCGTCATCCCGGCGGGCCCGGCCGCGGTCACCGTCGGGAGGCCCGGGGCCACCACCACGTGGCCGCCGGGCCGGGTCAGCGGACGGAACAGCCTGAGGACCACGAGGTCGATCACGCCGATCAGGATCATGATCACCCCGCTGAAGACGAGGGCCTGTCCCTGGAGGTCACCGACGAGCCCGTCGACGCCGCCGCCGCCCCGGGACCGGGTGATCAGACCCCACACGACGAGACCGATCCCGATCGCCAGGAAGCCGAGCGAGAGCCCGCGCCGGAAGCGGGCCGTCACGACTGCGCGTACAGCACGCCGTAGCGGGTGCGCACGACCTCGTTCGTGGCCATCCGGTTCACCCAGCCGACGTTGACGTCGGCCCAGGTGCCCGGCGACACGCCCTGGGACTCGAGCCAGGCCTCGGCCTGGTCGGGGGTCCCCAGGTGCTGGCGGGCCATCGCCGCGGTCAGTTGGGCGTACTTGTCGAGGGTGATGCCCTGGATCGGGGCCCAGAGGGGGTCGTTGAGGTCGACGGGCTGGGCACCCGCCCCCGGCGCGCCCGGGCGCTTCGGGGACGCCGTGCCGGTCGGCCGTGCCGCCGAGTCCGTGGTGTCCTTCAGGTCCTTGAAGAGGCCCATCGGGCGTGCTCCCTTCGGGTTCCGGGGGTGGCCCTGGCCACCCGTCGGAGCCATCTTCGGGGCGCGGCGGCCCGCTGCCATGAGTAGTCGCTACTCAAAACCGGCCGGGCCGGGCGGGTGGGACCGCTGGGTACCGCCGGCTCGCGGCCGTCGCTCAGGTCGCCGCGACGGCGTGCGCCGGCGGTGGCGCGCTCCCGCCCGACGGGCCCGGTGTCCGTGGGCGCCGGTGTCCGAGGAACGGGCGCTCGACGTACCGGTAGGAGAGCGTCGCGAGGAGCAGGCTCGTGGCCACGCCGAGCCCACCGACGAGCGGCCACGGCCAGTCCGGGAACTGGTGGGCGAGGAGCTTGTAGACGGGCAGGTGCCACAGGTAGAGCCCGTAGGAGACGACGCCGAGCTGCACGAGGGGTCGAGTCGAGAGGGCCCGGTCCAGCGGGGACGATGCGGTCACGAGGTGCAGGATCACGACGCACGACGCCAGCGCGGCCGCCGCGATCCCGATGGTGATCATGGCGTCGCCCTCGGGGTCGACGAAGCCGAGGGCCACCAGCGCGGTCGCCGCCACCGCGGCCACCGGGCCCGGGACGACCAGGCGGGAGCGGGCGAACACGAAGGCGGCCGCGACCCCGAGGAGGATGGCGTCGAGTCGGGTGTCGGTGGCCCGCGTCACGTAGATCAACAGTCCGCCGTCCGCCCAGCCGACGAGGCCGCCGGCGAAGAGCCAGAGCGAGGCCCGCCAGGCGGCGACCAGGCCGGCCAGCGCCGCCGGCAGCAGCCACGGGCGCGCCGAGAACCTCCCCCGGACCGCCCCGAGGAACAGCAGCGGGGCCACGACGTAGAACTGGGCCTCGATCGCCAGGGTCCAGGTGTGGGCCAGCACCCCCATGGGCTCGTCGTTGATGCGCGCCCAATTGCTGACCCACAGCGTGGCGAAGAGCGCCTGGCGGGTCTCGTCGAAGCCCGCGAGCGCCGCCCACACGACGACCACCGGCAAGAACGCGACCAGGGCCGGCAGGAGTCGAACGACCCGGCGCCGGTAGAACTCCGACACGGCGATCGAGCCGTGCCGGTCCCACTCCCGCACCAGGAGCGCGGCGATGAGGAAGCCGGACAGCGCGAAGAACGACGAGACCCCGACGACGCCGAAGCCCCGCGGGCCGTGATCGGTGGGGAGGTGGTGGTACAGCACGGCGGCGACCGCGAGGCCCCGCAGGCCCGAGAGCGCCGGTGCGTGCGACAGCTGCCGGCCGGTGGGGGCGGGCCGGGGTGACGGCCGCCGCGCCGTCGCCGCGGTCAACGGGACCTCGGGTCGGGGCCACCACTAGGGTGGCGACCCCTCCCATGGAACCGCGCCCCGTCCCGTTCAACCGACCCACCACCGCCAGCCGGGCCCTCGACTACGTCGGCGAGGCGCTCGCCGGGGGGCACCTCGCCGGTGACGGCCCGTTCACCGATCGGTGCCGGCAACTGCTCGAGGAGCGCCTCGACGGCGCTCGCGTCCTGCTCACCCCGTCGTGCACGCACGCGCTCGAGATGACGGCGCTGCTGCTCGAGGTCGGGCCCGGCGACGAGGTGCTGATGCCGTCGTTCACGTTCGTGTCCACCGCCAACGCGTACGTCCTGCGCGGGGCCACCCCGGTCTTCGTGGACATCGACCCGGCCACCGGCAACCTGGACCCCGACGACCTGGCGCGCAAGGTCACGCCGGCGAGCCGGGCGGTGGTGGTCGTCCACTACGCGGGCATCGCCTGTGACATGGCGCGCATCGGCGCCGTCGCGGAGCGTCACGGCCTCGTGGTCGTCGAGGACAACGCGCACGGCCTCTTCGGCACGTGGCGCAGCCGACCGCTGGGGGCGCTCGGCGCCATGGCGACGCTGAGCTTCCACGAGACCAAGAACGTGACCTGCGGGGAGGGCGGAGCACTGGTGCTGAGCGACCCGGCGCTCGTGTCCCGAGCCGAGATCATCCGGGAGAAGGGTACCAACCGCTCCCAGTTCATCCGCGGCGAGGTGAACCGGTACGCCTGGATGGACGTGGGGTCCAGCTACCTCCTGTCGGACGTCCTCGCCGGCGTCCTGGCGTCCCAGCTGGAGGAGGCCGACGCCATCCAGGAGTCCCGGCGCCGGACCTGGTGCCACTACGCCGAGGCGCTGGCGCCGTGGGCGGCGTCGTGCGGGGTGATCCTTCCCACCGTGCCCGACGACTGCGGGCCTGCCTGGCACTCGTTCCACCTGCTGCTCCCCGATCGGGCCGCCCGCGACCGGTGCATCGGACATCTCCGCGACCGCGGGATCGGTGCACCGTTCCACTACCTACCCCTGCACCTGTCCGACATGGGACGGCGCCTGGGCGGCCACGAGGGCGACTGCCCGGTCACGGAGGACTTCAGCGCGCGCCTGCTGCGCCTGCCCCTGCACCACTCCCTGCTCGACGACGAGGTGGATGCCGTGGTGGCCGGGGTCCGGGCCTTCCGCCCGTGAGGCTCAGGCCGCGGCGGCCAGGTGGGCGTCCCGGGCGCGACCCACGACCGAGAGCCCGTCGAGCCCGGGGAGCCGTGCGATGCGGCGGTCGATCCGGGCGGTGACCGCGGCCCCGTCGTCACCGCCGAACAGGTGCCGCACGAGGAACCCGACCTCGTCCGGTGGGGCCACGCCCGAGCCGACCGGCTGCCAGAACCGGTCGAGGGCGAGGCGGGTCAGCAGTCGGGCCCGCCGCCCGCCGGTCAGGCGTCGCTCGGCCTCGGAGGCGTAGAAGTCGACGTGTCGGCCCTCCTGGCGCATCAGCCGCTTCAGGAGCGCGCTCAGCACCGGGTGGCCCTCGAGTGCCGAGAGACGGCCGTAGGCGGCCTGGGTGGTCCACTCGTTCACCGCGCCCCAGGTCATGTGGATCGCGGTCACGTCCCGCAACGCCCAGCTCCCGAGCATCGACACCAGCGTGTGCAGGTTCCGACGGGTCGTGCCCAGCCGACGGCGGAGCGGTTCGATCCGCCCGACGCCCGCGGGCCGACCGTGGGCCTCGAGCACCGCGGCCAGGGCCTCGCCGTGGTAGAGCTCCTCCAGGTTCCAGATGGTGAGGAACGTCGTGATGCGGTGGTCGTCGTGCGCCGGGGTCACGAGCAGGTCCCGGAGGTAGCACACCGTGTGGAACTCGATGTCGTGCATGTACTGGAGGCAGCGCAGGCCCTCCGCGGACAGCGGTCGCTCCCGGAAGCACGAGAGGTCGAGGTCGTCCCAGGTGACACGCCCCGAAAGGGCCTGATAGGCGTCGATGTCGAACCGCATGCCCGGTGTTCGGAGCGGACCTCGTCGCGGATGACGGCGCGGGACGCTCAGGAGTGGGTCCCGGGGTCGGCCAGCCGCCGGCCCAGCGCCTCCGCCAGCGTCGCCGTGAGCGGCCCCGCGTCCGGCGCGGGCCGGGCCTCGATGGACTCGAGGGTGGCGACCAGGACCGCACCGCCGGGCCGGGGGTGGATGCTGATCGTCCACCAACAGGTCGGCCCCGACCCGGGACGGACCGTCAGCTGCACGATCCCGCCGGAGCCGTCGACGTAGCTCACCTCGCCGATCTCGTCGGCCACGTCGAGCAGCGCTCGCCCGATGGAGGCCGCCTCGACGCCCACCCAGACCGCCTCGTCGGTGATCACCTCGACGGTGCCCGGCCCCGGGGGTGGGGGAGCGGTCGGGGCCCCGCGCCCCGGTTCGGGCGGAAGCTCGCGCAGCACCCGGTAGGCGCTGATGATCGTGGCGGTGCGGTCCGCGGCGCCGGCGGGCTCGTCGGTCACGTCGGGGTGGTGGGCCCGCACGCGACGCAGGAAGGCGCGTCGGACGACCTCGGGCGGGGCGCCGGGCGCGACGCCGAGCACCGAACGAGCCTCCTCCGGGGTCACGTGGCTACCTTGGCCACATGGAGCCGATCGTCGCCACCCCGGGGCCCGCGGTGCTCCTGTGGCGCGGTCTCACTCGCCGGTGCCCGATGTGCGGCAGCGGCCACGTGTTCCGTCGTTGGTTCCACATCGTCGAACGGTGCCCTCGGTGCGCGTTCAAGTTCGAGCGGGTCGAGGGTCACTGGATCGGGGCCATCGCGATCAACACCATCGCAGCCTTCGGTCTGATGCTGCTCAGCATCGTCGTCGGCGCCTTCCTCACCTACCCCGACGTGCCCTTCGTGCCGGTGGCCAGCGTGGCCGTGGGCATCGCGGTGCTCGTCCCCGTCGTCTTCCTGCCGTCGTCGCGCACGCTGTGGACGGCGATCGATCTCTGGATGACCCCGGCCGATCCCCTGGAGTTCGTGCGCGCACCCGACCGGGACGCCGATCCCCCCGGCTGATCAGCGTCACCGGTGGCTGGTCCCCGGCCGGCGGGAGGTCGAGGGGCGGGGTGCGGTCGCCTCGGCGAGGTCGCCGGGGCCGTCGACCACGATGGCGCGGACCGCTCGATCCGCGGCGCCCTCCGGCCGATAGGAGCCGACCACCGCGTTGTCCGCTCTCGGAGGGTGATGGTGGCGAACCGCAGGTCATCGGAGGATCGGGCGCGCCGCACGGTCGGCGCGGCGCGCCCGATCTCCTCCCCGGAGCGCGTGCCGAGGGGGCGCATCCCCGGCGCGCCCGCCGCCGAGCGTGTGGTCCGGGGAGGTCGCCCCAGCGTCGGCGTGGCCCTCGGCGCGACGGTGTGCCTCGTCGTGTCGCTCGTGGTCCTGGCCGGGCCGGCGTGGGCGTCCTCGGTGCGAGGTGCCCCGGCGGCCGCGGTGGCGGCGGTGGGCCAGGAGGACGGTGAGGTCAGCTGTCCGGGCGACCTGGACGGCGTGCCGCTCTCGCTCGACGAGGAGTTCGCGGGAACCCCCCGGGCTCTGGCCAACGACGAGGGCGTGCTCGTCCGGTACAGCCTGCTGTGCCCGTACCGCCGGTCCGGCGGCCGGACGGCGGCCGAGCTGACCCTCGCCTGGAGCCGCTACGACGCCGAGGACCTGAACTGCGAGACGCTGGAGCTGACGACCGAGCCGGCGGGCGACGGGCGGGTGCAGGGTGCGCTCGACCATCCCAGCCTGTCGGCGCGGGTGACCTACGGCGCCGCCTCGGAGCAGCTCGTGCCGGCCGTCGAGGACGCGGCCGAGGACCTGCTGGCCCGGGTGCCGAGCGACACCCAACCGTGCGTGGGCGGGCGCGAGACCGGCATCGACGCCACCCTCTCGTCGCCGGAGTCCACGAGCTCGGCGAGCGCGCCCCTGCTGTTGGCGCTGCTGCTGCTCGCCGGCACCGGGCTGGTGGTGCTCGTCGCCGTCCTCGTCGCCCGCCGGGGTCGCCGCCGCCGGGCCGCCGCGCGGGCCGCGGCGTCCGCGGACCCTGCGGCCGACCAGCTCGCGGCGGCCTTGCGGGCCCGCCGGGCCTCGGGTGCACCGGGCGCCGGGCCGGGCCCGCACCCGCCGTCGGAACCGGCCCCGGGAGACCCCCGTGGGTCCGTCGCCGGCGCACCGGGCCCGGATCGGGCCGAGGCCGAGGAGGTCCTGCGCCTCGCCGAGGCCCGCAAGGCCGAGGTCCGGCGCCTGCTCGCGCACGCCCGCGCCGAGGTCGGGCTGCACCGGGCCCACGCCGAGGCCGTGCGCCGGCTCGTGGCCTCACTTCGGGACGAGCGCCGCCACCCGGAGTACCTGGCGTCGTTCTCGGGCCTGATGGCCCTCGCCGGAGCGGCGACGAACCTGGTCGCCACCACCGGGCGGCGAGCGGCGTGCCTGGTGCGCGACGACGCGGTGGACGCGGAGTCCGAGACGCTGGAGCGGCTCCACCACGACGTCATCAGCGCGGCGGAGCGCGGCCTCGGCGACTCCCGCTACTGGTTGTGGCAGCAGCATCGCCTCGAGGTGGGCGCGGCGCTCGGCCGGCTCGAGGCCGTCGTGCCGCGGCTGGTGGATGCGCACGTGCGGCTGGTGGAGCGGGTGTCGGAGTTGGCCGACGCCCACGCCATGGCGGTGCAGGACGCGACGTGGGCTCGCCGCGCGCTCGACGACCTGGATGACCGGGACCGCCGCGCCGACCCCGAGCCGGTGGCCGCCGGCCCGGGCCCCGAACCGACCGGGGCACCCTCGGGTGCGCCGCCGAAGGAGCGACCGACATGACCACGATCGACGACATCCAGCGGTGGGCGGCGCTCGCCGGCTTCGGCTTCCGGGCCGTGCAGGCGGGCCCGCCGTTCCGGGTCCTCGTCAGCCTCGAGGACGACGGCGGCCTCCTGGCCGTCACCGTGGACGGTCCGGTGGGGCCCGAGGACCCGCTGCGCCTGCGCTACCGCTTCGATCTCGCGGGGCCGATGGAGACCGATCGGCTGGTCCGGCTGCTCGATGCCGCGGTGATGCAGCGGTCGGCGATGGTCGACGCCCGTCCCGCCGGCCCCGATCAGGTCGACATGGTGGTGGCGCTGTACCCCGACGGCGTCACGCGGCACGCCTTCATGACCGGGGTGTTCGAGTGCCAGAAGCTCCGCCGGGTGGTCCGGGGTGAGGTGGAGGGAGCGCTCGCCAGCGAAGCGGCGATGGCGTCGCTCACCGCGCTGGCCGACGCCTCGGACCGGCTCAGCGACGCGATCGAGGCCGCGGTCCCGTCGGACTCGTAGTCAGCCGCCCGTGGCGAAGGCCCCGAGCGCGGCGGCCAGCCGGGGCGGGTCGTCGGCCCCGGCCAGCTCGCGGGCCGAGTGCATGGCCAGTTGGGCGACGCCGACGTCGACGGTCGGCATCCCCAGCGAGGCTGCGGTGAGCGGGCCGATGGTGGAGCCACAGGCCAGGTCGGTGCGGTTGACGTACTCCTGCACGGGGACCCTCGCACGCTCGCAGGCGAGGCGGAACGCGGCGGCGCCCTCGGCGTCGGTCGCGTAGCGCTGGTTCGCGTTGTGCTTGATGACGGGCCCGCCGTTCAGCGCGACGTGGTGGTCGGGCTCGTAGCGCTCGACGTAGTTGGGATGGACGGCGTGGGCCATGTCGGCCGAGGCGCAGAGCGATCCGGCGAGGGCCCGGTGGAGGTCCGCGGGCGTGCCGCCCCGGGACGAGACGAGGCGCTCGAGGGTGGATCGCAGCAAGGGGCCGCCGGCGCCCCGCTCGCTCGTCGAGCCCACCTCCTCGTGGTCGAACAGGACGAGGACCGCCGTCGTGGCCGTCTCGGCGGACGCGGCGGCGAGGAGCGCCTGCGCCCCCGCCCAACAGGAGCACAGGTTGTCGAGCCGGGGCGCGCTGATCAGGTCGCGGTCGACACCGACGACGGCCGACGGCGCCAGGTCGTGGGTCATCACGTCCCACGCCAGCACCTCGTCGGGCGCGACGCCGAGCTCGTCGGCGAGGAACGAACGGAACTCGCCGTCGGTGGGGGTGCCGAGTCCCCACACGGGGCTGAGGTGGGTCTGCTTGTTGAGCTGGAGCCCCCGCTGGTCGATCTCGCGGTCGAGGTGGATCGCGAGCTGGGGCACCCGCAGGAGGGGGCGGTCCACGCGCACCAGGCGCAGCTCGGCACCGTCACCCCCGCGCACGGCGACGCGGCCGGAGAGCCCGAGGTCCCGGTCGAGCCAGGAGTTGAGGAGCGCGCCGCCGTAGATCTCGACCCCGAGCTGTCGGTAGCCGACGCGCCCGGTGTCGGGGCGGGGCTTGATGCGCAGGTTGGGGCTGTCGGTGTGCGCACCCATGACGCGCAGGGGCGAGTCGGGCCGTCCGTGACCGCCGGCCCAGGCGACGAGCGCACCGCCGCGCGTGAGGAAGCCGCGGGAGTCGCCGGGCTGGGGGCCGTCGGCACCGTCGACCCGGGTGAACCCGGCCGCGCCCAGGAGGCGGGCCGTCTCCTCGACCGCGTGGAACGGCGACGGCGAGGCGTCGATGAAGGTGAGGAGCCCCTCGGTCGGGGGAGCGGTCGGGGTCACGGCGACAGGTCCGTGCAGGCGCGCAGGTCGGCCCAGGCCGCGGCGGCCGCCTCGGCCTCGCCGCCGGTGAGCGGTCGCGGCCGGCCACCGCTGATGACCGCGGGCTCCCACCGGTAGTCGTCGATGTGGCGCCCCGTGGCGGTGACGTGGAGCACGCCGGTGTCGGCGCCGGGACCGCCCGACGTGTAGAAGGCGAAGTTCCCGAGGCCGTAGGCCACGAGGGCGTCGCCCATGCGGCCGCCGCCGATGAGCCGGTGGGCGTGGCTGCCCACCACGATGTCGGCCCCGGCGTCGACCAGCTGTCGCGCGAGCTCGGGCTGGGTGCCGTTCGGGCAGGTCTGCCCCTCGGTGCCCCAGTGGAGGAAGACGACCACCGTGTCGGCCGTCGGCCGGGCCGCGGCCACCGCGGCGACGAGGCGCTCGCGGTCCTTGGCCGAGGCCAGCCCGGGCTGTTCGTCGGTGGCCGTCCAGCTCGCGATGAGATGACCGTCGAGCACGTCGGTGGCCGCGAGCACGGCGATGCGCTGGCCGTTGACGACGGTGCGGTAGGGGGCGAAGGCCTCGGTGGCGTCGTGGCCGATGCCGAGCACCGGGAAGCCGCTGGCGTCGCGCGCGGCGAGCGAGTCGGTGAGCCCGACCGCCCCGTAGTCGCGCCCGTGGTTGTTCGCCATGGACACCACGTCGACCCCGGCGGCGCGCAGCGCGTCGAACGCGGTGGCGGGGGCCCGGAAGGTGAACTCCTTGTCCTCGGGCGTGCCGCCGTCGGTGATCGCGGTCTCGAGGTTCACCATGGCGAGGTCGGCCGCCGACAGCGACGGGGCGATGTCGGCCAGGACCGTCGCCGGGTCCGCGGCCAGCGCGGTGCGCAACTCGCCCTCGAAGTGCACGTCGCCCCCGAACGCGAAGGTGACCGGCCCGGTGGGCGCCGTCACGAGGCTGACGCCGCGGGCCTCGGCGGCGGTGGTGGCCGTCGGCGCGCCACGGTCGACGACCGCGGTGCGCACGGGGGTGGCGCACGCCAGGGGGGCCACCCCGAACAGCAGCGCCACCGCGGCCGAGCGGGCGAGGCGGGAGCCGGCTCGCATCACGCGAGGCTACCGGCCGGTGCCCGACCGCTCGACGCGCTCGAGGGCCCCGACCCGCAGCAGGCGGTGCAGCGCGCTGAACACCGTGAAGGCGCTGTGGCCGACCCGGGCGATGATCTCGGCCACCGTGGCGCGGCCGTCGACGGACGCGAGCACCTGCCACTCGACGGCGCTGACGGTGAGCTGGGGCACGCCGTCGGGCAGTCGGGGCACGACCGCCATGACCACCTCGGTGGAGGGGATCGAGCGGGCGATGTCGCGGAACTCGGCCAGCCGGGCGGTGGCCGCGCTCAACACGTCGTCGATGGGGAACGCGTAGCGGGAGCCCAGCTGGTGGACCTCGCCCGGGCCGAAGCGGTACTGGTTGGTGTTGGGGACGAGGAGCTCGAACAGGGTGCTGACCGTGTGCTCGTACAGCGCCCGTTGCACGCGCTCGGGCGCGGCGCCGGCACCGAGGAGCGCGTCGACGAGCGCCGCGCCACCGCGGCTGGCGCCCACGGCGTCGTCCCACGCCGCCTCGCCGACGACCCCGGCGGACACGAAGACCTGCCGCAGCGAGGGCCCCGTCTCGGCGTGGGCCAGGTACACGCCGCCGTCGCGCAGGCAGACGATGCTCGAGTAGCTGCCCGACAGGTGCAGGATCCCGCTCTGGCCGGTCCCGGCGAGCGACCGCAGGACCTGGTCGAGCGGCCGCTCGGCGAGCGACCCGGACGGTGGCGCGCCGGCGCCGTCGCGTTCGTCACCAGCCACGTTCGCACCGTACCGCTCCCGGCGCGGGCGGCCGTGCCAATCAGGGGCGGCCCGCGGTGGCGCGCCACGGCTCAACTCGGCGGCCCCGGATCCGATGGATCACCAGTCCTGGACCCGCCCCCGCGGTGCCGAGGACCACGGTGACCAACCGTTCGACGACCCAGGGGCCCGCAGATGCTGAGAAACATGAAGGTCGGGACCAAGATCTTGACCGTCCTGGTGGCTCCCGTGCTGGTGCTCGGGGTGCTCGCCGGGCTCGGCGTGCAGGAGCGGCGGGGAGACGCCGACGCGGCCCAGGACGTCGAGCAGTTCACCGAGGTCGCAGCCGCGGACTCGGCCACGGTCCACGAGCTCCAGCTCGAGCGCATCCTCACCGCGGAGTTCCTCGGCAGTGGCGGTCAGCTCGGCGGGGAGGACCTCGCCCGCCAGCGGGAGGCGACCGACGAGGCGGTGAGCGAGCTCGAGCCCCAGCTCGTGGGCATGGACTACGCGTCGGCGACGACGCGGATGGGCGAGACCGTCGCCGCGGTCCAAGACGAGCTCAACGGCCTCGAGGACCTGCGGTCCGAGGTCGACGCCGCCGCGCTGAGCACCCAGGCGGCCATGGACGGCTACGCCGGCACGACCCGCAGCCTGCTCGCCCTGAGCAGCGAGATCGGCGCGAGCATCGCGGTGCCGGAGCTGGCGCAGTCCTACAACGACTACGTCGCCCTCTCGAAGGCGAAGGAGGCGAGCGCGGCGGTCGTGGCGGGCCTCACCGGCGTCCTCGCCTCCGGAGGCTTCGCCGACGGCGACCTGGACGCGGCCGTGACCGCCGCGAACGAGGAGCAGGCACAGCTCGACCGCTTCGCCGAGTCGCAGAACGGCGGGTACAAGAGCCGCCTCGAGAGCGAGCTGTCCGCCCCCGAAGTGGCGGCGTCCCAGGACCTCCAGGCCCGGATCATCGCGGCCGGGAGCCTCGGCGGCAGCGGCGAACCCGACGTGTTGGTGGAGGACTGGATCGCCGCCGGCACGGCCCGCCTCGACGCCTACCAGGCGGTCGAGGACGCCATCTTGGGCAACGTCAACGACGAGGCGTCGGCCCAGGCCTTCGCCGCCGACAAGGCGGTGCGCCTCTACCTGGCCGGCGCGGCGGCCGCCACGCTGGTGGCGCTGCTGTTGGCCTCGGTGGTCGCCCGGGCCACCACCCGGCCCTTGCGCAAGCTCACCAAGGCCGCCAACGTCTTGTCCTCCGAGCGCATCCCTCGCCTCGTCGAGGAGCTGCGCTCGCCCGAGACCGTGGCCGGCGACCCCGTGTCGGTCGAGCCCATCGAAGTCCGCTCGAGGGACGAGATCGGCCAGCTCGCCGAGGCCTTCAACGCGATCCAGAACGTGACCGTCGAAGTGGCGGGCGAGCAGGCCGCGTTGCTCCGCAAGGGCATCGGCGACATCTTCGTGAACCTCGCCCGCCGCAACCAGTCGCTGCTCGACCGCCAGATCGAGTTCATCGACGAGCTCGAGGCCAACGAGGAGGACCCCGAGCAGCTGGAGCACCTCTTCAAGCTCGACCACCTGGCCACCCGGATGCGGCGCAACGCCGAGAGCCTGCTCGTGCTGGCGGGCGCCGAGCCGCCCCGGCGTCGCGCCCGGCCGGTCGCGCTCGCCGACGTCGTGCGGGTGGCCATCGGCGAGGTCGAGGACTTCACCCGGGTCAACCTGCTCGCCCTGGACGAGGTCACCGTCGGCGGCAACGTGGCGGTCGACCTCGCCCACCTGCTCTCCGAGCTGATGGAGAACGCCACGCAGTTCTCGCCGCCCGAGACCCACGTCGAGGTGGTCGGACAGCGCACGACGGACCGCGGCTACCTGATCACCGTGTCCGACCAGGGCATCGGGATGAGCGCCGAGCAGCTCGCCGAGGCGAACCACCTGCTGGCCCACCCGCCCCTGGTCGGCCTGGCGCTGTCCCGCTCGCTCGGCTTCATCGTGATCGGGCGCCTCGCCGCCCGCTTCGGCATCGGCGTGCGCCTCGTGTCGTCGCCCGCCGGCGGTATCAGCGCGATGGTCGTGCTGCCGCCGGGCCTGGTGGCCGACGAGGGCATGCCCGCCATCGACGCACCCGTCGACGCACGGCCCCCCGCGCCGGCTGCTCCGCAGGAGGTGCCGCCCGGAGCGGCCCCCGATCCGGTGGCGCCACCGGCCGCGCCCGAGGGTGCCGTCCGACCCGGCGACGCCACGCCGCCGCCCCCGTCGGTCGCGGTGCCCGGGATCGAGGGCGCACCCCTCCACCCCGCGCCCACGGCGGGCGGCCCGGCACCCGCGCCGGCGCCGCTCGGCGCCCTGTTCGCGGAGGCGGACCACCGGGTCGAGCCTGGTGCGACGTGGCTCCCGCGGCCGCCCCTGCGCCGCCGCCCGCCCTGGCGGCGTTCGAGGCCCCGCCCCTTCGAGCGCCTGCGCCGCCCCCGCACCGCCGGTGCTCGACGCCCCGGCGCCGGTCCGGGACGGCGGCGCGCCCCCGAGGCCGACTTCTGGGGCCCGTCAGGCGACCAGCCGCTGGGCTTCCCGGAGCTCGCGCCGGAGGACGACGCGTTCGCACAGGGGTTCGGCAGCCCGACCGGTGGTGCCGCGACGCCGCCGACCCCCGCCACACCACCCGACGTGCTGCTCTTCACGCCGCCGGCCGAGAGCCCGGCGCCGCGGTCGGGCGACGCCCGGGAGCCTGCACGAGGCGCTGCCCGAGGGCGACGCCTTCGAGGAGGGACTGGCGTCGCTCGTCGCGTCGGAGCCACCGGCCGCGGCCCCCGATCACCCACAGGGCGCCGTGGCGGAGAGCGCACCGCCCCCGCCGCCTCCGCCCCCTCCGCCGCCTCCGCCTCCGCCACCGGCCGCTCCCTCGGCTCCGGCGAACGGGGCCCCGCCGGCACCGGCCGCCGATGCCGGGTCCACGACCACGCCGCGCCGGGTGCCGCCCAGCTCGGGCCAGCGCCTGACGGCGGCCGGGCTCGTGCAGCGGTCGGCCAAGCAGCCCGGCTCGGCGCAGGTACGGCCGGCAGCGCAGGGCCAGCACGCCGTGTCGGCGTCCCAGCGTTCGCCAGAAGAGGTGAAGGCCATGCTCTCCCGCTACCGCAGCGGGTTGCAGAAGGGCCGCCAGCCCACGTCCCCCGACCACCCCGAGGAGCGGTCATGAACGGCCTCAGCACCGAAGCCCAGAACCTGAACTGGCTCGTCACCAACTTCGTCGAGCGCGTGCCCGGCGTCCACGAGGCGGTGGTCGTGTCCTCCGACGGGATGCCGATGGCGCTGTCGGGCGGCCTCGACCGGGACGCCGCCGATCGGTTCGCCGCGGTGGCCTCGGGGCTGATCGGCCTCGCCTACGGCGCCGCCGGCCGCTTCGGCGGTGGCGCGGTGAACGAGGTGATCGTCGAGATGGAGAACGCGTTCCTCTTCGTCACGGGCATCAGCGACGGGTCGAGCCTCGCCGTGGTGGCCTCGTCGGGGTGTGACGTCGGCCTGGTGGGCTACGAGATGGCGCTCATGGTCGAGAAGGCCGGCTCGGTGCTCACGCCCGAGCTGCGGGCGGAGCTGCAGGGCGCCCTGCCGCGATGACCGTGGCGGACGAGCCGCAGGAGGGTCTCGGGGCACGCCTCCGGCCCTACGCGTTGACCGGGGGCCGCACGCGCCCGGTCGCCGACCTGCCGCTCGAGACGCTGATCCGCACCACGCCGCAGGGCGAGTCGGCGGTTCCACGGCTCGTCCTCGAGCACAAGGCGATCGCCACGATGTGCACCGCACCGCTCTCCGTGGCGGAGATCTCGGCCCACCTGCGGGTCCCGCTGGGCGTGGTGCGGGTGCTCGTGGGCGACATGGCGGCCCAGGGACTGCTGGCCACCAACCAGCCCCAGTCCACCTCGAACGACCGACCGGACATCAAGCTCCTGGAAAGGGTGCTCAATGGGCTTCAGGCACTCTGAGACCGCGGAGCCGGCCGGGGGCGTGACCGCCACCGTCCCGCTCCCCGTGAAGATCGTGGTCGCCGGCGGCTTCGCCGTCGGCAAGACCACGCTGGTGGGCTCGATCAGCGAGATCGAGCCCCTCACGACCGAGGCGGCGATGACGAAGGTGAGCCTCGGCGTCGACGACGTCGGTGGAGCCGAGGCCAAGTCGTCCACGACGGTGGCCATGGACTTCGGTCGCGTGACCCTCGGCGAGGACCTCATCCTCTACCTGTTCGGCACGCCCGGCCAGGACCGCTTCCGCTTCATGTGGGACGACCTCGTGCGCGGGGCCATCGGGGCGATCGTCCTCGTCGACACCAACCGGCTGGCCGACTGCTTCCCGGCGGTCGACTACTTCGAGTCGATGGACGTGCCCTTCATCGTCGCGGTGAACTGCTTCCACGGGATGCTGTCGCACAACGTGAACGACGTGCGCGAGGCCCTCGCGGTCTCGCCCGACGTGCCCTTGATCCTGTGTGACGCCCGCGACCGGGAGTCCACCAAGGCCGCCCTGCTCGAGCTGGTGCAGCACGCCATGCTGAAGGCGGTGTAGCCCCCCGCCTTTCGCTTCGATGGCCGGGCCGCCCGCGACCGTCGGTACCATCCAGCCTTCGTGGAGCTCCCGCCGGTCGACGTGGTGCTGATCCACTGGAACCAGCCCGAGCGGCTCCTGGCCGCCGCCCACCAGTACGGGCGCCAGGGCCTGCCGGTTCGGCTCACGGTGGTGGACAACGCCTCGGAGCCCGCGGCCGTGGAGCGACTGCGACGCGACCTGCCCAGGGTCGAGGGCGCGTTCGACCGGCCACCGCTGCTGCTCGAACAGGACGCGAACCTCGGGTGGGGCCCCGGGGCCAACGTGGGGCTCCGACGCTGGTTGGCCGACCGGGACGGCTCGGAGTGGTGCGGGGTCGCCCCCCACGACGCGCTCGCCGCCGACGGGACCCTCGCCCGGATCGTCGAGGAGGGCCGACGTCGGCCCGGTGCGGGGCTCATCAGCGCCGATGTGGGCGACGGGGCCGCCACGGTGATCGACCCCTACTTCGGCACCGTCCTGCGCCCGGCGACGGTGGTGGAGGGCTGGGAGCCGATGCACTACCCGCACGGCACGCTGCTCCTGGCCCGCCGCGCCTGCCTCGACGAGATCGGGATCTTCGACGAGCGCTACTTCGCGTACTGCGAGGAGGCCGACCTGGGGGAGCGGGCGCGGCGGTCGGGCTGGGAGGTGGGCATCGTGCGGGGCGCCGACGTGCGCAACCCGTACATCGCCAACTCCCACGCCCTGGTCGACTACCTGGAGGAGCGCAACACGCTGCTGCTGGTGCGCGACAACTTCGGGCGCTGGGCGGCCACCGTGCGCCTGGGGCTCGGGCTCTGGATGGTCGCGCGAGGTGCCCGCGACCCCGCGAAGCGGCGCGACATCTTCGACGCCCGGGCTCGGCTGCGGGCCGCCGCCGACCACCTCCGCGGGCGCTACGGGCCACCACCGAACGACCTGCGGTGACCCCGGGGCGCCGGGGGGTCGGCGGTAGGCTGGCGTCGCTCCGGTGCCGGGGCGCGGACAGGGGTCCGTGCCCGCCGGAGGCCATCCGACCTCCTCGATGACCGATCCCGACCGCGAGCCCGAGACCGACTCGTCCATCGTGACGACCGCGCCCGATGGCGAGGGCGACGGGGCGACGCGGCCGGCCACGGTCACGACGGCCACCCTCTTCGACCAGGACGACTGGGCGCCCGTGCCCGACCCGCTCGACGCGGATCCGCCCGCGTCCGACGCGGGCCCCGACGACGACCCTGCGCCGGCCGGGCCCACCCTCTTCGACCAGGACGCCGCCCACCCGGCGCCCGCGGGCGCGGCCGCCGACGCGTCGCCCGCCGACGAGCTCGAGGACCCCACCCTCCAACCGCAGGCCGACCTCGCGCACACTGCTCCCGCCGGCGCCACGGTCGCGGCCGCCCCCAAGGTGCACCTGCGCTACGAGCCCGCGCTCGACGGCCTCCGGGGCCTCGCCGTGCTCGGCGTGCTCTTCTTCCACGGGCAGTTCGCCTGGGCCCGCGGCGGCTTCCTCGGCGTGTCGACCTTCTTCACCCTCTCCGGGTTCCTCATCACCACCCTGCTCGTCACCGAGCACCAGGGCAACGGCACGATCAGCCTGCGGAACTTCTGGACCCGGCGCTTCCGCCGGCTCATGCCGGCGTCGATCGTGGCGTTGGCGGGCATCTCGATCCTGTTCGGGTTCTTCGTCGCGGACGCGGCCCAGCTCAACGAGCTGCGCGGCGACGTCATCGCCGCGCTGGCCTACGTCGCCAACTGGCACTTCATCGCCGCCGACCAGTCCTACGCCGACCTGTTCACCGCGCCCTCACCGGTCCAGCACTTCTGGTCGTTGGCCATCGAGGAGCAGTTCTACGTGGTGTTCCCGCTGCTCGTGTTCGGCGTGCTGCGCGTCGCCCGCGGCGCCCGCCGTGTGCTGTTCGCCGTGCTGGTCGCGCTGACGGCCGCGTCGGTCGCGTGGATGCTGCACCTCTACGAGCCGGGCCTCGACACGGCGCGGGTGTACTACTCGACGTTCACGCGGGCGGCCGAGTTGTTGATCGGGGCGCTCCTGGCCCTCGTGCTGCTCGGTCGCGAGCCCCTGCGTCGGGCCGGGCCCGTGCTGGCCGTCGGCGCCGCCGGGGTCCTCGGCTTCGGGATCACCATCTGGTGCTGGCTCAACCTCGACCAGTCCGACGGCGTGCTGTACCAGGGGGGCCTCGCCCTCTACGCCTGCGTCACCGCCGTGCTGATCTGGTCGGCGCTGCAGGTCGCGGGGCCCATCCCCGAGATCTTCTCGAAGTCCGGGATCGTCGCCCTCGGCAAGATCTCCTACGGCGTCTACCTGTACCACTGGCCGATCTTCCTGTGGCTGACGCCCGAGCGCACCGGCCTCGCGCTGTGGCCGCTGTTCGTGCTGCGCGTGGCGGTCACCATCGGCGTGTCGCTCGTCTCGTACCACTACCTCGAGCAGCCCGTGCGCCAGCGGGTGCTGCTGGTGAAGCCCCGCTCCTGGCTGGTGGCGCCCGCCGCGGTCACCGCGGTGGCCATGGCGGTGATCCTGGTCACCCTGAACCCGCCGGCCGTCCCCGACCTCGACTTCACCGAGGCCACCGAGGCCATCGAGGCCATCGAGGCCCCGTCGACGTCGCCCGAGGCGCTCGCGGAGCAGGCCCAGGACCTCGAGGACGCCGTCCCGGTCGCGGCGACGACGGCGCCTACGGTGAACAAGGTGCTGCTCGTCGGCGACTCGGTGATGGGCCAGGCCTACCCGTTCTTCCGGGACCGTTTCGCCGAGCGGGGGATCGTCACCGGCTACGCCGGTGGGCCCGGCACCGGGCCGCTCAACCCGCAGGGCGAAGGCGACTGGCTCAGCCAGATCGACCGGTGGGTGAGCGACTTCGACCCGGACGTCGTGGTCATCGAGGCGTGCTGCGACTACACGTACCCGCCCGACGAGCTGTACGAGCTGCCCGACGGCACCGAGGTGCTCCCCAACACCGACCTCGCGTACCAGACGTGGGAGCAGGTGAGCCGGGAGATGATCCGGCGGGCCGGGGCGGGTGGCGCCCGGGTGTTCTGGGTGATCTCGCCGCCGGTGAGCACCAACGGCTACTACGGACCGATGGAGGACCACGTGGCCCGCCTCAACGAGATCTACCGGGGCCTTCCGGTCCCCAAGATCGACTGGGCCACCCCGTCGAGCCTCGACGGCGAGTACGCCGACGACCTGCCCATCGGCCCGGACGGCGCGCTCGTGCGGGTGCGGGCCGACGACGGGTTGCACTACACGCCCGAGGGTGACCTGCTCCTCGCCGACGCGACGCTGCGCACGATGCTCCAGCTCGAGGCCCGCCCCGGCTTCTAGCGGTTGAGGCCGGGGCGTTGTCAGTCGGGGAGCTGGCCGTCCTCGACCGCGGCCACGGCGGGGCGCACCCGCAGCAGGTACCAGCAGCTGATGGCGATCCCGCCGACGACGGTGAGCACACCGAAGGCGATCGCCACGAGCCACACGATGCGGTTGCGGCCCGAGAGGGCCCAGGCCCACGACGGTCGCCGGGCCACGTCGAGGAAGGCCCACAGCGACAGGCCCAGCGGCAGGAGGAAGAAGACGGCCTTGAGGGTCTCCCACGCCAGGGTGCCGAGACCGACGTCCTCGCCGGCGGCGTTGACCGCCAGCAGCGCCAGGGACAGGAGCGTGCCCACCCTCAGATCGGCGCCTCGGCGTAGGCCTGGTTCCACAGCCGGTCGTAGCCGAGGTCGGTGAGGCGCCGGGACCAGGCGTCGGCCCGGGAGGGGGAGTCGTCGCCCGCGGCCAGCGGGTCGGCGAGCAGCAGGTCGGCCATGGCGTCGGTCAGCGGGTAGCCGCTGCGGGCGGGGTCGTCGACGTCGAGGAGGTCGCGCAACGCCGACTCGGCGCCGTCGCGGGTGCTGTCGTACGGGCGCACCGAGCTGGCCTGGAAGCGGATCACCGCCACCGCGAGGGCCTCGTCGCTGAACGTCCGCCGCAGCCACAGCGGCTGGCGACGGTCCTCGGTGGCGACCGCGGCGGCGTCGGTGGCGTCGAGCGCGACCACGAGCCGCCAGCCGGGCAGCTCGCCCACCACGCCGGCGACCGTGGCCTCGGCCGGCCCGTCGTGCCAGGTCACCGACGGCTCGTCGTCGACCGTGAACGGGGTGCCGGGTAGGGCCCGGCCCAGCGCCGCCTCCACGGCGACGCGCACCTCGGGCCACGGGCGCTTGGCGCCCCCGATCCGCAGCAGCCGGGCCATCGCCTCACCCTACGCGCCACCGGCATCGGGACGGCCGGTCGCGGCGCCACGATCTGGTGCCGGGTGCCATCCATGGCAGTAGACTCGATGCATGGTTGTGCACGTGTTCCATGATCTCGATCCCGATTCTGTGCGGACGGTCGAGATCTCACAGGGTGGGCAGATCTCCATCCCGGCGGCCGTGCGCCGGCGCTGGGGGAGCCGTCGGGTGCGGGTGGTCGACGCCGGCGACCGACTCATCGTCGAGCCGGTCCCGGACGACCCCATCGACCGGGCCCGCGGGTCGCTACGACTCGAACGCGGCCTGACGACCGAGTCGCTCCGTGCGGCCGGCCGCGAGGAGGACGCCGTGGACGAAGGCCGAGGTCGGTAGGTGCTGCTCGATGCGTTCGCCCTCGTCGCGTACCTGGTCGACGAGCCTGCCGCCGAAGAGGTGGCCGCCATGCTGCACGACCGGGACGACCCGCCCGTCGTCAACGCGGTGAACCTGGCCGAGGTGATCGACCGGACCGCGCGCGTGGGTGGCCTCGAGCTGGCCGACATCCTCCGGCACGTCACCTGGCTACGTGACGGCGGTCTCGAGGTGCTGGCGGTCGATGCCTTCGACGGCGCAGTGGCCGGATCGCTGCGGGCGCAGTTCTACGACCGGGACACCCGACCGCTGTCGCTGGCTGACTGCTGCGCGCTCGCCAGCACGGTGCGCTACGACCAGGCCCTGGCGACCGCGGATCCCGACCTGGCCTGGGCTGCTCGCGAGATGGACGTGGCGGTGGCGCCCCTGCCGGACTCCCGGGGGCGACGGCCGTGATCGCCCCGCGGCCCGACGGAGGCGGAGACGGGCCGGCCCGCGGTTCTGGATCTGCGCCCGGCTGAGAGCTGGGCCGACCGCCGGGGACCACCGTGGCGTGTCGGGCACGCCCCGATGGTCCCCGAGCGGGGAGGAGCCGGTTCGCTCAGGCGGCGGCGGGGACCTCGGGGGCGGCGTCGCCCCCGTCGGACTCGCCCTCGCCGGCCGGCGCCGACAGGGCCAGGGCGAGCACCTCGGTGACGTCGCTCACCAGGTGCAGGGTCATGGCCTCGTGGACGTCCTCGGGCAGGTCGTCGAGGTCCGGGGCGTTCCTGGCGGGCAGGATCACCGTGGTGAGCCCGGCCCGTTGGGCGGCCAGCACCTTCTGCTTGACCCCGCCGATGGGCAGCACCCGGCCCTGGAGGGTGACCTCGCCGGTCATGCCCACCTCGGGGCGCACGGGGCGGCCGGTGAGCAGGCTCACCAGGGCGGTGGTCATCGTCACGCCGGCGGAGGGGCCGTCCTTGGGGACGGCGCCGGCCGGGACGTGCAGGTGGAAGCGGCGCTGGTCGGCGCCCTCGGGGATGGCGAGCTCGGCCCGGTGCGCCCGCACGTAGGTGAAGGCGATGTCGGCGGACTCGGACATGACGTCGCCGAGCTGGCCGGTGACCTTGAGGCCGGTCTCGCCGTCGAGGGCGGTGGCCTCGACCGACAGCACGTCGCCGCCCGCGCCGGTGACGGCCAGGCCGGTGGCCACGCCGGGGCCGTGGTCCCGGTCGTGGTCGTCCCGGGGGAAGCGGGGCCGGCCCAGCGCGGGGCGCAGGTCGTCCACGCCGATCACGACCGCGTCGGCGTCGGCGTCGGCGTCGCCGTCGCCGTCGCCGTCGTCCTCGGTGCGGTCCGGCTCACCCGGGTCGCCGGCGGCGATGCGGGTGGCGGCCTTGCGCAGGACCTTGCCGAGCTGGCGCTCGAGGTCGCGCACGCCGGGCTCCATGGTGTAGTCGCCGACGACGGCCCGCAGGGCGTCCTCGTCGAACACCACCTCGTCGGGGTGCAGGCCGTTGCGCTCGAGCTGGCGGGCCACCAGGTGGTCCCGGGCGATCGCCACCTTCTCGTCCTCGGTGTAGCCGTCGAGGCGCACGACCTCGACCCGGTCCAGCAGGGGGCCGGGGATGGTGTCGAGCACGTTGGCGGTGGCGATGAACAGCACGTCGGAGAGATCGAGGTCGACCTCGAGGTAGTGGTCGCGGAACGAGTGGTTCTGCGCCGGGTCGAGCACCTCGAGCAGGGCCGAGGAGGGGTCGCCCCGCCAGTCCGAGCCGACCTTGTCGATCTCGTCGAGCAGGAACACCGGGTTCATGGTCCCGGCCTCCTCGAGGGCCCGCACGATGCGGCCCGGCTGGGCGCCGACGTAGGTCCGCCGGTGGCCGCGGATCTCGGCCTCGTCGCGCACGCCGCCGAGGGCGACCCGCACGAACGAGCGGCCGAGGGCGCGGGTGATGGACTCGCCGAGCGAGGTCTTGCCGACCCCGGGCGGGCCGACGAGGGCGATGATGGCGCCGGCGCGGCGGCCGCCCTCGGCCTCGGCGGTGCCGCGCTCGGCCCGCAGCTTGCGCACGGCGAGGAACTCGACGATGCGCTGCTTCACGTCGTCGAGGCCGGTGTGGTCGGCGTCGAGCACGGCCCGGGCCTCGGCCAGGTCGAGGTGGTCGTCGGAGCGCTCGCCCCAGGGCAGCTCGGCCAGGGTGTCGAGCCAGGCGCGGATCCAGCCGTACTCGGCGCTCTGGGTGCTGGTGCGCTCGAGCTTGGCCAGCTCGCGGTCGACCGCGGCGGCCACGTCGGCGGGCAGGTCGCGGCCGTCGAAGCGCTCGCGGTACCCGGCCACGGGGTCGTCGTCACCGTCCTCGCCGAGCTCCTTGCGGATGGCGGCGAGCTGCTGGCGCAGGAGGAACTCCCGCTGGCTCTTCTCCATCCCCTCGGTGACGTCGGTGCGGATGCGCTCGGCCAGCTCCACCTCGGCCAGGGCCTCCTTGGCCCAGCCCAGGGCGAGGGCGATGCGGGCCTCGGGGTCGACCGTCTCCAGCAGCTCGACCTTGCGCTCGAGCGCGAGGTCGGGGATCCAGCCGGCGGTGTCGGCCAGGGCGCCCGGGTCCTCGACGTCGCCGAGCACCGAGCCGATGCGGCGGCCGCCGCCCAGCTGCTCGAGCAGGGCGCGGGCCGCGGCCCGGTACTCCCGGGCCAGCTCCACGGCCCGGTCGGTGGCGTCCTCCGCGGTGACGACCTCGGCCTCGACCCACAGGGCCTCGCCCGTGCCGACCGCGCCCCCGCCGACGTGGGCGCGGGACTCGCCCCGCACGACCAGGGCGGCCTGGCCGTTGGGCAGGGTGAGGCGGCTCTCGACGGTCGCCACCGTGCCGATGCGGCTGTAGCGCCCGTCGACGCGCGGGACGAGGAGGAGCCGACCGTCGCTCGCGGCCTCGACCGCGGCGCGGGCCTCGTCGGACTCCACCGCGATGGTGACGACCATCTGGGGGAACACGACGCCCGTGGTCAGGGGCAGGACGGGCAGGGTGAGGGTGGAGAGGTCGTTCACGGGGTGCTCCCTCGGGGGATCGCTGCTGGGGGTGGTCCAGGGTAAGCCCAATGACGGGATTACACGATTACATCGCCCCACAACCTCGGCCCGGGCCGGCGCATTCCCGCCCGGTACGGTCGCCGTCGTGACCGTGCGCGTCGGCTTCCTCGGGGCGGGCTTCATCGCCACCTTCCACTCCAAGATGCTGCGGGGCGCCGCCCGGGCCGGCCTCGACGTGGCCTGGGCGGGCGTCCACGACCCGGACGTGGCCAAGGCCGAGGCCTTCGCCGCCGCCTCCGGCGCCCCGGTGTGCGCCTCCGTGGCGGAGGTGCTCGACCGCTCGGACGCCGTGTTCGTCTGCACGTGGACGGCGGCGCACCCCGCCCTCGTGGACCAGGTGGTCGAGCGGGGCCTGGCCGTCTTCTGCGAGAAGCCCCTCGCGGTCGACCTGGCCGGCGCCACCGCCATGACCCGCGCGGTCGAGGCGGCGGGCGTGACCAACCAGGTCGGGCTCGTGCTGCGGCGCTCGCCCGCCTTCCTCCACACCCGCGCCCTGATCGCCGACGAGCGCAGCGGGCGCGCCATGAGCGTCGTGTTCCGCGACGACCAGTACCTGCCCGTCCAGGGCCAGTACGGCTCCGACTGGCGGGCCGACCCCGACAAGGCCGGGTCGGGGGCGCTCCTCGAGCACTCGATCCACGACGTCGACGTCCTCGAGTGGCTCCTCGGCCCCGTCGAGGTGGTCAACGGCCACACCGCCGCCTTCCACGGGATCCCGGGCATCGAGGACGACGTGGCCGCCACCTTCCGCTTCGCCAACGGCGCCCTCGGCGTGCTCACGTCGGTCTGGCACGACCTGCTGGAGCGCCCGAGCCTGCGACGGGTCGAGGTCTTCTGCGAGCGCCTCCACGTGGTCGTCGAGGACGACTGGTTCGGGCCGGTGCACTGGACCCGGGCGGGCGAGGCGACCCGGACCCTCGAGGGGGCCGAGCTCCACGAGGCCACCGCCGGGGACGACCCCGACGCGGGGAACCCCGACGCCGCCTTCGTGCGGGCCGTGGCCGAGGGTCGGCCGGCCGGGCCGACCTTCGCCGACGCCCTGCGGGCCCACGTGGTCACCGACGCGATCTACCGGTCGGCGGCGACCGGCGGGGCGCCCGTCGAGGTCCACCCCGGCCTGCCCCCACTGGGGTGAGCGACCCCGGCCGGGCGCGGCCCGCTCGCCCCGTGCGCCACGCGATGGCGGGGCTCATCGCCGGCGCCGGCTTCGCCTCGGGCGACCGCCTCGTCGTCGGCCACTGGTCGGTCACGCCCCTCGGGCCGTTCAGCGACGTGATGTGGGCCTCGCCCGACGGCACCCGCACGCTGTGGGTGGCCGACGAGCGCATCGGCGCCTTCATCAGTGCGGTGTACGAGTTCGACGCGGTCGAGGTCACCGACCTGGTGGTCGAGGGCGACGCCCGCCGCCTCACCGCCCGGGCGGACTGGTTCGACCTCACCCTGACCGGCGGCCGGGCCCGGCCCATCCCGTTCCGGCGCCCGGCCTGGTTCACCCGTCACGTCGAGGGGCCGATCGCCCGGGCGGTGATGGGCGTGCGGACCTACGGCGTGAGCCCCACGGGTGTGCGGGAGTGGTACCGCGCCGACGCCTGGCGTCCGGTGACCGGCGGGCACCTCACGGTCCGGGGCGAGGACCTCGGCGCGCCCGGGCCGGTGCGCCCGGCGGCGGGCTTCGGGTTCAGCGAGCCCCCCGAGCGTCCCACCATCACCCGGGTGCGGCCGCTGCTGGAGGATCCCACCGGCGCGCTCGACGCCCTGCTGGACCGTCTGCGTCCCGCCTGAGCGCGGTCAGGGACGCAGGACGACCTTGCCGGTGGTGGACCGGCCGGTGAGGGCGGCGAGGGCGTCGGCCGCGTCGGCGAGGGGCCGCTCGGCCGACACGAGCGGGTGGATGCGGCCCTGCTCCCAGAGCGCCACGAGCTCGGCGTGGCACCGCTGGACCAGCTCGGGGTCGCGGGTGCGGTATCCGCCCCAATGGACGCCGACCACCGAGTAGTTCTTGACCAGCACGTGGTTGGTGGGGGCGTCGGCCGGGCGACCGCCGGCGAAGCCGATGACGAGCAGCCGGCCCTCCCAGGCGATGCAGCGTCGGGACCGGTCGAACGTGTCGCCGCCCACGGAGTCGTAGATCACGTCGGCGCCCCGGCCGTCGGTGAACTCGCGGACGGCGGCGACGAAGTCCTCGGCCCGGTAGTCGACGGCCACGTGGGCGCCGAGCGCCCGGCAGCGCGCGACCTTCTCCGGGCCACCCGCGGTGGCCACGACCCGGGCCCCGGCGGCCACGGCCAGCTCGATCGCGGCGGAGCCGACCCCGCCGGCGCCGGCGTGCACGAGCACGGTCTCGCCGGGCCGGAGTCGGGCCCGGTGGTGCAGGGCGAACCAGCCGGTCTGGTAGGCCACCGGCAGCGCCGCGGCCTCGGCGGCACCGAGCGCCTCGGGGATCGCGAACACGTCGTGCTCGGCGGCGAGGGCGTGGGTGGCCAGGCCGCCGTGGGGGAGTGAGGTCAGGGCGACGACCCGGGCGCCCAGCAGGGCCCCGGCCCCCTCGCCGGCGGCCTCGACCCGACCGCAGACCTCGAGACCCGGCGTGAAGGGCAGCGGCGGGTGCTCCTGGTAGGTGCCGTCGCACAGCAGCGAGTCGGCGAAGTTCAGCGCGCAGGCCTCGACCGCGACCCGCACCTGGCCGGGGCCGGGGACGGGCTCGGCCAGGCCGTCCTCGAGCACCAGGACGTCCGCCGGGGCGCCGTGCTCGTGGACCCGCCAGGCGCGCATCTCCCGACACTACGTTCTCGGCATGGACCGCCCCGGCGCCCCGCCCGTCGCGAGCCCACCCACCGACCCGTCGATGAGCCCACCCACCGACCCGTCATGAGCCCACCCACCGACCCGTCCCGCATGCACCGCTACGACGACCAGAGCGACGCGCTCGCACGGGCCGTGTTCGACTACGTCGCCGACCGGACCCGGCGCGAGGTGCCGCTCGACCGCCCGAGACCGGCCGCCGAGCTCGAGGCCGAGGCGGGCGCCGGCGTCACTCCCGAGGGCCTCGGCTGGAGGGAGGCCCTGCGTCGCTTCACCGAGGTGCTGGCGCCGGCCACCATCTCCAGCGACCACCCGCTGCACCTCGCCTACGTCCCGGGCGCGCCGACCGAGTCGGCGGTGCTGTTCGACCTCGTGGTCAGCGCGTCGAGCATCTTCGCCGGGTCGTGGCAGGAGGGGGCCGGCGCGGTGTTCGCCGAGAACCAGGCCCTCGGGTGGCTCGCGGCGCTGTGCGGCCTGCCGACCGGTGCCGGCGGCTGCTTCGTCAGCGGCGGCTCGGCGGCGAACCTGAGCGCCCTCGTGGCGGCCCGCCACGCGGCCGCCACCCGCCGCCGGGGGGACCGGCCCCGGCGGTGGCGGGTCGCGGCCACGGCCGAGGCGCACTCATCCGTGCGCTCGGCCACGGCCATCATGGACGTCGACCTCCTCCACGTGCCCGGTGACGCCCGGGGCGCGCTCCGCGGCGACGCGCTGCACGACGCCCTCGCCGCCGACCCCGACGGCGGCGACGGCGTCTTCGCCGTGGTCACGACCGCGGGCAGCACCAACGTGGGCATCGTCGACGACCTGGCCGGTGCCGCGCGGGTCGCGTCCGAGCGCGGCCTGTGGCTCCACGTCGACGCGGCCTACGGGGGAGCGGCGCTCGCCGCGCCCTCGGTCCGGCACCTGTTCGCCGGCGTCGAGCACGCCGACTCGGTCACGATCGACCCGCACAAGTGGTTGTTCAGCCCCTTCGACTGCGCCGCGCTGTTGTACCGCGACCCGGCGCTGGCGGCGGCGGCCCACACCCAGGAGGCCGCCTACCTGGACGCGGTCACCCGCGACGAGTGGAACCCCCACGACTACGCCTACCACCTGTCCCGCCGCGCCCGGGGACTGCCGTTCTGGTTCTCGCTCGCGGCCAACGGCACCGACGCCTACCGCGATGCCGTCGAGGCCACGCTCACCGTGACCCGTCGCGTCGCGGCGGAGATCTCCGCCCGCGGTCGACTCGAGCTGGTCCTCGAGCCCGAGCTGTCGGTCGTGCTGTTCCGCCGGCTCGGCTGGGGCCGGGCCGACTACGACGAGTGGGCGGAGCGCGCGCTGGCCGACCAGCGGGCCTTCGTGCGCCCGACGTCGTGGCGGGGCGAGCCGGTCATGCGCTTCTGCTTCGTCAACCCGCGGACGACGGTGGAGATGGTTCGTCCGCTCCTGGACTCGATGCTCGCCTGAGGCGCAGCCGGCGCAGGGTCGCGTCGGCGCCCAGGGCAGCCGCCACGACGAGCAGGCCCTCCGCCGTCGCCCGGTAGCGGGTGACCCCGAACGTGGCCCCCGCGGCGAGCGTCACGGTGAGGGCCACGGCCAGGAACGGCAGGATGGGCAGGCCTCGCCGCCGCATCGACCAGAGGCCCGCCACCGCCAGCGGCAGCAGCGCCCAGTAGGCGAGCAGGCCCGCCCACGAGGGCGCCCGGCCGCGGTTCTCGATCTCGATGTCCAGGCGGGTGTTCTGGACGGGTGCGTAGAGGCCCCAGACCCGACCCACGCGCGCGGCGACCACGACCGGCAGCCGACCGAGGTGGTCCCCGATGTACGAGCGCGCCTGCTCCGCGTACGGCTGGTCGGACTCGCTCTCGTCGTAGAGGCGGGGGTCGCGGAGCGACACCACGACCGCGTCGACGCCCGACTGGGTGGCGAGGCAGTCGTCGGGCCGCCCGATGCGCCCGCACAGCTCGGCCTGGGTGGCGTCCGACAGCAGCCGGGGGTCGAAGCAGTCCGCGTAGGAGCCGATGCGGTCGCCGTACCAGGCGCCGTCGCAGCTCGCCCCCGACAGCACGACGCCGGTCGAGCTGGTGAGCAGGACCGGCTCCTCGAAGCGGGCGAGGTTGTGCACGAGCCACGGCGACAGGACCAGCATCGCGGTGCCGCACGAGACGGCGGCCACACCGAGGCGACGTCCCCACGACCGGTCGCGCGCGAGCAGCGCGAGCGGCACCGCGACCAGCACGACCAGGGCGATGGCCTCGCTGCGGCTCAGGGCGGCGAGGCCGATGGCGGCCCCGAGCAGCCCGGCCCGGAGCGGATCGGGGCGGCGCCAGAACGCGTACGCCGCGGCGACCGCCAGCGTGACGGTGAACACGGCCACGGTCTCCGACAGCAACACCCCGTCGTTGATCCAGAGGCCGGGGTACAGCGCGGCGACCGCGGCGGCGCCGAGCCCGACCCGGTCCGCGTGGTCGGAGGGGGCCAGGCGGCGAGCCAGCAGGCCCACCAGCGCGACCGTCGCGGCGCCGACGAGGCACGAGGCGAGCCGGTGGCCGGTGATCGAGTCCACGCCGAGCCACGACCACAGCGCCAGGTAGGTGGAGTACAGGGGCGGGTGGGCCGCGCTCGGGGTGATGAGCTCCGAGCCGGCGACGACCGGCCGCAGGTCGGTGCCCAGGGGGACGATGTAGCCCAGGCCGTCGGCGAGGGCGTTGGCCTGGAAGTGGTAGTAGAGCGAGTCGCCCGCGATCACGTAGCCGCCACCCGAGGCCCGCGTCGGGCGCAGGACGAGCACGTCGGCCACCCGCAGTGCGAGGCCCCCCAGGGTGACGGCGGCGAGCGCCAAGCGGAAGCGGCGCTCGTCCGCAGGTTTCTCGGTCACGACCCCTCTGTCATACCGTACCCACCGCATGCGCTTCACCGTGATCGGCCACGCCAGCCTGTACATCGAGACCGACGGTCCCGAGGGTGAGGGCACCGGGCCGACCATCCTGGTCGACCCCTGGCTCTCGGGGTCGTGCTACTGGCGCTCCTGGTGGCACTTCGCGCCCCAGGAGCAGCTCCGGCCCGAGTGGCTCGCGCCCGACTACGTGTACCTCACCCACCACCACTTCGATCACTTCCACTACCCGTCGATGCGCCGGATCGACAAGCGCACCGAGGTGCTCGTGTCCCGGTTCGGGGTGGACGTGATGGGTGGCGAGGTGCGCTCGCTGGGCTTCGATCGGGTCACCGAGCTCCCGCACGGGGAGATCACCGAGCTCGCCCCGGGGGTCCGGGTGGCGTCGTACCAGTACGGCTTCGACGACACGGCGTTCCTGGTGGCCGACGGCGACGACGTGCTGGCCGACCTCAACGACTGCAAGATCCGGGGCCGCGCGCTCGATCAGGTGGCCTACGACTTCGGCCATCCGACGTTCCTGTTCAAGACCCACTCGTGGGCGCAGTCGTACCCGATCGGCTACGAGGCCGAGGACCCGGCCGATCTCACCCTGCTCACGCGCCAGACCTACATCGACGACTTCGTGGACGCCGCCCGCCGGCTCCAGCCCCACTACGCGGTGCCCTTCGCCAACATGGTGGCGTTCCTGCACCCCGAGAGCCGGTGGGTCAACCCGCACCTGATCACCCCGGTCGAGGTGGCCGAGGCCTTCGCGGGAGCGCCGGGCGTCGAGCACACCGAGCTGACGATCCTGTCGCCGGGTGACTCGTGGTCGGCGTCGGAGGGGTTCTCGCTGACCGGCCACGACTGGTTCGCCGACCCCGAGGCCGCCCTCGCGGCGCGCCTCGAGGAGCACCGCGGAGCGCTCGAGCGCGCCGCCGAGGAGGAAGCGGGCGTCACCCTCTCGTGGGACGCCTTCTCGGCCTACCTGGGCGAGTTCCTCCACGCGCTCCCGCCGCTGGTGCCCCGGTACCTGCTGTCCCGTCCGGTCGTGTTCGAGGTGCCGTCGTCGCCCGAGCCGTACTGGGTCGTGGACTTCGTGCACCGAGAGGTGCGCCGCGCCGCCGAGCCCCCCGACGACCGGGCCAGCCTCGTCCAGATCAACGAGGCGGTCCTGGCCGATGCCATCGACAAGCGCATCTTGCACTTCACCCACGGCGGCATGCGCATCCACGTGCAGCTCCGGCCCGGTGGCGCCAGCGGTGACCTCGCGTTCTGGGGCGTGCTGATGGTGTGGGAGATCGGCTACCTGCCGGTCCGCCGGCTCCTGCGCCCGCGCTTTCTCGCCGCGCTCTGGCGGCGGCGACGGGAGGCGTACGACGCGTTGGCCGGCCTGCGGGGGTCGGGCACGCCGCTCGAGCGCCTGGCCGGAGGGTTCGCCTCGACCGAGGCCTGACCCCGGTCACGGCGCGCCGCCGTGGCTACCAGGGTGCGTCGATGCCGATGGTCGCGGGGGCGGGCTGGTGCCCGTTGCCCGCACCGTTCGCGGCCTGCTCGGGCTGCCAGCCGCCGGTCGTCGGCTCGCCCATGATCTGGTCGATCACCTCGGCGGGCTGGGGCTTGCAGTAGTAGAAGCCCTGCGCCATGTGGCAGTCGAGGCTGCGCAGGTACTTGACCTGGTCGGCGGTCTCCACGCCCTCGGCGACGGTGACCATGCCGAGGCCGCGCGCCATGCCGATGAGGTGCTCCACGATCGTGGTGTCCTCCCGGCTGTGGCCGAGGCCGTCCACGAAGCTCTTGTCGATCTTGAGGATGTCCATGCTGAAGCGCCGCAGGAAGCTCAGCGACGAGAAGCCGGTGCCGAAGTCGTCCAGGGCCAGGGCCACGCCACGCTGCTTCGCGGTGCGCAGCATGGTCCAGGCCGCCTCGACGTCGTGCATGAGCGCACCCTCGGTGATCTCGAGGCAGATGAGGCTGGGGTCCACCTGCGTGACGGTGAGGGCCCGCGTGAGGACGTCGGGGAAGTCGTACTGGGCGAGTTGGCGCGTCGAGACGTTGAGGGTGACCGCCAGCGGCGCCCGGTCGGCGTACGCCTCCTGCCAGCGCCGGGCCTGTCGGCACGCCTCCTCGAGCACCCAGGTCCCGACCGGCACGATCAGGCCCGTCTCCTCGAGTGCGGGGATGAACTCGCCGGGGCTCACCAGCCCGCGCTCGGGGTCCTCCCAGCGGATGAGGGCCTCGACCTTGACCATCCGCTGGGTCTGCAGCGACACCACGGGCTGGTAGTGGAGGCGGAACTGGCCGCGCTCGAGCGCCTCGCGCAGGCGTCGCTCGGTGGTCGACGGGGTGACCCGCTGGGCGATGGACCGGTCGAACATGGCGTAGCCGCCCGGGCCCTGCTTGGCCTTGAGGAGTGCCGAGCGGGCGTCGCGGATGAGGTCGTCGGGCTCGGTGCAGTTCTCCTCGGCGAGGGTGATCCCGATGCGGGCGGTCAGGCGCACCCGGTCGTGGCCCATGGCGAACGGCGTCTCGAGCCCCTCGATGAGCTGCGCGGCCAAGCGCTCGGCCGACGGCCCGCTCGTCACGTCCGGGCAGATGACCACGAACTCACCTCCGCCGTAGCGGATGACCGTCGTGGCGTCACCGACCAGTTCGACGAGCCGGGCGCTGACCGCCACCATCAGCTGGTCGCCGGCCTCCCGGCCGTGCGCGTCGTTCACGTTCTTCAGCCGGTCGAGGTCGACCACGAAGACCGCGACCCGGCCGCCCGAGCGCTGCGAGCGGCGGATGATCTGATCGAAGCGCTCGTTGAGGAACCGGCGGTTGGGGAGCCCGGTCAGCGGGTCGTGCAGGGCCAGCCGGTCGAGCTCACCGCGGACCCGGTTGGCGTCGCGATAGCGGCGCCGGGCCACCAGACCCGCCGCCACCGGCAGGACGAGGACCAGGCCGACGACGGCGCTCAGGTCCACGGGGCTGTGCTTGAGCCAGTCGGTCACCGTGGCGCCGAGCCCGACCAGCACCGCCAGCACCACCGCGGCGACGCAGCCCACGACGGCCCAGGCGAGGTCGCGGCCGACCTCGCTCGAGTGCTCGCGTTCACCACCGGCTCGCCGGGCGGGTCGCCATCGCATTGCTCGCCGTGCCTCCCGTGCCAACGGCCGCCGGACCCGTTCCGGTGCCCCGCACTCCATCGGACCCCGCCCCCACGGTCTTGAGGGAACGCGGCGCGATCTCCTGACCGCGGGGTCAGTGCCGACCGTCGCCCAGACGCCCAGCCGCTCAGGCGCTCAGGAAGTCGAGCGCCGCGTCGAGGAAGCCGAGGGCCTTCGGGGTGGCGAAGTGGTCCACGCCGCGGAGCGTGGCGAGACGGGCGTCCGGGAGCGCCGCGAGGAGCGGGTCGGCGGGCCCGGCGAAGTCCCGGTCGCCCAGCACCACGAGCACGGGGCGGTCGATCCGGGCGAGCTGCTCCTCGCCGAGCGGCGCGGTCGGCCGGCGCAGGCACGCGGCGAGGGCCCGGGGGTCGTTGCCCGGCGCGGCGGCCAGCAGCGCGAAGTGCTGGCCGACGCGGTCGTCCTCGCCGGCGCCGTCGAGCAGCGCTCGGGCGATGGGCTCGGGATCGTCGGCACGGAACAGGTTCGCGCCCACCCCGGCCACGACGATCCGACGGAACCGGGCCGGGTCCTCGGCGGCCACCCCGAGCAGCACCCGCGCGCCCAGCGAGAAGGCGATCGCGTCCACCGGCCCGGGAGGCAGGGTCTCGGCGACGCGACGCTCGAGGTCGCCGTAGGCGCCGGGGTCGTGGGGCTTGTCGCTGGTGCCGTGTCCCAGCAGGTCGATGCCCACCACCTCGCGACCGAGGTCGGCGAGCAGGTCGCACCACCCGTTGTCCCGCCAGGTGCGCTCGAACGACGCGGCGAATCCGTGGAGGAGCAGGACGGGCGGCGACTCGGACGGGGCCATCGCTTCGGACCCTAGCGCCGGGTCGCCCTACGCTCGCCGGGATGGCCAACCGGCTGCGGGTCGCCCCCGACTGCGAGATCGCCCTCGCCGAGGTGGAGTGGTCGTTCGCGCCCTCGGGCGGGCCGGGCGGACAGCACGCCAACAAGGCCCACACGCGGGCGGTGGCCCGCCTCGACCTCGAGGCGTCGGCCTCGCTCACCGACGAGCAGCGGCGGCGGCTCGTCGGCCGCCTCGGTCCCGTCGTGACGGTCGCGGCCGACGACTCCCGCTCGCAGCACCGCAACCGGGGCCTGGCCCTCGACCGCCTGCGCGACCTGCTCGCCGGCGCCCTGCGGGTCGAAGCGACCCGCCGGCCGTCACGGCCCACCGCGGGCAGCCGCCGCCGCCGGTTGGCGGCCAAGCGGCGCCGCAGCGAGCTGAAGCAGGCGCGGCGACCTCCCGAGATCGACTGACGGTCGAGCGAGGTGCTCAGCGCCGGCGGCGCCGCGCCTCCTGGGCCAGCGCCGCGAGGGTGCCCGCCGCGGTGGCTTCCCAGGTGAACTGCTGGGCGTGCTCGAGCGCACCGGCGCTCAGCCGGTCGCGCAGGCCCGGGTCGCCCAGGACCGCGGCGAGCTGCTCGGCGAGCTCGCGCTCGTCCTCGGCGAGGAGGCCGCCGGTGCCCTCGGCGACCGCGTCCAGGTGGCCGGAGATGCGGGTGGCGACGGCCGGGGTGCCGCAGGCGGCGGCCTCGGTGAGGGTCATGCCCCAGCCCTCGTGCGAGGACGCGGACGCGACGACCCAGGCGCGCCGGTACAGCTCGACCAGCTCGTCGTCGTCGATGCGGCCGGCGAAGGTCACCCACGACTCCGCGTCCAGCTCGCGCACGACCTGGTCGAGGTTGCGGCGCTCGTAGCCCTCGCCGACGATCGTCAAGGTGGCGTCCGGGCGCCGGCGGCGCACCTCGGCCATCACCCGGATCAGGACGTCGAAGTGCTTCACCGGCACGAGGCGGCCCACGGCGACCACGAGGGGATGCGCCGACCGCGGCCCCCCGGGGGCGAAGCGGGGATCGATGCCCGGAGGCACGACCGAGACCCGGTCGGGCCGGAACGCCAACTCGTCGACGAGCTGGCGCTTGCTCGACTCGGACAGGGTGACGATGCGCGTGCCCCGGTAGAGCGCCGGGGCGATGCGGTGCTCGAGCAGCTGGCCCATGGCGGCCAGGCGGGGCGGCAGGACCATCTTCCACATGTCGCCGTGGACGTGGTGCAGCCAGACCACCCGGGGTTGGCCCGCCCACAGCGGTGAGAGGAAGGGCATGCCGTTCCAGATCTCGACCAGGCCGTCGCGGGGCCCGTGACGGCCGGTGGCCTCGCTCAGGGCGGCCCGGGGGAACACCAGGTAGCGGCCCGCCTTGCGCACGACGTGGTAGCCGTCACGCACGTCGGCGGGAGGGTGGCCCTGCGCGTACGAGGTGCGCATGGTGACCTCGATGCCGGCCTCGGCCCACAGCCGGGCGACGTTGGCGGCGTGCACCTCCGAGCCGCCGGCCTCGACGTCGTCGAGGTCGCGCCAGGCGAGCAGGTGGATGCGCGAGAGGCCGGCCGACGCCGCGAGGTCGCCGAGCTTCACGCGAGATGCAGGGGGAGTGGGTGCCACGAGCGCCGTCCGAGGATGGGGGGTGCGGTCCCTCGATCGGGGGGTCCGGACCGTATGCTAGGGGAGCCGCTCGCGGCGGCTCCAAGTCCGTCGCGCCGCCGCGCACCACTCGTCTCCGCCCCCGACCCGAGGGCCCCGGCCCGGCCAGGAACCACTGCCTTGCAACCGAGCTCGATCACGATCGTCATGCCCGTGTACAACGAGCGGGCCACCCTGCGCCACGCCCTCGACCGGTTGCTCGCCGTGGAGATGCCGCTCGACACCGAGGTGCTCGTGGTCGACGACGGGTCCACCGACGGCTGCCTCGACTCCATCGAGGACCTCGTGGAGAAGGGCGACGTCCGCCTCGTCCGCCAGGCTCGCAACCAGGGCAAGGGCGCCGCGCTGCGCCGCGGCATCGCCGAGGCCGACGGCGACCTGCTCACCGTCCTCGACGCCGATCTGGAGTACGACCCGGCGGACTTCCCGGCGCTGCTGGCACCCATCCTGGAGGAGGGTGCCCGGGTGGTCTACGGCAAGCGCTCCTACGGCGGCCACGCGGCCTACTCGTTCTGGTACGTGATCGGGAACAAGGCCCTGGCCTTCTGGGCGAGCTTCCTCTACGACGCCTGGCTGTCCGACATCGAGACCTGCCTGAAGGTGGCCCCCACGGCGCTCTGGCGCACGGTGGCGTTGCGGTCGTCGGGGTTCGGGATCGAGGCCGAGGTGACGGGCAAGTTCCTGCGGGCCGGCGAGCGCATCTTCGAGGTCCCGATCTCCTACCGCGCCCGGGGCCGGGAGGAGGGCAAGAAGATCCAGTGGACCGACGGCGTCGCCGCGCTGTGGATCCTCCTGCGCCTGCGCTTCGCACCGGCGGCGCGGGCGCTGACACCGTGAACCGGCGCACGGCGCACGGCGCCGTCCTTGTCGCCCTGGTCGCCGGGGTCGTCGCGCTCGCCGCCGGGGCGTGTGCGACCGATGTCGAGGCGCCGGCCGTGGCCCAGGGCACGTCGGCCACGACCGCCGCCCCCACCACCACGAGCTCGGTGCCGCCGGGGGGCCGCCGCCCGACGGCGGAGGATCCCCTCCGCGTGGTGCTGGCGGGCGACTCGGTGATGAACGGCCTGGCTCCTGCCGTGGCCACGGCGCTGAACGAGGGTGGCGAGTCCCAGGTGTCCTACGAGCTGGCGCCGAGCATCGCGCGCGACACCGCCTCGCGGGTGCTGTGGCAACAGCGCCTCGAGCAGGACCACCCCGACCTCGTGGTCATGTTGATCGGCACCTGGGAGCGCGGCGACGCCAACTTCAACCCGGGTGACCCCGCGTGGGCCTCCTGGTACCAGGAGCAGGTGCTCGA
>JACJWK010000010.1 GCA_020637195.1 Microthrixaceae bacterium
GACGGGGCGATGACGCGCGTCCGCCGCTCGGTGGGCCCGGGGTTCCGGCCCGTGGTCGGCGACTTCGACGGCGACGCCCGATCAGACCTGCTCTGGTACGGCCCCGGACGGGCGCCGGACCGGATCTGGTACGGCGATCCCGACCGTGACTTCTCCACCGCCACGGTGCAGATCGACGGCGACCGCCGCCCGGTCGCGGCCAACGTCAACACCGACGACGCGGATCTGCGCACGGACATCGTGTGGTACGGCGCCGGGGCCGTGCCGGACGAGCTGTGGCGGGGTCGTTCCCGACGCGGCTCCTTCGCCCGGAGCCCGCTGAGACTGGGGGGCGACTTCCGATCCGTCACCGGCGACTTCGACGGCAGCGGCGGCGCGGACGTCCTGTGGCACCGTGACGGGCCCCGCCTCGACCGCCTCTGGCTCTCGAGCCGACGTCCCTCCCTGACGGTCGAGACGTTCCTCGACGACGCCGACCTGCCCGACGGCAGCCTCGGGGTGCCCTGGGACCTCGCCTTCACCCCGGACGGGGCCCTGCTCTTCGACGAGCGGGCGGGCGACCTGGACGTGCGCCTGCCCGACGGGACGGTCCGCGAACTGCTCGCGGACCAGAGCGACGTGTACGCGGTCGGCGAGGGCGGCGTCCTCGGCCTGGCGGTCGACCCGTCCTTCGCCACGAATCGCCGGTTCTACACGTGCCAGGGGCGCCAGGTGGGTGCGTCGTACGACATCGCGGTCATCGGCTGGGAGGTCGACGCGGGCTACACGGCCGCGACCCGGGTGGCCGACCCCCTCGTGGGCGGTCTGCCCGTCGCGCCGCCGGGCGCGCCCTCGCCCGGCCGCCACAGCGGGTGCCGGCTGCGCTTCGGGCCCGACGGGTACCTCTGGATCGGCACGGGCGACACCGCGTCCCCGACCGTGCCCCAGGACCGGGCATCGCTCGGCGGCAAGGTCCTGCGGGTCGACGCGACGACCGGCGCGGCGGCGCCCGACAACCCCTTCGTGGGCGACGACGACCCCGCCACCGACCCCCGGGTCCACTCGTGGGGCCATCGCAACGTGCAGGGCCTCGCGTCCCGGCCGGGCACCGACCAGATGTGGGCGGTCGAGCACGGGACCTTCCGCGACGACGAGGTGAACCTCCTCGTGGCCGGCGCGAACTACGGGTACGAACCGGTCCCGCCGAGCGGGCCGCTGTTCTACGACGAGAGCCGACCCATGACCGACCTCGTCCGCCACCCGGGGGCCCGGCCCGCGCAGCGCTCCTCGGGCAACCCCACCAACGCCTGGAGCGGGGCCCAGTTCCTCGCCGGTGAGTCGTGGGGCACCTGGGAGGGCGCGCTCGTGGTCGCCGCCTTGAAGGACCAGCAGGTCCACGTCATGCACTTCACCCGGGCCGGCACGTTCGTGCGCGAGGAGGTGCCCGGCGAGCTCGACGGGACGCTCGGCCGCCTGCGCACCCCGGTGCAGGGTCCCGACGGCGCGCTCTACCTGACGACGTCGGCCGCGACCGGCAACCGCATCGTGCGCGTCGCCCCGGGCTGATCCCGAACCCGGCCGCCGGGGAGCGTCGCGGGCCCCCTCGGTAGACTCCGCCGGGCCATGCCCCACCTCGCCGTCCGGCCCTATTCGGCCTGCTACGCGCCCTCGGTGCAGCTCTACTTCGACCCCAGCGGCGAGGTGCGGGCGTGCTGTCGCAACGTGCGGTTCCCGCTGGGCAACGTCGCCGGCCAGCGCCTCACCGACCTGTGGGAGGGCGCCCGCCGCCACGAGCTGGTCGGCCGCCTCGCGGTCGACGACTGGTCCCTCGGGTGCCAGGGGTGCGGCACCGAGGTCGCCCAGGAGGGTCGGCCGGGCTCGTACCCCGCCAGCTTCGACGCCCGCGCCGAGCACCTCGGCGGCGGCCCCGACGCCGGGCGGTGGCCCACGTTCTTCGAGTTCAACCTCTCGAACGCCTGCAACCTCCAGTGCCTCCAGTGCAACGGTGACCTGTCGTCGTCGATCCGCATCCACCGGGAGCACCGGGCACCGTTGCCCGCCGTCTACGGCGACGAGTTCTTCGAGGACCTCGCCGAGTTCCTCCCCCACCTCCACCAGGTGCAGTTCGCCGGGGGCGAGCCGTTCCTCGGCGCCGAGAACTACCGCGCCTGGGACCTGATCGCCGACGTGGCCCCCGACCTGCCCGTCACCGTCGTCACGAACGCCACCCAGTGGGGCCCGCGGGTCGAATCGGTCCTCGAGCGCCTGGCGGTCGGGTTCGTGTTCTCGCTGGACGGCATCCACGAGGCGACGTACGAGGCCATCCGCGTCGGCGCCGACATCGACGCGGTGCTGGCCAACGTCGACCGCTTCTGCGCCTACGCCCGCGAGCGGGGCACCGCCACCATGATCAACCACTGCCTGATGGTGCAGAACGCCCACGAGTTCGCCGACCTGTTGCTGTTCGCCGACGAACGTGACCTGCCCGTCAACGTCAGCGTCGTGCACCACCCGGGGCACTGCAGCATCGCCCGGCTCCCCCACGACGACATGCGCGCCCTGCTCGACCGCCTCACCGCCCAGTCGCCGCAGGTCGCCCCCCGGCTCGGCCGCAACCGGGAGGTCTGGGACCGGGAGCTGGCCCGCATCGCCAGCTGGGTCGAGAGCGGCACGGGCGGCGCGGTCGACGACGGGGAGTTCGCGGCGTCGGCCCACGAGATCCTCGACCTTCCCCGCCAGGGCGACGGCCCCTACGACGACGGTGGGGCCCGCGCCGAGCTCACGGCCTTCGCCGACGCGCCGGTGCACGTCGTGACCGTGGGGCCCGACGACGTGATCCGCTCCTGCACCCCGGCCCCCGACGAGCTGTTCGGCGTGCCCGGCACCGACCTGGTGGGCCGGCCGGTGGCCGACCTCCGCGACCTGTTGACCCGACGCCACGGGACGATGACGGACTACCGCGTCACCGACGTGGGCATCGATCGGATCGACGCCGCCGCCCGCTGCGGTGATCTGGAGCTCCGGCTGTCGCTGGTGGCGGTCCGGGACGAGCAGGGCTGGGCCGACGAGGGACGGGTGCTCGTCGGGCGGCGCTCGATCGCCTGAGGGGCGGCCCCTCAGAAGGGCAGCTGCTCCGCCTGCAGCTCGCACAGCTCGTCGAACATCGCGCGGCAGGCGGCGGGGTCGTCCGGCGTGAGCGGGTCCTCGACGAGGGCACGGAAGGCCAGGTCGCGGTCGCCGGTGACGGTCGCCTCCACCAGCAGCTCCTGGAGCTCGATCTGGGGCGCGATCCAACCGGCGAGGGGCTCCCCCACGGGGGCGACCGTGTCGGGGTGGACCCCGTCGCCGTCGACCGTCGCGCCCACCTCGACGATCGCTCCCTCGGCGATGTCGGGCACGTTGCCGCGGTTGGGGACGTTCACCGCCATGAGGCGGCGGGGTGTGCCCGTCCACATCGCGGCGATGATCGGGACCACCTCCTCGGCGCTGTGGCCCACCCGGTGCAGGGGCACGGGCACGGCGGTGTCGGCCACCCAGGCGCTGAGGCGCTCGGTGAAGTCGCTGAAGCGCTCCATGACGTCGACGCGCGACGGGTACCAGTCGGCCACGTCCGCGGTGAAGGGCAGGTACTCGCCGATGTGGCTGTCGATCGAGCAGGGCACGAGCCCGTACTCGCGCACCAGATGCACGACGAGGGGCATGTACAGCTCGTCGCCCAGGGCGCCGAGCGGGCCGAACCGGCCCATCCACTGCACGGCCCGCACCGACGCCGGCCCGTAGTCGAAGACCCCGCGCTCGAACAGGCGCCGGACCTCGGGGAGCAGGTCCTCGCCCGTGCGGCGGTCTCGCAGCGTCGTGAAGAAGGTGAAGTGGTTGATGCCCGACGCCTCGGCGTCGATGTCGCGGCGGTCCCGGCGCAGGAACTTGGCCAGGCGACCCACCCCGTTGGGCATCTCGTGGCACATGCTGACCGACCGCACGTCGGTGTGGCGCTCGATGGCCAGGGCCACGCGGCTGAGCGGGTTGGAGAGGTTGATCATCATCGTGTCGGGGCAGTGGCGCTCGATGTCGGCGCAGATCGACAGCGTGTTGGCGATGCTGCGCAGGGAGTGGAAGACCGCGCCCGGCCCGCCGTTCTCACCGTTGATCTGGCGGGCGCCGTGGCGGTTGGGCACCTCGTAGTCCTGGCGGCGGTAGTGGAAGCGGCCGAACTCGGCGCTGCTCATCACGAAGTCGGCCCCGTCGAGGGCCTCGGCGGGCTCGACCGTGCGGTCGAGCACGACGGGCGCGCCGGACGCGGCGTTGAGCTTCGACGCGAACCGGTACGCCCGTAGCAACCGGGCCTCGTTCACGTCGTGGAGGACGAGCCGGGCCCCGGCCAGGGCCGGGGTCTTGATCACGTCGTTGACCATGGTGGGGCCGAACGCCATGCCGCCGGCGCCGACGAGGGTGATCTTCGGGGCGGACGCGCTGGCGGAGCGGGCGGGTGCAGGCATAGAACCAGGAACGATATGGAGCCACGCACGTGCCCGCAGGGGCACCCATGATCCGGGCGGCGCTGTTCGACTTCGGCGGGGTCATCCTGTCGTCCCCGTTCGAGGCCTTCGCCGCCTTCGAGCGCGAACGGGGACTGCCCCCCGACTTCCTCCGCACGGTCAACGCCACCGATCCCGACACCAACGCCTGGGCGCTCCTCGAGCGCAGCGAGGTCACCCTCGACGAGTTCGACGCCCGCTTCGCCGCCGAGTCGGCCGCCCTCGGTCACGAGGTCCGGGGCCACGAGGTGCTCGGCCTGCTCCGGGGGACCCTCCGTCCCCGCATGGTCGAGGCCGTGCGGCGCTGCTCGGAGCGGCTCGTCACCGGCCTGCTCACGAACAACTTCGTGGTGTCCGACGACGGCGCCCACGTCGACCGCGAGCAGGAGATGGCCGAGGTGCTCGCGCTGTTCGACGCCGTGGTGGAGTCGAGCCGGGTCGGGATGCGCAAGCCCGACCCCCGCTTCTACGAGCTCGCCTGCGAACGCCTCTCGATCGCGCCCGACGAGGCCGTGTTCCTCGACGACCTCGGCGTCAACCTGAAGCCGGCCCGGGCCCTCGGCATGACCACCATCAAGGTGGTCGACCCCGACGAGGCCCTCGCCGAGCTCGAGGCCGTCGTGGGGTTCCCCCTCGCGTGAGCCCGGCGCCTGCGCCCTTCCCGGGCCTCGCGTAGCCTGTGGCCCGTTGGGGCCGCGACGTCGTCGGGCCACGAGGAGTCCCGAGGAAGGGTGGACCGATGAGCGACCAGCAGCGTGAGCCCGAGGTGGAGGTGTCGGGCATCGACCTCGACGGTGACGGCGAGCTCGACGGGGTCAACGTGACCGAGACCATCGGCAAGGACGTCGACGGCGACGGCTTCGACGACGTCGTCACGGAGACCTCCACCTCCGTGATCGACGTGGACGGCGACGGCTCGCCCGACATCATCACGTCGACCGAGACCACGATCTACGACCTCGACGGGGACGGGTCGACCGACGTGATCCAGGAGGTCACCACCACCGCGATCGACGTGGACGGCGACGGTGTCCCCGACATCGTCCAGGAGACCACCACGACCGCCATCGACCTCGACGGCGACGGCACGTTCGACGCGGTCGAGGAGATCACGGCCACGGGTGTGGACCTCGACGGCGACGGCACCCTCGACGAGATCGAGGTGACCGAGAAGGTCTACGGCACCGACGGCCTCGAGGCCGGCGACGAGGGCGACGGCGACGACTGAGCCACGCCGTCAGCCCACGCGCTCGAAGAGGTACGCGAACGGCGACGTGGTGTAGGCGACCCCGCGACCGGAGCGGTGGAGGGACTCCCTCGTGATCTCGACGTCACGCTTCGGCACGAGGTACCGCTCGAGACCGCTGCCGTCGAGCCGGTACCGGCCGTCACGGGATCGCACCACGCCGGCGAGCCGGTAGCGGTCGTCGATCGACGCCATCGCCGCGTCGCCGTGGCTGGCGTTGACCAGCAGGTGCCCGCCGGGGCGCAGGTACCGCGTGCAGTGCTCGGAGACGAAGCCCGCGTACAGCGACACGACCAGGTCGAACGACCGCTCCTCGAGCGCGAGCGGCTCCTGGTAGTCGGCGTGCAGGAACCGGAACGTGTGCCGGCCCGGGTCCGCGCCGCGCTCGGCGAGGAGCGCTCGCACCCCCTCCTCGTCCGAGAAGAACTGGTTCGCCCGTCGGTCGACGTCGACGTAGGTCACCGAGGGAAAGACGAACGACGGCGCGAGGTCGACGTAGGAACCCGGATAGAGGACCGCCGACACGTCGAGGCCCTGGGCCACGGCGGCGAACAGCGGCCGGCGGTCGCCGACCGCCCGGTCCTGCGTCTCCCACAACTTCCGCGTCCGGTCGAGCACCCCGTCACGCTAGGCGGCCCGCGGTCGCGCGGGCGGCGTCTCGTCGCGGGAGGCGTTCCGCCAGGTGGCGGATGTGCCAGCGCCCGGCGCCGGCTCTCAGCCCACCGCCGAGCACCCCCGGTCGGGCACGGCGCGCCCCCCTGTGCCGATCGTGTCCGGCCTCAGGCGAGGAACCTCTTGGCCACCTCGTACCAGCCGAGCGCGGACAGCTCCAGCGACTCGAGGTCGATGCGCTCGTCCACCCCGTGGAACCGCGACCAGTACTGATCCGGTGAGAGCTGCTCGCTGAGCAGACCGAAGCCGTAGGTCGTGGTGCCCGCGGGACGCAGCCAACTCGCGTCCGTCCACGCCGCGAGCATCGCCGGGACGAGGGTTGCGCCGTCGTGCGCCTGGTCGGTGACCGACGCCAGGACATCCCAGAGCGGCGTCTCGGTCGACGAGGCCCTCGCGTCCTGGTGGAAGATGAGGATGCCGTCCTCCTCGACCAGGTCGGCGAGCAGATCCCGGAGCTCCTGGGCCATCGCTTCGCCGGAATCGCCGAGCGCCGGGCGGAAGTTGACGGCCAGTTCGACGGTCTGCGGGATCGTGTTCACCTTCTCCCCGCCCTGCAGGATCGTCGGCACGGCCGTGCATCGAGTGCACGCGTGCGCGTGGGCCGCCATGCCGTCGGGCAACAGGTCGAGCACCTCGTCGATGCGGCTCGCGTCCACGAGCGCCGCGGCGAGGTCGGCGTCGAAGCCCTGCGCCCCGACCCAGCGGCGCCACGGCTCGGAGATGCGCACCTGCGGCCGCCACGCCCCGATCCGGCGGACGGCCTCGGCGGCCTTGAACAGCGGGTTGTCGGCTCCGTGCGGAAGGGACGCGTGCGATTGCCGACCCCGGAACGCGACGTGCACGGCCCCCATGCCCTTGTCGCTCACCGAGGCGTCGACGACGAGTCCCTTCGGGGTCCGGCGGGCAGCACCACCGACCTCGGTCAGTGCGAAGTCGGTTCGGACCAGGTCCTGGTCGCTCTCGAGCACCTGCTTCGCCCCCAGGTACCCACCGTTCTCCTCGTCGGGGACCGCCCAGAACACCAGGTCCCCGCGAGGCCGGAAGCCCTCGTCCGCCAGCCGGCGAACGGTGAGCGCCATCGCCGCGGTCTGATTCAACATGTCGACCGCGCCCCGCCCCCAGACCTCCCCGTCCACGAGCTCGCCGCCGAACGGATCCCGCGTCCAGCCATCGGCCTCGTCGGCCGGGACGACGTCGGTATGGCCCATGAGCGCCAGCGACGGTGCGGCCGGGTCCGAGCCGGCGATGCGCGCGACCAACGAGGCGCGACCGTCGATCGCCTCGTGCCAGTCGACGTCGACCCCGGGGCCCTCCACGACCGCCCGCAGCGTGGCCGCGTTCACCGACTCGTTGCCGATCGACGAGATGCCCTCGAATCTGCTCACGCACCGGTTGCGGATCAGCACACCGAGCAGCTCCGCCACCTCGTCTCCGGAAGATCCGTCAGCCACGGCGGCAGTCCTCTCGTGGTCCGGTCGTGGCGGTGACCGTACCAACACCGGCTCCTCCCGTCCCGAGCCCGGCGTGGCACGCCCGGCCCACGGGTTCGCCGTCCGACGTGCTCCGGTTCCCCGTGGCGCCGACCGGCGATCCGTGCGCTGGCGGCCATGAGACCGACACATCGACCTGTGGACCTGACGGGACGGCGTTCAACCCTTCAGATTGGGCAGATCCATGGATTCTCCCCGTGGGGCGAGCGCGCCCCCCGTTCGTCTCTTGGTGAGATGCACCCGCCTCCCTGACATCCGATACGCAGGATCGTCGGTTCGTCGCCCCGGCGGTGGCCCTGGCCCGGGAACCCGAACAGGGATCCATCGGTCGACGCCGTGAACGACACGCCATCGGGTGTCCCACGGCGAGTCGCGAACCGGCACGTATGGCATTGTGACCTCTGCTCTGCAGGAGGAGTCGATGGGGTCGCTCGATGATGCGGTGAGGCTCGAGGCCGCGGGACCCGGCGTGTGGACCAGCTACGCCGATCCCGACCATGAGTCGATCAATGGCATGTTCGGCGGATGGACCGCAGCTGTCTCGGTGGCAGCAGTGATCGCATCGGCCGACGAGGCGCTGCGGCCCTCCGCGCTCACGATCAGCTACCTCTCGGTGGTGACACCCCAGACGACATCTGCCATCCACGTCGAACGCCTGGGCGGCAGCCGCTCGATCGACCACTGGCGGGCCGACCTCCGGGCGTCCGATACCGGCGAGCTGCAAGCGACAGCGTCGATGGTGCTCACCGCTCGGCGCCCCACCGAGGCGCACGACCAGTGGTCGATGCCTCGGGCAGCGGCGCCGAACGCACTGCCCGAGTTCCACGCTCCCGGAACCCAGGGTCAGCAGACCGACATCCGCCGCCTGTCCGGCGACGACGATGGGTTCGGCAGCGGCGACACGCGAACAACCCACTGGATCCGCATGGCATCGGGTCGGCAGCTCGACCACCTCCAGCTCGCCTATCTGGCAGATCAGTTCGCACCGCGCTCGTTCTACTGGGGTGTCGGCCGGCGGCCATCTGCCACCCTCACGATGACGGTCTACTTCCACGCCACCGACGACGAGCTCGCGGAGGTGGGGACCGGCTACATCCTGAACGAGGCCACCGGAACCCGAGGCTCACATGCCACCTCGGGCCAGCAGGCCCGCATGTGGAGCCCGACTGGCGCCCTTCTGGCCACGACAGAGCAACTGGCCTGGTACCGCTGAAAGGGCTCCGACTCGACCTCGACACCCCGTGGGAGGACTGGGAGTAGAACTTCGACCACATGCGCCCGATCCGCCCACGCGAGACCGAAGTGCGCTCGTTCGAACCCTACCGCTGACCGGCGGTTCTCCACCTGGCTGTTGTGAGATCGACACAGTTCGTGGGCGCTACAGGACTCGAACCTGTGACCCCCTGCTTGTAAGGCAGGTGCTCTGACCAGACTGAGCTAAGCGCCCCCGGGAGCGGCCACGCTAGCGCCCCCCTCGGACTCGGGGTCGGGGCTCCCTTCCCGGCCGAGAGGAGGTGGGCTACCCTCGCCGGGTCGCCACCCGGGGGGTTCCTCCATGTCCGTGTCCATCCTGAAGTCTCGACGGAGCGTGGTCGCCGCGGCGCTCCTCGCGGTCGGCGGTGCCGCGTGGCTCCTCGCCGGCAGCACCGCGGCGGGTGCGCAGGAACCGGAGGTCGCGGGCGCGGCCGCGTCGATCGTGCTCACCGCGGACCAGGACACGGTGGTCGCCGGCGACGACATCGACTACCACGTGACGGTCACCAACACCGGCATCGTCGCGCTGACCGGGGTCGAGGTCATCGACCCGGCGGCGCCGGCCTGCTCGGGCCCGCTCGTCGACCTCGCGCCCGAGGACGAGTTCACCTACGACTGCTCGTACACGACGGTCGACCCCGACGACGTGGGCACCTACCCGAACGCCGCGGTCGTGATCTCGAACGAGGGCGCGCTCGCGCTCTCCGACACCGTCGAGACCACGGTCGAGGCGCCGCTGTCGGAGCTCACGGTCGTGAAGTCGGCCGACGAGACCGACGTGGTCGAGGGCGACGACATCCACTTCCACGTCGAGGTCACCAACAGCGGCAACCAGCCCCTCACCGGCGTCGGCGTCACCGACGCCAGCGTCCCGGCCTGCGACTCGGCCATCGGGGCGATGGCGCCCGACGCGGTCACCACCATCGACTGCACCTACACCACCACCGGCGCCGATGTCGGCACGTTCAGCAACATCGCCGCGGCGGGCTCCGACCAGACCGCGCCCGTCGACTCGAACCAGGTCGACGTCACGGTGGCCGCCGAGAGCTTCGGCCTCGACGCCACCCTGGCCGTCGACCAGGACGAGGTCGTCGCCTCCGAGGACCTCGACTACCACCTCACGCTGGAGAACACGGGCAACCGGCCGCTGACCGGGCTGGTCGTCACCGACGCCGCCGTGCCCGACTGCGAGGGCCCCGTGGCCGACCTGGCCGCCGGCGCCACGACGACGGTCGACTGCACCTACACCACCACCGACGGCGACGTCGGCACGTTCGCCAACAGCGCCTCGGTCGACTCGAACGAGCTGACGACCGTCGACAGCAACGAGGTCACGAGCACCGTCATCGAGGCCGACCCCTCGATCACCATCGACCAGGACGTCGACCAGACCTCGGTGTTCATCACCCAGGACATCGACCTGCACATCACCCTCGAGAACACGGGCAACCAGACCCTCACCGGCATCCAGATCGTCGACTTCAAGGTGCCCGACTGCGCGGGACCGGTGCCCGACCTCGCCCCGGGCGCCAGCACCACCATCGACTGCACCCACCAGGCCGTGAAGGCCGACGCGCCGACCTTCCGCAACACCGCGGCGGTGGACACCACCCAGACGCCCCTCCTGGCGTCGAACCAGATCAGCGTGTCGGTCACCATCCCCACCTGCGGGAACCTGCCGGTCAACGTCTCGCTGGCCGAGGGTGACGTCCCCACCAACGGCAACGACGTCATCTTGGGCACCCCGGGCCCCGACGTCATCAACGGCATGGGCGGCGTCGACCGGGTCTGCGGGCTCGGGGGGGCTGACGTCATCAACGGCGGGTCGGGCAACGACCAGCTGTTCGGGATGAACGGCGACGACGAGATCCACGGCGGGTCGGGCAACGACTACATCACCGGCGACGGCGGCGGCGGCATCAACCCCGGTGAGGACGTGATCACCGGCGACGGCGGCGCCGACTACCTCGACGCCGGCAACGGCGCTGACCAGGTCGACGGCGGGCCGGGCAACGACACGGTGCTCGGCTACGGCGGCGACGACGTCCTCGAGGGCGGCGACGGCAACGACTACCTCGACGGCTTCGGCGGTCGTGACACGATCACCGGCGGCGCCGGCGCCGACTCGATCTTCGGCGGCCCCATCGGCGACACGCTCGAGGGCGGCGACGGCAACGACTCGATCGTCGGCCAGGACGGCAGCGACACCATCCGGGGTGGCGCCGGCACCGACACCCTGGTGGGCGGCAACGGCACCGACCTGCTGCTGGGCGACGGCGGGGACGACAACATCTCGGGCCAGGTGGGCAACGACACCGCCCGGGGCGGGCCCGGCAACGACGCGGTGCAGGGCGGCGCCGGCAACGACACCGTCCGGGGCAGCGGCGGCAACGACGTCGTGTTCGGCGACGCCGGCAACGACCGGGTGTTCGGCGACGCCGGCATCGACCGGGTGCTCGGCGGGCCCGGCAACGACCGGCTGAGCGGCGGTACCGGCCAGGACGGCTGCTTCGGTGACTCCGGGTTCGACGTGGCCGACGCCACCTGCGACGCCACCGCCGGCGTGCCCTGAGCCACCGCGCCGCGCCGGGGAACCCGCGCCGGGAGGTCGGCCCTCAGGCCACCTCCCAGCCGGGGCGCGGCTCGTTGGCGGCCCGGGCCAGCGCGATGAGCGCCGTGGTGGTCTCCACCTGGAGCTCCGGCAGCTCGTCGGGTGGGAACCAGCGCACCTCGGCGATCTCGGGCGACACCGGTCGCACGGCGTCGAGGTCGGCGCCGGCGGCCGGTCGGGCGCGGTAGACCAGGTCGACCCGCTGGGGCACCGCGTCGACCACCGGCGCCGGCTCGCCGGCGAGCTCGACGTCGAGACCGACCTCCTCCCAGACCTCTCGCCGGGCGGCGTCCGCGGGCTCCTCGCGCCGGTTGAGCAGGCCGCCCGGGACGCCCCAACGGCTCCGGTAGCTGTGGCGGATCAACAAGACGGCCCCGTCGCGCCGCTCGATCACGCACATCGCGCCGACCGTGTACGACGGGGCGATCGTGCGCACCACCCAGCGTCGCCCGAGGGTGGGGAGGCGCTGGTAGCACCGCAGGGCGAAGCGGTGGAGGCGAGCCGGCACCGGGTCAGGATAGGGGTGGGGGTGCGCCGAACGTCCGCCGGGCCGCCAGCAGCTCGTCGAGCAGCGCCGGGGTGGCGGCGGCCACCGGCGTGCGGCGGGCGGCGTGGTCGAGGGTGACCAGCTCGCGGTCGTGGGCGTCGACCACCGGCACGCCCGCCTCCCGGCACACCAGGAGGGCGCCGAGGTAGTCCCAGACACCGTGGGCGTCCACGGAGCAGTCGGCGAAGGCGTCGAGCGTCCCGTCGGCGACGGCGCACAGGTCGAGGGCGACCGCACCGAGTGCCCGGAACTGCGCCCAGCCGAGTTGGCGCGGGGGCAGGCCCGACAGGCCGACCAGCGCCTCGTCCAGGCGATCGCACCCGCTGGGGCGCAGCGGCGCGCCGTCGACGGTCGCGCCACCGCCGCGCCTCGCCTCGTACCGGCGCCCGGTCACGAGGTTGCGGACGTGGGCCACCAGCGGGCCCTGGTCGTCGACGACGCAGAGGCTCGTCGCGAACCACGCCAGCCGTCGCGACGCATTGGTGGAACCGTCGAGTGGATCGACGACCACCACGCGCGCCGCGTCGGGTCGGTGGGTGCCGGACTCCTCGCTCAGCACGCCCACCCCGGCCCCCTCGAGGACGTCGCGGACCGCGGCGTCGGCCACGACGTCGCTGCGGTACTGCCCGTCCCGCGCGCCCGACGGCCCCCAGTCGACGAGGGTGCCGAGCGCGTCGGCGACCGCGTCCCCGGCCCGCCGGAGCAGTGCCGGCAGTTCGTCGTCGTCCACGGGTGGCTCCTGTGTCGGCATTGTCGGACCTCCGTGGCAGGCTAGGGACGTGGCCGCCATCGACGTCGCCGGTTTCATCGCTGACCTGAAGGACCACGCCGTGGACCACGGGTTCCACGTCCACGACGAGCGGCACTTCGTCGAGTCCTACTCGCTGCGTCAGGCCTGGGAGGTCGACCTGCACCCCGAGGAGGCGTGCGGCGGCCCGCTCGACCTCCACCTGTCGCTCGAGGTCGACCCCCGCGTCCTGCTGTCGTTCGAGGACAAGGTGCTCGAGCTCGCCGATCCCGACGAGCCGCCCGACGAGTTCCACTTCCCGATGCTGTTCACGTGGGCGCTGCCGCCCCTGCCCCTCGGCCCCGACCTGCTCGTGCTGGCCACCGAGCTCGCCGGCGTCGGCGGGCCCGACCTGCCCCTCGAGGTGTCGGCCATCGACTCGTTCGCGTCCGTCACCGACGCCCCCGAGCGCAGCCTCGCCATCGTCGCCCGCATCGAGGTGTCGCTGGCCAAGGTGTTCCTCGGCCAGGAGCTGCTGTGCGAGGTCCTCGACCGGTGCCTCGCCGTCAGCCAGTACCTGCTCGACCGGGCCCCCGTGTGGCTCGACGAGGTCTGAGCGGCGGCCGAGCCCGACTCAGCGGCGGCCCGAGGCCAACCACGCCCCCACCGCGAGGACGTGGCGGTCGCTCCCCCGCCGCCCCACCACCTGCACCCCGACGGGCAGCCCGTCGACCCGGGCGAACGGGACGCACAGCACCGGTAGGCCGGTGAGCGAGAAGGGCACCGTCAGCGCCAGCAGTGCCGGCCGCAGGGCGAGCGGGCCGGACTCCAGCTCGACCTCGGTGCTGCCTCGTGGCGGCGCCGGGACCGGGGCGGCCGGCAGGACGAGGGCGTCGACCCGGCCGGCGGCGGCGTCGAGCGCGTCGGCGAGCTCGGCCCGCGCGGCGTGAGCCTCCTGCTCGGCCCCGCTCGTCACCCGCTCCCCGTCCCCGAGCTGGCTCCGCACCGTCGGCGTGAAGCCATCGGGTGCGACCCGGAGGGCCTCGGCGTGCACGCGTGCCGCCTCGGGGCCCTGGATGGCCCGGAAGACGTCGAGCGCGTCCTCGATGCCGGGGAGGTCGAGGTCGACGACGTCCACGCCGGCCCGCCGGACCATGTCGAGCCACCCCTCGAAGGCGTGGCGCACGGGCCGCGACAACCGGCCCGCGAGGAAGCCGAGGGGCACGGCGAAGCGCGCGGGCATGCGGGGCAGGACGGGCGCCGGGGCGCGGCCCGCCAACACGGCGTCGAGCAGCGCCGCGTCCGCGACCGACCGGGCCAGTGGCCCGGCGTGGTCGCACGTGAGGCTGAGGGGGAGCGCCCCGTCGAGGGGCACCCGACCGGTGGTGGGCTTGAAGCCGACGATCCCGCAGTGGCTGGCCGGGACGCGGATCGAGCCGCCGGTGTCGGTGCCCAGCGAGGCGAGGCCGATGCCCGCCGCGACGGCCACGGCCGACCCGCTGCTCGAGCCGCCCGACTGGCGCGCGGGGTCGTGGGGGTTGCGGACGTCGCCCGTCCAGGCGTTCTCCCCGGTGATGCCGTAGGCGACCTCGTGCAGGTTCGTGGTGGCGAGGACGATGGCCCCCGCCGCCCGGAGGCGGCCCACCGCCGTGCCCTGCGGGCCGAGGTCGGGAAGGGGCGCCCGGGTGCCGGCCCCGAGCGGGAAGCCGTCCACCACGAAGAGGTCCTTCACGGTGATCGGCAGTCCGTGCAGCGGGCCCACCACCTCGCCTGCGGCCAACTGCGCGTCGCGCTCGGCGGCGAGTGCCCGGGCGCCGTCGGCGTCGAGGTGGGCCACGGCGTTCAGGTCGGCGCGGTCCTCGGCGCGGGCGATCGACGCCTCCACCAGCTCGGCCGCCGTGGTGGTGCCCGCCCGCAGGGCGGCGGCCGCCGCCCCGAGCGTGTCAGCGTCCATCGGCGAGCGGCGCGGGGTCCCCGGCCAGGGCGGAGGGGCGCGGGACCATGGCCGGGTGCGGTGGCGGGAAGCGCCCCACGCCGCCGTCGAGCAGCATCAGTCCCGTCATGGTCCGATCGAGGTGGTTCATCCTCCACTCGAGCATGGCCTGAGCTTCGCGGAGCACGACCGCGGGATCGTGGACCTCCGTGCGCCAGGTCGGGTCGGCGGCGAGGTCGTAGCACCGCCACGAGCCGTCGCCGAAGTGGACGTAGGCGCGCTCGGCGCTGCGGCGGACCGCGAGGTGGAAGGTCTCGGGCCGGCGGTCCCAGGGCCACGGGAACTCGCCGAGGAACTGCACGACGTCACGCCAGTCCCACTCGTAGAAGGCGGCGTCGCGCCACCACGGCGGCTCCTCGCCGTCCAGGAAAGGGGTGAGGGGCACCCCGTCGCACTGGACCGGGACCTCGATGCCCATCGCGTCGCAGAGCGTCGGGAACACGTCGACGTTCTCGGTGAAGCGGTCGACGACCGTCCCGTGCCCTGCGGGGCGGCGGGGGTCGCGCCACAGGCCGATCACCCGGTAGCTGGCGTCGAAGAACCCGGCCTTCTCGATCAGACCCTGGTCGCCGAGCTGCTCGCCGTGGTCCGCCACCACGACGACGACGGTGTCGTCCCACCGGCCCAGGCGCTCCAGCGCCGCCCGCACGCGCCCGACCTGGTGGTCGACGTCACCGATCATCCCGTAGTACTGGGCGCGCAGGTGCCGCATCCCCTCCTCGTCGGCCGGGGCGGCGAGGCTCGGGTGCTCGAGCATGTGCCCGTGGAGGGGGTGGCGATCGTCCGCCGGGGGCACCGGGAGCGGCACGTCGGCGGGGTCGTAGGCGCGGCTCCAGTGGCCGGCGGCCGCGTAGGGCGGGTGGGGACGCAGGTACGAGGCGTGGGCGAACCAGGGCTCGCCCCCGTCGGCCTGCGCCTCGATCCAGGCGATGAGCCGGTCGGTCAGGAACGCGGAAACGCCGTGGTCGGCGGGCCGGTCGGGCTCGGTGGCCAGGACCGCCTCGGGGTCATCGGCGACGTCGTGGCCGAGCGTGCGCAGCCAGTCGATCCAGGGCCCGACCTCGGTGGGCAGGTGCAGCACCGCGTCGAATCCGGCCAGCACCCCCTCGTAGGTGTCCAGGCGAGGGTCGTCGGGCCCGGTGGCCAACCGGGGGTCGATGCCCTGGTCGGTGTAGCCGAACAGCGCCGGCCGGTAGCCCGCTCTGCGTGCCGCCAGCGCGAGGTTGTCGAAGCGGCTGTCGAGGGGCGTGCCGTTGCTGACCACGCGGTTGTTCATCTGGTACGTGCCGGTGTAGAGCGCGGCACGACCCGGGCTGCACGGCGCGGCCTGCGAGTAGTGGTTCGCGAGGCGCACCCCGTCGGCGGCGAGCGCGTCCAGGTTCGGGGTCTGCACGACCGGGTGGCCCGCGCACGAGAGGGAGTCCGCCCGGAACTGGTCGAGGGTGACGAGCAGGACGTTCGGCCGGTCCACCGGGCCGCCTCAGCCGTCGGCGTGCGCGAGGAGCAGCGCTCGCAGCGCGGTGGGGTCCACGTCGGCGGGCTCGGTGGCGTCGAGGAACTCGAGCAGGGCCTCGAGGAACTCCTCCGGGCACTCGACGTGGGGGAAGTGGCCCGCACCCTCGATGATCTCGAGGCGGCTGCCGGGGATGGCCTCGTGGGCCGCGTGGGCGTGGTCGACCGGGATGATCTCGTCCTGGTCGCCCCACACGATGAGGGTGGGCAGGTGGGCGGCTAGGTAGAGCCGGTCCAGCGCGCTCACCGTCTGGCCCCCGGGGTCCACGACGCCCCGCATCGTGCGGACGAACGCGGAGCGGTTCTGCGAGTCGGTGAGCGACCCGTAGGCGCGCCACATCTCGCTGACCCGCGCCGACCGGAGGCCCCGATCGCCCAGCCAGCGCCCGGTGGCGTCACCCCAGGGCCGCACGAAGCGCGGGAAGAGCAGGGGCATGACGTACTCGGCACCGGGCAGGGTGAGCGCCCGCAGCATCCAGCTGACCTCGCGGCCGAGGCCGCCGCTGTTCACGAGCACGAGGCGCTCGCACAGCTCGGGGTGCTGGTACGCGAGCTGCATGGCGACGCCGCCCCCGAAGGACTGACCGACGACCGTCGCCCGGGTGACGCCGAGCACGCCCAACAGGTCGCGCAGGCCGCTGGCGACGGCCCCGAGCGAGTAGTCGCCCATGGGCTTGGCCGACTCGCCGTGACCCAGGAGGTCGGGGGCGATCACGGTGTACTCCTTGGCCAGTCTCGGCATGACCTCCTTCCAGGCCGCCGAGCTGCCGGCGATGCCGTGGATCAGGAGGAGCACCGGGCCCGAGCCGCCCATCCGGTAGCCCACCTCGTGACCGTGGATGCGGACGTGCTGGAGGGCGAGCTCGGCCATCGGGACAGCTTTCCACGCCGGCCCGGCGTGCGGCACGCCCGCTCAGCCGGCAGGGGTGGCGCTGAGGCTGCGGTCCCCCAGGGGGGCGTCGAGCGACACGGCCAGCTCCTGGGCCTCGGCGATCTCGATGCACGCACGGTCGACGGCGTCGGGGCGCGTGCCGGTCTCGAGGGTGACCACGACCGCGTCGTCGCTCTCCTCCACGGTGGCGTGCGCCCCGTAGCAGTCCTGCACGCCCCCGTAGAAGCGCACCAGCACGGTCGCGTCGTCGTCGGGGTCGACCAGCAACTCGCTCGGCTCGGCGATGACGGCGCCGACCAGGTCCTGCGTCGGCTCGATGCGGGTCCAGGTCACGTCGCCCGTCGCCGTGCCCGGGATCGACTGGACGGTGGGGGCCGACGTGGTGGCGTCGTCGCCGCTCCCGGTGCTGGCGACGTCGTCGTCGGCGCTCCCGCAGGCGCCGAGGAGCAGCGCCAGCGCCAGGCCGGCGGCGAGGACGGGGGTTCGCAGCGCTCGCATGGGATCACCTCACGGGTCGGGCGCGCCGGATGCGCGTGGACGGCGACTTGGACGTCGCGGGCGGGCCCCCTGGTTCCCGAGGGCCCGGTTCGGCTCACCGGGGCGGGGGCACCTGACCGGGGTGCGCCGCCCGCCACCGGTCGAGACGGATGCGGTAGTCGAGCCACTCGGCCAGGCTGTGCAGGGCGAGGGCGACGACGCCGTAGATGACGATGGCGAACAGCACCGCGAAGTCGAGGATCGACCCGTTGCCCGCCTGCTTGGTGGGGAAGATGCCGCGGAAGGGCTCCATCACCCGGTCGGCGCTGCGGTACACCCACTCCGAGAACGACGCCGTCGGGTCGGCGTTGAACAGCAACAGGAGGAACTCGAGGACGAGCAGGATCACCGCGACCAGCACGAAGGCGTACACCAACCAGGTGAGCACCTTGGCCACCCGCAGGCCGGTGATGGTGGTCGAGTCGGGCGGCGGCGCGGCACCCTCGGCGGGGGCCGGCGAGCCGGACGGCATGGGTTCCATGGCCGCGACGTTACCGGTGGACGCCCGCGGAGAGCAGGGATGTCCGCGGGCCGACACGACCCGACCACGGCGTGCCATCATCGGGCCATGTGGCTCGGGCCACGCGATCGGTCACGGCGGGCGGCCACCCCGACGGTGGCCGTCCTGTTGGCCCTCGCTGCGTCGGTGGTCGTTCCCGGCCTCGTCCCGGTCGCCGCGTCGTCTCCCCCCGACGAGCCGTTCGGCATCGGGGAGGACGCCGAGCCCCGCCCGACCGACGGCGATCCCTTCGACGCCAGCGAGGCGGACGGCACGGCATCGGTGACGGTGGTGCTCGCCGCGCGCCCCCGGGCGCCGCAGGACTTCACCTTCACCGGGTGCGGGCCCCACGGCTGCGGCACCTTCGCGCTCGACGACGACGAGGACGCCGAGCGGGCCGACCGGATCACCGCGGCGGGGCTCGAGGCGGGCGACTACACGATCACGATGGATGCGGTGCCGGGCTGGGAGCTCGACACCCTCGTGTGCGACACCGGGGAGCGCACCGACCTCGCCGCCAGGACCGCCACGGTCACGCTCGACGCCGGCGAGGACGCCGTCTGCACCTTCACCGCGACCAGTGCGGCGGTCACCGTGGTGCTCGAGGTGACCCGGCCGCCCGCCTCCCAGGACTTCCCGTTCACCGGGTGCGGGCCCCACGGCTGCGGCACCTTCGCGCTCGACGACGACGGCGACGCCGCGCGTGCCGACACCGTCACGGCCGCAGGGCTCGACCCGGGTGCGTACACAGTGACCGCGGACGCGGTCCCCGGCTGGCTGCTCACCCGTCTCTCGTGCGACACCGGCGAGGTCACCGCGCTGGCCGAGGGACGGGCGACCATCGAGCTCGCCGCCGGAGAGCACACGACCTGCACCTTCACCGTCGACACCCTCCCGACGTTCACCGTCGAGACGGTGGTGAGCGGCCAGTCGATCCCGTGGGACGTGGCCTGGACCCCCGACGGATCGATGCTGTGGACCGAGCGGGCCGGCTCGCTGAACGCGCTGGTCCCCGGCGGCGTCCCCGTCGAGGTCGACCTGTCGGGCAACGCCGACTTCGCCGCGTCGGGCGAGATCGGCCTGATGGGCCTGGCGGTGGACCCGGCCTTCACCCAGAACCGGCGGATCTACACGTGCCAGGGCAGCAGCGCGGCGGGCACCTCGACCATCAAGGTGGTCGCGTGGAGCATCGCCGTCGGTTTCGCGTCGGCCACCAGGGTCGTCGACCCCCTGGTGGGCGGCATCCCGATGGGCTCGATCCACGGGGGGTGCCGGCTCGAGTTCGCCCCCGACGGCACCCTGTTGGTGACGACCGGCGACGCCGCGATCGGAACCGCCCCGCAGAGCCTGGGGTCGCTCGCCGGAAAGGTGCTGCGCGTCGACCCCGCCACGGGCGCGGGCGCACCGGACAACGTGTTCGCGGCCGACGGCGACCCGGCGACCGACGCCCGCATCTACACCCGAGGTCACCGCAACGTCCAGGGCCTGGCGATCCGGCCCGGGCTCGGGCAGTTCTGGAGCGTGGAGCACGGCCCGAACCGCGACGACGAGGTGAACCTGCTCGAGAACGGCGGCAACTACGGGTGGGACCCGGTACCCGGCTACGACCAGAGCGTCCCCATGACCGATCTGAGCCTTCCCGGGGCGGTCGGCGCCCGATGGAGCTCGGGTGCGCCCACCCTCGCCACCAGCGGTGCGACGTTCCTGTGGGGACCGCAGTGGGAGGGGTACCGCGGCATGCTCGCGGTGGCCACCCTCAAGGACAGCTCGCTCCGGCTGATGGGCTTCGCCGCCGACGGCGAGTTCGTCCTGATGCACACGCCGCCGGCGCTCGACGGGACCTTCGGTCGGCTCCGCACGCCGGCCCTCGGCCCCGACGGCTCCCTCTACGTCACGACGTCGAACGGCTTCGGCGACCGGATCCTCCGCGTGACGCCGACATGACGGCGGCCGGCGAGGTGACCCGGTCGACCGCCGCTCGGGCCGTCGGGCCATGGGCCTTGACGCCGACGACGTCTCCGACGTCGCCGGGGATCAGCGGGACGTGCTCCGGCCGGCCGTCCGCTCCTCCGCCGGTGACGTGCCCGCGGTCGACGTCATGGCCGGCGTGGACGGCAACGGCGCCATCGGCCTGCACCTCCACGACGACGCGGCGACACCCGGCGAGACGACCCTGGCGCGCCTCCCCTACTTCAGCGGCCAACCCTTCCAGGACGGGGTGGACGTCTTCCTGCCGGCCGATCCCGACGCGTCCGGCACGGTGACGGTGACCAACCTCCCCCGCGGCGACGAGTCCCGGCCCCAGACCGTGAACGTGGCGAACTGGCCGTCGCGCGGCCATGCGGTCACCGTGATGTTCGCCGACCACCCCGTGGACTGATCCGGCGCCTCCCGAGTGGGCCCGGCAGGGATCGAACCTGCAACCGAGCGATTATGAGTCGCCTGCTCTGACCATTGAGCTACGGGCCCCGTGGTGACAGTCTCGCGGACGTCGACACCACAGGCGCGGGACCGCGCCGGTCGGCTCCGGGGGTGGGGCTCGAACCCACGACAAACCGGTTAACAGCCGGTTGCTCTGCCAACTGAGCTACCCCGGAAGGGCTTCCGACGATAGCAGCGCGCCCACCAGTCCCATGACTTCTCGGTGTGTCCGGCTGCAGCCGTAGGACACGGACGGGCACCCGAGCGGATGCTTGGTGCGCCGGATCGAGGCGTCCGCCACGGCCCGGTACGGCTGATGGAACTGCAACTCGGGAATCCCCGTCAGATCCGACCAGAACGACGTCGCCGCCTCGAGGTCCAGGCCCACGTGGAGGTACAGCCGGGCGCGCAGGCGGGTCTCGTCGATCTCGAAGAACCGACGCAACCACACGCAGAAGAGCTCGATCATGCGGGGATCGCTGTTGGCGAACTTGACGACCCCGTCGGTCTTCGACCCCTCGCCGGCGTAGAGCGCCGTCCCGGCCACGAGGAGCTCCTGATCGGTCATGCGGCCGATGCGCCGACGCCCCTCCTCGTGCAGCTCCGCGATCTCGGCCTCCTTGCGGGCGACCCACGGGTGGGGTCGGCGGTGCGGGCCGGGCTGGCGAGGTCGAGGGACGAACTCGACGTCGCGCACCCAGACCGACACCGACGCCTTGGCCACGCCGAGCTCGTCGGCGATCTCCTGGAGCGTCCACGCCTGCGCGCGGAGCACTCGGGCCCGCTCCTGCTCGACGACCTTGCCCCGGTATCCCATGGGACGATGGTGCGCCGAGGGTACGACAGCGGCGGGCGGGGTAGAACGAGGTCCATGAAATTCCGCACCGGGCTCCTCATCGGCGGCGTCGTCGGCTACTACTTCGGCGCCAAGGCGGGTCACGAGCGCTACGAGCAGCTCAACGACCTGCTCCACCGCGTCACCGACTCCCCCAGCGTCCAGTCCGCCACCACACGGGTCAGGACGACGCTGCGGCGCGACGACGCCAACGGTTCGGTGGACGACACCATCGACCTGCTCCAGCCCGAGTGGAGCGCCTGAGCTACTCGCCGTCGAGGTAGTCCCGCAGCTTCTGGCTGCGGTGGGGGTGACGCAGCTTCGCCAGGGTCTTGGACTCGATCTGGCGGATGCGCTCCCGGGTGACGCCGAACTCGCGGCCCACCTCCTCGAGCGTGCGGGCCTGGCCGTCGTCGAGGCCGAAGCGGAGCCGAACGACCTGCTTCTCGCGGTCGTTGAGCTCGTCGAGGGCCTCGATCACCGCGTCGCCGAGCATCTTGCGGGCGGCGGCCTCGGCCGGAGCCTCGGCCTGCTGGTCCTCGATGAAGTCCCCGAGGTTCGAGTCGTCCTCCTCCCCCACCGGGGAGTCGAGCGAGAGCGGGTCCTGCGAGATGCGCTGGATCTCGCGCACCCGCTGCGGGGTCATGTCGACCTTCTCGGCCAGCTCCTCGACGGTCGGCTCGCGCTCGAGCTCCTGCATCATCTGCCGCTGGACCCGGTACACCTTGTTGATCGACTCGACCATGTGCACCGGGATGCGGATGGTGCGGGCCTGGTCGGCGATGGCCCGGGTGATCGCCTGGCGAATCCACCAGGTGGCGTAGGTGGAGAACTTGAAGCCCTTCGTGTAGTCGAACTTCTCCACCGCCCGCATCAGCCCGAGGTTGCCCTCCTGGATGAGGTCCAACAGGAGCATGCCGCGGCCCACGTACCGCTTCGCGATCGACACGACCAGGCGCAGGTTGGCCTGGGTCAAGGCCTGCTTGGCGACCTCGCCGTCGCGCGCGAGGCGCTGGAGGCGGAGCTCCTCCGGTCGCTCCAACAGCTCGCCGGCGGCCGCGGCGTCGGCCAGGCGCTCGGAGGCGTGGCTGCCGGCCTCGATCCGCTTGGCCAGCTCGACCTCCTGCTCGCCGTTGAGCAGCGAGACCCGCCCGATCTCCTTCAGGTACATCCGCACGGGGTCCGACGTGCCGCCCTGGCTCTCGCCGCCCGACGCCTCGACCGCCTTCGGCGAACGGGCCCGGACCGCGGTCGTGGGCAGGGCGGCCGCGTCCAGCGTCTCGTCGAGGGCGATGCCCTCGCGGTGCAGCATCGCCCGGACCCCGAGGATCACGTCGGTGGTGACCTCGACGTCCTTCATCACCTGGAGCACCTCGTCGAGGGTGAGCTCCCCCTTCGCCTTCCCCTTGGCGAGCAGCGCCTCGAGCTCACCCTCGGGCACGCCCGCCCACGGCGGCAGCGGCGTGACGGCGTCGGTCATCCGCGGCGTTCCGGGCCGAGGCGGGGACACGCGCACCGGCCGGTCACCGCCGGCCGATCACCTTCCCCGAGCCGCTGTGCCGCGTACGTCATCGGATCTCCTCGGCCACGGTGGCCTCTTCCGCCAGCCAGGCTAACAACTGCGCACGCGCCTCCTGGTCGGGGTCGTCGGGGTCGACCTGCTCGATGGCGAGCTTGAGCCAGGCGATCCGCCGGGAGCGGTCGGCGTCGAAGTCGCGGCGGTTCTCGGCGTCGAGTCGCCGCAGGGCACGGCGGGCGGCGGCGGCGGTGAGCAGGCTGGCCACGTTGTCCGCGTCACCCGCAGGCTCCTCCACGACGAGGCGCTGCAACAGCTCGGCGGCCCGGGGGTCGCAGCGTTCCAGCACCTCGTGCATGGTGCCCCCCGGCGCCAGGGCCCGGAACACCGCCGCGTGCAGCTCGTCGGCGAACAGGACCTCGTCGAGCAGCGGCCCGATGGCCTCCGGGTCGTGCACCGCGAGGCGCAGGGCCTCGACCTCGGCCCGGTCGCGCCCGTCGGCGGACGACGGGGCCCGGAGCGGCGCGGCCACGGGCGCGGCCTCGCCCCGCACGACGCCCGACAGGCGCTGGCGCAGCTGGTCGGGGTCGAGGCGGCACCGGTCGGCGACCTCCATCACGTACTGGTCGCGCACGAGCTCGCCCGGGTGCTCGGCGATGACCGCGAGCGCGGCCTCCGCGGTGCGCGCCCGACCCTCGGGGGTGTCCACGGACCCGGCCGCCAGGGCGCGGCGCACCCGGAAGCCGAGGAAGGGGGTGGCCCCCTCGACGGCGGCCGCGAGTGCCGCCGGATCGGTGCGCGAGAGGTCCGCGGGGTCCACGCCGGAGGGCAGATCGGCCACGGCCACGTCGATCTCGTAGGCCTTCTCCCACTCGTAGAACCGCTCGGCCGCGGCCTGCCCCGCGGCGTCGGCGTCGAACGCCAGCACCACCCGGTGGGCGTAGCGCTTGAGGGTGCGGAAGTGCTCCTCGGTGAGGGCGGTGCCGCACGTCGCCACCGCGCGCGGCAGGCCCGCGTCGGCGAAGCCGATCACGTCGGTGTAGCCCTCGCACACGATGGCCTCATCGGCCTCGACGATGCCCGCCTTCATCCAGTTCAGCCCGTAGAGCACCTTGCTCTTCGCGTACAGCGGCGACTCGGACGAGTTCTTGTACTTCGGCCCGTCGTGGCCGGGCAGGATGCGGCCGCCGAAGGCCACCGGCTCGTCCTGGACGTCGAAGATGGGGAACAGCACCCGCCCCCGGAAGGCGTCCTGCTGGCGACCGCGGCGGTTGACGAAGCCCAGGCCGGTGTCGCGCAGCACGTCGTCGGGCACCCGCAGATGACGGGCCAACGCGTCCCAGTCGTCGGGCGCCCACCCCAGCCGGTACCGCCGCACCTTGTCGCCGTCGAAGCCACGGCTGCGCAGGTAGCCCCGGGCCTCGCGGGCGTCGGGCGAGGACAGCAGGCGGTCGTGGTACCAGTCGACCGCCCGCCCCATGGCCTCCAGCAGCCGCTTGCGGCGCTTGCGTCCCTCGTTCTCGCCGGTGTCGGTGTAGCGGACGGTGATGCCCGCCTTGTTGGCGAGCCACTCGACCGCACCGGGGAAGTCGAGGTGCTCGATCTCGCGCACGAACGTGATGGCGTCGCCCTTCGCCTGGCAGCCGAAGCAGTAGTACAGGCCCTGCTCGGCGTTGACCGAGAACGAGGGGCTCTTCTCGGCGTGGAACGGGCACAGCCCGACCCACCGCTGGCCGACCCGCTTCAGCTGGAGGTGCTGGGAGACGACGGCGACGAGGTCGGTGGACTCGCGGACCCGGACGATGTCCTCGTCGACGATGCCCACCGCCCGCGTCCCGCCGGCTAGTCGCCGGCGCGGGCCGCGAGCACCGAGCGGGCGGCCTCGAGCCGGGCGATGGGCACACGGAACGGCGAGCAGGACACGTAGTCGAGCCCGAGCCGGTGGAACAGGGCGATCGAGGCCGGGTCGCCGCCGTGCTCGCCACAGACCCCCATCTTGAGGTCGGGCTTGACCGACCGGGCCCGCTCGACGGCGAGGCCCACCAGGCCGCCGACCCCGTCGCGGTCGATGCTGTCGAACGGGTCGCCGGCCAGCAGGCCCCGCTCGAGGTACCGCTCCATCAGGCGTCCCTCGACGTCGTCGCGGCTGAAGCCGAACGTCATCTGGGTGAGGTCGTTGGTGCCGAAGGAGAAGAAGTCGGCCTGGTTGGCGATCTCGTCGGCGCACAGGGCGGCGCGCGGGGTCTCGATCATCGTGCCGATGCGCACGTCACCCTCGGCCACCCCCTCCCCGGCGGCTCCGGCGAGCTCCTCTTCCACCCAGCTGCGGGCCAGGGCCAGCTCGGCCTCGGCCACCACCAGCGGGATCATGATCTCGACGATGGGTCGACCGCCGGCGGCGCGCCGGCGGGCCGCGGCCTCGAGCAGCGCCCGCACCTGCATGCGGTAGAGACCGTCCTTGAGCACCCCGAGGCGGACGCCGCGCGTGCCGAGCATGGGGTTGGCCTCCTCCCAGCTGCGAGCCGCGGCGAGCAGCTCGGCCTCCTCGTCGGAGAGCCCGACCCGTGCGTCTTTGACCGCCAGCTCCTCCACGTCGGGCAGGAACTCGTGCAGCGGCGGGTCGAGCAGGCGGACCGTGACCGGCAGGCCGTCCATGGCCGCGAGGATCCCCTCGAAGTCCTCCCGCTGGACGCGCCGGAGCTCCTCGAGGGCCTCGTCCTCGTCGTCGGGGGTGGCGGCCAGGATCATGCGGCGCACGACCGGAAGGCGGTCACCGAGGAACATGTGCTCGGTCCGGCACAACCCGATGCCCTCGGCGCCGTTGTCCCTGGCCCGTGCCGCGTCCTCGGCGTTGTCGGCGTTGGCCCGCACGCCCAGCCCGTCGCCCCGGGCCTCGTCGGCCCAGGCCAGCACGGTGTCGAACTCGTCGGGGGTCTCCCCCCGGGTCAGGTGCATCGCGCCGAGCACCACCTCGCCGGTGGTGCCGTCGATGGACACGACGTCGCCCTTGCGCACGACCGTGTCGCCCACCCGGAAGTGGTCCTCGCCCACCACGATCTGCTCGGCACCGCACACGGCGGGCTTGCCCCACCCCCGGGCCACCACCGCGGCGTGGCTCACCAGCCCGCCCCGGGACGTGAGCACGCCTTGGGCGACCTCCATGCCGTGCACGTCCTCGGGCGACGTCTCCTGCCGCACGAGGATCACGTCCTCGCCGTCGTGCGCCGCCTCGACCGCCTCGTCGGCGTCGAAGTAGACCTTGCCCACCGCGGCGCCGGGCGAGGCCGCCAGGCCCTTGGTGAGCACGGTGTGGTCGACCTGCTCGAACTGGGGGTGCAGCACCTGGTCGAGGTGGTCGGCCGAGACCCGCTGGATCGCCTCGGCGTGGGTGAGCTCGATCGCGGGGTCGTCCACCATGGACACGGCCAGGCGGAGCGCGGCCCGCCCCGTGCGCTTGCCCACCCGGGTCTGGAGCATCCAGAGCTTGCCCTGCTCCACCGTGAACTCGGTGTCGCACATGTCCCGGTAGTGGCGCTCGAGCGCCTCGAAGATGCGCTGGAGCTCGTCGTACAGGTCGGGCCAGCGCTCGCCCATCTCGTGCAGCGGCTGGGTGGCGCGGATGCCGGCGACGACGTCCTCGCCCTGCGCGTTGACGAGGAAGTCGCCGAAGCTGCCCTGGTCACCGGTGGCCGGGTCCCGGGTGAAGCCGACGCCGGTGCCCGACTCGTCGTCGCGGTTGCCGAAGACCATCGCCTGGACGTTGACGGCGGTGCCGAGGTCGTCGGGGAGGTGCTCGCGCCGGCGGTACGTGACCGCCCGGGGCGACTGCCACGACCGGAAGACGGCGTCGATCGCCCCGCGCAGCTGCGCCGCCGGCTCCTGCGGGAAGGCCTCGCCGGTGTGGTCCTCGACCACCGCCTTGAAGCGATCGATGACGAGCGACAGCACCTCGGGGGGCACCTCGTGGTCGGTGGCGGCGCCGGCCAGGTCCCGGGCACCCTCGAACCGCCGGTCGAACTCCTCGCCGGGGACACCCAGGACGATCTTGCCGTACATCTGGATGAACCGGCGGTAGGAGTCGAGCGCGAAGCGCTCGTCGTCGGTGGCCCGGGCGAGCGCCTCGACGGAGTCGTCGTTGAGGCCGAGGTTGAGGATCGTGTCCATCATCCCCGGCATCGAGAACTTGGCCCCCGACCGGACGCTGACGAGCAACGGGTCGTCGCCGGCGCCCAGCGTGCGCCCCATCGTGCGCTCGAGACGGTCGACGTGCTCGTCGACCTGGAGGGCCAGGCCGTCGGGCCACCCGCCGGCCAGCGCCGCGCGGCACGCTTCGGTGGTGATCGTGAACCCGGGCGGCACCGGCAGGCCGAGCACGGAGGTCATCTCGGCGAGGTTGGCGCCCTTGCCCCCCAGCAGGTCCTTGCGGGCCATGGGCGGCTCGGGGTGGTCGTGGTCGAACGCGTAAACGAGGGGCTCTGGCATCGTCAGCCCACCTTCGTGGCTCGGAGCGTGTACATGAGGGGCAGCAGCGGCCGGTCGTCGGGCATCCACCAGGTGCCGTCGTCGCGCCGCTCGAGGAACGGCCAGCGCTGGTAGACGGTGTAGGGGTGCTCGTGGAGCAGGTCCAGGTGCAGGCCCTGGGCCAGCACCGCCGAGACCACCTCGCTGATCGGGTGCTGCCATTCGAACGAGCGGTTGTGCACCGTCGTGGCGTCCGGGTCGGCGTACGAGCCCGGGTCCTCCCAGGTGAGGGGCTCGCCCTGGGCGAAGTAGTCGTAGTCCACCTCGAGCGACTCGTCGGCGAAGACGTCGAGGAACGGGTGCGCCTCCCGCAGGTACAGCCGACCGCCCGGGCGCAGCAGCGCGGCCACGATCTCGGCCCAGCGCCACACGTCGGGCAGCCAGTTGAGGGCACCGAGGTTGACGTAGACCACGTCGTAGCGGTGGTCGAGCACCTCGAGCGCGTCGTAGACGTTGGCGGTGACGAAGCGCGCGTCGATGCCGCAGTCCCGAGCGAGCGCCCGGGCGGCCTCGACGGCGGGCTCCGAGAAGTCGAGGCCCGTGACCCGGGCACCGAGCCGGGCCCACGAGAGCGTGTCGAGGCCGAAGTGGCACTGGAGGTGCACGAGCTCGCGGTCGCGCACCGGGCCCAGCTCCTCGATCTCGAACGGCTCGAGCGTCGACCGGCCGCCGGTGAACCCCTCGACGTCGTAGAAGTCGGAGGCCACGTGCAGCGGCACCCGCTCGTCCCACATGTCGCGGTTCGCCGTGAACCACTCCTCGGGGTCGACGGCGGTGCCCCCGCTCACGCCAGCTGCTCCCGGAGGTGGTCGACGAGCTCGTCGACCGAGACGCGGACCTGGTCCATCGAGTCACGCTCCCGCACGGTCACGGCCCGGTCGTCGAGCGAGTCGAAGTCGACGGTGACGCAGAACGGCGTGCCCAGCTCGTCCTGGCGGCGGTAGCGCCGGCCGATCGCCTGGGTCTCGTCGTAGTCGCACATGAAGTGGGGCTGGAGCAGGCCGAGGACCTCTCGGGCCATGGGCGTCAGGGTCTCCTTCTTGGAGAGCGGCAGGATCGCCACCTTGTACGGGGCGAGGCGGTGGTGCAGGCGCAGCACCGTGCGGGTCTCGCCGCGGACCTCCTCCTCGTCGTAGGCGTCGAGGAGGAACGCCATCATCGTGCGGGTGGCACCGGCGGCCGGCTCGATCACGTGGGGCACGTACCGGGTGTTCGTGGCCTGGTCGAAGTAGTCGAGGCGCTCGCCCGACGCCTCGGCGTGCTGGGTGAGGTCGTAGCAGCCCCGGTTGGCGACGCCCTCGAGCTCGCCCCACCCCCAGGGGAACAGGTACTCGACGTCGGAGGTGCCCGCCGAGTAGTGGCTGAGCTCGTCGGTGGCGTGCTCGCGCAGGCGCAGGTGGGCGGGGTCGATGCCGAGGTCGACGTACCACCGGCGGCGCTCGTCGCACCAGTACTCGAACCACCGGTGCGCCTCGTCGGGCGGGACGAAGAACTCCATCTCCATCTGCTCGAACTCGCGGGTGCGGAAGATGAAGTTGCCCGGGGTGATCTCGTTGCGGAAGGACTTGCCGATCTGCGCGATCCCGAAGGGGGGCTTCTTGCGACTCGCCTGGAGCACGTTGGCGAAGTTCACGAAGATGCCCTGGGCCGTCTCGGGCCGGAGGTAGGCGACCGCGGCGTCCTCCTCGACGGGGCCGGCGTGGGTCTTGAACATCAGGTTGAACTGCCGGGCCTCGGTGAAGGTGCCCCGGCTGCCACACGTGGGGCAGACGTCGGGGTCGGGGATGTCGTCGGACCGGTGGCGGGCCCCGCAGTGGCGGCAGTCCACGAGCGGGTCGGTGAAGTTCGAGAGGTGACCCGACGCCTCCCACACCGCCGGCGGCGAGAGGATCGCGGCGTCGAGGCCGACGACGTCGTCGCGGAGCTGGACCATCGAGCGCCACCACGCATCCTTCACGTTGCGCAGGAGCAGCACGCCGATGGGCCCGTAGTCGTAGGTGGAGCGGAAGCCGCCGTAGATCTCCGCGGACGGGAACACGAAGCCACGCCGCTTGGCGAGGTTGACGATCTGGTCCATCCGGTCGACCGGCTCGGCGGCGGGGGCGTCGGGGGGCGTGTCGTCGGAGGCGGGCGCGTCGGCGGGCATCGTGGGGAGGTTACCCCTCCCCCCTGACGGTCCGAACGGGCACGGCGACGCCCCCCGAGGCGCCGATGAGCTAGGAATAGGCCTCGTGACCGACGACGCGCGCCGCGGCGACCCCACCCGGGTCCTGTTCCGCCGCATCCTCGCCTGGCTGTTCGACGTGGCCCTGTTCGAGGCCGTGTTCCTCGCCGCCATCGTCGCGTTCGGCCAGCGCTTCACCGGCGAGCTCATCGCCGCCGAGCCGGCCGGCTTCCGCTTCACCGACGGCGACGCCACCCTGTGGTTCCCCGAGGGCATCCCGGGTCTCGGCGACTCCGTGCTGGTCGTCCCGGGCGACAAGTTCTGGCTGGCGCTGGCGCTGTTCTGGGTGGCGCTGCTGGTCGACTGGGTGCTGGTCCAGGGGCTCACCGGCGCCACGTTCGGCAAGGCGGTCTGGCGCATCCGCTGCGTCACCCGGGAACGGCCCAGGCCCGGCATCGGTCGGGCCCTGGTGCGCACGCTGCTGTGGGTGGTCGACCTCATCATGATCGTCCTGCCCCTCGGGTTCATCCTCGCCACGTTCACGCGCGGCCACCGGCGGGTCGGCGACTTCGCGGGGGGCACGTTCGTCGTGGACCGGCGGTTCGCGGCGCACCTCGCCGCGGGGCGGCGCGACGGCGGGTCCGAGCGGGTCCCGTCCTCGGAGGTGGCGCTCGAGGGCCTCGACGAGCCCGGCGACGACGCCTTCGCTCCCCCACCGACCGACGAGGCGACCGAGCCGCCGTCGGTGTTCGACCCGGCGGTCGCCTCCACCACCGCCGCGGCGACGGGCGCGGCCGCGGCCGCCGAGCCACCCGCGCCCGCCGACGAGCCCGAGCCGTCCACCGATCCGATCTGGAGCGACGAGCTCGACACGTACATCCGGTGGGAGCCCTCGGTGGGGCGCTGGATCGGCTGGGACGAGGACGCCGGGAAGTGGCGCCTCGTCGATCCGTCGAGACTGCCCTAGCTGCCCGCCTGCCCCGGCGAGATGGGGTAGAAAGGGCGCCGTGAGCGCCTACCAACCCGCAGCAGATCCCACGAACGTCGTCGGCAAGCGCGTCGTCGCCTTCATCATCGACTGGGTCATCCTCCAGGCCCTGTGGTCGGTGCTGTTCTTCGCCCTCGCGGACTCGGCCGACGCCGACTTCGCCACCTGCACGGGCACCTGCGTCACCGCCGGCGACACGGTGTACGGCGTGGGCGGCGGCAAGGCCGCCCTGCTCTGGCTCGTGTACTGGGGCTACTCCGTGGGCATCTTCGTGTTCCTCCAGGGCGCCAAGGGCATCACCCCCGGCAAGGCCATCCTCGGTCTGCGGGTGGTCGACGCCGACGGCAAGGCGGGGCCGGGCCCGGTCAAGGCGCTGATCCGGTGGCTGCTGCTGATCGTCGACCTGCTCCCCTACTGCATCCCGGGCCTGCTCGGCTTCATCCTCATCATGACGGGCGACAACCACACCCGCCTCGGCGACCGCGCCGCCAAGACCTTCGTCGTCGGCAAGGGCGACACCGGGCGGCCCATCGGCGCGGCGGCCGCGGCCGCCGGCCCCTACGGCACGCCCGTGGCCCCCGGCGGCATGGCCCCGACGGACTACGCCACTCCGGGCGCCGCCGCGGCCCCCGCGTACCAGCCCCCGGTCGAGCCCGCGGCGCCGGCGCCGGCGGCGGCCCCCGAGCCCGCCGCCGCTCCCGCTCCCGCTCCCAGCGCCACCGAGCCGCAGTGGGACCCCGCCCGCAACGCGTACATCCAGTGGGACGCCAACCAGGGCGCCTGGCTCCAGTTCGACGACGCCACCCAGCAGTGGCGCCCCATCGACCAGTAGCCGGCACAGCACGCAGCACGCAGCACGCGACGAGGCCCTCCCCGTTCGGGAGGGCCTCGTGGCGTCTCGGAGGTGCCGACCGGCGACGACCTCAGTCGGTCAGGGGGCGCCCCTCGGCGTCGGTGGCGAAGCTCGCCGACCCCGTGAGGATCATGATGCCCTCGATCAGGCCCCAGATGCCCCCGATGCCGCACGTGACGAAGGTGACCACGATCTGGGCGATGCCGATGCCCGGGTAGCCGAGGTAGAAGCGGTGCACCCCGAAGCTGCCGAGGAAGATGCCGAGCAGGCCGGCTGCCATCTTGGACTTGAGCGGTCGGCCGTCGGGGCCCACCTTGGGGGCCGCGTACGGCTGGGGTGCGTAGGCGTAGCCGGGCTGGGGCGGGGCGTACCCCGGCTGGGCCGGCGGCGCGTAGCCCGGCTGGGGTGGGGCGTACCCCGGCTGGGCCGGCGGCGCGTAGCCCGGCTGGGGTGGGGCGTACCCGGGCTGGGGCGGGGCCGCGGCCGGCGGCGGCGTGGCCGGGATGCCGCCCGCGGGCGGCGGCGGGGTCGGCTCGGGCTGGGTGACGGGCTCGCCGCCGGGCGGCGGTGGCGAGTGCCAGATGGTCTCGCTGGGGTCGATGCCGTCGGGCGGGGGCGGCGGGGTGTCGCTCATGGCAGTCCTCGTGGTCGTGGGCGGGCGCACGTTACCAACGGACCACCCGCGGGGTCGCCCGATCTGCCAAGCTCACCGGCATGAGCGACTACTCGCAGGGCCCGGGTTGGTGGCAGGCGTCCGACGGCAAGTGGTACCCACCGGAGCAGGCCGCCGGGGTCGCACCCCCCGCGGCGGCACCCTGGGGCTCGACACCGCCCGCCGCCGCCCCGTACGCGACGCCCTACGGCGCACCGGTCCAGGCGGCACCGTCCACGAACGGACTCGCCATCGCCGCGCTGGTGTGCGGCCTGCTCGGCTTCGTCACCTGCGTGTCGGCCATCGCCGCGGTGATCCTCGGCCACATGGCCCGCAAGCAGATCGGCGAGTCGGGTGGCCAGCAGTCGGGCGACGGGATGGCCCTGGCCGGGCTCATCCTCGGGTACGTGGTGCTCGGCCTCGGGCTCGCCTACGTCGTGATCGCGATCATCGTCGCGGCCGGCAGCGACAGCGCCCTCGCGCTCGCGGCCGGCTGACCCGCGTCGCCGCCGAGGCGGCGGGCGCGAGCCGCTCTCACGCCTGCTCGAGCACGCCGAGCGAGCGCAGGCGCCGCTCGAGGTGGTGCTCGAGCGCCCGGGTGGCGAGGGTCTCGACCTCGGTCGTGGCCGGCGAGCCCGGCGCGGCGAGCGCGGCGGCGAGCTGACCGCCCAGGATCTGGCGCAGCAGCACGACGGCCTCCGGGGACACCGCCGTCCCGCGCCGGCAGGCCCGGCACAGCAGGCCGCCCTCGTCCAGGTCGAACGACACCAGCGACCCGGTGGCGCCACAGCGCACGCACCGGTCGACGGTGGGGCGCAGGCCCTCGAGCGCGAGGAGCTTCCAGAAGAACCCGCCCACCACGAGGTCGGACGGCTGGGCCGCCAGCGTGCGCAGCGCCCGCAGCAGCAGCTGGTAGAGCGCCGGCGCCGGGGGCGCGTCCTCGCTGACCTGGTCGACGGCCTCCAACATGGCCGAGGCCCGGGCGAAGCGGTCGAGGTCCTCGCGCAGGGCCCGGAAGTGATCGACCGTGTCGGCCTGGGTGACGATGTCGAGGGTGCGGCCCTCGTAGAACTGGGCCGCGACGTGGCTCGTGGGCTCGAGGCGGGCCCCGAACTTCGACCGCGTCTTGCGCACGCCCTTGGCCACGGCGCGCACCTTGCCGTGCCCCGCCGTGTACAGCGCCACGATGCGGTCGGCCTCGCCCAGCTTGTGCGTGCGCAGCACGATCCCGTGGTCGCGGTACAGGCTCACGCCGGGGTCACCCGCTCCGGGAGCGCCTCTTGCGGTCCCGCTCGGCGTCGAGGCCCCCGAAGCGGCGCGTCCGCTGCTGGTACTCGCGCACGGCGTCGAAGAGGTGCTCGCGGCGGAAGTCGGGCCACAGCACCTCGGTGAACACCAATTCGCTGTAGGCGATCTCCCACAGCAGGTAGTTGGAGATCCGGTACTCGCCCGACGTGCGGACCATCAGGTCGGGGTCGGGCATCTCGGGGTCGTACAGGTGGCGACGGATGGTCGCCTCGGTGATCTTGTCGGCCGGGACGCCCTCGGCGACGATCGCCTGCACCGCGTCGACGATCTCGGCGCGTCCGCCGTAGTTGAACGCGATCGTGAAGGTCATGCCCGTGTTGGCCCGGGTGAGCTCGATGCTCTCGTCCATCCGCCGGACGAGCCGCTTCGGCACGCGCCAACCCCGGCGGCCCACGAAGCGCATGCGCACGTTGCGCTCGTGCAACTCGTCGCGCCGGCGACGCAGGATCGACTCGTTGAAGCCCATCAGGTAGCGGACCTCGTCGGGTGGCCGCTTCCAGTTCTCGGTCGAGAAGGCGTACACGGTGAGCCACTCGATGCCGAGGTCGAGCGCGCCCTCGACGGTGTCGAACAGCGCCTCCTCACCCGCCGCGTGGCCGTCGGTCCGCTTCAGCCCCCGCTGCTCGGCCCAGCGGCCGTTGCCGTCCATGACCAGCGCCACGTGCACCGGCACACGCGTCGGGTCGAGATCGGCCGGCACCACGCCTGCAACCTACCGCCTCGCCGGTGGGCTCCCGAGCATGGGCCGGCGCCCCGGGCGCGGCCGCGCCCGACCCCGTCGCGGCACCCGTAGGGTGGCGCCGTGACCCTCGCCGAGCGCACCGTCGCCACGCTGGACCGGGTCACGGCGGCCCTGCCCGGGGGCGGCGAGCACCGCGAGGGGCAGCGCCGGATGGCGGAGGCGGTCGCCGACGCCATCACCGGGGGCCACCACCTCGTCGTCCAGGCCGGGACCGGCACCGGCAAGTCGCTGGCCTACCTCGTGCCTGCCGCGCTGAGCGCCACGTCCGTCGTCGTGGTCACGGCCACCAAGGCGCTCCAGGACCAGCTCGTCACCAAGGACCTCCCGTTCCTCGCCGACCACCTCGACCGGGACCTCGACTTCGCGCTGTTGAAGGGCCGCTCGAACTACCTCTGCCGCCAACGCCTCGCCGAGCTCGACCGCGACCAGGGCTCGCTCGACCTCGACGACGCCGGCACGCGGTCGTCGAGGGAGCTGGAGCGCCTCCAGGGCTGGGCGGCGACGACCGAGACCGGGGACCGTGCCGAGCTCGACTTCGAGCCGTCGGTCGCGGCGTGGAGCGCCGTCAGCGTCGGTCCACGCGAGTGCCCCGGAGCGGCCAAGTGCCCCCGTGGCGAGGACTGCTTCGCCGAGCAGGCCCGGCGGGTGGCCGCCGAGGCCGACGTGCTCGTCGTCAACACGCACCTGTACGGCACGCACCTCGCCAGCGGGGGCGCCGTGCTGCCCGAGCACGAGGTGGTGGTCTTCGACGAGGCCCACCAGCTCGAGGAGGTGATCTCCGCCACCGCGGGCTTCGAGCTGAGCGGCGGCCGGCTGCACGCCCTGTCGCGGACCGTCGGGGCCGTCCTCGAGGACCCCTCGCTGACGGCGGCCCTCGACGCCGCGGCCGACCGGTTGACGGCGGCACTCGCGCCCGAGGTGGACCGCCGGCTCCGCGGCGCGGTCGACCCCGAGCTGGCGGACGCCCTGCTCGAGACCCGCGCCCGGCTCGAGCAGGCGCAGGCGGCGCTGCGCAAGGTCCCGAGCGACGGGCCGGGCGACGTCGCCGCCCGGCGCGAGCGGGCGGTCAAGGCGACCACCTCGCTCACCGACGACGTCGACGCCGTCATGGACGTCCCGGCCACCCACGTGGCGTGGGTGGCGGGACCCGAGGCCACGCCCAGCCTCAAGGTGGCCCCCGTCGACGTCGGCGAGGTGCTGCGCGAGGGGTTGTGGGAGCACCGCACCGCGATCCTCACCAGCGCCACCATCCCGCCGGCGCTGCCCCTGCACCTCGGCCTCGACGAGTCGTCCCTCACCCAGCTCGACGTCGGCAGCCCGTTCGACTTCGAGGCCCACGCGCTGCTCTACTGCGCGGCCCACCTGCCCGAGCCGCGCGCCGCCGCCTACGAAGCGGCGATGATCGACGAGCTCGTCGGGCTGATCGAGGCCGCCGGCGGTCGCACGCTCGCGCTCTTCACCAGCTGGCGGGTCATGGAGGCCGCCGCGGGCGCGGCGGCCGAGCGGCTCGACACGCCGGTGCTCACCCAGCGCGACCTGCCCAAGCCGGCCCTCGTGCGACGCTTCGCCGACGAGCCCGAGACCAGCCTCTTCGCCACGATGGGCTTCTGGCAGGGGGTGGACGTCCCGGGGCCGTCGCTCAGCCTGGTCACCATCGATCGGCTGCCCTTCCCCCGGCCCGACGACCCGCTGCTCCAGGCCCGCCGAGAGCGGGCCCGGGCCGAGGCGTTCCGCCTCATCGACCTGCCCCGCGCCGCCACGCTGCTCGCGCAGGGCGCCGGCCGGCTGATCCGCACGGCCGAGGACCGGGGGGTGGTGGCCGTGCTCGACTCCCGGCTCGCCACCGGGAACTACCGCTGGGACGTCGTGCGCGCCCTCCCCCCGATGCGCCGCACCCGCGACGGCGCCGAGGCCCGCGAGCTCCTCCGGTCGCTGCGCGGCACCGAGGCGGCGGCCGCGCCTCAGTAGCCGAGCCGTTCGAGCGCCTTCGGGCGGCGCTGCCAGTCCTTGTCGACCTTGACGAAGAGCTCGAGGTAGGCCCCCTCGGGGAGCTGGCGGCGCACCTCGGTCCCGACCTGCTTGAGCACCGAGCCCTTCTTCCCGATCACGATGCCCTTCTGGGACTCGCGCTCGACGAGGATCTCGCAGCGGATCCTCGGCCACTCCCACTCGGTCACCCGGGTGGCGATCGAGTGCGGGAGCTCGTCGCGGGTGACCGCGAGCAGCTGCTCGCGCACGAGCTCGGCCACCCAGAAGGCCTCGGGCACGTCGGTGACCATGTCCTCGGGGTAGTACGGCGGCCCCTCGGGGAGGCGGGACACGAGGTGCTCGACGAGGACGTCCACGCCCTCACCCGTGCGCGCCGACACGGGGAAGTACTCGCTCAGGTCCAAGGTGGCGGCGCGGGCGAGCTGCCCGAGCACCTCCTCGGGGGCGGCGGCATCGACCTTGTTGACCACGACGACCGCGTCCCGGGGCACACGCTGCGCCACGAAGCGGTCCCCCGGCCCCAGCGGCGCGCTGGCATCGATGACGAGGCACACGACGTCGACGTCACCGATGGCCCCGGTGGCGGTGGCGTTCAGGCGATTGCCCAGCTCGGTGCGGGGACGGTGGATGCCCGGCGTGTCCACGAAGACCACCTGGGCCTCCAGATCGCCGGCGGGACCCCGCTGGTTGAGCACGCCCCGCACCTCGGTGCGGGTGGTCTGGGGCTTGTCCGAGACGATGGCGACCTTCGTGCCGAGGATCGTGTTCACGAGCGTCGACTTGCCCACGTTGGGGCGGCCCACGACGGTGACGAAGCCCGAGCGCACCGGGGAACGCTACCGGGGCTCCGCGGCGTCGGTCCCGCGCACGGGCGTGATCCGGACCCGGCCGATGCGCCGCGCCTGCACCCGCTCGGCCCGCAGCTCGTAGCCCGAGAACTCGACGGCCTCACCCTCGGAGGGCACCCGGCCGAGCTGGCTGTACAGGAAGCCTCCGACGGTGTCCCAGTCGCCGTCGGGCACCTCGATGCGCAGGAGGTCGTTGACCTCGTCGATGGGGAGGCGGGCGTTGACCCGCAGCCCGCCGTTGGGCAGCGGCTCGACCATCGGCTCCTCGACGTCGAACTCGTCGCGGATCTCTCCGACCAGCTCCTCGATGAGGTCCTCGAGGGTGACCATGCCGGCGGTCCCGCCGTACTCGTCGATGACGATGGCGATGTGGAACCGCTCCTCCTGCATCTGGCGGAGCAGGTCGGGCACGCGCTTCGTCTCGGGGATGTACACGGCCGGTCGCAGCACCGTGGAGACCTCCTGGGCGCCCGCGTCGTCGCGCTCGGCCCGCATCAGGTCCTTGGCGTAGACGATGCCGGTGATGTCGTCGATGCCCTCGCCGTAGGCCGGCAGGCGGCTGTAGCCGTGGAGGATGGCGACCTCGATGGCGGCGTCGATCTGGAAGTCGGCCGCGATCGTGACCATGTCGGTCCGCGGGACCATGACCTCGCGGGCGATGGTGTCGCCGAACTCGATGATCGACTCGATCAGGGCCTGCTCCTCGAGCTCGATCACGTCCTCCTCGGCGGCGGCGCCCGCCAGCGCCAGCAGCTCCTCCTCCGAGACCGAGGGCCCCTCCCGCCGTCCCTTCCCCGGCAGCAGGACGTTCGACATGCCGATGAGCCCGCGGGTGGCCCAGCGCAGCGGCCAGAAGCGGGCCAGCCCGCCCACCAGCGGCGCGAGGCGCACGGCGACCGGCCCGGTGTGTTGGAGCGCGTACGTCTTGGGCATGGCCTCGGTGACGACGAACAGCACGCCGATCTCGACGACGAGCGCGCCGGCCACGCCGGCGAGCCCCCACCAGTCGTAGGCGACGACCGCGGTGACGGTGGCGAGCCCCAGGTGACAGACCAGCAACAGCAACAGGACCGGGTTGAGGACCTCGTCCCGTCGCTCGAGGAGCTCGGGCAGCGTGCCGCCACGCCGCGCCTCGACGGGCGCGTCGCCCTCGGTCGCCGCGAGCTCCTCCTCGATGGCGGCGGCCCGCGCCCGACCGAGGTGCAACAGGGCGGTCTCGGCCATCGCCAGGACCGCCGCGAACACGACGAGGGCCACGACGACCAGCGCGCCCAGCAGGACGGTGCCGCTCATCCCCGACGCTCCAGGCCGGCGGCCCCGAGCAGCTCCCGCTCGCGCGCCACCATCGCGGCCGTCTGGTCGGCGTCGGCGTGGTCCCAGCCGAGCACGTGCAGCACCCCGTGCACGACGAGCAGCGCCAGTTCGGCCTCGTAGCCGCCCGGTGGCACCGCGTTGCGCCGCGCCACCGCGGGGCACACCACGACGTCACCGAGCAGTCGCGGCTCGCCGGGCCGATCGGTCGGATCGGCGGCGGGCCCGTTCGGCGACCCGTCGAGGGGGAAGGACAGGACGTCGGTGGGCCCCGCTTCGCCCAGGTGCTCGATGTGCAGGCTCGCGATGGTGTCCTCGTCGACGAAGGCGACCGCAAGCTCGGCCGGTCCGGTCACGCCCTCGGCGACGAGGACGTCGGTGGCCAGCCGCGCCCAGCGGTCGGTGTCGACGGGCTCCTCCCCGGCCCGCGGCGACCCGGAGCGGTCGTCGGTGACGACGACGGTCGGAGGGACCGGCCCCGGGCCCGCGGGCGGCGAGCTCACGACGGGTCGAGTGCCGAGCGCTCGTAGGCGTTCACGATGTCGGCCACGATGCGGTGGCGCACGACGTCGGCGGCGCCCAGGCGGACGAAGGCCAGGCCGTCGATGCCCGACAGGACCGGTTCGAGCCCGCCGAGCCCGCTGCGCCCCCCGGGCACGTCGACCTGGGTCACGTCGCCGGTGATGACGGCCTTGGAGCCGAAGCCGATGCGGGTGAGGAACATCTTCATCTGCTCGGGCGTCGTATTCTGGGCCTCGTCGAGGATGATGAAGCTGCGGTTCAGGGTGCGGCCCCGCATGAACGCCAGCGGGGCCACCTCGACGGTCCCCTTGTCGAGCAGGCGCTGCGCCCCCTCCGCCTCGACCATGTCGTAGAGCGCGTCGTACAGCGGCCGGAGGTACGGGTCCACCTTGGCCATCAGGTCCCCGGGCAGGAACCCCAGCCGCTCCCCCGCCTCGACCGCCGGTCGGGTGAGGATGATCCGGTCGACCTCCTTGGCCTGGAGGGCCTGGACCGCGCAGGCGACCGCCAGCCAGCTCTTGCCCGTCCCGGCCGGGCCGATGCCGAAGGTGATGATGTTCTGGCGGATGGCGTCCACGTAGCGCTTCTGCCCGCTCGACTTGGGGCGCACGGTCCGGCCCCGGGCCGAGCGCCACACCTCGGTGGTGAGGACCTCCGAGGGCCGTTCGTCGGCCCGCACCATGTCGATGGTGCGGGCGACCCCGGACGGCTCGAGGGCGTGACCCTGTTGGAGCAGGAGCACGAGCTCGTCGAACAGGCGGCCCACCAGCTCCGCGTCGGCCCCGGTGACCGTGATCTCGTTGCCCCGGACGTGGATGGACGCCTCGAACGCGCCCTCCACGAGGCGCAGCAGCTCGTCGCGCTGGCCCAGCAGGCCCACCATGAGGTGGTTGCCGGGGACGCTGACGCGGACCTCGGTCTCGGGCATCGGCTACGACCGGCGGGGTCGGGGCGGGCGTCGGGGTCCGGCGCTCACGCCGTCTCGTCGTCCCCGCCGTCGTCGGCGCCGGGGCCGGCCTCGGGGTACAGGTGCTCGAGGCTCCCCGGTTCGATGCGACAGGACTCGATGAAGGCGTCGACCTCGGACTCCTTCAGCCGGATGACCCGCCCGAACCGATAGGCAGGCAGGTCGCCGTTGTCGATGAAGCGGTACAGGGTGCGCGGCGTGATGCCCACCCGCTTCGCCGCGTCCGCGGTCGACAGCCACCGGATCTCGTCGTCCTCCATCGCACGCAGCCTAGACAGGCCGTCGGGCCGTCACGCCCCCTGGCCGCCACTCTGGCACCGTTTCGTGCGCTTTCGGCCTGCCCGACGCCGAGGCGGTGGCGATGGGCGGTCAGCCCCGCCGGCGTCGCACGGTTCGCCGGGCCCGGCGGACGAGCCGGCCCGGAGCGGAGCGAAGTCGGGGCCGGGGCCGAGGGGCCCCGCTCGCCGGCTCGGCACGACCCTCACGGTCGAGGTCGTCACGCAGCCCGGCGAGGGCAGCGTCCAGGCGAGCGACGGACTCGTCCACGGTGGCCTCGGTGTGCGCCAGGCTGGCCAGGGCGTTGCCGTCGGTGAGCACGCCGTGGACCAGCGCGCCCTCCAGGAACAGCTCGCGCACCCGCGGACGCTCGACCCCGTGCTGGTCGGGGAAGTCGAACGACATCCGTTGCGGGGGGCCGAGCAGGACGGCCTCGACGCCGTGGCGTTCCGCTGCGCCCAGGTACCCGTCGCGCAGGCGGGTCCCCATCGCGGCGAGGTGGCCCGCGACGTCGCGCGACTCGAGCACGTCGAGGACCGCCGACGCGGCGGCCAGCGAGAAGGTCTCGCCGCGGAAGGTCAGCCCGAACCCGACCGACGGCAGCAACTCCATCAGGTCGGCCCGGCCGACGACCGCGGAGAGCGGTAGCCCGTTGGCCAGGGCCTTGCCCAGGCAGGCGAGGTCCGGCGTCACCCCGAAGTGCTCCTGGGCACCGCCGTTGGCGAGGCGGAAGGCGGTGACCACCTCGTCGAACACGACCACCGCACCGTTGCGGTGCGCGAGGTCGATCACGCCCTCCAGGTAGCCCGGCTCGGGCAGGTACTGGTTGGTGGGCTCCATCACGACCGCGGCCACGGCGCCCCGGTGGCGACGGAACGCCTGGGCCAGCGCCTCGAGGTCGTTGTAGGGGAACGGCTCGACCAGCGTGCGGAGCACCGAAGGGATGCCCTGCACGTCGGGGTGCACGCACGTGTACCACTCGTGGAACCCGTGGAACCCGTGCTGGAGCACGAGGTCGCGGCCGGTGGCCGCTCGGGCGACCCGGACGGCGGCGTTGAGCGCGTCCGAGCCGTTCTTCGCGAAGGCGACGCGCTCGGCACACGGCACCAGGACGCAGATCCGCTCCGCGACCTCGACCTCGACGGGGTGCATGAGCGACAGCGTCGGCCCGGCTCCGAACTGGGCCCGCACGGCCGCTTCGACCGCCGGGTGGCGGTAGCCGAGGAACACCGGCCCCCACCCGTTGAGCCAGTCCAGGTGCACCCGTCCGGTGCTGTCGGTGACCTCGGCGCCGTCCGCAGCGACGGCGAAATGCGGGAACAGCGCCCCGCTCGGATGACGGAGCGGGCGCGTCACCATCCCGTCGAGCCCGCCGTACGCGAGCACTGCGTGCGCCCGGTCGAGCAGGTCCTCGGTGGCCGCCACCGGGTCGGCGGCGAGCGGGCTGCCAGGCATCCTCTTCCCCGGTGTGGTCGTCAGGGGTGCGGGCTCCGTGCCAGAGTGCGGCGGAGTGTACACGCACCACAAATTCGACCATGCGTTCGAGCCGGGGACGCCCACGCGCGTGAGCTACCTGGTGTGCGCCGTGCCCCGCTCGGGCAGCTCGCTGCTCTGCGAGCTGCTGTGCCTGACCGGGGTGGCGGGGGCACCCACCGAGTTCTTCGACGCCGAGCAGCGACGCGGTTTCGAGCGCGTGTGGGGCAGCGACGGCCTCGACGACTACGTGCGCCACCTGCTGAGGACGAAGACGAGCCCCAACGGGGTCTTCGGGGCCAAGGCCCACCACCCTCAGCTCGCGGAGACCTTCGGCGACCGTGACCTGGCCGCGGTGTTCCCGGACCTCCACGTCGTGTACCTCACCCGGCGGGACCACCTCCGCCAGGCGATCAGCTACGCACGGGCGATCCAGTCCGGGCGCTGGGCCTCCACCCATCGGGGTCGCGGTCGCGAGCGCTTCCGCCGCCGCCAGATCGACGATCTCCTCGCCCGCATCGACCGGGAGGAACGGGCCTGGGAGCGCTGGTTCGAGCGGCACCGACTCCAACCGCTGCGCCTCGACTACGAGTCGATCGTGACCGACCCGGCCGCGGCCGTGGCGGCCGTCCTCGAGCTCGTCGGGGTGCTCGACGGGACTCCCGACCCGGCGGCCGCCACCCTCGCCCGCCAGGCGGATCGACGGACCGAGCGGTGGGTGCGCAGGTACCGCCGGCGCCACCTGGACGGCCCGGTCACACCGGAGGGTGTTGTGGGAGGCTGAGCGGATGGCGACGGTGCCGGTACGGCTCTCGACGCGCTCGGCCGAGCCGGTCGGCGGAACCGGCCTCGTCACCGACGCCGAGCGGCGGGCGGCCGAGCACCGACACCGCCGGACGGTCGAGCGCGACCTCCTCTCGGGGGACACCAGGTGGCGGAGCACGCCGTACGAGGCCCACGTGCAGTTCTCGACCTACTGCAACCTCGCCTGCGTCATGTGCTGGGGCGACCGCCCGCCTCCCTCGCGGCGGCTCGAGCCCGCCGTGCTCGCCCGGGTCGACGCGCAGATCGCGCCGGGCCTGTCGATCCTGACCCCCCACGACGGGAGCGAGCCGCTGGCCGTGGGGTGGGAGTCGGCGCGCGACCTCGCCCGCCGGTGGAATGTGCGCCTCAGCCTGGTGACGAACGGCACCTTCCTCGACGCCCGGCGCATCGAGGAGGCCGTGCCGCTGACCGAGACGTTGTTCGTCTCCCTCGACAGCCACGTGCCGGAGATCTTCGAGCAGCTGCGCCCAGGGGCCGACGCTCGCCGCATCTACGCGAACGCCGCCGCCGCCGCGGCGGCCTGCCGTGCCGAGGGGGTCGACTGCATCGCCAACATCGTGCTGATGGTCGAGAACGCCCCCTTCCTCGACCGCACCCTCGAGTGGCTCCACGCCCATGGGATCGACTCGGCGAACGTGATCCAGCTCATCGACGTCAACGGCCGCTCGGACATGCACGACCCGTTGCGGCACCTGTCGGTCGAGTACGTCGAAGGCGTGCGGCGCCGGGCGCACGAGACCGCCCGACGACTCGGCAGTCGCCTGATCTGGCTGGTCGGCCCGACATCGACCACCGACGCCCGACCCCGGCCGACGCGCGCCACCCCGGGCGCCGACCTACGGGCCCGGCGCGTCGCGTACGACCGCTGGAACGAGCGCCTGCGACTGCGCCACCCGGGCTACTGCCCCAAGGTCTTCGACCGGGTGCGCGTGACCGTGGACGGCGCGACGGGGCCGTGCAGCTACGCCGCGAACGGCGAGCTCGAGTACGGCACGCTGGCCACGCACGACTTCGAGACGCTCTGGAACGGCGAGACCGCACGGGACCTACGACGGGCGATGGCCACCGGCGATCCGCCCGTGCCGTGCGACACGTGCCGGTGGCGGGACCTGCCGGCGCGGCGATCCGGGCTTCCCTTCACCCGCAGTGTCGAGGCCGCCTTCCCGCTCCCGGCCACCGGGCTGGTGGTCGACGCGCCCGATCACGGCGCGCGTCTGGTGTCGCCGCCGTCGTTCGTCGTCCGCCCGCCCGACGGCCACCCCCGACGCTGGCTGCTGGCCCTGTCCCTGGGCGGCGAGACCACCGAGGTCCACCGCGTCGAGGTCGGAGCGGGCCCGCCGGGTGGCGAGACCACGGTCACCGTCCCGCCCCGGACGTGGCGCAGCCTACGGCCCAACGTCGGCTACTGGTGGGCCCTCTGGGCGATCGCCGACGACGGATCGGCGATCCGCAACGCGGAGCTGTCCGCTCTGGTGCGTCACCGATCGATCCCGAGGCGGCCCGGCAGCGGGCTCCGCTACCGCGACCGTCCGCAGGAGGTGCCCGTGCACCTCGGGGGTGGGCGCACGCCCGGCTTCGTCGACCGGAGCGGAGCGGCCCCCGCGACCGGATCGTCGAGCAGGCGCGGGCGCGGGCGCGGGCTGCTCCGCCGGCTGCTGCGCCGCCGCTGATCAGCGGAGGCGGACCGCGACCTCGTTGGCCAGGAGGCGACCGGCGACCGTGAGGTGGGCACGCCCGGCGTCGTCGACCACCACGAGGTCGGCGAGCGCCGGGTCGGCGTCGAGCGGCAGCGCGTCCGCGGGGACGCCGTCCGTGGTGCGCAGGGCGAGCTGCAGGCCCTCGACCCGGCGCCCCTCGTCGTCGAGCCGCTCGTCCGCCGCCACCGGCGAGCGGCCGTGCTCGACGGCGTCGACGTAGCGCTCCGGCGTCCGCACGTTCCAGTAGCGACGTCCGCGACGGTGCCCGTGGGCGGCGCAGCCGATCGCCAGGTAGTCGCCCTGGGACCAGTACAGGAGGTTGTGGCGGCACTCCTGGCCCGGACGTGCCCAGTTCGAGATCTCGTACCAGTCGAGGCCGGCGGCCGCGAACCGCTCGGTGGCCAGCAGGTACTTGTCGGCCTGGTCGTCGTCGTCGGGATGGCGCTCGGGGGCGTCGAACAGCGCGGTCCCGGGCTCGACCGTCAGCCCGTACGCGCTCACGTGCGGTGGGTCGAGGGCGAGTGCGGCGTCGAGCGACTCGGCCCAGTCGGCGAGCGACTCCCCGGCGGCGCCGTAGATCAGGTCGAGGCTCCACCGCTCGAACCCCGTGGCGCGCAGGAGGGCCACGGCGCGGCCCACCCCGTCCGGGTCGTGCGTGCGGCCGAGGGCCTCGAGCACGTGAGGCACCATGGACTGCACCCCCAGCGACACCCGGTCGACCCCGCCGGCCGCGTAGGTGCGCAGCATCGTGTCCGTGACCGTGTCGGGGTTGCACTCGACCGTCACCTCCGCGCCGGGGGCCAGCGGCAGCGGCGCCACGACCTCGAGCAGCGCCTCGGCGTCCACCATCGACGGCGTCCCCCCGCCCACGAACACGCTCGTCACCGGCGGGAGCCCCGCCGCCACCTCGGCCTCGACCTGACGCCGGCAGGCCCGCAGGTAGCGGTCGACGAGGTGGGCGCGGTCGGTCCAGGTCGCGAACGCGCAGTAGTCGCAGCGAGCCGCGCAGAACGGGATGTGGACGTAGCAGCCGAAGGGCTCCACCGGCGGCTCCTGGCGGGCGGGCGGGCGCGCCCGTCGGTCGGGGCGCCCGGCCGAGCCTACCGACGCGCTTCGCGGGCGGGGCCGCCCGTCGCGCCGCTACTTCTTGGTGCGGACCGAGGCCAGGCCCAGGTCGTCGAGCCGGTTGCCGGCACCGTCGACGCCCGTGCCGAGGATGCAGGCGATGGCCCGCAGGTCGTCACGACGGATCGTGAGCACCCGCCCGTTGAAGTCCTGGCGCTGCACCTGGATCATCGTCAGGTAGCGGTTGAGCATGTCGGCCTCGGGCCCGGTGAGGCTCTCGAGGCGGGTGAGGTCGATGGTGACCGAGTTGAAGCCGGGCTGGGTGGCGACCCGCCCGTCGGTGAGGTCCACGACCTCGTCGTCGTCGCGGGCCAGGCCGAAGTCCGGCCCCTCGTCGACCGGCAGCAGCTGGTCGACCGGGACGTTGTAGAACCGGGCGAGGCGCTGCAGTCGGGGCACGGAGATGGCCCGCTCACCGCGCTCGTAGGCGCCGAGCACCGACGCCTTGAACTCCTGGTTGGAGGTGGCCTCCACCTCCTGCAGGGAGAGCTTCTTCTGCCGCCGGATGGCCCGGAGGCGCTCGCCCACCTTGCGCCCGTAGCCTGCCGAGGCTCCCTCGGCCGTCATCTCACTCATTGCACGCCCTTCGCCGCGTTCCGGCCATCATACGCGCGGGGCGTAGGGCGTTCAACCACCCTTCGCGGTCACGACTCCGCCAGCGCGCCGCCCGGCCGGAGCGCGGTGAGCAGCGCCCCCGCCACCACCGCGGCGGTCTCGGCCCGCAGCACCGTGGGGCCCAGGCGCACGGCCGGCACCGCCCTCGCCCGCTCGGCGTCCGACCAGCCCCCCTCGGGGCCGACGAGCACGAGCGCGTCCCCCCGCTGGGGGGACCGACCCGTCGGGTCGGCGAGCAACGCCCCGGGGCGCGCGGCCACGTCGGCGAAGGTGCGCACGTCCTCGACCACCGGCAGCGTGGGGCGTCGGCACTGCATCGCCGCCTCGCGCGCCACCCGTCGCAGGCGCTCGACGTGGCGGGTGGCCCGCTCGCCCGCCCACCGCACGACCGAGCGGTCGGCCCCGAGGGGGACGATCACGTCGACCCCGAGCTCGGTCAGCTTCTGGACCGCCCACTCGGGGCGGTCGCCCTTCACGGGGGCGAAGCAGACCGTCACCGGTGGCGTCGGCGGGCGCTCGACCACCACCGGCCCCGCGGGCTCGAGCACCGGGCCGAAACGGCACTCCCGCCAGGCGCCCTGACCGTCGGCGACCGTGACCAGGTCACCCCGGGCGAGACGAAGGACACGGTCGAGGTGGTGCCGGTCGGCCTCGTCGAGCTCGGGGGCGTCGAGGTCGACCACGAAGGCGTGGGCCTTCGCGGTGGGCGTCGGTCCCACCCGGGCCTACTTGAAGGCCGAGCGGATCTTGCCCAGGAGGCTCGCGTCGGGCGGCGCCACGTCCTCGCCCCGCAACTCGGCGAGCTGGCGCACGAGGTCCTCCTGCTCGGGGGTGAGGTCCGCGGGCGTGTCCACCACGACGTGCAGCATGAGGTCGCCGCGACCGCGTCCCTCCACGTGGGGGACGCCCCGGCCCCGCAGGCGGAACACGCGACCGGACTGGGTGCCCCGGGGGATGATGAGGTGCTCGACGCCGTCGAGGGTCTCGAAGTCGATGTGCACGCCGAGCATCGCCTGCACGGCGGACACGTGCAGCTCGTGGACGAGGTCGTACCCGTCGCGCTCGAAGCGCGGGTGGGCGGCCACGTCGACGTGGACGTACAGGTCGCCGACCCCGCCGCCGCGCGGACCGGCGGCGCCCCGCCCGGTCAGGCGCAGGGTGGAGCCGCGGTCGACGCCGGCCGGGATGTCGACCGTGTAGGTCTTCTCGCGGACCTGGCGGCCCTCGCCGCCGCACTCGGGGCACGGGTCCTCGACGACCTCGCCGAGCCCTCCGCACCGCGTGCAGGGCGAGGCGCTGACCATCTGGCCGAGGATGGACTGGCGGACCCGTCGTACCTGCCCGGTGCCCTCGCACTCGGGGCAGCGCTCGGGTGCCGTGCCGGGCCGGGCACCGGTCGCCTCGCAGGTCTCGCAGGCCACGGCGGTGCGGATGGCGACCTCGGCCTCGGTGCCGAAGACGGCCTCCTCAAACGCGAGGTGGACCACCGTCTCCAGGTCGGCGCCACGGGGTGGGCCCGAGCGGCCCGTGCTCCGCCCACCGCCAAAGGGGCTCGCCCCACCGAAGAACGCGTCGAAGATGTCGCCGAGCCCACCACTCGGCCCACCGAAAGGGTCGGAGGCGGCACCGCCGATCCCGTCGGGCCCGAACATGTCGTAGCGGCGGCGCTTCTCGGGGTCGCTCAGCACCTCGTAGGCGCGTGCGAGCTCCTTGAAGGAGGCCTCGGCCGCCGGGTCGTCCGGGTTGGCGTCGGGATGCAGCTCGCGGGCCCGACGCCGGTAGGCCCGCTTGATCTCGTCGGACGACGCGTCGGGGTGGATCCCGAGCAGGTCGTAGTAGTCGGTCGCCACGCTTGGTTCGCTCATCCCTCCGTCAGGCGCCGGCTGAGGCGCTGGCTCACGACCGCGACGGCCGCGAGGGCCTGCGGGTAGTGCATGCGACTGGGTCCGAGCACCGCGATCGAGCCCGCGGGCTCGCCGGCCACCTCGTAGGGCGACACCACCAGGGCGCACTCGTTGAGCGGCTCCATGCCGGTCTCGGTGCCGATGGCGACGCTGAGCCCCCGGTCGAGCACGTCGCGCACGAGCGTGACGACGACGAGCTGCTGCTCGAGGATCGACAGCACGCTCCGGACGGTCTCGACCGCCTCGAAGGCGTTGGCCATCCGGAAGGCGCCGTCGACGAACACCTGGTCGTCGTCGTCGGTGCCACCGAGCGCGGCGAGCGAAGCGGCGACGAGGCGGTCCACCGCGGCGTCGCCCGTGGGTGGCGCCGCGGCCACGGCCCCGGCGTCGGTGCCGACGAGGTGCGAACCGAGGTGCGCCGCGACCGCGGCCAGCTGCTCGGGGGCCACCGGGTCGTCGCACTCGATCGTGCGCTTCTCGACCACCCCGTTGGACAGGACGGCCACGACCAGGACCACCCGCTCGGTGAGGTCGACCAACTGGATCGAGCGCACCGTGGCGACGTCGTGGGGTGGGCCGACCACCACCGCCGCGCAGTCGGTGAGGTTGGCGAGCAGGCGGCTCGTGTCGTGGAGCATCTCCTCGAGCTCGCCGTGGGCCCGGTTGAAGAACGCCCGCACCTGCTCGGCCTGCCGGGCGTCGAGGCCCTGGGGCTCGACCAGGTTGTCGACGAAGAACCGGTAGCCCTTGTCCGTCGGCACCCGTCCCGCGCTGGTGTGGGGCTGGTGCAAGAAGCCCTCCTGCTCGAGCACCACCATGTCGTTGCGCACCGTGGCCGACGACACGGTGACCCCGGGGGCGTTGGCCACGTGGCCCGACCCCACCGGCTGGGCGGTGTCGATGTACTCCTCCACGACCGCACGGAGGATGGCGGCTTTGCGTTCGTCGAGCATAAGGACCCCCGGGATGATACCGATCGCGTCGCCCGCACCCATGGTCCCCCCGTCCCCCGGGGCCGCCCGTCCCCGGGAGGTGGGCGCGGTAGTATCCGGCCCCTATGACCCTCGCGACGGCGGATGACTCGTTCGACCCGTATGCCCCGGACGAGGCCATCGACGCCCGCGAGTACCTGCGCACGCTCTGGCACGACAAGTGGCGCATCCTCGGCCTGGCGCTCGGCCTGGCCGTCGTGTTCGGGCTGCTCGGCGCCTTCGCCATCAGCCCGCGCTTTCGCACCGAGGCCACCATCGCGCTCGACCCGGTCGCGCTGGCCGAGCTGCTCGACACCACGGGCCAGCCGCGCGACCTGCAGGCCGACCTGGCCGCCGAGGCCAACGTCGTGGCCGACAACGGCCTCGAGGCCGCCGTGGCCGAGCAGCTCGGCTTCCCGTTCGACGTGGACATCCACGTCACCGAGGGCTCGAGCTCGTCGCTCGACTTCGGCGCCAGCGCCGGCGACGCGGCCCAGGCGCAACAGGCCCTCGACGCCCTGGTCGCGGCCTACCAGACCACCCGCATCGAGCTCGGCAGCCAGCTCGTGGACGACCAGATCAGCCCCCTGCGCGACCAGATCGCCGAGCTCCAGGCCGGCCGCGACGACGCCAGCGCCCCCCTCGACTCGATCCAGGCCCAGCTCGACGACAACCCCAGCGCCGAGTACCGGGCCCAGCTGCTCGAGCAGCAGGCCAACCTCCAGGCGCAACTGGGCGACACGCTGAACAGCTTCGACGACCAGATCGGTCAGGCCCAGACGCAGATCCAGCGCCTCAACGGGTTCAAAGACGCCATCGCCACGGGCACGAACGCCCAGGTCGTGCAGGGCCCGACCACCACCCAGACGACACCGGGCGGCGCCCGCCTCGCGGCCATCGGCTTCATCGTCGGCGCCCTGGCCGGGGTGTTCTGGTCCGTCGGCCGCCGGGTGCTCGACAAGTCCATCCGCAGCCGCCGCGCCCTCGAGGCGGCCACGGGCCACCGCGTGCTCGGGCTCATCCCCAAGGTGGTCGACTGGGACGAGGACCAGGTCCAGAACGTCGCGCTCGAGCATCCGACGTCGCCGCCGGCCGAGGCGTACCGCACCCTGCGCACCTCCCTGCGCTTCCTCACCGTCGACGACGACGTGCGCCGCATCCTCGTCACCAGCGCGGGCGAGGGCGAGGGCAAGACGACGACGGTGGCCAACCTGGGGGTCACGCTCGCCCGGACGGGCAAGCGCGTGCTGCTCGTCGACGCCGACCTGCGCAAGCCCCGGCTGCACGAGTTCTTCGGCGTGGACGACGACCGCGGGCTGTCCGACGCCCTCCAGGGTGCGTCGGTCGAGGGCCTGCTCGTTCCCGTCGAGGGCATCGACGCCCTGCAGCTGCTGCCCGCGGGCGGCGTGCTCGCCGACCCGTCCGAGCACCTCGGCTCCGACCGCGCCGCCGAGGTGCTCGCCGAGCTCGACGGGCTCGCCGACCTCGTCCTGTTCGACGCTCCGCCCGTGCTGCCGGTGTCGGACGCCCTCGAGGTCGGTCGCCAGATGGACGGGGTGCTGCTCGTCGCCACCGCCGGTCGCACGCAGCCGAAGGAGGCCGAGCTGGCCGCCGAGCTGCTCACCCAGGTCGGGGCGCCGTTGGTGGGCTCGGTGCTGAACGCCATCTCCCGCGACATGGGTGACGGCTACGCCTTCGAGTACCGCTACGAGCTGGACGGGTCCGCCGCGCCGGACGGCGCGGACACTCCCTCCGGCGACGCCGGGGCCGATCCGCAGCACGAGGCGACCGCCGGACCCGACGACGAGGACGTGCCGGCGGCGTCGGACCCCGAGGGCGCACCCGCCCGCTGATCGGCCCTCAGCCCAGCGCGCCGTACCGGCGCAGGGCCTCCTCGCGCTCGACGGCGTGGTCCACGATCGGCTCGGGGTAGCCGCCGGGCGGGCCGCCCGGGTGCTTCCAGGGCTCGTGCACCGCATCGCGGTCGAGGTCCGCCAGCTCGGGGAGCCATCGGCGGAGGTACGTGCCGTCGGGATCGAAGCGGCGAGACTGCGCCACCGGGTTGAAGATCCGGAAGTACGGCGCCGCGTCCGTCCCGGTGCCCGCGACCCACTGCCAGCCGTGCTGGTTGGACGCGAGGTCGCCGTCGACCAGGCGCTCCATGAAGAGCGCCGCGCCACGCGTCCAGTCGAGGTGCAGGTCCTTCACGAGGAAGCTGGCCGTGATCATCCGCACGCGGTTGTGCATCCACGCCTCGGCGGCGAGCTGGCGCATCCCCGCGTCGACCAGCGGGTACCCGGTCCGCCCGTCGCGCCACGCCGCGAAGCGGCGCTCGGTGTCGGGCCCCTCGTCCACCTCCATCGCCGCCAGCTTCGGCTTGAGGGAACGCCGCGCCGACCCCGGGTGGTGGAACAGGACGTCGGCGTAGAACTCGCGCCAGATCAGCTCGCGGCGCAGCACCTCACCGCCCCGGTCGCCCGGGGGCAGGCGGTCGAGCACCTGGCGCGGGTGGAGGCACCCGAACTTGAGGTAGGGGGAGAGCCGCGAGGTCCCGTCGACACCGGGGCGGTCGCGCTCGTCGGCGTAGGCCGCCACGCCGCCCTCGACGAACGCGTCGAGGCGCCCGTGGGCACCGCGCTCACCCGGGGGCGGCAGTGCCACGCCGGCGGGGGGATCGACGGAGGGCGGCGCGTCGCGGTCCAGGTCGCCCACCCACGCCACGTCCACCTCGGCCACCGGCCGCGTGTCCGCGTGGTCCGCCCACGCCCGGGAGAAGGGCGTGAACACCTGGTAGGGCGTCCCCGCCTGGGTCCGGACCACGCCGGGCGCGACCACGTACGGGGTGCCCACCCGCCGCAGCGCGCCGCCCCGGTCGGTGAGGGCGGCGTCCACGGCCTCGTCCCGGGCCCGCCCGTAGGGGCCGAAGTCCTCGGTGACGAACACGTCGGTGGCGCCCACCTCGGCGGCGACCGCCGGGACCACGGCGGTGGGGTCCCCGCGCCGGCGCACCAGGCGCCCGCCGGTCGACTCGTCGAGGTCGGCGAGGCAGCCCTCCAGGAAGGCCGCGCGGGCCCCACCGGACGGGCCGCGGAGCCGCTCGTCGTCCACGAAGAGGGCCACGAGCCGGTCGCTCGCGGCGGCCGCGGCCGCGATGGCCGGGTGGTCGGCGAGCCGCAGGTCGCGCCGGAACCAGACGACCGCGACCCCGGCACCCTCAGCCATCGAGGCGCAGCGCCGACACGAAGGCCTCGGGCGGGACCTCGACCCGCCCGATGCTCTTCATGCGGCGCTTGCCCTCCTTCTGGCGCTCGATCAGCTTGCGCTTGCGGGTGATGTCGCCGCCGTAGCACTTGGCCGTGACGTCCTTGCGCTTCGCCTTCACCGTCTCCCGGGCGATGATGCGACCCCCGATGGCGGCCTGGATGGGCACGTCGAACATCTGACGGGGGATGAGCTCGCGCAGCTTCTCGGTCATCTTGCGGCCGTAGTCCTGGGCCTTGTCCCGATGCATGATCGTGCTGAAGGCGTCGACGGGGTCCCCGTTCAACAGCACGTCCACCTTCACGAGCGTGGAGGGCAGGTAGCCGGCGGGCTCGTAGTCGAGGCTGGCGTAGCCCTGCGTCCGGCTCTTGAGCTGGTCGAAGAAGTCGGTGACGACCTCGGCGAGGGGCAGCCGGTAGACCAGCTCGACCCGCTCGGGCGACAGGTACTCCATCTTCACCATGTCGCCCCGCCGGGCCTGGCACAGCTCCATCAGCGCCCCCGTGTAGTCGGTCGGCGTCAAGATGGTGGCGGTCAGGTACGGCTCGTCGATGCGCTCGATCTCGCCCGCCTGGGGCATGTCGCTCGGGTTGTCGATGACCAGCTCGTGGCCGCCCGTGGTGACGAGCCGGTACTCCACCGACGGCGCCGTGGCGATGAGGTTGAGGTCGAACTCCCGCTCGAGCCGCTCGCGCACGATCTCCATGTGGAGCAGGCCCAGGAAGCCGCACCGGAACCCGAACCCGAGGGCGCCGGACGTCTCGGGCTGGTAGGTGAAGCTGGAGTCGTTGAGGCGCAGCTTCTCGAGCGACTCGCGGAGGGTGGCGAACTCGTCGCCGTCGACGGGGTACAGCCCGCAGAACACCATCGGCTTGGGGTCCCGGTAGCCCTCGAGCGGGTCCTCGGCGCCCCGGACGGCCGTCGTGACCGTCTCCCCCGAACGGGCCTCGCCCACGTCCTTGATGCCCGCGATGAGGTAGCCCACCTCACCGGGGCCGAGGGACGCCACCGGCGAGGGGGTCGGCGTGCGCACCCCGACCTCGTCGGCCTCGTGGGTGGAGCCCGCCTGCAGGAACCGCAGCTTCGAGCCCGTGGCCAGCACGCCGTTGACCACCCGGATCGAGCTGACGACGCCGCGGTACTGGTCGAAGTGCGAGTCGAAGATGAGGCCCTGGAGCGGGGCGTCGGGGTCGCCGGTGGGCGCCGGCACCCGCGCCACGACCGCGTCGAGCAGGTCGCGCACGCCCTCGCCGGTCTTGGCGCTGATGGGCAGGATCTCCTCGGCGGGCAGGCCCAGCACCTTCTCGATCTCCTCCGCGTAGCGGTCCGGCTCGGCCGCCGGGAGGTCGATCTTGTTGAGGGCGGCCACGATCTCGAGGTCGCCCTCCAGCGCCAGGTAGCAGTTGGCCAGGGTCTGGGCCTCGATGCCCTGGGCGGCGTCGACGAGCAGGATGACGCCCTCGCAGGCGGCCAACGACCGACTCACCTCGTACCCGAAGTCGACGTGGCCGGGGGTGTCGATGAGGTTGAGCACGTGGTCGCCGTACTGGAGGCGCACGCTCTGGAGCTTGATGGTGATGCCCCGCTCGCGCTCGAGGTCCATCGAGTCGAGGTACTGCGCTCGCATCTCCCGGGCGTCGACGGCACCGCAGATCTCGAGCATGCGGTCGGCCAGCGTGCTCTTGCCGTGGTCGATGTGGGCGATGATGGCGATGTTGCGGAGGCGCGACGGGTCCATGGGCAGGGTTCGACGCTACCTGCTCGACCGTGGCTCTCCGTGGTCCGCCTCCCGGGACGGCTCGGCCACCGGCCGAAACGTGCCTGGGGAGTCGGGCCCCGCTATCCTGTGTCGGCTCTCCGTACGCTCCCGAGGAATCCCCGTGGCCAACATCGCCAGCCAGATCAAGCGCAACAAGCAGAACGAGAAGCGCCGCCTCCGCAACAAGTCGGTGCGCTCGGAGCTGCGCACCCGCGTGAAGGCGGCCGAGGCGGCGGCGACGGAAGGCGCCGAGGACCTGGTCGAGGCCACCCGGGTGGCGATGAAGCGCATCGACAAGGCCGCGGCCAAGGGCGTGATCCACAAGAACGAGGCCTCCCGGCGCAAGTCCCGCCTGGCCAAGCGCCTCGCGAAGCTCGAGGCCGACGCCTGATCCGGCCCTCCCTCCGTACGGTCCGCACGGCCCTCGTCAGCGCCGGCTGAGCCGGGCCATCCGGGCCACCAGCACCTCCATCACCAGCTCCGGCGGCCACGCCTTGGCGCCCCGCAGGTCCAGGTCGGCCTGCGCCAGGAGGTGCACGGCCCGCCGCAGGCGGTCCGTGCCCAGTCGCCGCCCCTGCTCGAGGGCCTTGCGGGCGGGGAAGGTGGATCCCTTCAGCCCGAGCAGCGCTGCCGCGTCCTTCTCGCCGCCCACGGCCGCCCCGTCGAGGCGCACCATGCGGGCGACGTGGGCGTGCAGGCTCGCCATCACCTGGAGCGGGTGCCGGTCGCCCGCGCCGAGGGTCCGGTGCAGGCGGTCGAGGGCGAGCGGGATGTCCCCCCGGTCGATGGCGTCGGTCAGCTCCCACGGCGGCACCGTGCCCGCTTCCCCGAGGTAGGGCTCGACGTCGGCAGCTCCGAGTCCGGCTCCGGGGCCGAACGCCCCCTCGAGCGTGGCGAGCAGGGCCGCCAGGCGCTCGACGTCGTCGGCGAGGCGGGTGGTGACGAGGGCCTGGGCCTCGCGGTCGAGGCGCACGGCGGCGCCCGCCAACTGGGCGTCGACCCACGCCTTGCGGTCGGCCGGACGGGCCAGCGTCGTGTTGGTGACGGTGCCACCGGCGCTCTTCACCGCGTCGAGCAGCTTCTTCGGCGGCGTCTTCGGGCCCTTCTCGGGGTAGGGCGGTTCCCAGACCAGCACCAACGAGGTGGTGGGCGCCGGGTCCCCGAGGAAGGCCAGGAGCGGTGCGAGATCGGTCCCCTTGGCGAACCGGCCCAGGTTCCGGACGACGACGATGCGGTGGTCGGTGAGGAAGGGCAGCGTCTGCGCGGCGTCGACCGCCGCCGCCAGCTCGTACTCCTCGCCGGCGTACTCGTCGACGAGCAGGCCCCGGTCGCCGTCGCCGACGAGCTCGGCCACCACGCGGCGGACCTCGTCGCCGACGAGCACCGGGTCGTCGCCGCGGACGAGCACGACGGTGGCTCCCTCCCCCACGACGATCAGACCTCCCCGTCCCGGGCGGCGAGGATGGCCGCCATCACGTCCGAGACCCGACGGGACCCCCGCACGTCGTGGGCGCGCAGGACCCGGCACCCGAGGGCGATCCCGAGCGCGTGGGAGGCCAGGCTCGCCTCGCGGCGGTCGGTGACCTCGGTGCCGACGAGCGCACCGAGGAACCGCTTGTTCGAGGCGGAGAGGAACACCGGGTACCCGAGCTCGACCAGGGCGTCGGAGGCGCGCAGCAACTCGAGCGACTGCGGCTCGGTCTTGCCGAGGTCGAGGCCGGCGTCCACCATGATCTGCTCGCGCGGGATCCCCGCTGCCTCCGCCCGGGCCGCACGGTCGGCCAGGAAGGCGCACACGTCCGGGACGAGATCGTCGTACGTCGGTTCGGGGTCCGGGACGCGGGGCGCGAGGCGGATGTGGGTGGCCACGACCGAGGCGCCGGCCTCGGCCGCGACCGCCAGGTAGTCGGGATCGGCGAAGCCGCTGATGTCGTTGCCCACCACCGCACCGGCGGCGTAGGCCGCCCGGGCCACCGACGCCCGCCAGGTGTCGACCGAGACGGGCAGGTCGAACCGGGCCACGAGCGCCTCGACCGCGGGCAGCACGCGGTCGAGCTCCTCCTGCTCGGTGACCTCGGGGCCCGGCCCCGCCTTCACGCCGCCGACGTCGAGGAAGTCGGCGCCGTCGGCCACGAGCTCGTCGGCCTTCGCGAGGAAGGCGTCGAAGGCCCAGTAGCCGCCCTGGTCGAAGAACGAGTCGGGGGTGCGGTTCAAGATGCCCATGACCAGGGCGCGGTGGCGGATGTCGAACCGGTGCGGGCCGAGCGCGAGCTGCACGGCAGCGGACGCTACACCGACCCCCCGCCTCCGCCACCGGCCGCGTCCGGGTGGACCTCGAGACCGCCGTCGACCTCGCGAACGACCAGCCCGACGTCGCCCAGCCCGACCCGGGTGCCGTCCGGCGGCGCGACCGCGCCCGGGACGGGCGACCCGTCGGGAGCGACGACGATCGGGGCGCCGTAGCGACGGCGCAGGTCCGCCACGACCGGCGCCAGGGCGCCCGAGTCGCTGCGGCACACCACGAGGTCGAGACGGGCGACACCGGCCGTGCGCAGTCCCGCCAGCAGGTCGCCCTCGTCGACCCGGCCGCTGAGGACGAGGACCACGCGCCCGCCCCCACGCCAGAGGTCCGCCCCGTCGGCGGGCCGGCCGTGGGGCGGTGGCGTCCCCAGCCGCAGCACCAGGCCCGGGAGGACCAGGGCACCGACCAGGAGGACAACACCACCGGCCACCAGCGCCGACCGGTGCCGGCGTCGGCCCACCGTGACGGCCCCGCCGCCGGCCACGGCCGCGACCAGCTCCGTCGCGCCGAGCTGCCCCAGGGGCACCCCGACCGCGACGCGGGCGACGCCGGCCACCCAGCCGACCAGCAGCCGCGTGGGCAGGTGCACCAGGTCGGCGACGGCGGGCACGGCACCGGCGAGCAGGCCCGCGGTCATCCCCCACGTCGTGAGCGGGCCCGCCGCCGGGACGGCGAGCAGGTTGGCCGCGGGCGCCACCACGGGCAGGTCCCCGAAGGTGGACAGCAGGACCGGGGCCACACCGAGCTGGGCGCCCAGTCCGACCGAGAGCGCCTCCGCGAGCGGGCGCGGGCCCGGCAGCGCCCGCTCCAGTGGCCCGGCGAGCGCCACGATCCCCAACGAGGCCGCCACCGAGAGCCGGAACCCGACCGAGACGACGAGGAGCGGGTCGACGAGCACCAGCCCGGCGACGGCGAGGGACAGCACCCGCAGGCTCGTGGCCTCCCGCCCCCGAGTGGCGGCCAACGTGGCGATCGCCGCCATCGCGGTCGCCCGCAGGACCGAGGGCTCGAAGCGGGTGAGCAGCGCGAAGAACGCCAGCAGCGCCAGGGTCGCGACGAAGCGGCTCCGCAGGCCCAGGCGCCGCAGCGCGGGGGCGAACAGGGCGAGCACGAACGCCACGTTCTGCCCGGACACGGCCAGCAGGTGCATGAGCCCGGCTCCGCGGAAGTCGTCGGTCACGAGCTCGGACCGCCCCCGGTCGTCCCCCAGCACGAAGCCGAGGAAGAGGGCCCGGGTGTCGTCGGGCAGGTCGGCGGCGCCCCGGGCGAGCAGCCGGTGCAGCCGATTGGCCGCCTGCACCGGCGGCGTCCCGGGACGCCACCCTTCGACGACGTCGATCTCCAGGCGGCCCGACAGGTGGCGCGCCACCTGCCACGCGCCCGGGTCGGTGAGCGGTCGCAGCCGGCCGGTGACGAGGACCTGCTCTCCGCTGAGCCGCGCCCGGAGCGATCCCGAGGCGCCGCCGCGCGCCCACGCCTCGACGTGGCGCCGACCCAGGCGGACCTCGACCTGGACGCCCGAGGCGACGGGCGACGGGTCGGTGAGCAGGGTCACCCATCCGTGATGCCGGCCGGCGGGGGCCGGGGCGAGACCCCGATGGGCGGCGGCGCCCCACGTGCTGGCGAGCGCCGCGGCGAGCAGCACCAGCGCCACCGGGCGCCGCCAGCGCACCAGGCCGACGGCGAGCGCGGCCAGGACCGGCCCGGGCACCGGCCGGGCGAGCGTGGCGCCGGCCACGACACCCACGGCCAGCGCGACGGCGGCCACATCGGGACGTCCGGCCCACGGCCTCGGGCGGCCTCTACCATCGCCGGGGTGAGCACCCGTGCCCGCCGGAGCCGGGAGGGCCCCGCGCCCGGCTCCGTCGTGGCCCGCCCGGGCCGGATCCGGCTGCTCGGGCCCCTGGCGGCGCTGTTGCTGCCGACCGCGCTGCTCGGCCTCGCCGCGGCGATCTTCTTCGGCTACCCGTGCGAGGGATCGGCCTGCGTGCGGCCCTCGCTCGTGTCGTACTTCCTCGTGCTGCTGGCGGCCCCCACCGCGTTGCTCGCCGGCCTGCCCTGGTTCCTGCACCCGCTCAACGTCGGGCTCACGGTGGTGTCGAGCGTGGTGCTCTGGGTGGCGCTCGGGCGGTGGTCGGCCCGCCGGGCCACCGAGGACGTCGACGCCGGCTGGCGGGCCTACGTGGCGGAGCTCGCCCTCGTGCTCGCCGGGATCTGGGGCGGCATCGTGGTCGGCCTCGCCGTCGTGGGGCTGTGGCTGTCGCACTGACGCGCCCTCGGCCGGATCACACCACGACGAGGTCACGCAGCTCGGCCAGCTTGGCGTCGCCGATGCCCCGCACGTCGAGCAGCTGATCGACCGAGGTGAAGGGCCCGTGCTCGGCGCGGTGGTCCAAGATGGCCTGCGCCGTCGCCGGGCCGACGCCGGGCAGGGTGTCGAGCTGCTCGAGCGTGGCGGTGTTGAGGTTCACCGGTTGGCCGGCCGTGCCGGCCGGGTCGCCGGACGGCCCGCCCCCGCCCGCGCCGGTGGCGCCGACCGCCACCGGGGGCACGGTCTGGCCGACCGCGGGGACGAACACCCGCTCGCCGTCGACCACCGGCGCGGCGAAGTTGATCCGGGCCCGGTCCGCCCGCTCGGTCAACCCGCCCGCGGCCGCCACGACGTCCGCGATGCGCGCGCCGGTGGGCACCTCCTGCACCCCGGGCCGCCGCACCTCGCCCAGGACGTCCACCACGAGCACGCCGGGCGGCGCGGTGGTGGCGACCGGGGACGGGCCGGCCGTGGTCGACGCCCGGGGCAGGGTCAGCTCGGGATCGGGGGCCGCGGGACGGGGCCACAGGACGAGCAGTGCCAGGGCCGCGGCGGCGGTCAGGGCGAGGCCGGCGAGGAGCCGGGGCGCGGTCACGCCACCGGTGAGCTCGTCCAGTCGGTCTCGCAGACCGAGGCGGGCCGGCGGGCGCGTGGGGTCGCCGAACGGCGCGACGGGATCGGGCATGGGTCCTCCCGGGGAGGGCGGGGCTCGGGAGGGGAAGGGAGGGCGGGGGCCGGGAGGGGAAGCGAGAGCCAGCCGCCGGCGCCGGCCCGGCGCTCAGTACAGCTGGGCGGTGAGCCGCTTACGGTACTCGGCGGTCCGGGGGTCGTCAGCCCCCATCACGTCGAGCAGGTCCACGTACTCCTGGCGGGCCTCGTCGTCGTGCTTCACCCGGTCGAGCAGCGCGTCGAGGGTGGCGGTCACGTCGTCGCCCGTCGGGGCGCCGGTGCGGGCCAAGGCGGCGATCCGGCGGGTCTCGGGCGTCTCGGGGATGCGGGCCAGCAGCGCCAGCGCCTCCTCGGCGCGGTCGTCGCCGGGCGCCTCCTCCTCGGACACCAGCAACTCGGCCAGGGCCAGCACCGCGGGCTCGTGGCCGGGGTCCAGCTCGAGTGCCTTGCGCAGCGACGGCTCGTCACCGGCGGCCACGAGCGCGGTCAGCTCGTTCTCCTCGTCGGTCGGCAGCAGGCCCTGGACGAAAGCCGTGACCGCGTCGCGGCCCTGGGCACCCACGAAGCTGTCCACCACCTGCCCACCCTTCAGGCCGAACACCGCGGGGATCCCCTGGACGCGGAAGGCCTGGGCGACCTGGGGGTTGTCGTCGACGTTGACCTTGGCCAGCACCACCTGGCCGCCGGTGGCACCGACCGCCTCCTCCAGGAGCGGCCCGAGCTGCTGGCACGGCCCGCACCAGGGCGCCCACAGGTCCACCACGACGGGCTGGCTCTGGGACCGCTCGAGGACCTCGGTTCCGAACGTGGCATCGGTGACGTCGACCATGGGCCGTGCAACGACGGGGCCGCGGCCGGCATTCCCGGTAGGTTGGCCGCGACCGAGTCCTGCGCGAGCGAGTCGCGCAGGCGATCCGGAGCGCGCAACCGAGGACTGCACCGTGGAGAGGGGCCGATGAGCCACGACGTCGAGGGAGTGGACGCCGAGCGGGTGACCGCGTGGTTCGCCGAGCACGTCCCCGAGGCCGTCGCCCCCCTCACGTTCGACCTGATCGCGGGCGGCCACTCCAACCTGACCTACCGCGTCGCCGGGGCCGGCGCCGGGGCCTGGGTCCTGCGCCGCCCCCCGCTCGGCCAGGTCCTCGCCACGGCCCACGACATGGGACGCGAGCACGCCATCCTCAGCGCCCTCGGCCCCACGGACGTGCCGGTCCCGACCACACGGGGGCTGTGCACGGACGAGGCCGTCAACGGCGCACCGTTCTACGTCATGGACTTCGTCGACGGCCGGGTGGTGCGCAACGGCGCGCTCGCCCGGGCCCTGACCGACGACCAGCGGGCGACGGCCGGGCGCTCGGTGGTCGACGTGCTCGCCCGCATCCACGCGGTCGACGTCGACGCGGTCGGCCTCGGCGACCTGGGCCGCAGGCAGGACTACGTCGCCCGCCAGCTGAAGCGCTGGAACGGGCAGCTCGAGAAGTCCAAGACCCGCGACCTGGCGGTGATGGAGCAGGTGCACGACGAGCTGGCGGCCACCATCCCGGCCCAGCGCCGCACCGGCATCGTGCACGGCGACTACCGGCTCGACAACTGCCTGCTCGACGACTCCGGTGCCGTCGCCGCGGTCCTCGACTGGGAGATCTGCACCCTGGGCGACCCCATGGCCGATCTCGGCCTGCTCCTCGTGTACTGGACCGAGCCGGGCGACGAGCACGAGGTGCCGCCGGACGCCCCCACCGCCGTCGGCGGCTTCCCGAGCCGTGACGAGCTGCTGACCCGGTACGCCGAGGCGTCGGGGGCCGACGTGTCGGGGATCGACTACTTCGTGGCCTTCGGGTACTGGAAGCTGGCCTGCATCGTCGAGGGCGTGTACGCCCGCTACGTGGGCGGCTCCATGGGCACCAAGGGCTCCGAGCGCGACTTCGAGCCCTTCGCCCGGATGGTCGACGCGTTGGCCGACGCGGCCGCGGCCGCCCTCGGGCGGACGGGCTGAGGGCCGGGCCGGTGGCGCTCTACGAGATCCACGAGCGCGTCGAGCTCGACTCGCCCGCGCTGGTCATGGCCCTCGAGGGCTGGATCGACGCCGGCGGCGGTGCCGCGCGCGCCACCACCGCGCTCACCGACGCGCTCGACTCGGTGCTGCTCGCGTCGTTCGACGCGGACGCCCTCCTCGACCACCGGGCCCGGCGCCCGATGATGGAGCTCGTCGACGGCGTCAACACGGGGCTCACCTGGCCGGGCATCGAGCTGCGGGCGGCCACCGACGGCGCCGGGCGCGACCTGCTGCTGCTCGTCGGCGCCGAGCCCGACCACACGTGGCGCGCCTTCAGCGCCGCCGCGGTCGACCTCGCCCTCGACTTCGGGACGCGCCTCGTCCTCGGCCTCGGCGCCTACCCGGCACCGGTGCCCCACACCCGCCCCACCCTCCTGGCCTCCACCGCCACCTCGCCCGAGCTCGCGCAACGGGTGGGCTCGATCGGAGGGACGCTCAGCGTGCCGGCCGGCGTGCAGGCGGCCATCGAACGCCAGTGCGCCGAGGTCGGGGTCCCCGCCGTCGGCCTGTGGGCCCAGGTCCCCCACTACGCCGCCGCGATGCCGTATCCGGCCGCTGCCGCGGCGCTGGTCGACGGCCTGGCCGAGGTCGGCGGGCTCACCCTCGACAGCCAGCAGCTCCACGACGAGGCCGCGGCCACGCGGATGCGGCTCGACGCGCTCGTGGCCGAGAGCGACGAGCACCGCGAGCTCGTGGCGCAGCTCGAGGCCCACGTGGACGCGCAGGCCCGTGGGGAGTGGGTCGAGGGCGACGAGGACGCTCCCCTCGAGCTCCAGTCGGGCGACGAGCTCGCCGCCGAGCTCGAGCGCTTCCTCCGGGACCAGGACGGCTGATCGGGGTCAGCGGGCCGGGGACGGGTACTCCGGCGGCGCCTCGGACTCGGGGGGCTCCTCGTAGATCGTGACCGCCCCGTCCGGATCGAACAGCCCGAGCGCCTCGTCGGGCCACTCGTCGGGCAGGTATCGGACCCCGCCGTCGACGAACTCGTACATCCCCGCCGCCACGTCGCCGCGCTCGTCGGGCCCCTCGGCGTCCGGGTTCCACCACACGAGGGTCGTGTCGTCGATGCCGAGCCAGTCGGTGCCCGGCCAGATGCCCTTGTCGCCCCAGCTGAGCGAGGGCTGGGTGACCGCCGACGGGGTCGGCTGGCCGGCGAAGATGGCGTCGCGGAAGCTCTGGCGGGTCAGGTTCGGGCCGACGCCCTGGACGACGTTGTAGAAGGTGTTGAGCTGGGCCGAGAGCAGGGCGACCGTGTCGTCCGCCGGTGGCTCCTCGCCGAAGTACCACTCGTAGAGGAAGGCGCTCCCCTGGGTCGAGGGATCGGTCTTGGCCGCGCCGGTGATGACGCCCATCGCGTGGGCCCACTGCTCCTGGTCGTAGGTGCGGGCGAACACGTTGGTGTCCACCAGGACCGATGCCGGGGTGATGATCCACTCCGGGAAGTAGTCCTGCGCCGTCGCCTCCCGGGTGAGCTCTCGCGGGGCCACCGGGTCGCCGACGAAGATCACCGACGTGACCCCGGCGTCTTTGAGCTTGGCGATGACGTTGGGGGCGGAGGTCTGGAGCGTGACCGGGCTGTCGTAGGCGACCTCCTCGGCGAGCGTGATCCCCTGCTCGTCGAGGCGCTCCTCGAAGGTGTCGAGGGCCTCGTCGGAGTTCTCGATCGAGTCGAGGTACACGAGCCCGAACTGCCGCTCCTGGTCGGCGAGGTCGTCGCCGGCGAACTCCGCCGGCCGGCCCGCGAGCTGCGAGCCGAGGAACGCCGCCGTGTGGTACTGGCCCTGCTCGTTGTTCATGGTGACCGTGAGCAGGTACGGGTCGGCCTCCTCGTAGAAGGACTGCGGCTGGGTCGGGCCGCACTGCAGGCACGAGACCCCCCGGGCGGCGAGCTCCTCCTCGAACGCGGCGGTGAGCTGCGGGCCGTTCAGGACCATGAAGGGCGCCAGGTCCTCGGCGATGGCGACTGCGTCGGCCCGGGCGGCGATCTCGTCGTCGGCGGTGCCCGTGGCCTCGTAGAACTCGAGCTCGACCTCGCGCCCGTAGGTCTCCGCGAAGTGGCCGAAGAACTCGTTGAAGCCCTCGAGGGTGGCCCGGGTGTCCGCGGCGGTGTCGTTCGAGATGCCCTCGCTGATGAAGTCGATGATCGGGTCCACGTCGGGCGCGAGGTACCAGACCACCTTGATGCGGTCGGCGGTCACCCCCTCGTCGGTGGCGCCTCCGTTGTCCCCGGTGAACGGGGCGTAGCACTCGGGGGCGAAGAAGCTCGGGTAGGCCACCGTGCCCCGCTCGGTGTCGCAGGTGTCGGGCCAGTCCACGTCGATGCCCTCGGCCTCGGCCACGCTGAAGGGCAGCACCCCGTCGGGCAGGTCGTCGCCGACGGCACCGGCGCCGGCCGCGGTCGTCGCGGTGGACGACCCGTCGTCGTCGCCCGAGCTCAACACCAGCGCACCGCCCACGAGGGCGACCACGGCCACGATGGCCACCAACGGCCCCCAGCGGCGCAGCGCCGACCGCCCTGGACCCGCCCCCGCGTCGCTGCTCGGCAGCATGGCTCCCCCTGATGTCGCTTCGGGCCGCCCCCCGGCGACCGGTGGCCGGACGCTAGCGGACCGTGGGGACGTCGGAGCGCGCGAGCGCGGCCTCGTGCGTGCCCAGGTAGCTCTCGACGACGTCGGGGTGGTGCAGCACCTCGTCGGGGGGCCCCGACGCCACCACCCGACCCTGGTCCAGGGCGACGAGGCGGTCCGCGATCGAGCGCACGAGCGCGATGTCGTGCTCGATGACCACGAGGCTCGCGCCCATCTCGTCACGGACGCGGGCGAGGAGCGGCCCCAGCGCCTCGGCCTCGCGCTGGGCGATGCCGCTCGACGGCTCGTCGAGCAGGACGACGGTCGGCCGGTGGGCCACGAGTGCCGCCAGGTCGACGATCCGGCGCGTGCCGGTGGACAGCTCACGCGTGGGCGTGTCCCGGTAGCCGCCGAGCCCGAGCAGCCCGATGATCTCGTCGACCCGGCGCCGCACGGCCCGCTCCGAGTCGTAGGCGTGGGGCAGGCGCAGTGCGGCCGACAGGGGGTCGCGGGCCTCGACCCAGCGCTCCAGCGACACGGCGATGGTCTCCTCGACCGTCAGCGACGGGAAGAGCCGCCCGTCCTGGAAGGACCGGCCGAGGCCGAGTCGGGCCCGGGCGTCGGGTCCGGCGCCGGTGACGTCGCGTCCGCCGAGCAGCACCTGCCCCGAGCCGGCGCGGGTGTACCCGCCGACGAGGTCGAACAGGGTGGTCTTGCCGGCGCCGTTGGGGCCGATGAGCCCGACCACCTCCCCGGGGGCGACGGCGAGGCTGACGCCGTCGACCGCCCGGATCCCTCCGAACGACACGCCGAGGTCGACGGCGGCGAGCGCGGCCGTGGCGGGCTCGTGTCCGGAGCCGGAAGGGGCCGCGGCGCCGGTCCCGACGCGGCCGGCCGGTCGGTCCCCGCCCTCGTCCTCCCCACGACCCGCGGCACCCTCGAGGAACACCGAGCGCAGCACGTCGGGGCGCTCGAGCAGCTCCGCGGTGGGCCCGTGGAAGCGGATCTCGCCCTTCTCCATGAAGTAGGCCGTCTCGGCCAGGGTGAGGGCCAGGTTCACCGACTGCTCGACGAGGATCACGGTGGTCCCGGCGTCGCGCAGCTCGCCGACGACGGGCACGAGCTCGGCGACGACGACCGGGGCGAGTCCGAGGGTCAGCTCGTCGATCATCACGAGCCGGGGCCGCGAGAGCAGGGCCATCCCGAGGGCGAGCATCTGCTGTTGGCCTCCCGAGAGGTTCGCGGCGGGCTCGTCGAGGCGGCCGGCGAGCACGGGGAAGCGCTCCAGCACGCCGGCGATGCCCGCCCGGCGATCCCCGCCCCCCCGACGGTCCAGCCACGTCGCCACCTCGAGGTTCTCGGCCACGGTGAGGGTCGGGAACACGCCGGCGCCGCCCGGCATGAGCACGACCCCGTGCCCGGCCACCTCGTCGGCCGGGGCGAAGGTCGTCTCGCGGCCGTCGAAGATGACCGCGCCCCGGTCGGCGGGCACGAGGCCGGCGACCGCCTTCAGCAGCGTCGACTTGCCGGCGCCGTTCGTGCCGAGCAGCGCGATCACCGAGCCCTCCTCGACGTCGAGGTCGACGTCGAACAGCACCTGGACGCTCCCGTAGGAGACGTTGAGCTTGCGCACGAGCAGGATCTTGGAGTTGCCGTGGCGCCGCTCCCACAGCGCCTCGGACCGCGCCGCCGCCGTCGTCCAGACCTGCTCGATGTCGCGGCCGATCACGCCCCCCGCGGTGGCGATCATCACGCCTCCGACGAGGAAGACCGGGGTCATCACCGCCATGCCGAGGCGGATCCCGTAGGTGTCGCCCACCCAGCCGATGACGGGGAGCACGAGCAGGCCCGGAAGCACCCAGAGCGACGCCACCGAGAACCCGAGCGAGCGGGCCCGGGGCGGGATGGCCAGCGAGAGGGCGGCGAGGATGCCGGGGCCGATGATGGCGAGGGCCGCGGCGATGAGCGCGTTGGCCACCACGGCGACGGCGAGGTTCGGTGCGAGCGCGAAGGCCAGGGCCAGCCCCGAGGTGACGAGGGCGATGACCGAGACGAAGCGCAGCACGAGGCCGGGGTCCCGGGCGATCAGGCGGGTGCCCACCCGGGCGCCGACGATCAGACCCGCGAACTGGAGCGGTTCGACCCCGGCGGCGACCACGCCCCGGGCCCGCTCGTCGAGGTCGAACACGTCGGCGTAGAGCAGCGACGCGAGCGACACGAAGCCGATGAGCGAGGCCGCCAGGAAGGGCAGCGCGTACCAGATGCGGCGCAGTGCCTCGATGCGCCACACCATGCGCCAGCTCTCCGCGAACGACGGGGGCAGCTCCTCGGTCGCCACGGCCTCGTCGGTGGCACCCATGGCCCGGCGCTCCTGGGCGCCGCGGACGGGCTCGCGGAGGCGGAACGCCAACACCACGAAGACGAAGGTGGGGATCGCGAAGACGAAGAAGGGCGTCCGCCACCCGAAGGCGTAGGCGAGCAGGCCGGCGAGCAGCGGGCCGAGCACCTGGCCCACGACATTGGCGGCCCGGTGCACCGAGTAGACCCGAGGGCGCACCTCGACCGGGTAGTAGTCGGCGAGCAGCGAGTTGTGGGTCGGGTCGACCACGGCCTTGCCGATGCCCGACCCCGCCCGGACGACGGCCAGCATGACCACGGTCGTGGCCAGGCCGGTGAGCACCGAGAAGACGCCCCAGGCGATCGCTCCCCCGATGGTGATGGCGACGCGGTTGTGACGGTCGGCGAAGTGGGCGATCGGCACCTGGAGGGCGAGCGCACCGGCGAGCACGACCGCGACGAGCGCGAGGACGCCTTGGAGATCGAGGCCGAAGCTGTCCTGGATGTCGGGGAGCAGGATCCCGAAGGCGGTCCGGTCGAGCTCGTCGACCGCGTTCAGCCCGAACAGGACGACGAGGGGGAACAGCGGGCTTCCGCCGGTGACGCGCGACCGCCAGGTGCCCGGGTGCAGGACCGTCGCGGCGCCTCTCGCCCACCGGGAGGGCCGCGCCGACGACCGCGGGCTCACGCGGCCACCTCGTCGGCGGGGTCGGGGGCGCCGGGATCGGGGTCGTCGCCCGGTACCCCGGCGTCGCAGGTGCGGCTCGCCGCGACCAGGCCCCGCCGATCGGCGACCCATCGCAGCAGCGCGTCCCGGGTACGGACGGCCAGCCCCCCGAGGCCGTCGGGGACGACGAGCAGCACGGCCAGCACGCCGACGGGCGCGGCCAGCGCCCGCCAGTCGAGCGGCAGGAACCACTGGGCGCCCCGGAGGAACAGCGCGCCGAGGATCGCGCCGCCGAGGGTGCCGAGGCCGCCGATGACGGTGGCGATGAAGACGTTGACGCTCTCGAAGGGGCCGTAGAGCTCGGGGGTGAAGGCCTGCTGATGCTCGAGGAGCAGACCACCGGCGAGCGCCGCGATCGCCCCCGACAGGGCGAAGGCGAGGAGCTTGACCCTCGTCGCGCTCACCCCGAACGACTGCGCGGCGCGCTCGTTGTCGCGCAGGGCGATGAGCACGCGGCCGGTGCGACTGCGGCGCACGCCGGCCAGGCCCACGAGGCACGCCACCAGCACCGCGAGCACGAGGTAGTAGAGCCGCGTCGGCGAGTCGAGGTCGATGCGCCCGAACAGCGGCGGGCGGTCGACCCGACCGCTCGGCACCCAGTCGAAGAAGTCCTGGTTGAGGAAGTAGGAGGACATGGCGAGGCCGAACGCCAGCGTCGTGACGGCCAGGAACAGGCCCCGCAACCGCAGCGCCGGCAGGCCGACCACGAGGGCGATGAGGGCACCCACCGCCGCCGCGAGGGGCAGGGCCAGGGCCAGGTCGAGGCCCCAGTCCGAGGTCGCCACCGCGGTCACCGCGGCGCCGGCGCCCACGAACCCCATCTGGCCCAGCGACACCTGGCCGGCCCAGCCCGTCAGCACGACGATGGACAGCCCGACGAGGGCGAAGATCAGCACCGCCGACGCCTTGAGCGAGTCCTCCGTCCCGAGCAGGTGCGGCAGGGCGAGCGCGCCGGCCACCAGCGCGGCGGTGCCGACGCCCCGGGCGATGCGCACCTCGGGCAGGCGCCGCACCGGCGCGGGCACGGGGCGCACCTCCCCGCCGGCCGCCCAGCTCGACGCCTCGTCGCGCTCGGCACGCGTTCTCCCGCGGGGCAGCGCCAGCAGTCCCACGAAGATGACGAGGCCGATGATGGGATCGATGAGGAGCGGGTTGTCCGCGTTCCAGTCGACCGCCACCTCCAGCACCCCGAGCGCCACCGCGGCGCCGCCGATGGCGGGCAGGTGGGTGAACCGGCCGAGCGTGAGCGCGGCGAGCGCGCTGAGCAGGAGCGTGAAGGTGAACGCCGAGCCGAAGGGCAGGCCGATGATCCCGGCTCGCAGGTAGAGCGCGAGGAACGAGAGCACCGTCGCCACCACCCACACGACGGTCTGGAGTCGGCGCACCGGCACCCCGAGCAGGCTGGCGCGGTCGGCGTTCTCGGCGCTGGCGCGGACCGCGATGCCCACCTGGGTGCGTCGGAGCCACAACCCGACGCCGACCATGGCCAGCGGTGCCAGCACGAGGGCCAGGACGTCGTCGCCCGAGAAGACCACCGGGGCGACCTCGAACGTCAGGTGCAGCGGCCCGTCCACCCGGAACGTGTCGGGGCGCTCGCCCCACAGCTTGGGGAGCAGGAGGGCGGACACGGCGAGGAGCTGCGACAGGCCGATGGTGGCCACGGTGAGGACGAGGCGCGACGACCGCGCGAAGCGCCGGATCACCGCCAACTCGACGACGGCCCCGAGCACGATCGCCGCGGCGAGACCCGCCCCGAGCGCCAGGAACCAGTTGAGCCCGCTGAACGTGATGAGCAGCACCGCCACGGCGCCGGGCACCGCCCCCAGGTCGCTCTGCGCGAAGTTCACGATCCGGTTGGCCCGGTAGACGAGCGCCATCCCGACCGCGAGCAGCGCACCGAGGAGGCCGACGACGACCCCCCGCAGGAGCACGCCGGTGGGCACCGGGAAGAAGACGAGCTGCACGAGGAGGACCGCGGCCGCGGGGCCGACCGCCGCGAGCGCGCGGGCCGCCACCGGTCGCCCGTTCAGCAGTCCTCGTAGCGCGTCCACCCGGTCGGTTCCCCCCACGGTCACCACTCCCCCGGCGGAAAGGTAGCGTCGCCCCGACCCTGGCCCCGGACAGACGAGGTGACGTGGCGTGTTGGTGGACGGAGGGCTCGGGCTCGACCTGGGCAAGGCGGCGCAGAGCGCACGCGACGGCGAGGCCGCCGGCTACGACGGCCTGTGGACGGCGGAGACCAACCACGACCCGTTCCTGCCGCTGGTGCTCGGGGCCGAGGCGACCGGGCGCGTGGAGCTGGGCACGGGCATCGCGGTCGCCTTCGCCCGCAGCCCCATGACCCTCGCCAACACCGCCTGGGACCTGCAGGCCTACTCCGGCGGGCGCCTGCTGCTGGGCCTCGGCTCGCAGATCAAGGCCCACATCACCAAGCGCTTCTCGATGCCGTGGTCGCACCCGGCGGCCCGCATGCGCGAGTTCATCCTGGCCATGCGGGCGATCTGGACGACGTGGGAGACCGGCGACAAGCTCGACTTCCGCGGCGACTTCTACCAGCACACGCTGATGACGCCGTTCTTCGACCCGGGCCCGAACCCCCACGGCCAGCCCAAGGTCTTCCTCGCCGCCGTGGGCCAGCTCATGACCGAGGTCGCCGGCGAGGTCGCCGACGGCATGCTCTGCCACGGCTTCACCACCGAGTCCTACCTTCGCGAGGTCACGATCCCGTCGATCGAGCGGGGCCTGGCCAAGCGGGGCGCGACCCTCGCCGACGGCGACTTCCAGCTGTCCCTGCCGGCGTTCGTCGTGACCGGCACCACCGAGGAGGAGGTCGCCCGCAGCGCCAAGGGCGTCCGCGAGCAGATCGCCTTCTACGGCTCGACGCCGGCCTACCGCGGCGTGCTCGAGCACCACGGCTGGGGCGACCTCCAGACCGAGCTCAACGCCCTCTCGAAGCAGGGCAAGTGGGTGGAGATGGGCGAGCTCATCGACGACGACATCCTCGGCACCTTCGCCGTCCGCGGCGAGCCGTCCCAGATCGCGCCGCAGCTGCACGACCGCTTCGGCGGCGTGGTCCACCGGATCAGCTTCTACGCCCCTTACAAGGCCGCCCCCGACACCTGGCTCCCCATCATCGAGGCCCTCAAGGCCATCTGAGGGCGCCGATCCACTTCTCGCCTTTCGTGCTGTTGCCATCACCACCCGCCGAGCTGTCCGTCGCATGCCACGACACGTGTAGCATGCTGCTACACTTCTCGTCATGGCCAAGGGAACCTCCGCGCCGACCCGGGTGACCGCGGACGTGGCGGCGAACGCCGCTGCGGTCGCGGCGGCCGAGAACCGCACCATCGCCGAGCAGATCAACCACTGGGCCCGCATCGGCATGCAGGTCGAGCGGGCCACCTCGGTGGCCACGCGGCGGGTGCTGGCGGTGGCCGCCGGCGAGGCCCAGTTCGCCACCCTCGGCGACGACGAGCGCACCCTCGCCCACGCCACCGTCGACGCCCGCATCGCCGAGCGGGCGGCCCGGGAGCGCTTCGGTCCCGCCGCCCGCAAGGCCGGTGAGATCACGGTGGCGCTCGACGACGACGGCCGGCTCGTGGAGATCGCCCCGGACGGCACCCGCCGTCACCGGTGAGCCGCCTGGACCTCGTCGTCGGGCCCAACGGAGCAGGCAAGACCACCCTCTACCAGCGGCTGATCGCGCCCGACCGGCCCGGCCTGCCGTTCGTCAACGCCGACCGGATCGCCCACGACCGGTTCCCGGGTCAGGAGGTCGAGCAGGGGTACGCCGCCGCCGAGATCGCGGCCCGCACCCGTCAGGCCCTGATCGACGCCCGCCTCGACTTCTGCGCCAAGACGGTGTTCTCCCACGAGTCGAAGGTCGACCTGGTCGTGACGGCCACCGCCGCCGGCTACGACGTCGTGCTCCACGTCGTGGTGATCCCGCTCGAGCTCTCCGGGCCCCGGGTCTCGCTGCGGGTCGCGGCCGGCGGCCACGACGTCCCCGCCGACAAGCTGGCCGCCCGCTACGAGCGCCTCTGGCCGCTGGTCGTGGCCGCCCTGCCCGCCTGCTACCGGGCGGTGTTCTACGACAACGCCGTCGACCAGGGCCCGATCGAGGTCGCCGCGTTCCGCTTCGGGATCCCGGACTACGCCCCCCGCTGGCCCGCCTGGACGCCGGCGCCCCTGCTCGAGCTCAACGTGTGACGAAAGGGCGGGGTTCGGGTGGCGATGGACCAGCATCCGCTGCGGTCGCGGCGGCGAGGACATCAGTCGCGCACACCTCCCGGTTAGATATCCTCGCTTGGTGTCCAAGACATCCGTGGAGATCGATCGAGACATCGCCCGGCAAGCGGCGGAGATCCTCGGCACGACCACGTTGCGCGACACGATCGACGCCTCGCTGCGTGAGATCGTCCACGCGCGCCTCCGCCTGGAGCTCGTCGACCTGCTCGCCCAACGTGATCGCTTCGACTTCGATGCCGCCGACGAGGCGTGGGGGTCCGACTGAGTGGCGCAGGTGCGCTACCTCATCGACACCAGTGCACTGGCCCGGCTGCACCGAACCCACGTCGCGGCGGTGATCGCCCCCCTCGTCGCCGCGCGAGAGGTCGCCCTGTGCGCCCCGGTGGCGTTCGAGCTCGGGTTCTCGGCTCGGAGCGCCCCCGACCACGCCGAGCTGGCCGATCGCCTGCACGCCTTCCCGATGGCCCCGGTGACCGCCGCCGACCACGACCGGGCGCTCGAGCTCCAGGGCCTCCTGGCCGAGCAGGGCCGGCATCGGGCCCTGTCGCTCGTGGACGCGCTCGTCACCGCCGTGGCCGAGACCCGGGGCCTGACCATCCTCCACTACGACGCCGACTTCGAGCTCGTGGCCGAGCTGACCGGCCAGCCCCACGAGTGGGTGGTCGAGCGCGGTACCGCGGACTGAGCGGAGAGCAGCTCCCCGGCCGGGAGTCAGACCACCAGGTTCACGAGCTTGGGCGGGCGGACGATCACCTTGCGGGGCTCGGCGCCGTCCAGGAAGGCCTGGACCTTGGCCGAGGCCAGCGCCGCGGCCTCGGCGTCGGCCTCGCTGATGTCCGGCGCCACCTCGAGGGTGTCGCGCACCTTGCCGTTCACCTGGACGACCAGGGTGACGAGCTCGTGGACGGCCTTGGCGGCGTCGGCGACCGGCCACGGCTCGGCGTGGACCTCGCCGCCGCGGCGGCGCTCCCACAGCTCGGCCGAGAAGTGCGGGGTCATGGGCGCCAGCAGCAGCAACAGGGTGTCGACGGCCTCGTCGACGGTCGCCTGCCGGGCGCCGGCGTCGGACTGGACGTACTTGTAGAGCGCGTTCGTGAACTCCATGAAGCCCGCCACCGCGGTGTTGTAGGACCAGCGCTCGTACTCGTCGGTGACCCGCTGGATCAGGCGGTGGCGCGAGGCCTCGACCTCCTCGTCGACCGCCGTGGACTCGCGCTCGACGACGGTGCCGGCCACGTCGCCGGTGGCCAGCCGCCACACCCGGTGCAGGAAGCGGGAGCAGCCCTCGATCCCGGTGTCGCTCCACTCCATGTCGTCCTGGGGCGGGCCCGCGAACAGGTGGAACAGCCGCAGCGAGTCGGCGCCCATCGAGTCCAGGTAGGGCTCGGGGGCGACCAGGTTGCCCTTGGACTTCGACATCTTGGTGCCGCCCATGCGGATCATGCCCTGGGTGAACAGCCGCTCGAAGGGCTCGCGCAGCTCCTTCGGCGCGACGCCCAGGTCGGCGAGCGCCTTGGTGAAGAAGCGGGCGTACATCAGGTGGAGGATGGCGTGCTCGATGCCGCCGATGTACTGGTCGACCGGCAGCCACTCGGCCACCGCCGCGGGGTCGAAGGGGGCGTCCTCGTTGGTGGGGTCGGCGAAGCGCAGGAAGTACCAGGACGAGTCGACGAAGGTGTCCATGGTGTCGGTCTCGCGGGTGGCCGGCCCGCCGCACACCGGGCAGGTGGTGGCCAGGAAGCCCTCGTGGAAGCGCAGCGGCGACTCCCCCGTCGGCCGGAACTCGACGTCGTCGGGCGCCAGCACCGGCAGCTGGTCGTCGGGCACCGGGACCGCGCCGTGCTCGGGGCAGTACACGATCGGGATCGGGCAGCCCCAGAAGCGCTGGCGCGACAGGAGCCAGTCGCGGAGCCGGTAGTTGACCGTGCCCTCGCCGTGGCCCTCGACCTCCAGCCAGTCGATGGCCTTGGCGATGGCCTCGGCCTTGCCCAGGCCGTCCAGCCACTCGCTGTTGATGGTCGGGCCGTCGCCGGTGTACGCCTCGCCCTCCCAGCCCTCGGGCGGCTGGACGGTGCGGACGATGGGCAGGTCGTAGGCCTGGGCGAAGTCCCAGTCGCGCTGGTCCTCGGCGGGGACGGCCATGATCGCCCCGGTGCCGTAGCCCATGAGGACGTAGTCGGCCAGGTAGAGGGGCACGGCCTTGCCGTTGAACGGGTTGATCACGGTCGAGCCGGTGAAGACGCCGCGCTTGTCCAGCCCGCCCTCGGACGACACCCGCTCGAGCTCGCTGGCCTGGCGCACCTTGGCCACGAAGGCCTCCACCTCGGCCCGCTGGGCGTCGCTCGTCACCTCGGGCACCAGCGGGTGCTCGGGGGCCATGACCGCGTAGGTCATGCCGAAGCTGGTGTCGGGGCGCGTGGTGAACACGCGCAGGGCCAGCCCGTCGGCGCGGGGCGTGCCCTCGCCGTCGGCCAGCACCAGGTCGAACTCGGCGCCCTCGGAGCGGCCGATCCAGTTCCGCTGCATGGTCTTGACCCGCTCGGGCCAGTCCAGGCCCTGCAGGTCGTCGAGCAACTGCTGGGCGTACTCGGTGATGCGGAAGAACCACTGCTCGAGGTCGCGGCGCTCGACCAGGTCGCCGGAGCGCTCGCAGGTGCCGTCGGCCAGCACCTGCTCGTTGGCCAGCACGGTCTGGCAGCCGGGGCACCAGTTCACCGGCGCGTTGCGGCGGTAGGCCAGGCCCGCCTCGAGGAAGCGCAGGAAGATCCACTGCGTCCAGTGGATGTAGCTCGGGTCGTGGCTCTTCACGACCCGGCGCCAGTCGTAGACCGCGCCGAGGCGCTGCAGCGACGAGGTCAGCTCCTCGATCTTGGCGTCGGTGAACGGGCGGGGGTGCTCACCGGTCTTGATGGCGGCGTTCTCGGCGGGCAGGCCGAACGAGTCGAACCCGATGGGCGACAGCACCGCCTGGCCCTGCATCGTGCGGTAGCGGACCAGCAGGTCGCCGAAGGTGTAGTTGCGGACGTGGCCCATGTGGGCGGGGCCCGACGGGTAGGGGTACATGCAGAGCACGTACGACTTGGGCCTCGGGTCGTCGTTGTCGACCTCGTAGGTGCCCTCGTCGCGCCAGCGGCGCTGCCACTTCTCCTCGATGGCGCGGAAGTCGTACGAGTCGCTCATGCCGGGGATCGTACCGAGGGGGCCGCCGCGGCCCGGAACCCGTTCCCGGCGTGGCGGAGGCGGGGGGTCCCCCTGCTATCGTGTGCCCCCGCACCCCAGGGGGCGTAGCTCAGCCTGGTAGAGCGCCTGCATGGCATGCAGGAGGTTTCGTGGGTTCAAATCCCATCGCCTCCACCCCGACGGTTGCGTCGCCGACCCCGGCCCCTCGGGCCGGGGTCGGCCGCGTCCCGGCCCGGTCCGCGGCTACGGCAGCTCGTGGCCCTGGGCCGCCTCGATCAGGCCGTACACGTCGGCCCGGTCGAGGCGCACCGTCGTGGCCCCGGCCAGCTCGGCGAGCCGTTCGGGGCGCTGGGTGCCCACGATCGGCACCGGGCGCGAGGGGTGGGCCAGCAGGAACGCCAGGGCGACGACGGTGACCGGCCGCCCCTCGCGGGCGGCGAGGGCGTCGAGTCGCTCGGTCAGGTCCGGGGGCACGTCCCCTCCCGGCGCGGCCAACCGACCGCTGGCGAGCGGTGAGTAGGCCAGGGGCACCGCACCGCGCCGCCGGCACCAGTCGAGCACCCCGTCGAAGATCGGCCGACGGTCGAGCAGCGAGCACTCGGCCTGCACCGCGGCGAGCGGGAACGGCAACAGGCGCTCGAGGTCGTCGAGTTGCGCGACGGAGGCGTTGGACACCCCGACCTCGCGGACCTTCCCCGCCTCGCGCAGGTGGGCCAGCGCCGCCGCGGTCTCCTCCGGCGGCGTGTAGAGGTCGACCCGATGGAGTTGGAAGAGGTCGATCACCTCCACGCCGAGCCGCCGCAGCGACGCGTCGCAGGCCGCCACGAGGTGGTCGCCGCTGGCGTCGTAGGGCACCCCGGGCCGGATGCCGGCCTTGGTGGCCAGCACCAGGTCGTCGGCCCACCCGGACCGGCCCGACAGCACCCGCCCGAGGAGGGACTCGGCCGCGCCGCGCTCCTGCTCGCCGTAGACGTCGGCGTTGTCGACGAGCACGCGGGCGCCCGGCGTGGCGTACGCGGCCAGGGCGGCGTCGAGCGCCGCGGTGGCACCGGCCAGGTCGCCGTCGCGGAAGCGCCAGCAGCCGAAGGCCAGGGGCGCGACCGGGCCGAGGCCGCCGAGGGGCCTCGGCGTGGCGTCGACGAGGTGGGTGGCGATGTCGGGCCGTCCGCTACTCGGCGTCGGTGGCGGCCTGCGCCGGCAGCCGGTCGACCCACCCGGGTGCCGGTGCGCCGCCGCGGGCGGCGACGAAGTAGGGAGGCGGGAGGTGGGGGTCGGCGTGCTCGAGGCTGACGTACTCGACCACGTAGGCCCAGCGCAGGCGGTCCGTGACGTTGGGCAGCGTGGCGTGCACGGTGTGCGACGAGAACAGCACCACGTCGCCCACCTCGGCGGGGATGCAGATGGCGTCGTCGGTGGGCTCGAGCACGTGGACCACGCCGTCGACGTTCTCGTGGGTCCACGGTCGGCGGTGGCTGCCGGGGACGAGCCAGAGCCCACCGTTGTCGGCGTCGGCCGCGCTGAGGCCGACCCACACCTGGAGGTGCTCGAAGTCGACCTGGCTGTACCCGTTGTCCTGGTGGAAGGGGAACAGCGGAGCGCCCGGGCCCTTGGCCACGGCCTGGTCCCAGCGGATCCAGACGTCGGGCCCCAGCCGTGCGCACACCAGGTCGAGCAGGGCCGGGCGGGTGACCCACGCCTGCAGGTCGGCGCTGCACGGCAGCAGGTTGCTGGCGAAGCGCATGGTGCCCGCGTTCAGCTGGTCGTGGTGCGGGTTGACGGCGTCGGCGGCCTCGATGAGGTCGATGACGTGGGCCATCTCGGCGGCGTCGAACAGGCCGCGGTGGACGGCGAAGCCGTCCTCGTCGAGGGTGGCGCGCTCGAGGTCGATCACAGCCATGGCACCCCGACGTTACTCAGCGCCCGGCTCACTCGCCGACGGCGGGATCCTCGCGGTCGGCGGCGGCCCAGTCGACCCGGGGGACGTCGCTCCAGAGCCGCTCGAGCTCGTAGTAGTCGCGCTCCTCGTCGAGGAACACGTGCACGACGAAGTCCCCGTAGTCCATGAGGACCCAGCGCAGCCCGTCCAACCCCTCGATGCGCCGCGGCCGGGGTCCGCCCCCATCGGCGACCCGCTCCTCGACCTCCTCGGCGATGGTCTTCACCTGCCGGGCGTTGGCGCCGCTCGTGATCACGAACCAGCCCGTGATCGACAACACCTCGGAGACGTCGAGCACGAGCGTTCGGGCGCCGGACTTGGCGGCGGCGGCGCGCGCCGCGGCCACCACCCAGTCGAGGACGGTCGGCGACGCAGCGGGCGCGGGGCGATCAGCCAGCGGGGGCCTCGGTGGGCGGCGTGATGGCGGGTGCGACCCCGAACGGGAGCGTCGTGGTGACGCCGAACGGATCCACGGGCACCGTGGTGGCGGCCGGATCGAGGGACTCGCCGGAGTCGACCGCCGCCGACGCTCCGGGCGCGGTCTCGGGATCGAAGTCGGCGCCGAGGATCACGGTGACGTCCACCGTATCGGTGACGTTCTCGCGGAGCACGAGCCGCCCCACGCCCAGCGCGTCGAGGAGCGCCTGGGCCTGCTGCTCCTCCTCGGGGTCGTAGTACTGCACGACGGTCTCCGCCCGCCCGAACCGCTCGGCGTTGCCGATGAAGGCGATCTCGGCGCCCGCGGGCACGAGGATGCGGGATGCCTCCACCGCCAGCCCCTCGGTGGCGGTGCCGTCGAGCACCCGTGAGCGGAGGCGACCGACCCCCACCGGCAGCGGGATGGTCTGCGCGACCAGCTCGTCGACCGCAGCCTGGTCGGGGCGGTAGAGGTTCGTGTCGGTGGCGCCCACGCCCGGGATGCCGATCGGGTCGACGGGCAGGGTGTTGACGAGCGCCTCGCCGGCGGCCAGCGCCCGCACGAAGCGTCCGAGGCCGCGGTCGGTCTCGCCGGGCACGGCGTTCGGGTCGTCCGAGGCGGCGACGGCGGCCAGCCAGGCGGTCCAGAACGCCTCCTGGCGCTCGAGCCGCACGAGGTCGTTCTCGTCGGGACCGCGGGTGTTCACGAACAGCCCGATCTGCTCGGGCGGGACCGGGATCTCGCCCTGCGCGAAGGTGACGGGCGCGCCGGCGGCGTCGGTGGCGGTCAGCGCGACCGGGTTGTCGATCGTGAGGGGTCCGAGCGGTGCGACGAGGCTCCCCCACTGCGCGTTGTTCGTGATCTCGACGTTCTCCTGGGTCGCGGCGTTGAGCAGGGTCTCGATGCGCTGCTCGAGCCCCGTCTCGCCCGCGCCCTGGTAGATGTCGTTCATGGGCGCCTCGCCCGTCTCGGTGAACGGCAGCTCGAGCACGGTGCCCGCGGGGAAGAACGTGAGGAACCCCCCGCCGCTGTTGCGCAGCGAGAGCACCGTGGCGCCCGTCAGGGTGCCGAGGTCGTCGGTCTGCACCACGAGCAGCGTGGGCGTCGGCTCGACCGCCGCCTCGTAGCCTTCGGCGGTGGGGTCGTCCTCGACCCCGAGCTCTCGCCCGGCGTTGCTGTCGCCGACCGCCCGGACACCCACGAAGGTGAGGACGGGGATGGCGAGGATCAGCACCACCCAGACCCCGACGAACACGCCGCGGGCGACCGGGTGGGCGCGGCGACCGCGCGGGCGGTCCCCGTCGTCCGCCGCGCGGCGGGCGTCGGGCTCGGCGGGCGCCGCCCAGGCGACGTCGTCCCAGACCGCACCACGGCGACCGTTCTCCCGGGTGCGCCGGCGGCGCCCTCCCGTGGTCGCCTCGTCGCCGTCGGGCAGGACCGTGGGCTCCCGGCTCATCGGTCCCGCTCGCTCATCGCGGCTCACGATAGAGGCCGAGGCGTTCGATGCCCGAAACGACCGGGGCGGGCACCAGGTAGTCGAGCGGTCGGCCGTCGACCACGCGCTGTCGCAGGTCGGTCGACGAGATCTCCAGCCGCGGCACCTCGACGCGGCGGACCTCCCAGCCGGGTGGCGGGCCCCAGGAGCCCCCTGGCCGGTCGACCACGACCACCGTCGCGCGGGCACGCACCTCCTCGACCCGCTCCCACGTCGGCAACCCCTCGGCCGCGTCGCTGCCCACGATCACGAACAGGTCCCGGGACGGGTCCTCGTCGAGGAGCTCGGCCACGGTGTCAGCCGTGTAGGACTCGCCGCCGCGGCGGATCTCGAGGTCGGAGGCCTCGACCCCCTCGACGTCGCCCACGGCGAGGCGGACCAGCTCGAGGCGCGCTCCGGCCGCGCTGACCGGCCGCTCCCCCACCTTCTGCCAGGGCACGTTGGCCACCACCAGCAGGACCCGGTCCAGCCCGAGGTCGTGGCGCGCGTTGACCGCGGCCGCCAGGTGGCCGACGTGCGGAGGGTCGAAGGTGCCTCCGAAGATCCCGAGGCGCGGTCCCGAGCGGGGCACCGGCGCAGTGTAGGAGTGGCCGGTCAGGGCGTCCCGTCGGTGCCGAGCACCCGTGACCAGTCGACGAGGGACTCGCCCCACGGCGTCGGCGTGAACTCCTCGCGGCTGTTGGCCACCCAGAGCGAGCCGGTGCACGTGTCCACGGGCACGGTGGCCCGCTCCGCGAGTGGGACGCACGGCGGTCCGGCCTCCGGGAAGGTGAGCCGGAAGGCGGCGTCGGCTCCCCCGAACGGCGACGACGCGCCCACCACGTTGTTGCGGTAGCTGGGCGTCGGGCCCACGATGAAGTTCGTGTTGGCCGCGTCCGGATAGGTGCGCTCCAGATAGTCCAGCAGCGCCACGACATCGCCGCCCGCTTGGCTCCAGGACCGCAGGGACACGAACTGGCCGATCGCGAGGATCACCACGAGCAGGGCGCCGAGCCCGATCGTGGTGAGGGGCACGCGTCGCCACAGGAACCTGCCGAGCCCGGCGATCATCATCGCGGCGCCCACGGAGGACACGGCGTAGAGCCGGTCGTTGAACCCGAGCACGCCCGTGGTGGCGGTCAGCGAGACGAACAGCCCGAGGAGGAGCACGGCGACCCCGCCCACGACGAGTGACGGACCGGCGTCGCGGCCCCGGTCACCGCGCAGCCACCAGACGAGGCAGACGACCACGCCCGCCGCGAGCAGCCCGCCCACCAGCGAGAAGAGCCGATCGGGGGTGTCGAGGCTTCCGAAGAGGCCGATGCCGAAGTGCCCGGACCACAGGGTGGCCGGGCTCGGCACGCGCAGCTCGAGCGGGTACACGGGATGCGCCCGGGACCAGGCCGTCGCCGCGACGACGAAGGCGAGCGTTCCCGCCCGCCCGACCAGGGTGAGGGGCGCCCGCGGGGCCGGCGCACCGGGCCGGAGGGGGGCGAGCGGTGTGGCCACGAGAGCGACCGAGGCGAACGCCACCGGCACGGCGAGCTCGTAGCAGAGGATCGATGCCCCGAAGCCGAGCCCGGCGAGGAGCCATCGGCCGTCGGTGAAGGCCCAGAGACCGAGCAGGAGCAGCAGGGCGCCGACGGCGATCTGGCTCGTGCCGGACCACACCGACATGGACTGGTGGATGGGGAGCAGGACCCACACCGCGGTGGCGAGCAGCGCGAGCGGCCGTTCGAAGAAGCGGGCCAGCACGCTGTAGAGCGCCAGCACGAGCGCCAGGTTGATCGCCGTGAGCACGAGGAACTGCACGAGCGGATGCGGTCCGACGATGCCGTGCAGGAGGGTGAAGGTCAGCCACGCCCCTGGTCGGGCGTTGACGAGGTCCTGGCCGGACGGCACGGACTCCCACGTCCCGGCCGTGGCCCGCTGGAACTCGAGGCTCCAGTCATCGAGCACGAAGTTCACACCGAGCACGACCGAGACCGCAGCCCGGGCCACGACCAGCGCCGAGAGCACCGCCACGGCCGGCCGGCGCCGGTCGGGCCATCCGAGCCGGAACGCGCCGCCGTCCCGTCGGGAGACGTCGACCTTCGGCAGCGCCCCGCGGACACTGTCGGGGAGCGGGCGAGCGAGGAGGTACTCCCGGCCTGCAGCGATGAGCAGTCCGACGACGAGGCCCACCAGGGCCCCCTTCGCGGCCGCCCGCCAGGGACGTGGCATCACCGGGGCACCGGCGCTCGTCGGCGCGAGCGAGATGCGGGCGGTGTCGCCGACCGCCGCCTGCCCCGCCTGGAAGTCGGCGAGCAGCGCCTCCTGTTCCGCCAGGTCGGCGGCCACGTCCTCCCCGGCGGCCTGACGAGCGGTGAGCCCGTCGATTCGGGCCTGGGTGGCGGACACCGCGCTCTCGGCCAGGCCCGTCGCCATCTCCTCGCGCACGGTCAGGTAGGTCGTCGCCGCCGTCTCGGCCACGGACTCGGCGAAGGGCCCGCTGATCGACCGGCCGACGAAGGCGATGGTGTCCGCCGACACCTGCTCGACCACGATCGAGTGGTCGAAGGCGATCTGGGCGCCCGCCCGGCCCAGCACGGCCTCGCTCCGCACCAAGGCGACCTCGCGGGAGATGGCCTGCGCGCCGTCCTGCGGAGCGTCCGGAGCGCCGAAGCGCTGGTCCAGCGACACCGGGTCGACGGTCACCTCGGCCCTCGACTCGTACACCGCGGGCATCAGCGCGGATCCCGTGCCGAACAGCGCGGCTCCAGCGAGGGTCGCGGCGAGGAGGATCCAGGCCTGGCGCGCCAGCGCGCCGAGAAGGGTCCCTGGTCCTGGCACGGGCGCAGATCATAGAAGGCCGGGACCCCTCGGTCGGGGGCTTGTGCTCTCCGTCCAGAATATGTCATTCTGGTTACGAAAGGTGTTCCCCCGCACCGATCCGCCGCCGATCCACCCGTTTCCGCGTTCCCGCCCCTCACGGAGCGGGTCGAGGTGACCGATGTCACCTCGAGCCCCGGAACACCCCTCTGTTCACGGCGGTTGGAGCGGGGAACCCGGTGGAGCGGCGTCCGCGTGGCGCCACCGGGCCGAAAATGTCTGAAACCGGGAATCACAGGGCAGTAATTCTCGTTAAGAGACCTGAACTTCCCACAGAAAAGGTGTCATGAGCGATTCAGTCGGCCAGTACCTCAACGAGATCGGCCTGGTGCCGCTGCTCACCGCCCAGGAGGAGCGCGAGCTCTCCCAGGTGATCGAGAAGGGCGCCGAGGCGCGCGAGCGGCTCGCCAACGGCGAGTCGGGCGTCGAGCTCACCCGCGCCGTGCGCGAGGCCGAGCGGGCCAAGGACCGCTTCATCCGCGCCAACCTGCGCCTCGTGGTGTCGGTCGCCCGGCGCTACCCGCTCCCCCCCAGCATGGAGCTGCTCGACCTCGTGCAGGAGGGCAACCTCGGCCTCGAGCACGCCGTGGACAAGTTCGACTGGCGCAAGGGCTTCAAGTTCTCCACCTACGCCACGTTCTGGATCCGCCAGGCCATCGGGCGCGCCCTCGACCAGAAGGCCAGCCTGGTCCGCCTCCCCGGCGACCGCTCGGCCAGCCTGCGAGCGGCGCTGCGCCAGGTCGCGGGCGACGGCGACGAGCTCGACGACGAGCACGCACGACTGCACCGTCTGACCACCCCCACCTCGCTCGACCGCACCATCGGCGACGACGACAGCAACGAGCTCGTCGACCTGCTGCCGGACGCGACCCCCGGGCCCGAGCAGGAGGTGCTCGACCGCGCCGAGCAGCAGATGGTCACCGACCTGCTGAGCGTGCTCGACCACCGGGCCCGCTACGCCGTCGAGCAGCGCTTCGGCCTGCACGACGGCCGCAAGCGCAGCTACCGCGAGGTGGGCGAGGAGCTGGGCGTCACCGCCGAGGCCGCCCGCCGACTCGTGAAGCGGGCGGTCAGCACCGTCCGCGACCAGGCCGCCGCCACCACCGACGCGGCCTGAGCCGCAACGGCCGCCGCCGCCCGCCGAACCCGCTTGGCGAGCGCGGCCGTCACCCGCGATCCTTCTGCCGTGGCCGATACCTCCTGGACTCCCTCGTCGTGGCGTGACCGCCCTGCGGGCCAGCAGCCCGACTGGCCCGATCGTGGCGCGCTCGACCAGGCGGTCAAGGCCATCGCCACGATGCCGCCCCTCGTGTTCGCCGGCGAGGCCCGCGAGCTGACGCGCAGCCTCGCCCAGGTGGGCGCCGGCGAGGCGTTCCTGCTCCAGGCCGGCGACTGTGCCGAGTCGTTCGACGCGTTCTCGGCGGACGCGATCCGGGACAAGCTCCGGGTCATCCTCCAGATGGCGGTCGTCCTCACCTACTCGTCGGGCGTCCCCACGGTGAAGGTGGGACGGATCGCCGGCCAGTTCGCCAAGCCCCGGTCGTCGCCGGTCGAGGTCGTCGAGGAGGTCGAGCTCCCGTCGTTCCGCGGCGACATCGTCAACTCGATCGGCTTCACCGCGGCGGCCCGGACGCCGGACCCGGACCGGCTGGTCCAGGCGTACCACCAGTCGGCGTCCACCTTGAACCTGCTCCGGGCCTTCACCAAGGGCGGCTTCGCGGACCTCGGTCAGGTGCACCGCTGGAACCAGGAGTTCGTGGCCAGCAGCCGTGAGGGGCGCCGGTACGAGCAGCTCGCCTCCGAGATCGACCGTGCCCTCCGCTTCATGAAGGCGTGCGGCGTCGACACCGCGTCGCAGCCCGACCTGCACCAGGTCGACTTCTTCACGAGCCACGAGGCCCTGATCCTCGGCTACGAGGAAGCCCTCACCCGGCGCGACTCGCTCACCGGGGACTGGTACGACTGCTCGGCCCACATGCTCTGGGTGGGCGAGCGCACCCGCGAGCCCGACGGCGCCCACGTCGAGTTCCTGTCCGGGGTCGAGAACCCGGTGGGCGCCAAGGTCGGCCCCACGGTCGCGGCCGACGAGGTGCTGGCCCTGTGCGAGCGCCTCAACCCCGACCGCGTGCCGGGCCGGCTCACCCTCATCAGCCGCATGGGCGCGGACCGCATCGAGGCGGGCCTTCCCCCGCTGCTCGCCGCGGTGCGCGACGCCGGGCATCCGGTGGTGTGGGCCTGCGACCCGATGCACGGCAACACCTTCACGAGCGCGGGAGGCCGCAAGACCCGCCACCTCGACGACGTGCTGCGCGAGATCGCCGGGTTCTTCGCCGCCCACCGGGCCGAGGGCACCTGGCCGGGTGGCGTCCACGTCGAGCTCACGGGCGACGACGTCACCGAGTGCCTCGGCGGCGCCGAGGCGATCCTCGACACCGATCTGGACGACCGCTACGAGACGATGTGCGACCCGCGGCTCAACGCCCGCCAGTCCCTGGATCTCGCGTTCCAGGTGTCCGAGCTGCTCCGCGCCCGCCACTGACGGCACCCCGGGGACGTCGACCCGTACCCGGGGTTTCTCGGAATTGTTGACCCGATAGGTCAGGTTTCTCCTACACTCGGCCGAATCCCGACTCGACCAGTCGGGATTCCGACCGCCGTGGAGGCCTGCCCGTGCTGTCCCCGCCCCCCGAGATCGACCCGGCGATGTCCGCGGACATCGACAAGTTCGAGGTGCAGCTGGCCCGGTACCGCGCCGGCACGCTGACCGAGGACGCGTTCCGGGTCTTCCGGCTCAACAACGGCATCTACGGCCAGCGCCAGGGCGGCACCAACCAGATGGTCCGGGTCAAGGTCCCCTACGGCTCGCTGCTCCCCGAGCAGCTCGAGCTGCTCGGCGACCTGGCCGACGACCACTCCCGTGGGTGGGGCCACCTCACCACCCGCCAGAACGTCCAGTTCCACTTCGTGGAGCTCGACGAGGTCCCGACCGTGATGCGCAAGCTCGGCGCGGTCGGGCTCACCACCCGGGAGGCGTGCGGCGACACGGTGCGCAACGTGCAGGGCTGCCACCTCGCCGGCGCGTGCCCGAAGGAGGCCCTCGACATCACCCCCTGGGCCGAGGCCGCCCACCGCCACTTCCTCCGCAACCCCCTCGCCCAGCGCCTTCCCCGGAAGTTCAAGATCAACTTCTCGGGCTGCGCCACCGACTGCGGGCAGGCCATGTTCAACGACGTCGGCGTCATCGCGACGACGCGCACCCTCGACGACGGCACCGAGGACGCGGGCTTCCGGGTGTTCGTCGCGGGCGGGCTCGGGGCCACACCGCACCCGGCACTGGCCCTCGAGCCCTTCACCGCACGGGAGGATCTGCTGCCCACCCTCGAGGCCGTCCTGCGGGTGTTCTCGAACCACGGCAACCGGGACAACAAGCTCCGGGCCCGCCTCAAGTGGCTGGTCGACACGATGGGTTGGGACGAGGTGCGGGCCCGGATCCTGAAGGAGCGGTCGCTGCTCGTGGCCTCCGCGTCCTGGCCCGGCGGCATCCCCGAGATCGTCGAGAAGCTCGGCGACGCACCGGCGGGCCTGGCCGACGGCGCCACCGCCCCCGCCATCGGCCAGGGGACGGCGGTGACCATCCGCACCGGCGACCGACGGGCGCGCTGGCACGAGGCCAACGTCGTGCGGGGCGCCGCCAAGGGCACGGTGTCGGCCTACGCCTGGAGTCGACTCGGCGACGTCACCGCCGCCCAGTTCCGGGCCCTGGCCGCGATCCAGCGGGAGCTGGGCGCCGAGGTGCGGGTGACCAACCGTCAGAACTTCGTCTTCCGCGGGCTCGACGACGGCCAGCTCGACGTCTTGTACGACCGACTCGACGCGATCGGCATGGCCGAGCCGGGTGCCGAGCTGACGCGCGACGTGGTCGCCTGCCCCGGCGCCGACACGTGCAACCTGGCCGTCACCCAGTCCCGTGGCCTCGCGGACGAGATCGGGCGCCGGCTCGAAGAGGAGGGGCTGGCGGAGGTCGGCGGTGTGCGCACCAACATCTCGGGCTGCACCAACTCCTGCGGGCAGCACCACGCCAGCGACATCGGCTTCTTCGGTGCCGAACGCCGCGCCCACGGCCGGGCCGCGCCGGGCTACCAGATGCTGCTCGGCGGCTATGTGGGCGAGGAGCGCATCGAGTTCGGCCAGAAGGCGCTGCGCCTCCCGGCCCGCAACGCCCCCGAGGCCACGGTGCGGGTGGTGCGCCGCTACGCCGAGGAGCGCGGTCCCGGTGAGCCCTTCCACGAGTGGCTCGCCCGGGTGGGCGGGGCCGTCGGGCTGCGCGAGGACCTCGCCGACCTCGACCGCTTCCCCACCCCCGACGACGGGCCGGAGTACTACGTGGACTACGGCGAGACCGGGCCCTACGTGGCCGAGGTGGGTGACTCGGAGTGCGCGACCTGATGGCGTTCGACCCGATCGCCCTCGACGTCCCCGGCTTCACCGATGACGAGCTGGCCGAGCTGAACCGCGAGTTCGAGGGGCTTCCCGCCAGCAAGATCATCCAGTGGGCGATCGACTGCTTCGCGCCCCACCTGTGCATGACCGCGTCGATGACCGACGCCGTGCTGATCGACCTGGCCGTGACGGTCGACCCGGCCATCGAGGTGGTCTTCATCGACACCGGCTACCACTTCCCCGAGACCCTCCAGACCGTCGAGGACGTGCGCCGGCACTACGGGTTGAACCTGCGCATCATGACCGTCGCGCACCACGCCGAGGAGCTGTGGGAGGTCGATCCGGAGAACTGCTGCTCCGCCGTGAAGGTCGGCCAGCTCGACCGGGCACTGGCGGGCAAGGCGGCGTGGATGAGCGGCCTGCGTCGCACCGAGGCCGCCGCCCGTGAGTCCGCGCCCATCGTCGCCCGCGACCTCCGGGGCCTCGTCAAGGTCAACCCCATCGCCACCTGGAGCGATGCCGACGTGGCCGGCTACATCGCGGACCACGACGTGATCCAGAACCCCCTGGTCGCCCAGGGCTACCCGTCCATCGGGTGCCAGCCCTGCACGACCCCGGTCCGGCCCGGCGACGACGCCCGTTCGGGCCGATGGGCGGGGCGCGACCGCACGGAGTGCGGCCTGCACCTCTGAAGCGCTGACCCGGGCCGGTCAGCCCGGCTCGGGCTCGACCGCCCCGCGACGAGGGGCCGGCCGAGGGGCCGTCCGGCCGAGCACGCTCGGCATCGGCACCAGCGCGACCGCGGCGCCGTCCGGTGGCGACGGGACGCCGTCGATCACCTCCCAGGCCTCGACCAGCACCAGCGCCAGGTCGCCGGGCCCCAGTCCGCCCGCCCAGGCACCGTCGTCGGGCTGCTCCACGACGTCGTCGCCGGCGATCGCGGCGGCGAGCTCGCGGGCGAACTGCCACGCCGGGTGGTCGGCGGCGAGGCCCGAGGGCCGGACGAGCACCAACCGGCCGAGACGGTCCCCGCCCCCGCGGACGAGCAGCAGCGGCGTGGCCACGGCCGCCGCCATCGCCTCCGCCCAGTGGTTGGGGAGGAGTCGACCTCCCGCCAGCTCGACCTCGGGGTCGACCACGACCATCGAGGCGTCGTCGGCCAGCGCGCCGTGGACGATGGCCGCGGCCGGGTGGCGGTCCACGCCGACCAGCACCTCGCCGTCGAAGCCCTCCTGCTCGGCCACCTCCTCGATCCCGCGCGCCTCCTCACGCGCGAGCCCGGGCGAGGCTGCGCCCCGCACGAGCAGCGAGTCCACCACCCCGCCCGACCGGCCGGCCACACGCACGGCCAGCTCGCGCACCAACGGCGAGGCCCCGCCCGCGCCGACGGCGAGCAGCACCCGTTCGCCGAGCGGCCGCGCCGGCTCGTCGCCCTGCTCCACCCGGCGCACCGCACCGGGGGCGAGCAGGCTGGTGACGACGATGCTCACCAGGATCAGCACCAGCACCGCGTTGACCACGACCGTGCTGAACAGCCCGATCTCGAAGCCCACCACCGTCGCCGCCAGGGTGGCCGCCGCCTGCGGGGTGGTGAGCACGAACATGACGGCCGCCTCGGCCCGGGTGACCCGGAACAGCGGCACCGAGAGCGACGCCGCGATCGCCTTGCCCCCCACGCAGGCCAGGACGAAGAGGGCCGCGTAGCCGAGCGTCTCGGGCTGCACCATGACCGACGGCTGGAGCAGCAGCCCGGTCGAGACGAGGAAGACCGGGATGAACACCGCCGAGCCGAAGAACTCGAGGCGGTGCATCGTCTGGCCCTCGTTCGGGACGAGGGGGTTCAAGGCGAGCCCGGCGAAGAAGGCGCCGACGATCCCCTCGATGCCGAACACGTCGGCGAGCGCGGCCATGGCCAGGAAGGAGATGAGCGCGACGAGGAACCGCACCGAGCGATCGGCGCCCAGGCGCCGGAACGTGGCGCGGGCGATCCGCGGCAGACCGAGCAGGGAGACGACGACGAGCAGGGTGAGCCCGATGGCGAGCTCGCCGAACACCTCGGCCGTGGAGCCCGAGCCCGTCTCGCTCCCCGAGACCGCGGCCAGCACGACGAGAGAGAGCGTGTCGGTCAGGACGGTGGCCCCGACGGCGCTGGCCACCGCCCGGTTGGCACCCAGCCCCGCGTCCCGGACCGTGGGGTAGAGGATCAGGGTGTGGGACGCGACGAGCGACCCGAGGAGCAGTGCCGCCGGCGTGTTGAAGCCCAGGGCCCCGCCGGCCGCGACCCCGCCGACGAAGGGCACGGCGAAGGTCAGCACGCCGAAGCCCAGAGCGGTGCGGCGGTGCAGGCGGAGCATGCCGAGGTCCAGCTCCAGGCCGGCCACGAACATGAGGTACAGCAGGCCGAACTGCCCGAGCTCGGGGATCGTGTGGTTGCCCTCGCCGATGAGGCCGAGGCCGTGGGGCCCGATCGCCCAGCCGCCCAGCAGCAGGCCGATGATGCCCGGCAGCCGGGCCCGGCTCATGAGGGCGGGACCGACCAGCACGACGAGGAAGAGCACGAGGAACTCGAGCGCGGGGCCTTCGGGGGCCTGGAGGGCGACGATCATGGTCTCCTCGGTGATCGGGGCGGGCACGGACGGGTCACGGTCGCAGGCGGATGAGGGGGAGGTCCGCGGCGCCGTCGGCGAGCTCGGCGCCCAGCCACTCCCGCGAGAGGTCGTCGATAGTGCCGTCGGCCAGGAACGCTCGGATGGCCGAGTCGACGGCGACGGTGTTGTCCGATCCCGGGGGCAGGGCGGCGGCCAGGCCCTCGTCCTCCCCCAGCTGCGCGATCACCGAGTAGTCGTCGGGCTGCGCCTGCTCGAGGGCCAGCGCCACGGGAAGGTCGAGGAGCATCGCCTCGGCGGCGCCGGTGTCGATCCGCTCCAGCGCCGCCGCCCGCCCGTCGACGCGCTCGGGCCGGTCGCGGGGCCGGATCTGGTCGTCGACGACCTCGGTCAGGGTCGAGCCCTCGACCGTGACCCACTGCAGGGCGCGCAGGTCGAAGGCGTCGCGGGCCTCGGTGCCCGGGGCGACGACGACCGCGGGCGGGGCGCTGAGGTAGGGCGTGGAGAAGTCGAGGACCTCCTCGCGCCCGGCCGTCGGGGTCAGCTGGCTGAGCGCCAGGTCCGCGCCGCCGAGGTCGCCGCCGACGAGCGCCGGGAACGCCACCGGTACGACCTCGACGTCCTCGAGCCCGAAGCGGTCGGCCAGCGCCTCACCCAGGGCCCACTCGAAGCCGCCCTCGGGGGCGTCGGCGGACCCCTCCCAGAAACCCGCCGACGGCAGGAACGCCGTGGCGATGACCAGGGTCCCCGGCCGGCGGGGCTCGAACGACCCCGCCGACGCCCCCGAGCCGCTCGCGCACCCAGCGCCGACCACGACGACGGCCAGGACGGCCAGCAGGGGCAGCACCCGTCTCACAGGAGCGGGAGTATGGCACGGGTGACACGACGGGTCGACGATGCCGCGAGGCCCGTCCGGGAAGGCGCCGGCGGGCACCCACTACCCTCGGCGTCGTGACCGACCGGGCGCCCGACGACCACATCCCCACCCGTCTCCTCGTGGTGGGCATGGCCGGCCCCGACGGGGTCATCGTCACCGACGACGTCCTGCCCGTGGCCGAGGTGTGCGGCCAGCCGGCCGACCAGGTGCGCGACGAGCTCGACCTGCTCGTCGACGAGGGTCTGTTCGCCACCGAGGACGGCCGGCGCTACCGCCCCACCGACGCCGGCCGCGCCCTGCTCGACTCGGCGCTCGAGCGGGCCCGACTGGCCTACGTGCAAGACGCCGCCGGCCGCGGCTGGGACCGCCGATGGCGCCTCGTCGCGGTGGCGCCCGTGGACGACGAGGGCGTGGCGTCGTTCGTGCGCCGCCTGTTCGAGCTCGGGGCGGGCCAGATCCAGAACGGCCTCTACGTGTCGCCGCACCGGTGGGGCCCCGTCGTCGGCGCCGAGGCCGAGCGGCTCGGGGTGGCCGACGCGGTCACCACCGCGACCACCGACGAGCTCGAGATCGGTGGCGAGCGCGACCCGCGGACGCTGGCGGCGAGGCTGTGGCCCCTCGACGACCTCGCCCGCCGTTACCAGGCGTTCATCGACCACTACAAGGAGGTGCCCGACGCGCTCACGGACATGCGCGAGCGCAGGGAGCGCCTCACCGAGGCCGAGTTCCTCGCCGGCGCGCTGACCGCGGTGATCGACTTCCAGGAGTGCTTCGGCCGCGACCCGCTGCTGCCCCCCGAGTTGCTGCCTCGGCCCTGGCCCGGGCGCGAGGCCCGTGAGCTGGTGATGCGGGGGCGCCGCCTGGGCGTCCTCGCCCGTGAGCGCCACGAGCGGCCCGCGCTGTTCTCGGTCTTCGAGGAGGTCATCGACGCGCTTTGACCCGCCCCTCGGCTGAGCGCTCGCCGCACCCCCAGGGATGGCTCGTCCCGCGGCCGCCGCGCCCGGGCGGGACGCGCCGCCGGGCCCGACGGGGCAGGCTGTCCCCGTGAGCCCGTCGCGGATCGAGGACTACGCCATGCTCGGCGACACCGAGACGGCCGCGCTCGTCGGCCTCGACGGGTCGGTCGATTGGCTGTGCACTCCCCGCTTCGACTCCCCCGCCTGCTTCGCCGCGCTCCTCGGCGACGAGGACAACGGACGGTGGCGCATCGCCCCGGCCACCGAGGTGCACCGGGTGGAGCGCTCCTACCGACCGGGGACGCTCATCCTCGACACCACCTTCCACACCGCCGAGGGCACCGTCACGCTGGTCGACTTCATGGTCCCCCGCGACGAGCGCCCCAACCTGCTGCGCATCGTCCGCGGCCGCAGCGGACGGGTCCCGATGGTGATGGACCTGCGGATGCGCTTCGACTACGGGTCGATCGTCCCGTGGGTGCGCCGCGACGGCGACCGACTGCTCGCGGTCGCGGGCCCCGAGGGCCTCTGCCTCGACACGCCCGTCGAGACGAGGGGCCGCGACCACCGCACCGAGGCCCACTTCTCCGTGGGCGCCGGCGACGAGGTGCCCTTCGAGCTGGCGACGTTCCCCTCGCACCTGCCGCCGTCACCGGCTCCCGACGTGCAGTCCGCTCTGGCCTACACCGAGCGGTGGTGGAAGGGCTGGAGCGCGCGGTGCGCCACCGAGGGTGAGTTCGCCGACGTCGTGCGCGACTCGCTCGTGGTGCTCAAGGGGCTCACCTACGGGCCCACCGGGGGGATCGTCGCCGCCGCCACGACGTCGCTGCCCGAGGACCCCGGCGGCGAGCGGAACTGGGACTACCGCTACTGCTGGCTGCGCGACGCCACGTTCACGCTCATGACCCTGCTGAGCGCCGGCTACGTGGAGGAGGCCGGGGCGTGGCGCGAGTGGTTGATGCGAGCTGTCGCGGGCGAGCCCGACAAGCTCCAGATCATGTACGGCGTGGCCGGCGAGCGGCGCCTCACCGAGTTCGAGGTGCCCTGGCTCGGCGGGTTCCTCGACTCCCGCCCGGTGCGGGTCGGCAACGCGGCGTCCGAGCAGTTCCAGCTCGACGTGTTCGGCGAGGTGCTCGACGCCTCTCACCAGGCCCGGCTGGCGGGCCTGCACGAGGGGCCCCAGTCGTGGGCGCTCCAGAAGGTGCTGATGGACTACCTCGAGGGGGCCTGGAAGGAACCCGACGAAGGCATCTGGGAGGTGCGGGGCAGCCGCCAGCACTTCACCCACTCGAAGGTGATGGCGTGGGTCGCCGCGGACCGGGCCACGCTCGCGGTCGAGCGCTTCGGCCTCGACGGGCCCGCCGACCGCTGGCGCCGCCTGCGCGAGGACATCCATCGCGACATCCTCGACCGCGGCGTGCGTGCCGACGGCGTCTTCACCCAGGCGTACGGCAGCGAGGCCCTCGACGCCAGCCTGCTGATGATGCCGCTCGTCGGGTTCCTGCCGCCCACCGATGAGCGGGTCCGCAACACGGTCGAGGCCATCGAGCGCGAGCTCACCCACGACGGCTTCGTGCTCCGCTACCGCACCGAGCACACCGACGACGGGCTCCGCGGTGGCGAGGGTGCCTTCCTGTTGTGCACCTTCTGGCTGGCGGACTGCCTGGCCCTGCTCGGCCGCACGGCCGACGCACGGGCGCTCTACGAGCGACTCGTCGCGCTGCGCAACGACGTGGGGCTGCTCTCCGAGGAGTACGACCCCGTCGGTCGACGCCTGCTCGGCAACTTCCCCCAGGCCTTCTCCCACGTGTCGCTCGTGAACACGGCCCTCAACCTCGGCACCAAGGAGCACCGCGCGTCGGAGCACCGCGCCCAGCGCGCCTGACGGCGCCGGGCGGCGGGGTCAGGCCAGCTTCTCCACGAAGGCCTCGAGCTGGCGGAGGTTGCGGCACTCGTACACACCGTCGCAGTGGATGCCGTACTCGCTGACGATCGAGTCCCCGGTGTCCCAGTAGGAGCGGGGCTCGGGGTTCAGCCAGTAGACGTGGCGCGCCTTGTGGCGGATCTCCTTGATCACCCAGGACTGGGACGAGTGGTAGTTGTTGCGGGCGTCACCGAGGATCATGACCGAGGTCTTGGGGCCGACGTCTTTGCCGTACTCCTTCCAGAACACCTCGAAGGCGTGCCCGTAGTCGGAGTGGCCGTCGACCCAGACGACGTCGGCCTCGGTGTTGACCCGGTGGACCGCCTCGGTGATGTCCTCGACGCCCTCGAAGAACCGCGTGACCTCGTCCAGGCCGTCGATGAACACGAAGGCCCGCACCTTCGAGAACTGGCTGCTGATGGCGTAGACCAGGTGCAGCGTGAACCGGGCGAAGGCGGCGACCGATCCCGAGATGTCGGCGATCACCATGATCTCGGGCTTGGCCGGGCGCGGGAAGCGGAACTTGGGTTCGGCCGGCACCCCGCCGTAGCTGAGCGAGTGGCGCACCGTGTTGCGGAAGTCGAGGGGGCCCTTGCGGCCGTGCCGACGCTTGCGGGCGAGGCGGACGGCGAGGCGCCGGGTGAGTGGGTAGATGGCCTTGCGGAGGTTGGCCATCTCCTCCCGACTGGCGTGCATGAAGTCGACGTCCTCGGGCAGCGGCTTGCGCAGGGTCTTGGCCATGGCCTCGACCCCGCGGTCGGCCACGAGACGGCGGCGGATCTCCGCCTCGACCTCCTGTTTCAGCTGGTCCAGCCGGTGCTGGTACTCGTCGGCCTCGAGCCGCTCCTCGAGGGGGCTGAGCGGCTCCGGCGCGCTCTCGCGGGCGCTGTCCATGAGGCGCTCGAACAGGTTGTCGAGATCGAGGTTCCGCAGGGTGCGGTACAGGTAGTAGGTGCCCCCGACCGGCCGCCCGGGCTCCATCCCCGCGAAGCGTTCCACGGCCTGGCGGGCGATGGCGCGCATCATGGCCTCGTCGCCCCGCATCAGGGCGCGATAGAGCATCTCGGCGAGCTCGTCGTTGGTCATGCGACCGCCGGCGCCGCCCTGGCCCTGCATCGGCACGTCGTCGGCCTCGGCGTCGCCGGCCGCGTCGGACGACTCGTCGTCGTCGCCCTGGTCGATGAGGTACTCCTTGCCCCGGAGCGAGAAGTACACCTCGAACACCGTCTCGAACGAGCGCCAGTGGGCGTTGTTCTTCACCAGGGTCGCCGCCAGCGCGTACTTGAACGCCTCGCGGTCCTCGAGCGGGATGTGCTTGATGGCCTCCATCGCGTCGAGGTTCTCGGTGAGGCTCACCGGCAGGCCGGCCTCACGGAGCTCCTGGATGAAGCCCGCGAGCAGCTCCAGCATGGGAGAGGGGGCGACGGTGTCGGTCACGTCGGCGCGCTACCGCTTCTGCGACGACGGCGTGGGGCCGCCCTTCATCCACGCCTGGCCGTCCCCGCCGAACTCCTTGATGGCCTTCGCGATGTCGGTCTGGTACTTGAGCAGGATGTTGATGGTCTCGGTGGCCTGGGCCTCGTCGACCTGCTCGACACCGAGCAGCACGAGCGTGCGGGCCCAGTCGAGGGTCTCGGACACCGACGGTGACTTCTTCAGCTCGAGCTGGCGGATCGAGCGCACGATGCGGGCCACCTGGTCGGCCAGGCTCTCGGTGACGTCGGGGACCTTCGCGAGGACGATCTCCTTCTCGCGCTCGAGGTCGGGGTAGTCGATGTGCAGGAAGAGGCAGCGGCGCTTCAGTGCCTCGGACAGCTCACGCGTGTTGTTCGACGTGAGGAACACGAGCGGGATCTGGCGTGCCGCCACCGTGCCCAGCTCGGGGATGGACACCTGGTAGTCGGACAGGATCTCGAGCAGGAGCGCCTCGGTCTCGACCTCGACCCGGTCCACCTCGTCGATGAGCAGCACCACCGGCTCCTCGGCGCGGATGGCCTCGAGCAGCGGTCGGGTGAGCAGGAAGTCGTCGGAGAAGATGTCGTCTTCGATGTCGTCCCACGTGCCGTCGGTGTTGCGCTCGGCCTGGATGCGCAGGAGCTGCTTCTTGTAGTTCCACTCGTAGAGCGCCTTGGACTCGTCGAGGCCCTCGTAGCACTGGAGGCGGATCAGGCGGGCCCCGGTGATCTCGGCCACGGACTTGGCCAGCTGGGTCTTGCCGGTGCCCGCGGGGCCCTCGACGAGCACGGGCTTCTGGAGGCGGTCGGCGAGGTAGACGACGCCGGCGATGCCTTCGTCGGCGAGGTAGTTGACGTCGGCGAGGTCCTGGCGCACCGCCGCGACCGACTCGAATCGGGGTTCCATGCCCCGATCGTACCCAGCGCCCTTGACCGCACGGTCAAGAATTGGCCACGGCCCCACCACCGCGAAGAGGCCCTTGACCCGGGCCGTCCGTGCTGCTGCACTTGCCGCCCATGGCCATCACCGAATCGGACATCACCACCGACTGGTCCATCGAGCTCGACACCGCGGCCCCCGGCCTGCGCATGGGCGACGACGGCGACGCCGCGGACGACGCGGACGGCGACGACGGCGGCGACACCGACGGGGACGACGGCGGCGACACCGACGGCGGCGACTGACCGCCGACCCGCTCCCCCCTTCCCCGGTGGCGACCGCCTCGCGGCCGTGCCTGCGCGCCCTCGTCGGTGACGACGAGGCGTTCCTCGCCGAGCACTGGGAGCAGCGCCACCTCCTCGACCGGGGCGCACCGGGCCGCGCCGACGACTTCGCCGCGCTCCTGCGCTCCTCGGACCTGCTCGAGCTGGTGGCGGAACGGGGCCTGCGCAGCCCGTTCTTCCGCCTCGTCCGCGACGGCGCCGGCCTTCCCGCGTCCGGCTACCTGCGCTCGGCCGGCGCGGGCCACACCACGGTCCACGACCTCGCCAACCCGGGCCGCATCGCCGAGGAGATCTGGGCGGGCGCCACGCTCGTGGGCCAGGCGTTGCAGCGAACGTGGCCGCCGCTGCGCGACTTCTGCGCCGCGCTGGCGGGCGAGCTCGGGCACCGGGTGCAGGCCAACGCGTACCTGTCACCCCCCGACGCCGAGGGGTTCGACCTCCACTACGACACCCACGACGTGTTCGTGCTCCAGGTCGAGGGCACCAAGCAGTGGTCGGTGCACGCCGCCGCCGACCACCTCCCCCACCGTCGCCGGCGCGGCGCGCCCCCTCCCCGATTCGGCGAACCGGTGTGGGACGGCGGGCTCGAGCCGGGCGACTGCCTCTACCTGCCGAGGGGTTTCGGCCACCGGGCCCGGACGAGCGGCGAACCGTCGCTCCACCTCACCGTCGGGGTCCTGGCGCTCACCTGGCGCCACGTCCTGCGCCAGCTCGCCGACCTGCTCCCCGAGCAGGACGACGCCCTCCGGCGGGCGCTGCCGCCCGGTGCGCTGACCGACGAGGCGCCCGAGCGCTTCGACGAGGCGTGGGACGAGTTCCGCTCCCTGCTCGTCGAGCGACTGGCGACCTTCGACCCCACGCCCGTGCGCGAGCGGCTGCAGCAGGACGTGTGGTCCGCCCATCCCCCACCCGGCGCGGCCGACGAGCTCGCCCGGGCCGTGCGCGGTGCCGTGCCGGGCCCGAGCGACGCCATGGTCCTGCGCCACGGCAGCCTCGAGCGCCACGAGTGGACCGAGGCGGGCGTCGTGCTCGTCCGCCGGGATCGTGTGGTCCGGCTCCCGGCGGCGGCGGCGCCGCTCGTGCGCCGCCTCCTCGCCGGCGACCCCGTGCGCGCCGACGACGCCGCCCACGGCCTCGACGTCGACTCGGCGCTCGTCGTGGTGCGCCGCCTCTTCCGGGAAGGCCTGCTCGAGCGGGCCGCGGGCTGAGCGCCGCCGTGGCTCGTCGCGACCCGTCCGCGCCGTTCTGCTCCGACACCTCCCGCTCCCTGGGCGAGCCGCTGACCGCGACGGCGTCGCGCGTCGACGAGTGGCTCCTCGTGGAGTGGAGCGGCGCGTGGGGTCGCCACGCCCTCACCGAGAGCGACCTGCCCGCCCCCCTCGCCGACCGCCTCGACACGTTCGACCGTGCGCCGCGGTCCAAGGCCATCCTCGTCCGCAAGGGGTTCCGGGACGACGGCGGACCGACCCTCGTCGTCCGGGCGCGGTCCACGGTGGGCGACGAGCGGATCGACCTCCGCCACGCCGACGGCGCCGACGACACCCTCACCGCAGCCCACGCGGCGCTGTCCCCCGGGCGCCCCCACCCCGCGCGGTTCGTGGCCGTGTGCACGAACGGGCGCCACGACGCGTGCTGCGCCAACCAGGGGCGCCCTTTGGTGCGCGCGCTGCGCGCCCGGGGCGAGGGGCCCGTCTGGGAGTGCTCGCACATCGGCGGGGACCGCTTCGCCGCCAACGTCGTCGTGCTGCCCGAGGGCCTCTACTTCGGCCGGGTCGGCCCCGACGGGGTGGCGTCGTTCCTCTCCGACCTCGAGCGCGGCCTGCTCCCGATGGAGCACTACCGCGGGCGCTCGGCCCTGCCCCCACCGGTGCAGGCGCTCGAGCTCGCCGCCCGCCGCCGGACCGGGGAGCGTCGCATCGACGCCCTGTCGGGCTGGTCCCGGGACCGGGCCGGGACCGACCGGTGGTCGGCGACGGTCGACCTCGCCGGCGTGCGCTTCCGGGCCGAGGTCGTCGTCGACCACGAGCCGGCCCCCCGCCTGCTGACCTGCCACGCCGACGAGCCGATGGTTCCCCGGCACTTCCGGGTCGGGCCACTCGCGACCGTCGACCCGCCGCCCTGAGGGCGGCCTCAGCCGCGCACCTGGCCCTCGCCGTGGACGACGTACTTGGCGGTGGTCAGCTCGCGCAGGCCCATGGGCCCCCGCGCGTGCAGCTTCTGGGTGGAGATCCCGATCTCGGCCCCGAACCCGAACTCCTCGCCGTCCACGAAGCGGGTCGAGGCGTTGACGACGACGGCCGCGGCGTCCACCTCGGTCGTGAAGCGCTCGGCGGCCTCCAGCTCCCGCGTGACGATGGCCTCGCTGTGGCCCGAGCCGTACCGGTTCACGTGGGCGATGGCCTCGTCGAGCGAGTCGACGACGCGGACCGAGGCCTTGAGATCGAGGAACTCGGTGCCCCAGTCGGACTCGGTGGCGGCGCCGATGGACGGTGCGATCGAGCGGGCGTGGTCGTCACCCACGAGCTCGACGCCGTCGAGCGCGGTGACCAGCCGGGTCAGGAAGGGCTCGGCGACCTTCTGGTGCACGACGAGGGACTCCATCGCGTTGCAGACCGACGGTCGCTGGGTCTTGGCGTTCACGACGATCGCCTCGGCCATGGCCAGGTCGGCCGACTCGTCGACGTACACGTGGCAATTGCCGTCTCCGTCGATCACGAACGGCACGGTGGCGTGCTCGCGGATCGAGGCGATGAGCGACGGGCCGCCCCGGGGGATCAGGCAGTCGATGGCGCCGCGCTGCTGCATGAACTCGACCGCGCCGTCGCGCGTGGTGTCCTCGACCAGCACGAGCGAGTCCTCGGGGAGGCCGGCGGCCGCGAACGCGTCCCGGAGCACCTCGGCCACCGCGACGTTGGAGGAGATGGCACCGGACGACCCCCGCAGGAAGGCGGCGTTGCCGGCCTTCAGGCACAGGGCGGCCGCGTCGCTCGTGACGTTCGGGCGGTTCTCGTAGATGATCGCCACCACGCCGAGCGGCACCCGCACCCGGTGGATGCGCAGGCCGTTGGGGCGCCGCCACCCGTCGAGCACCTCGCCCACGGGGTCGGGCAGCCCCGCCACCTGGCGCAGTCCGCCGGCCATGCCCTCGATCTTGGCGGGGGTGAGGCGGAGGCGGTCGATGACGGTGGCCGACACCCCGGCGCGCTCGGCGCGCTCGACATCCACCGCGTTGGCGGCGAGCACGTCGCCGGCGCACTCGAGCAGCCCGTCGGCGGCGAGGAGCAGCGCGGCGTCCTTGACCTGGGTGGAGGCCGTGGCGAGCACCCGGGACGCAGCCTTGGCCCGCAGGCCCAGATCGGCGATCGACATGCCCCCGAGGTTACCGGCGGGTTTCGTTACGATCGCCCCGTGACCCCGCGCCCGCGGGCCGCGGCCCGAGCGGCCGCCGCCCGACCCCGACGAGAGCCGCCCGCGTGAGCCGGGACGGCGGGCTGGCCGAGGCCGTCAACGAGTTCGTCGAGGCGTTGGGCCCGGTGGTGGCCGAGCTCGCCGCCGACCTCGACGGCGTCGATCCGGAGGACCTTCGCCAAGACGTGGTCCTCGAGGCCTACAACCTCAGCCTCGCCTTCATCGACTGCGACGACCGCCAGTCCGACGACGAGCTGCTGGGGCTGATCGAGGCCTTCGGGCCCCGCCTCGACTCGAAGCTGGACCACGCCACGCCGGCGGTCATCCGCGAGGCGGGCCTCGTGACGGGCAAGCGCTCGGTGCTGGCGGAGACCAGCGTCTTGTTCGACCTGCTGCGCAAGGCCGACGAGCGCCACGGGACCCGCCATGCCCGCCGCTACTACGAACTGGCCCTGAAGATCGCGTACACGGTGGCCTCGCTCGACGCCCGGCCGTCGGAGACCGAGCTGCGGGCCATCGACGACTTCCGCAGCCTGTTGCTCCACGCCCTCGACGGCATCCGCGCCCTGCCCCCCGAGCGCACGAGCGACGGCCCCCGGGCCGGTGCCGACGCGGAGCCGGCCGCCGAGCCCACCGAGGCCGACGAGGAGCCCCTGCCACCGGTCCGGCCGCTGGAGGAGCTGCTCGCCGAGCTCGAGGGCCTCGTCGGGCTCGCCAGCGTCAAGGCCGAGGTCAAGCTGGTCAGCGACCTGCTGGCGGTGCAGAACCTGCGACGTGAGCGGGGCCTGCCCGTCCACGACGCCAGCCGGCACCTCGTCTTCACCGGCAACCCCGGGACCGGCAAGACCACCGTGGCCCGCCTCGTCGCCCAGATCTTCCGCACCCTCGGGGTGGTCGAGCGGGGCCAACTCGTCGAGACCGACCGCTCCCAGCTCGTCGTGGGCTACATCGGCCAGACCGCCACCCGGGTGCGGGAGGTGTTCGACCGGGCCGACGGTGGCGTGCTGCTCGTCGACGAGGCCTACGCGCTGGCCCGCGGGGGCGAGCGCGACTTCGGCCTCGAGGCCATCGACACCATCGTGAAGCTCGTCGAGGACCGCCGCGACTCGGTGGTGGTCATCGTCGCCGGCTACCCCGACGAGATGGAAGCGTTCGTGGGGGCCAACCCGGGCCTGCGCTCGCGCTTCCCCCGGACGATCCACTTCCCCGACTACTCCGACGACGAGCTCGTCGCGATCTTCGCCTCGCTCGCCGATCGCGCCGGCTACCGCTGCCCGCCCGGGGTGCTCGACCGCGTCCGGGCCTGGTTCGGCGCCCAGGCCCGGGGCAAGGGCTTCGGCAACGGGCGGCTGGCCCGCAACCTGTTCGAGGAGGCCATCGGCCGTCAGGCCACGCGCCTCGTGGCCGGCGACCCGCCGAGCGACGACCAGCTGGCCTCCCTCGACGTCGCCGACGTCCCCGACCCCGCGCCGGCCGCACCGTGAGGCGCCTGCTGGCCGTCGTCGGCGCCGTGGCGATGATCGGGGCCGCGGTCCTGGTGCGCGACGGCGTGCTCGACGGGGGCGGCTCGGGCGGCGGAGGTGGCTCGGGCGCCGGGGGTGACGGGCCGACCCGACTGATCTGCGCCACCGAGCTGGCCGACGCCTGCCAGGCGCTCGCCGACGAGGACGGCGACGTCACCTTCGACGTCCAGCCCGCGGGCGACACCGCCGAGCTGCTCACCGAGGCCGCCTTCGACCCGGCCGACGCGGACTTCGACGCCTGGCTCACCCTCCAGCCGTGGCCCGCGCTCGTCGAGCTGCGGCGCGAGCTCGCCCAGCGCGGCCCGGCGCTGGGCGAGACGTCCGACGTCCTCGCCACCTCACCGCTCGACGTCATCGGGCCGACCGAGCGTCTGGACACCCTCGTCGGCACGGTGTGTGACGCCGAGCCCGAGACCCCGGTGTGGCGGTGCTTCGGCGACAACGCCGGCGCCGATTGGGACGACGTGGGCGGAGAGTCGGGATGGGGCCGGGTCGAGGTCGGGTTCGCGGACCCCACCGAGAGCGCCACCGGGCTCCTGATCCTCGGTCAAGCGTCGGCCGAGTACTTCGGCGCGCTCGGGGGCGAGTCCTTCGCCCGCAACGACTTCGACGCCGCCTTCTCGTCCTGGTTGCGCGCCATCGCCGACAGCAGTCCCAACCTCCCCAGCACCGCCGGCACGCCCCTGTCCCAGCTCCTCCAGTACGGCCTCGCCTCCTGGGACGCGGTGGGCGACCTCGACTGGACCGCTGACGCCCGAGTGCAGGGTTCACGCGACGAGGATTCCCTGACGGTCACCTACTCTTCGTTCATGCTGGCCGAAGTGGTTGCCGTGCCCGTGCGGGGGCACGGTCTCCCGGATCTGTCGGGTGGCGGGCCTCGAAACGCGCTGCTCGACGCCGGCTTCACGAACCCGACCTACGACATCGAACCCTCCCGGTCCGTGTCGCCGATCAACCCGGGGCTCTACCAGGCCCTCCTCGAGGAGTGGGAGCTCGCCTCATGACGACTCGATTCGGCGCAGTCGCGCTGTGCGTGGTGCTGGCGGCCGGCGCGGTCGCCTGCTCGAGCGCCGACGACGCCGCCACCCCCGACACCGTCGACGCCGACGGGCTGCTGGGCCAGGACCCCGGCGACTGCATCGTCGTCGACATGGCGGTGTCCCCCGAGAAGATCGATCTCATGACCGACCTGGCCCAGACCTTCAACGACTCGGACGAGGCCACCTCGGGCGACGAGTGCATCTTCGTGCGCCCCCAGCGCAAGTCGTCGGGCGCCAGCGAGCAGCTCCTGCGCGACGGCTGGGACGAGGCGGTCGAGGGCCCGCTCCCGGTGGTGTGGTCGCCGGCGTCGAGCGCGTGGGGTGCGGTGCTCAACCAGCAGCTCACCGACCAGGGCGACGAGCCCATCGCCACCGAGGGCGAGCCCTTCATGCTGACCCCGCTCGTCATCGCCATGCCCGAGCCCATGGCCGAGGCCCTCGGCTACCCGCAGGAGCCCGTCGGCTGGGCCGACATCCTCCGCCTGTCGCGTGGCCCCGAGGGCTGGGCCGCCTTCGACCACCCGGAGTGGGGCCCGTTCCTGTTGGGCAAGACCAACCCGAACTTCTCCACCAGCGGCCTCTCCGCGCTGATCGCCCAGGCCTACGCCAACACCGGCAAGACCGAGGGCCTCACGGTCGAGGACCTCGACCAGCCGCAGGTGGAGCAGGCCGCCCGCGACGTGGAGTCCGCGGTCGTCCACTACGGCGACACCACGCTCACCTTCCTCAACAACATGTACCGGGCCGACCAGCGCGGCAACTCGCTCACGTACGCGTCCGCGGTCGCGGTCGAGGAGAAGTCGGTCATCGACTACAACGCGGGCAACCCCGACGGCGTGCTCGACCCCGGCGAGGAGCCCCGCCCGCCGCGGGTCCCGCTGGTCGCCATCTACCCCGAGGAGGGCACCCTCTACTCGGACAACCCGCTCATCACCCTCGACGCCGAGTGGGTCACCGAGCAGGAGCGCGACGCCGCCGCCGTGTTCGTCGACTTCGTCCAGCAGCCCGAGAACCAGGAGCGGGTCCTCGAGTTCGGCTTCCGACCGGGCAACCCCGACGTCGCGATCAGCGAGCCGATCGTGACCGGGAACGGGGTCGACCCCGACCAGCCCCAGACCCTGCTCGAGGTCCCCGAGCCCGAGGTCATGGTGGCGCTGCTCGACAACTGGGACGAGCAGCGCAAGGGGGCGCGCGTGGTGCTGCTCATGGATGTCTCCGGCTCGATGGGCGACATCGGCGACCCGGACACGGGCGAGACCAAGCTCGACCTGGCCAAGCGCGCCGCCATCGACGCCCTGGACGACTTCGCCGCCCAGGACATCGTGGGCCTGCGCATCTTCTCGACCGACCTCGGCCCGAGCGGAACGGCCGAGTTCGTCGACGTGGTGCCCGTCGGCCGTCGGATGACCGACAACCGCGAGGCGCTGGCCACCGCCATCCGCGCCCTGGCCCCCACCAACGCCACCCCGCTCTACAGCGCCACCCAGGCCGCCTACGAGGACGCGGTCGCCGCCTTCGACGAGGAGCGCATCAACGCGGTCGTGCTCCTCAGCGACGGGGTCAACGACGACGGCGAGACCGGCGACGACGACGAGCAGCTCGACTCGCTGCTCGCCGCCCTCGAGGCCGGCGGCGAGGGCCGGCTCACCCAGCCGGTCCGGGTGTTCCCCATCGCCTACGGCGAGGACGCCGACCTCTCGACCCTTCGCCGCATCGCCGAGGCGTCCACCGCCGCCGTCTACGACGCCAGCGACCCGACGTCGATCGACAAGGTCTTCGCCGCCGTGGTGTCGAACTTCTAGGCCGGCCGTGCCCCGACTCTCGTTCCGCGACCGCTTCTTCACCCCGCCGGTGGCGCGGGCGATGATGTCGCCGTCGGGGATCCTGCTGGCCGGGGCCGGCGCGTCCGTGGCCATCCTCGCGGGGCTCGGGCCGATCGGGGCGCTGGGGCTGGCGGCGCTCGCCTGGGCCGGCCGGGTGGGCTACGCGATCCCCCGGAAGGCGGGCGACGACCGCATCGATCCGTTCACCCTCAACGAGCCCTGGCGCCGGTTCGTGCAGTCCGCGCTGCAGTCCCAGGCCCGCTTCGACCAGGCCGTGCGCAACGCCGAGCGGGGGCCGCTCCGCGACCGGCTGGCCACCATCGGCGACCGGGTGCACGACGCGGTGCGCGAGGCCTGGCAGATCGCCCGCCAGGGCCAGGTGCTGGCCGACGCCAGCGGCCAGATCGACAGCGCCGGCGTGCAGCGCCAGCTCGCCGAGGTCCGAGCCAACGCGGACGCCCCCTGGGCCGCCGGCAGCTCACTCGACAAGACCGCCGCGGCCCTCGAGGCCCAGCTCGCCTCGGCCGAGCGGCTCGCCGCGGTGACCCGTGAGGCCCAGGACCGCCTGCGCCTCGTGAACGCCCGGATGGACGAGATGGTGGCCCGGGCCATCGAGCTGTCCGTCGACGCCAGCCAGCCCGACGAGCTCGGTGGCCTCGGCTCCGACGTCGACAGCCTGGTCGACGAGATGGAGGCCCTGCGCCTGGCCCTCGACGAGACGGACCGGGCGGGCACCGCTCCCCCACCCGAGCTGCCGCCCCCGACGGCGCCCCCGGGCACGGCGTCACCCGCGTGACCCCGTCGGGCGCCGACGAGGCGCCGGACGCCGACGGTCGGACCGCGCCCGACGACGAGCGCCCCGTCACCGAGGGCGCAGCCGCCGCGGCGGAGGAGAGCGAGCGGTCCGCGACGGGCCGTCTGGTGCGCTCGAGCGCGGTGGTGGGCGTCGGCACGGGGCTCAGCCGCCTGAGCGGCCTGCTGCGGGTGGGTGCGCTCACCTACGCCCTCGGCGCCACCGCGCTGAGCGACGCCTACAACCTGGCCAACACCACGCCCAACATCGTCTACGAGCTGATCCTCGGCGGGATCCTGTCCGCCACGCTGGTGCCGATCTTCGTCGACCACCTCGAGCACGACGACGACGAGGGCACCTCGACCGTCGTCACCGTGGCCGTCGTCTGCCTGGCGGCGCTCACCCTGCTCGCCATGCTGGCCGCGCCGCTGATCATCGACATCTACGCCCTGCGCCTCCCCGAGGAGGAGGCCGCCGCGCAGGCGGCGGTCGCCGTGCCCCTGCTGTGGCTGTTCCTGCCCCAGATCTTCTTCTACGGCCTGACCACGCTCGGCACCGCGCTGCTCAACGCCCGGCGCTCGTTCTTCGCCCCCGCGTACGCCCCGATCCTCAACAACGTCGTGGTGATCGCCATGCTCGTCGGCTTCGCCTCGGTCGCCGGGAGCTCCCCCAGCTTGACCCAGGTCGAGGACGACCGCGGCCTGCTGCTGCTGCTCGGGATCGGCACCACAGCCGGCATCGTGGCCATGACCGTCGCGCTCTGGCCCGCCATCCGGCGCGCCGGCATCCGCCTGAGGTTCCGCTTCGACCTGCGTCACCCGTCGGTCCGCAAGGTCGGCAGCCTGTCGGGCTGGACGCTGGGCTACGCCGCGTCCAACCAGGTGGCGCTGTTCGCCATCCTGGCCCTCGCGACCGGCGAGGGGGCGGGTGCGGTCTCCGCCTACACGTACGCGTTCATCTTCTTCCAGCTCCCCCACGGCCTGCTGGCGGTGTCGCTGATGACCACCTTCCTGCCCGACCTGTCGGCCTTCGCGGCGCGGGGCGACCTGGCCGGCTACCGGGACCGCTTCGGGCTCGGGCTGCGCCTGCTCGTCCTCGTCATCCTCCCCGCGGCCGTCGGCTACGTCCTGCTGGCGCGCCCCGTCGTCGCGGCCCTGCTCGAGCGGGGCGCGTTCGGCGACGCCTCGGGCGACCTCACCGCCGAGGTGCTCGCGGCCATGGCCCTCGGCCTGGTCGGCTTCTCGCTGTACCTGTTCGTGCTCCGCGGCTTCTACGCGCTGAAGGACACCCGCACCCCCTTCTTGTTGAACCTGTTCGAGAACGGCGTGAACGTTGGCCTCGCGTTCGCGCTCGTGGGGCGCTTCGGCGTCCAGGGCCTGGCCCTGGCCTACGCCGGCGCCTACACGCTCGCCGGCCTGGCCGCCGTGCTCGTGCTGCGCCACCGCATCCGCGGCATGGACGGCGCCCGGACCCTCGCCGCGCTCGCCCGGATGGCCGCGGCGGCCGTCGTCATGGCCCTCGCGGTGCTCGGTGCCCGGGAGCTCGTCGGCTCCGACGAGGGGCTCGGCGCGATCGCCCGCACCGGCGCCGGGATCGGCGTCGGCGCGGTCGTCTACCTGGGCGCGCTGTACCTCCTGCGCCTTCGCGAGCTGCACGAGCTCGTCGACCGGCTCCGGCGGCGACGGGCGGGGACCGCCGCGACCACTGCCCTGTAGGCTGCCGGTCATGGGACAGCTCATCCGTCGGTGGTGGAAGTACTGGACCGCCAAGCTCACCGGGAAGTTCAACGAGAGCGCGGATCCGAAGATCCAGCTCGAGCAGGCCATCCAGGAGGCGCAGGACCAGCACCGCCGCCTCAAGGAACAGGCGGCGAACGTGATCGCCAACCAGAAGCAGACCGAGATGCGGCTGAACCGCACCCTCGAAGAGCTGGAGAAGGCCAACGCCAACGCCCGCCAGGCGGTCATGATGGCGGACGACGCGGTCAAGAAGGGCGACCAGGACAAAGCGGCCGAGTACACCCGCGCCGCCGAGGCCATCGCGGGGCGTCTCATCGGGCTCGAGACCGAAGTCGAGGACCTCAAGGCGCTGTCGCTGCAGAGCGCCCAGGCCGCGGACCAGGCCAAGGCCGCCGTCGCCCAGAACTCGGCCCAGCTCCAAAAGAAGCTGTCGGAGCGCCAGAAGCTGCTCGGCCAGCTCGACCAGGCCAAGATGCAGGAGCAGGTCAACAAGGCGATGGCGTCGCTCAGCGAGACCGTCGGCGAGGACGTGCCCACCTTCGACGAGGTGCGGGACAAGATCGAGGCCCGGTACGCCCAGGCCAAGGGGATGTCCGAGCTCCAGGGCGAGTCGGTCGAGAGTCGGATGCTCGAGATCGAGCAGGCGACGATGAACACCGAGGCCACGGCGCGCCTGTCCGAGATCCGCGCCCAGCTCGGGCTCGAGCCCCCGGCCGAGGAGGCGGCACCGATCGAGGCGCCCGCCGAGCCCGCCGCGGCCGAGTCCTCCGAGCCCAGCTCCTGAGCCGGCGCGACCCCCGCGACTAGGGCAGCACGACGAGGTCGTCCCGGTGGACGACCAGCTGGTCGCGCGCCCCGGCCGCGATCTCCCGGCTCGGCAGCCGGACGAGGCCCTTGGCGAACACCGCGCCGGTGGCGTCGCGCACCTCGACGGCGTCCTGGACGTCGAACACCCCGTCCACGGCCGACACGCCGGCAGCCAGTAGCGAGCGGTTGGCCTCGACGAGCGCCCGGCGGGCGCCGTCGTCGACGGTCAGGCTGCCCGTCGAGCCCACCGCGAAGGCGATCCACAGCTTGCGGGCGGGCAGGCGCCGGTCCTGGGGCAGGACGGTGGTGCCGACCCCGGGCACGCCGGCCACGGCGTCGGCCAGGACCCGGTCGCGGTGGGCGGCGGCCACCACGGCGCGGACCCCGGACCAGGCCGCGATCTTCGCCGCCCGCAGCTTGGACGCCATGCCCCCACTGCCGCGCACGGTGCCGGTGCCGCCGGCCCGGCGCTCGAGGTCGTGGTCGACCTCGACGATCTCCTCGATGAGCGACGCCGTGTCGTCGAGGCGCGGATCGGCCGTCAGGACGCCCTCGGTGTCGGTGAGCAGCACGAGCACCTCGGCGTGGAGCAGGTGCGCCACCAGCGCGGCGAGCCGGTCGTTGTCCCCGAAGCGGATCTCGTCGTCGGCGATCGCGTCGTTCTCGTTCACCACGGGCACCACCCCGAGCTCGAGGAGGCGCTCGAGCGTGGCCCGCGCGTGCAGGTACTGCTGGCGGACGATGAAGTCGAGCGGTGCGAGCAGGAGTTGGCCGGCGACGAGCCCGTGCCGGGCGAAGGCGGCGTCGTACACCCGCAGCAGGCGGCTCTGGCCGATCGCCGAGGCGGCCTGCAGGGTGACCGGGTCCCGGGGGCGCTCGGCGAACGAGAGGCTCGGCAACCCGGCCGCGATGGCCCCGGAGGTGACCACCACGACCTGGTGCCCCTGGGCGCGCAGCGCCGCCACCTCGGTGCAGAACTTGTCGATGGCGCCCTCGTCGATCGCTCCGCCCGCGTCGGTGATCGACGACGTGCCGATCTTGGCCACGACCCTCACGTGTGCAGTCTCACCGCTCGGGACGCCGCTCAGCCAAAGACATCGGGCTCGTAGTCGAAGGTGACGTCGCCGATGCGCACGGTGTCCCCCTCGCGGGCGCCCGCCCGCACGAGCGCACGGTCCACCCCCAGCTTGCGGAGCCGGTGCTGCGCGTACTCGAGCGCGCCCGGGTCGGTGAGGTCCGAGAGCGCGACGGCCCGACGGGCCTGGCGCCCGACCACCCGGAAGCTGCCGTCGTCGTCGCGCTCGATGCGGACCCCTTCCTGCTCGGGACGGTGCACCACGAAGGCCCGGTCGCGCTCGGCGCCCTCGACCCGGCGGGCCTCCTGGACCAGGGCGGCCATGCGGCCGACGAGCTCGGGCACGCCCGCGCCGGTGACCGCGGACACCCGCAGTGGCACCGGGGCCGACTCGGCGCCGGCGCCCGCCTCGACGGGAGCGAGGTCGGCCCGCGACCCGATGACCAGCCTGGGCCGCTCGAGCAGCTCGGCGCGGTACTGGCCGAGCTCGTGGAGCAGCACGTGCTCCTGGTCCGCCGGTGGGCGCTCGGCGGTCGGCGACAGGTCGAGCAGCACCACGAGCGCCCGGGCCCGTTCGACGTGGCGCAGGAACTGGTGCCCCAGGCCCCGCCCCTCGCTCGCGCCTTCGATCAGGCCCGGGATGTCGGCCACCACGAACTCCAGGCCCGCCCCGTCGCCGTCGTCGGGCAGCCGGACCACCCCGAGGTTGGGCTCGAGCGTGGTGAAGGGGTAGTCGGCGATCTTGGGCTTGGCCGCCGAGATGCGCGAGATCAGCGTGCTCTTGCCCACGTTGGGGAACCCCACGAGCGCCACGTCGGCCATGAGGCGGAGCTCGAGGCGCAGCCAGCGCTCCTCGCCCTCCTCGCCCTGCTCGGCGAACGCCGGCGCCCGGCGGCGGTTGGAGAGGAACCGGGCGTTGCCCCGGCCGCCCTGCCCGCCACGCGCCGCCAGGTAGCGGTCCCCGGCGGTGACCAGGTCGGCGAGGACCTCGCCGTCCTGGGTCGAGATCGTGGTGCCCTCGGGCACCGGGACCTCGAGGTCGACACCCCCGGCCCCGTGCTTGCGCTTTCCCTGGCCGTGGGTGCCGTTCGTGGCACGGCGGTGCGGATGGTCCCGGAAAGCGAGGAGCGAGGCCACGTTGTGGTCGGCCACCAGCCAGACGTCGCCGCCGCGGCCACCGTCGCCGCCGTCGGGGCCGCCCTTGGCCACGTGGGCCTCACGACGGAACGACACGCAGCCGGCACCGCCGTCCCCGCCCCGGACGTTGAGGCCGCACTCGTCGACGAATCCCGACACCCGCTCAGGATAGGGAGCGGGCCGGCCCGTCCCCGGGGATCACCCGTCGCGGACGAGGTGCACCGGGTCGCCGATGATCTGGGCGCTCCACGTGGTGCGGTCGTTCGGCTGCCCGCCGAACTGGTAGTTGATCGTCCACCAGCAGCCGGGCAGCGTCCCGACGGTGCAGGCGTAGTTGGTGGGCAGCCCGATCGAGATGTCGAGCCACTGCCCGTTGAACAGCGGTGTGCCGTTGTTCGAGGTCTGGATCGTGCACGTCGTGAGCGTCGTGGAGCTCCCGGTCGACCGGTTGCGGTAGGTGCACGGCGGGACGCTGCCGTTGGGCCGCTTGATCGTCAGGTAGGCGTTGCCCGACTGCCCGTCGCCGGGGTCGAACAGGCTGATCTCGAACGTCTTGCCCGCATGGATCTGGTCGACCTCGGCGAGGTAGAAGTCGGCGGTGGAGTTGGCGGTCTTGTTGAAGATGGACATGTCCGAGAGCGCGTAGACGCGGGGCTGGCCCGTGGTGGACGTCGACGTGCACGACGTCGAGCCCGCGCAGGCGCGGACGGCGTACTGGTTCCAGCCGTTGCCCGAGTCCGTCGCCCCGGCGATGCCGCTCGACCGGACCCGCATCGGGTACACCCCCGGCGTGGTGACGGTGACCCGGCAGAGCAGCGACCACTGGTTCTTGTAGGTCCCCGCGCTCGCCTCGGGATCGAGGGTCAGCAGGCCGTTCGCGCCCGAGCCGTTGCACTGCCCGGCCAGGCTGGGGTTGTCCTCGTTGTCGAGCGGCGTGTCGTCGGCGGCGAACATCTCGTACTGGGTGCGCACGCCGGTCGCCGCCTGGGACGACGTGCACCCGCTGCTCCCGCACGCCTGGGTGTTGTCGGCCGTCTCGACCGTCGGGTAGTTGTTCCGGTGGTAGTGGCCGGCGTCGTAGAGCTCGACCGTCAGCGGCTGCCCGACCATCGAGGGTGGCACCTCGATCGCGTAGGTGTAGCCCGTGTCCCGGTACTCGGCGTTGCTCTGGCTGCACCCGGTGCCCGACGACCCCGGGCCGCACTTCGTGGAGAAGGGGTCACCGTTCCGGTAGTCGGTGTACGGCCCCGAGATGGAGCCCCAGAAGTTCGGGTTCACGCCGGCCACGGGGTCGTTGCCGAAGCGGTTCAGCGGGCTGCCGAGGGGGACGGGCAGGACGTACTCGGCGGTGGCGGCCCGGGTGATGGCGACGTGGTCGATGAACAGCTCGGAGAAGAACTGGTCCGCCTCGGCGTCCTCGATGATCACGCGGAGCTTGCGGGGCGACGACGGGTCGGCCGAGACGGTGATGGTGATGTCGTCCTGACCGTTGACGAAACCGTTGCGCTGCGCCGTGGCCAGCGCCACGGTCCGCGCCTGAGCCAGGTCGGGCATCCAGACCACGCCCGCCAGCGCCGCGGCGTCGGCGGCCCGTTGGATGCGGTTGGCGCGTGCATACCAGGCGCCCACGTCGGTGGCGAAGCCCGTGAAGGCGAGCAGGGGCAGCAGGAGCAGGGCGGCCAGGACGAGGGCGTAGCCCTTCTCACCGCGGAGGCGGCGACGGCGAAGGCCCGGCGACGCGACGGCGACGGGAGGTCGAGGGGTCATCCGGGCTCCTACACGCTCGGTTCCAGGCGCATCACGGCGCTGTCACGGATGGTCAGGCCCGAGCCCGGGAAGATCCTGGTGACCCACGGGTGGCTCACCGAGATCCACACCCCGAGGTAGTCGGCGCCGATGGCCTGCTGGGCCTGACGGTTCAGCGGGCACCAGCTGGCGTCGGGCGACGAGCCGGAGCAGGTGCTGCCGATGGTGCCGAACTGGCCGGGCGTCAGGGCGGCGATCTGCGCGGCGCTGTACACGTTGCAGAGCCCGGGCACCCCCGAGGCCGCCGTCGTGCACTGGGTTGGCACCTTGCCGTCGGTGGTGGTCGATCGGTAGATGACCACCCTCTGGATCTGGGCGTTGGGGATCGAGGCCACCGCGGCCTGGACGGCGAGGAGCGTGTTGTAGTCGGCCAGGCGGTCGTTCCCCGCGTTGCTGCCGACCCTCGCTCCCGCCCGGGTCGTGCTGGACACGGTGATCGAGTCGCGCCAGGCGAGGCCGTACTCCAGGATCCCGATGGCGATCGTGACGAGGATGGGGGTGAACAGGATCATCTCGACGAGCGCCGCCCCGCGGTCGCCGGCGCGCCGCCGGGCCCGGAGCCGCCAGAGGAGCCTCATCGGGACGACTCCGGCTCCATGCGCATCACCGTGGTGTCGGTGAAGGTGAGCGACCGCCCGAACAGGCCGGTCACCCACGGGTGGTTCACCCGCACCCACACGCCCACGTAGTCCGGTGGCCCGTTCGCCCCGGCCAGCGCGGTCTTGCGGGTCTGCGGGCACCAGAACCGGTCCAGGTTCCGGTCCCCCCGGCAGCCGAACTCGGTCTCGGCGAGATCGAGCGCGCCGGCGCCGTACACGTTGCAGGTGCCCGGGATGCCCTGGGGGGCGTTGACGCAGGCGGGCGGAACCGGCGTGTTCGGCCCCGACGCCTTGTAGACGACGATGCGCTCGAGGTCCCGCCGGTCGATGACGTTGGAGGCGTCGGCCACCGTCTGGAGGATGTCGAAGTCGGCGGTGGTGTCGTTGCCGAACACCGACGCCGCCCGGGCGCCGTCACGGGTGGTGTTGGCCACCGCGAGGTAGTCGCGGAAGGCCATGCCGAACTCGAGGACCGAGAAGAGCAGGAAGAACAGCACGGGGGTGATGAACGCGGCCTCGACCAGCACCGAGCCCCGCTCGGAGCGCGCGCGACGGGTGGACGGGCCCCGCCCCCTGGTTCGCTCCACCTCGTGCACGAGCAGTCCTTCTCCGACGCCGACGACGCGCTCTTCGTCCATCGGCAGCGGCGCCCCCCTGGTGAGGGTCGAACGGCCCATTTGGGGCCCGCGTCGGGGGGCACCCGGCGCACCGTGGCCGTCCCCCGGACCGTCACACCGCCTGCGTAGGGTGGGCACGTGGAACCGGTGACCGCCTCCGAGCGAAACCAGCGCTGGGCGTCGACGATGGAAGGCCACCTCGCGGGCGGCGCCGTGCGCCTCGCCCACCCCGACGACGCGGGCCTGGGCCCGATCGAGGTGCTCGACCGCGAGGCCCGCGAGGCGGCCGAGGGGGCCGCTCTGTCCCCGCACGCCACGCGAGCCCTCGGTGCCGGCCGGCGAGCCCGGGAGGAAGCGCCCGACCCGCTGCGCACCTGCTTCGAGCGGGACCGGGACCGCCTCCTCCACTCCCCCGCCTTCCGCCGCCTGGCGGGCAAGACCCAGGTGTTCGTGTTCCCCGACGACCACCAGCGCACGCGCCTCACCCACGCGCTCGAGGTGGCCCAGGTCGCCACCGCGGTGGCCCGGGCCTGCCGCCTCAACGTCACCCTCACCGAGGCCATCGCCCTCGGCCACGACTGCGGGCACGGCCCCGGTGGCCACGCCAGCGAGGACGCCCTCAGCCCGTACGTCCCCGGGGGCTTCGACCACGCCGTGTGGGGGGCCGACGTCGTGGTGGCACCGCTCAACCTCTGCGCGGAGACCCTCGACGGCATCCGCAACCACTCGTGGTCGCGGCCCGCCCCCGCCACGCCCGAGGGCGCCGTGGTCAGCTGGGCCGACCGCATCGCGTACTCCTGCCACGACCTCGAGGACGCGGTCCAGGCCGGGATCGTCACCTACGACCTGCTCCCCGCCTTGGTGCGCGAGCGGGTGGGCACGTCCCGCAGCAGCCAGCTCCGCGCCTTCATCGGCGCCATGGTCGAGGCCGCGGCCACCACCGGGCGGGTGGGGATGACCGAGGACCACGCCGCCGCCCTGGCCGAGCTCCGGTCGTTCAACTACGAGCGGGTCTACCTCCGGCCCGCGTCGGTCCGCCAGAGCCAGGCCGTGGTGCGGGTGCTGCGGGCCCTGGTCGAGCACTACGCCGACCGCCCCAACCTGCTCCCCGGCGAGCACCTGGTCGGCATCCCGGGCGGCAGCGACGAAGCCCTCGAGGCGGCCGTCGGCTACGTGGCGGGCATGACCGACCGCTACGCCTGCCAGCAGGCCATCGCCCACCTCGGCTGGGCGCGGGAGGACCTGCCCGAGGGCATCGACGTGCTGCGCTGAGCCCCCCGCCCCCCGTTCGGCGCCGGCGCGCCCGAGGCTGTCGCTCACCGACTGGTCCTTTCGGCCTAGTGATCCACTCGCCCCCTGGTCCTTTCGGCCTACTCGGCCCCCCACCTTGAGCGCCCGACCGGACGCGACCGCACCCCGGACGCGAAACGCCCCCGGCCGGGGCCGGGGGCGAGGAGCTCGGGAGGGGTCGCCGGCACCTAGTCGCCAGGCAGCACGTCCACGAGCTTGCGGCCCTTGCGGTAGCCGAACTTCACCGTGCCCGGCGCCAGCGCGAACAGGGTGTCGTCCTTGCCGCGCCCGACGTTCTCGCCGGGGTGGAAGCGGGTGCCGCGCTGGCGGACGATGATGGCGCCGGGCGAGACGACCTGGCCGTCGAAGAGCTTGACGCCGAGTCGCTGTGCGTGGGAGTCGCGGCCGTTCCGGGTGGAACCGCCGCCCTTGGTCTTCGACATGGCTAGCCCTTCTCGATCCCGGTGATCTCGATGTTGCTGTAGTGCTGGCGGTGCCCCCAGCGCTTGCGCTGGTTCGACTTGTTCTTGTACGTGAAACCGGTGATCTTCGGGCCCTTGGCCTCGCCCAGCACCTTGGCCGACACCGTGGCCTTGGACAGGGCGTCGGGCGCCGACACCACCGTGTCGCCGTCCACGAGCAGCACCGGGGTCAGCTCGACGGTCCCGTCGTCCTGGCCCAGCTTCTCGACGAGCAGGGTCTGGCCCTCCTCGACCTTGTACTGCTTGCCACCGGTCTTGATCACCGCATACATAGGAAGGACAAGCCTACTGGCGCGCGCCCCGAACCGGCCAACCGGCTCGGATCAGATGTCGAGCAGCTCGGGGTCGAAGCGCAGGCCGCGACCCTCGCACTCGGGGCACAGCGACGAGAACGACTCGATCAGGCCCTCGCCGATGCGCTTGCGGGTCATCTCCACCAAGCCGAGCTCGGAGATGTCGAACACCTGCGTGCGGGTCTTGTCCAGCGCCAACGCCTCGCGGAACGTGGCGATGACCTCCTCGCGGTTCTTCTTGATCTCCATGTCGATGAAGTCGATGACCACGATCCCGCCGATGTCTCGGAGGCGGAGCTGGCGCGCCACCTCCACCGCCGCCTCGAGGTTGTTGCGGAAGACCGTCTCCTCCAGGTTCGACGTGCCGACGTTCTTGCCGGTGTTGACGTCGATGACGGTGAGGGCCTCGGTGTGCTCGATGATGAGCGAGCCGCCCGAGGGCAGCCACACCTTGCGGTCGAGGGCCTTGTGGATCTGCTCGTGCACGTGCTGGCGCTCGAACAGCGACAGCTCGGACCCCTCGCGGTCGTAGTACTCGACCCGGTCGGCCAGGGCCGGAGAGATGCTGGCGACGTAGTCCCGGACGTCCTCGTACAGCGCCCGGTCGTCGATCACGATGCCGCGGTAGTCCTTGTTGAACTCCTCACGGATCACCCGCAGCGCCATGTCGGGCTCGCGGTAGAGCAGCGCCGGGGCCTGGGACTTCTTGGCCAGCGCCTCGATGCGGGTCCACTGCTCGCCGAGACGGGCGACGTCGCGCTCGATCTCCTCCGCGGTCACGCCCTCGGCGGCGGTGCGCACGATGATCCCGTGGCCCTTCGGCCGCACCCGGTCCAGGATGGACCGGAGGCGCTTGCGCTCGGTGTCGGCGAGGCGCTTGGAGATGCCGTAGGTGGTGCTGTTGGGGATCAGCACCACGAAACGGCCCGGCAGCGACACCTCCTGGGTGAGGCGGGCGCCCTTGGCCCCGATCGGGTTCTTGGTGACCTGGCAGATGATGCTCTGCTTGGGCTTGAGGATCTGCTCGATGCGAGCGGGGCCCTTCTCCTCGATGTCCTCGGCGTCGTACTGGACGTCACCGCGGTAGAGCACCGCGTTCTTCGGCGTGCCGATGTCGATGAAGGCCGCCTCCATGCCGGGCAGGACGTTCTGCACCTTGCCCAGGTAGATGTTGCCGTGGATCTGGGTGGTGTCGTCCGACGGGCGCGAGACGTAGTGCTCGATGAGGGCGCGGCCCTCCTGGACCGCGATCTGGGTGGCCGACGGACGCACCGACACGCTCATGAGGTAGCGACCGACCGGACGGCCCTTGCGCTCGCGGCCCCGGCGCTTCTTCAGGGTGGCGTCGTCGAGCTCGACCGGCGCCCCGGACGTGACCGCGTCGACGGGCTCGGCGCTGCCACGGGCCCCGCTGCGGGTCTTGCCGCCCTGGGCCCGGGCCCGGCCGGCGGTGCCGGGTGGGGGCGAGCCGGCGCCCGCCGGGCCGCGACCGCCGCCCTTGGCGCCGCCGCCGTTCTGGCCCTGACCCCGGCCCTGGCCCTGGCCCTGACCGCCGCGGTTCTGGCCGCCACCGCCCCGGCCCCGTCCGCCCCGTCGGCGGCGCTTGCGGGCGCCGCCGCCGTCACCACCCGAGGACCCACCCGGGCGCGCCGCGCCCCCGGAGGGCGCGGGAGGTGCCGGCATGGTGTCGCCGATCTGCGGCTTGCGGCGAACCAGTGCCTTCTCGGCCGCCTCCGGGGACTTGGGGCGACCCTCGATGCTGCGCTCGGGCAGCTCGTCGGGGTTCTTGGGGTCAGCGTCGGGGGCGGGGCGCCGGGCCTTCGGCGACGAGGTCGCCTCGGGGGCCACGCGGCCGCCTGGAGTGTCGTCGGACATCGGAGAGTTCCCTTCTCATGACGCACGCACCTCGGCGTGCGCGGAGGACGACGCGACTGGGCCACCGGGCGAGAGCGGCTCGCACCGGACGCCGTCGAGCGTCATCCACTGGTGAATTCGGGTGACCCGGCGCTCGGTGAGCACCGGGTCGAGTGCGGCGAGCAGCTCGGAGGGCCGCACGCTGCGGGGTTGGGTGCCCACCTCGGCCTCGAGGAGCGCCCCGTCGGGCGACTCCCCCACGACCGAGAGGGCGAGGAGGTACGGGCGCAGGTCGTCGGTGACCTGCTTGGACTTGCGCTCGCGGGTGATGACGATCTCGTCCGCGGCCAGCGCCCGGGCGGCGACCGCCGCGAGCTGCGACCCGGTGGTGCCCCCGACCTCGAGGTGCCAGGTGCAGCTGGTGACCGCCTGCTGCAACGACATCACACCAGTGTCCACGATCGCGGCGGCGACGACGGTGATCCCCCCGGGGAGGCAGGACGTCAGGCGATCGGGCAGCGTGGCGGGATCGAACCCGTCGGCGGCGTCGTCCCCCAGGTCCAGGTCGACGTCGAGGTACTCGGCCAGCGACTCCGCGCCGGTCGGCAGGGCGAGGCCGAAGTGCAGCCGGGGCCGGGGCGTGAAGCCCTGCGTGTACGCGACGGGCAGCTCGGCCCGCCGGAGAGCCCGCTCCCACACGCGCGCCACGTCGCGGTGGCTCGTGAAGCGCACCTTGCCCTGCTTGGCGAAGCGGAGCCGGACCTTCATCCGACCCCCACCGAGGGAGGACGGGCGGACAGCACGACCGGGACCTCGGCCCCCCGGGCCAGGTCCTGGCCCGTGCCCTGGCTCCCACCCGCCGGCGGCGTGGCCGAGGCCACGATGTGCTCGATGCCGTAGCCGGTGCACGCGCCGCAGTCGTAGCACGGCGTCCAGCGGCAGTCCTCGAGGCCCACCTCGGCCAACGCGTCCCGCCAGTCCTGCCACAGGAAGTCCTTGTGCAGGCCCGCCGAGAGGTGGTCCCACGGCAGCGTCTCGTCCTCGGTCCGGTGCCGGTGGACGTACTCGTCGACCGAGAGCCCGTGCGACGCCATGGCCTCCAGCCATCGCTGGTCGTCGAAGTGCTCGGACCACTCCTGGAACGTCCCGCCGGCGCGCCACACGGACTCGATGACCGGCCCGAGCCGGCGGTCCCCCCGGCTCATGAGGCCCTCGATCAGCGAGGCCCGGGGGTCGTGCCACTTCAGCTGGACGCCGCGCTCGTGACGGAGCGCGTCGCGCAGCAGGTGGACCTTGCGGAGCAGCTCGTCCACCGTGTTCTGGCCGAACCACTGGAACGGCGTGAACGCCTTGGGGACGAAGCCACCGACCGACACCGTGACCGACGGCGCCTTGTGGTGGCGTCGCCCGATGGCCACGCAGTTGCGGGCGAGCTCGGCGATGCCGAGGGTGTCCTCGTCGGTCTCGCTGGGCAGGCCGATCAGGAAGTACAGCTTCATCCGACGCCACCCCTGGGAGTAGGCGGACTCGACCGCCGCGTACAGGTCCTCCTCGCGGATGAGCTTGTTGATGATCTGGCGCATCCGCCAGGTGCCCGCCTCGGGGGCGAAGGTCAGGCCGGTGCGGCGGGCCTTCTGGACCTCGGCGGCGATGCCGACGGTGAAGGCGTCGACCCGCAGGCTCGGCAGCGACACCGACACCTGCCCGCAGCTCGTCGGGTCGTTGACCGTGTCGGCCACCACGGACTCGATCCCGCTGAAGTCGGCCGTCGACAGCGACGTGAGCGCCACCTCGTCGTACCCGGTCCGCCGCAGGCCCTCCTGCACCATCGTGCGCACCTGGTCGGCGGGCCGCTCGCGGACCGGTCGGGTGATCATCCCCGCCTGGCAGAAGCGACAGCCCCGGGTGCAACCGCGGAACACCTCGACGTTCAGCCGGTCGTGGACCACCTCGGTGAGGGGCACGAGCTGCGTCGAGGGATAGGGCCAGTCGGCCAGGTCGGCCACGGTGCGCTTCTCGACCACGTCGGGCACGCTCGCGGCGACGGGGGCGGTGGCCACCAGGCGGCCGGCCTCGTAGGTGGCCTCGTACCGGGCCGGGACGTACACCCCGTCGACGCCGGTGAGGCGGTCGAGCACCTCGGCCCGGGGGGCGCCCTCGGACTTCGCCGCGACCAGCACGTCGTTGATCTCGCCGACCACCTCCTCGCCGTCCCCGAGCACGACGGCGTCGACGAAGTCCGCGATGGGCTCGGGGTTGTAGGTGCAGTGGCCGCCCGCCATCACCAGGGGGTGGTGGTCGCCGCGGTCCGCGCTGCGCACGGGCACTCCCGCGAGATCCACGCAGTTGAGGAGGTTCGTGTAGACCAGCTCGGCCGACAGGTTGAAGGCGAGGACGTCGAACTCCCCGGCCGGGCGGTGGGTCTCGAGCGAGAACAGGGGGACGCCGTGCTCGCGCAGGAGCTCCTCGAGGTCGGTCCAGGGCGCGTACGAGCGCTCGGCGGCGGCGTCGGGGCGCTCGTTCAACAGCTCGTAGAGGATCTGGAGGCCCTGGTTGGGCAGACCCACCTCGTAGGTGTCCGGGTACAGCAGCAGCCAGGAGACCCGACCGGGACCGTGCTCGGGGATGCGGGCACCGTCCTCGCAGCCGATGTAGCGGGCGGGCTTCTGCACCCGGCCCAGGAGCGGTTCGAGCTCGGGCCAGACCGTTGACATCGTGCGTCGCATCGTACCCGGGTGGTGCCCAAAAGCCCTGATCGGCGCAGACCGTGGCGCCGGAGGAGCCGGCTACACGAACCGTCGCATGTGGACCGAGAGCACCAGGCCCATGGCCGCGCTGGCGGTCAGGATCGACGACCCCCCGTAGGAGACGAACGGCAGGGGGATGCCGGTCACCGGCATGATGCCCATCGTCATGCCGGTGTTCTCGAAGACCTGGAACACCACCATCGACAGCACGCCGACGCACACGAGCATGCCGTACTCGTCGCGCGAGAGCTGGGCCGTGCGCCAGATGCGCCACACGATGACGCCGAGCAGCCCGAGCACGAGCGCGCCCCCGAGGAAGCCCAGCTCCTCGCCGACCACGGTGAAGATGAAGTCGGTGTGCTGCTCGGGCACGTAGTTCAGGCGCGTCTGCTGGCCGTTGAACAGGCCCTGGCCGGTGAGCCCGCCCCCGGCGATCGCCACCACGGCCTGCTTCGTGTTGTAGGCGGCGCCCTGGGTGTCGCTGTCGGGGCTGACGAAGGACGTGAGCCGGTCGACCTGGTACGCCTTCAGGATCGGCGAGTTGAGGATGAGCACCGTGCCGACGATCGCCACGAGGGCGACGATCGCCAGGTGCCGCGGGCGGACGCCGGCGACGGTGACCATGCCGAGGGCGGCGAACACGAACACGAGCACCGTGCCGAGGTCGGGCTGGAGCATGATCAGACCCATCGGCACCGCGGCCAGGCCGAAGGCGATGAGCAGCCGGCGCCCGTCGAGGCCCCCGGCGCGGTCGTAGGTGAGGAACGCCGACATGCCGAGGATGAACACGAGCTTGGCGAACTCGGAGGGCTGGAGCTGGAACCCGGCGAGCTCGAACCACGCCTGGGCGCCGTTGGACTCCGAGCCCAGGGGGCTGATGACGAGGACGAGCAGCGCCAGCACGATCCCCGACATCGGGATGGCCCAGTCCCGGTAGTGGCGGTAGTCGATGGCGGCGACCCCGGCCATGACCGCCCAGCCGAGCACGACGAACATGAGCTGGCGCTGGAGGAAGTAGGTGGTGGTGGGGGTGTCGCCGCCCGGCCCCTTCGTGGCGCTGAACACGAGCAGCGCCCCGAGCAGCGACAGGGCCACGACCGCCCCCACGAGGATCCAGTCGATGTGGCGCGCCGGCGTGGGCACCGTCGAGCGGGTGCGGGCCACGGGGCGGCGGGCGAGGGAGCCGGGTGCGGCCATCAGGCGGTCATCCTGTCGATCCGTCGGCGAACACGTCCGCGGCCCGCGGGGCCATGGGCATCTGCGCGGGATCGGCGATGCCCGCGAAGATGCGCGCGATGAGCGGCGCGGCGACGTCACCGCCGTAGCCCGCCTGCTCGAGGAAGGCCGCGGCGACGTACTGGGGGGGCTGCTCGGGCACGACCGGGCCGAACGCGGCGAACACCGAGGTGTTCTGCTTGCCGACCACCTGCGCCGTACCGGTCTTGCCCGCCACCGGCCACGCCGGCGGGTTGTCCTCGAAGGCGCGCGTGGCCGTGCCCTCGGCGCCCCGGGTGACCCCGACGAGCCCGTCGATGATGGGCTGGCGCTCCTCGGGCGGGAGCTCGTGGCGGCCGGCCTCCTCGGGCTCGAAGCGCTCGATCACGCGGAGCTGCGCGCCGGTGTCGATGGGCTCCACGACCATCTGGGCCAGGTGGGGACGCCAGACCGTGCCACCGTTGGCGAGCGCGCCGTAGGCGTTGGCCAGCTGGAGCGGCGTCGACAGGAGCTCGCCCTGGCCGATGGCGAGGTTGATGTTGTCACCCGAGAGCCAGTCCCCGTAGGGGAAGGCGTCGGGGTTCTCCTCGTGGTTGCGCGCCTTGCGCTCCGGGGTGGGGACCACGCCGCCGCGCTCCTCGCCCAGCTCGATGCCGGTGTCGGACCCGAACCCGAACGACCGTGCGGTGTCCTGGAGCGCCTCCTCGCCCACCTCGTCGCGACGGAGCCAGAGGACGTCGCCGATCTCGTAGTAGTAGTAGTTGCTCGACACCTCGAGGGACCGCCGCATGTCGACCACGCCGTGGGGCTCGGACTCGGAGTTCGCGAACGTGCAGGTGTCGCCCTCGCAGTTCTGGGCGCTGTACTCGCCGGTGTCGTTGACCGCGTCGACCGGGGTGCGCACCCCGTTCTCGAGCGCCGCCACCGCCGTGAAGGGCTTGAAGGTCGACCCCGGGGCGTACTCACCGGCCAGGGCTCGGTTCAACAGCGCCTTGGGGCCGTACGGGTCGGTGAGCAGGGCGTACTGCTCCTGGCTGATGCCGTTCAGGAAGTCGTTGGGGTTGAACGTGGGGTACGAGGCCATCGCCACGACACCGCCCGAGTTGGGATCGAGGACGACCACCGACCCGCCGGCGTTCTCGTAGGTGTTGTCGACGATGTCCATGCGGCTGGCCAGCTCGCTCTCGGCGAGGGCCTGGATGTTGACGTCCAGCGTCGTGATCAGGTCGTGGCCCGGGACGGGCAGGCGGTGGCTGACCGTGCCCACGACGTTGCCCCTGGCGTCGACCTCGAGCACGAGCTCGCCGGGATCGCCCCGGAGCTCCTCCTCGTAGGCCGCCTCCACCCCGGTGCGGCCGATCTCGTCGCCCGGCTCGTAGCCACCGGGGTTCTCGCCGCCGGTCTCCTCGTCGATCTGGTCGAGCTTCTCCTGGCTGATCGAGCCGACGTAGCCGAGGACGTGGGCACCGAGCGACCCGTAGGGGTACTGGCGCACCGTCGTGCGCCGCACCGAGATGCCCGGCATGTCGGCCTGGCGCTCCATCACCGCCACCATCTGCTCGTCGGAGATGTCGGTCACGAGCGGCACGGGGGCGAAGGGATCGATGAGGTTGTCGGCCAGCGACTCCTCGAGCGAGGCGACCGTCACCGGCGCCACCTCGGAGGTGAGCTGCGCGGCCAGCAGGCCGAGGACCGCCGCCCGCTCCTCGGGCTCGCCCTCGGCGGTGGGCAGCGTGCGGACGTCGGCGATGACCTGGAGCACCTCGTGGCTGTCGACGAGGACGTTCTGGTTGCGGTCGAGGATGCGCCCGCGCGGTGCCTGCTCGTGCACGACGCGCAGGCGGTTGTCGCTGGCCACCTGCTCGTAGTCGGAGCGCTGCACCACCTGGAGCGTGTACATGCGCACGAAGAGCGCCGCGAACAGCGAGAACGCGACGATGCCGACGACGCTGAGCCGGAGGCCGGGGTTGTCAGAGGACACGGCCGAGGTCCCGGGAGGGCGCGGAAACGGACACGACGATCATGGCACTACCAGCCCCGCCGCGGGGGTCGCCGGCGGGTTCGGGCCCCACGTCGGCTCAGCGCCGCGGGCACCCGCAGCCGGTCGAGCCCGAGGGACTCGCCCTGGCTCCACCGGGTGACGGGCAGGACGACGACCGCGAGCACGGTGTTGGTGGCACCCACCACCAGCGCCACCACGACGGTGTGGAGGTCGAGCCAGTCGAGGTTGCCCACCAGCGCGCCGAGCAGCCCGTACACCAGCGTCCCCGCCGCGCTGGCGATGCCGGCCACCGCCAGGGGGGTCCACCACGTGCTGCCCAGCACGGCGTGCTGGAGGCCGCCCACGACGTAGCCGGTGCCCGCGGCGACCAGCGCGGACAGACCGAAGGGCGTGGTCACGAAGACGTCGAAGGCCAACCCGCCGGCGAAGCCGGCGAGCGCGCCGCGGTCGGGCCCGCCCGCCAGGCCCACGCCGATGGCGGTCAACAGCACGACGTCGGGGACCGCGCCGAAGACGGGGGTCCGCGCGAACAGGCTCACCTGGAGCATCACGGCCAGGACGACCACGAGCGCCGTCCGGGCGCCGGTGAACGAGGTCACGATCCCGGCGTCCAGAGCAGGACCGACACGAAGCTCAGGTGATCGAGGTCGGCGGCGGGCGCGAGGTCGATCGTCTGCTCGATCGACCGTCCCGAGGGAACCGTCGTGCTCGTCGTCGTCGACGACGAGCGCCCCTCGTCGTCGGGCACGGGCGCCGCCGCCTCGACTTCCTCGGTGGCGAAGCCGACAGTGATGCCGGCGGGGAACAGGCTGCGGTCGAGCCCGCTCGTGGTGAAGAAGTCGCC
>JACJWK010000011.1 GCA_020637195.1 Microthrixaceae bacterium
ACGGGCGCGCTCGGGTGCCCCGGAGCGGCCCCCGGCGCTGCGTAGGCTCGTCGGCGACACCCCGAGGAGACGCTCCCGCCCATGCTCTTCCCGACGGTCCAGTTCGGGATCTTCTTCATCATCGTGTTCCTGGTGAGCTGGCGGCTGCGCCCGAACCGTCGGGCGTGGATGGCCTTCACGCTCGCGGCCAGCTACGTGTTCTACGGCTGGTGGGACTGGCGCTTCGTCTTCCTGATCGCCGCCTCCACGGCGTTCAACCAGGTGATGGGCGTGGCCATCCACCACAACCGCAGCGAGTCGACGCGGAAGCTGCTCATGGGGCTGGCGGTGGGCGGCAACCTCGTCGTCCTCGGGTTCTTCAAGTACTACGAGTTCTTCGTCGTCTCGGTGACGAACGGCCTCGGCGAGCTGGGGCTCGACGCCAACCCCCCGCTGCTGCGGCTGCTCCTGCCCATCGGCATCTCGTTCTTCACGTTCCAGGCCATCAGCTACGTGGTGGACATCTACCGCCGCGACCTCGAGCCGGCCACGCCCATCGAGTTCGCGATGTACCTGTCGTTCTTCCCCCACCTCGTGGCCGGCCCGATCGTGCGGGCCAGCGAGTTCGTGCCCCAGCTACGGCGGCGCCCCGACGAGCACCACATCCCCGCCGCCGAGGCGTTCTTCCTGATCGTGCTCGGCCTGTTCAAGAAGGTGGTGATCGCGAGCTGGCTCGGCACCGAGGTGGTCGACCCGGTCTTCGCGGTGCCGGGCAACTTCTCCAGCCTCGAGATCCTGTTCGCGGTCTACGGCTACGCGATGCAGATCTACGCCGACTTCAGCGGCTACACCGACATCGCCATCGGGATCGCCCTGCTCCTCGGGATCCGCTTCCCCCAGAACTTCGACCGGCCGTACTCGGCGCTGTCGATCCAGGACTTCTGGCGGCGTTGGCACATCACCTTGTCGCGCTGGCTGCGCGACTACCTCTACATCCCCCTCGGCGGCAGCCGCGGCGGCGAGTCCGCCACCTACCGCAACCTGATGCTGACGATGCTGCTCGGGGGCCTGTGGCACGGGGCGGCGTGGACCTTCGTCGTGTGGGGCGGCCTCCACGGCCTGTACCAGTGCGTGGGCCACTGGCGCACGAGCCGGCGGGCGGCACTCGAGGCCGAGGGCGTGGCCCGCCCCTCGGCCGTCCCTCCCCAACTCCGTCCGGTGCTGGCGTGGCTGGCCACGTTCAACCTGGTGTGCTTCGCCTGGATCTTCTTCCGGGCCGAGTCGTTCTCGGCCGCGTTCGAGCTGATCGCCGGCCTGCTCGACGTCACCGACCTGCTCCCGGCCCCCACGCTGTTGCTGGTGGCGGTCGTGGTCGGCATGCTCGTGGCCCAGTTCTCCCCCCGCTGGGTGGGCGACTGGAGCCGGGCCGGCTTCTCCCGCCTCACCCCCGCGCTCCAGGGCGTGGCCCTGGCGCTCGCGTTCCTCACCATCGACACGCTCGGCCCCGTCGGCGTGGCCCCGTTCATCTACTTCCAGTTCTGACCATGGCCGACCGCGACCCCCGCCCCACCGACCAGCGCCGCTCCCCGATCGAGCCGCCGCCCGCGCCGCCCGCCCGGACCCTCGACGTCCGCCAGATCACCGTCGTCGGCATCGTGGCCTTCGCCCTGTTCACCCTCCTCAACGCGTCGAGCCTGCTCCGCATCGTCGAGCGCCAGCCCTTCGGCTGGCAGCGCACGGTGCAGGTCGCCCTGGTGAAGCCGCCTCGACGGCCTGCAGCCACCTCCTGTTCCTCGACCGGCCCCGCCAGGCCGCCGACGACGCCCTCGGCCACGAGTTCGGCGGCGACGCCAGCGCCTTCGACGACCTCGCCGCCGGCGACGCCGAGGACGCCCCCTGCGCGCCCGGCACTGACCGAGCTGCGCCAGCCCACTGCCGACGACCCCCCTCCGCCTGTTCATCGTGGGCGACTCTCGCAGGCCGAGATCCTGGGCCAGTCCGTCATCGACCGGGCCAACGCCACTGGGGTGATGGACGCCACCCTCGACTTCGAGTTCTCGAGCGGGCTGACCTGTCCCGACTTCTACAACTGGCCGGCCGAGATCCAACGGGTGGTCGAGACCGAGGACCCCGACGCGATGGTGGTGGTGTTCGGCGCCAACGACGGCCAGGGAATGGAGCTCGAGGGTGGCGTGTTCCAGCCCGGCGACCCGGAGTGGAACGCCGAGTACGCCTGCCGGGTCGACGCAGTGATGACCTACCTCGAGCAGAGCGGCGTGCGGGTCTACTGGATCGGCCAACCGGTCGCCCGGGACGCCGACTACACCGCCCGGCTCGAGCTGATGAACCAGATCTTCGCCGACGTCGCCGCCGACCACCCCAACACCACGATCGTGTCGCTCTTCGAGCTGTTCCAGGACGAGTCCGGCGCGCATCTGGACTACCTGCCCGGCGCCGGGGCGAGCTCGTCAACATGCGCAACAGCGACGGCATCCACCTCACCCGGGCGGGCGGCGACCGCGCCGCCGACGCCGTCTTCACCGCGCTCGAGGCCGACCTGCCCGACGGAGCGCCGACCCCGACGACCACGGTGGCGCCGGGGGCGGTGTCGCCGCCGACCACCGCGCCGGCGGGGTGAGCGCCGGCGTCAGTTGCCGGTGCCGTCGCCCCCGCAGTCGAGCAGCGTGACGCAGGCGGCGTCGACCGGCGGTGCGAACGGCACCTGCCCTGGGCTGAAGCCGAGGGGCTGGTAGGCCAGCGATCCGACCGCCACGACCTTGCCGTCCTGGGTGACCACGGGCCCGCCCTGCCAGGCGCTGCCCACCGGGGCGGTCATCTGGATGCCGTCGGCGCTCTGGTCGAGCACGGTGCCGGGGCTGAACGTGATGCCGGCGGCGCCCACGCCGCTGGCGACGTAGACCCGCTCGCCGGTCACCGCGGCGTCGTCGCCCGTGACCCACGTCAACGGCTCGAGGCCGGGCTGGTCGAGGCTGAGCAGGGCCAGGTCGTGCTCGGGGTCCCAGCTGTAGAGCTGGGCGACGACCGGGTCGCCGCCGGCGTTGGCCAGGCGGATCTCGGGGCCGGGCTGGGTGGTCGACGCCGACACCGCCCGGTAGGAGGTGAGCAGCAGCGACCGGGACTCGTCGCTGGCCACCACGAACGCGGTGCCCACCGAGGGCTGGCCGTTCTCGTCGAGGGTGGAGACGAAGTAGGTGGAGGGGGCCACGACCGGCGTCAGGTCCGCCATGGCCACGGCGTCGCTCTTCTGGTCGATGAGGGGGCCGGCCCGGTCCTGGAGCTCGGCCAGCGCCTGCTGCTGGGCCTCGTCGATCGAGGCGCCGGCGTCGGTCAGGCGCTGCTGGAGGCTCTCGGCCAGCACCCCCACCCGGTCCTCGTTCGTGGACAGGCGCCAGTCGTAGTACGCGTACAGGAGCGCGCCGGAGACCGCCGCGCCGACGGCGCCGGCCAGCAGCAGCATCGAGATCCCGATCACGGTGGGCAGGATGCGGTGGCGGCGCAGCTCCAGGCGGCGCCGCGGCGCTCGTCCTGGCGAGGCGCTTGGCCGCCCGACGCCGCGGCGCGACGGCCGGGGCTCGGTCCCCTGCTCGGGCTCGTGGGTGGGTGCGATCGCCGGGGAGGCCCCTGGGACGGTCGGGGCCGGATCGGGCGCCGGGACCGGGGGTGGGGCCGGCGCCGGGGCCGTTCGGGCGTCCGGCAGGACGATCAGGGGGTCCGCCGGCGGGCGCTCCACCGCGGGCCAGGCGGCGGCCCGGGGCGCGGGAGGCGGCATCGGGACCGCCGGCTCGACGGGCGTGGCATCGGCGACGAGGCCGTCCCAGAGCTCGCGCAGCTCGTCGACGTGGTCGACGCCGACGTCCACCTCGCCCTCGTCGGGCAGGGGCGAGCGCAGCTCCCGGTGCAACCGTCGCGTCTCGGCGTGCGCGAAGCGGTCGATCATGGTGTTCTCATCGGCCGCCGGCGCCCCACCCTGAGCGACCGTCTCGCGCCCTCGTCCCCCCGGGCTCACGGGTCGCCCAGGCTCGGGGTGCGGTCGCAGGGGCCGCCGCAGTCGGTGGGCACCTCGGCGGCCGCCATCGGCGCGCCCGGCAGCGGCTCGAAGGGGACGGTGGTGGGCGGGGCGGTGGGGTCGTCGGCCGGCGCCGGCGCCGGCGCCTGGGCCACGGGGACCGGCAGCGGTCCGGGCACGGCGAAGTCGGCCACGGGCTGGTCGGCCAGGGCGGCGCGCATGAAGTCCGCCCACGTGCTGGCCGGGAAGCTGCCGCCGTACACGCGGGACTGGCCCTTGATGCCGTAGAGCGGGCGGGGCACGTCCGAGTAGCCCATCCACACCGCGGTCGACAGCTGGGGCGTGTAGCCCACGAACCACGCCGCCCGGTGCTCCTGGGCGGTGCCGGTCTTGCCCGCCGCCGGCCGGCCGATGTCCGCGGCCCGGCCCGTGCCACCCGCGATGACGCCCCGCATCAGGTCGGTGACGGTGTCGGCGACGGCGGGGTCGAGGACCTGCTCGCCCTGGGGGGCGGTGTTGTCCATCAGGACCCGGCCCTCGTCGTCGAGCACCCGCAGGACGGGGGTCGCGGGGGCGCGCACGCCGTGGTTGGCCAGCACCGCGTAGCCCGCGGCCATCTCGAGTGGCGAGGTCTCGTACGCGCCCAGGGCCAGCGACACGCCGTACTGGGTCGTGGCGGGGTCGATCGAGCGCACGCCCAGGCGGTTGGCCAGCTCGGCCACGTTCTGCGGCCCCACCTCCTGGATGAGCTGCGCGAACACCGTGTTCACCGAGTGGGCGGTGGCCTGGCGCAGGTCCTCCTCGCCGCCGTTGCCCGGCTCCGCGTTCGAGATCGTGCACTGGCCGGTGCAGTCCGGCAGGGTGATCGAGGCCGGTGCCGGGTAGCGGTCGTCGGGGGTGATGCCCCGCTCGAACGCCGAGGCCAGCACGAACGCCTTGAACGACGACCCGGGCTGGACGCCGAGCGTGCCCCCGAGGGCGAGGTTCACCTGGTTCTGGGCGAAGTCGCGCCCGCCCACCATCGCCTTCACGTGACCGGTGACCGGGTCGACGGTGACGAGCGACATCTCGAGCGGGGGCGCGGTGCCGTCGAGGGTGCGGCTCACCGACTGCTGGGCCAGGAGCTGGAGGCGGGGGTCGAGCGTGGTCTCCACCCGCAGGCCGCCCCGATAGAGCGTCTCGTGGTCGAACCGGGCCAGCAGGTACCGCCGGACGTAGTCCACGAAGTACGGGTGGATCGTGGCCACGTCGTTCTGCGGCGGCGCCTGCACCACCGTGGCGGGCCCGGGCGGGTCGCCGAACGGCGCGTACCAGACGTGTTGCTCGCGGGCCTCGCGGAACTCGGCCGGCGTGAGGTAGCCCTGGTCGCGCATGGCCCGCAGCGACTGGCGGCGGCGGCGCTCGGCCACCTCGGCGTTGCCCCGGGGTCCGTAGTTGTTGGGCGAGGCGATGGTGCCCGCCAGCATGGCCGCCTCGGACGCGGTCAGCTCCGAGACCGGCTTGCGGAAGTACGACTCGGCGGCGGCGCCGACCCCGTACGCGCCGTCGCCGAAGTAGATGCTCGTGAGGTAGCGGAACAGGATCTGCTCCTTGGTCAGCTCCCGCTCGAGCCGGCTGGCCAGCAGGGCCTCGCGCAGCTTGCGGCTGAGGTTGCGCTCGCCCGTCGTGTAGGTGTTCTTCACGTACTGCTGGGTGATGGTCGACCCGCCCTGGACGGTGTCGCCCTCCTCGAAGTTGGACAGCGCGGCCCGCACGATGGCCTCGGGGTCCACGCCGTCGTGCACCCAGAAGTTCTGGTCCTCCACCGCCACCACCGCGTCCTTCAGCACCTGGGGGATGTCGTCGGGGCTGATGGGCACGGTCAGCTCGAACTCGCGGAACTGCGTGATCGCGTTCCCCTCGGCGTCGTAGACCGTCGTGGGCATCGACCGGACACGCGGGTTCCGGTCGGTGGGCAGCGTCCCGGGGACGTCGGCCTTGATGAGGGTCCAGAAGGCGGTGGCGGCCGCCGCGGGCACGCACAGCCCCACGAACACGGCCAGCAGCACGGCCACCTTCACCGTCATGCGCGGGATGCCCCACCAGCGGCGGCGGCGCTTCGCCGGCGGGAACGCCTTCGCCCGTGGCGCGCCGGCCCTCGGGCTCATGCCGTCCGCTCGTAGGTGCAGGCCGGCGCGTCGCCGACGGTGGCGAGGTTGCGGGCGAAGGTCTCCAGCACGAGCGTGGCGGTGGTGGTGGACGTCCGCCGCTCGTCGCTCCAGTCGCCGTCCACCCACACCTCGAACACGAGCCCGCACGAGGCCGGGTCGTCCACCACGGTGTACGAGCCCGGCGGGAGGGGCCCGGCGAAGGGCGGGGTGAACTGCTCGCCGACGGGGAAGTCGGCGTCGGGTTCGTCGGGCACGGTCGTGGCGGTGGTCGGCGGCGCCGGCTGGGTGCACCCGGGCACGGTGATCCGGCCCACGCCCTCGCCGGCGGTGATCACGAGGTCGCCCGGCCGGCTCGCCGTGCAGGTGAGGGTCCACCGGGCCTCGCCGGCCCCGTCGACCGTCGCCTCCGGCGCGGCGATCTCCCAGCCTGCGCCGGTGGCCAGCGTGGCCGTGGTCCCGGTGAGCGGGACACCCTGGACGATGCCGTCGCCGTCGACCTCGTGCCGGGTGATCAGCGCGACGACCGTGACCGCGACGTCGACGGTGGGGGTGGGGGTCAGGAGGGCGGCCTGGACGTCGACCTCGCCCTGGGCGGTGGCGTCGAGGGCCAGGGTCTGGTCGTCCTCGGCCCCGAGGAACAGCACGGTGGACGAGTTCATGGCCAGGTCGGGGCGTCGCCAGCCCCGCACCCGGTAGCGGCCGCCCTGGATGCCCTTGGCGCTCCACCGCCCCTGGCCGTCGGTGGCCACCTCGAGGGTGGCCGAGGCCTGGCCCACGAACCGCTCGAGCCGCACCCGCCCGCGGGCGACGGGGCCCTCGGGGCCGGCCAGGGTGCCCGACAGGCTGGCGTCGCCGCCGCGGATGGTGACCGGGAAGGCCAGCGGCGCCCCGGGGGGCACCGCGGCCAGGTCGACCGAGCGGGTGTCGGCGAACTCGGGCTCGACGAACGGCTCGAGCGTCGTGCGGGTGGGGTTGCGGACGGCCTCGATGTCGCGGCCCGTGTCCGCCGAGCACCCCGCCGCCGCGAGCGCGACGAGGAGCGCGAGCACACCGACGAGGCGCGCGCCATGGGCCATACGGACCAATCGGCCGGAGGGCCCCCGGCTGTGAGGCGGCCGCGGCCGTCCCGCCCCTGTGGGACAATCGTTTCACGGCGGATCGGGCGACGAGGGAGCGGCGATGAGCGACGACGGACCGCACGAAGCGAACCCGAGCCTGCCCCCGAAGCTCGATGTCGACGGCGGCGGCAGCGGCGGCGAGCCGACCGTCCCCGAGGGGGTGCCGGCCGCTCCGTTGCCGTCTCCCACCGCCCCTGCGCCCCCGCCCGCGACTCCCCTCCCACCGCCCCCCACGCCCCATCCGCCACCACCGAACGCCGGCCCGAACCCGCCTCCGTCGACAACCCGACCCCCCACGGTCCCCGCGGCGGCGCGGGCGGCGGGCGTCGTGGCGCTGGTCACTGCCGGTCTGGTCACCGCCGGGATCTTCACGCCCTTCCTGTCGTTCGAGGGCGGCTTCGAGGGCGCGCTCATCGACTCCGACTGGGGGGCGACCGCGTCGTTGACGGTGGCCGCGCTGCTCCTCGTGGGCGGCATCGCGGCCTTCTCCCGCCCGTGGGGGGCCGCCCTGGCCGCCGGCAGCGCGCTCACCTTCCTCGGGGTGGCCGCCACCTACCTCCGCCCCGTCGCCGAGGTCGTCCGGTTCTCGTCCGAGGCCGGCGGCTCCACCTCCGTCGGCGCCGGGTTCGTGTTCTGGTGCCTCGCCGCCGCCCTCGGCCTCGCCGTCGTGGCCCTCGGACTGGCGAGCCTCGGGCCCCGACAGGGCCCGGTCTGGCCCTTCGTCCTCTCGGCCTGCGGGGTCGGCCTGCTGCTGATCGGGGTCCTGGTCCCGCCCGACGGTTTCTCGTTCGGGGAGTTGCTGTTCCTGGGCGACGGATGGCAGGACGTCGCCAGCGTCGTGCTCCTCGCCGGCCTCGCGATCACGGCGATCGTGGTGGGGGTCGGTCGCTCCCCGGCCGCCGCAGCGTTCGCACTCGCGGCCACGGCGCCCTGGATCGCCAGTTGGCTGGTGTTCGCGGTCGACGACGTGTCCGGCGGGCTCCCCATCCCCTTCCTCGACGCACCGGTCGCCGCCGGCCTCGCCGTCACGCTCATCTCGATGGCCTGGCTGGGCGCCGCCCTGCCCGGAGCGACCGCGATGGGCACCGCGAGCGGCGTCGGCGCCACCGCGTGGTCTGCCGGGCAGGTCGTCGTCGTCGTGCTCTGCGGCGGATCCCTGCTCGTCGCCGCCGGCGGCACGGTCGCCGCCACCGCCGACGACGGTGGATCCTTCGCCTCGAGCCCCTCGGCCGTGGCGTTCGGCGACGGTGAGGGCGAGATCGGGAGCGATCCGGGGGCAGGAGGCGGGTTCGAGAGCGGCGACCAGGGCACCGCCGACGACGGATTCATCGACGACTTCTCGGGTTCGAGCAGTGGTGGTTCCGGAAGCTCGTTCGACACCGAGGAGTGCTTCGAGATCGAGTGCGAGGACGTCATCGTGGACGAGGCACCCGACCTCGGGCCGAACGTGTTGACCAACGTCGAGTGCCCGAGCGCCGTCGCCGCCCACATCCGAACCGATCAGCCCGGCCTCGATCCGGGGTATCTCCAGGCCCGGTACGAGGCCGGCAACTTCTCGATCCACCTGTGCACGGGGCTCGACGGCTCCGTGTATCACGGCGAGAACGTCACGAACGGCGACCGCATCGTGCTGCTCGCGTCCGGGGACGTCGTCCGGGGATTCACGGCGTACAACGGGGCCTACGAGTACTTCATCGACGAGAACGAGCTCCTGATCACCGTCGACGGGGACTTCCTCCAGCGTGACGTGGTGGTCGACTACGAGGAGTTCTGAGGGCGTCGTGCCCCTCGGCCGATCGCCGCTGATCCTGCGCGTCGCGGTGGCGGGGGCCCTTGCGGTGACGCTCCCGGCCGCCTGCACCGGGTCGGATCCCGGACCGGAAGCGGCGGCCTCACCGACGACGGCCCGAGCACCGTCCCTGTCGACGCCGGCGCCGACGACCACGACCACCGAGCGCCCGACAGCGCCGGTCCCGACCGAGGCGGTGGTCCGGGCGCTCACGGCGGAGGAGCTCGTGGCGGCCCAGGCCCAGTTGATCGAGGCACCGGACTGCCCGGTCGGGTTCGACCAGCTCCGCGTGGTCGAGGTGCCGTTCTGGTCGTTCGACGGCACCACCGAGCGAGGGACGCTGATCCTGAACGCCGACGTCGCCACGCAACTGGGCGACCTCTTCGTCGCCCTCCACCGGGACCGCTTCCCCATCCAGCGGATGGACGCGATCGACCCGCTGCCCGTGGACGACCAGGACCGCCGCAGCTCGAACAACACCGTCGGCTTCAAGTGCCGAGCCGTACGGGGCGGCTCGACCTGGTCCCAGCACGCGTACGGTCATGCGGTCGACATCAACCCCGTGGACAACCCGAGCGTCACGGACGGGCTCGCCACGCCGCCACTCGGCGCGGATCGGGTCGACCGCAGCCAGCGGCATCCGGGGACGATCCACGAGGGCGATGCGGTCACCCGCGCGTTCGACGAGCTCGGTTGGGGCTGGGGTGGCCGGTGGTCGTCGCACCAGGACTACATGCACTTCTCGCTCACCGGCGGTTGAGCGGCAGCCGGCAGCGATCTGGCTCCGCTACCACTCATCCCTGATACTTGGGGCATGTACGAGTGGAGCGAAGAGCACCAGATGATGCGCGACGCCATGCGGCGCTTCGTCGAGGCCGAGATCGTGCCCAACCTCGAGGAGCTCGAGCACGGCGACACGCCGCCGTACGAGGTGCTGCGCAAGCTGTGGTCGACGTTCGGCATGGACGCCGCCGCCCGCGAGCGCTTCAAGCGCCAGATGGAGCGCGAGAAGGCGGCCGCTTCGGGCGACGCCGCGCCGTCGGGCGAGAAGCGCGGCGGCGACGGGTCGCTCACCCTCATCCCCATCATCGAGCTGTGCCGCTACTGCCCCGGCATGGTCACCGCCATGGGCGTCAGCGTGGGCCTCACCGCCTCGGCGATCATGTCCAAGGGCACGACGGCCCAGAAGGAGCGGTGGGCGCTGGACCTGCTCACCATGGACAAGATCGGGTCGTGGGCCATCACCGAGCCCGACTCGGGCTCCGACGCCTTCGGGTCGATGAAGGCCACCGCCCGGCGCGACGGCGACGAGTACGTGCTGAACGGCTCGAAGACCTTCATCACCAACGGCCCCTACGCCGACACCATCGTCTTCATCTGCAAGCTCGACGAGGGCAACCCCTCGGACGAGCGCAAGGTCCTCAGCTTCGTGCTCGACTCGGGCATGCCCGGGCTCGAGCAGTCCAAGCCGCTGCGCAAGATGGGCATGCACTCCTCCCCCACCGGCCAGCTCTTCCTCAACGACGTGCGGGTGGGCCGCGACCGCCTCTTGGGCGAGACCGAGGACCTGCCCTCCGGCGGGCGGGCCGGCGCCAAGGACACGTTCTCCATGGAGCGCACCGGCGTGGCCGCCATGGCCCTCGGCATCATCGAGCGCTGCCTCGAGCTGTGCGTCGACTACGCCAAGGAGCGGGTCCAGTTCGGCAAGCCCATCGGTGAGTTCCAGCTGATCCAGCTGAAGCTGGCCAAGATGGAGGTGGCCCGCCTCAACGTGTCGAACCTGGTGTTCCGCCAGATCGAGATGGCGGCGAACGGCACCGGCATGGACCTCACCGAGGCGTCGGCCTGCAAGCTCTACTCGGCGCAGGCGGCCATGGAGGTCGCCCTCGAGGCCGTCCAGGTCTTCGGCGGCAACGGCTACATGTCCGAGTACCAGGTCGAGCAGCTCGCCCGCGACGCCAAGGTCCTCCAGATCTACGCCGGCACCGACGAGATCCAGGTCAGCCAGATCGCCCGCAACCTGCTGAGCGCCTGACCCCACGAACCCCGCCGAAACCCCCGCTTCTGGGTACTCCCCCGTGTCGCGAGGCGACCGGGCCAGTACCCAGAACGAGGGGGTGGGGCCGGGGAGCCGGGCCCGCGGTCAGGCGGGGAGGGCGAAGCGGGGGTCGGGGGGCGCCGCGTCGGGGCCGGCCCGGACCAGGTCGGCGACGAGCTTGCCGATGAGGGGCGTGAACTTGAAGCCGTGGCCCGAGCACGGTGAGGCCACCACGACCGGGCCGCGGCGGTCGAGCACGAAGTCGTCGTTCGGCGTCTGGGTGAACAGGCAGGTCTCGGCCCGCAGCGGCACCGGGTCGAGGCCGGGCAGCCAGATCTCGACGTAGTCGGCCAGGCGCCGCAGCGCGTCCTGGCGCACCTCGAAGGGGCCGTCGTCGGGGTCGACCACGACGGGCACGCTCTCCTCGCCCACCTTCACCGCGGTGCCGGGGAACGTGGTGCGGCGGCCGCCGACGCCGGGGTCGCCCATGCCGTAGGCGCCGAACGACGCCGCCGAGGCGCTCGACGTGTCCCGGTAGTGGATGAACGAGGGCCACACCACGCTCGGGTCGCGCGGCGCGAACCAGCCGGGCTGCTGGAACGTGACGGTCAGGGGCGGCAGCGGCACCAGGTCGCCGGCCACCGGCGCCGCCCACGCCCCCGCCGAGACGACGACGACGTCGGCCCGCAGCTCGCGCCGGTCGGTCTCGACCACCACGCCCCCGTCGCGGAGGTGGACGGCCCGCGCCGGCTCCTCGTGGCCCACCTCGGCGCCGAGCGCGGTGGCCACGTCCTGGGCCGCCCGCACCGTGCGGTCGGCGAACGAGATGCCGCCGTCGGGCTGGAAGACGGCCGGGCCCTCGATGCGCAGGAAGGGCCAGCGCTCGGCGGCCTCCTCGGGCCCCACCAGGTCGTGGCGCACCCCGGCCCGGGTGAGGCTGGCGGCCACCTCGTGGATGCGCTCGGGCACGCCGTGGTCGAGCGCGCCCACGTGCTCGACGAGCTCCTCGTCGGCGGCCTCCTCCAGCTCGGCCCACAGCGGCTGGGACGCCAGCGCCATGCCCACGTACAGGTCGTCGGCGTAGGCGAGGCGGAAGATGCGCACCGTCCCGTGCGACGACCCCCGGTCGTGGCCCCGCTCGAACTGCTCGAGCAGGGTGACGTCGGCGCCGGCCGCCGCCAGCTGCCACGCCGTGGCCGAGCCCATCGCGCCGGCGCCGATCACCACCACTCTCATGGCTGGAAGATACCGATGCCGTCGGGGAAGGCCAGGCCGTCGTCGAGGGTCTCCGGGGGCTGCGGATCGCCGTCGACGAAGCGGATGGCCCGCACCGAGCCGGTGCCGTCACCGGGCCCGAAGCCCTCGGCGGGGTCGGCCACGATGCCGATGTCGGCGTAGTAGATGGTGCCGTCGGGGGCGACGGCCAGGCCGAGGGGCGTGCCCGTCGAGAAGGGCTCGGCCCCGAGGGTCTCGCCCGGCGGGGGCTCGAGGATCGTGCGCACGAAGGCGCCGTCGGGGTCGAACTCGTCGATCACGCCCGTGATCACGCTGGTGACGTAGAAGCCGCCGCCGGGCGCGCCCGCCACCGAGTGCGGGCTCGCCAGGCCGTGCTCGCCCGCGGGGATGAACACCTCGCGCTCGACCGCCCCCTCGTCGACGAGCGGGGCGCCGGTGGCGTCGGTGCGGCCGCACCCACCGGCCGCGTCGGGGCCCGTGGGCCAGTCCCCCGAGTAGCGCAGCACGCCGCCGGTGGGCGGCCGCGCCGAGCCCACGTAGACGTCCTCGCCGTCGACGTAGACGCCGCCGGCCGTGGCGATGCCCACGTCGACCTTGCAGAAGGCCACGTCGTCGAAGCCGGCGTTGGCGGCGCCGTCGACGTACTCGCCGCCGGTGAAGGGCGGGAACCACACGATGAGCTGGCCGTCGCCGTCGCCGTTCACCTGGTTGCCGACGTCGGACGTGACGATGCGGCCGTTGGGCAGGAAGCCGCACCCGTAGTTCTCGGCGTTGTCGGCCGAGCCCTGGTAGGTGGGGGTGAGCTTGCCCACCTGCGTGGCGGTCAGGTCGCCGACCGTGTCGCCCTCGAGCTCGAAGATCCCCCAGCCCTGGAGGGGGTCGGGCTGGTTGGTGTCCTCGCCGGCCACGAACCGCCGCGGGTCGTCGGGGAAGAAGCAGATCTGGGCGTTGAGGTCCCGGCCGTCCTCGGGGTCGTCCTCTTTGTTGGTGAAGAGGCGCTGCGACTCGCCCGACCCGTCGGTGGCGTACGCGACGAGGTCGTTGCCCTGGCCGTTGAGGACGATGGGGTCGCCCGCTCCGGCGGCGCCCGTGGTGGCGGTCGCGGCGACCGACGAGGCGGTGGCCGGGTCGCCGGTCTCCGCCACGTCGCCGTCGTCGTCGCTGCTGCACGCGGCGACGAGCACGATCGCGGCAGTGAGCAGCGCGACGAGGGCGGCGGGGCGGGGGCGGCGGCGCGAGGGGGTCATGGGTCCTCCGGTCGGAGCGGGGGGTCGAAGGCGACGGTGTCGACGAGGCGGTCGAAGCCCTCGGCGACGGGCGGCAGGGTGGACGGGTCGTCGACGGCCAGCACGCTGAGGCGATCGAAGTCGCTGCCGAGGTCGGGGATCGCGTCGGACGAGCAGGCCAGGTCACCGGACGCGTCGGCCGTGCCGGCGGCGTCGTCAAGGGGCGAGAGGACGCAGACGAGCGCGCCGTTCGGGTTGTCGACGCCCTTCGAGAGGAACACCGCGTAGCCCGTGGCGCCGACCTCGGCGGCGGGGCTGCCCGGCCGCAGCCACGCCTCGGGGGGCCCGAGCCCGGAGGCCCGCACCGCCACCGCGGCCGGATCGGTGGTCACCTCGAGGGTCATGGCCGGGGCCACGCCGGCGGGTGGGTCCTTCAGGGAGAACGAGAAGGCGCACGGCGCGCCGACGCAGCCCTGGTCGGTGGGCGCGAACGCGGCGAGCGGGGCCAGCGTGGTCGAGGGTGCCGCCGAGGTGGTGGTGGCCCCGCCATCGTCCTCCTCGTCGCCGCCGGGCAGCGAGAACCGGGTGACGCCGCTGTTCTCGGCGCGCGTCTCCTGACCGGGCTCGCGCAGGCCGGCCACCGCGAACACGTCGTCGCCCTGCACCGCGACGCCGCCGGCCACGGGACCGCCCATCTCCTGCTCCCACCGGACCTCGCCGGTGGCGGTCTCGACGGCGCGGAGGGTGAAGTCGGTGCCGCCGCTGAAGGCCACGTCGCCCACCGCCGCCGACGCGGCGTAGGTCGGCGCGGCCCGGTCCTGCTGCCAGGCGATCTCGCCGGTGGTGGCGTCGATGCCGTGCAGGCAGGGGCACGGCCCCACCGCGGTGCCGCCCACGATCGTGCCGTCGTCGGCCACCGCGGTCGGCCCGATGAAGCCGCCGGTCGAGAAGTTGCTGCCCGGCTCGTTCAGCCCCGGTTCGGTGGCCTCCACCTCCCAGGCGAGCTCGCCGGTGGCCCGGTCGAGGGCGTAGTAGTGGCCGTCCTTGTTGCCGAGGCCGACGAGTTCCCGGTCGCCGGCGGTGAACAGGTTGGGGGCGCCGGCGAAGTCGAGGTCGTCGTTGTTGGGCTCGTGGGGCTGGAAGCGCCACACCAGCGAGCCGTCGTCGAGCGCCACCGCCACCATCGCGTCGCTGAAGCGGGTCCAGCCGTCGGGCGAGGACGGGCAGTTGCCGGTGCCGAACAGGACCAGCCCCGCGTCCTCGTCCACCGCCGGCGACGACCACACGTCGGCGCAGCCGGTGGGCTCACCCCCCGCGTCGGGGTCGAACGTCCACACCTCCTCGCCCGAGGCGGCGTCGAGCGCGGCCACCCCCGCCCGGGCGGTCGGGGCGTTGTGGACGTCGTAGCCGATGACGACGAGGCGCCGGCCGTCCGCGCCGGCCACGAGGACGGGCGAGGTCTCGATCTCGGTCGGGTCGAGGTCGTCGCCGCCGGGGTTGAGCTCGTGGCGCCACACCTCCTCGCCGGTGGCGCCGTCGAGGGCGTAGAGGGTCTTGCCCGCCCCGAAGTACACGGTGCGGCGCCCGTCCACGTCGCCCACCGCGGCGCTCCCCACGATCTGGCCGGCGTAGACGAGCTCGTGGGGCGGGGCGTCGAAGGTCCACCGCACGGAGCCGTCGTCGCGGTCGAGCGCGTAGAAGCGCCCCGTCCAGTCGCCGACGTAGACGGTGTCGCCCACCACGACGGGCGTGGCGCTGACCACGTCCTCGGTGTTGAAGAACCACTCCTCCTCGAGGTCGCCGACGGTGGCCGCCGACAGCCCGGTCGGGCAGTCCGACGGAGCGGCGAAGGTCCGGGCCGGGGACTGCCCCCACATCGGCCAGTCACACGCGTCGACCGGGGCGGTGTCGGGACCGTCGTCGGCGGCGGAGCGCTCGCCACCGCCGCTCGAGCACGCCGCGAGGAGCAGCGCCGCCGCCGCCCCGAGCACCACGACCCCCCGCATCGCCGACGATCATGGCACCCGGGCGGTCCCGCGGTGCCCCCACCGCCGGTTGGTACCGTGGGCCCGTGCCCGTGCTCGCCGTCGCCAACCAGAAGGGCGGCGTGGGCAAGACCACCGTCGCCCTGGGCCTGGCGGCCGCCGCCGCCGAGGCGGGCCGGCGGGTGCTGGTGGTCGACCTCGACCCCCAGGCGAACGCCACGACGGGCCTCGGGGTGTGGGACGCCGGCACCACCGTCGACGACGCCCTCGCCGCCGACCGACCCGGCGCCATCGAGACCGCCGTCGTCCCGGCGGGGTGGCCGGCCGGCGACGGGCCCGTCCCCGACGTGGCCCCCAGCACCCCGGCCCTGGCCGGCCGCGAGGTGCAGCTCGCCACGGACGCCATCGGCGCCCAGGACCGCCTCCGCACCGCGCTGAAGGGCGACGACCACGACCTCGTGATCGTCGACTGCCCGCCCTCGCTCGGCCTGCTCACCGTCAACGGCCTGGTGGCCGCCGACCGGGTCGTCGTGGTCACCGAGCCCGCGGCCTGGGCGTCGGACGGCGTGGCCCAGATGCTGCGCACCATCGAGCGGGTGCGCGACCGGCAGGGCACCGCCCTGGCCGTGGCGGGCATCGTCGTCAACCGGCTCGGGCGCACGCGCGACGCCCGCTACTGGCACGAGCAGCTGGTCGAGGCCTACGGCGAGCTCGTCCTCGGCCCCGTCCACCTGCGGGCCGCCGTCGCCGAGGCGTCGGCCCAGTCCCTGCCCCTCCACGCCCTGGGCGCCCGTCCCGGCGCCGACGTCGCCGCCCAGGAGTTCGCCGACCTGCTCCGCCAGGTCGTGCCCGACCCCACCGAGGACCGCTGATGGCCACCTACGACCCCCAGAAGGGCCACGCCCGGCCCACACCCGCCGCCGACGAGCCCGCTCCCGTGGACGAGTTGCTCGACGCCGCCGAGCCCCACGCCACCGACGACGAACCGACCGACGCAGCCGACGCAGCCGACGTGACCGACGCGGCCCCGTCCCCGGTGTCGCCGGCGGCGGTGGCCGAGGCCAGCCCGGCCCCGGCGCAGGTCGGAGGCACCGGCCGCGGCCTGCCGGCCAAGAAGGTGGGCGCCGGCGTGGCGCTGACCGCCGTGGTCTTCGCGCTCAGCTGGGCCCTGCGCCGCAAGCGGCGCAACCGGGACTCCTAGCCGTCGAGCGTCCCGGCGGCCGCGGCCCCCGGGAACACCGTGGGGCCCACGGGCACCTGGTTGACGCCGTCGAGGTGCCCGCTCACGTCGGCGGTGGGCCGCAGCATCGAGAGCACGACGACCACGACCGCGACGAGGGCGATCACGAGCCGCTGGCGGACCGGCAGGGCGGCGGTTTCGTCCATGGGTCGGACCCTACGGACCGGTCCTGACCGCCTCCCGAGGACCGGGTGGCGCGGCCGTGTCGGCGACGTGAACAGTGCCCGCGGCACGTCGCTGCGGGGCCGTCGGGCGCGAGCCCGCCCGGACGATGGGTCGTACGGCTCAATTCGCTGATCCGCTCGACCCATTGGCCTTCAGCACCCTCCCGGGCCGGCCGTTTGCCAGGACATGACCAACATGCGAGCAGAGGAGGGGACGCATCTTCCCCTCGGTGACCGACACGTCGCCGACGAGATGGTGCCTCGAGTCTCCACGCTGATCGCCAAGGGGGCACTCCTGTCGGACCGGCGCCTGCAGGTGTCGGAGACGGGCGAGGTGCGCTGGGTCGGACCGGCGAGCCTCCCCCGCCTCCAGCAGGGGGGAGACGCCGCCTGATCGTCACGGCATCCGGTCGCCCCGGGCGGGGGGTGGCGGGCCCGGACGAACCGAGCGATCAGCAGGGACGTGGAGGGGCCCCGACCAGGTCGGGGCCCCTCTTCGCGTCCCCGGGGCCGCCGCGCGCCTCAGACCGGGGAACCGGGCGCCGACGGAGGGGGATGAGGCGCCGGCTCCTCGCGCTGCTCGTCGCGCCCCTCGTCGCGCTCCTCGCCGCGCCCGGCGGCCTGCCCCTCGCGGACGCGAGCCGCGCCGCCGATCCCCGCCGCCCGGACCAGTACGCGCTCGAGGCACTGCGCCTGCCGCCGGCCTGGGCCCGCACCCGTGGTGCCGACACCGTGATCGCCGTGGTGGACACGGGCGTCGACCTGGACCACCCCGACCTGGTCGACCACCTGCTGCCCGGCGCCGACCTGGTCGACGGGGACGGTGAGCCCGACGACCCCAACGGCCACGGCACGCACGTGGCGGGCCTCGCCGCCGCGGTGGGCGGCAACGACGAGGGCATCATCGGCGCCGCCCCCGAGGCGCGGCTGCTGCCCGTGCGGGTGCTGCGCGCCGACGGGTCGGGCTCGGCCCGCACGATCGCCGACGGCGTCGCCTGGGCCGTCGCCCACGGCGCCCGCGTCGTCAACCTCTCGCTCGGCGGGTCCGGCCTCGCCCCGGCGCTGTTCCGCAACGGCCCGCTGAACCGGGCGGTGCGCGACGCCGCGAACCGGGGGGTGCTCGTGGTCGTGGCGGCCGGCAACGACGCCGCCACCGAGACCGCGTACCGTCCGACCGTCCCCGTGCTGGTCGTGAACGCCAGCGACGCGGCGGCGGCGCCCGCCCCCTTCACCACGTGGGGAGACCCCGTGGCCGTCGCCGCGCCGGGGGTCGACGTGGTGTCGACGGCGCCGCCCGGGCCCACCACCCGGTGGCCCACCGGCACGGACGGGTACGCGGCGATGGACGGCACCTCCATGTCGGCCGGGCTCGTCTCGGGGGTGGCCGCGCTCCTCCTCGCCCAGGGGCTCAGTGCCGACGAGGCGCGGGACGTCCTGGTGACCACGGCGCGCAACCCGGGCGACGACCCGCGGCTCGGCGCCGGCGTGGTCGACGCCGACGCGGCCGTGACCGAGGCGTCCCTGCGCCACCCGCTGCCCCTCGACGACGCCGACGAGGCGACCGGCGGGCGGTTCGCGGCCTGGCTCGCGCCCCTGGTGGTGGTGGGGGCCGCCGTCGTGTTGCCCGCGGCGGCCCTGGCCCTGGTGCGACGACGGGCCCGAGCGCGGCCGTAGGGCGAGGCGCGGTCCGGGCACCCCGGCCTCAGCCGAGGGCGAGGTCGAGGTGCAGGCCCAGGTGGTCCGACAGGAACGCCAGCTCGTCGTGGCCCTCGGCGCCCGCCGGCCTCGGGAAGGCCATCCGGCGGATGGCCCGCACCGTGACCGTCGGGGCGTCGCCGTCCCCGCCCGCGGGGGCTCGCAGCCAGGCGTGGTCGATGCGCTTGCCCGGCTCGACGCCACCGTCGCCCGCGTCGGCCGCGCGGCCCGCGCCCACATCGAGGCAACGGTCGGGGTCCTCGGGATCGGGGGTGGCGATGGCGTCGGGCCGGTCGAGCAGGTCGGACGTCCACCCCGGGCCCGTCCCGTGCTCGGCCCAGACGTCGACGAAGCCGGCCTCGCCCATCGCCGCGGCCAGCTCGCCGTAGGCCGGGTCGGGCGAGCACGCGTCGACGTTGAAGTCGCCCACGAGCAGGCTGGCGTTGCCGGGCCGGTGCGTGCGCCGGACGAAGTCGAGCAGCTCGTGGGCCTGCGCCTGGCGGTGATCGGCGACCGCCGACCGGTGGGAGTCGTCGCGCCCGACGAGGAAGCCGCCCCCGGCGATCAGGTGGGTGCTGTAGACCTCGAGGTGGCACGGCGACCCCGCGTCGACCTCGACGAGCAGCGCGCCCTTGTGCGCCCAGGCGTCGGCGTCGAGCCCACGATGGCCGCGGGTGCGGTAGCGGTGGGTGGCCGTGCGGACGACGGCGGGGCCGTCGACCACGGTGAGCAGGCCACTGCTCTTGACCAGCGGGAGCCGTCGGGTGAGCACGGGCGGGCCCGACGCCGTCCGCGGACGCCGCCGCCCGCCGGGTCGGCGGTGCCACCCGGCCACGATCGCCCGCCGCTCGCCCGGGTCGAACACCTCGCACAGGGCGGCGACGTCGTAGCGCCCCGCCAGGCGCGCGCCCAGCTCGTGGGCCCGGGCGTCGACCGCCGGGGCGGCGTGCAGGTAGCGGGCGCGGCCCGGCAGCGGCAGGCGCCCGGTGCGCAGGAGGAAGGCGTTGAGGAACAGGAGGCGCAGCTCGGCGGGCGGGGCCACGGCGGCGGCCTCAGGAGTCCGAGAGGTACACGCTCTTGACCTCGGTGTACGCGGCCATCGCGTGCAGGCCGAGCTCGCGCCCGAGCCCGCTGCGCTTGTGGCCCCCGAAGGGCATCTGCGGGTGGACGCTGCGGTTGGAGTTGACCGACAGGACGCCGGTGCGCACCCCCTTGGCCACCCGCAGGGCGCGGCCCAGGTCTCGCGTCCACAGCGAGCCCGAGAGGCCGTAGATCGAGTCGTTGGCGATGCGGATCGCGTCCTGCTCGGTGTCGAAGGGCACCACCGCGGCCACCGGGCCGAAGATCTCCTCGCGGGCGACGGTCATGTCGTTGTCCACCCCGCTGAGGACGCACGGGCGCAGGTAGGAGCCGCCGGCCAGCTCGGGGTCCTCGGGCGCGGCGCCGCCGGTGACGACCGTGGCGCCCTCGCTCGCCCCCGACTCGACGTAGCCCCGCACGGTGGCGCGCTGCTTCTCGGAGATGAGGGGCCCCATCTCGGTGGACTCGTCGAGGGGCGCGCCGACCCGCACGGCCTCGGTCCTCCGGGCGAACGCCTCGACGAACTCGTCGTAGCGGGCGCGCTCGACCAGCACGCGGCTGCGGGCGCAGCAGTCCTGGCCGGCGTTGCCGAACACCGCGCCGGCCAGCTCGTCGACGGCACGGTCCACGTCGGCGTCCGCGAACACGATGCAGGCGGACTTGCCGCCGAGCTCGAGCGACACCCGGGCGATGTTCGGGGCCGAGGCCTGGAGGATCGAGGTGCCGGTGCCCGTCTCGCCGGTGAAGGAGATCTTCGCCACCCGCGGGTCGGCGACGAGGGCGTTGCCCACCTCCGCACCGGGGCCCGGGAGCACCGAGACCGCCTCCTCGGGGACGCCGGCCTCGACGAGCAGCTCACCGAGCATCAGGGCGGTCAGCGGCGTGTACGACGCCGGCTTGAGGACCACGGCGTTGCCGGCGGCGAGCGCGGGGGCGACCTTCCACGTGGCGATCATCAGCGGGAAGTTCCAGGGCACGATCAGGGCGCTGACGCCGACCGGCTCGCGCAGCACCACGCCCAGCCCCGGCGCCGAGATGGGCGCGACCTCGCCCTGCACCTTGTCGGCGGCGCCCCCGAAGTACTCGAGGGTGGCGGCGGCCGCCTCCACCACCTCCCATCGGGCGTCGCCGATGGGCTTGCCCGCGTTGCGGGCCTCGACCCGGGCCAGATCCTCGCTCCGCTCGCGCATGAGCGCCGCGGCCCGCAACAGCACGCGGCCCCGCTCGGTGGCGGGCAGGCGGGGCCACGGGCCGTCGTCGAAGGCCCGGGTGGCGGCGGCGAGGGCGTCGTCCACGTCCGCCGGCCCGGCCTTGGCCACCGTGGCCATCGGCGTGCCGGTGGCCGGCTCGTTCACCGAGAAGGTCTCGCCCGACCGCGAGGGCCGCCGCCGGCCCCCGATCAGCAGCTCGTGGGTGGTGGTGTCGCTCATGGCTCCCGCTCTCGTGGCCTCGCTGGTCGCGTCGTGCCCGCCCCGGTCGGCCGGACCCGGTGACCCTAGCGAGCGGCCCGCCCGCTCAAGGTCCCCGACCGGGCGCCGACGCGAGGTCCCATGACCGCCTCACGGACCCCTCGGACCCCCGCGGCGTCGCGCGCGGCGCGCACCCTGTTCCTGGTGGTGGCGCTGACCCTGGGCCTGGCCGCCTGCACCCCGTCGCAGCTCGCCGCGTTCCTCGCCGAGGAGCCCAAGCACCGCGACGCCCTCACCGACCGCCAGCTGCTGAAGCTGCGCCAGTGCGAGTCGAGCGACAACTACCAGGCCAAGAGCGCGAACCGCCGCTACTTCGGCGCCTACCAGTTCTCACGGGCGACCTGGAACGACGTCGCCGGGCGGTACTACCCCTGGCTCGAGCGGCTCGGCCCGCACAAGGCCGCGCCGATCGAGCAGGACGCCATGGCCCGCGCCCTGTGGGACGAGCGCGGCGCGGCGCCGTGGCCCTACTGCGGCCAGCGCGTCGGGCCGCGCTGACCCGGGCGCGACCGGCGCGCGACGATGGGGGCCGTGCCCCGAACGAGGTCCCGGCACCTGGGGCGGACCTGGGCGGGCTGGCTCGTCGCGCCCGTGGCGCTGCTCGGCCTCGGGGTCACCAGCGCACCGGCACCTCCCGTGCAGATCCACGTGGTCGTCGACGGCACCCCGGTCGTGATCGGACAACCCGCCACCGTCGGCCGCGCGCTGCGGGCCGCCGGCGTCCGCCCCCGTGACGGGCACCTCCACACGGCCGTGAGCGGCTCGACGCTCGCCGCCGCCGTCGACCCCGCCGTCCTCACCCGCAACGGCGCGCCCGCCGACCTCGACACCCGGGTCCACGAGGGCGACGTCGTGGGCAGCCGCGACGGGCGCGACTGGGTCGAGGCCACCGTCGCCCGCACCGAGGCCGTGCCCGCCACCGGACTGCCCGCGATCGAGACCTTCGCCTGGCGTCCCGGCGCCGCCGGGAGCCGGCGCGTGGTGGTCGGCGCCCGCAGCGGAGAAGCGGTGCGGGCCACGGTGATCGACGCCCCCCGGCTGCCCGCCCGCATCCCCGGGCGCGTCGTCACGCTGTCGTTCGACGACGGGCCCCACGACGAGTGGACGCCGCAGATCCTCGACATCCTGCGTCGCCGCAAGGTGCGCGCCGTCTTCTGCGTCGTCGGCGAGATGGTCGACGCGCACCCCGAGATCGTGCGACGCATCGCGGCCGAGGGTCACCGCCTGTGCGACCACAGCGTCGACCATGCCGACCTCGACGGGGCGCCCCCCGAGCAGCTCGACGCCGAGATCGGCCCCACCGCCGACCGGGTGGCGGCCATCACCGGCGAGCGCCCCGCGCTGTTCCGCGCCCCGTACGGATCGTTCACCGACGCCGTGGTCGAGCGGGCGCACGCGGCGGGACTGCGGGCCCTCGGCTGGTCGGTCGACACCGACGACTACGAGCGGCCCGCCCCCACCGAGCTGGTCCCGGCGCTGGTCGACGCCGTGGAGCCGGGCGCCGTCGTCTTGTTCCACGACGGCGGCGGCGACCGCCAGTCGACGGTCGACGCCCTCCCCTACGTGATCACCGCCCTGCGGCGCGCGGGCTACCGGTTCGTCCTGCCGGGCGTGGGGGCGGGTGCCGGCGACGGCTGACGGCGGCCGCGGCGCGCCGGCGACGGCCACCTGCTAGACATCGCCGATGAGCGGAACGGGCGACGGGGCGGCAGACGACGACGACCGCTCACGGCCGAAGGGCCTGTGGCTCCTGCTGGGCGCGCTCCTCGTGTGCTTCGTCGTGGCCGCCGGCGCCCTCCTGGTGCTGGCGCTCGACGGGGACGACGCCGAGAGCGCCGAGGGCCTGTCGGAGATCTACCTCCAGCCCGCGGGCGACCCGGGGCCCGACCCGTTCATGGTCAGCATCGCGCTGGCCAAGCAGGACGAGGCGCTGAAGGACCCGCGGCCGACGGCACCGGCCAACGACGTCGAGGTGCGCTCGGTCCCCGGCTCGCGACCCGGGCTGTTCGGCGGCACCGAGAACCAGTCGACCTGCGACCGCGAGCAGCTCGTCGAGTTCCTGACCGACCCGGTCAACCGGGCCAAGGGCGAGGCGTGGGCCGCCGTGCACGAGATCACCGTCGACGACATCGCCGACTACGTCGACGGCCTCACGCCGCTGCGGCTCCGCTTCGACACCCGGGTGACGAACCACGGCTTCCGCGACGATCGGGCCACCCCGTTCCAGGCCGTCCTCGAGGCGGGCACCGCCGTGCTCGTGGACGAGTACGGAGTGCCGCGGGCGCGCTGCGCCTGCGGCAACCCGCTGCTCCCGCCCGCGGCCCAGGCCAACGCCGAGTTCGTGGGCGACCCGTGGGACGGCTTCGAGCCCTCGCTGCTGAAGACGGTCAGCGCCGAGGACCTGCTGACCGAGTTCGTCGTGACCAAGATCAAGGCCGACCAGACCAGCGGGACGGGCAAGTACCTCAAGCCCGTGGGCACCGACGGCGAGGCCGACGGGCCGCTCGAGACGACGACCACCACCACGTCCACGACGACGACCACGACGACCACCACGGCGGCGCCGGCCCCCGCGCCGGCGCCGGCGCCGGCCCCCGCACCCGCACCGCGCCGGCCCCGAGCCGCCGCCCGACCCGGTGTTCGTGCCCGCGCCGACCCCGCCGCCCACGCCGGCGCCCCACACCACCCCACCCACCCGCGACGTGCACCCTCGGTAGCCGACCGCCACCGGCAGGCAGGCCGGGGGGCGCCCAGCACGCCGGCGCCCGAGGTGCCAAGCTGAACGGGCATGTCGATGCCGCCACCGTCGGGGCCACCACCCGGTCCGTCGGGGCCGCCGCCCGGGCCGGTGGGGCCGCCCGGCGGGTACGGCCCTCCCGGTGGCTACGGCCCGCCCGGCGGCACGCCGCCCCCGGGCTACGGCCCGCCCGGCGGCTACCCGACCGGGCCCGGCGGAGCGCCCCCTCCGCCGCGGAAGAAGGGCCTCGGGGCCGGCGCCGTCGTCGCCATCGTGCTCGGCTCGCTCGTGGTGCTCGCCCTGATCGCCGGTGCGATCGCGGTCGCGGTGGGCGGCGACGAGGACGCCTCCGGCGAGATCTTCCTCGACCCCGCCGGGACCACGGGACGGGACCCGTTCACCGACAGCGTGTCGGTGTCCGGCCAGGACCGCGGCCTGTCGGGCCGGGCCACGGGCGGGGGCGGCACCGACGACGACACCATCCAGGTGATCGGCGCGGCGGGCTCCGAGCCGGGCCTGTACGGCGGCACCCAGGACCAGTCCACCTGCGACCGTGACCAGCTCGTCGAGTTCCTCGCCGCCAACGACGACAAGGCCCGGGCCTGGGCCGGCGCCCAGGGCATCGCCGTGGCCGACATCGAGTCGTTCGTGCGCTCGCTCACGCCGCTCCGCCTCCGGTTCGACACCCGGGTCACGAACCACGGCTTCCGCGACGGTCGGGCCACCCCGATCCAGACCGTGCTCGAGGCGGGCACCGCGGTCCTGGTCGACGGCCGGGGGGTGCCGCGGGTGCGGTGCGCGTGTGGGAACCCGCTGCTCGAGCCCCAGGCCACGTCGGGCACCCCGCGCTTCACCGGCACCCGGTGGACCGGGTTCACGCCGGCGGGCATCCAGCGGGTGACCGTCGACGTCGACGTCGACGTGTTCGTGGTCACCCAGATCGTCGACGACGTCAGCACCGACACCACCTTCACCCGCCCGGCGGGCACCGACGGCGCCGACGACGCCCCCGGCGACGACTCGTCGCCGACCACCACCACCCCGCCCGACACCACCCCCGACACCACGCCCGACACCACCGAGCCCGCGCTCGGCACCGGCGACGTGCAGGTGACCCTGCGCTGGAGCGGGGGATCCGACGTGGACCTGCACGTCATCGACCCCGCCGGCGAGGAGATCAGCTTCGCCTCCACCACGTCGTCGAGCGGCGGCCAGCTCGACGTCGACTGCATCCCCGGGAGCTCGTGCCCCGCCGACGGCCCGCACGTGGAGAACGTCTTCTGGGGGACGGGCAGCGCACCCACCGGGGACTACTCCGCCTTCGCCCGCAACCTCGGCGACACCACCGAGTTCACGCTGACCGTGCTGGTGGGCGGCGAGGAGATCACGAGCGACGGCGGCACCCTGGCCGCGGGCGCCGAGTCCACCCCGGTGCGCTTCAGCGTCTCGCGGTGAGCGGCGGGCGGTGAGCCCGGGAACGGGCGAGGACGACCTCGGCGTCCCCGGGTTGACCGAGCCCGAGCGCATCGGCGCCGGCGGGTTCGCGGTCGTCTACCGCGCCTTCCAGCCCGCGTTCCGGCGCCCCGTCGCGGTCAAGGTGCTGACCGTCGACATCGACGAGCGGGCGCGGCGCCGCTTCGAGCGGGAGTGCCAGGCGCTGGGCGCGCTGTCCGAGCATCCCGGCATCGTCACCGTCCACGACGCCGGCTTCACGTCCGGCGGCCGGCCCTACCTGGTCATGTCGCACCTGCCGGGCGGCTCCCTGGCCGACCGCCTCGACCGGAGCGGCGCGCTGCCGTGGCCCGAGGTGCTGCGACTGGCGCAGCCACTGGCGCAGGCCCTCGCCGCGGCCCACGCGGCCGGCATCACGCACTGCGACCTGAAGCCGGCCAACGTCCTCACCCGGGCCGACGGCTCGCCGCAGCTGGCCGACTTCGGCATCGCCCGCATCGCCGGCGAGGAGATCACCGCCACCGCCTCGGTCACGGCCAGCTTCCCGTACGCCGCGCCCGAGGTGGTGGGGGGCCAGACGCCCGACGCGGCGTCCGACGTCTACTCCTTCGGGGCCACGCTGCACGAGCTGATGGCGGGCCGGCCCCCCTTCGCCATGCACCCGGGCGAGGCCCTCCCGTCGCTGGTGCGCCGCATCCTGGAGGAGCCCGCCCCCGACCTGCACGCCCACGGCGTGCCGGCCGACCTGGCCGCGCTGGTGCAGCGCTGCCTGGCCAAGGACCCCGGACGGCGCCCGCGGTCGCCGGGCGAGCTCGCCGACACCCTCGCCGCGCTCGCCGCCGACCCACCGCCGACCGGCGAGGGCGCGGCCCCGCCCGAGCGCGGCCCGAGCGGTGCCGCGGTGACCGGAGACCGCCCGGTCACGGCCGAGACCGCGGTGCGCCAGGGTGGCTACCAGCCGGCGGCGGTCTCGGCGGCCGCCTACGCGCCGACCCACCGCGTGCCGTGGACGGGCATGCACGCGTGGCCGGGCCCCGATCTGCGCCTCCCGGTCGCCGCGGTCCTCGACCCCGACCTCGACGTGGCGGTCCTCGGCTGGCACGGCGACTGGGCCCACGTCCGGTGCTCCAACGGGTGGGAGGCGTGGGTCGACGGTCGGCTCCTCGTCCCGCTCGGCTGGTAGCGCCGCCGTCGCGCCGTCCGGCGGCGGTCGTCAGGCGACGATCTCGACGGGCGTGCCCACCGGAGCGAGGTCGCGCAGGCGCCACAGGTCGTCGAAGCTGACCCGCACGCACCCGTTGCTGACGTTCTGGCCGAGCACCGACGTGTCGCTCCAGCCGTGGATGGCGATCTGGCCGTTGCCCCCGCCGAAGCTCTGGAGGGCGTCGGAGAAGCCCGCGACGCTCAGGATCCACGGCGTGTAGCTGGTCTGGGGGACCGAGATGTCCACGTAGAAGTGGCCGAGCGGGGTCGGAGTGACGTCCTTGCCCACCGCGACCGGGACCTGCATCAGCGCGTCGTCGCCGTGCCCCTCGAACACGGTGAGCCGGCGGGCCCCGACCTCGACGAGGATGCGGTTGGGCACGAGGGTGGTGGTCACCTGCCCCTGGTCGACCCAGGCCTCGGCCCCGTTGGGGCGCTCGGGGATGGCCACCCGGTAGCGGTCGCCCTGCTCGGCGCGCACCAGGAAGGCCAGCGGGACGTTCTCGTCGGTCGGGTTGGCGAGCGCGCCCAGGGGCTGCTCGGCGGTCGGCGACTCGTAGAGGGCGACCGACGGGACCGACGCGTAGGCGGCGACGAAGCCCTCACCGCCGGGGTCGGCCGTGGTGGTCGTGGTGCTGGGCGGGGGCGGCTCGACCCCGGCGAGGGACTCGGCGAGGGCGGACGACTCGGCGCGGTCGCCCCGGTCCAGGCGCAGGGCGACCGTCGCGCCGACCAGGACCAGGCCGACGATCGCGAGCACGAGCACCCGGCGACGCGAGGACATCGTGTCGAGGCTATCGACGCCGTCGACGACCGCGCCCGCGGCCGCGATGGGCCGACCGGCGCCGGAACCCGTAGCCTGGCCCGCCATGGCACTCAAAGCGGGCGAGCGGGCCCCCGACTTCGAGCTCTCCGACCAGCACGGCGCCACCGTCAGCCTCGCCGGCCTCCTGGCCGACGGGCCCGTGGTGCTGTTCTTCTACCCCCAGGCGATGACCGCGGGGTGCACGCGCGAGGCCTGCCACTTCCGCGACATCGGTGCCGAGTTCGAGGCGCTCGGCGCCCAGCGCATCGGCATCAGCGCCGACGCCGTCACCAAGCAGGCCGAGTTCGACGACAAGCACGGCCTCGGGTACCCGCTGCTGTCGGACCCCGACCGCGAGACCGCCAACGCCTTCGGCGTGTCGCGCCGGGGGCCGCTGCCCAACAAGCGGGCCACGTTCGTCATCGGGACCGACCAGACCATCCTCGAGGTCGTCACCAGCGAGCTCAACATGAACGTCCACGCCGACAAGGCCCTGGCCGCCCTCGGCGCCGCCGCCCGCTGAGGCGCCGCCGGGTCGCCGCCCGGCCGGTCAGCGCGTCGGCTTGGTCCAGCCGGTCAACAGCTCGAGCAACTGCCCGTCAGGGTCGCGGGCGAACACGGCCACGCCGACGTCGGTGTCCTCGAGCACCTCGCCCCCGTGGGCCCGGACCGTCGCCTTGGCGACGCCGAGGTCGTCGACCCCCAACGACAGGTGGGTGAGGCCGGGTTGGTCCATCGGGCGCTCGCTGGCCGGGGTGCCCTTCCGGTCGGCGAAGTGCATCAGCTCGAGCACGAAGCCGTCCCGCTCGAGGTACACCACCCGCATGCCGATCGGGGGATCGAGGCGAAGCAGCGAGCCGGCCCCGTCGGGGACCTCCAGCTCACGCACGACGGCGAAGCCGAACGCCTCGTAGAACGCGCGGGCGCGGTCGAGATCGCTGACACACTGCCCGACGTGGTTGACGGTGACGCCGCGGTCGGTCATGGCCCGCCAGTGTCGCGCGGCGACGCGCCGTCCTGGCTCGACGAGCTGGTGCTCGAACCCGGACCGCCGTGGCACCACATGGGCCTGCGCGCCGTGGACGAGGCCGCCTGGCTGGTCGTGGACGACCGGCGGGAGGCCGAGCTGGCCGAGAAGGCCCGGCTGCTCGCCCAGCGACACGACGAGGTGTTCGCCGCCCTCGACGGCACCGGCCCCGCCGGCGACGAGACCCTGGCCCTGATCACCGGCTGGCTGGCGCGGCACCGCCCCGACCTGGTCATCCCACGCCCGGCCCCCGGGGCGGCCGACGCGCACCCGCTCGAGGTGGCCGGCCGGCAGGTCCAGGAGGACCTGTGCCTGATGGACCGCCGCGACGGCGCCACCCGGCTGGTGGCGGCGTCGCTGTGCTTCCCCACGCACTGGCGGCTGCGCGACAAGATCGGCGGGAGCGCCGCGGCCATCCACGGCCCCGTCCCCCACTACCGGGAGGAGCTGGCACCCCGGGTGGACCGCTTCCTCGAGCGGATCCCCGCCGGGCGGATCTCGGTCCGGCGCAACTGGGGGGTGCACGACCACGACACCCTGTTCGTCCCCGAGCACCCGTCGCCCCGCCCGGGGATCACCGCCGACGACGCCGGCGAGCGCCTGTGGCTGCGCAGCGAGCGTCAGACGCTGCGGCGCCTGCCCGAGACCGGGGCCGTGCTGTTCACGATCCGGGTCCAGTTCGCGCGGCTCGGCGTGCTCGCCGCCCGCCCCGACGTGGCGCGACGACTGGCGGCGGCGGCCCGGGGAGCGGCCGCCGCCGGCACCGACCGCGTCCCCGCCCACCTCGACGCCGTGTGCGCCTGGCTGGACCGGGTGCGATGAGCGCCGGCGGGCCCCATCGGGCTCAGCGGGCGGACGACCGGCCGGTGTGGCTGCGGCCTCGTTCGTCGGTGGCGGCGTCGCGGGGCGACGAGCCCAGGTCGGGACGACCCGCCGCATCCACCGTCTCGCCCTCGAGCTCGGGCACCCGGCCACCGAAGTAGAGCGCGCCCGCGGTGCCGCCGCCGAGGGCGCCGGCGAGCCCGGCGACGAGCAGGCGCCAGCCGACGGCCAGGCCGCCACCCCACTCGATCAGGCCGAACGGGAGCAGCACCAGCGCGCCCAGGAGGCCGCCGAGCAGCGAGCCCAGGACGAAGCCCTTCCACTGACCGTCCGACATCGGACCGAGGCCCGGCCCCGCCCAGGACTGGTTGATCTCCTCGCGCTGCTCGCGGATGGCCTCGCGCACGTCGCCGCGCACGTCGTCCTCGTGCGCGTACTTGCGGGCGTGCTCCGGCGCGGTCCGGTCGTCCGTGGCGTCCTCGATGCGGTGGAGTGGGTCCGACATGACGGGTCACTACCCGCCACGGGGCCTCACGGAGAACCCGACGGGCCGGCTCAGAGCGACCGGAGCAGGTACTCGCTCATCGTGGCCACCCGCAGGGTCGACAGGTCCGTCAGGCGGTTGACGCTGTCGAGCATGGTGGCCAGGTTCGCGTCCAGCTCCTCCTGGCTCTGCGCCGAGTAGAAGAGGAACGGGTCGGTGACGTGCTCCGCGCTCGGCCACGCCTCCTCCACGATGGCCTTCCACGGCGCCGCCGACGGCGTGACCGCCCGCACCACCTCGTTGCGGACGTACCGGGAGCGAGGCTGCATGGCCTCGCTCATCGGCGACTGGTGGCCGTGCCAGTGCTCGATCCACTCCTCGTAGGAGCGATCCCCGGGCTGCTCCAGGCAGGTGACCGTCAACAGGCCCGGCGACCGCTCGCCGTCGGGCCAGTCCCGCGCCCGGGCGTGCTGGTTGCCGCCGTAGTCCGTGTAGAGCGACTCCACCACCAGGTAGCCGTCGTAGTCGGGCACCAGCTCGTCGAGCAGCGACTCGATCCCGCCCCGGCCCTGGTAGTTGTCGAGCCAGACCGACACGACCGCCCGGAAGCTCGGCTCGTCCTCGGGCGGCGGCAGCGGAGGCGCCACATCGGAGTCCGAGTCGTCGGCGTCGACCGTGAGCGCCCGCGCCCCCGCCGCCACGAACCGCTCGGCGGCGCCCACCAGCGCATCGCGCAACCCGTCCCCCCGCCCCCGGGCCGGGTCCCGCACCACGTACATCACCTTCTCCACTTGCTATGTCCCTCCTTCGTCGGGACGGCTTCGCCATCCGGTTCATCCGCACCGCAGCTCCGCTCCGCTCCGCAGCCTCCCACCTCGTCGGGACGGCTTCGCCATCCGGTTCGTCCCCACCGCAGCTCCGCTCCGCTCCGCAGCCTCCCACAGCGGGGTGAGTGCTCGGTTACCGTTCCGGCATGAGAACCGCCGACCTGAACAAGGAGCTGATCGAGCAGTTCTGGGCCGACCTCTACCGGCGGGACTTCGACGCGGTGGGGGCCTACTTCACCCCCGACGGCCAGTACACCGACGTGTTCACGCCCGACGAGGACGTCGCCGTCGGCCCCGCCCAGATCGCGGCCCGGCTGCGCCTCGGCCTCGAGCCCCTCGAGGACATCATCCACCACTCGGGTCGGGTGGTCGCCGACGAGCAGACGGTGATGACCGAGCACGCCGAGGAGTGGCGCTGGCCGTCCGGCGAGCGCTTCACCGTGCGCTTCTGCTCGGTGCACGAGATCGACTTCGAGGGTCGCATCACCCGGTGGTGGGACTACCCCGACCTCCAGGGCCTGCTCGACGCCGCACCGATCTGGTGGATGGAGCACATCATGGACGGCTACGCCGCCACCGGCATCGACCACGATCCCGAGGACCTGACCGGCGGCGAGGCATGAGGCGGGCGACGCCCGTCCCGACGACGCGGGGTCACGGCCGTGGTTGACCTGATCCTGCGGGGCGGCACGCTCGTCGACGGGACGGGGGCCGAGGCCCGGCTCGCGGACGTCGCCGTGCACGACGGTGCCATCGTGGCGGTGGCGCCCTCCGTCGAGGGCGAGGCGGCCGAGACCATCGACGCCGCCGGGATGCTCGTCACGCCGGGCTTCGTCGACATCCACACCCACTACGACGGCCAGGCCACGTGGGACGGCGAGCTGAACCCGTCGGCCGGCCACGGCGTCACCACGCTGGTCATGGGCAACTGCGGTGTCGGGTTCGCCCCGGTCCACCCGGGCCGGGAGGACTGGCTCATCCAGCTCATGGAGGGCGTGGAGGACATCCCCGGCACCGCCCTCGCCGAGGGCATGACCTGGGGATGGGAGACGTTCCCCGAGTACCTCGACGCCCTCGACGGGCGGCGGTTCGCGGTCGACGTCGGCACCCAGATCCCCCACGGCGCGGTGCGGGGCTACGTGATGGGTGAGCGCGGCGCCCGCAACGAGCCCGCGACCGCCGAGGACATCGCCGCCATGGCCGACATCGTCCAGGAGGCGATCGAGGCCGGCGCCCTCGGCTTCTCGACCTCTCGCACCATCGCCCACCGGGCCATCGACGGCGAGCCCGTCCCCGGCACCTACGCGGCCGAGGACGAGCTGTTCGGCATCGGGCGGGCCATGGCGCGCGGCGGCGCCTCGATCTTCGAGCTGGCCCCGGCCGGCGTCGACGGGCTGGACCTGTCGCCCGCGAAGGCCGAGATGAGCTGGATGCGGCGGCTGTCCGCGGAGATCGAGCGCCCCGTGACCTTCATCGTCCTGCAGGTCGACCTCGCCCCCGACCTGTGGAAGGCGCAGATGGACGAGTCGCTCCAGGCCCTCGACCAAGGCGCCCAGATCTACCCGCAGGTGGCCAACCGCCCCTTCGGGATGCTGATCGGGTTCCAGACCCACCACCCGTTCGCCCTGCGCCCGTCGTACCTCGCGCTCGCCGGACTGCCCCTCGACGAGCGCGTCCGGCGCCTGCGCGAGCCGAAGGTGCGGGCCGCGATCCTCACCGAGGACGACGTGCCCGGCGACGGCGGCCTGTGGGACGGGCTCCCGTCCTTCCTGCGCACCATCCCCCAGAAGCTGTTCGTGATGGGCGACCCACCCGAGTACGAGCCCACCCCCGACCGGTCCGTCCGGGCGCTGGCCGAGGCCGCCGGCATCACCGCCGACGAGCAGGTGTACGACCTGCTCTGCGAGGACGACGGGCGCGCCCTGCTCATGCTCCCGCTCTTCAACTACACCCACGGCAACCACGACGTGCTGCGCGAGCAGATGACCCACCCCCGCGCCGCGCTCGGCCTGGGTGACGGCGGGGCCCACTGCGGGATGATCTGCGACGCCTCGCTGCCCACCTACGGGCTGACCCACTGGGCCCGCGACCGCAGCCGCGGGGCGCAGCTGCCGCTGGAGCGCGTGGTGCAGATGCAGACCCAGCGAACCGCCGAGCTCTACGGGCTGAGCGACCGCGGGACGGTCGAGGTGGGCAAGCGGGCCGACCTCAACGTCATCGACCACGCCGCCCTCACGCTGCGGTCGCCTCGCCTGGCCCACGACCTGCCCGGCGGTGGCCGGCGCCTGCTCCAGGAGGCGTCGGGCTACGTCGCCACGGTCGTGGCCGGCACGGTCACCCGCCGCCACGGTGTCGACACCGGCGCCCGCCCCGGTCGCCTCGTCCGCGGTCAGCGCTGAGCGTCGGCCCGCACGGCCCCGTCCCGCCACCATGGCCCTGACCCGCCCCGCCAAGCTCGACGGCGACGAGTACGACGAGCAGCTGTACGCCCTGCAACTGGAGCTGGTGAAGCTCCAGCAGTGGGTGATCGGCGGTGGTGAGCGCCTCGTCGTGCTGCTCGAGGGCCGCGACGCGGCCGGCAAGGGCGGCACCATCGAGCGCTTCCGCGCGCACCTCGCGCCCCGCCAGGCCCGGGTGGTGGCCCTGCCCAAGCCCAGCGACGCCGAGCGGGGCCAGTGGTACTTCCAGCGCTACCTGGCCCATCTCCCCACCGCGGGCGAGATCGTGTTCTTCGACCGCTCCTGGTACAACCGGGCCGGCGTCGAGCCGGTGATGGGCTTCTGCACCGAGGAGCAGCACCGGTTGTTCCTGCGCCAGGCCCCCGAGGTGGAGCAGGCCCTGGTGGAGGACGGCATCCGCCTGTTCAAGCTCTTCCTCGACGTGGACCGCGACCTCCAGGCCGAGCGCCTCCAGGAGCGGCGCGACGACCCGCTGAAGTCGTGGAAGATCAGCCCGGTCGACGAGGCCGCGGGCGACCGGTACGACGACTACAGCGCGGCGCGCGACTCGATGCTGGCCGCCACCGACACCGACTGGGCGCCCTGGACCGGGGTGAACGCCAACCGCCAGAAGGTCGCCCGCCTGCACGCGATCCGCCACGTCCTGCACGCGCTCCCCTACGACGGCAAGGACCCCGAGGTCGCCGTCGCCCCCGACCCCGCCATCGTCGCCCCCGCCGGCGCCCTCCTTCGCTGAGCCGCCCGATCGTCGGAGGAAATGCCCCCCGGATTCCGGGGGCCATTTCCTCCAAATGACGGGCACGGCACCCTGAGGAGGCGCCGCCGCACCGCCGGTGGCAGGATCGGGGCACGCCACCGAGGGGGACGAGCGTGACCGACACCGCCGGCGCCGACACCGCCGCCGCAACCGAGACCCACTTCCGCACCTGCCCGCTGTGCGAGGCCACGTGCGGGCTGGAGATCACCACGCGGGGCGCCGAGGTGGTGCGCATCCGGGGCGACCGCGACGACGTGTTCAGCCACGGCTTCCTCTGCCCGAAGGGCTCGACCCTGAAGCAGCTCCACACCGACCCCGACCGCCTGCGCCGGCCCCAGATCCGGCGGGGCGAGGGCGCCGACGCCACCTGGGAGGAGGTGGGCTGGGACGAGGCGTTCGCCGAGATCGAGCGCCGCCTGCTGCCCCTCCTCGACGAGCACGGCCGGGACGCCGTGGCGCTCTACCTGGGCAACCCGACGGTGCACAACCTGGGCGCCGGCATCTACGCCCGAGCCCTCATCACGGCGCTGGGCAGCCGCAACCTCTACTCGGCCAGCACGGTCGACCAGATGCCCCGCCACGTGTCGTGCGGGGCGATGTACGGCAGCCCCGACACCATCCCCGTGCCCGACCTCGACCGCACCAGCTACCTGCTGATGCTCGGCGCCAACCCCTACGAGTCCAACGGCAGCCTGTGCACCGCTCCCGACTTCCCCGGGCGGCTCGAGGCCATCCGCGCGCGGGGCGGCCGGGTCGTGGTGGTCGACCCCCGCCGGACCAGGACCGCCAAGAACGCCGACGAGCACGTCCCCATCCGCCCGGGGACCGACGGCCACCTGCTGCTGGCCATGGTCCACACCCTCTTCGCCGAGGACCTCGTGTCGGCCGGGCTCGACCCGGCCCTCTACTCCGGCGTCGACGCCGTGCGCGACGCGGTCGAGCCGTTCTCGCCCGAGGCGGTGGCCGACCACACGGGCGTGGGCGCCGACACCATCCGCCGGCTCGCCCGCGAGGTGGCCGCCGCGGAGTCGGCTGCGGTCTACGGGCGCATCGGCACCAACACCGTCGCCTTCGGCACGGTGGCGTCCTGGGCCACCGACCTCGTCACCGCCCTCACGGGCAACCTCGACCGGGACGGCGGGATGATGTTCCCCCTGGCCCTCACCGCGGCCCGCGGCGCGGGGAAGGGGCGGGGCTTCACGACCGGACGCTCCACCAGTCGGGTGAAGGGCCATCCCGAGGTGCGTTCCGAGTACCCCATCGCCACCCTCGCCGACGAGATCGAGACCGCCGGCGAGGGCCAGGTCCGCGCCCTCATCACGTTCGCCGGCAACCCCGCCCGCTCGGCCCCCAACAGCGGCCGCCTGGACGCCGCCCTCTCCACGCTCGACTTCATGGTCTGCATCGACCCGTACCGCAACGAGACGACGCGGCACGCCGACGTCATCCTCCCGCCCCCGGACGCGCTCCAGAAGAGCCACTACGACCTGGCCTTCAACACGCTGGCGGTGCGCAACGTGGCCAACTACTCGCCGCCCGTCTTCCCGGTCGACCCGGCGGAGCAGCCCGCCGAGCACACCATCCTCGCCCGCCTCGCGCTCGTGCTGTCCGGCATGGGCGCCACCGCCGACCCGGCGGTCATCGACGGGCTCGTCCTCGACCGGGTCCTCGGCCGGGCCACCAAGCCCGGCGGGGTGGCCGAGGGCCGGACCACCGCGGACCTGGTCGGCGAGCTGGTGGCCGACGACGGGCCCGAGCAGGTGCTCGAGGCCATGATCCGCACCGGCGCCTACGGCGACGGCTTCGGCGCCGACCCCGACGGCGTCACCTTCCAGACCCTGATCGACCACCCCCACGGCCTCGACCTCGGCCCGCTCGGGCCCCGCCTGCCCGAGGTGCTGAAGACCCCGAGCGGCCAGGTCGAGCTGGCGCCGGCGGCGTTCCTCGCCGACCTGCCCCGGATGCTGGCGGCGATGGACGAGCCCCGCGACGGGCGGCTCACCCTCATCGGGCGGCGCCACGTCCGCTCCAACAACTCGTGGATGCACAACGTCGACGTGCTGGTGAAGGGCAAGGAGCGGTGCACGCTGCAGGTGCACCCCGACGACGCGGCGCGCCTCGGCCTGCGCGACGGAGGGCGCGCCGAGGTGGTGTCCCGGGTCGGCCAGGTGGTGGCCCCGGTGGAGGTCACCGACGAGATCCTCGCCGGGGTGGTCTCGCTCCCCCACGGCTGGGGCCACGACGCCCCCGGCACCGCCATGGCCGTGGCCGAGGCCCACGCCGGCGTCAACGCGAACGCGCTGACCGACGACGCCCCCCTCGACCCGCTCTCGGGCAACGCCGTGCTGAACGGCGTCCCCGTCACCGTCGCGCCCGCCTGACCCACCGGGAGGGCTGGCGTCCCGACGGGATCAGGCGCCGGGGCGGCTGATGCCGGCGCCGACGTCGTAGCCGGCGAACCCCTCGGGCCCGGCCACCTCGACCACCGGGTCGTCGCGGTCGTCCCACTCGGTGCGCAGGGCGCGGCTCATGATGGCGTGCATCACGTACATCGAGGTGATGTAGGTGAGCTCGAGGATCTCGACGTCGCCCAGGTGCTCGCGCAGCTTGGCGAACAGCGCGTCGTGGACCCGTCCGCCCTGGAGCGCGAGCGCGTCGGTGTAGGCGAGCACCAGGCGCTCGACCTCGGAGAACTCGTCCGACGCCGCCCAGTAGGCGATCGCGTCGATCTTCGATTCGGGCATCCCGAGCAGCCGGCAGGACTTGGCGTGCTGTGAGAACACGAACTGGCTGCCCACCACCCACCCGGCCCGGGCCTGGCCCAACTCGCGCAGCACCGGGTCGAGGGCCCGCTTCGGGCTCTGGTACAGGCCGAAGCCGGCCACCGCGTGCTCGAACACGTCGGGGGCGGCGGCGAACACGGTCCACCAGTCGCCGGGTGTGCCCGTCGTGGTGCCGGGCTCGGCGACGGGGTCGCGCTCGCCGAAGAGGTGGTCGTACATGAGGGTGACGATCGGCGCCGTCACCTCGCTGCGGGGGATCTGACCGAGTCGGGGCATGGACCACTCTCGCCGATCGCCGGTGCCGGCGTGCGCCACCGCCGGCGCCACCGACCACACCGTCACCCACAGCCTCTACATCCACGACCCCGACGGCAACGAGATCGAGCTGTACATCGACGTGCCCGGCGTCGACTGGGCCGCCGAGCCCGAGCTCCTCATGAGCCCGATGAGGCCCCTCCGCCTCTCGCCCAGGCGGGCGCGCCGCGCCGCCGGTCAGCGCTTGGCCGACGTGGGACCCGGGGCCGCACCCCGCGGTGCGGGCACGAACGACACCCCGAACGCCCGTGGCGGGCAGTTCTGGCTGGTGTAGGTGGGCCCGGGCGAGCCGTACGTGGTGGTGATCGGCGCACCGGCCGCCCACAGGACGGGCACGGGCTGTCCGAGGTAGCGCTGCTCCCAGTGCAGGTGCGGGCCACCCGACGAGCCGGTGTTGCCGACGTTGCCCACCTGGGTGGCGGCGGTGACCCGCTCGCCGACCTCGACGGTGATGGCCGACAGGTGGGCGTACAGGCTGGCCCACCCGTCGCCGTGATCCACGACGACCCGGTCGCCGTAGCCGCGGTGCGGGCCGACCTCGAGGACGGTGCCGCCCAGGCCGGCGAGCACGGGCAGGCCCTCGTCGCGGTCGCCGGCGGCGGGGCCGACGCCGTTCCAGTCGACGGCGGGATGGTCGGCGTGGGTGCTGGCGCCCCACACCTGCCCGCACGGGAACGGCATCTGGAAGTCGCCCTGGTCGACGCCGTTGGGCCCACCGACGGGCCCGCCCTCGGCGATCGGCCCCGCACTCGCCGGCACGGCGAGGCACACGAGGGTGGCGACCAGCGTCGTGGCGAGCGCGGCGGCGCTTCGGACGGGGGTGCGCATGGTCAGAAGAGGATGGCGTCCGGGCGGGCGCCGGTGGCGGACCACGCCCCTTCGGTCCACGCGAGGTTGTAGAGCCAGGCCGCGGCGTCGCCTCGCAGGGCCCGGTCCTTGGGCCGGAACGCGCCGCCGTCGGCACCGGCCAGCGCGTAGGACGCGGCCCAGTCCAGGGCCGGCTGGTAGAAGGCGCCCGAGCGGGTGTCGGTGTAGGCGTGGTGGGTCGCCACCGTCGGGCGGCCCACGAGCTTCCACACCATGACGACGAGCTGGGCGCGCGTGACCACCCCCCGGGGTCGGAAGCTGCCGTTGGCGCCCACCGCCACGAGGCGCTGGTCCACGGCCCAGTCCGCGGCGGCGACGTAGGGCGCGGTCGCCGGCACGTCGGGGAAGCGTCGGACCCGCCCGCTGGAGGGCTCGTCCATGAGGTGCCACAGCATGGCCACGACCTGCTTGCGCTTCACCGTCCGACCGGGCCGGAAGGTGTCGTCGGCGAACCCCGGCGCCACCCCGTACCAGGTCGCCCAGTCGACGGCGCCGTCGAGGGCGTCGGGGACGTCGGTGTAGCCGTGGTCGGGGCAGCAGGTGAACCCGGGCTCGGGGGTGGCGTCGGCGACCGCCGAGCGGGCGCTCTCGCCCACCGCGTTCACCGCGGCCACCTGGTACCCGTAGGTGCGGCCGTTGTCGACCGACTCGTCGAGGTAGGTCCGCGCGCCCGCCCCGAGGACGGCGTCGACCGCCACGTCGTCGCGGTAGAGCCGGTACCCGGTGATGGGCGAGCCCCCGTCGGCCGGCGGTGGCGACCACGACACCTGCACCTCGCCGTCCCCGGCGACGGCCGTGAGCCCGACGGGAGGCGCCGGGCGGGCCACCGGCCTCGCCAGCACCACGGGCGTGAGCGGCCCCGGCCCCGCGGCGTTCACGGCGGCGACCGCGTAGGCGTAGTTGGTGCCGTTGGCGCGGCCCGTGTCGGTGAAGGCCCGGGTGGCCCCGTCGGCAGTGGTGTGGACCAGGGCGCCGTTGCGGAACACCCGGTACCCGTTGATCGCGCCGCCCCCGTCGTCGGCGGGGGGCTGCCACGACAGCGCCACCTGGCCGTCACCGGGCGTGGCGGTGAGCCCCTCGGGGGCCGAGGGCAGGTTCGGCGTGGCCGCGATCCTGGCCGCGACGACCTGTCCCATGGCTTCCATGCCCCGGGCGTTGGGGTGCACGGGGGCGGCCTGGAGGCCGCTGGGGATGATGGGCTCGACCCAACGGCGGCCGTCGTCCTGGCAGGCGTCGTGGCCGATGCCCGGTGTGTAGAGGTCGACGTAACGGGCGCCGTTGGCCACCGCCTGGGTGGCCAGCATGACGTTCAGCTCCCGGTTCTTGTCCCGCAGCCACGGCAGGTCGTAGTCGGAGAGCGGGAGCGAGGGCCAGCAGCCGCCACCGCTCTCGGGGAGGATCGCGGGGTAGCCGACGACGTAGACGCGGGCGTGCGGGGCGCGCGCCCGGATGCCCTGGACGACGGCAGCCACCTTCGGGGCGGTGGCGGCGATGCGGTTGCTGATCTGGTCGACGCCGTTGCGTACGTAGTCGGGCTGGCAGACGGCGCTGAGCGGGATGAGGGCCACGCAGTTGCGGACGATCTCGGAGAAGCCGATGTCGTTGCCGCCGATCTGCACGGTGACGACGTCGGTGTCGGCGCTCAGCGCGTCGAACTGCGGCGGATTGGGCCCCGGGGTGACCCCCTGGCTGTTGGCCATGTCGGGGGTCTCGGCGCCGCTGCAGCTCACGTCGGTGAGCGAGAGGCCGAGGACCCGCGCCACCACGCGGGGGTAGTCCCGGTCCGAGCGCAGGCAGCCGAGCGGCTGGCCGGTCTGGTCCGGGATGAGCGGGCCCGACGTGTAGGAGTCGCCCAGCGCGACGTAGTCGTCGTTGTCCGCCGCCGCCGGCGGCGCGGTGGCGGTGGACGCGGCCGTGGCGGTGAGCACGCCGGCCGCGAGCGCGAGCGCCGTCAGCGTCGCCGCGGCCCGACGCCGCCGTCCCGGTCCCCCCACCCGCACGGCGCCATTCTGGCCGTCGCGGCCGGGTCGTGTCAGGTCCCGCTCAGCGCCGTCGCGGTGGCGGCCCGACCACCGACGGCCCGGGCCACGTCGTCCGGCGTCCCGGCCACCAGCAGGTACTCGACGTTGCGCAGTCGGGCCACCTCGCCCACCCGCTCGCCGGCGGGGTTGTGGATGCCGATCTGGGCGCCGACGTAGCGCTTGGAGTCGAACGCGAGCACCTCGACCGCGCCGCGCGGGGCGCAGGCCTCGACGAGCTCGTCGAGCGTCAACCACCCCTCGTCGTTGTACGAGAGCACGAGCAGGCGGGCGTCCACCGCGCCGACCACGGCCCGCAGGGCGTCGGGCATGGCGGGCTTCGAGTTGAACACGCTCTTGGTCGCCGGGTCGCGGGCGTCGACCCGCTTGCAGGCGACGCCGTAGTGCTCGGGGGCGTCCCAGGCGACCAGCGTCTCCCACACGTGGTAGTTGGTGAAGTAGCGGTGCTGGTTGTAGGGCGGGTCGAGGTAGGCGAAGTCGACCGGGCCGAGCGATCCGGCCACCGCCACCGCGTCGGCCCGCACCGCCCGGCCGGTGCCCGCCAGCAGCTCGGGCCGGCGCAGCTCGAGCGGCTTGGCCGAGCGCGACGACCACCGCTTCACGTACGCCATCTGGACGCCGGTGGTGGAGTCGACCCGGTCGGCGGCCTCGATCAGGCTGGTGAGCAGCACCGGCTCGAGGGCGCTGCCGGCGTGGTCGGCGGCGATCGCCGCCCGGATGGCGTCGATGCGCTCGCCGTTGAACGGCTGGAAGAACCGCGAGCGCACGCAGAAGGTCTCGGTGAAGTAGCCGGGCCGACCGGGGAGCGAGCGCAGGTGGGCGAGGGCGTCGTCGAGCGCCCGATCGTCCACCGCACCCGCGTCGAGGGCCACGTAGCACCGGGCGAACACCTCGCTGTAGCGGGCGGTGTCGACCGCGGTGACATGACCGCCGCGGCGCTTGAGCTCCTGGGCGACCCGGGTGGTGCCGGTGAACAGGTCGAGCGCGGTGCGCGCCCCCGACGCGGTGAACAGCTCGCCGAGGACGGGCACGAGGCGGCGCTTCGACCCGAGGTACTTGATCATCTCTCCCGGAAGTCTGGCCGAGGGAACGGGACGGTGGGCGGACGGGACCCGCCGACGACGAAATGGCACCGCCGCGAACGGTCGCCATTGCGTTCAATGGCACGCTCCGCGCGCCGATGAGAGAGGGTGCGCCGTCGCCGACTCCTCGCCCTGTTGGCCGCCGGCGCCACCGCCACCGCGGCGCTCGCCGTCGGCCCACCCACCCCGGTGGCCGCCGCCGGCGGCGGCTCCATCACCATCGTCGTCGACACCGCCCCCGCCGACGGCACCGACGTCGGCTTCACCAGCTGCCTCGGCGCCGGCTGCGGCACCTTCACCCTCGACGACGACACCGACCCCACCCTGCCCGACCGCATCACCGGCACCGACCTCGCCCCCGGCACCTACACCGTCACCCAGAGCCCCCTGCCTGGCTGGACCCTCACCGCCCTCACCTGCACCACCAGCACCGGCGTCACCACCGACCCCGCCAACCGCCGCATCACCGTCGCCCTCACCGCCGGCCAGGACGTCGCCTGCACCTTCCGGGTCGAATCGCCCTCGATCACCATCGTCCAGGACACCGAGCCCGACGACCCCACCGATTTCGGCTACACCAGCTGCCTCGGCGCCGGCTGCGGCACCTTCACCCTCGACGAAGACACCGACCCGACGTGGCCGCGGACCCTCACCGGCAGCGGCCTCGCGGCCGGCACCTACACCATCACCCAGGATCCGCGCACCCCCTGGTCCGTCGCCGCCATCGACTGCACCCCGTGGACCCGGGTCACCAGGGACCTCGCCAACCGCCGCGTCACCTTCGTGCTCCTGTCCCCCACCGATCACCCCACCTGCACGTTCCGGAACGTGACCCAGACGATCACCATCGTCGATGACGACCTCACCGATTCCGGCCAGGACCACGCCTTCACGGGTTGCGGACCCGACGGCTGTGCCCCGTTCACCCTCGACGACGACTCCGACCCCGCGCTCCCCGATCGCATCACCACCGGCCCCGTGGCCACCGGCACCTACACCGTCATCCAGGACGACGTCCCCGGTTGGGAGTTGGCCGGGCTCACGTGCGCCGGCGAGACCACCGACCTCGACCATCTCCGGGTCACCATCGATCTCGCAGCCGGCGAGCACCGCACCTGCACGTACACGAACCGACCCGTCCCCCCGTCGCTGACCGGCGTCGCCGACGTCTCCGTCGGCTACTACGTCACCTGCGGGCTCGGGCACGACACCGGCGTGCGCTGCTGGGGCCGGGGCACGCTCGGGGACGGACCGCTCGTCTCGACCTCCACCACGGCACGCACCGTGCGCGCCGGCCCGGGCGGCGAGGCGCTCTCCGGCGTGACCCAGGTTGACGCCGGAGTGGGCTTCGCCTGTGCCGTGCTCGAGACCACCGAGGTGCGCTGCTGGGGATCCAGTCCCGACGGTGGGCTGGGGACGGGGACGACCGAGGAGGCCCTGCCGACGCCGGTGCTCGACCCGACGAGCCAGGGCCCGCTCACCGGGGTCGTGAGCGTCGACGCCGGCTGGGGCCGCGCCTGCGCAGTGCTCGACGACGGCACCGTCCGGTGCTGGGGGGACAACGACGAGGGCACGCTCGGCAACGGCACCACCGTCGGTTCCCCCCTCCCGGTGACGGTCCTCGACCCCAGCGGCACCGCCCCGCTGACCGACGTGGTCGACGTGGCCGTCGCCAGCCGGACGACGTGCGCGGTGCAGGCGACCGGGAGCGTCGTCTGCTGGGGCCAGGCCAACTACCTCGGCACCGGCGACACGGGCTCCGGCCCGGTTCCCACCCCTCGCCCCGTGCTCCGGCCCGACGGCCAGGGCCCACTGACGGGAGTGACCCAGATCGACGGGCTCTGGGTGCACACCTGCGGGCGGCTCGCCGACGGGCACGCGGTGTGCTGGGGCAACGACAACGGCCAGCTCGGGACGACCGACCCCGCCCACCACCCCTTCCCCGTCGAAGTGCTGGACGGCGCGGGCGCCGGGCCACTCACCGATGTCGTCGAGGTCCACGCCGGCTACTACGTCTCGTGTGCGCGCCTCGGCGACGGCCGGGTGGTGTGCTGGGGGCAACGCTGGGGCAACGGCATGCTCGGTGACGGTCGAGTCGGCGGGATGGCCCCACTCCCGGTCGCCGTCGAACAACGCGACCGGTCGGCGCTGACGGGCGCGGCGCAGGTCACCACCGGCATGTACAGCAGTTGCGCGTCGCTCACGTCGGGCGAGGTGCGCTGCTGGGGCGACAACGACTACGCGGAGCTCGGCGACGGCACCACCTTCGACCGGTCGCGGGCGGTGGCGGCGGTGGCGCCGTGATCGGCCCCTCCCGCAAGCCGCTCGTCACCGTGGTCGTCCTGGCGCTCGCGGCAGGCGCCCTGACATTGGCGTCGCCTGCCCCCTCCCCTGCTCTGGCCGTCGCATCGCCGACGCCCGAGTTCGAGCTCGAGTCGAACCCGGCCATCATCACGCTGCCGTTCCTGTCTGCTCGGCTCGACGCCTCGCCTTCGGGCCCGCAGGACTTCACCTACACCGGCTGCAAGGGCACCGACGGCTCGGCGTGCACCACGTTCACACTCGACGACGACGACGATCCCGCCGCGGCGAGCGCCCGGACGGCCGACGGGCTCGCACCGGGCCTCTACACGATCACCCAGGACCCCGTGCCGAACTGGACGGTCACGGCGATCAACTGCTCGAACACGAGCACCGAGGTCGTGGACCTGGCCAACCGCCGCGTGACGGTCGACCTCCCGTCGGGCCAGGGCGTGTTCTGCACGTTCTCCAACCGCACCCGGACGATCCGCATCCGCCAGGACACCACGCCGGACGACCCCGCCGACTTCGCCTACACGGGGTGCCGGGAGCCGGCCGCCTGTGGCACCTTCACCCTCGACGACGACCGCGACGGCACCCACCCACGCGAGCAGTCCGCCTCCGTCCTGGCACCGGGCACCTACACCGTCAGCCAGTCCGGCGACGACCGCTGGCCGCTCACCGCCCTCACCTGCGACCGCCCCGAGGCGATCTCGCTCGGGGAGCGCCGGGTGACGATCGACCTCGAGCGCGCCGAGACGGTGACGTGCACGTTCACCAACCGCACCCAGTCGATCACCATCGAGCAGGACACCGAGCCCGACAGCGGCGCCGACGTCGAGTTCCTCGGCTGCATGGGCAGCGCCTGCGGCCCCACCACGCTCGACGACGACCAGGAGCCCACCCTCCCCCGCACCACCACGGCCCGAGGGCTCGCCCCCGGCACCTACACGGTGACCCAGGCCGACGTGCCCGGGCACGACCTCCGGGCGCTCGAGTGCAGCACCGACGAGGTGGTGGACCTCGTCGGACGCCGGGTCACGATCACCCTCGAGCCGCTCGAGGACGTGTGGTGCACCTTCCGGAACCGTCTCCGGCTGAGCGGAGCGACCCAGGTCAGCGCAGGGTACCGCCGCACCTGCGCGGTGGTGACCGGCGGGCAGGTCCGCTGCTGGGGCGTCGGCGCCCTCGGCGACGGGCGCGACACCGGGAGCAGCACGCCCGTCGTGGTCTCGAACGTGGACGGTTCGGGGCCGCTCACCGGCGCCGTCCAGGTGTCGGTCGGTGCGCTGTTCTCGTGTGCGACCCTCGATTCCGGCGAGGCCCGTTGTTGGGGCGTCAACCACCAGGGACAACTCGGGGACGGCACGACGACCGATGCGCTCCGCCCCACGCCGGTGCTGAATCCCGACGGGACCGCGCCGCTCACCGGTATCGCCGAGGTCACGGCGGGCTTCGCCCGGGCCTGCGCACGACTCCTCAACAGCGAGATTCGGTGCTGGGGCTACAACCAGGACGGGACCCTCGGGAACGCGGTCACCGGCTCCGACGCACTCCTCCCCATCACGGTGCTCGATCCAACCGGCGCCAGCCCGCTGACCGGGACGACGAGCGTGGCCGTCGGCCTCCAACACGTCTGCGCCTCGCTCGGGAGCGGGCAGGCGCGGTGCTGGGGGAAGGGGACGAACGGCGAGTTGGGTCAGGGCGCCCCCACCACGTCGCTCACGCCGGTTCCGGTGAGCAACCCCGAGGGCACCGCACCGCTGACGGGAGTGCGCGTCCTGTCGAGCAGTTGGACCCACACCTGTGCCCTCCTGACCACCGGCGAGGCGAGCTGCTGGGGGACCGGGGAGGCGTTCGGGACCACTGGCCATGCGTTGCGTCCCGTCCCGGTCCCCGGGCCCGGAGGCGGTTCAGCGCTGCCGGGCATCGGGTCGATCAGTGCCGGCGGCTGGGTGACGTGTGCGCTCACCGGACAGCTGCTCTGTCTCGGCGACAACCAGTACGGCGGTATCGGTGACGGCACCACGACCGACCGTGCCCTCCCCGTCCCGGTGCTCGACCGAACGGGAGCGGCCCCCCTGCTCGACGTCGTCCAGGTGTCGACCGGCTACGACCATGCCTGCGCACTCCTCGCGTCCAGCGAGGTCCGCTGCTGGGGCGCAAACGGTGGCCAACTCGGCGACGGGACCACGTCGCCCCGGACCTTGCCGGTGGCGGTGGTCGCGCCGTGACCCGTCGCCGCCTCCTCGCCCTGTTGGCCGCCGGCGCCACCGCCACCGCGTCGCTCGCGGTCGGCCCACCCACCCCGGTGGCCGCCGCCGGCGGCGGCTCCATCACCATCGTCGTCGACACCGCCCCCGCCGACGGCACCGACGTCGGCTTCACCAGCTGCCTCGGCGCCGGCTGCGGCACCTTCACCCTCGACGACGACACCGACCCCACCCTGCCCGACCGCATCACCGGCACCGACCTCGCCCCCGGCACCTACACCGTCACCCAGGACGCCGACACCCCCGCCCTGACGTCGTTGACCTGCACCGACGGCGGCACCGTCGACCTCGCCGCTCGTCGGGCCACGATCGTGCTCGCCGCGGACGCGGACGTGACCTGCCGGTTCAAGACCTGGGCGCCCTGGATCGAGGTCGTCCACGACACGAGCCCCGACGGACCGCCGTCCTTCGTGTACCGGGGCTGCCTCGGCGACGACTGCGACCTCTTCACCCTCGACGACGACCCGTCGACACCCGTGCCCCGGTCGGCCCGCGCCGATCGAGTGGCCTTCGGGACCTACACGATCACGGCGTTGCCCGACCCCCGCTGGACGGTCACCAACATCATCTGCGCCGGCCGGGCCCAGCTCGACGTCCCCGGCCAGCGGGCGACGATCGAGATCGACGAGCCGACCGACAACGTCTCGTGTCGCTTCACGGTCGAGACCCAGCGCATCACGGTCCGGGTGAACGACCTCGCCGACTCCGGCGCGGACCACCACTTCACCAGCTGTCGGGGCTCGGAAGGCTGCGGGGTCTTCTTCATCGACGACGACGCCGGCGCCGACGCGACGGTGCCCGACCACATCGCATCGGGGCCGATCCCGGCCGGCACCTACACGATCTCCCTCGAGCCCGACCCCGGCCGCGAGCTGGTGTCGATCGTGTGCACGGCGGGGACCGTGGACCTGCCCGCACTGCGGGCCACCGTCACGATCGCCCCCAGCCAGCACCCCGTCTGCACCTTCACCACACGCCCCCGCTGACGCGCGGGCAGGCCGGAGCGGACCGGGGACGTGGACGAGCGATGCGACCAGTCCCGGGCCATCGCCTCCTCCCGGTGACGGCGGCGGACCCGTCGCCGCTTCACGCGAACGTCATCGCCCCCGCCCGCGACGGGCGGCGCCCGTCGGCCAAGCTGGTGGCATGCCGTTCTCCGAGACCGTCCGCACGCCCAAGTTCTGGCTGATCGCGATCCCCGTCGTGGTGCTGCTGGCCGTCGTCGTGGGCCCGTTCGTCTACATCAACTTCATCAAGGAGGACGCCCCCGACCCGCTGACCTTCGACGACATCGGCACCGCGACGTCGACGACCGCCGGCGGGAGCGACGACACCGCGGCCACGGCCGGCGCCGACGACGGCATCGACGGCTCGTGGGAGGTCGCCGCCGGCTCCACCGCCGGCTACCGCGCCACCGAGGTGCTCTTCGGGCAGTCCACCGAGGGCGCGGGGCGCACCGAGGACGTCACCGGCACGCTCGTGATCGAGGGCACGACGGCCAGCGAGGCGGGCTTCGAAGTCGACCTCACCACCCTCGAGAGCGACGAGGACCGCCGCGACGGCCAGGTGAACGGCCGCATCCTCGAGACCAGCCAGTTCCCGACGGCGACCTTCGAGCTCACCGAGCCCCTCGACTTCGGCGAGGTGCCCGACGATCTCGAGGAGATCACCGTGGAGGCCACCGGCGACCTGACCGTGCACGGGGTCACCCAGTCGGTCACGTTCGACCTGACCGCCCGCCGCAACGGCGACGCCATCGAGGTCACCGGCTCGATGCCCATCACCTGGTCCGACTACGACATCGACGACCCGAGCGGCGGCCCCGCCCAGGTGGAGGACACCGGCACCATGGAGTTCGCCCTCTCGTTCTCGAAGGCCGCCTGAACGACCCGAGGGCGGTCCACTAGCGTTCCCGCCAGCCGACGAGCCGGGAGGCCGCCATGACCGACCACGTTCGCCGACGCCGAGCAGCGCTCGTGCTCGCGTTGACGCTGCTGGCCACCGTCCTCGCGGGCGGAGCCCCCTCGGCGCGGGCCGCCACCGGGGACATCACCGTCTTCGGCGCCACCGGGCTCTTCCCCACCGGCGGCATCATCGAGGGCCCCGACGGCAACCTCTACTTCACCAACCCGGGCTCGACCGTCAGCGGGATCGGCGAGATGACCCCGGCGGGAGCCATCACCTTCCACACGGACCCGGCGATGGACACGCCCAGCGACCTCACCGTGGGCGGCGACGGCAACATCTGGTTCACCAACACGCGCGGGAACAACACGGGCCAGATCGGCCGGTTCGACCTGACCACCGACACGTTCACCTTCTTCTCGTCCGGGAACGTCACGTTCCCGTTCAAGATCGCCACCGCGCCCGACGGGAGCGTGTGGTTCACCGGAGGCGGCAGCGTCGCCCGGCGCATGCACACCGGGGGCACCGGCACCGCGGGCACCCTCGGAGCCAGCACCAACACGGGCGGGTCCACCGGGGACATCGCCGTGGGCCCCGACGGCAACATGTGGATCACCAAGGCGCAGAACGCCAACATCGGCGGCGTCACCGCCCACTCCCTGCTGCGGGTGAACCCCACCACCGGCGACACCACCCCGTTCGCCCTGCCCCAGGACGTCGGCCCCCGCCAACTGGCGATCGGGCCCGACGGGAACCTGTGGTTCGGGCACTCGGGCCTCGCGCAGCCGGGCCTCATGCGCTACGTGATCGCCACCAACACCTTCACCAACTTCAACCTGCCCGTCGACAGCAACCCGAAGGGGCTCACCGCGGGCGACGACGGCAACCTCTGGTTCATCCGCGGCAACACCGACACGATCGGCCGCATCAGCCCGACCGGCACCGGGTACACCACGTTCACCACCGCGAACCTCGACTTCGGGCCGAGCACCCAGGAGATCACCCAGGGTCCGGGCGGCCGACTGTTCGCGGCGGCCGGCGGGAGCCCCCGGCGCATCGCCCGGGTGGCCATCGACCCGCCCACCTGCAAGGGCCAGCCCGTCACCGTCGACCTCTCGAAGGGCGAGACCCCGACGAACGGCGACGACGTGATCCTCGGCACCGACGGCCCCGACACGATCAACGCCCTCGACGGCAACGACCTCGTCTGCGCCGGCAACCGCGGCGACGTCGTCAACGGCGGTCCCGGCAACGACACCCTGCTGGGCTTCCGGGGCAAGGACACGCTCAACGGCGGTCCCGGCAACGACACGATCGTCGGGGGCAAGGGTCGCGACATCTGCCGGGGCAACGCCGGCACCGACACCGCCCGCACCTGCGAGACCCGCGGCGGCATCCCCTGATCGGTCCGCGGCGAGCCGTCGCCGTCGCGCTCGCGGCCGTCGGCCTGCTGGCCGCGGCGTGCGGCGCCGCCGACGCACCGCAGGCCGACGCCCGCGACGCGGTCCGGGACGCCACGACCACGACCCCACCCGAGCGTCCGACCACCACGGCGGCCCCCGCACCGACCACCACCACCACCACCACGATCGACCCCTACGCGCCGCCGGCGTGGCTCGGGCAACGGCCCTTGCCCGTCACCGCCGACGGCTTCGGCGAGGTGCAGGCCACGCCCCCCGAGCTCGATCCCCGCCGGATCCAGCAGCCCGACGTCCTGCCGCCGCCCGCGGGCGCCGCGTTCGAGTCCACCGTGCAGGCCGTCCCCGACGACGTCGCGGCCCGCTCCACCTGGTCCCCCGCCTGTCCGATCACCCTCGATCAGCTCCGCTACGTCACCGTCACCTTCTGGGGCTTCGACGGCGACCACCACCGGGGCGAGCTGCTCGTGCACGCCGACGCCGCGGCGCCGCTGGTCGAGGTCTTCCGCGCCCTCGACGCCGCCCGCTACCCCATCGAGGAGATGCGGGTGGTGGCCGCGCCCGAGCTCGACCTGGCCCCCACCGGCGACGGCAACAACACCACGGCCTTCGTGTGCCGGCCCGTCCGGGGGGCCACGTCGTGGTCGCAGCACGCGTACGGCCTGGCCGTCGACGTCAACCCGTTCCTGAACCCGTACGTGAAGGGTGGCCTCGTGCTGCCCGAGCTGGCGTCGGCCTACACCGACCGCACCCGCACCGACCCGGGGGTCCTCCACGCCGACGACCCCGCGGTCCGCGCGTTCGCCGCCATCGGCTGGGGGTGGGGCGGGGACTGGTCGAGCCTGAAGGACTACCAGCACTTCAGCGCCAACGGACGCTGACGGCGTGACTACGGTCCGGGCGATGAGCACGCTGAGCATCGAGGTCGACCCGGCCGACGCCGGCTTCGACCCCGACCGCCTGGGCCGCATCGACGCCCACTTCCGACGCTACGTCGACGACGGGCGGCTGCCCGGCTGGTTGCTGGTGGTCACCCGTGGCGGGCGGCGGGTGCACGTCGGACGCGCCGGCCACCGAGACGTCGAGAACGGTCTGCCGGTCGAGGACGACACGGTGTTTCGCATCTACTCGATGACCAAGCCCGTCACCTCGGTGGCGGCGATGATGCTGTACGAGGAGGGCTGGTTCGAGCGCGCTCTACGTGCCCCACCCCGAGACCGGCCGGATCCTGCGCTACGACCCGATCGGCGACGCCGCCGCGCGACCGCCGGCCTACCTGTCCGGTGGCGGCGGGCTCGTGTCCACCGCCCACGACTACCTGCGGTTCTGCGAGATGCTGCGTCGCGGCGGCGAGCTCGACGGCGCCCGCCTCCTCGGGCCCCGCACGGTCGACTTCATGACCACGAACCACCTGCCCGGCGGCGTGGACCTCGAGGCGTTCGGCCAGTCCACCTTCGCCGAGACGGCCTACGACGGCGTCGGCTTCGGCCTCGGGTTCTCGGTGGTCATCGACCCGGCGGCGGCCAAGGTCCCCTCGTCGGTCGGCGAGTACGCATGGGGCGGCGCTGCGTCCACCGGGTTCTGGGTCGACCCCGTCGAGGACGTCACCGCGGTGTTCCTCACCCAGCTCCTCCCGTCCAGCACCTACAACCTCCGGGCCCAGTTCAAACAGCTGGTCAAGGCCGCGCTGATCGACTGAGCGGGACCGAGCACTAGCGTCCCGCCCCATGACGAGCTACCTCGAGGTGTCCGAGCCGCGCCCGCACGTGCGCCAGCTCACGCTGAACCGGCCCGAGCGCATGAACGCGATGTCGTTCGACACGGTCACGCCGCTCCGCGACGCCCTGCGCGACGCGGGCGAGGACAACGACGCCTGGGTGGTGATCCTCACCGGCTCGGGCGCCGGCTTCTGCTCGGGTCTCGACCTCGAGGACGCCGGCATGCCCCCGAACAGCGCCGGGCTGCCCCTGTCGCGGATGGCCATGCGGGCCATGGAGCACTTCAGCGAGCTGGTGCCCATCATGCGGGGCCTGCCCCAGCCGGTGATCGCCGCGGTCAACGGTCCCGCCATCGGCGGCGGCATGTGCCTGTCGCTCGGCGCCGACATCCGCGTGGCCGCGCGGTCGGCGTACTGGCGGGCGGCCGGCATCAACAACGGGCTGGGGGCCGTCGAGCTCGGGCTCAGCTACACCCTCAGCCGGGCCATCGGCTCGTCGCGGGCGTTCGAGATCTGCCTCTCGGGACGTGACGTCGGCGCCGAGGAGGCCGAGCGCATCGGCCTCGTGTCACGCACCGTCCCCGACGACGAGCTGCTCGACGTCTGCTACGAGCTGGCCGAGCGCATCTGCGGGTTCTCCACCCACGGCGTGGCCATGACCAAGAAGCTGCTGTGGTCGTCGCTCGAGATCGGCAGCCTCGAGGCCGCCATCGACCTCGAGAACCGCAACCAGCTCCTCATCCGCCTGACCACCCAGAACCTCGAGGAGTACATCCGCAGCCGCAAGGAGGGCCGCGACCCGGTGTACGACGACTGAGGGATCCGAGCGGTCGGCCCTCAGTCGTCGTCCTCGGTGACGAGGGCCTCGATGCGCTCGAGGGTGGCGGCCATGTTCCGGGCCGTCTCCTTGGACGCCAGCGCCTTCACCAGCGGCTTGGTGAGGGGGGACTCCTGGCGGATGTCCCAGCTCTCGCGCACGGCCGTGCCCCCACCCACGGGCTCGAGCTCGTAGCGCCAGATGCGTCCACCGAACCGCCCGCCGATGCGGCCCGGGCCCTTGGTCTGCCAGGCGATGCGGCGGTTGGGCTCGTACTCCACCACCGTCGACACCATCGAGTAGGGCACGCCCATCTTCATCGACATGCCGAACGTCGAGCCCAGCACGAGCGGGTCGGGCGCGTCACGGGCCGCGACCACCGTGCCCGAGCCGTCGATCTCGTGGTGCAGGTTGGCGTTGGCGAGGTAACGGAAGATGGCCTCGGGCGGCGCGACGATCACCCGCTCGACGGTGATGACGTCGGGGTCGTCACTCAGGTCGCGGGTATGGCCGTCGTGCCGGGTCACGAGGCCACCGCCGTGGCGGCCCGCCCGGGCCCGGCGAGGCTCCGCAGCGCCACGAGCGCCACCAGGTAGATGGCGAGGGCCACGAAGAGCACGGTCTGGAAGCCGAAGGCCATCGCCAGCATGGTGGTGAGCACCGAGCCGACCACCGACGCGAATCCGTTCACCGCCCATCCCCACGCCACGTACTCGGAGGGGTGGTCGGTGAGCGCGGCCACCGCGCCGAGGCCGAGGGGCATGAACATGCCGAGGCAGAGACCGAGCGGCGCGAGCACCAGGAAGGCGACGGCCACCCGTGCGAGCAGCGGTGTCGTCAACAGCGCGTCCGTGAGCGGCGCCAGGGCGAAGGCGTAGAACAAGGTGAGGGCCACGATGGCCACCCCGAGGACCGGGATCGCCCGCTGGACCTGGCCCGCCCAGCGACCGCTGAGCAGCGCGCCCACGCCGGTGAAGAGCAGGATCGAGGCCAGCGTCACCGTGAGCGAGTAGGTGGGGTAGCCGAGGAACAGCGTCAGCTTCTGGATGAGGGTGATCTCGATGAAGATGAAGCCGAAGCCGAGCGACGCGAAGTAGATCACCGAGCGGCCCTTGCGGGGCAGCCGGGTGAAGATGCCCCGGATCGCCACGAACGGCAGCAGCAGGAACACCGCGGCGAACAGCGTGGCCACCACGAGCAACAGGAGCAGGACCCGCTCGCCGATGCCCACCTCGAACAGCTCGAGGTCGCCCGGGTCGACCGGGTGGACCATGTCGCCCAGCACGGTGTCGAACGACGTGAAGTGCCAGAAGAAGGGGCCGTCGTCGGAGATCGAGTGGACGTCGTTCGGGTAGTCGTCGAAGAACCGGTCGAGCTCGTCGCCCTGGGCGGTGACCAGGTCGCTGACCGGCTCGCCCGCCACCGGCTGGCCCGGCGCGTACCGCAGGCGGGAGCCCTCGATGTCGTCGAGCCCGGTGGTGAAGGCGTCGATCTCCTCGTCGGTGAAGGGCTCCTCCTTCACGAGGATGGTGGACAGCTGCTGGCCGAAGCCCACCGCCGGCGTGGTGGCCACCATGATGTGGTCGGTCGGGTCGTCGACGCCCTGCGACGCCAGCGCCTCGCGGGCGGTGGCCACGTAGCGGGCCGTCCGGTTGGGCTGGTTCTCGAAGTCGAATTCGCCGAACTGGGCGGCCAGCACCCCGTCGCCGCCGAGGTGGTCGAGGCTGTCCTCGATGGCCTCCCTGGTGTACAGGTAGCTCTCGGAGAGCACGAAGGCCCCCGAGCTGGCCGCGTTCGTCGCCGCGTAGCTGTCGGGGGCGGGGAACCAGACGATGTCGTAGGTGTCGTCGCTGCGGGCGAGGAACGACCGGCCGTCGCCGTTGACGTAGTTGACCCGGGGATCGTCGGCGAGGTGGCCGGCGTAGTCCGCGAACCGGTTGGCGGTGAGGTCGTAGGTGACCGGGTTGAGCTCGATGGCGTCGATGTGGCCGGCGTCGAAGTAGAGCGAGGCCAGCACCTCGTTGCCGCCCGCGGCGCCGATGATCATCACGTCCTCGGGCGGGTCGCCCACCACCGCGAAGGGCAGCAGGCGGGGGTCGGTGTCGAAGCGGCCGAGGCTCGCCGTGTCGCCGTCCCAGCGGTAGATGGCCGAGCCGGGGGTGCCGTCGTGGTAGAGCAGCTTGGTCTCCTCGCTGACCTGGACGGCGTCCACCCGGAACACCGGGCTCCACTCCGACACCACGTTCTCCTTGCCGGCGACGTTCTCCTTGACGGCGTCGAGCTGGAGGGTGGGCAGCAGGCTCGGGGCCACGACACCGGCGGCGAGGGCCACGAGGAACACCGCGCCGGCCACCAGCGCCGGCGTCGACGCCCGCCACGCCTGGCGCAGGCCCACGAGGGCCAGCAGCACGCCGGCGAGGCACACGACCGAGGGCGGGCCGATGGTGGCGACGAGGTACACGACGACGAGGCAGGCCAGGGCGGCGCCGGCCAGGTCCGCGAAGTAGAGCCGGCCGATGCGGTCGGAGCGACGGCCGAACAGCGTGGCGATCATGATGCCGATGGCGACGAACGAGCCGTAGACCGACAGCGAGATGACCACGAGCGCGGCCAGGTTCTTCAGCGAGCTGCCCGTGCCGTAGTCCCAGATGCGCAGCGTGTCGATGGGGGTGCGGGCCAACACGACGTAGCCGATCCCGACGCTGAGGGCGCCCGCCAGCGACCCCCACATCATCACGGCGCGGGTGGCCGAGTGGCGCAGGCGCTTGGAGATGGCGACGAACACGCTGCCCGACCCGATGCCGAGCAGGGCCAGGCCGATCACCAGGTACACCCAGTAGTAGAAGAGCTTGTACGAGATGATCCGGGTGTAGGAGATCTCGATCAGCAGCCCGGCCATCGAGACCAGGAAGATCTCGAGGTAGTAGCTGCGCCGGTCGCCGGCGTCACGCTCCTCGAAGTCGTCGGGATCGACGTCGATGTGCACGCGCCCGTCGTCGGACGGCGGCTCGGACAGGTCGTCGGTGGGGTCATCGGTGGAGGACAACCGGGCGAGCCTAGGAGGCACCCTGGGGGTGATCCAGTCGGCCCCACCGGGCCCAGGGCCGGGCGGCCCGCGCCGGCGGGTCATGCTGGGGGCATGATCCGGACCGACGACGACGGCCGGGTGCGGCTCCTCACCCTCGACCGCCCCGACAAGCTCAACGCCTTCAACGACGCGCTCTACGACGCCACCGCCGCGGCGCTGCGCGGTGCCGCGGCGGATCCCGAGGTGGCCGTGGTCGTGATCACCGGGAGGGGCCGGGCGTTCTCCACCGGGACCGACGTCTCGGAGATGTCGGCGCTGGCATCGGGCGAGACCTCGGGCGAGTCCCACGGCTTCCCGGGACTGGTCGACGCGTTGGTCGACTTCCCCAAGCCGCTGCTCTGCGCCGTGAACGGCCTGGCGCTGGGCATCGGCGCCACGATGCTCGGGTACGCGGACCTGGTGCTGATGTCCACCGAGGCCCGGGTGCGTTGCCCGTTCACCGACCTGGCCGTGGCCCCGGAGGCGGCCAGCAGCTACACGTTCCCCCTCCTGCTGGGCCGCCAGGACGCCGCCTGGGTGCTGCTCAGCTCCGAGTGGTTCAGCGCCGAGGAGTGCCGCGAGATGGGCCTGGCCTGGAAGGTGTGCGCGCCCGACGACCTGCTCCCCGAGACGATGGAGCGGGCCCGGCTCCTCGCCACCAAGCCCGTCGCCTCGCTCGTCGAGACCAAGCGCACCTACACGGCCGGGTTCCGAGACGCCGTGGCCGCGGCCCGGGCCCGCGAGGACCACGCCTTCGTCCGGCTGCTGGGCCAGCCCGCCAACACCGAGGCCTTCACCGCGCTGTTCGAGCGGCGCCCACCCGACTTCGCCGCCGTCGACGCCGCCCACCCGGTCGACACCGCCCGCCACGCCAGCGACGACGCCCCGTGACCGGCCGCCCGCGGTGCCCGAGCGGATCGACGGCGGAACACCCGCGGGCCCGGTGGCGTTCCACCCCACGATGAGCGCGCTCGGCGTCCCCCTCTCGGTGCTCGACCTCGCCCCCGTGGCCGAGGGGTCCTCGCCGGCCGAGGCCCTGGCCGTCACCGCCGACTACGCGCGCACGGTCGAGGCCCTCGGCTACCGCCGCTACTGGGTGGCCGAGCACCACGGCATGCCGGGGATCGCCAGCTCGGCGCCTCCCGTGCTGCTCGCCCACGTGGCCACCGCCACCGAGTCGATCCGGCTGGGCTCGGGAGGCGTGATGCTCCCCAACCACGCCCCGCTCGTCGTCGCCGAGCAGTTCGGGATGCTCGAGGCGCTCCACCCCGGCCGCATCGACCTCGGGTTGGGACGGGCACCCGGCACCGACCCCGTCACCGCCCACGCCATCCGCCGCCAGCGGGTCGACGGTCCCGACGAGTTCCCGAGCCAGCTCGCCGAGCTGGTGGGCTACTTCGACGGCACCATCCCCGCGGACCACCCGTTCTCCCGCATCGAGGCCACGCCCGCCCACGGCTACCGGCCCGAGATCTGGCTGCTGGGGTCCAGCGACTTCAGCGCCACCCTCGCCGGGCGCCTCGGCCTGCCCTTCTCCTTCGCCTACCACTTCGCCCCCGCCGGGCTCGACACCGCGCTGGCCGCCTACCGGGCCGCGTTCGACCCCTCCGACGCGTGCCCCGAGCCCCACGTGATGCTGGGCGTCTCGGTGGTGTGCGCCGACACCGACGAGCACGCCCGCTGGCTGGCGGCGCCCGGAGGCCTCGCCTTCCTGCGCCTCCGCGAGGGACGGCCCGGCCGCTACCCCACGCCCGAGGAGGCGGCCGCCCGGCCGCTCACCCCGGCCGAGCAGGCCGCCGTCGAGGGCTGGACCCGCTCGCACGTCGTGGGCCCGCCCGACGCCGTGGCCTCCGGGCTGGCCGAGCTGGTCGAGCGGACCGGCGTGCAGGAGCTGATGGTCAGCACGATGCTGCCCGATCCCGACGAGCGCACCCGCTCGGCCCGCCTCGTCGCCGAGGCGACGGGCCTCGCGACCGCCCGCACGGCGGCCGGAGCGGGCCCGGGCTGAGTGCGCGCCACCGCCCGCCTCGAGCGCTTCGCGGTGGTCACCTTCGACGCCGACCCCCCGGCACTCCGGCGCCTGCTGCCGCCGGGCGTCGAGGTGGACCGGCCGCTCGTGTCCGCGGTCGCCTACCGCTACGTCCGGCTGGGCCTCGACCGGCTGCCCCTCCCCCGCCTGTCGGGCGACCAGGTCCACCTGCGGGCGTACGTGCGGGTGGGTGCCGAGCGCGGGGTGTGGTTCCTGCGCACCGTGCAGGACAGCGCCTTCGCCACCCTGCCCCGCCGCGTGTGGGGCATGCCCTGGGAGCGGGGAGCGGTGTCGATCACCGACGACCGCCCGGGCCACGTCGAGGTCCGGGCCGACGGCATCGAGCTCCACGTCGGCCCCCCGATCGACGGTGCCGGCCCGCCCGATCCCACGGTGTCGTCGGCCTCGGTCGGCTGGTACCTCGGACGCGGCACCGTGCGCCGGTTCTCGGTCAGCTTCGACGACGGGGTGGTGGCCGGGTGCGCCGGCCCGTGCCGGGTGGCGGCGTTCGAGTCGACCGGCCTGGTCCGTCCGGGCCAGCCGCCGCGGTCGGCGTTCCGCCACCCCGACACCGACATCGCGATCCACCTCCCTCCCCGGCCCGTGTTCTCGAGGCGATAGCGGTCGGATCCCGACCGCCATCGCCTCGACGTGGTGGCCGTCAGTCGGGGTCGAAGGGACCGAGACCCATCTGGTCGCGGACCGTCACGACCGGGGGGTTGGTGAGGGTGCGCCGCTGCCAGTTGGCGCCGTCGACCACCAGGGTGTGCCCGCTGATGAAGCGGGCGTACGGCGAGGCCAGGAACGTGGCCGCCCACCCCAGCTCCTGGCGCTGCCCCACCCGCAGGGCGGGCTGGCACACGTCCTTGTCGTGGGTGCGGTCGAGGCTGCCGGTGATGTCGGCGGTCATGTCCTCGTGGGGGAACAGCCCGGGGACGAGCGCGTTCACCTGGATGCCGTAGGGGCCCCACTCGACCGCGAGGGTCTCGGTGAGGTTGACCACGCCGGCCTTGGCCGCCGCCGAGTGGGCGAAGCCGGGGCCGCCCGTCCACGCGTACGAGGCGGCGATGTTGACGATCGACGCCGGCGTGCCCGCCGCCAGGTGGCGGCGGCCGAACTCACGGGCGCACAGGAAGGTGCCGTTGAGGGTGATGTCGACCACCGTGCGCCACGCGTTCGGCGACATGTCCTCGGCGGGCACGGGGAAGTTGGCGGCGGCGTTGTTGACCAGCACGCCGGGCAGCCCGAACGCCTCGGTGGCGGCGTCGAACGCGGCGGCGACGGCGTCGGGGTCGCGGATGTCGCACGCCACGGTGGTCACGGGGGCGCCGATCGCCTCGATCGCCGCGGTGGCGGCCTCGAGGTGCTCGGGCTTGCGGCTGGCCACGACCAGCGAGGCGCCCAGCCAGGCGAACTCGGCGGCGATGGCCTTGCCCAGCCGGTCCCGCCGCCGGTGACGAGCACCGCCACCCCGTCGAACGTCCCCGGCACCAGCGCGGTGGCGCCCGGCGCCGGCGGCGCCGTCAACCCGATCTTCTCAGCCATCGTTCCTCCCCCGATCCGGTTCGTTCTGGCTCCCGACTCGACCGCTCTGACGACCGGATCGGGAGCCAGAACGGGGGTGTGCGTCCATCACGACCCCTGGTAGCGGGGCTCGCGGTCCTCGGCGTGGGCGGCCCGGAACTCGGCGAAGTCGTCGCTGCGGTTGATCATGGTCTGGTAGACGGCCTCGTCGGCCATCGACGACTTCACGTCGGGCACCGTGAGGTGGCGGATGACGTCGCGGGCGAGGCGCACGGTCAGCAACGGCGCCTTCGCGATCTGGTGCGCCATGTCGAGGCACACCCCGTCGAGGTCGTCGGGCGCCACGACGCGGCTGACCACGCCGTGGCGGAGCGCCTCGTCGGCGTCCATCACCCGACCCGTCAGCACCAGGTCGCTCACCACCCCGGGCCCGCACATGTGGTGCAGGACGGCCACGCCGCCCGTGTCGGGGATCACCCCGTGGGTCAGCTCGGGGAGGCGGAAGCGGGTGCCCTCGGCCGCCACCCGGAGGTCGCAGAGCAGCGCCCGCTGGAACGAGCCGCCCATCACCCAGCCCTTGCAGGCCACGATCACCGGGGCGTCGAGCTCCCAGAGCTGCTGGATGCCGCGGTGGCCGCGACGCATGAGCTCCGTGTGGGGCAGGTCCACGGTGTGGTTGCCGATCGAGGCGACGTCGCGCCCCGAGGAGAACGACTTCCCCTCGCCCCGCCAGACGACGGCCCGGACCTCGGGGCCCCGTCGCCGGAGCTCCTCCAGCGCCTCGAACAGCGCCTGGTCCATGTCGTCGTCGAACGCGTTGTGCCGGTCCGGGTTGTCGTTGGTGAGGACGGCCACGGGGCCGTCGATCTCCAGGTGCAGTCGGTCGCCGGCCACTCGTGCCCTCCCTGTGGTCCCCGTGGTCGTCGACCGACGCTAGTGCGCCCTCGGGTCGCCGCGATCGGACCGCCGGCTCAGGTCGACCCGGCGCGCTCGAGGCGGAACACCCGGATGTCCCGACCCGAGCGCTCCTGGTAGCCGTCGTAGTTCGGCCAGAGGGCCAGCAGCCGCGGCCACACCTCGGCCTTCTCGTCGGCGTCGAGCAGGGTCGCCGTCACCGGGAAGGTCTCCTTCTCGTAGGTCACGGTGGCCTGCGGGGTCTTGAGGAGGTTGCCCGTCCACGCGGGATGCCGCTCGCGTCCGAAGTTGCTGCCCACGAGGTAGAGCACGTCGCCGTCGGGGATCGTGGCCAGCGGCACGCGGCGCTCCTGCCCCGTCTTGGCCCCGACGGTGATCAGCATCAGGATGGGCAGCACCTTCTTGTTGCCGGTGAGCACCCATCGGCCGCCGCTCACCCGGTAGACGGCGCGGTCGAGGTTGGTGACGATCGGCGGGGCGACCCGGGCGAAGGCGCGGGTGGAGGACAGCTTCGACATCGCCTTCCCGAACCAGCCCTGGGGGCCCTGGGGCCCCGCAGGGCGGGCGGGACCGGCCATCAGCCGCCGAGGACGATGGTCTGGATCTCGGTGAACTCCTCGATGCCCTCGGGGCCGAGCTCGCGGCCGACGCCGGAGGCCTTGAAGCCGCCGAAGGGGCTGTGGAGGTCGATCACCACGCCGGTGTTCACGCCGTAGGTGCCGGTGCGCACGCCCTTGGCCACGTTGATGCCGCGCTCGCGGTCGGCGGTCCACACCGAGCCGGAGAGGCCGTACTCGGACTCGTTGGCGATGCGCACGGCGTCGGCCTCGTCCTCGTAGGCGATCACCGAGACGACCGGGCCGAAGATCTCCTCGCGGGCGATGGTCATCTCGTTCGTGACGTCGGCGAACACGGTGGGCTCCACGAACCAGCCGCGGTCCAGACCGTCGGGCCGTCCGCCGCCGACGACCACCCGGGCCCCCTCCTCGCGGCCCGCCTCGAGGTAGCCCTCGACCCGGTCGCGCTGGCGCTCGGCCACGAGCGGGCCCACCTCGACCTCGGGGTCGGCGGGGTCGCCCACCTTCTGGGCACCGACCGCGGCGGCGAGGGCGTCGACGACCTCGTCGTAGCGGCTGCGGGGGGCCAGCACGCGGGTCTGGGCCACGCAGGCCTGGCCGTTGTTCATCATCGCCGCGGGCATCAGCTCGGGGATGGCGGCGTCGAGGTCGGCGTCGTCGAGGATGACGGCGGCCGACTTGCCCCCGAGCTCGAGCGTGCAGCGCTTGAGCTGCTCGCCGCAGATGGCCCCCACGACCCGACCGGCGGCGGTCGAGCCGGTGAAGCTCACCTTGTCGACGCCGGGGTGGCGCACGAGGTGCTCACCGGCCTCGCGGCCCGCGGCGACGATGTTGACCACGCCGGCGGGCAGGTCGATCGACTGGATGACCTCGGCCAGCAGGTAGCTGTCCCACGGGGTCTCGGGCGCGGGCTTGAGCACCATGGTCGAGCCCGAGGCGAGGGCGGCGCCCAGCTTCATCATCGAGATGAACAGCGGCACGTTCCACGGGACGATGCCGGCCGACACGCCCACCGGCGCCTTGTTGACGAGGACCGGGCCCATCATGCCCTGGCGCTCCTCGACGAAGGGGAACGACTCGGTGGCGTTGGCGAAGCCGTCGAGCACCATCGTGGCGGCGAGCACCTGGCCCATCATCGAGAACGTGGCGGGGGCGCCGTTCTCCTTCGTGATCGTCTCGGCGAACTCGCCCATCCGGGCCTGGATGCCCTGCGACAGCGCCCGGAGGACCTCGGCCCGCTCCTTGGCCGTGGTCTGCGGCCACGGGCCCTGGTCGAACGCGGCGCGGGCGGCGGCGACGGCCCGGTCCATGTCGGCCTCGGTGCCCTCGGGGACGGTGGCGACGGTCTCCTGGGTGGCAGGGTTGGTGACCGTGAAGGTCCGCGTGCTGGCGGGGGCGACCCACTCGCCACCGATGAAGAGAACGTCGCGGGTATCCATGGGTGCTCCTCCGTAGAACAGGTTCCACTGGACTCTACCGAGGCGCCCCCGCCCGCGGGTCACGCCGACATGGGTGGGCGCCGGGCGTCCGTGCCAAAGTGTCGGCCAGCCGACGAGCCACCGAGGAGCCCGCGCAACCATGGCCCGCCCCTTCACCTTCGCCGACACCATCGAGGTCGTGGCCGACACCTTGCCCGACCACACGGCGCTCATCACCGAGAACCGGCGCCTCACCTTCCGAGAGCTCGACGAGCGGGCCACCCGGCTGGCCCACGCCCTGGCCGCACGCGGCGTCGGCGCCGGCGACCACGTGGGCCTCTACCTCCACAACGGCACCGAGTACGTCGAGGGCATGCTCGGCTGCTGGAAGATCCGCGCCGTGCCCATCAACGTCAACTACCGCTACGTCGAGGACGAGCTCGTCTACCTCTTCGACGACGCCGACCTCGTCTCGGTGGTCCACCACCGGGAGTTCGCCCCCGTCATCGCCGCCGTCACCCACCGGGTCCCGGGCGTCACCAGCTTCCTCTCGGTCGAGGACGGCTCCGACGCCGACGTCGGCGGGCTCGACACCGCGCACCACCCCGTCGCCGAGTACGAGGCCGCCCTCGCCGAGCAGTCGCCCGAGCGGGACTTCGCCGAGCGGTCGGGCGACGACCTCTACATGCTCTACACCGGCGGCACCACGGGCATGCCGAAGGGCGTCATGTGGCGCCAGGAGGACATCTTCTTCGCGGCGATGGACGGCTCGGCCATGGGCGTCGCCCCCCGCCCGGACACGCCCGAGGACCTGGCCGAGCGGGTCAAGCAGTCGGGCGGCACCCTGACCATGGCCACGGCGGCGCCCCTCATGCACGGCGCCGCGCAGTGGGCCACCTTCATCTGCCTGCACTCGGGCAGCGCCATGGTGCTGCCGTCGACGCACCGGTTCGATCCCGCCGCCATCTGGCGCAACGTGTGCGACGAGAAGGTCATGACGATGACCGTCGTCGGCGACGCCATGGCCCGCCCCCTCGTCGAGGAGCTCGTCGCCCACCGCGACCAGTACGACCTGTCCAACTTCTTCGCGCTCGGCTCGGGCGGCGCCATCTTGTCCGCGGGCGTCAAGCAGCAGCTGCTCGACGTGCTGCCCGACCTCATCATCAACGACAGCTTCGGCGCCTCCGAGACCGGGGCCCAGGGCACCGCGGTGGGCGCCTCCGACGAGGGCCACCCGCAGTTCGCGGTGACCCCGTCGACCAACGTGCTCGACGAGCACCTCGACCCGATCGAGCCCGGGTCGGGCCAGCGGGGGCTCCTGGCCCGCACCGGCCACATCCCCCTCGGCTACTACAAGGCCGAGGCCAAGACCGCCGAGACCTTCAAGGTCGACCGCCACGGGGTGCGCTGGGTGATCCCGGGCGACTGGGCCACGGTCGAGGAGGACGGCTCGATCACGCTGTTCGGGCGGGGCTCGGTGTCGATCAACTCGGGCGGCGAGAAGATCTTCCCCGAGGAGGTCGAGGCCGCGCTGAAGAGCCACCCCGAGGTGTTCGACGCCGTCGTCGTCGGCGTGCCCGACGAGCGCTTCGGTGAGCGGGTCACCGCCGTCGTCGCGCCTCGCGAGGGCGCCACCCCGACGCTGGCCGACCTCGCCGACCACTGCCGCACGAAGATCGCCGGCTACAAGGTGCCCCGCGAGCTCCACCTGGTGGAGGCGGTCACGCGCTCCCCCAGCGGCAAGGCCGACTACCGCTGGGCCAAGCAGGCCGCCCTCGACACGCCGGCGGCCGACTGACCGCCGGCCGGGCGGGGCCGGCGGGGCGGGGTCAGGCGCGCTCGCCCTCGGGGACCAGCACGCAGTGGGTGCCGCGGTAGATCGTGGGCATGCACTTGTTGCAGTGCACGCAGAGCGACTCGTCGGTCTCGCCGGCGGCCATCTTCGCGACGAGGTCGGGCTCGCGCAGCAGGCCCCGTCCCATGGCGACGAACTCGAAGCCCTCGACCATGGCCTGCTCGACGGTGTCGCGCCGCGAGATGCCGCCGAGCAGCACCAACGGCAGGTCGACGGCGTCGCGGAACTGGCGGGCGTAGGGCAGGAAGTACGCCTCCTCGTAGGGGTACGAGGGCAGGAACCGCCCGCCGAGGAGCTTGAAGGCGGGGCGCACGACCTTCGGCATCGACCGCGCCATCTCCCGCACCGGGGCCTCGCCCCGGAAGAGGTACATCGGGTTCTGGAGCGAGCTGCCACCGGTGAGCTCGATCGCGTCGAGGCATCCGTCGGCCTCGAGGAGGCGCACGAACGGCACGCTCTCGTCCAACCAGAAGCCGCCCGGCACGCCGTCGGCCATGTTCACCTTGGCCAGGACGGCGACCCGGTCGTCGACCGCCTCGCGCACCGCCGACACGATGGCCCGGGGGAACCGGGCGCGGTTCTCGAGCGAGCCGCCCCACTCGTCGGTGCGCTTGTTGAGCTTGGGGCTGAGGAACTCGCTCGGCAGGTAGCCGTGCCCGAGGTGGATCTCGACCGCGTCGAAGCCCCCGTCCACGACGACCCGGGCGGCCGCGGCGAAGTCGCGGGTGATGCGGTCGATGTCCTCCGGCGTGACCGCCCGGGTGCGGCGCAGGGCGAGCGGGCTGAACATGACCGACGGGGACAGGCCCTGGTAGCCCGCCCCCGCGGCCACCGCGCCGGCGTGCCCGAGCTGCGCCGACACCGCGGCGCCCTCCTCGTGGACCGCGTCCGCGAGGCGCTGGAGCCCGGGAACGGCCTCGGGGCCGAGGATGATCTCGTTCGGGGTGCCGCAGCCCTCGGGGGACACCGCGCAGTACGCGACCGTCGTGAGGGCGACGCCGCCCGCCGCCATCGTCCGGTGGAAGTCGATGAGCCGGTCGGACACGACGTGGTCGAACGTCATGCCCTCGAAGGTCGCCGCCTTGAGGATCCGGTTGCGCAGCCGGAGCGGGCCCAGGTCGGCGGGGGCGAAGGGGTCGGGGGCGGTGCGGGGGTCCACGGCGGCGCCTCGTTCGTTGACGACAGGTTCGAGAACTCGGGGGGAAGGTCGAGGGAACTTCCCGGAGCATCCATTGTTCCCCCTCCCGGCAGTCGCTAGGGTCGCCGTCGCCGGGGAGGCCTCAGTTCGGCCACGCCCCGCACCGATGGAACCAGCGGGCGCCGGCTCACCAGGGGGACCCGAGCAGTGACCAGGACCGTCGGGCGGACTCACCGCACGCCGCGGCCGCGCGCGTCGACGATCGTCGTGACGGCCACGCTGTCGGCCGTCGTCATCGTCGTCACGAGCGTGCTCGCACCCGCGCCGCCGCCCGCCGCGGCGGGCGCCGCCGCGGCGAAGCAGGCGGAGCCGGACGGTGAGGCGGCCTCCGGGCCGGCTTCTCCAGCGCCCGGCCGAGGGGCCCACGGGCACCGCGATCTCTCTCGGGCGCCGGGTGCGTCCTGCCCGGCTCGGACGAGCCGGGCGACGGCGTGGTGGTCACCCTCGTCCACGACGGCGCGGTCTTCACCGCCGACACCCTGACGGTGGCCGACGACGGCACGTGGTCGGGAACGCTGGTGGTGCCCGCCGGCACCCCTGCCGACCCGTACCGGATCAAGGCGGTGTGCGCCTCCCCCTGGTTCGAGGACGGCGACCCCGTCACCTACCAGAAGCGCACGTTCACCGTCACCGGCGAGGGCGCCGGCGCGCCCACCGAGGGCGCCGTCGCCCCGTCGTTCAACGGCGGCATCGAGCCCTTCGGGGAGTACGACGGCCAGTCCACCTGCAACCCGCGCGAGCAGCCCGGCATGGCCGCCTTCCGTCGCCTCGTCCAGTCCAACTACGGCGGCGGCAGCCTGGGCGTGGTGCGGGCCTGCGGCGTCGGCGGGACGAGCGAGCACAAGGAGGGCCGGGCCTGGGACTGGGCCATGAACGCCAACAGCGCCCGCGACCGCGCCACCGTCCAGAGCCTGATCGACTTCCTCTTCACCACCGACAACAACTGCAACACGTTCGCCAACGCCCGCCGCCTCGGGATCATGTACATCATCTGGAACCGCCGGATGTTCCGCATGTACGACACCGACCGGGGCTGGTCGAGCTACTCCGGCCCGTCGCCGCACACCGACCACGTCCACTTCAGTCTCACCCGCGCCGGCGGGGCCGGGCAGGTCAGCTACTGGACCCGGACCTTCCGCGCCCCCCGCTTCTCGGCCGCGAGCCGCACCGTCCGTGGCCTGGCGGTCAACCCGGCCTTCGACCGGTCCACCACCGGCGACTTCGACGGCGACGGCCGCGACGACCTGCTCTGGTACCGGCCCGGCGGCGAGGTCGACCACGTCTGGTACTCGGCCGGCGGCGGCCGCTTCGTCGACAGCACCCGCCAGGTGGGCGGCGACTACCGGGTGTTCGCGGGCGACTTCAACGGCGACTGCGTGGACGACATCTTCTGGTACGGGCCGGGCCCGGCGCGCGACAGCATCTGGCTGGGGACGCGCAACCGCACGTTCCGCCACCTCGCGGTGAACGTGCGGGGCGACTACTGGCCCGTGGTGGGCGACTTCAACGGCGACCGGTCCGACGACATCCTCTGGTACCGGCCCGGCGCCGGCAGCGACCCGGTCTGGTACGGGACGATCTACGCGCGGTTCGTCGGTCGCACCCAACAGGTCAACGGCAACTACCGGCCCTTCGGCGGCGACTTCAACGGCGACGGGCGCGACGACATCTTCTGGTACGGGCCGGGCGCGCAGCCCGACTCGCTGTGGCGCGGCGAGGCCGGCAACCGGTTCTCGGCCCGCGCGGTGCGCAGCGACCACGACGCCGTCGCCGTCCCGGGCGACTACAACGGCGACCAGCGCACCGACGTCTTGTGGTACGGCCGGGGCGCCACGGCCGACGCCATCTGGCTGGGCACCTCCAACGGCGGGTTCCTCGGGACCTCGGTCAACATGCCGGGCGAGTTCGGGATCTCGGTGAGCGGCGACTTCGACGGGACCGGCCAGGACGACGTCTTGTTCCACGGCGACCCGGCACGGCGCACGCGGCTCTGGCTCTACTGACCGCCCCGGGCGACATCCGCGCTGGGTACCGTCGGCGCCGTGCGCGTCCTGGTCCCGCTCCCCGACCACGACTTCGACGTCACCGAGGTGGCGGTGCCGTGGCGGCTCCTCACCGACGCCGGCCACGAGGTGGTCTTCGCCACCGAGCGGCCGGGGGTGGTCCCCAAGGCCGACCCACGCCTGCTCGAGGGGGTGCTGTTCGGCCGCCTGGGCGCCGCTCCCGAGCCGAAGGCCTGGTACCGCGACCTCACGCGCACGACCGGCTTCCGCGACCCGCTCGGCTGGATCGACCTCCGCGTCGCCGACTTCGACGCGCTCTGGTTGCCGGGCGGCCATGCCCCCCGCATGCGCCAGTACCTCGGCGCACCGGTCCTCCAGCTGCGGGTGGCCGAGTTCTGGGCGCTCGAGCGGCCCGTCGCCGCGATCTGCCACGGGGTGCTGGTGCTGGCGCGGGCCACGGGTCCCGACGGGCGGAGCCTGTTGGCGACCCGCCGGACGACGTGCCTGCCCAAGTACCTCGAGCGGAGCGCCTTCCTGGCCACCGCGTGGCGGCTGGGCCGGTACTACCGCACCTACCCGGCCTACGTGGAGGACGAGGTGCGGGCGGCGCTCGACGACCCCGAGCGCCAGTTCGAGCGGGGGCCGCGCACGCTCGTGCGTCGGGGTACGGCCGACGACCACCGACCCGCCTTCGTGGTCGAGGACGGGTGCTACCTGTCCGCCCGCTGGCCCGGCGACGCCTACCTGCTCGGCCACCGCCTGGTCGAGCGCCTCGATCCCTGACCCCACCGCGCGACGGCGACGCCGCGGAGGGCCTGCGTAGGGTGGGTGGCCATGGGACGACCTGACGCCACCCTCGAGGTCCCGCCCATCTCCGGGCCCGACCGATCCGCCGGTGGCCACGGCACCGCCGACGGCTCGACCGCGACGGCCGTCTCGGACGCCGAGCTCACCGCCCTCGCGCTCGCCGCCGACCCCGACGCCCCGCTGCCCCCCGACGCCGTCCCCTTCCGGGGCGACGACGACCCCGGCGACCGCCTGCTGCCCGAGTGGTACATGCCCGGGACCGTCCGGGCGGGGCGCCGCACCCCGGCGCGCACGGTGGCGGCCGTCGCCGTGGTCACGGGCCTGGTGCTCATCAACGTCCTCGGGCTCTGCATCACCTACGGCACGCTGACCGCCGGCTGAGGGTGCTCAGGGCGCGGCGTCCACCGCCGCGAAGAACGCCGAGGCGTAGTGGTGCGTCGGGCGGACCATGAGGTCGACCGCCTCGACGACGGCGTTCTGCGCCCCGTGGGCCCGCAGGAGGCGGAGGACCTCGTGCACGTCGGCCACCGCGAGGTGACCGTCGAGCTCGGTGCCGTGGTCGGCCTCGATCCAGGCGCTGTCGAGCAGCACGGCGTCGAGCGCGGCGCGGCACCCGTCGTCGGCGTCGGCGAAGTGGGCCCGCACGACGCGGGTGTCGCCGGCGGCCAGGGCCGACTCGACGAGATCGATCACCTGGGTGAACGCCTGACGGCGGGGAGGGGTCCAGACCGCGGGGTCGGGCGTGGCCACCAGGCAGGCCTGCGAGCGCAGGGCGCGCCCGCCCGCGATCTGCTTGAGGCCGTTGGCCTCGAGGGTGGTGCCGGTCGAGGTGAGGTCGACCACGACGTCGGCCGTCCCCGCCTTGGGCGCGCCCTCGGTGGCGCCGAGCGACGGGACGATGCGGTAGTCGCCGAACCCGGCCCGGGCGAAGAAGCTGCGGGTCAGGTTGGGGAACTTGGTCGCCACCCGCAGCACCCGTCCGTGCTCGTGGCGGAGGTCGGCGGCCACCTCGACCAGGTCGTCGAGGCCGGCGACGTCGAGCCACACCGCGGGCACGCCGAGCACCAGGTCGGCCCGACCGAAGCGCAGGTCCTCGATGACCACCTGCACCGACCGGGCGGCGCCGGGCTCGGCGTTGACCTCGCTGACGAGGTCCAGCCCGGTGATGCCCGCGTGCGCCTGACCGGACGCCACCAGCTCGGGGATCTCGTCGGCGCGCGAGAGCAGCACCTCCACCCCGGGCAGGCCCGCCATCCGCGCGGCGTACGAGCGGCTGCCGCGCTTGATGGGGATGAAGCACCGGTCGAGCAGGTCGAGGGTGCCGTCGTGCAGCGACCCCTTGGCCACCACGGTGAGGACCAGTGGCTCGGCGGTCACGTCCCCGCCTCCTCGTCGAGGCGCAGCTGGACCCGCTCGAGCCCGAGGGAGAAGCCGACGGCGGGGACGGGCTCGGTGCCCCCCACCGACTCGACGAGATCGTCGTAGCGGCCGCCGCCGCACAACTGGCTCTCGGGCGAACCGGTGCCGTCGTGGATCTCGAACACGAAGCCCGTGTAGTAGTGGATGCCACGCCCCATGCGGGGCCGCAGGCGCACCGCGGCGGCGTCCACACCCCGCTCGACCAGCAGGCCCACCCGGCGCTCCCACCCGTCCACCACGGCGGCGAGGGACGCGGAGCCGGCCGCGTCGGCGATGCGACGCACCTCGGCCAGCCCGTCGGCGAGGGGCCGGTCGACGGCCAGGAGGTCGGTGAGGGCGGTGGCGATGGCGGGCTCGATGGGGCCGCGGGCCTCGGCCCGGCTGAGGAGGCGGCGGGCGATCTCCTCGGGCGTGCGCACCCCGAAGTGCTCGGGCCCGACGGCGGTGAGGATGCGCCCGAGGAGCGCGTCGCGCTGCGCCGCCGGGGTCTGGTCCAACAGGGCGCCGATCTCGCTGTCGGCGCCGGGGTCGACGGCCGCCGGGGCGTCGGGCGAGCCGGGCTCGGCGGCGGGGCGGGCGTGGCGCTGCGCGTCCTCGGCCAACTCGCGCTCGAGCGCGGCCCAGTCGGGCGCGGCGCGCGAGAGCCGGGTGCGCCAACCGGCGGACAGCCGCTCGTCGGCGAGCAGGGCGGCGAAGAACGACACGTCGCCGACCTGGACCCGGGCGTCGGCGACCCCGAGGGCACCCAGCAGGCCCTGGGCCAGTGCCAGCACCTCGACGTCGGCGGCGGCCGCGTCGGTGCCGTTGAAGAACTCGGCGCCGACCTGGGTGAACTGCCGGTAACGGCCCGCCCGAGGCCAGTCGAAGCGGAAGACGCTGCCGACGTAGTAGCAGCGGAACGGCCCGCCCCGCCGGTGGACGCTGTCGGCGTAGAGACGGGCCGTGGGGATGGTGAGCTCGGGCCGCAGGCAGACCTCGTGGCCGCCCGGGTCGGTGAAGATGTACATGCGGCTGCGGATCTCCTCGCCCAGGCGGTCGAGGAACGGCGCCGCGCGCTCGAGGATCGGCGGCTTGACCGGCCCGTAGCCGGCGGACCGGAAGTGGGCCCGGGCCGCCTCGGCCAGCGCCTCGGCGCGCACCGCGGACTCCTCGGCGAGATCGAAGGCGCCCGAGACGGGCTCGGTGGTGGCCACGCCGCCCTCAGCCCCCGCCCCGCCCGGGCGCCGGGCGCCCGACGATGGCGGCGACGGCCTCGACGAGGCCCGACCGCGGCACCGAGCGCTGCGCCGGCTGCCCGGTGCGCCACTCGTCGCGGTCGGCGATGCCCTTGGCCAGCTCCTCGCCGAGGGCGAGGTCCTTCACCTGCACCTCGCCCGCCTCGAACTCCTGGCTGCCGGCGATCACCGCCGCCGGCGACCGCCGGCGGTCGGCGTACTTCATCTGGGCCTTGAAGGAGCGCTCGTCGGGGTAGAGCTCGGCGGCGATGCCCGCGGCCCGCAGCTCGGCGACCATGGCCTGGTAGTCGCCCAGCCGGTCGCGGTCCATCACGGTGACGACGACCGGTCCCCGGGGCACCGCGGCCTCGCCGGCCAGCAACCGCTGCGCGGCGAGCAGCCGGTCCACGCCGATGCTGGCGCCGCAGGCCGGCACCTTCTCGCCGGTGAAGCGCTCGACGAGGTCGTCGTAGCGACCGCCGCCGGCCACCGAGCCGATGGCGCGCACCCGGCCCTTCTCGTCGCGGATCTCGGCGGTGAGCTCGGCCTCGAACACGGGGCCCGTGTAGTAGGCGAGGCCGCGCACGACGGTGGGGTCGAACACGACCCGGTCGTCGCCGAGCCCGCTCGCGTCGAGCAGCTCGGCCATGCGGGCGAGCTCGTCGACGCCCGAGCGGCCCACGTCGTCGTCGCCCACCAGCGCGTCGAGCCGGCCGATCACGTCGGCGCGCGAGCCGCCGCCGCTCCTCACGAAGCCCAGCACCGCGTCCACCTGGGCCGGGGCCAGGCCCGCACCCGGGGTGCGGTCGCCCGACGCGTCGGTGCGGCCCTCGCCCAGCAGCTCGGCCACGGCGTCGGGGCCGAGACGGTCCAGCTTGTCGACGGCCCGCAACACCGTCAGCTGGGCGCGGGCGTCGGCGATGCCCGCCCGGTGCAGCACGCCGGTGAGCACGCGGCGGTCGTTGACCCGGACCACGTACTCGCCGGGCCCGATGCCCAGCGCCTCGAGCGCGGCGCTGAGCACCGCGCACACCTCGGCGTCGACGCCCACCGAGGCGCTGCCGACGGTGTCGAAGTCGCACTGGGTGAACTGGCGGAAGCGGCCCGGCCCCGGCTTCTCGCGGCGCCACACCGGGCCCACCTGGTAGCGCCGGAACGGCCGCACGAGGTGCTGGCCGGCCTGGGCCACGAAGCGGGCCAGGGGCGCGGTGAGGTCGTAGCGCAGCGCGATCCACTGGTCGTCGTCGTCACGCAGCGCGAAGACGCCCTCGTCGGGGGCGTCCTCGTCGGGCAGGTGCTTGCCGAGGGCGTCGAGGTACTCGAGCGCCGGCGTCTCCAGGGCCTCGAAGCCGTGCAGCCGGTAGACCCCGACGACGGTGTCGACGAGCGCCTGGCGGGCGAGCACGTCCTCGGCCCGCGCGTCGGCGAAGCCGCTCGGAAGGCGGGCGCTGGGACGATCGGTGGACACGTGGGCGAGGCTCCGTCTGCCGGCGACGTACGTGTCGCGTGGGCCGTCAGTACTGCCGATGGGGGTCGAACCCATGACCTCCGGGTCCACAACCCGGCGCTCTGACCAACTGAGCTACGGCAGCGTGCGCGCCCGGAGGCGCACCAGAGTGTGTACCGGTCCCCCTCCCCGCGCGCAACTGCGTAACCGCCGCCGGGTCACTGCGTCACCGGGGGCGGTACAGCGAGCCGATCACCTCGTCGGGCCCGAGGCCGGCGTGCACCATCAGCACCGAGAGCCAGTACACGAGCTGGCTCAACTCCTCGACCAGGTCGTCACGGTCGCCCTGCTCGGCGGCCAGCCACACCTCGCCGGCCTCCTCGAGCACCTTCTTGCCGATCTCGTGCACCCCGGCGTCGAGGGCGGCCACGGTCGACGAGCCCTCGGGGCGCCGCGCGGCCCGGTCGAGCAGGAGTCGGTGGAAGGCCTCGAAGGACTCGGTCGGCTCGTCGGTGCGGTCGGGGGCAGCCATCACCGGGCACCTTAGGCTGGGGGCCGTGGACACCTCCGAGCCCACCCCCGCCGACCCCCTCGCCCCGGGCGACCCGGGCCCCGACGCCGAGGGCGCGCCGCCGCTCGAGCCGCCCCGCGCCGACGCCACCGGGCCCGAGCGGGCCGATGACGAGGGCATCGCCCCCACGCTCGTCGGCATCTCCTTCGCCGACGTGTACCGGGCCCAGGAGTTCTTCACCGCGGCCCAGGGCCTGGCCGCCCGCCACGGCTTCGCGCTGAAGGACGCCGTGCTCGTGGGCAAGGACGCCGGCGGGCGCACCCACGTCCAGGAGACGATCGACCCGTCGCCCGGGCGCACCGCGCTCACCGGGGCCATGTGGGCGGGGCTCTTCGGGCTGATCCTCGGCGGGCCGGTGGGCTGGGCCGCCGGGCTCGCGGTCGGGGCCGGCGCCGGGGCGGTCACCGCGAAGGTCATCGATCTCGGCATCCCCGACGAGTGGGTCAGCTGGTTCAAGCAGGCGGTCGAGCCGGGACGCGTCATCGTCGCCCTGCTCGTCGAGGACCTCGACGTCGACGCCCTGGTGTCCGAGGTCGAGCGCTTCCCCGGTGCCGAGTTCGTGTACGCCAACCTGGACCCCGACACGATCGACCGGGTCAAGGCCGCGCTCGGCGACTGACCCGCACCCACCCACGCACCGCCACCCCGGGGGACCGACCGCCACATGACCGCGCCGACGACCGCGCCCGACCCGGTGCCGCCCGTTCCGCCGTCCCCCGGGGGCCCGTCCGGCCCGGCCCTGCCCGCCGTCTCGGCCCAGGCCGAGCGCAAGGCGCGCCTCGCCCGGATGAAGCGCCGGGCCACCATGTTCCTCGGCGTCGCCACCGCGATCTTCCTGGCGGTGACCCTCTGGGGCGGGGACGCCACCTGGGCCGGGTACGTGCAGGCCACGGCCGAGGGCGGCATGGTCGGCGGCCTCGCCGACTGGTTCGCGGTCACGGCGCTGTTCCGTCACCCCCTCGGGATCCCCATCCCCCACACCGCGATCATCGTCACGAAGAAGGACCAGTTCGGCGAGACCCTCGGCGAGTTCATCCAGGACGCCTTCCTCACCCCCGAGGCGGTCACGGAGCGGATCCGCGCCGCCGAGGTCGGCGACCGCCTCGCGGCGTGGTTGCGCGATCCCGACAACGCCGCCCGGGTCTCGGCCGAGGTCATGGACGGGGCCGTGCAGGTCAGCGACCTCGTGCGCGACGACGACGTCCAGCGGGTGCTCCAGCGGGTCGTCCGGGAGCGCCTCGACACGGTGCCCGTCGCGCCCCTCGCGGGCCGGGCGCTGGACTTCCTCATCCGGGACGGCCGGCACCAGCAGGCGCTGTCGGCCGCGATCCGCGAGCTCGACCGCTACCTGACCGAGCACGGCCACGAGCTGCGCGCCCAGCTCGGGGCCCGGTCGCCGTGGTGGCTGCCCGGCGCCGCCGAGGACCGGCTGTTCGAGCGGTTGGTGGACGGCGCCCACACCCTGCTCCAGGCGATGTTGGAGGACGAGGGCCACCACCTGCGCCAGCGCTTCGAGCAGCGCCTGGTCCAGCTCGCCGACGACCTCCGACACGATCCCGCCTACCGGGCGCGGGGGGAGGAGCTGAAGGCCGAGCTGCTGGCCCAGCCCCAGGTCGGCGAGTGGGTGGGGGCGCTGTGGGCCGACGCCAAGGCGCAGCTGCGCACCCAGGCCGAGGACCCCGACTCGGACCTGCGCCGGCGGCTGGCCGACGTGGTCGTGGCCACCGGCGAGCGCCTCCACGACGAGCCGGCGCTGGCCTCCCGGGTGGACGACGCCGCCGCCACCGCGGCGACGTACCTCGTCGAGCACTTCCACGGCGAGATCGTGGGCCTGGTGAGCGGCACGATCGAGCGCTGGGACGCGGCCGAGACCGCCGAGCGCCTCGAGCTCCTGCTCGGCCCCGACCTCCAGTTCATCCGCATCAACGGCACGGTCGTGGGCGCCGCCGCCGGCCTCGCCCTGCACACCGTCGCCCAGGTGCTCGCCTGATCCCCTCCCCACCCGTGCGCCGGAACGCGAGGGCGTAGGGTCCGGGTGATGATCGCCGACGAGGACGTCGAGGCGTTCTGGCGCGACGGGGTGGTGTGCCTGCGCGACGTCGTGCCCGCGGCCTGGCTGGCGCGCCTCGAGGCACCACTCGAGGCCACGCTGGCCTCGGGCCAGGCCGCCGACCTCGGCGTGCTGGCCGGCCCCGGCGAGGCGACCGGCCGCTTCGCCGCGGGCACGGACCACTGGCGCACCAGCGACGACCTCCGCGCCTTCGCGTCCGAGTCGCCGCTGCCCGGGCTCGCCGCCGCGCTCCTGCGCAGCGAGCACGTCTGGCTCTACGAGGACAGCGTGCTGGTGAAGGAGCCGGGCTCGTCGCTGCGCACCGAGTTCCACACCGACGCCGCCTACTTCCACGCCACCGGTGCCGCGATGGGCACGTTCTGGGTCCCGCTCGACCCGACCGACCAGGCGAACGGGACCCTGCGCTTCGTCACGGGCAGCCACCGGTGGCCGAAGGACTTCCGCCCGAACCTGTTCGTGACGACCGACCCGATCCCCGGGACCGAGGGCGACGTCGTCCCCGACGTCCTCGCCGACCCCGACCTCGCCGCCGCCGTCGTCAGCTTCGACCTGCGCCCCGGCGACGTCACCGTCCACCACGCCCGCACGCTGCACGGCGCCCCCGCGAACACCACGGCGGACCGCCGGCGGCGGGCCCTGTCGGTGCGCTACTGCGGCGACGGCGTCACCTGGCAGCCCCGCCCGGGGCTGCCGCTGAGCGAGCACCAGGCGGCGCTGCCGGCGGGCGGCCCGCTCGGCCCACCGGCCTGCCTGCCCGTGTGGCCGCCCACGACGTGACCGGTCGCGGCTCGGGTGCGGGCGATCAGAAGTCGTCGAGGCAGGTGCGGAGGTCGCCGAGCGAGCGGCGGGGCAGGTCGGGGATGCGGGTCAGGTGGGCCAGCGCGAGGCACTGGCCCAGGAACCGGTGGAGCACGTCGTCGTTGACGGCGTCGCGGACGCGCCGCCACACGCGCTCGCTGGCCGCCACGTCGCGCGGGTCGTCCTCGATCTCGCGCACCGCCTCGATCACCTGGCGGACCGCGCCCGCCGCCAGCCGCCGCTGCCGGGCGCTCTTCGCCAGGAACGGGTACGCCTTGCGACGGCCCAGCACCCACTCGGCCAGCTCGAGGTAGGTGACCAGCGGCGCCTCGGTGCCGCGCAGCACGCGCTCGAGCGCGGCCGGGTCGCGCCGGAAGGCGGGGTGCCCGGCGAGCAGGGCACCGAGGGACGGGTAGCTCGTCCAGGGCGCGCCGGGACCGCCGGGCTCGGTGCCCGCGGGGATGGCGGCGACGTCACCGCCCTCGGCGGCCACGGACTCCACGAGCGAGCGGCGGATCGTCTGCGGCGCGTGGAAGGCCTGGCGCACACCCGCCCTCGGCTCGCGGTCGCCGCGGTGCCAGAAGCGCCGCTTCGGGCGCAGGTCGCTCGGCGGCGGCAGGGCGTGCTCCCGACCCACGTGGACGCCGAAGCGCTCGAGCCGGCTCGACACGACCGGGTCGCCGGCGATCAGGTACCGATCGGCGTGGACCGAGCCCTCGAGCGCGGCCCGGAACGACGCATCGCCGACCGTGGGCGCGCCGTAGGTGCGGAGGTGCACGTCGTCCCAGGGCCAGCTCCGCCACCCGGCCCGGCCGGCCGAGCGCGCCTCGGCCGCGCCGTCGGGCGCGGCCAGCACCATCGAGGCCGCGAAGTGCGTGGCCAGCGCGCCGCCGAGGCTGTGACCGCCGACGTGGACCGCGCGCGGCGGGCCCGGGCGGTCGATCGCGTCCAGGCAGCGGGCGATGTTGGGCAGGGTGGCGGCGAGGCTCCGGGCGAAGCCCCGGCTCGAGCGGCCCGTGCCCGAGATCGCCGGATCCTCGACCTGGCGCCAGAGGTCCATGGCCGTCGTCCAGTCGGGGTTGCCCTGGCCGGCGAACAGGCCCCGGACCGCCGAGCGCACCACCCAGCCGCTGCGGCTGCCGCGGAAGACGACGTGGACGTCGTAGGCCTCGGGCTGGGCCTCGTCGCCGACGTCGCGCACCAGCACGTAGCCGAGGAAGCTCCCGTGCCCGCCACGCCGCCAGACCTGGCCGGTCAGCCCCTCGAAGCAGTAGAGCGTGTCCGGGCGCCCCGACGGGTCCGGCGCCCGCCAGACGGCGAGGGGCTCGTCCGAGCGGTAGGTGGCCACCCACACCGAGCCGATCCGGTCGGCGATCGGCGCCGGCGCGGCGAACGCCTCCCAGGTGCCCTGGCGCTCGGGCTTCACGAAGCAGGGGTGGATCGGGCCGAGCCGGCGCAGGTCGGTGAGGATCGGGTCGAGGTGCTTCGGCACCCGACGGTCGGCGAAGCGCTTGCGGGCCCGGGCCAGGAACGCGTCCCGCCGGCGGGTCCACGGTCGCGCCATCTGCTCGCTGTAGGGGTCCATGGGCCACAGCAGCGTCTGGGTGTAGAGCTGGTAGGCGAGGATGCAGAGGTCGAGGTGGTAGACGCGCTCGTCGTAGGGGGTCCCGCCCGTGGTCACGGCGCCCAGGGTGCCACCTCCGACGGCGCCGGTGTGGATGCCGGACACGAACGCCTCCTGGGCACCCTGCACCAGGCGCAGGCCGGCCTCGGGCCCGGCCTGGGCGGCCGCTTCGAGCGCGCCGGCCAGCGACCGCGACGCCTCCCCGCGGGCGTCGGCGGGGAGGGGGCCGAGGAACCGCTCGATGGCCGACCCGTACTGCGAGGCCGCCACGCTGCCGCCGCCAACACCACGGCGGCCACGATGGCGGCGACCAGGGTCTCGGGGCTCGTCCAGCCGCTGTCGGGCGCCTCGATGAGCGCGTCGACGATGCCGGCGAGGCCCACGATCGACAGGCCGGAGCCGAGGTCGAGGCGGGCTGCGCGAGGGCCTCGACTTCTGACCGCCGGCGGTCCCGGCGCTACGAGCGCGGGACCGACCAGGGCGCACCGTCGACGGTGCAGCGCTCGAAGCGGGGCAGGAAGTCGCCGGACAGGTCGACCCCCTGGTGGCGGGTCCGCTCGATGACGCAGTCCTCGAAGCGACTCCGGCCGCTCAAGGCGGCCACCCGCACGCCGTTGGCCCCCCGGACGCCGGCCAGGAAGCCGCCCGCCACCCCCTTCGGGGCGATGTCGTGGATGTGGGCGCGAAGGACCACGGGCCCGCAGTCCTCGCCGACCCGGATGCCCGAGCCCGCGGTGTGGTCGATCTCGCAGTCCTCGTAGGTGCCGGTGGCACCGCCGGCGATCCACAGGCCGTCGTCCCGCACGTGGTGGAGGTGCACGCGCCGCACGCGGGGGTCGGCCTTGCCGCCGACGTGGAACGCCTCACCGCCGCAGCCGGTGACCTCGCCGTCCTCGAACGTGCCGCGCGACGCACCGTTGACCACGACCCCCTGCTTCTTGCCTCCCCGCACCACGAAGCGGCGCAGCGTCGGGTCGGCGCCCGAGGTCACGCCGATCCCCGCCACCGCGTTGTCGTTCGCCGAAGCCACCGCGACGTCGTCGTACACGCCGCCCGCCGAGGTCACGAGCAGGCCGTGGTGGACCGTGCAGCGCACGTCGGCGCCCTCGAAGGTCGGCTCGGCACCGCCGTCGACCCCGATCGCGGCCAAGGTCGCGCCGGCGAGCGTCGAGCGCCGGAACGTCGGGCGGGCGCCGCCGGTGACGTAGACGGCGTGCTTGGCCGCCTGGCGCACCACCAGGCCCTCGAAGACCGGCTCGCTCTCGCGGCCCACCCCGACGCCGTTGGCGGTGCTCGCCACCACCTCGCAGTCCGAGAAGTGGCCCCGGCCGCCGTCGGTGACCGCGATGGCGACCACCGCCCCCGTCACCCGGGCGCGGCGCACCGCGGGGTCGGCGCCGTCCGTGACCAGGAAGCCCTTGTCGGCCGGACCCGACACGACGACGTCCTCGTAGGTGCCGCCCGCGTCCCACACCGCCACCGCAGCGATGCCGGGCTCGGCCACCTCGCACCGCCGCACCACCGGCGCGGCCCCGTCCTCCACGAAGATCCCGGAGTCACGACAGCCCACGACCCGGAGCGCCTCGAGCGTGCCCCGGCCGCGGTCCTGCACGACGACGCCCCGGGCGCCGCCACGGACCGTGCCGCCGTGCACCACGGGATCGGCGGCCCCGCTCACGACGACCCCGACCGCGGTGGCGTCGATCGCCAGGTCGTCGAACCGCCCGGTGGCGCCGTCGCTCGCCCGGACGCCCGTCTCCACCCCGGTGGCGCGACAGCCGCGCACGACGGGATCGGCGTCGGGGCCCCGCACGCTGATCCCGATCGAGCCCTCGTGGTCCCGGGCGGAGACCGCGCACTCCTCGACGATCGGCCGACCGCCGGTGACCTCGATGCACACCGCGTCCCGCTCGGCGGTGCACACCACCGACAGACCGCTCACCCGCGCCCGGTCGGCGTCGATCGACAGCGCCGGCGACTCGGCCACCTCCAGCACGACTTCCTGGTCGCCGTCGGGCTGGCCGACGAGCTGCACCTGGCGGTCGATCACCACGGGGTCCACGTAGTGGCCCGGGCGCACGTAGACGGTCGAACCGGGGGGCACCGCGGCGATGGCCTCGGCGATCCCGAGGTGGTCGGCGTCGCCGTGCTCGGCGACCGTGACCACGCGGGGCTCGTCGGCGTCACCGCCCCCGTCGGGCCGGACGCCCCGGATCAGACCGAGGATGTCCTCGATGAGCAGCGGGACGTGACGGGCGAACCCCTTGCGGGGCAGCGGTTGGGCCTCGAGCTGGCCGAGCCGCTTCAGGTTCCGCGGCAGTCGCTCCGCATCCAACGGCTCGGCCCCGTCCACCAGCGTCACGAAGATGGGCATCTTCCGCCGGAGCGCGGCGACGACCTCCTGGCGGTGCACGTCCGGCGTGCGGGCCTTCGCCCGCTTCTCGAGCTCGTCGACCCAGGTGGGGCCGACCACGAGCACCATCGCCTCGGACTCCGCGAGGGTGGCGTCGATCCGCTCCTTCCAGTTGTCGCCCCGGTGCAGGCTCTCGCCGTCGTAGAAGACGTTGGCCTCCCCGAACTCGTCGACGAGCGCATCTCGGATCCTCGCGGCGGGCCACTCCGTGTCGGCGACGCGGTAGCTGACGAAGATCCTCCCCATGCGCGCGAGCCTCCCACCCGGCTGCCCCGCGGACGCGCGGCGTGCGGAGCCGACGATACTGCGCGCCCGCCGCCGTCAGCGGAGCGTGTAGCGCACGGGAAGGTGCTTCACGCCGCTGACGAAGTGGGCCGACTGCCACTGCGGCTCGCCGTCGAGCTCGATGGTGTCGACCCGTTCGAGCACCTTGGTCAACAGGGTGCGCACCTCGCGTCGCGCCACCTGGGCACCGAGGCAGTAGTGCATGCCGAGGCCGAACGAGAGGGTCTTGTCGGCGTCGGTCCGGGTCACGTCGAAGCGCATCGGGTCGGCGAACACCTCCGCGTCGCGGTTGGCCGACGGGTACGACGTGAGCACCACGTCGCCCTTCGCGATCCTCGTGCCCCGCAGCTCGGTGTCCTCTTGCACCCACCGGAAGAAGCTGCGGACCGGACTGGTCCAGCGGATCATCTCCTCGGCGGCGTTCGCGGCCAGGTCGGGCTGCTCCTGGACCAGCCGGAGCTGGTCGGGGTGGCGCAGCAGCTGCTCCATGCCGCCCGCGAACGCGTGCGACGTGGTGTCGTGGCCGGCGGTGGCGACGATGATGTAGTACCAGAGCAGCTCGGTCTCTCCCAGGGGGCCGCCGTCGACGGTGCCGTTGGCGAGGACGGTGGCCAGGTCGTCGGTCGGCTGGCGGCGCCGGTCCTCGGTGAGCGCGTTGAAGTACTCGGTGAACGTGCTCAGGGTGTCGGCGAGGAACGCCATGGGGTCGGAGAAGTCGCCGAGGTACTCGGGGTCGCCGGCGCCGAAGATGCCCTGGGTGAGCCGCAGCATCAGGGCCTCGTCCTGCTCGGGCACGCCGAAGATGCTCATGATCACGTGCAACGTGAACGGCACCGCGAGGTCCTGGGCGAGGTCGCACCGGCCCCCGAGGTCGCGCAGGCGGTCGGCGTACTCGTCGGCGATGGCGTCGATCGCGGGCTGGAGCCGGCGGACCGCCGCGGGTTTGAACCAGTCGTTGGTGACCTGCCGGTACTTCTGGTGCTCCTCGCCGTGGATGTGCACGAGGGTGCGGGGCAGCTCGAACCCCATGGCCTGGAGCAGGTCGTAGGTAGCGTCGGGGCCGGGGGCGGACTTCTCGGTGTTCCAGTAGACGTCGGAGCGCCGTGACACCTCGAACACCTCGGGGTGGGTGGTCACCGCCCAGAACGCGGGCCAGCCGTCGGCCTCGACCCGCAGGATCGGCTCGTCCCGGCGGATCTCGGCGGCGACCTCGTGCCAGTCGTCCATGTCCTCGAACCGCGACGGGGTGATGAAGATGGCGCCGCGGGGGTCGGAGCGCAGGGTGGGCGCAGGCGCGAAGTCGGACATGGCGGCCTCCTCGGGTGGGAGACCGATGGTACGCGAGCGAACGGTCGGCCCGGCCCGTCGGGGCGCGCTACAACGGAGGCGTGCCCCGGATGATCGACAGGGCGGCTGCGGCCGCGGGAGCGGGGCTGCTCGTCCTCGCCGCCGTGGCGTGCTCGTCCGCCGACGAGGGCGCCACGGCGCCCGAGGACGCGCCGGCGGCGGCCTCGCCCACCACCTCGGTGCCCGCGGGGCCCGAACCGTCGGAGGGGTGCGGCGCCGCCCCCGTGGCCGCGCCCGGCACCACCGACGAGACCATCACGGTGGACGGCAACGAGGGCCGGTACCAGCTCATCGTGCCCGAGGGCTACGACGGCACCACGCCGCTCCCCCTCGTGTTCGGGCTGCACGCGCTGACGGTCAGCTACACCTTCGTGCCGGCGGGCGCCGGCTTCGCCGACATGGCCGAGGACTACGACTTCATCGGCGTGTCGCCGTCGAACCTCGTGGACGGCGGCACGTTCTTCTGGATGGCGGCGCCGGTCGAGGACAACCCCGACGTGGCGTTCATGGAGGCCCTGCTCGACGAGCTCGAGGCCGGGCTCTGCATCGACACCACCCAGGTCTTCTCCACCGGCCAGTCGAACGGCGCCCAGATGTCGTCGGTGCTCGCGTGCCAGGTGTCGGACCGGATCACCGCCGTGGCCCCGATCGCCGGCGTCGAGTTCCCCGCCGAGGAGGGGGTCTGCGACGACCGCCCCGTCCCGGTCATGGCCTTCCACGGCACGGCCGACCCCATCGTCACCTACGAGGGCGGGGGCCTCAACGCGGCCACCATCGCCGACATGCACTACTGGAAGGGCGACGTGCCCGCCGACGTGCCCGCGCACGACGGCGTGGACGCGGCCATGGACAACTGGGCGGCCCACAACGGGTGCGAGCCCGGCCGTCAGGAGGAGCGGGTCTCCGACGAGGTCGTGCGCGCCACGTGGGAGGGGTGCGAGGCCGAGACGGTGCTCTACGTCGTCGAGGGCGGCGGCCACACCTGGCCGGGGCGCCCCACCCCGGGCTTCGAGGAGCAGTTCGGCCCCACCACGATGGACATCGAGGCCACGCCGCTGATGTTCGAGTTCTTCCTCGGCCCCGCGGACTCGGCCTGATCCACTCGTCCCGGCGTCCGCCGCACGCGCCGACCGGGCACGGGTGTCGTCGGATCGTCGGGCCCGCTCAGCCGGGCGGCGGCGCGTCGAGGACGCCGTCGACCAGGGCGTGGATGGTGGCGAGCAGGCGCTCGCCGGCGCGGTGGTCGGGGGCGGCCATGTCGTCGATGACCAGCCCCTGGATGGCCAGCACGACCAGGTCGACCAGGCCCGCGAGCGCGTCGGCGTCGCCCAGGTCGTCGGGCAGCGCCAGCCGCGACAGCCCGTGCAGCCGGGCCACGTGGTCGCGCACGACCGGCTCGAGGCTCGCTCGCAGGGTCGGGTCGGTGCGGGCCACCGTGTAGAGCTCGAACGCGGCGCCGATGCGCACGTCGTGCATCTGGCGCCACAGCAGGTCGACGGCCAGGTGGGCACTGCGCTCGGCGGGCGCGACCGCGGACAGCTCGCGCTCCCAGTCGTCGCGGAGCGCGGCGAACAGGTGCTCGATGGTGGCCGTCCAGAGGTCGGCCTTGGTCGGGAAGTGCTTGAACAGCGCACCCTGGCTGGTGCCGGCCCGCCGCACCACCTCGGTGGTGGTGAACCCGGCCACGCCGACCTCGACGAGCGTCTCGAGCGCCGCCTCGAGCAGGGCCGCGCGCGTCGCCGCCCGTCGCTGCTCCTGGGTGCGGCGGGGCGCCGGAGCGGCAGGGGTCACCGCCCGATCATGCCGCCTGCGTCGTCTCCTCGGGCGCGACCGCGAGCCGGGAGGCCGTGCCGGGCACCGCCACCGGCGAGGGTGCCGGGCGCCAGCCCGGACGGCCCACCACGTGCCCGAGCCGCGCCCGCCACGTCCGGGCCGCCCGCACGTCGCGGGCGATCGCGGCGTACTCGTGGAAGGCGATGACCCGCAGGTCGAACGAGCCGATGTCGGTGGTCAGCCCGTAGACCACCCGCTCCTCCTCGCGCTGGAACGTCCCGAAGAGGCGGTCCCACACGATCAGGACCCCACCGTGGTTGCGGTCCAGGTAGCGGGGGTTCGACCCGTGGTGGACCCGGTGGTGCGACGGGGTGTTGAAGACCGCCTCGAACCAGGCCGGCATCCGGTCGATCGCCTCGGTGTGGATCCAGTACTGGTAGGCCAGGTTGAGGCCGCCGGCCACGAAGATCAGCCAGGGCTCGACGCCCACCAGGCCCAGCAGCGGGAAGGTCACGACGGTGAGGAAGGGGGTCCAGGGCTGGCGCAGCGCGGTCGAGAGGTTGTAGCGCTCGCTCGAGTGGTGGTTGACGTGACCCGCCCAGAAGAAGCGGACCTCGTGCTCCCAGCGGTGGGTCCAGTAGTAGAGGAGGTCCCAGCCGACCATGGCCACGAGCCAGGCCACGCCGGCGTTGGGGAGGTCGACCAGCCGGGCCCGGAAGCACAGATCGGCGAGCACGGCCGCCGCCGCGGCGTAGGGGACCCCCACGACGAGCGAGCCCGCCCCCATCGCGAGGCTGGCGACGGTGTCGCGGCGCTCGTAGCCGACCACGTCGGCGCCGGCACGGCGGCGCCGGGGCAGGGACGCGGCCTCGGCGGCGATGCCCCCGAGGTAGACCGGGATCGAGACCAACAGGACGACCAGGTGCTCCATGGGGAGCACGGTACTACTTAGAAAGTGACTTGTCACTATCTAAGTTCGGGGCCTCCTCACGCCTCGAGGAAGGCCCGGAACCAGCGGCCGGAGTCCTTCACCACCCGCTCGAGCGTGGTGAAGTCCACGTGGACCAGGCCGAAGCGGGGGCGGTAGCCGAGGGCCCACTCGAAGTTGTCCATGAACGACCAGTAGAAGTAGCCGTGCACCGGCATGCCGTCGGCCCGGGCCCGGGCCACCGCCGCGAGGTGCTTGCGCAGGTAGTCGATGCGGCGCAGGTCGTGCACCCGGTCGCCCCCCGCCTCGTGCTCGACCACGTCGGGGAACGACGCGCCGTTCTCGGTGACGTAGATGCGGGGCGCCCGGCCGTAGCGGTGGACCACCTCGATGGCGTCGTAGAGGCCCTGGGGGTTGTTCCAGTGGCCCATCTGGTCCCGGTCGGTGCCCTTGGCCAGGGGCAGGCGCAGCGGCAGGCCACCCAGCACGGGGACGGGGACCGCCCGCATGGCCGCGTAGTACTGGGCGCCGATGAAGTCGAAGCCGGCGTCCATGGCCTCCTCGTCGCCGGGCCGCACGTTGCGCTCGACCTGGGCCACGAAGGGGCCCGCGTCCTGGGGGTAGCCGAGGCCGAAGTTGGGCTCGAGGAACACGCCGTGGGCCATGGCGTCGGCCTTGCGGCGCGCCTCGCGGAACAGGTGCATGGGGCTCGAGGTGTGGAGGGGGCTGATGACGTGCGTCGTGCCCACCTCCGCTTCGGTCACCCGGGCGCGGATGGCGCGGGCGCCGGCGGCCTGGCAGAGGTTCACGTGGTGGACGGCGGCGGCGGCGCCCTTGTACGAGAGCACTCCCGGGGCGTGGGCGCCGAGCAGGTAGCCGCCGTACACGAACGACAGGGGCTCGTTGAAGATCATCCAGCGCTTCACGCGGTCGCCGAGGCGGTCGGCCAGCACGCCGACGTACTCCGAGAACCAGCCCACGATGTCCCGGTTGGTCCACCCGCCCCGGTCCTGGAGCACCTGGGGCAGGTCCCAGTGGTAGCAGGTGAGCCACGGCTCCATGCCGTTGGCGAGCGTGGCGTCGACCACGCGCGAGTAGAAGTCGAGGCCGGCCTCGTTGACCCGGCCGGTGCCCTCCGGCAGCACGCGCGGCCACGACACCGAGAAGCGGTTGGCGCCCACCCCCAGGCCCCCCATGAGCTCCAGGTCGGACTCGTACCGGTGGTAGAAGTCGCACGCCACGTCGCCGTCCTCGCCGGTGATCACCGTGGGGACCGGGCGGCGGGTGCGGTGGGTGAACGTGTCCCAGATGGAGCGCCCCTTGCCGTCCTCGTCCCACGCCCCCTCGATCTGGTACGAGGCGGTGGCCACCCCCCACACGAAGTCGTCGCCGAAGTCGGAGGCGGCCAGGCCGTAGAGGTCGGGGGTGGGGTCGCTCATGTCCGCGACGGTACTGCCGACGGGTTCGCGATGGAGACAGCGACGCTTCGCCCGACGCACGCCCGCCTGGCCCGCCTGGCGGGCGCCTACGCGGGCACCGAGTCCGTCTACCACGAGGCCGGCGGCGCCACCGGCGAGACCACCGGGCGCTTCCGGACCAACATGGGCCTGGGCGGCAACTTCTTGGTGATCGACTACCAGCAGGAGCAGTTCGGGTCCATCACCCGGCTGGTGCACGCGGTCGTCGGGGTCGACGCGTCCTCGGGACGGCCCACGCTCCACTGGTTCGACGACCGGGGCGAGGACCCCGGCGCCCCGGCCCTCGGGGACTGGCAGGGGGACGACCTCGTCTTCGAGCGGCGGACGTCGCGCGGCGCCGTGCGCCTGGCCTTCGGCGCGCCGCTGTCGGACGGCGACGGCCTCACCCTGCGGGTGGACGCCTCGGCGGACGGGGCGACCTGGTCACCGGCGCTCGAAGGCCGCTACCGCCGCGCCGACTGGGACCGCCGCACCCGCTGACCGGCCCGCTCCGGCTCAGCAGGCGCACTCCAGCACGTCGCGCGGCTCCGGCAGCGTGACGCTGGCGGGACCGACCGCCATCGTCCCCTCGGCCGGCAGCACCACGGACCGACCCCCTTCCCGGCCCGGGCGGAGCACGACGACACGCCCACGCTCGGGCTCGGCCAGCACGAGCGTCCCGCCCGGCTGGGCGCTCATCGCGGTGACCGGCGTCGCCGTGGACCAGCCCCGCCGGCGCTCACCGGCGTGCAGGTCGAGGACCTCGACCCGCGGGCGGTCGCGCCCCCCGGCACCGGCCACGTAGAGGTTGCCGGCCCCGTCGAGCGCGGCGGCGCCGGGCCAGCGCGGCCCCACCGCCTCGTGGACCGGGCCGGTGGTCAGCGTCTCGGTGTCCACCTCGACCACCGCCGAGCGCCCGCCGTCGAGGTCGGTGTCGACCACCGCCAGCGTGGCGCCGTCGGGGCTGATGGCCAGCGGGCCCGAGGCCATCGAGCGCTCGTCGGTGCCGATCGGCGCGGGCAGCAGCAGGCAGTGCGCCCAGCCCTCGTCGAGGTCGAGCACGTGGATGAAGGCGCGCCCTTGGGACGGGTCGGTCCCGTGGAGGCCGTCGGGCACGCCGGCGGGCACCGAGTACAGGGTGTAGAGCCGGGACCCGTCGCCCGCCATGACGTGGTCGCGGGCGGCGCCGCCCATGACCGTCCCGGGCGCGATGTCCACGCTCTCCACCGGACCGACCCGGCCCGTGGTCAGGTCGAGCTGGCGCACCTGGTAGCCGGTGGGCGCCTCCGCGGGCACGTACTCCACCAGGAAGAGCCGCGCTCCGTCGAGGGAGAAGGCCTCGGGCTCGAAGTTGCCGGTCAGCTCGTGACGCTCCGGTCGCCCACCGGCCCGGGCCACGAGCAGGTCGGTGGTGGCTCGCGGCGCGGGGTAGCCGACCGAGGACGACGCCGCGTCGGAGGAGACCAGCACCACGGCGCCGCCGTCGTGGGAGGCCAGACGGGGGACGAAGCCGGCGGCGACGGGCTGACGCCGCCGCTCGACGCCGGTGCGGGCGTCCAGGGCGACGAGGGCAGCCGCGCCGCCCCCGCCCCGGTGGCCCTGACCCACCGACTCGTCGACCCGGAACAGGAGGCGGCCGTCGGTGCTGCCGATGGCGCCCGGCACCGAGACCGCCACCTCGGCGCGGGCCACGTCGAGGCTGACGACCCGGTCGCCGGTGCGGGCGAACACCAGGGGCGGAGGCACCACGGTCGCCTCGGCCCCCACGTCGCCGTCGACCGATCGCCGGAGCGTTCCGGCCACCACGACGGTGGCGACGAGGCCCAGCACGGCGAGGACCGCACCGGTGCCGCGGAGCACGCGCGGTGAGGGTGGGCGGGATGGGCGCATTGGGGTCTCCTCCTGATCACGACCGTCGGGAGAGGAGACGCCGCCCGGGCCCGGTTCGTTCGCCGGGCGGCCCGAGGCCGGGTCGGATGAACCATCCCGCCCCGGGGAGCGTCTCCTCCTGCGTGGGCACACGACGCACGGATGACGGTGGACAGGCCTCGGCGGGGACGCAACCATGACCCCGGGCGCTCCCGCGGGGTGCGCCGGTGAGGGGACAGCGCGTGGAGGAGCCCTCCGAGCTCGTGGTGCGGGCGGCCGCCGGTGGCGACGCCGCCGCGTTCACCTCGCTCGTGCGCCACTACGAGGACCACGTGCGGCGGTTCCTCGTGCACTTCCTCGGCGACGCCACCCTCGCCGAGGACGTGGCCCAGGAGACGTTCGTGCGCGTGTACCGCGGCCTGCCGTCGTTCGCCTTCCGCTCGCCGCTGTCGTCCTGGGTGTTCCAGGTGGCGCGCAACAGCGCCCTCGATGCGCTCCGGAGCCGACGCCGCCGGGACCGGCTCGTCGCCGCGGTCACCCCGCCGCGTCCCGAGGAACGGGCGGCCCCGACGCCCAGCCCGTCGGGAGCCGCCGAGGTCGAGGCGGCGATCGCGAGCCTCGACGACCGTCCCCGCGAGGCCCTGCTGCTGGTCGAGGTGTACGGGCTGACGTACCGGGAGGCGGGCGAGGTGCTGGGCGTGCCCGAGGGCACCGTGAAGAGCCGGGTGCACCAGGCCCGCCGCTCGCTCGACCGCTGGCTCCAGGCCCCGGAGTGCGCCGATGACGTGTGACGAGGCCCAGGTCGTGCTGTCGGCGCGGCTGGACGGCGAGGAGCGCGACGCGGCCCGGGCCCGGGCCGCCGAGGCCCACGCCGCCGGCTGCGTCGCCTGCGCCCGCTTCGAGCGCCACGCCACCCTGGCCCGCGAGCACCTCGGTGCCACCGCCGCAGCCTCCGCCGGGGTGGGGCGCCGGACCTCGCCGGGTCCGTGCTGGCCCGGGTCCGCCGGGAGGCCGCAGCCGACCGACCCGACCAGGCGGGGCCTGCGCCCGCCGCCCCGCCAGCGCCGCCGCTCCCCGCTGCCGCAGCCGCGGTCTTCCTCGCCGCCGCCCTCGCCGCCGCGATCCTCGTGCACACGTCCACCGGCCGGGAGGGCGCCGGGGTGGCGGCGGCCGACCTGCCCGAGCGTGTGGTCGCCGCCCAGCACGACGTCCGCGCCCTGGAGGCCCGGCTCGGGCTCGTCGAGCGCGGTTGGAACCCGGCCGTACCCGAGCGCCGCTTCGCAGTCGACTCTCCCTGCGCCGAGACGCTGTCGCTCACGCTCGACGACCGGACCGACTACCCCCCCGGCGGCTGGCCGGCCAACGACCTGCGCCTCGCCGTGGCCGAGGACCGTTGGGAGGTGAGCGGCCTCCGCGACTGCCCGAGCCCCGCCCAGCCCGCGTGCACGCCGGCGACCCCGACCGGCGGTCGACCTCGGGGCGCCCCCCCTTCTCGCCCGCGTCGCCGGCCCCGCTCGAGCTGATCATGCCCGTGCAGAGCTTCGCGCTGGCCGGCACCACCGCCTCACTGCCGCCGGCTCCCGTCGACGGACGACCGACGGTCGGCATCGAGACGACCGCGGCCCAGGTCGGCCCGTTGCTGGACGCGCTCCGGCCGACGGGCAACCTGCGCCTCGTGCACCCGGCCGACACCGTCCGCCTCCGCCTGGACGAGGAGACGCTGGTCCCCCTCCGGGTGAGCGTCCGGGCCGCGCCGGGCGCCGACCGCCGGGCGTGGGCCCAGGCCCGCGGCTACACCGAGCGGGCCGGCGACACCGTGCTGGACCTCACCGTCTCGGACCTGGTGGTCAACGGCGAGCCCACCGGGTTGCCCGCGGCCGACGGCACCGATGCCGCGCCCGACGGCGGGCCGGCCGACGGCGGGTTCGTCGACGGCCCCGTCTCGGTCGACGAGGTCCCCGACCCGGACGGCCTCCCGCCTGGGCTGGCCCCCCACCGGACGGGGCACGCCCGCACCGCCGGCGGGCCCCGCGTGGCCGTCCGCACCTGGAGCGACGGCCGCGCGTGGCTGGCGCTGTCGGCGACCGCGGACTGGCCCGGCGGTCGCCTGTTCGGCGACCTCGGCACCCTCGTGCGGCGCGTCGACCTCGGGCCGGCCGGCGTCGGCTACCTGAGCGAGGACGGCACCCGGCTGGCGCTCCACGCGGCGGGCCGGGACCTGGTGCTCACCGGCAGCGTCGAGCGGTCGCTGCTGGTGGGCGCCGCGCGCGGCCTCGGGGTGGTCGGCACCGCCGTGCCCGACACGTGGGCGGAGGCCGCCACGGCCGACGTCGGCGACGCGGTCGGCGCGATGGCGCCCCTGTCCCTCCTGCTGCCGCCCGCACTGGACGGCTTCGCGCCGCCGGCCTTGCGGGTCGACGACGGCTGGGTGGTCGCCTCCTTCGTCGGCGCCGGGGACCGCGCCTTCCTCCTCGAGCAGGGGCCCGCCGCCAAGCTGCCACCGCCGTCCGACGCCGACGACGTGGTGCCCGTCACGGTCCGCGGCCGGCCGGGTCGGTTCGCGCCCCCACGCGGCGAGCTCGAGTGGTTCGAGGGGGGCGCCGTGGTGCGCCTGCGCAGCCTGACCCTGGCCCGCGGCGAGCTGCTCGCCATCGCCGACCGGCTGGCCCCCGCGTGACCCGCCTGCTGCGGCTGGGCGCCCTGCGGTGGCCAGGATCGTCGTCGGCGCAGGGGCCTCGTTGGCGGTCAGAGCGGTGCCGACCCCGAGGCGGGGCCGTCCCCGGCCAGCGACCCCGTCACTGCGGCCGCCCGACCACCGTCACCCCGACCCCACCCCGGCGACGGCACGACCCAGCGCCACGCGCGCCGACCGTCTGGCCTGGACCGCCGGCGGGTTGCCAGCCGACTTCGCCCAGGCGGCCCGTGCGCTCCCGGACAGCCGCCACCACGGTGATCGCCGGCGACCCGGTGCTCGTCGACGCCGTCCACGGCGCAGGCGGCGCCCGCCACTGCCCGCCGGGGCGTCGTCCTCGGTCTCGACGCCATCGGGATCGACCCCACCACCTACGGGCCGTTCGCCGCTCATCGCGACCGCAGCGCCGTCGAGGGAGCTCGCAGGCCAGGCCCTGGTCGGCACCACGTCCGCGGCCGTCCACGGACTGGCGCCGGGTGACCGCGTGCAGCTCCGGGGCGGCCAGTGGTGGAGATCGTCGGCGTCGTCGACGACCGATCGGTCGCGGCCGCCGAGCTCGTGCTCCGGCGGCGGGTGCCGATGCCGCCGGCGTCACGACGCCGCGCTACCTGCTCGCCCGGCCGGCCGGCGCGGCCGCGCCGCTCGTCACCGCCCTCCGCGCCCTCGCCCCCGAGCAGCCGCTCCGCGTGCGCACCGAGGGCGAGACGCCGTACCTGCGCAGCAGCGACGCGGTGCTGCCCCAGTCGCGCATCGCCGCCACGTTCGGCAGCTTCGCGTTCACCCCGACCCCCGGAGCGCGGGAGCTGCGCCCGGAGCCCGCCTGGGTCGCGGCGAACATCGTGGCCGCGGACGTGCCGGTGCTCGGCCGCGTGCGCTGTCACCGCTCGCTGATCCCGGCGCTGCGGGGAGCGCTCCAGGAGCTGGCCGACCGCAACCTGGCCGGGCTCGTGGAGACCTACGACGGCTGCTACAACCCTCGGCTGGTGGCGGTGGGCGGGAGCATCTCGCGCCACGCCTGGGGCGCGGCCATCGACCTGAACTTCGGCGGCAACCGCACCGGGTTCACCTCGATCCAGGACCCGCGCCTGGTCGAGGTGATGGCCCGATGGGGGTTCGCGTCGGGCGACGGCTGGCTCGTGCCCGACCCGGGCCACTTCGAGTACGTCGGGCCGCCCCGGCCCTGACCGTCCACCGGGCGGACCGAACGACTAGCGCCGGCGCGCCACCGGGAAGGACCGCTCCTCGCACGGCGCCAAGGCGACCACCTCGCCCTCGATGCCGACCCGGATCGCCTGGGCGTTCGGGTGGGCGGTCACCGTGCACTCGCCGTCCTCGACGTCGACGGTGACCGACGCCCCTCGGTACCCGACGTTGAAGCGGAGGCGCGCGATCTCGGGCGGCAGCGAGGGCTCGACCCACAGCACGCCGCCCCGGGGGCGCACGCCGCCGTAGCCCCGCTGGACGAGGTCGACCGTCCCGGCCATGGCACCGAGGTGGATCCCCTCCCGGACCGTGCCCCCGTCGCCGCCGGCGAGGTCGCTCTCGAGGGCGTCGGCGAACAGCGGCCACGACGCCTCCCGTCCCGCGCCCACCATGAGCCACGTGTGCACGACGCCGCTGAGGCTCGACCCGTGGGACGTGCGGTCGAGGTAGTACGCGGTGGTCCGGTCGAGCAGGTCCTGATCGACGTCGTAGCCCAGCCGGCCGAACAGCTCGATCACCTCGTCGGCGGTCAGCAGGTAGAGCAGCATCAGCACGTCGGCCTGCTTCGACAGGCGGTACCGGTTGGTGCTGTCGCCCTCGGCCTCGAGCACCCGGTCGAGGCGCCGGATGTCGCCGTAGCGCTCGCGGTAGCCCTCCCAGTCGAGCTCGTCGAGGTCGCCGTAGCCCTCGAACTGGCTGATGACGCCGTCGTGGAACGGCACCCGGAGCCGGCGGCTGATGTCGTCCCACCGCGCCACCTCGGCCTCGTCGATGCCGAGCTTCTCGCGCAGCTCGCGGCAGCGGTGCTCGGTGACCACCTCGCCGAGGGCGAGGGCCTTGGTCAGCACCCACGCCGCCATGACGTTCGTGTACGCGTTGTTGCGCAGGCCGGGCTCGTCGGCGCCCGGGTAGGCCTCGTGGTACTCGTCGGGCCCGACCACGCCGACGATGTCGTACCGGCCGTCGGGGGCCTGCTCGGCCATGCTGGCCCAGAACCGGGCGATCTCGAGCAGCAGCTCGGCGCCGTAGAACGACAGGAACTCGTAGCTGCCGGTGGCGTCGTAGTACTGCCAGACGTTGTAGGCGATGGCGATGTTGACGTGGCGCTGGAGGTGCGAGCCGTCGGGCAGCCACCGCCCCGAGTTGGGGTTGAGGTGCCAGGTCTGGGTCTCCTCCTCGCCGTTGCTGCCGCTCTGCCAGGGGAACATGGCTCCCCGGTACCCGGCCTCGGCCGCCGCCCGCCGCGCCTCGGGCAGTCGCCGGTAGCGGTACAGGAGCAGGCCCCGGGTGAGCTTGGGGAAGCGCAGGTTCAGGTACGGGAAGATGAACAGCTCGTCCCAGAAGATGTGGCCCCGGTACGCCTCGCCGTGCAGGCCCCGGGCCGGCACGCCGACGTCGAGGTCGGCGGTGTTCTTGGTGACGGTCTGGAGCAGGTGGAACAGGTTGACCCGCAGGGCGATCTCGGGCGGCGGGTCCTCGTCACCGTCGTCGATGTCGATGTCGATGTCGCCCCGCCGCCAGACGTGGGCCCACTGGAGCACGTGGGCCTCCTCGAGGGCGGCGGCGTCGGGCGCGGCGCCGAGCGTGCGCAGGGCGTCGACCGCCGGCTCGGTGATCGCCAGGTCGCGCGACGTGAACAGGCTCACGACCTTCTCGACCGTGACGGGAACCCCCTCGGCGAGGTCGAGGGCCAGGTCGTGCGCCACGAGGCCGCCGTCGAGCACGGGCCCAGGGGCGTCGCCTCCCGCGCCGTCCACCACCCGGGTGCGGGCCGCGACCGCCACCCGGACCTTCGACTGGGTGGTCTGCACCTCCACCAGGACCGTCTCGTCGTCCACCGGCTCGGCCCGCAGCACCTCGAGGTGGGTCGACGCCAGGGTGCGGTAGCGGTCGACGTTGGCGTTCTCGACGTCGCCGTCGATGCCGGAGCGGACGGTGAGCGGGCCGGTCCAGTTCTCGGCGGTGAAGGTGGTGATCAGCGCGGCGAGGTGGGGCTCGCCGTGGTGCACGAAGCGCCGCTGCTCCACCCGGGTGATGCGGCCCTCGTCGTCACGGAAGCGCACGAGCCGCCGCAGCACCGCCTGGTGGGTGTCGAGCTCGACCTCGTGGTCGAGCAGGTCCGACGCTCCGGCCGCGAACCACGGCCCACCGTCGACGCGGAACCCGAGCAGCAACCAGTTGGGCAGGTTGACGAGGCTCTCGTTGGTGACGGTGCGGCCCTTCACCTCGTCGTCGAGGCGGTTGTAGACGCCGGCGACGTAGGTGCCGGGGTAGTGCACGCCGTCGGCGCTCGCCTCCGGCGCCGCGCCCCGCACGGACCAGTAGCCGTTGGCCAGTGTGGCCAGTGCCTCGCGACGGCCCTCGTCGTCGGGCTCGAAGCCCTCGAACCGCAGGCACCAGTGCCCCGGAAGGGCTTCGGCGCTGAGGGTCACGGTCGCCCTCCGTTCGGGTCGAGCACGAGCTCGTCCAGGTCGCCGACCACGACGTGGGCGCCGGCGTCGCGCAGCGCGGCGGCCTGCCCCACGCGGTCGAGGCCCACCACCAGGCCGAACCCGCCCCGCCGGCCGGCCTCGACGCCGGCCACGGCGTCCTCGACCACCACGGCTCGCTCGGGATCCACGCCCATCCGATCGGCCGCGACGAGGAAGAGTGCAGGATCGGGCTTGCCCGCGAGCCCGAGGCGGTCGCTCTCGACGCCGTCGACGATGGCGGCGAACCGCTCCCGCACGCCGGCCACCCCGAGCACGTCGCGGGCGTTGCGACTGGCCGACACCGCCACCGCCGGGCGCTCGGCCGCGTCGAGGCGGTCGAGGAGGCGCACCGCGTCGGGGAACGCGTCCACGCCGTCGCGTGCCAGTCGCTCCTGGAAGTGGGCGTCCTTCGCGTTGCCCAGGCCGCACACGGTCTCGGTGCCGGGCTCGTCGTCGGGCGCGCCGCCGGGCAGCTCGATGCCCCGGGCGGCGAGGAAGCTGCGCACGCCGTCGTACCGGGGCTTGCCGTCGACGAGGGCGAGGTACTCCCCCACCGCGTCGAACGGCTCGTGGTGGCGCCCCTCGCGCTCGCCGCGGCGAGCCAGGTACTCGTCGAAGAGCTCCTTCCAGGCGGCGGCGTGCACCACCGCGGTGTCGGTGAGGACGCCGTCGGTGTCGAAGACGATCAGCGAGTACGGGTGCAGCGACGTGGTCATACGCCGATCCCGAGCGAGGTAGGCCCCGGAGCGGCGCCGTGGAGGGGACCGTGGCGCCGGCGGCGGGCCCGGCGGCGCACCGCCGCCTTGGCGGCGGCGTCGGTGAGCAACAGCGCGGGGGCGGCGAGCGCCACCACGACCCATCCCGCGACGGGTGGCGCCTGCTGGCCCAGCACGCCCGCCACGGGAGGCAGGCCGAGGAACGCGGCGGCGACGAGCACCTCGAAGCCGACCGCCCACAGGAGCAGGCGGTTGCTGGCCCAACCCAGTGCGCCCGGCCAGCGGCTGGCGCTGCGGCAGGCGAAGGCGTTGGCGAGCTGCCCGGCCACGACGGCGGCGAACGCCGCCCCCGAGGCCCCGAGCAGGACGTCGCCCTCGGGGAAGGCGTCACCGGGGCGCCACCCGGCGGCCAGGAACACGGCGAGGAAGGCCATCATCTCCATGATGGCCTCGGTGGGGCCCAGCACCCCGAACACCCGTGTCGCGACGGTGCGGTTGATCAGCCGACCCGACGTGGGCGGGCGGTCGAGCACGCCGGGGGCCGGGCGCTCGCCCCCGAGGGCCACGGCGGGCAGCGTGTCGGTGCCGATGTCGAGGGCCAGCACCTGGAGCACTCCCAGCGCCAGGGGGAACCGGCCACCGGACAGGGCCCACACGAGGAACGGCGTCAGCTCGGCGACGTTGTCCGTGAGGTGGTACGTCAGGAAGCGCCGCATGTTGGCGAACGTGGCGCGACCCTGCTCCACCGCGGCGACGATGGTGGCGAAGTCGTCGTCGAGCAGGACGAGGTCGGCGGCGTCGCGGGCGACGTCGGTGCCGGAGCGGCCCATGGCCACGCCGATGTCCGCCTCCTGCAGCGCGGGGCCGTCGTTGACGCCGTCGCCGGTCATGGCCACGACGTGGCCCCGACGCCGCAACGCCCGGGCGATGCGCAGCTTGTCCTCGGGGGACACCCGGCTCAGCACGATCCCGTCGTGGTCGATCAGCGCCCCCAGGAGCTGGTCGTCATCGGGGAGCTCGGCGCCGGTCAGCACCGGGTCGTGGGAGCGGCGCAGGCCCACCTCGTCGGCGATGGCCCGAGCCGTCTCGGGATGGTCGCCGGTGACCATGGCGACGGCGATGCCCGCCCGCCGGCACGCGACCAGCGCGTGCGCGGCGCCGACACGAGGCGGGTCCTCGAAGGCCAGCAGGCCCACGAGCTCGAGATCGCGCTCGGCGTCGTCGGCGGTGGTGGCGCCCGTGTCGGCGCGCCGGGCGACCGCGAGCACCCGCAGCCCGCGGGCGGACAACTCGTCGAGCGCGCTCGACGCCCCCTCGACCGGGGCGGATCGCGGCAGCACCCCGTCGGGCGCCCCCTTGACCAGCAGCCAGCCGTCGCGCACCACCGACATTCGTCGACGGCGCGGGTCGAACGGGAACTGGCGCTCCGGCGCCGGGCGGCCCACGACGTCGCCGTCCACGCCCAGGCGCCGGGCAAGCACGTCGATGGCCACCTCCATCGGGTCGCCCTGGGTCGTCCACTCGCCGTCGCGCTGGACCGCATGCCCCGTGGAGCAGCCCTGTGCCACCTGGGCCACCAGTTCGGCCGCCGCCCGGGCGTCGAGGCCGTCGGCGACCACACGAGCCCGGGGGCCGTAGCCCTCCCCCTCGACCCCGACCTCGCCCACCGGGGTCCACACCGTCACGACCTGCATCTGGTTGCGGGTGAGGGTCCCCGTCTTGTCGGAGCAGATGAAGGTCGTCGAGCCGAGGGTCTCGACCGACTCGAGACGGCGCACGAGCGCCTGGCGTTCGGCCATCCGCTGGGCGCCGACCGCCAGCGACAGCGTCATCGTGGGCAGCAGGCTCTCCGGGACCAGCGCGACCGTCACCCCGATGGCGAAGAGGAAGCCGTCGCCGGCCGGCTCGCCCAGCAGCAGGGCGAACACGAAGAACACCCCGCCCACCGTGAGCGCGATGGCGGCCAGGGTGCGCACGACCCGCTGGATCTCGCGGTGCAGCGGCGTTCGCGGGCGCTTCGCCTCGGTGGTGAGCCGGGCGATGGCCGCCAGCCGCGTGCGGGCGCCGGTGGCGGTGACCGTCCCCGTGGCGGCCCCCTCCACCAGGAAGGTCCCGGCGAGCAGCGGGTCACCGACGTCGGCCCCCGCAGCGGCGCTCTCCCCGGTCAGGAGCGACGTGTCCACGAGCACGCCGTGCGCCTCGTCGACGCGGAGGTCGGCCGAGACGCGGTCCCCGGGCTCGAGGAGCACGACGTCACCCACCACGAGCCCCGTCGCGTCCACGTCGACGTGACGGCCGTCCCGCACCACCGTGCACCGCTGGGGCAGCAGTCGGCGCAGGCTCGCCGCGGCCCGCTCCGCCCGGTGCTCCTGGGCGAACGCGAACAGGCCGTTGCACACGATCACGGCCACGATGGCGATCGCCAACGCGACCAGCCCGGCCGCCACGGCCAGCCCGCTGGCCACCCACAGCATCCCGGCGAAGAAGTTGAAGAGCTCGCCGAGCAGTCGGCGCCACGCCGGGACGGCACGCGGTGGCGGCAGCTCGTTGGGGCCTTCGGCGACCAACCGACGAGCCGCCTCCTCGACGGTCAGCCCCGTCGGCGGGAGGGGCGCACCGACCGGCGCCGCGGCTGCGGGCATGGCCAGAACTCTTCCCCTCGCCGCCAGGCGCGTACAGGGTCGATGGTCCCGGCGCGCGACGGCGCGACGGGGTGGCCGGCTCAGCGCTGCGCCGGCACGGGACGGTCGAGCTGTTGGACCGCCAGCAGGATCTTGGCCTCGTCCGCCCATCCCTGCTCGTTGCGCAGCGCCAGGGTGGTGAGGCGCAGCACGGCGTGGCGGTACGTGACCACGGCGTCGATGCGGTCGTCGTCCTGGTGGAGCACCTCGTGGTCCAGCATGGTGCCGAACGTGGCCGTGCTCAGGCCCTGGAGGCCCTGTACGGACCCGCCCACCAGTTGGTCCGCCTCGTCACCGAGGAGGACGACCAGGCTGGGCGAGCTGGCCGACACCCGGTCGTCGGGGCCGATGGTGAGCTCGTGGACCACCCCGTCGTGCGCGAGCGGCAACAGGTCGGCGCGGGCCGCCTGCTCGTCGTGGGGCCCCGACCCGGACCGACGGAACGACATGACGTTGTACGCGGCGCCGCCGAACTCCGAGGTGGGGTCGTCCACGACGGCACCCGCCTCGGCCCAGTCCCGGATGCGGGCGAGCTCGCGCTCCCAGACGTGGGCGTTGAGCGTCAGCTGCGGCCGGACGACCGGGTCCTGTGCCTCGAGCCGCGCCAGGACCTCGCGAAGCTCGGCCACGGGCAGGCGGGCGATGCTGCAGTGCCCGGGCTGGCGCACCACCGAGACGTTGACCGGGATGCCCCGCTGGTCCGCCCACAGCAGGTAGTCGGCGAACTCGTGGTGGTTCTGCACCATCAGGCAGTGGTTCATGGCCACCTGCGTGCCGACCCGGGCGGCGTAGTCGCGGTAGCGCTCGACGTTGGCGAACGTCTCCTCGAAGTCGGCGTCCACGCGGACGGCCTCGTAGGTCTCCTTCGTGATGCCGTCGATCGAGAACGCGAACGACATCGGGACCCGCTCGAGGATGTCCTCCACCCGCCGGTTCCACTGGGTGGCGTTGGTGACGACGACCACCTCGCACGTCGGAGCGACCTCGGCGAGGAGCTCCCAGACCCGGTAGTTCTCGGGCGCCATGAAGGGCTCGCCACCCGCGAACTGGGCGCGCGTGAGGTGCGGCAGGAACTCGGCGAGGTCCTCGAAGAACTGGTCGCCGTAGGGCTTGGGCAGCGGGGCGCGCCCCTCGCGCTTGGCCCGGATGGACGAGGAGAGGTCGCCGTTGCACTGGATGCACTGGAGGTTGCAGGCGTTGCTCAGGTTGAACTCGGCGAGCCGGGGCCACCGACGAGACGCAGGGTCGTCGGTGAGGTGGCCGGCGTGGACGTCGAAGCGGGCGGGGATGGAGGTGGCCCGCCCCTCGATCGCCACCTGCGCCTCGCACCCCCGGCAGCCGAGCGAGTAGTCGTCGGCCGCCAACGCCGTCCGCAGCGACTCGGCGGCGGCGCCGTCCCAGATCTCGCGGAGGCGCTGCTCGGCGACGTTGCCGAGCGAGTGGTTGAAGTTGTGGCAGCAGGCCCGCACGTCGCCGTCGGGCTGGAAGTAGAGCTGGATGGACGGCGCGTAGCACGCCGAGTGCGGGGCCGAGCCGACCGTCGGCGGCGGGGAGCCGCCGGCGTCTCGACGCCGACGCCCGAGGATGCGCACTCTCGCCACGGTCGACTCAGCGCCTCGCGCCGACGAGGCGGTCGAGCGCCGCGGTCGACGCTCCGAAGAGGTGGCCCTCGACCTGGATCGAGCGGAACGGCACGCGCTCGCCGTCGATCTCGAACCAGTAGGACATGCGCTGGACCCCGTCGTCGCCCGACTCCATCTCGAAGTCCCGGAAGCGCCCGAGGCGGTCGACGAGGTCGGGCAGGATCACCTCGTTGGCCCAGCCCACCCAGCGGTCGGGATCGAGCGGCGCGGCCCATCCGGGCGCCTCGACCGCCTCGACGATGCCGTCCTCGACCCGCAGCTCGATGAGCTCCTGGCCCGCCCACTCCCGCAGCTCGGCCCGCAGCGCCTCGAGCACCTCGGGCGGGACCGTGGGACGGGAGTTGATGCGGACGGGCATGCCGTCGGACTCGAGCAGGTCGAGCTGGCGCCGCAGCAGTGCCAGCTTCTCCTCCCACACGGGCCGGTTGCGGCCCAGGCGGTCGCGCAGGTCGGTGTCGCGGGCCTCGAGGGACTCGACCGCCACCCGCAGCTCGTCGGTGGGCAGGCGGAGGATGTCGTAGCGGGCGGGGAAGGTGACGGGGATGACGTCGACCCGCACGTCGAGCTCGTCGGCGCGCAGGAGCAGGTCGCCGAACTCGTGCCAGTTCTGGGGCATGAGGCAGAAGTTGATCGACACCGTGCCGCCGTAGCTGCGGGTGACGTCGAGGTAGTGACCGACGTTCACCCAGCACTGCTCGTGGTCGGCCCCCACCCGGATGGACTCGAACGTCTCCGGCGAGGCACCGTCGATCGAGACGGTGACGTCCATCTCGAGGGCCCGCAGGTAGTGCTCGACCCGCTCGTCCCACATCGTGGTGTTGGTGACGACGTCGATCTTCGGGGTCCAGCCGTGCTCGATGAGCAGGTCGAAGACGCGCCGGGTCTCGCGGGCGAGGAAGGGCTCGCCGCCGGCGAAGCTGGCGTAGCGGACGTGGGGCAGGAAGTCGAGGAGCTCGTCGAAGAAGGCGTCGTCGTAGCGCGAAACCATCGGCGGGCGGTGCTCGCGCTGCGCCCGGATGGCCGACGACCGGTCGCCGTTGCACTGCACGCACTGGAGGTTGCAGGTGTTCGAGATGGCGAACTCCATGCGCAGCGGGTAGCGGTGGGGCCCCGGCGGCTCGTGCAGGTGGTCCCACATCGCCTCGATGCTCCCGGCCCGGTTGCCGATGGCCCGCTCGACACCGCACTCGTCGCAGCCGAGCGAGTAGTCGAGCGCGGCCAGCGCGTCGCCGATGCGCCGGCGCTCGGGGCTGTCCCAGATGTCGCGCAGCGTGTCCTCGCCGACGACGCCCAGCGCGTACTGGTCGTTGGCGCAGCACACGAGCACGCGACCGTCGGGCGTGAAGCGCAGGGTGGTGGCCGGGGCGGCGCAGACGGGGAGGCCGTCCTCGGCGAGGGGCGGTCCGGGCGGTGACGGCGCGGGCTCGGCCACGGCCGTGGACGGGCCGCCCGTGGCCCGGTCAGCTGTCCGCCTCCGCCTCCTGAACATGCGCACTCCCCGGGATCGGGTCCCCTCGACGGTGCGACGATGGTACTCGCACCCGGTTCCCGGGACTCCTGCCCCTGGTCACGGCGACGCCGACCGTCGATGATGGGGGCCACGGCCCGGGACCGCCCCGTGCCGGGGAGGCGACCGCGATGGCCAACGACACGGGCGGCAAGAAGAAGCAGGCATCGGCGAAGAAGCCGGCATCGGCCAAGAAGAAGAAGGCGGCCGCCAAGAAGAAGACGACCGCGAAGAAGCCGGCCGCCGCCAAGAAGAAGACGGCTGCCAAGAAGCCGGCCGCCGCCAAGAAGAAGTCGGCCGCGAAGCAGCCGGCAGCCGCCGAGACGTCGACCGGTGCGCCGGTGTCGTCGGCCGCCCTCGACCGGGAGGCCACCCGCCAGGCCCTCACCGAGTGGCTCGACGACCTCGGCGGTCGCCTGCGGACGGTGCGCGACCAGCTCGACGACCAGACCGCCGACGTCCGCGAGCGCCTCGAGCCGTTCGTCGACCAGGCCCGCGTGGACTGGGAGTCGCTCAGCCAGGCGGTGCAGCGCCTCGGCGAGGCTGCGGGGCACTTCTGGCAGGACGCCGCCACCGACGCCCGGTCCGCGGGCGAGCGGCTCGAGGCCGAGCTGCGCACCCTGGGTGCGGACCTGCGGGCCGAGGCCGCCACCAGCGGCAGTGCCTACCGGGCGGCCGTGGCCGACCTGGTCGACGCGTCGTGGGACCAGCTCCAGCGCCTCCGGGGCCAGGCGGGCAGCCTGGCGGGCGACGCCCGCGGGCAGCTCGACGGCGCCCTCGAGCGCGCCGAGCAGGCCACCGGGCGGGCGCGCGACTCGCTCGAGCAGCTGCGCGCCCAGGCGTCGGCCAGCCGCGACGGCGTGCGCGACGACGCACGCCAACTGCTCGACGACGTGCGCGAGGCCACCCGGGAGACGGCGTCTCGGTTGCGTGGCCTGGCGGACCGCTCGCCGGGCGGCGACTGAGCGCCGCCCTCACCCGACCAGCGCCACCACCGAGCTGGCCGCGGTGTAGACGGCCACGGCCACGAGGAGCCCCGCGAACCACCGCAGCAGCGTCTGCGCGGGCAGGCGCCCGGCCAGCCGCGTGCCGGTGATCACGCCCGCCAGCGCGGCCACCGCGAAGGGCACGGTGACGAGCCAGTCGACCTCCGCGTGGCCGACCCGGGCCAGCAGGGCCCACGCGCAGTTGAGGGCGATGATCAGCAGCGAGGTGCCGATGGCCTGCGGCATCGGGAAGGCGAGCAGCAGGGCGAGCGCGGGCACGATGATGAAGCCGCCGCCCACGCCGAACAGGCCGGTGAAGAAGCCCACGGCGGTGCCGGCGGCCACCACCTTGACGACGGTGGCGACGTCGAGGTGCAGGCGCACGCCGACCTTCGTCGAGCCACCGCGTGACTCGGCGTCCGCCTCGGCCGCCTCCTCGCCGACCCGGGTGCAGGTGGGGCAGCCCGTCAGCATCCGCCAGGCGGCCACGACGATCAGCGCCGAGAACGCCAGCAGCAGCACGTCGGGGTCGAGGCCGCGGTTGAGCGCCGAGCCGGCGAACGAGCCGCCGACGCCGGCGAGGCCGAACAGCAGTCCGGGCCCGACCGCGACCCGCCCGGCGCGGAGGTGGTCGACCATCCCCACGAGCGAGGCGAGGCCGACGACGATCAGCGAGGTGGTCGTGGCGGCCTGGGCGCTCTCGCCCGCGACGTACACCAGCACGGGCACGGCGAGGATGGAGCCCCCGCCGCCGAGCGCCCCCAGCGACAGGCCGATGAGGAACCCGAGCGGCGAGGTGAGCAGGGCCCTCACGACGGGCTACCCGCGGCCACCTCGCTGCGGCCGAGGTGGGCGGTCCACGCCCCGTAGCCGCCGAGCAGATCGGACACGTCGGTGAACCCGGCCTCGCGCAGCAGGCTGCTGGCGAGGATCGAGCGGTAGCCGCCGGCGCAGTACACGACGGTGGGGGCGTCCGGGTCGAGCTCGTCGAGACGGTCGCGCAGATCGGCGACCGAGAGGTGGTGCGCACCCTCGATCATGCCCAGCCGCACCTCGCCCGGGTTGCGGACGTCGACGAGGGTGACCTCACCGAGGCGCGCCTCCAGCTCGGACGCGGTGACCCGGGAGCTGGGCTCGACCACGTCGGGGTTGGCCACGAAGGCGGCCACATGGTCGTCGAGCACGCCGAGCACCCGGTCGAACCCGATGCGGCCGAGCCGGACCTTGGCCTCGAGCTCGCCGCCCGGATCGGTGACGAGCACGATCGGCGTGTCGGGTCGCACCACGCTGCCGGCGTACTCGGCGAAGCGGCCGCCGGCGCCGACGTTGAGCGAGCCCGCCAGGTGCCCGATCGAGAACTCGTTGCCGTCGCGCGTGTCGAGCACGGCGGCCCCGTCGCGCTGGTGGGCGAGCACCTCGTCGAGGCGGAGCGGCGCGGGAGGCTCGGTCTCGTCCAGCAGCTCGCGCTGGCGACGGTTGAGGCCGGCGTCGAACGCGAAGTAGCCCGGCGCGGTGGGCTGACCCTCGGTGACCACCGCCACGAACTCGGCCTCGGTCATGGGTGCGAGCGCGTAGTTGGTCTCGCGCTGCTCGCCGATGGTCGACTGGGTCTCGGTGGACAGGTTCTTGCCGCACGCCGAGCCCGCGCCGTGCGCCGGGAACACCCGGGTCACGTCGGGCAGGGTGAGCAGCTTGTCGTGCAGCGAGCGGTAGAGCTCGCGCCCGAGCTCGTCGGCGGTCACCCCCACCGAGGACAGCAGGTCGGGCCGGCCGACGTCGCCGATGAACAAGGTGTCGCCGGTGAGCACCCCGTACGGGACCTCGTCGGCGGCGTGCTCGTACACGACGACGCTGATCGACTCGGGGGTGTGGCCCGGGGTGGCCCGGATCTCGAGGGTGACCTCGCCGAGGCTGATGCGCTCGCCGTCACGGAGGCGACGGATCGGGAAGTCGGCCTCGGCGACCTCGCCGAAGCCGATCTCGGCACCGGTGGCCTCCGCCAGCTCGAGGTGGCCGGACAGGAAGTCGGCGTGGAAGTGCGTCTCGATGATCAGCTCGATCCGCAGGCCCGCGGCCTCGGCGTCGGCGAGGTACTCCCGGATGTCGCGGCGGGGGTCCACCACCACCGCCCGACCGGTACCCTCGTCGCCGATCAGGTAGGACGCCTGGGAGAGGCAGTCGAGGTAGTACTGGGTGAAGTGCATACCCCCGAGGGTATCCTGTCCCGATCGTGATCGCACCACTGGAGGACCCGTGGAACTGCCCCCCGAGACCATCGACGACCTGACCAAGCGCCTGCGGCGCGCCGAGGGCCAGCTCCGCGGCGTGCAACAGATGCTCGAGGACGGGCGTGACTGCCGCGAGATCGCCCAGCAGCTCGCCGCCGCCACCAAGGCCATGCAGCGGGCGGGCTTCGTGCTCGTGACCGCGGGGCTCACGTGGTGCCTCAGCGACCCCGAGCGCTCGGCGGCCGAGGGCTACGACCTCGAGAACGTCCAGAAGATGTTCCTCACCCTCTCCTGAGGCCCACGATCCCGGGCGGACGACGCCCCGTACCCCCGGGAGTACTGAGTACCCACCCGCTTCGGGACTTTCGCACCTACTGGCGACGGCCCACCGCCGCCACGCTGGGCACGTGACCAAGCAAGTGGTGATCCTCGGAGGCGGCACCGGCGGGACGCTCGGTGCCAACCGGCTGCGGCGCGAGCTGCCCGACGACGTGCACCTCACCGTCGTCGACCAGGACGACTCGCACGTGTACCAACCCGGCCTGCTGTTCGTGCCGTTCGGCCTCGCGCACCCCGAGGACATCGTGCGGTCCCGCCGCCGGCAGCTGCACTCGGGCATCGACTACCGCCAGGAGTCGATCGACCACGTCGACCTCGAGACCCAGACGGTCCACCTGGCCGACGGGTCGACTCTGGCGTACGACCTGCTCATCGTCGCCACCGGCGCGGTGCTGACCCCGGAGGAGACCCCGGGGCTCGACGGCCCCGGCTGGATGGAGAAGGTCTTCACCTTCTACAGCCCGGAGGGCGCCGCCGCCCTGGAAGGGGCCCTCGCCTCGTTCCGCGAGGGGCGCCTCGTCGTCAACGTGGTCGACATGCCCATCAAGTGCCCGGTCGCCCCGCTCGAGTTCTGCTTCCTCGCCGACTGGTACTTCCGGGAGCGCAAGGTGCGCGCCGACATCGACCTCGTCTACGTCACCCCCCTCGACGGCGCCTTCACCAAGCCCGTCGCCTCCCAGCGCCTCGCCGGGCTCCTCCAGGAGAAGGACATCGAGCTCGTCACCGAGTTCAACACCGGCGAGGTCGACGGCGAGGCGGGCCGCCTGGTCGGCTACGACGAGCGCGAAGTGCCCTTCGACCTCGGCGTGGTGATCCCGCTCCACAGCGGCGCCGACTACGTCGGCCGCTCGCCGGGGCTGGGCGACGACCTCAACTTCGTCCCGGTCGACGAGCACACCCTCCAGTCCAAGGCGGCGCCGAACGTCTTCGCCATCGGCGACGCCACCAACGTGCCCGCCTCCAAGGCCGGCTCCGTCACCCACTTCGAGGGTGAGGTCCTGGTCGAGAACGTGAAGCGGTTCCTGGCCGGCGAGGACCTCGACGCCAGCTACGACGGCCACGCCAACTGCTTCATCGAGACCGGCTTCCACAAGGCCCTGCTGATCGACTTCAACTACGAGACCGAGCCGCTGCCCGGCCACTTCCCCGCCTCGGTCGGCATGCCGCTGCTCAAGGAGTCCCGCATGAACCACCTGGGCAAGCTCATGTTCCAGTGGTTCTACTGGCACGCCCTGCTGCCCGGCCGGGACATCCCCGGCATCGGCGCCGACATGCCGTCCGCGGGCAAGCAGACCGAGACCGCGCACTGACCAAGGAGGAGCGCACATGCCCACCCGAACCATCGCCGGCGCCACCGTCGACGTCAACGACGAGGGGTTCTTCACCGAGCCCGAGCAGTGGAACGAGGACATCGCCACCGAGCTGGCGGCCGAGTCCGGCATCGACGAGCTGACCCCCGACCACTGGAAGGTGCTCGAGTTCATGCGCTCGGAGTACTTCGAGAAGGGCACCGGCCCCACGGTCCGGGTGCTCGGCAAGACGTCGGGCGTGACCGTCAAGGAGCTCTACCAGCTGTTCCCGAAGGGCCCCGCCAAGATGGCCGCCAAGATCGCCGGCATCCCCAAGCCGCGCGGCTGCATCTGAGCCCAGCACACGTCCCGACCGCACGTCCCCGCAACCCACCACCCAGAGGAGCTCGCCATGGGCGACACCATCGAGAAGGTCTCCATCATCATCTCGAAGGGATCCCTCGACGGGATCTACCCCGGGCTGATCATGGCCAACGGCGCCCGCGCCGAGGGCATCGACGCCAACCTGTTCTTCACCTTCTTCGGCCTCGACGCCATCCACCAGAAGCGCCACGACCACATCAAGATCTCGACCGTGGGCAACCCCGGCCTGCACCTCGCCACCTGGGCGGGCGGCCTGCCCGGCGTGTCGAGCGTGATGACCCACTACATGGAGCACAAGATGGAGGCGCTCGACATCCCCTCCATCCCCGAGTTCGTCGAGATGATCGCCGACACCGGCGCCGGCCTCTACGCCTGCAAGGCGTCGGTCGACCTGTTCGGGCTCAGCGAGGACGACCTCATCGAGCAGGCCCGCGAGATCATCACGGTCGGCGAGTTCTACGACATGGCCGCCGGCGGCGAGATCATCTTCACCTGACACTGGCTCCTAACACTGGCCCCTCGTCCCTCGGGGCGGCTTCGCCATCCGGTTCGACGGCGGCGCTGCCCGCCTCCGGCGGTCAACCTCACGCACCCTGACACTGGCTCCTCGTCCCTCGGAGCGCCTTCGGCGGCTGACCACGTGATCTGACCCCGGCGCCCGGTGACCTACGGTTCCCGGTGTGTGCCGGAGCCGGGTCGCCCTGTCCCTCGTGCTGGCGGCGGTCCTCGTGACCGCCGCCTGCTCGTCCTCGTCGTCGGGTGACGCCGCCGAGCCGTCCCGCGACGACGCCGCCACCACCTCCACCACGTCGGGCCCCGGGTTCGACCCCGAGGCCGTCGGCGCCGTCACCGTCGAGGGGCCCGTCACCGGCGGCGAGGGCACGCCGGTGCTGGCCCAGGGCACGCCCGACCTGGCGGCCAAGGGCTACGTCGAGGAGGAGTTCTTCCTCACCGGCGAGGCGTCGGCGTTCACGAGCGACGAGGCGCTGACGACCGACGGCCGCTGGACGGTGGAGCGGGGCGGGACCGCCGACTACACCACCCGCGTGCTCGTCCGCCGGCCGGGCGACGCCGCCGACTTCAACGGCACCGTGGTGGTCGAGTGGCTCAACGTCACCGGCGGGCTCGACGCCCCCGCGATGTACACGCTCACCCAGGTCGAGCTCCTGCGCACGGGGGCGGCGTGGATCGGGGTGTCCGCCCAGCAGGCCGGCATCTCGGGGTCGGGCGGCCTCGGCGACCGGCTCCGCCTGAAGAACGCCGATCCCGAGCGCTACGCCCCCCTCGACCACCCCGGCGACGACTTCTCCTACGACCTGTTCGCGCAGGTCGGCGGCGCGGTCCGCACGCAGCCCGACGTGCTGCTCGGCGGCCTCGAGCCCGAGGTCGTGCTGGCCACGGGCGAGTCGCAGTCCGCGTTCCGCCTCAGCACCTACGTCAACGCGGTGCAGCCCGGAACCGGCGCGTACGACGGGTTCCTCGTCGTCAGCCGGGCCGACCCGGGAGCCGCCCTCGCCGAGGACACCGGGGCGCCGGTGGCGGCCCCCGACCCCACCCTCGTGCGCGACGACCTCGCCACGCCGGTCCTCGTGCTGAGCTCCGAGACCGACCTCGGCGACGGCATCGGCTACGACCGGGGTCGCCAGCCCGACACCGACACCTTCCGGGGTTGGGAGGTGGCCGGCACCGCCCACTACGACGCCTACGGGCTCACCATCGGCGCCGGGGACGAGGGCACCGGCGAGGGGGACGCCGCCCTCTTCGCGGCCCTGACCGATCCGCCCAGCGCCATCTACGGCGGGGTGATCGAGTGCGACCGTCCCTTCAACGCCGGCCCGTTCACCTACGCCGCCCGGGCCGCCGTCGCGGCGTTGGACACCTGGGTGCGCACCGGCGAGCCGCCCCCGGAGATGCCCCGCCTCACCGTCGAGGACGGCGCGCCGGTCGCCGACCGCGACGGCAACGCCGAGGGGGGCATCCGCACCCCGCAGCTCGACGTGCCCCTGGCCACCCTCTCGGGCTCGGGCCAGCCGCCGAACGGCTTCTGCGGCCTGTTCGGCACGACGGTCCCCTTCGACGAGGCCACCCGGGTCGAGCGCTACGGCGACCACGCCGGCTTCGTGGCCGAGTGGGACGCGGCCGTCGACGCCGCCGTGGCGTCCGGCGCGGTGCTCGAGGCCGACGCCGAGCACCTGAAGCAGGCGGCGGCGCAGGCGGACGTCCTCGGCGGGTAGGCGACCCCACCGCGACGCGGGGGTCAGGCCCCCCGCCACCCCCCGGTTCTGTGTACAGATCCCGCGCGGTCTCCGCGCGGTTTCTGTACACAGAACGAGAAGGCGGAGGACGGGAGCAACACCCAATAGGGTGCTCGGCCATGAAGTTCGGGATCGCCTTCGCCAACATCGTCACGTTCACCCAACACGAGGGGCTGGTGACGCTGGCCCAGAGCGCCGAGGCCGCCGGCTTCGAGTCGCTGTGGACGATCGAGCACGTGATCTATCCCGAGGGCTACGAGTCGCAGTACCCGTACGACCCGAGCGGCAAGATGATGGCCGACGCCTCGACGCCGATGCCCGACCCCCTCATCTGGCTGGCGTTCGTCGCCGCGGCCACCACCGAGCTGCGCCTGGGCACCGGCATCTTGATCCTCCCGCAGCGCAACCCGGTGATCCTCGCGAAGGAGCTCGCCACGCTCGACTCGCTGTCGGGTGGCCGCGTCGAGCTGGGCATCGGGGTGGGCTGGCTCAAGGAGGAGTTCGACGCGCTGGGCGTCTCGTGGCCCCGCCGCGGCGCCCGCACCGACGAGTACATCGAGGCCATGCGCGCGCTGTGGGACGGCGACCACGCGTCCTACCACGGCGAGTTCGTCGACTTCACCGACGTGAGCAGCAACCCCAAGCCCGCCCGGGGCCGCGTCCCCGTCCACATCGGCGGGCACAGCCGGGCCGCGGCCGAGCGGGCGGGGCGGCTGGGCGACGGCTTCTTCCCGGGCAAGGGCGACATCACCGAGCTGGTCGACATCGTGCGCCAGACCGCGGCCGACCACGGGCGCGACCCGGCGTCGATCGAGATCACGTACGGCGACGCCGAGCTGATGTCGGTGCCCGGTCCCGAAAAGGTCGAGGAGCTCGCCGCGATCGGCGTCGACCGGGTCATCGTGCCGTCGTTCATCTTCCTGGGGAACCCGGCCGAGGACCTGGCCGCGTTCGGTGAGAAGATGATCGCACCCGTCAACGGCTGAGGTTCCCGGCGGGACCTTGGTCCATGGGCGCGGCGGCGCCCGAGGAGGACAATCGAGCCATGGCCACCACCGTCACCGCGGCACGGACCGGCACCTTCGCCTGGGAGGGCCGACGCCTCGCCTTCGAGGAGCACGGCGAGGGCGATCGGGTCCTGCTGTACCTCCACGGGATCCTGATGGACTCGGAGATGAACCGGGGCCTCGCCACCGCGCTCGCCGAGCGGGGCCACCGGGTCGTGCTCCTCGACCTGCTCGGCCACGGCCGGAGCGACAAGCCCACCCACGCCAGCGAGTACCGGATGGACACCTACGCGCTCCAGGTCGCGGCGTGCCTCGACCACCTCGGGATCGAGGAGGCGGTGATCGGCGGCGTGTCCCTGGGGGCGAACGTCAGCCTCCAGGTGGCGGTGCGGGCACCCTCGCGGGTGACGGCGCTGGTCCTCGAGATGCCGGTGCTCGAGTGGGCGGTGCCCGCGGCGGCGATGCTCTTCACGCCCCTGGTGCTGGGCCTGCACTACGCCCGGCCGGTCTTCCGGGCCGTCGCGGCGGCGGCCGCCCGCTTCCCCACCACCCCGATCGCCGCGCTCAACAGCGCGGTGCGGGGCTTCTCGGTGCCGCCCGACTCGATGGCCTCGGTGCTGCACGGGGTCCTCGTCGGACCGGTGGCCCCGTCCACCGACGAGCGGGGCCAGATCAAGGCGCCGGCGCTCGTCATCGCCCACAAGCGCGACCTGATCCATCCGTTCAGCGACGCCGAGAACCTGGCCGAGCAGCTCCCCGACGCCGAGCTGCTGCCGGCCCGCAACGCCGCCGAGCTGCGCCTGTTCCCCGAGCGCCTCACCGACGAGATCGCCACCTTCCTCGACCGCGTCTGACCGGCCCCCGGGGCGTGGAGGCCGGCCCCGCGCGCTTCGCGCCGTCTCCGCACGGGGGCACGCGCCCCGCGCCGCCGCGCCGTCAGCCCGCACCCGGGACGAGCGGGGGCCCGGGCCGGTCAGGGTGCGGGCGGGTCGAGCGCCTCCGGGGACACGTAGAGCGTGATCCCGAAGCGGCCCCGGTCGACCCGGTCGTGGACCCAGCCGCCGCGGATGCGGGCCTTGCAGGTCGCCCGCCCCGAGTGGCCGATGGCGGCCACCACGGCGGGCCGGAGGCGCTCGGCGTCGGCCCCGACCACCCGGCCGACCTGCTGGCCGTGCACGAGCACGCCGAGTGGGTGGGGGTCGTGGGCGTCGGCGGGGATGGGCACGAGCTCGGCGGTGACGGCCACGTCCACGCCGTGCGGCCGGACGCCCCCGGCCAGCTCGCGCAGCTCGCGCTGATGACGGGACTCGCCGACCACCGGGACGGCCGGGCCCGGGGCCAGCGTGGTGGCGGCATGGGGGCGGGGCGGCGTGGGGGCGGCCAGGTGGTCGTCCACCGGCAGGTGCAGCTGCTCGACGCGGGGCGGCCGCTCGACCCGCGGGTGGCGGGCCAGGTCGAGGACCCAGTCGGGCGTCGGGGGCAGCGCCGCGGCGTCGACCGGCGGCGCCGGCACCCACCCGTAGTGCCCGCCGGCGGGGTGGGGAGTGGGCGGAAGCGGCACCAGGCCGCCGGCGTCGGCCGCGACGACGATCCCCGGGGCGACGGGCCCGCTGGGCACCCGCGGGCCGTCGTGGCGGTACCAGCACAGGCGCTCGCGCCCGGCCCGGCGCACCTCGACGGTCTCGGGCAGCGGGCCGAGCTCCCGCTCGAGGTGGGCCAGGGCGCCGTCGCCGCCGCCCCGCTCGTCGACCACCACGACGAGGACCCCCGAGAGCATCCCGGTGACGACGCCGGCGCCGGCGCCCGGGTGACGTCGCCACCAGCGTCGCAGCTCGTCGGGGGTGGCGCGGTGGTGCCCGGCGGCTTCCACCGCTTCGGCGCCGACGAGCGCCTCGGGGCCGCCGCCGTCGTCCCCGACCCGGACGGGCAGCACCGACCAGCCGCGGGCGGCCGCGGCCAGCGCCGCGTCGAGCGGCGTCGCCTCGGGGGACGAGGGGTCGGCGGCGGCGTCCACGGCGCCAGTCAAGCCCAGACGGCGCCCCGGCGCGCCGGGCGTAGGATCGGGCCGTGATCGGCCCCGAGTCGTACCCCGATCGCACGTCGCTGGAGGCGGCCTTCGCCGCCCACGTCGACCCGGGCAAGGTCGACATCTGGCGGATGGGCGACCTCCAGCTCGCGATGGGCGACCGAGCGGGGGCGCGCTTTCAGGACGCCTACTCCGGACGCTGGTTCTACAACTGCCACTGCAACGGCGGCGTGTTCAACCTGGGCCACCGCAACCCGCGGGTCGTCGCCGCGGTCCGCGCCGCCCTCGACCACGCCGACATCGGCAACCACCACCTCGTCAGCCCCTACCGCGCCGCGGCCGCCGAGCGGCTCGCCGCCACCACCGACGGCGCGCTCCCCGGCGTCGTGTTCTCGGTGGGCGGAGGCGAGGCGGTGGACCTCGCCCTGAAGCTCGCCCGTGCCCACACCGGGCGCACCACCATCGTGTCGGTCGAGGGCGCCTACCACGGCCACACCGGCCTGGCCCTGGCTGCGGGCAGCGGCAGCGAGCGGGCGCTGTTCCACAACGAGCTGCCCGGCTTCGTGCGGGTGCCGTACAACGACCTCGACGCGCTCGAGGCCGCGGTCGACGAGCGCACCGCCGCCGTGATCCTCGAGTCGATCCCGGCCACCGCCGGGTTCCCGATGCCCGCGCCGGGCTACCTGGCCGGCGTGCGGGCCGCCTGCGACGGAGCCGGGGCCCTGCTCGTGCTCGACGAGGTCCAGACCGGCCTCGGCCGCACCGGCACCACCTGGTACTTCCAGCAGGAGGACGTCACGCCCGACCTGCTCGTCGCCGGCAAGGGCCTCTCGGGCGGGGTGTACCCCATCGCCGCGACGCTGATGACCGCCGACCTGCACCGGTTCTTCGGCGACCACCCCTTCTCCCACGTCTCGACCTACGGGGGCGCAGACCTGGGCTGCGTCGCCGCGGCCGAGGTGTGCGACATCATCGGCGAGCCCGGCTTCGCCGAGCGGGTGCAGGCCGTGGGCCGGCGGCTCGAGACGGCGTTCGCGGACCTGGCGTTCACCGTCCGGCGGCGGGGCATGCTCCTGGCCCTCGTGTTCGACGAGGAGCACGGGGGCATGACCGCGATGAAGGCGCTGTTCGACCGCGGCGTCTACGCGTTCTTCGCGTCGTTCGACCCGCGCGTGCTCCAGTTCAAGCCCGCGCTCGTGGCCACCGACGACGACGTCGAGGCGATCGTCGCCACCGTGCGCGACGCCTTTCCCCCGCTGCGCTGATCCCGGCCGCGCCGATCCCCGAAGCACCGGATCCCGCCGCCCTATCTTTTGGCGCTGCGAGTGTCATAAGATCCACCCATGGCGCGCTTCCAGCCGAAGGAGCCCTTCGACGGGGTCATCGAACGCACCCAGGCGGAGTCCACCCCGTGGTGGCCCACCCCGCCCCACCCCGGCGACGACGCCCCCAACGTCGTGGTCATCCTCATCGACGACCTCGGCTACAGCCACTTCGGCTGCTACGGGTCCGACATCGACACGCCGAACATCGACCGGCTCGCGGCCGGCGGCCTCCAGTACACGAACTTCCACGTCACCCCGGTGTGCTCCCCCACCCGCGCCGCGCTGCTCACCGGGCGCAACCACCACGAGGTGGGCATGCGCTCGATCTCCAACTTCTCCACCGGCTACCCCCACATGCGGGGCCACATCACCAACCACGCCACGACCATGGCCGAGGTGCTCCGCGACGAGGGCTACACCACCTTCGCGGTCGGCAAGTGGCACCTGTGCGCCATGGAGAACGCGTCGGCCGCCGGCCCCTACGACCAGTGGCCGTGCCAGCGGGGCTTCGACCGGTTCTACGGCTTCCTCGAGGGCGAGACCGACCAGTTCCACCCCGAGCTCGTCTACGACAACCACGCGGTCGACCCCCCGGCCACCCCCGAGGAGGGCTACCACCTCAGCGAGGACCTGGTCGACCACGCCGTGGGCTTCATCCACGACACCACCTCGATCCGCCCCGACCGGCCCTTCTTCTTGTACCTGGCCTTCGGCGCCACCCACGCCCCCCACCAGGCGCCGGCCGAGTACCTCGAGAAGTACCGGGGCCGCTACGACGAGGGCTGGGACGTCGCCCGCGAGCGGTGGTTCGCCCACCAGGTCGAGCAGGGCCTCGTCCCCGAGGGCACCGAGCTGGCGCCCCGCAACCCGGGCGTCGACGCCTGGGACGACCTCCCCGACGTGCAGAAGCGCCTGGCGGCCCGCCTCCAGGAGGCCTACGCCGCCTTCCTCGACCACACCGACGCCCAGATCGGTCGGGTGGTCGAGGCCCTCGAGCGACTCGGCCGGCTCGACGACACGGTGATCGTCCTGCTCTCCGACAACGGCGCCAGCCAGGAGGGCGGCCCGTTCGGGGTGATGCACGAGATGAAGTTCTTCAACTTCCTCATCGAGACCCCCGAGGAGGCCATCGAGCGGGTCGACGACATCGGCGGCCCCAACAGCCACGCGAACTACCCGTGGGGGTGGGCGCAGGCGGGCAACACGCCGTTCAAGTGGTACAAGCAGAACACCCACGAGGGCGGCGTCCACGTGCCCTTCATCGTGCACTGGCCGGCCGGCATCGCCGACGCCGGCGGTCGGCGCGACCAGTTCCACTGGGTCAACGACGTGGCCCCCACGATCTACGACCTCCTCGGCATCGAACCCCCCGACGTGTACCGGGGCTACGAGCAGCTGCCCGTCACCGGCACGTCGATGCGCTACACCTTCGACGACGAGGCGGCCCCCTCCCGCAAGGGCGTGCAGTACTCCGAGATGATGGGGCACCGGGCCATCTACGCCGATGGCTGGAAGGCGGTCACCCGCCACACCCCGGGGGTCCCGTTCGACGACGACACCTGGGAGCTCTACCACTACGACGTCGACCGGTCGGAGTGCCACGACCTCGCCGCTGAGCACCCCGAGAAGCTGGCCGAGCTCGTGGCGCTCTGGTGGGACGAGGCCGAGGCGCACAACGTGTTGCCCCTCGACGACCGCACCATCGAGCTGTTCGGCGCCCGCTTCCGCGACCACTCGCCCCACCCGACCGATCGGCGCTACACCTACTACCCGCCGATGACCCCACTGCCGGCGCAGGTGGCCGCCGCCATCGGTGGGCGCAGCTGGGACCTGGACGCCACCATCGAGCGCCCCGACGGCGCCGGCGGGGTGCTGTACGCCTCGGGCACCGCGAACTCGGGGGTGTCGCTGTTCGTCCAGGACGACCGCCTGGTCTTCGACTACAACTGCTTCGGCGACCACCAGATCGTCGAGTCCGACGTGCCGGTGCCCACCGGCCGCTCGGTCGTCGGCGTCCGCTTCCGGCGCTCGGGTGACACCGCGGTCGCCACCCTCGTCGTGGACGGCGCCGACGCCGGCTCGGTCGACGTCCCCTTCGCCATGCGCATCATGAGCAGCGTCGGACCGAGCGTGGGCTACGACCACGGCTCACCGGTGAGCCGGCGCTACGACGACGAGTTCGCGTTCTCCGGCACCCTCGAGCGGGTCGACATCTCGCTCGTGAAGCCCGGCGACGGGCCCGCGGCCCGGGCCCAGGACGCCGAGGACGCCGCCACCGACCAGCGCTCGACCATGGCCCGCCAGTGACCTCCGCCGACCCGTCCACCGACCCGCCGGCGCCGACCCGGGTCGGGTTCCACTTCGACATCATGTGCCCCTACGCCTACCAGACGTCGCTGTGGATGCGAGACGTGCGCGACCAGCTCGGCCTCGACGTCGACTGGCGCTTCTTCAGCCTCGAGGACATCAACCGCCAGGAGGGCAAGTTGCACCCGTGGGAGCGGGAGTGGTCCTACGGCTGGTCCATGATGCGCATCGGCGCGCTGCTCCGCCGCACCGACATGGACCTGCTCGACCGGTGGTACCTGGCCGCGGGCACGGCCCTGCACGTGGACGGCCGCAAGCCGCACCGGCCCGAGGTGGCCGAGGCGCTGCTCGCCGAGCTCGGCCTCGACCCCGCGCTCGTGCGGCAGGCCATCGACGACGAGACCACCCACGACGAGGTGATGGCCGACTACCGGTTCGTGACCGACCGCGGCGGCTGGGGCGTGCCCACCCTGGTCTTCGACGACGACCAGACCTTCTTCGGCCCGGTCCTGATCGACCCGCCCACCGGCGCCGCCGCCGTCCGCCTCTGGGACCTGGTGCTCGGCTGGCGCGAGTTCCCCCACGTCTACGAGCTCCAGCGCCCGAAGCGCCCCGAGGACATCGCCGCGATCGCCACCGCGTTCCGCCCCTACCTCGAGGCCCGCGACTGGATCACCATCCAGAAGGAGACCCCCTGATGGCCACCATCGTCGACCGCGACCGCACCGTCCGCCTGCTGGGCGAGGAGTTCGCCGCCCTGGACGAGCTCTACTCGGGCCTCGCCGACGAGGACTGGGAGCGTCCCACCTGCCTGCCGGGCTGGACGGTGCGCGACCAGCTCACCCACCTGCTCGGCACGGAGGCGTCGCTGCTGGGCGAGGAGGCCCCCTCGGCCGACGTCTCCGGGTACGACCACCTGCGCAACCCCATCGCCGAGGTGAACGAGGTGTGGGTCGAGAGCTTCCGCGGCTCGGCCCCCGACGCGGTCCTGGCGCGGTGGCGCGACGTGACCGAGCGACGGCTCGAGGCCCTCGGCGCCCTGTCCCAGGAGGACTTCGACGCCCCGTCGTGGACCCCGGCCGGGCCCGACGAGACCTACGGCCGCTTCATGCGGATCCGCCACTTCGACTGCTTCACCCACGAGCACGACGCCCGGGCCGCGGTGGGCGCCCCCGACCGCGACGACCCCGACCACGTGCGCTCCTGCCTCGACGAGGTGGCCACCGGCATCGGCTACATCGTCGGCCGGCGGGCGCGCCTGCCCGTCGGCGCCCGGATCCGGATCGACCTGACCGGGGCGGTCGACCAGACCTACCTCGTCGAGGTCCCCGAGCGGGCCCAGCTCGTCGACGAGCTCGACGGCGAGCCCACCGTGTCCCTCTCGATGCCGGTCATGCGCTGGCTGCGCCTCACCGCCGGCCGCGAGGACGCCACACCCCACCTCGGTGGCGAGATCGCCCTCGGCGGCGACGAGGAGCTCGCCCGCCGGCTCGCCACGAACCTCGCCTTCACGATCTGAGGCCCGAGGTCACCGTGCCCCCGTCGCCCGCCCGCGCCGCCACCGCCGCCGCCGCCGAGGAGCCGGCGATCGACGGCCGGCGGGCGCGACGCGACCGCAACCGCGACGCGGTGCTCGACGCGGTGATCGAGCTCTTCACCGAGGGCCACGTGGGCCTCGTCGCCGCCGACGTGGCCGAGCGCTCCGGCGTCTCCCTGCGCTCGGTCTACCGGTACTTCGACGACCTGGACGAGCTGGCCCGCGCCGCCATCGCCCGCCAGACCGAGCGGTTCGCGCCGCTGGCCGAGATCCCCGACCTGGGCGAGGGACCCCTCGACGACCGCATCGAGCGGATCGTGACCAGCCGGGTGGACATCCACGACGCGGTCGGGCCCACCCGCCGCGCCGCCATCCAGCGCTCGGCCACCAACCCGATCCTCGCCGAGCAGCTCGAGCGCACCCGCCGGCTCCTCGCCGAGCAGGTGGCGGCGCAGTTCGCGCCCGAGCTCGAGGCCCGGGACCGTCCGGCGCGTGCACGGCTCGGGGCCGCGCTCGAGCTGCTCCTCACCTTCGAGTCGGTGGACCAGCTCCGCCGGGTGCAGGGGCTCGGCGCCGCCGACACCCGCCGCGTGCTGGCCGAGAGCCTCACCCGCCTGCTGGCGTAGCCCGGCGCCTCGCGCCCGCCGGTTCGTTGGCGGCCACGAGGGCCATCATCTCGCGGGCGACCATGGGGCCGGCGTTCTGGTTCTGGCCGGTGACGAGGTTGCCGTCGACCACCCAGTGGTTGGCGAAGGGGTCGCGGAAGGCGTGCTCGGACTCGAAGTCGGCGCCCAGGGCGCGCAGCTCGGTCTCGGGGTGGTGGGGCGTCGAGTCGATGCCGAGCTCGTGCACCTGCTTGTCGGTGACCGCGGTGACCGTGCGGCCCTCGACGAGGGGTCGACCGTCGACGCCCGTGGCGTTGCGCAGGCCGAGCGGGCCGTGGCACACGCCGCCGATCACCGCCCCCGCGGCGTTGGCCCGGGTGACCGCGGCGGCCAGGTCGTCGGAGAACCCGAAGTCGAACGCGGCCCCCCAGCCCCCGGCCAGGTAGACGAGGTCGTACGAGTCGATGTCCACGTCGCCCACCGCCAGCGAGCCCGAGACCTTGGCCTTCAAGGTGTCGTCGGCCAGGAAGCGGTCGTCGGCCGGGCTGCGCAGCACGGGCTTCAGCGACAGCGGGTCGACCGGGATGGTGCCGCCCTGGGGGCTGGCCAGGTCGACGTCCATCCCCGCGTCCAGGAATGCGTAGTAGGGCACGGTCATCTCCGACGCGTAGACCCCCGTGGGCTTGCCGACGTCGAGGACCCCGTGGTTGGTGCACACGATCAGGGCACGACGCCCGGTCAGGTCGCGGTGGGGATCGGGGCCCGCGTCGTCGTCGGGGTGCATGCCGAGCCGCTGGAGGCCCTTGCGCAGCAGGCGGGCCGGCAGGGGCGGGCGCTTGGCGTCGTGGGCCGCGCTGGTCGCGTAGGGCCAGGGCGTGTTGCGCTCGGGCACCGAGCGGGCGCGCTCCTCGACGAGGCGCTCTCGCAGGTGGGCGAGGACGGCGGCCGCGGCCGGGTCCTTGGCCCGGTTCTCGGCCTCGAAGGGGTCGGCCTCGAGGTCGTACAGCTCCCACTCGTCGGCCAGCGGCGCCCCGCGGTGGCTGGTCCCGCCCGGCCCCGTGGCGGCGCGGTGGCGGGCGTGGGGCTCGGTCCAGGTGGCGGGGTCGTCGAAGGTGCGGACGACCTTCCAGAGGTGGTCGGCCCCGCCCGGGGCGACGTCCTCGGGCACGCGGGCGACGAGGCCCTCGAAGTTGGACGCGACGTGGGCGGGCAGGGCGATGCGCAGCGGCAGCGGCGGGCTGCCGTCGAGGCCGAGGCGGCGCGCCAGGCCGGAGGCGCCGGAGTCGCCCTCCAAGACGTTGTCCCGCGTGAGCAGGTAGGCGGCCCGGTCGGCGAAGGCCTCGGCGGCGTCGGCCTCGCCGTCCACCAGCGGCAGCAGGTCACGACCGGGCAGCGGATGGAGCTCGCTGAAGTGCGGGCGCAGCTGCTCGGCCACCTCGGCCTCGTCGATGCCGGCCGTGGCGAGCAGCGTCGGCACCAGGTCGACGTGCGAGGTGGGCACGTCGTCGACGACGCGGGCGGTGGTGGATCGCTCGCCGACCCGGACGACGGTGAAGGGCACACGGGTGGACTCGTCGTAGAGCTGGAACCACTTCTGGTGCAGACCGCCGTGGGCGCCGAGCAGGTCGCCGTGGTCGGCGCTGCGCACGAGCACGGCGTCGGCCGAGCCTCCCTCGGTGACGGCCCGCCGGACGCGGTCGAGGGGCCCGTCGACCTCGGCGTGCAGCCGGTAGTAGAGGTCGCGGTAGGCCTGCTCGCCCCGCTCGTAGATCCGCTGGACCGCGGGGGCCGGACCGTACCCCGAGTAGTACGCCGACCGGTAGGCGATCTGCGCCGCGGGCTTGGTGCGCAGGTCCTCGTGGCGGGTCGGGGGCGCCGGCACGGGCGGCGGATCGAGGGGCGAGGGTGCGATCGGGTTGCGACGCCGCCAGGCCGGGAACAGCACGATGTCGTGGGGGTTGACGAAGCTCGCCACCAACAGGAAGGGTCGGAGCGCCTCGGCGTCGCCGGCCCGGCGCCGGGCGTAGCGGTCCTCGAGCCAGGCCACCACCCGGTCGGCGATGAGCGGGTCGCGCCGCAGGCCGCTGTCGGCCAGGGCCGCGCCGTGGGGCTCGGGTCCGACCCAGCCGGAGAAGCCGAAGGGGTCGAGGGGGTCGGCCTCGCGATAGGCGCGCACCCCGTCGGCCAGGACGGCACCGTCCTCGTCGTTCGTGGCGACGCGCTCGCCGGTGGACGCGTCGAACAGGTCGGCGTGGCTGATGTGCCACTTGCCGTCGTAGTGGGTGTCGTAGCCGGCGGCGCGGAACCAGTGGCCGAGGGTGGGCACCTCGCCCGGGCGCAGCCACCGCATGCGGGAGTCGTCCGCCTGCTTGCCCAGCCCGTCGGTCTGGGTGACCCCGTGGACGTCGGGGTACTGGCCCGTGAACAGCGTGGGTCGGCTGGGCACGCAGGCCAGCGAGCCCGTGTAGTGACGGCGGAAGCTCACCCCGTGCTCGTCGAACCAGCGCCGGCCGGACAGCGTCCGGTCCCGCCACTCGGCCACGTCGGGCGACTCGTAGGGCGGCACCGCCCGCTCCTCGTCGGTGAGGATGACGACCACGTCGGGCCGGCCGTCCGCGGCGCCGACCGGCGGCGCGTCGGCCCCACTCGTGCTCGGGGTTGCAGGGTCGCTCATGCGCCGGTCCTCCCGGTGGCGGTGTGGTCGTGGGCGGCGAGGCCGTCCACCAGGTCGTCAGCCGCCTTGCCCAGCACCCGACCGAGGATGCGGACGCCGATCCGACCGCGCGGCCCGCGGGCGGGCTCGACCTCGGTCGTCAGCGTGGCCACGGTGCGGTCCGGGTCGCCGGGGTCGGCGGCGAGGTCCCACCGGTTCACGACCCGGTCGGCCAGCGGCGGCAGCCCGTCCAGCGTGTACGCGAGCCGGTGCGGCGGCTCCCACTCGATCACGGTCTCGATCAGGACCACGCGGCCCGCCTGGACCCGTCGCGCCGCGCCGACCCCGTCGGCGCGCTCGCTGGTGAGGGTCGAGTGGTCGACGTTGCCCGCCCAGCCGCTGATCTCCCCGAACGCCGCGAGCGTGGCCCAGACCCGGTCGGGCGGCGCGGCGATCGTGCGGGTGCGTTGGATCGACGTGCCACTCATGTGGCACAGCTTATGTCAGAAGTCGCGGATCTGCTCCGGGTCGACTCAGCGCGGGGAGGTCAGCCGCCGCCCCGTGATGTTCGTGGCCGTGATGGTCAGCCAGTGGTCCTTGCCGCCACCCGCCCACGGCCGCAGCGGCAGGTGCTTGAGCCGGGCCCGATGGCTGTCGCTCACCACCTCCTCGGCCCGTCCGGCCACGACCACGCTCCAGCCCTCGTGACGCTCGACGTCGAGCTCGTCCACCTCGAACGACACCGCCATCTCCCGCACCGCGGCGTCGAACTTGGTGCCCGGGTCGGTCCGGAAGACCACGGCCTCGCCGTCCATGGCGAAGTTCACCGGGAAGATCAGGGGCCGGCCGTGCGACACGACCGCGAGCCGCCCCACCTGCTGGTCCCGCAGCAGTTCGAGGCACTCGTCCCGGGTGAGGCGCTCGATGCCGGTCCGATCGTCGATGAGCTGCATCCTGCGATGGTGACCCCGCCCGCCCGGCGGGGCCAGGGCCGTTGGTCACCACGGACCGCGACGACGGCCGTCAGGGCAGCGCCAGGTCGCCGTCGATCGTGGTGGTGGCGCCGCCCGCGACGACGACCGGGGTGGCCGCCGCGAAGTCGGTGACGTCGTTCCAGTACTCCTGCACGCGGCCCCCGGCCGGGTCGGCGAAGGTGACCCGGTACGTGCCCGCGGACAGGCCGGCGATCGTGTAACCGCCGCCCGGCCCCGTGACCGCGCCGCCGGCGATGCCGGAGGGCCCGATGGCGAGAGCCCACACACCCGCCAGCGGGACGCCGGAGGGATCGTCGGTCACCGTGCCCGCCACCGTCCCCGCGCTCGGGTCGAGGCCGGCGTCGACCACCGCGGGGACCGCGACCGGATCGGAGGTGGCGAGCCCGGTGTAGGGCTGGTTGTCGTGCCACTCGGTGTGGTGGGAGCCCGACCCGTCGATGAACGAGATCCGGTACGAGCCCTCCGGCACCGAGAGCGAGTAGGCCCCGGACGCGTCGGTGGTCGTCCCCCGCACGAAGCCGAAGTCCGACGCCCGGATGGCCGCCACGGCCACCCCCTCGAGCGGCGCGTCGGTGCCGGTCTCGGTGACCACGCCGCTGAGCGTCGACCCGCCCGGCGCCGGGGGTTGGGCAGGCGGCGTCCCGTCGGCCGTGGTGGTCGCTCCGCCGGTCACCACGGCCGGGACCGCCCCTGCCGGGCCGGGTGCGTCGCCGAGGTACTCGGGGGCGTGGGCGCCGGTGGGGTCGACGTACGCGACGAAGTGGTTCCCCGCGGGCACGTCGTCGACCGAGAACGCGCCGCTGCCGTCCGCGACGGCGAGCGCCTCGGGGGCGAAGTCGGCGCCGCGCGAGACGAGGGCCCAGGCGCCGGGCACCGGCGCGCCGGACCCGTCCTCGGTCACCGTGCCGGCGATCGCTCCACGGGTCGGGGCGAGCGACGGGTCGACGGGGGCCAGGGCCCCGGGCGGGACCGTGACCGGCGTCGGCGCGCCCGCGAAGCCCGCGGCGTGGCGGCCGGTGGGGTCGATGGCGTAGGCGAAGTAGGTGCCCGCCGCGACCTCCGTCGTGAAGTCGCCGGCGCCGTCGGCGACCGCGCTCGCCGCGATGGCGAAGTCGGAGGTGCGCAGCAACGCCACCCAGGCGCCCCCGATCCCGTCCTGGCTGACGGCGTCGACCACCCGGCCCGCCACGCTGGACGGGCCCGCCGGCGCGACCGCCACCTGCACCGTGTTCGAGGTGGCGACCGGGGTCTGGTCCGAGTCGGCGGTCGCCGAGTGCGACAGCGACGGGATGTCCCCGGCCGACGTGGTGACCGTGCAGTCGCGGGTGGTCTGGGCCCCGACGCCGAGGGTGCCGACCGTGCCGGCGCAGCCGGCGGGCGCCGGCCCGCCGACGGTGACGCCGGTGAGCGCCACGTTGCCGGTGTTGGCGACGGTGACGTGCAGGTGCACGTCCTCGCCGGCGACGACGTCGGTCTCGTCGGCCGAGGCGGTGACCGACAGGCCCGGCGAGGCGACGGTGGTCGTGGCCACCGCCTGGTTCGGGTTCGCCGCCACGCACGGCATGGCGAGGTCGTTCCAGTCGATCGAGCCGATCAGGAAGCCGAAGTTGCGGTTCCACTTGACCACGAGGTTGGTGAGCGACGGTGGCCGCCAGGTGATGGTGGATCCCGGCGCGGCGGTGACGGTGGGGGTGACCACGATCGACGGCATCACCACGGGCACCCACGACCCGTTGAGGAGCCGGACCTCGGCCACCGGCGACGCGACCTCGGTGTCGATGCGGATGTAGCTGTTGGGGTGGGCGTCGGTGCGCTGGCTCTTCACGGTGACCTTGAGGTTGCCGCCCACCCGGGTGACGGTCACGTACTCGGTGGCCGGCGACTCGACCGGGTTGACCGTGGTGACGTCGAACCCGGCGGGGATCGGGAGGGTGATCTCCACCGACTTGATGTAGAAGGTGCCGTAGGTGACCCCGAAGTCGTTCGGCGGGAAGCCGCCGGCGAGGTCGGGGAACGGCAGCTTCAGCGTGACGGGGGACGCCTGGCCGGGGATGGCCGGGTCCGTGTCCACCACCTGCATCAGCGAGCTGGAGCTCAGGGGGTCGGGGATCTCGTTGTTGAGGTTGACGAAGAGGCCGGCGCTGATGCCGGAGTTGGGGCGGTCGCAGGAGACCGCGACCGTGGCCTGACCGTCGGCCTGGGCCGGCGTGCTGCCCGCCGCCGTGACCACCACCGCGGCCACGAGCGACGCCGCGACCGCGATCGCCGTCCGCCGGAGGATCCGCCGCGTCGTCTGACCGTGCACCGTCGTGCCCCCTCGTCCGCCGGCTCCCGCAGCCCGCCGGCGCCGACCCTAGCGGCCCGGACCGCGCCGGGACCGGCCGGGTCGCGTCGACCCCGCCGGGACGTCGTCGCGGCCGTCGCCGTACACTCCGCGAGGCGGCCCGCGTGACGGCCACGCCGTCGGCCGCGAGGAGGCGCACCATGTCCGAACTGGTCACCGAGGCCCGAGCCACGCTCGTCGAGCGCCTGGCCAAGCGGGTCACGCTCGCCGGCGACGCCCGCGACGACATCGAGGTGCTGGCCCCGTTCACCGGCGAGGTGCTGGGCCGCACGCCCGCGGGCACCGAGGACGACGTCGACGAGGCCGTGCGCCGCGCCCGCGCCGCGCAGCCCGCGTGGGCCGCCCGCCCGTGGCGCGAGCGGGCCCAGGTGCTGCTGCGGTTCCACGACCTCGTCCTGGACCGCCAGGACGAGATCCTCGACCTCATCCAGCTCGAGTCCGGCAAGGCCCGCCGCCACGCCTTCGAGGAGGTCCTCGACGCCGCCCTGACCTCGCGCTACTACGCGGTCCACGGCCGGTCCCACGTCGCCCCGCGCCGACGGCGCGGGGCCCTGCCCGTGCTCACCCGCACCACCGAGCTCCACCACCCGAAGGGCGTCATCGGCTTCATCACACCGTGG
>JACJWK010000012.1 GCA_020637195.1 Microthrixaceae bacterium
CGCCGAGCACGGCCTGGCCGGAGGGAGCAGCAACACCCTCGACGCCGACGGCAACGACACCGGCGCGGCGAACGACGCCGCGGCCTCGGTGGCCTTCGAGATCAGCCACACCTACCGCGGCGACCTGGCCGTCACCGTCGGGGTCGCCGACCCCGACGGCGAGGACCTCTGCACGCCGATCACGATCCACGAACCCGACAACGGCGACAGCGCGCAGGACCTCAGCGGCGAGGTGGACATCAGCGACAGCGAGTGCGCCGCGCTCCTCCCGCCGAGCAACGACCGCCTCTGGTTCCTGCGGGCCGAGGACACCCTGCCCCAGGACGAGGGCCAGATCGTCAGCTTCACGGTGTTCGACGGCGACACCCCGTACCCCGCCTCGGGCCTGCCGACCCCCATCGCCGACGCCGACCCGTCGGGCACGTTCGCCATCACCAACGGGAGCACCGACTCGGTCGACACCACGTCGGGAACCACCGACGACGTGGGCGACGGGCCGTTCCTGTCACTCGCGCTCACGCACACCTACACCGGCGACCTGTCCATCCGGGCCGGCGTCGGTCGCCCCGACGGCACGACGCTGTGCTCGGTGCAGGTGCTCGACCCCGACCCCAACGACGGGGGCGACGGCGGGCTCGAGGGCGACATCGACCTCTCCGGCTGCGCCGACCAGTACCCGCCCGCCGCCGACCGCCTGTGGTTCCTCGAGGTGATCGACACCGCCGACCTCGACGAGGGCACCGTGGACTCGCTCTCGCTCACCGGCCCCGACGGCGAGACCTTCGAGTTCGGCGACCTGCCGGCCGACATCCCCGACAACGATCCCGACGGCCTCGTGCTCTTCACCGACGGCGCGGGAGGGTCCTCCGCCACCGACATCAGCGCCACGTCGGCGCCCACGGCGTCGATCACGATCGACCACACGTTCCGCGGCGACCTGGCGGTCACCGTCGGCGTGCTCGACGGCGACGGCGACGTGCTGTGCGAGGAGCCCTTCGCCACACCGGACCGCAACGACGGCGAGAACGGCCTCGCGGTGACCGGCCCCGTCAGCGACTGCGTCTCCGAGTACCCGCCGTCGGCCGACCGCCAGTGGTACCTGTTCGTGGCCGACACGCTCGACCAGGACACCGGCTCGGTGCTGGACGCCACCCTCGAGGGCCCCGACGGCCAGGTGTTCGCCGTGGACACCACCGACGCCGACATCCCCGACGCCGACCCCGACGGCCTGCTCCTCTTGTTCGAGTAGCGCGCCCGCCCCCCGTCTTCCGCTCAGCGGCGGGCGGCGAGCGCGGCGCGCACCTGGGCCTCCACGAGCCCGCCCTCGCGGAGCACCACCGGCTCGGGGCCGGTCACGTCGACGACGGTGGAGGCCGTGCCGGCGCACGGACCGCCGTCGAGCACCGCCGCCACGTCACCGGTGAGCGAGGCCGCCGCCTCGCCCGCGGTCACCGGGGTGGGCCGGCCGGTGCGGTTCGCGCTCGTGGTGGCCAACGGGCCCACGGCCGTGGCCAGGCGGGCGACGAGCGGGTGGTCCGGCCAACGCACGCCGATCGTGGCCGCGGCGCCGCCGAGGGGCAGGTCGAGGCCGGGCCGCCGGGGCAGGACGAGGGTGAGCGGCCCCGGCCAGAAGGCGCCGGCGAGGCGCCGCGCCGGGTCGGGCAGGTCGGCCAGGGCCCGCACCTGCTCGACGTCGGCGACGAGCACGGCGACGGGCATGTCCGCCGGCCGCCCCTTGAGGGCGTAGAGCCGGTCGACGGCGCCGTCCACGGTCGGCAGCGCGGCGAGCCCGTAGACCGTGTCGGTCGGCAGCACGACGGCACCGCCGGACCGCAGCGCGACGACGGCCCGTTCGACCGCCTCGTCCGTGATCCCGGGGGTGGGCGCCATCGCGCCACGCTAGGACGGCCGGGAAGCGACCTCCACGTCCGGCGCGTCGCCCGTGGGCGCCGCTACCGTCGCGCCGTGCGACGTCGTGGCTTCCCGGTGATCGTGGTCGCGCTCGCCGCGCTGGCGTTCGGCGCCTGCGGCAGCGACGACACGGGCGACGCCGAGCCCACCACCACCGTCGAGGGGTGCGTGCAGACCGTGCGCGGCTGCATCGACCCCGACACCATCGAGCCGGGTGAGTGCGTCCCTTCGGCGCCCGAGACCGACGACTGCGTCAACTACCGCCCACGGTCCGACGACCCCGTCACGACCACCTCGGCCGAGTCCGGTGGGTAGCGGGCCGCCCGCGCTCAGCCGAGCCGGGCGACCAGCGCGCGGGGGCGATCGCTGAGGTCGGGGGCGACGCGGGCGGTGCCGAAGCCGGCGGCCCGGGCCAGCTCGAGCGCGGCGTCGGCCTGGGCGGGGGCCAGCTCCACGACGAGCGCGCCGGGGCGGCGCAGCCACACCGGGGCGGCGGCCACGATCTCCTCGATGGCCTCGAGACCGGTGGGCCCGGGGACGAGGGCCTGGCGCGGCTCCCAGTCGGCGACCTCGCTGGGCAGCGGATCGGACTCGGCCACGTAGGGCGGATTGCTCACGATCAGGTCGAACGTGTCCCGCTGCTCACGGGGCAGGGCGTCGAACCAGGATCCCTCGAGCAGCGTCACCCGGGAGCCAGCGTGGCCGATGCCGGCCAGGTTGGCGCGGGCCACGGCCAGTGCGTCGGCGGAGGCGTCGACCGCCCAGACCCGAGCGGCCGGGCGCTCGACCGCCACCGAGAGGGCGATGGCTCCCGAACCGGTGCCGAGGTCGAGCACCCGCGGCGATGCCGGCGCGAGCCGGTCGAGCTCCGCCAGCGCGGCCTCGACGACCTGCTCGGTCTCGGGCCGGGGGATGAGCGCGCGCCGGTCGACCATCAGGTCGAGGGTGCGGAACGACCACTCCCCCACGACGTACTGGAGCGGCTCACCGGTGAGGTGGCGCTCGACCATCTGGTCGAAGAAGCCCATGGCCCGCTCCGTGGCCGGCTCGCCGAGCCCCAGCCCGTACTCGGACCCCTCGAACCCCGCCGCCCGCTCGACGATCCGCCGGACGCTGACCTCGGGCGACGCGATCCCCGCGGCCGCGAAGCGCGCCTGGGCCTCCGCGGCGAACACCCGCCAGGGCGTGCCCTCGTCGCTCACCGGCACCTCCCACCCGGGCACGAGCAGGGGTGGGAAGGAGGACGGATCACACGCCCTGGAGCTGACGGGCCCGCTCGTCGGCCACCAGCGCGTCCACCACGTCGTCGAGCTCGCCGGCCAGCACCTTGTCGAGCTTGTAGATCGTGAGGTCGATCCGGTGGTCGGTGAGGCGGTTCTCCTTGAAGTTGTACGTGCGGATCTTCTCGGAGCGCCCGCCGCCGCCGATCTGGTCGCGCCGCTGGTCGGACGCCGCGGCGGCCGCCTCGTCCTGCTTGGCCTTCAACAGGCGCGACCGGAGCACCTGGAGGGCCTTGGCCCGGTTCTGGATCTGGCTCTTCTCGTCCTGCATCGCCACGACCAGCCCGGTGGGCTTGTGGGTGACGCGCACCGCCGAGTCGGTGGTGTTGACCGACTGGCCGCCCGGGCCCGACGAGCGGTACACGTCGATCTGGAGGTCGTTGGGGTCGATCTCGACGTCGACCTCCTCGGCCTCGGGCAGCACCGACACCGTGGCCGACGACGTGTGGATGCGACCCTGGCTCTCGGTGACCGGCACCCGCTGCACCCGGTGGGGACCACCCTCGTGCTTCATGCGGGTCCACACCCCGTCGCCCTTCAGGAGCAGCGTGACGTCGCTGAAGCCCCCCATGTCCGACGGCTGGCTCCCCAGCACCTCGCAGCGCCACCCCATCCGGCCGGCGTAGGCCTGGTACATCTCGGCGAGGTCGCGGGCGAACAGGTTGGCCTCCTCACCGCCCTCGGCGCCGCGGATCTCCATGATCACGTTCTTGTCGTCGTTGGGGTCACGCGGGAGCAACAGCGTGCGCAGCTGGTCCTCGAGCCGAGCGATCGCCGACTCGGCGTCGTCGGCCTCGCCCCGCAGGAGCGCCCGGTCGTCGCCGCTGGCCTCGGACAGCATCTCGCGGGCGGTCTGGAGATCGTCCTGCGCCTGGCGCAGCTCACGGGACCGCACGACGATCTCCTCGAGCTCCTTGTAGCGCCGGGCCGTCTCCGCGTAGCGGCGCTGGTCGGCGAGAACGGCCGGGTCGGCCAGGCGCGCCTCGACCTCGTCGAACTCCCGCTCCAGGTCGCCCAGCCGCTCGAGCATCGCGTCAGGCTAGGGGGACGAGCCCCGCGCGCCAGTCGTCGGCGACGGCCACCACCTCGGCGGGCTCGGCCAGGGCGTCCGCCAGGCGGCGAGTGACGGGGTGGTCGTCGCGCCCGGGCACGACCAGCACGAGACGCGCGCCGGGGGCGTGCCACCCGCGCGCGTCGGCGGCCGCGGGGACGAGGTCGAGGTCGATCCCGGTCGAGCACACGACCACGACGGCCTCGCCGTCGGCACCCTCACCCACGGCGGGCGCCGGGGTGGCGTCCTTGACGTTCGAGCGGGCAACGGGCGGGTCCGCCGGCGTCAGGGTGCGGGCGCCGACGACCCCGGGGTGATCGAGGAGCAGTGCCCGGAGCCAGCGCTCGGCGGCCAGGCGGTTGAGGGGGTGGGGGGACGCGCCGGGCCGGCGGTGGGTCACCACCGCCTCGACCACCGCCGCGAGGGCCTCGGGTGTGGGCACGTCGCCGTGGAGCATGGCGAACGCCTCGCGGTCGTGGCGGCCGACCCCGACCTCGAGACGGCGCTCGCCGCCCTCGCCGACGACGACCCGGGCGATCTCGAGCCCGAGCACCTCACCGACGAGCTCGCCGTGCTCGACGACGACCTCGACGCCACGGTCCCCGAGCAGCGCCGCGAAGCGCTCTGCGTCGTCGGGGAGCGGCGCCGATGCGGGGTAGGGCGCCGGCTCGGCCGGTGCCACGGTGCGGCCGTCCACCCGCCAGACCCGCGGCGCCCGTTCGAAGGCCAACGCCCGGCGGGCCACCACGCCGGCAGCGTCGTCGTCGACCAAGACGTTGACGTGGGCGAGGTCGCGACCGGCCGCCCAGGCGAGGGTCGGACCCAGGACCCGGTGGGGCTCGTCGTCGGCGAGCACCCACGCGGTGTCGTCGTGGACCAGCGCGGCGCCGCCGCCGAACACGGCCGGCGAGCGCTCGGCGTCGCCCCAGCCGGCGCGCACGAGCGCGCCGAGCTTGGCGCCCAGGAGCGCGGCGCGTCGTTCGGGGTCGAGGGTCATCGGTGGTCCGCGCGCCCCGGCGACGGGGCCCGCGGCAGCGTGCTACTGGCCCTTGCGCTTGCCGTAGCGGCGCTCGAAGCGGTCGATGCGACCGCCCGAGTCCACCAGCTTCTGCTTGCCGGTGTAGAAGGGGTGGCACTCGCTGCACAGCTCGACGTGGAGGTCGGCGGTGGTGGAGCGCGTCTCGAACGTGTTGCCACACGAGCACTTCACGGTGGCGACCACGTAGTCGGGGTGGATGTCAGCTTTCATCGGGGTGCCTTCTTCGCTGAAGCGGGTTGCACATGCTACCGGGTCGGGGGACCCGAGCCTCAGCCGCCGGGCGCGGCCTTGGCGATCTCGTCGAGGAACGCCTCGTTGCTCTTGAACGTCTTCATCCGGTCGATGAGCAGCTCGAGGCCGGCGCCGTTGCCGCCGTCGAGGGCGTGCAGCACGCGGCGCAGCTTCCAGACCTGCTGGAGCTCCTTCGGCTTGAACAGCAGCTCCTCGTGCCGCGTGGACGAGCCGTCGACGTCGATGGCCGGGTAGATGCGTCGCTCGGCGAGACGCCGGTCGAGGCGCAGCTCCATGTTGCCGGTGCCCTTGAACTCCTCGAAGATCACCTCGTCCATGCGCGAGCCGGTGTCGACGAGCGCGGTGGCGAGGATGGTGAGCGAGCCGCCCTCCTCGAGGTTGCGGGCCGCGCCGAAGAACTTCTTCGGCGGGTACAGCGCCGCGGTGTCGATGCCCCCCGACATGACCCGACCCGATGCCGGTGCCGTGAGGTTGTAGGCGCGCGCGAGCCGGGTGATGCCGTCGAGGATGATGACGACGTCTCGGCCGGACTCGACCATGCGCTTGGCCCGCTCGATGGTGAGCTCGGCCACCTGGGCGTGCTCCTCGGTCGGACGGTCGAAGGTGGAGGCCGCCACCTCGCCCTGCTTGAGCCAGCGCCGCATGTCGGTGACCTCCTCGGGCCGCTCGTCGACGAGCAGCACGATCAGGTGCACCTCGGGGTTGTTCGTCTCGACGGCCCGGGCGATCTGTTTCATCACCGTGGTCTTGCCCGCCTTCGGGGGCGACACGATGAGGCCCCGGGTGCCCTTGCCGATGGGCGAGAGCAGGTCGATGATGCGCGCGGTCATGTTGTACGGGTCGCCCGAGGACTCGAGGCGGAGCTTGTCGTCGGGGAACAGCGCGGTGAGGTCGTCGAAGTGGGGCCGCGCCTTGGCCGCGTCGGGGTCCTGGTCGTTGACCGCCTCGATGTGGAGCAGCGCGGGGTTCTTCTCGTTGCGGTTGGCCGGCCGGCTGGTCCCCCGGACCACGTCCCCCTTGCGCAGCGAGAACTGACGCACCTGCTTGACCGACACGTAGACGTCGTCCTTGCTGGCGAGGAACCCGTTCAGCCGCAGGAAGCCGTAGCCCTCGTCCCGCAGGTCGAGCAGGCCCTCGACGGGCACCGGGTCGCCCTGCCACGGCTCGTCGCCGCCCTGGCCGCCTCCCCGGCCCCGCCGGCGCCGCCGGCGGTTGCCCGACTCGACCTCGTCGCCGCCCGGCGCACCGCCCTGGTCGTCGCCCTGGCCGTTGCTGCCCGAGCGTGGCTCGCCGGCCTTGCCCTGGTCGCCCTTGCCCTGCTCGCCCTTGCCCTGCTCGCCCTTGCCCTGGTCGCCCTTGCCCTGGTCGCCCTTGCCCTGGTCGCCCTTGCCCTGGTCGCCCTTGTTCCGCCCGGCCTTGTCCTGGTCGCCCTTGCCCCGCTCTGGCTTCTCCCGGTCGCCCTCGCCCTGGTCGCCGCCCGCTCGCCCGCCCGTGGGCTTGTCGGCCGGTGCCGGGTCGGCCGCCTCGGCGTCGCCACCGTCGGAACCCGACGACGCGTCGTCGCCACCGGGGGCGCCGTCGGCGGCCTCCGCGGCCGAGTCCTCGCCGCCGGTCACGCCGGCCAGCTCGAGGATCAGGTCGACGATCTCGCCCTTGCGGGCCCGGGACCCGGGCTTGGACCCCATCGCCTCGGCGATGGTGGCCAGCTCGTCGCGGTCCTTGCGCTCGAGCGCCGTTCGCTCGAGGTCCGTGGACTCCACGCTCATGGGGGCTCCTACTTTCTGGGGGAAGGCCGTCTCGGGTGGGCGCGGGCTGCGCCGCCCCGGCCGAGGGGAGGATCGCCGAGCGGGTGGACCGCCACCGCTGCCGCCGGAGCGACACGTCCCGGCCTCGCAGCGTCACCCCGGGCGGGGGACCGATGGCACCGGACGGTGGAGCGGGCCCGTCATCGACGGCCCGCACAGGCTACCAGGTGCCGGCGGCACGGCCATCCGCGCAAATGGCTCGGCAACCGGCGCCCGAGGCCGCGAGACTTCGGCCGTGCCACCGCCCGACGCCGCCGCGACCCGCGCGCCCATCCTCGAGGCCCGGGGCCTCGTCAAGGCCTACAAGCGCGTCCGCGCCGTCGACGGGGTGTCGCTCGAGGTCCGTGCCGGTGAGCGCCTCGGGCTGCTCGGCCCGAACGGGGCGGGCAAGACCACGACGCTGCTCATGCTCCTCGGCGCCATCACGCCCGACGCCGGCACGGTCACCATCGCCGGCCACCGCCTGCCCCGCGGGCGCAGCCGGGCCATGCAGCACGTCGGCTTCTCGGCGGGCTACCTGCCCCTCCCCGACCGCCTGCGGGTGGGCGAGGTGCTCACGATCTTCGGACGCCTCTACGGCATCGACGACCCCTCCGACGCGGCCCACGCCGCCCTCGGCCGCTTCGGCGTGACGCACCTCACCGGCGCCATGTGCATGGAGCTGTCGTCGGGGCAGCGCACGATCGTCGGCATCGCCAAGGCGATCATGCACCACCCGCAGCTGCTGGTGCTCGACGAGCCGACGGCGTCGCTCGACCCCGACGTGGCGCTGCGGGTGCGCGACGGACTGCGCTCGCTCAGCGAGGACGAGGGCATCGCCCTGCTCGTCACCAGCCACAACATGGTCGAGGTCGAGGAGCTGTGCGAGCGGGTGGTGTTCGTCCAGGGCGGTCGGGTGGTCGCCGACGGCACCCCGGCCGAGGTCGCCGGCGACGGCTCGCTCGAGGAGTTCTTCCTCGCCCTCGCCCGCAACGAGGAGCTCGACAGCATCGGCGCCCACCGAGGCCTCGGTGCGCACGTGGCCCCGATCGAAGACGAGGAGTCGGCCCGCCCGTGACCGCACCCGCGCCGCGCCCCGCCCCCGCCCCCACGCCCACACCGTTCCCCGAGGTGCACCCGCGCCGCTGGACGCGGATCAGCGCCATCGCCACCCGCCACGCGTTCGTGCTGCGTCGCAGCCCCCACCGCGCCTTCGACGTCTTCGTCTGGCCGGTCGTCGACGTCCTGTTGTGGGGCTCGCTCGGGGTCTTCGTGGCCCAGCAGGGCGACGCCGGCCAGTCCGGGGTCGAGTACCTGTTGGCCGGGATCCTGCTGTTCCACGTGCTGTACCAGAGCCAGATCGCGCTCTCGACCGGCTTCCTCGAGGAGGTGTGGTCGCGCAACCTGCTCAACTTCATGACCACGCCGTGCACCGAGTGGGAGTACGCCGCCGGCGTGGCCCTCTTCGGCCTGGCCAAGGTGGCCACGGGCCTGGCCGTGGTGGTCCTCGCCGCGTTCGGGTTCTACGCGTTCTCGATCTTCGACGTGGGCTGGGCGCTCCTGCCCATCGGCACCGTCTTGTTGGTCGCGGGCTGGTCGATCTCGCTCTTCGTGATCGGGCTGGTGCTGCGCTTCGGCCAGAGCGCCGAGGTGCTGGCGTGGGGGATCCTCTTCGTCGTGATGCCCCTCTCGGGCATCTTCTACCCGGTCGACGCGCTGCCGACGGTGCTCCAGCCGGTGTCGATCCTGCTGCCCACGACCCACGCCTTCGCCGCCGTGCGCACGGTGCTCGACGGCGACCCCATGCCGTGGGACGACGTGGTGGTGTCGGCGGTGGGCTGCGTGGCGGTGGCGCTGCTCGGGCTGTGGTTCGTGGCCCGGATGCTCAAGACCTTCCGCCAGCGCGGCTACATCACCCGCTTCAGCTGATCGCCCCCGGCGACGCCGGACGGCCGCCGCGACCCGGGTGGTCCGACTATCGGCCGAGCAGGCGGGGCAGGAGTTGGTGGCCGGGGAGGGCGTCGGCGTCGGCGACGCCCTCCTCGGTGTACACGCCGCCGGGGCCATCGGTGCGGCTGTCGACCAGCAGGTAGGGCACGGGGTCGGGGGTGTGGGTCTTCAGTTCGAGGGGGGTGGCGTGGTCGGGCAGCAGGAGCAGTCGCCAGTCGCCCAGGGCGTCGAGGCCGTCGACCAGGTCGGCGAGGATGCGCCGGTCCCAGTTCTCGAGGGCCCGGACCTTCTCCTCGTGATCGCCGGCGTGGCCCGCCTCGTCGGTGGCCTCGACGTGGACGACGAACAGGTCGGCGCCGGCCTCGAGGCCGGCGAGGGCGGCGTCGCGCTTGCCCTCGTAGTTCGTGTCGTACCAGCCGGTGGCGCCCTCGACCTCGACGACGTCCATGTCGGTGAGCACGCCGAGGCCCCGCACCAGGTCGACCGCGGTGACGAGGCCGGCCTCGACGCCGAAGGCGTCGCGGAACGGCGTCATCTGGGGCTGGGGGCCCTGACCCCACAACCAGACCTGGTTGGCCGTGACCGGCGAGCCGTCGGCCCGGGCCGCGGCCAGCACGTCGCGCGAGGCGTCCATCACGGCCTGGAGCTTCGACGCCGCCGGGCCGGTGGGGGCCACGACGGGCTTGTCCGACAGGTCGTGCGGCGGGACGCACTCGGCGTCGGCCCACGCCTTCGGGGCCACGACGATGTGGCGGTACTGCACCCCCGGGTGGAAGGTGATCTCGTCGGTGCCGAGCCGGGCCTGGAGGCGGGCGATCACCGCGGCGGCGTCCTCGGTGCCCGGGTGGCCGCCGGCGAAGTCGACCATGGTGCCGTCGTCGCCGACGGTGACCAGGTTGCAGCGGAACGCCACCTGGTCGGGGTCGAGGCGCAGACCGAGCGCGGCCGCCTCGATGGGGGCCCGGCCGGTGTGGAAGCGGGCGGGGTCGTACCCGAAGATCGACATGTTGCCGACATCGCTGCCCGGCGGCATCCCGGGCGGGATCACCGCGGCCCGGCCGACCTCGCCCCGGGCGGCCAGCACGTCGAGGGTCGGGGTGTGGGCGGCCTGCAACGGCGTCTTGCCGCCCAGGGCCGCCACCGGCTCGTCGGCGCACCCGTCCGGCACGCACACCACGTACTTCATGGGCGCCATCTTGCCCGCTCGCCGGCCGGCTGCCTCAGCCGAGCACCGCGGTGGCGAGCAGGTGGTCGCGCACGGCGTCGACGTCGTTCGGCAGCGTCTCGTAGCGCTCGGGGCGGTCGAGCAGGTCGGCGAGGCGGTCGGGCAGCGCCGGGCGGATGCCGGTGGCCTGCTCGACGGCGTCGGGGAACTTGGCGGGGTGGGCCGTGGCCAGGGCGACCATCGGCACCGCCGGGTCGCGCCGGCAGGCCCGGGCCGCCCCCACCCCGACGGCGGTGTGCGGGTCGATGAGCACGTCGTCGCGCTCGTACTCGGCGGCGATGACGGCGCGGGTCTCGTCGTCGTCGAACCGGGCGCCGGCGAACACCTCGGCCACCCGGGCGAGGCGCTCGGTGCCGATGGTGACCGCGCCGTCGGTGCGGAAGGCCTCCATCAGCTCGGCCACGCCGGCGCCGTCTCGCCCGTAGAGCTCGAACAGCAGGCGCTCGAGGTTGCTCGAGACCTGGATGTCCATGCTCGGGCTGATCGTGGGCTCGACGTCGCGCATCTCGAGGTCGCCCGCCTCGAGGAAGCGGAACAGGATGTCGTTGCGGTTGCTGCCGATCACCAGCTGCGGGATGGGCACGCCCATGCGCCGGGCGGCGTAGCCGGCGAACACGTTGCCGAAGTTGCCGGTGGGGACCGCGAACGACACCGGCGTGCCGTGACCGACCCGGGCGGCGGCCCGCACGTAGTAGACGATCTGGGCCATCACCCGCGCCCAGTTGATGGAGTTCACCGCCGAGAGCCGCAGCTTCTCCCGCGTCGGCGGGTCGTTGAACAGCGCCTTGACCAGGTCCTGGCAGTCGTCGAACGTGCCCTCGATCGCCAGGTTGTGCACGTTGGACGAGGCCACCGTGGTCATCTGGCGCCGCTGGACCTCCGACACCCGGCCGGCGGGGTGGAGGATGAAGACCTCGATGCCGTCGCGGTCCCGGCAGGCCTCGATCGCCGCCGACCCCGTGTCGCCCGACGTGGCCCCGACGATGGTGACCCGCTCGCCGCGGCGGGCCAGCTCGTGGTCGAAGAGCCGCCCCACGAGCTGGAGGGCCACGTCCTTGAAGGCCAGGGTGGGCCCGTGGAAGAGCTCGAGCAGCCAGAGGCTCTCGTCGAGACGGTAGAGCGGGGTGACCTCGGGGTCGTCGAACGTGGCGTACGAGTCGGCCACCAGGGACGCGAACTCGTCGCGCTCGTAGTCGCCCTCGACGAAGGGCCACATGACCTCGACCGCGACGTCCGCGTAGGGACGGTCGGCGAGCGTCGCGACGCCGTGGGGCAGGCGGGGCCACGACTCGGGGACGTAGAGGCCGCCGTCGGTGGCCAGGCCGGCGAGGAGGGTGTCGGCGAAGCGCAGGACCGGGGCCGCCCCGCGGGTGCTGACGTAGCGCACGGCCGGCGCCTCAGTGGTCCCCGACCACGCGCAGCACGCTGCCCACGGTGCCGACCACGTCGAGGTTCTTGAGGTCGTGCAGGGTGGCGGCCACGTCGCGCTCGTAGGCCTCGTGGGTGATGAAGATCAGCCGGGCCTCGTCGCCCAGCCCCTCCTGCTCCATGGAGCGGATGGACACGCCGTGCTCGCCGAACACGGAGGCGACCGCGGCCAGCACCCCGGGGCGGTCGAAGACCTCGACGTTCAGGTAGTAGCCCGAGCGCACCTCGTCGATCGGCCGGATACGGGCCGCGCCGAGCCGGCCGATGTGGGCGCTCGACCCCTTGCGCAGGTTGACCGCGGCGTCGATGAGGTCGCCGAGGACGGCGCTGGCGGTGGGGAAGCCGCCGGCGCCCCGGCCGTACAGCATGAGGTCGCCCACGGCGTCGCCCTCGATGAACACGGCGTTGAAGCTCTCGCGCACCGAGGCCAGCGGGTGGTCGCTCGGGACCATGGCCGGGTGGACCCGCACGGCGATCTCGCCGTCGAGCTCCTCGACCACCGCCAGCAGCTTCACCACGTAGCCGAGGTGGCGGGCGAACGCGATGTCGGCCGGCGTGATCCCCGAGATGCCCTCGTGGTACACGTCGCCGGCCACCACCCGGGCGCCGAAGGCGATCATGGCGATGATGGCCGCCTTGGCCCCGGCGTCGAAGCCCTCGACGTCAGCGGTGGGGTCGCGCTCGGCGTAGCCGAGGCTCTGGGCCTCGGCCAGCGCCTCCTGGTAGGAGGTGCCGTCCTCGGTCATGCGGGTGAGGATGAAGTTGGTGGTGCCGTTGACGATGCCCATCACCCGGGTGATGCGCTCGCCCGCCAGCGACTCCCGCAGGGGCCGGATGAGGGGGATGGCCCCGGCCACGGCGGCCTCGAAGAGGACGTCGACCCCGGCGGCGTCGGCCGCGTCGAAGATCTCCGCGCCCATGCTGGCCAGCAGCTCCTTGTTGGCGCTGACCACGGGCTTGCCCGCCTTGAGGGCGTCGAGGGTGAGGGTGCGGGCGGGCTCGATCCCGCCGATGACCTCGACCACCAGGTCGACGTCGGGGTCGTCGACCACCCCACCGGCGTCGTGGGTGACGACGCCCTCGGCGAGCTCCACGGGGCGGGCCTTCGCGGTGTTGCGCACCGCCACGCGGGTGACCTCGAGGCGCAGCCCGGTGCGGGCGAGGATGTCGTCGCCGCGGTCGGCGATGAGCTGGATGAGGGCCGCCCCGACGTTGCCGCAGCCGAGGACCCCGATCCGCACCCGTGATTCGATGGTTCCGGCGTCGGTCACGGGCGCCACGGTAGTGGGTGACCCCTCGCGATCCGGCAGCGGTTCGACCCCCGGTGGTGCGACGCCGTGCCCGGCCCGGCCGGGGCCGCGCCCGTACACTCGCCGCGATGGCTGAGGCGGTGGCGCCCCCGGTTCGCCCGCCGCTGCGCTCCTGGCCGCGGCGGGCCGTCGCCCTCGCCCGGGACGGCTTCGAGCGGCTCGGCCCGCCCCGGGTGGCGCTGGTCGTCGGCATGGCCCTGTTCGCGCTCGTGTTCGGCCGGCTGGTCGTGCTGCGCCACGAGCGCTTCGGCACGTTCGACTTCGACCTCGGCATCTACGACCAGGCGGTGTGGCTGCTGGCCCACGGGCACGGGTTCGACACCGTCCGCGGCCTCGGGGTCTTCGGCAACCACGTCAACCTGGCCTTCTACCTGCTCGTGCCCTTCTACTGGCTCGGCGCGGGACCGAACTTCCTCAACCTCGTGATGGTGGGGTCGGTGGCGCTCGCGCCGATCCCCCTGTTCCGGCTCGGCCGGCGCTGGTTCGCCGACGAGTGGCACGCGGTGATCCCGGCGCTCGCGTTCCTCCTGCACTTCACGAGCCAGTGGATGGTGCAGGAGACCTTCCACGCCGAGGCGGTGGCGATGACGCCGCTGTTCTTCGCGTTCCTCGCCGCCACCGAGCGACGGTGGCGGGCGTACGCGGTCTGGCTGGTCTTCGCGGTCTCGTGGAAGGAGGACATCGCCCTCGCCGCGATGGTGCTGGGCCTGCTCCTCGCCTACCGCGGCCACCGGGCGGGCGAGCACGAGGTCCGCCGCGTCGGCGTGGTCACGGTCGTGACCGCGCTCGGGTGGTTCCTGCTGTGCACCCGCCTGATCATCCCCGCCTTCAGCCCGGCGGGGGTGTTCTACGAGGACTTCTTCGGGCCGCTCGGCGACTCGCCCTGGGCGTTGGCGGACACCGCGGTCACCAACCCGACGGCGGTCACCCGCCAGCTCGAGACGGCCAACGCCCTCGGCTACGCCCGCGACCTGCTGGCGCCCTACGGGTTCACGCCGCTGCTGTCGCCCGGCGTGCTGCTGCTGGGGGCGCCGCAGGCCCTGGTCAACCTGCTGTCGGCCAACGCGTTCACGTGGAGCCTGCGCTTCCACTACGCCGCCCTGCCCCTCGCCGGTGCCACCCTGGCCATGATCGAGGGGATCGGCCGGCGCACGTCGCTGGCGGTGCGACGGTTCCTGCTGGGCCTGGTCGCCGCCTGCGCGCTCGCGACCACGGCGGCGTGGGGGGTGTCCCCGGTGTCCACCCACTACCGCGAGGGTTTCTGGCCGCTGACGCCCAACGAGCGGGCGGCCGAGCTGCGCCGGGCCGTGCGCACGCCTCCCGAGGATGCCTCGGTGGCGGCCACCTACCTGCTGGTGCCCCACCTCACCCACCGCCGCGAGGTGTACTCGTTCCCGAACCCGTGGCAGGAGCAGAACTGGGGGGTGGCCGGCGAGGACCAGCACGACCCCGCCGGGGTCGACTGGCTGGTCATCGACCGCCTCAGCCTCAGCCCCGAGCTCGACGCCCTCCTCGACGGCATCGTCGAGAACGAGGACTGGGTGGTGGTGGAGGCCCAGGACGACCTGCTCGTGGCCCACCGCGCCGGCGCCCCCACCCGCTGAGCGCGGGCCCCGCCCGGAGGGTCAGACGTCGGCGCGCAGCAGGTCGTCGTAGGTCTCGCGGCGCACCACCAGGCGGGCGTCGCCGTCGCGGCAGAACACCACCGGCGGCCGGGGCAGCTTGTTGTAGTTCGACCCCATCGAGTGCCCGTAGGCGCCGGTGACCGGCGTCGCCAGGACGTCGCCCACGACCAGGTCGGCCGGCACCGCCCCGTCGCGGACGAGCACGTCGCCGGACTCGCAGTGCTTGCCCACGACGGTCACCGTGCGGGGCCGCTCGGCCAGCGTGGCCCGCGGCAGGAAGGTCTCGTAGCCGCTCCCGTAGAGCGCGGGGCGGGGGTTGTCGATCATGCCGCCGTCGACCGCGACGTACGTGCGGATGCCCGGCACGTCCTTGATGGTGCCCACCCGGTAGAGCGTGACCGCGGCCTGGGCCACGATGGCCCGGCCCGGCTCGGCGACGGGGCGGGCCTCGATGCCGGCGTCGGCGCACGCCTGGTGCACGGCGGTGGCCCAGTCCGAGATGGTGGGGGCGGACTCGCCGACGACGTAGGCCACGCCGAGCCCGCCCCCGAGCGACAGCTCGGGCAGCGCGAGCGGGGTGACGAAGGGGGCCAGGACCTCGACCGCCTCGGCGAAGAAGTCGGCCACGAACACCTGGCTGCCGATGTGGGCGTGCACCCCCACCAGGTCCATGGCGTCGGAGCCCGACGCCCGGATCGCCGCCGCGGCGGCGTCCCCCGAGGCCAGGCCGAAGCCGAACTTGGAGTCCTGCTGGCCGGTGCGGACGTACTCGTGGGTGTGGGCCTCGACCCCGGGGGTCACCCGGACGAGCACCTTCGGGGCGGTCGCGCCCGACCGCACGAGGGCCTCGATGCGGTCCATCTCGTCGAACGAGTCGACCACGATGCGCCCCACCCCCGCGTCGAGCGCCTGGGCGAGCTCGTCGACGGACTTGTTGTTGCCGTGCAGCACCAGGCGCGACGGCGGGACGCCGGCGGCGAGGGCCACGTGCAGCTCGCCGCCGCTGGCGACGTCGAGGTGCATGCCCTCCTCGTGGGCGAGGCGGGCCATGGCCGTGCACAGGAAGGCCTTGGCCGCGTAGGCCACGCCGTCGCCGAACGCGGCCACGGCCTCGCGGCACCGGTCCCGCAGGTGGTCCTCGTCGTAGACGAACAGCGGGGTGCCGAACTCGTCGGCCAGGTCGAGCAGATCGCAGCCCGCGATCGAGAGGTGCCCGCGGTCGTCGACCACCGCGTGGTCGGGCAGCAGGTGCCGGGGCAGCGGCGTCACATGGACTCCGGCGCCGACACCCCGAGCAGGTCGAGGCCGATGGCGAGCCCGACCGACGCCGCCTCGACCAGCCAGAGCCGGGCCTGGGTGAGCGCGGGGGGCACGTCGTCGCCCAGCACGTAGCAGTCGTGGTAGAAGCCGTGGAAGCGCCCGGCGAGCTCGCGGACCCACGTGGCGATCTGGTGCGGCGCCCGGGCGTTGCACGCCGCGGCCACCGTCTCGGGGAGCTCCGAGAGGCTGCGCGCCACGTCGAGCTCGCGCTCGTGGACCAGCAGCGAGAGGTCGGCGTCGGCGAGCGGGGCCCGCTCGACCCCCCGCTCGGCGGCCCGGCGCCGGATCGAGTGGATGCGGGCGTGGGCGTACTGGACGTAGAAGACCGGGTTCTCCATGGCCTGGCTGGCCACCACGTCGAGGTCGAAGGTCTGGCGGGTGTCGATGGACTGGAGCAGGAAGGTGAGGCGGGCCGCGTCGGGACCGACCTCGTCGAGGACCTCCGCGAGGGTGACGAGGTCGCCCGAGCGCTTCGAGAGGCGCACCTCCTCGCCCGAGCGCATCAGGTTGACCATCTGGGTGATGGGCACCTCGAAGGCGTCCGGGTCGTGGCCGAGCGCCTCGAGCGCGGCCCGCATCCGCGGCACGTAGCCGTGGTGGTCGGCGCCCCACACGTCGATCAGGCGCTCGAAGCCGCGGTCCAGCTTGTCCCGGTGGTAGGCGATGTCGGGCAGCAGATACGTGTACTCGCCGTCGGACTTGACGAGCACGCGGTCCTTGTCGTCACCGAAGTCGGTGCTGCGCAGCCAGGTCGCCCCGTCCTCGTCGAACACCACGCCCCGGCCGCGGAGGTCGTCGAGGGTGGCGGTGATCGCGCCCGACTCGACCATCGACTTCTCGCTGAACCACACGTCGAAGGTGACGTTCATGCGGGCGAGCGTGGCCCGCTGGTCGGCGAGGGCCCGCTCCTCGCCCCAGGCCACCGGGTCGACCCCGTCGGGCAGCTCGGCCGCCCACTCCTTCACGTACTCGCCCCGGTACCCGTCGTCGGGCGGCTCGAGACCGGCCTTGCGGGCGGCGAGGGAGGCGCCGAACAGCTCCATCTGCACGCCGCGGTCGTTGATGTAGAACTCGCGGTGCACCGCGTGGCCGCACCGGTCGAGCAGGCGCGCCAGCGAGTCACCGAAGGCCGCCCCCCGACCGTGGCCGGCGTGGACGGGGCCGGTGGGGTTGGCGCTGACGAACTCGACGTTGACGCGCGCGCCCTGGCCGAGGTCGGGGCGGGCGAACCCGTCCACACCGGCGGTGACGACCTCGGCGAGGACCTCGTGGAGCCAGGTGTCGTGCAGCCGGAAGTTGACGAAGCCGGGCCCGGCGATCTCGATCGCGGCGACGTGGGCCGGTGGGTCGGCTTCGAGCCGGGCCACGAGCTCGGCGGCGAGCTCGCGCGGGTTGCGCCCCGCCGCCTTGGCCGAGGCCAGGGCGACGTTGCTCGACCAGTCGCCGTGCTCGCGGCGGGCCGGGCGCTCGAGAGCGATGCCCGAGGCCGGGGCCGCGACCCCGACCGCGGCCAGGGCGGCGCCCAGCGCCTCGGTCAACGTCTCCCTGATGCCGGCCACGAGCCATCTTGGCCCGGCGGTGCCCGTCGGCCACAACCGGTTCGGCTACCAGGCGATCTCGGCGCACCCCTCGTGGGTGTCGGGCTCGACCTGCAGGGTGGCGTGGTCGATGCCGTGCTGTGACCGCAACAGGTCGCGGGCCTGGTCGAGCACCCCGTGGTGGTCCGTCTCGGGGGTGACCACCAGGTGGGCCGACACCACCTCCATGTCCGAGGTGAGGGTCCACGCGTGGAGGTCGTGCACCTCGACGACGCCGCCGAGGCCGCACAGGTCGCCCTCGAGGGCGTCGAGGTCGAGACCCGGCGGCGCGGCCTGGACGAGGATGCGCACGGCCCGGGCCCCGAGGCTCCACGCCCGGGGCAGGATCCACAGCCCGATGGCCACGCCCACGACGGCGTCGATCCACTCGAAGCCGGTGAGCTGGAGCACCACGCCGCCGACGATCACGCCGACCGACGCCACGGTGTCCGACAGCACCTCGAGGTAGGCCCCCTCGACGTTGAGGCTCTCCTGGGCCCCTTCGCGGAGCAGGAAGAACGCGACGAGGTTGGCCGCCAGCCCGAGGACGGCGACGACGAGGAGCAGCCCCACCTCCACCTCGGGCGGGTCGCCGATGCGGCCGACGGCCTCGTACACGACGTAGCCGGCCACGCCGAACAGCAGCACCGCGTTGGCCAGCGCGGCGAGGATCTCGAGCCGGTACAGCCCGAAGGTCTGGTGGCGCCGCTGCGAGCCGCGGCTGGCCAACTGGATCGCGGCGAGGGCCATCGCCATCCCCACGACGTCGGTGAGCATGTGACCGGCGTCGGACAGCAGGGCGAGCGAGTTGGCCACGAAGCCGGCGACGACCTCGACGACCATGAACACGGCGACGACGGCGAAGGCGACGAGGAGGCGGCCCTTGTGGCGCTCGCCGGCCCGGATCCCTCCGTGGGCGTGCCCGTGGTCGTGGCTCACGGTCCTCCATCGTAGGGTTCGGGTCGATGGCGACCACCGAGGCCTCCGACCGCTGGCGCTTCGTCGCGGCCGACGGCCGGATCGCGGTCGGGCCGTGCCCGCCGGCACGCGTCGTGGTGGCGGGTGGACCGCCGACGGCGGGCGTCGCGGTGGAGCGCGCCGACGAGCCGACCGACGACGGCACGCTCGTTCGGGCCCGGGCCCGCAACGACGGCGACGAGCCGGTGGCGCTCGACCGGCTGGTGCTTTTCGAGGGGCCCCTCCGGGTCGGTGAGGACCGGCGTCGCTGGCGCGCCTACCGCAACGGCTACCAGTCCTGGTCCGGCACGCGCACCATCGGCGCCGACGAGCGCGACCGCGACCTGCCCACCGCGTTCGGCCGCGCCGGCGCCACCGACGCCCGCCACCGGGCGCCACGGGCCAGGGGCCACGTGCGGTCCGACGCGTTCGGCGTCGTGGCCGAGCCGGTGTCGGGCGACGCGCTGGGCGTCGCCTTCACCACGCTGGCCGACGCGTTCGCCTTCGTCGAGGTCGAGGCGGCGGCCGACCCTCATCCCCGCGTGTCGGCCTGGGTGGACCTCGACGGCGCGACCCTCGGACCGGGCGAGTCCACGCCGTGGTTCACGGCGCGGGTCGTCGCCCGCACCGGCGACCCCGGGGCGGGCAACCGGGCGCTGCGGGCACTGGCCGGGGCCACCGGCGACGCCATGGCGGCCCGCGGACGGGACCGGCCCCACCCGACCGGCTGGTGCTCCTGGTACTTCTACTTCACCGACGTCACCGAGTCCGACGTCAGGGCCAACCTCGCCGTCCTCGCCGCCGACGGTCGGGACGGGCCCACGTTCGGGTGCGAGTACGTCATGGTCGACGACGGGCACCAGGCCGCCATCGGCGACTGGCTGACGACCAACGAGAAGTTCCCGAGCGGCATGGCGGCGCTGGCCGGCGACATCGAGGCCGCCGGGTTCGACGCCGGCATCTGGTGGGCGCCGTTCCTGGTCTCGTCCCGGTCCCGGGTGGCCGCCGACCATCCGGAGTGGCTGGTCCGCGACGGGCGGGGACGGCCGATCCTGGGCCTGCTCAACCCCGGTTGGGGGCTCGCCACGCCGATGCGGGTGCTCGACACCACGCGCCCCGACGTGCTGGAGCACCTGGCCGAGGTCGCCCGGACGATCGGTGCCGACTGGGGCTACGCCATCCAGAAGCTCGACTTCCTCTACGCCGCCGCCCTCCCCGGCGTGCGCCACGACGCCCGCGCCACCCGGGCCCAGGCGCTGCGCCGAGGGCTCGAGGCGATCCGCTCGGGCGCCGGCGAGGACGCGTTCCTCCTCGGCTGCGGGTGCCCGCTCGGCCCCGCGGTGGGGGTGGTCGACGCGATGCGCATCGGCGCCGACGTCACCCCGTCGTGGACGAGCCTCCTCGGTCGCACGGCGGGACGGAACCGCCACGGCCTCGCCACGTCCCACGCCATCCTCAACACCCTCACCCGCTCGGGGCTCGACGGGGCCTGGTTCCTGAACGACCCCGACTGCCTGATGGTGCGCGACACCGACACCCGCCTCACGATCGACGAGGTCCGCCTGCTGGCCACCGCGTTCGCGATGACCGACGGGATGCTCGTGCTGTCCGACGACCTGGCCGCGCTGTCCGCCGAGCGGCGGGCCCTCGTGGCGAGGGCCCGTGCCCTGGCCGGCGGCCGGGCCGAGGTGGTGGACCTGTTCGAGCGGGCGCTGCCCGAGCTCGTGGTCAGCCGCCACCCGGACGGCCGCGTCGACGTCGGCCTGTTGAACCTGGGCGACGGGCCCCGGCCCGGGACGGTCGACCTGGCCCGCCTCGGCCTCGCCGACGGGCGGGCCGCCGGCGGCGACGGTCTCACCGAGTACTGGACGGGTCGCCCGGTCGAGCTCCGCGGCACGCTGGCCGACGTCGGTGTGCTGCCCCGCCACTCGGCCCGGGTGATCCGACTGGAGGCCTGATGCCCACCGGAACCCCGCGCCCTCGGATGTCCTCGGTGAGCGGGCCCGCGTTCGAGGGTCCCTCCGCTGGGGACCACCGGGAGCGGGTGGCGCTGGTGCTCTTCGCCGTGCTCGGCGTCGTCGCGGTGCTCCTCGCCGTCGCCGCCCGCTCCACCGACTCCACCGACTCCGCCGACTCGACCGACTCGGCCGGCCCGGGCACGGGCCCCGCGGCGGTCAGCGTGACGCTGGGGCCGGCGCCCGGCGGGTCGGAGCGCCCTTCCGTCACGGTCGAGCCGGCGAGGGGCCTCGTCGACCACGAGCTCGTCGAGGTGCGGGGGGAGGGCTTCGCCCCCGGCGGCTCCGTGACGCTGTTCCAGTGCGCGGTCGACGACCTCGGTGACTGCGTCTCGGACACGGCCGAGGTCGATGGCGGCGGGACGTTCACCCGGACGGTCGCGGTCTCGGCCCGGCTGTGCGTCCCCCATCCCGACGACTGCCTCGAGGTCGACCCCCTGGACGAGGAGACGTTCGAGTCCGAGGACATCGGGACGGTGCCGCTGTCCTTCGCCTCCGACGTGGCGCTCGTGGTCCCGTCGCCGACCACCGCGTCCCCCACCACGGGCCTGACCGACGGCGAGGCCATCGTGGTCCGGGCCGACGGCTGGCGCCCGGGCGACGGGATCCAGGCCGCCACGTGCCCGTCGCCCCGACCCCTGGCGCCCGCGTGCCTCGCCGCCACCACCGGGGTCACGGACGTCGTCGACGACGAGGGGCGCCTGCGGGCGGTGGTGCGGGCCGGCGCCATCGTGCCCGCCGGCGACGGGTCGGCCGACTGCCGCCGGGTGCCCTGCTTCCTCCACGTGGGACGGTACCCGGACCTCACCACCTTCGCCCTGGGCTTCGCCCCGAGCGCGCCGCTGGCCCCGCCGCCGACGGCCTCGGCCCGCCTGGTCGAGGGCCGCACCCTCGCGGTCCGGGGCGAGGGGTTCGTGCCCACCGAGGAGGTCTTCGCCACCACCTGCATCCGCCGCGACGGCCCGAGGCGGTGCCTCGCCCCGGCCCCCGTCCACGCCGCCGCCGACGAGGACGGCGACGTCTCGATCACCTACGAGCCCGGGCCGTTCCCCGGCTTCGCCGGCGTCGGGGACTGCCGCGGCGCCGACTGCTTCGTCCTGCTGTCGGGGTCGGCGGCGGCCGGGCCGGCGGCGCGCGACGAGGCCCGGGCCCCGTTCGCGCCCGACCCCTGACCTCCCCCTGACCCCCGGGATCCCCGGTGGTCGGGGGATCAGAGGCCGCGGGGGCGGTTGGTGAAGCGCCGCGCCGACGGCGACCAGAACCAGCCGCCGCCCGCGCGCGTGCCGCCGTCGACGGCCAGGTTGTGGCCGGTGACGAACGACGAGAGGTCCGAGGCCAGGAACAGCGCGGCCCGGGCCTGGTCCTCGGGCCGGCCGAGCCGCCCGACGGGCGCCCACGCCTCCCAGAGCGGGTCGTCGGCCTCGCCCGCCCCCTCGTAGTCCACCTGCGCGCTCTGGGTGAGGTCGGGGCCGAGGCCGTTCACCCGGATGCCGTGCCGGCCGACGGCCACCGCGAGGTCGGTGGTGAAGGCGGCCACCGCCGCCTTCATCGCGCCGTAGACCGGGTCGGCGGGATAGCCCCGCAGCCCCTCCACCGAGTGGACGTTGACGATGGCCCCCGAGCGGGCCTCGACCATCGCCCCGAGGAAGGCCCGGGTGACCGCGAACACGTGCCAGAGGTTGACCTCGTACTGCGCCTGCCAGGACTCGGGGCCCGAGCGGCCGAACGGCACCAGGGGCCGGTGGTCGCCGACGTTGTTGACCAACACGTCGACGCGCCCGTGGTGGTCGAGCACGCCGGCGGCGAGGGCGTCGACCCCCTCGACGGTGGTGACGTCGACGTGGTGCGCTCGGGCGGCGCCCCCGGCCGACTCGATGCCGTCCGTGACCGCCGACGCGGCATCGCCGTCCACGTCGGCGACCTCGACGCGGGCGCCCTGCTCGGCGAAGAGGCGGGCGATGGCGGCGCCGATGCCCGCTCCCCCGCCGGTGACCACCGCGACCCTCCCGTCGAGCAGGCGGCTCCAGTCCCCGATCGCCGGCGGCCCGGCGTTGGGCGGTGTCATCGGTGCCCGCGCCTCCGGGTGGGTCGATGCCGGGTGGGTCGATTCCGGGTGGGTCGAGGTGGTGGCGCCCTCGGCAGGACTCGAACCTGCGCACACGCCTCCGGAGGGCGATGCTCTATCCGCTGAGCTACGAGGGCAGGGTGCCGACTCTACCGCGGTCGGCGGGGCGTCCCGAAGGGCGATCGACGCCGGCGCCGCCCGCGGCGGCGCTCACTCGCAGTCGATGCCGTCGACGCCGGGGTCGCCGGCGGCGTGGCCGATCGTGGTCGAGGTGGTGGACGTCGAGCTGGGGTCACCACCGGTGCCGGGCGCGGGGTCGGCGGGCGGGCGGGCCGCCTGCTGCACGGTCGTGAAGTCGGGCCCCGTGATCAGGGTGACCTGGAACGGGTCGAGGCCGTCGTCCTCCACCAGGGTGGCGCCGGCCGTGAGGTGCCGGGCGACGAGATCGGCGGCACGCTCGGAGCCGGGGGCGTAGTGCACCTCCGTGGCGGGCACCGCCATGGTGTCGCCACCCACCTCGCCCGCCACGAAGCCGCTGGCCCCGAGCGCGTCCAGCACCGCCTGGGCCTGGCCGTCGACCCCGCTGCCGTTGACGACGTCGACGGTCACCGTCGACTCGCTGATGGCGTCGGCCGGGAGCCCCCGGTACACGTTGAGGACGGGCTGCGAGGCGGCGGCGTCGAGGGTGAGGACGGCGGCGCCACCGTCGGTGCGGTAGTCCTCGACCTCGAGGCTGTGGCGCACGACGTCCTCGCTGTTGCTGTTGGCGAAGGCCTTGGCCAGGGCCACCATGTCGTCGAGCGTGAAACCGGGGTCGACGCCGACGTTGTCGACGCCGACGTTGATGAGGCGGTTGAGGCGGGCCGGGTTGGCGAGCTGGAGCGACACGGCCTCGTCGATGGCGTTGACGACGAGGATCTGCTGGCGGTTCATGCGCCCGAGGTCGCCGGTGGGGTCGGAGTCCCACTCGCCGGTCTCCGGGTCGTAGAACTGCAGGTGCCGGGCACGGGCGTAGGCCAGCGCCTGCTCGGGGTTCAGCGTGACGCAGCCTTCGCCCTTGATGTCGAGCCCCGAGTTCGTGTCGCGCCACGCGGTGTCGAAGTACGTGGGCACGCCGTCGATCGCGGCGACGAGCTCCTTGAAGCCCTGGAAGTCGACCTCGACGTAGTGGTGGATCGGGATGCCCAGGTTGGCCTCGACGGTCTCGATGAGCTGCTGGCGGCCGCCGGCGAAGGCCTCGTTGATGCGGTGGTGCTCGTCGGGGTCGCCGCCGGGGATGGTGACCCACAGGTCCCGAGGGACCGAGAGCAGGTCGACCTGGCGACTCGACGGATCGAGGCGGGCGACCATCATCGAGTCCGACCGCTCACCCCCGGACTCGCCGTTGAGGAAGATGTCCGCGTCCGCCGAGTCGGGGTCGACGGCATCGCGGCTGTCGGAGCCCACGATCAGGAAGTTCTCGGGGGCGCCGTCCGCGGCCTGGACGAGCTCGACCTCGTAGTGCTCGACCTGACCGAACTTCCAGGCCCCGTACGCGAGCCCGGTGGCGGTGAGCGCGCACGTCCCGGCGACCAGGATCCCGGTCCCGATCACGATGCGCTGCGGCCAGGTGCGGCGCGGCTTGGTGGCGCGGGCCGCGCGTCGGTCGGACATGACCGGGCGAGTGTAACAATCCGTAATCGAACCGCAATGTCATCGGCCCCCCGGGGGAGGCCCCCGTGGGACCGGCGGTCAGCGCCCCGCCGCGGGGTCGGCGACGACGGCGTCGACGCCGGCGACGAGCCGCTCGAGGAGGGTGGCCAGCAGGGACAGCTCGTCGGGCTCGAAGCCCGCCAGGACGCGCTCGAACAGGTGCCGACGCCGCTCGGCCATCCGGGCGTGGGCGGCCTCGCCGCGCGGCGTCAGCCGCACGCGCACCGCCCGCGCGTCGTCGGGGTCGTCGACGCGCTCCACCAGCCCGGCGTCGGCCAGTCGGGCCACCGCCCGGGTGGCGGTGGACGCGTCGACGCGCAGGGCACCGGCGAGGTCGCGCATCCGGGACGTGCCGTTCTGCACGAGCAGGTCGAGGGCGTCGACCTGGCCCATCTCCAGGTCGGGACCGTGGACGAGGTCGCGGAAGCGGGCCGCCGTCGCGCCCCGGCGCAGCTCGCGCCAGGCGACGCCGATGCGCTGCCCGTCGGTGGGGTCGACCGGCGGTCGGATCGCGCCGCGGGTCCCGGTCGGCGTCTCGGCTCCGATTGGCGTCTCGGCCATGAACTTGTAGCATACAACGAAACTGGTTGCAGCCTACAAGTAACTTCCCCCGACCGCCGGAGCCCGAGCCCCGCCCATGACCCCCGCGCCGACCCAGCTCACCCACCGCCAGATCCTGCTGGTCTTCAGCGGCCTCATGAGCGGCGTCCTGCTCGCCGCGCTCGACCAGACCATCGTCTCCACCGCCCTGCCCACCATCGTGGGCGAGCTCGGCGGCATCGACCACCTGTCCTGGGTGGTCACGTCCTACCTGCTCACCAGCACGGCGAGCACGCCGCTGTACGGCAAGCTCAGCGACCTCTACGGGCGCAAGCAGATGTTCCAGGCCGCCATCGTGATCTTCCTGGTGGGCTCGGTGCTGTCCGGCCTGTCGCAGGACATGCTCCAGCTCGTGGTGTTCCGCGGCGTCCAGGGCATCGGCGCCGGCGGCCTGATGGCGATGGCCTTCGCCATCATCGGCGACATCATCCCGCCCCGCGAGCGGGGCCGCTACACGGGCTACCTCGGGTCGGTGTTCGCGGTGGCCAGCGTGGCCGGCCCGCTGCTCGGCGGGCTCTTCGTCGACCACCTGTCGTGGCGTTGGGTCTTCTACATCAACATCCCGATCGGCGGGGCCGCGCTGGTGGTCACCGCCAAGGTCCTCGACCTGCCCTTCGTGGTCCGCCGCCACCGCGTGGACTACGAGGGCGCCGCCCTGCTCGTGGCCGGGGTCACCGCGTTGTTGCTGGCGCTGGTCTGGGGCGGCAACGAGTACGCCTGGGGCTCGGCCACGATCCTCGGCCTCCTCGGCGCCGGCGCCGTGCTCCTCACCGGCTTCGTGCTGTGGGAGGGCCGGGCGGAGGAGCCCATCTTGCCGCTGCGCCTGTTCCGCAAGCCCGTGTTCCGCATGAGCGTGATCTTGAGCTTCCTCGTCGGCATGGGCATGTTCGGCGGGATCATCTTCCTGCCCCTGTTCCTCCAGGTCGTCACCGGTGCCTCGGCCACCAACTCGGGGCTGCTCACGCTGCCGTTGATGGTCGGGATCATGATCACGTCCATCGGGTCGGGCCGGCTGATCACCCGCACCGGCCGCTACAAGGTGTTCCCGGTGGTCGGCTTCGCCGTGGCCGCCGCGGGGATGTGGATGTTCAGCCGCATGGACGTCGACACGACCCGGGCGTACAGCTCGCTGTCGATGTTCGTGTTCGGCCTGGGCATCGGTCTGATCTCCCAGGTGCTCATCCTGGCGATGCAGAACGAGTCCGACCTCGCCGACCTCGGCACCACCACGTCGTCGGCGACGTTCTTCCGCCAGATCGGCGGGTCCTTCGGCGTCGCGCTGTTCGGCGCGGTGCTGACCGCCGGCATCAGCCGTGAGCTGCCCCGCCTGCTCCCCGCCGGCTCGGCGACCGGCGGGGGCGAGGCCGGCAGCCTCCTCAACAGCCCCGACGCCATCCGGGCCCTGCCCGCCGGCGTGCGCGACGCGGTGGTCGAGGCGCTGACCTACGCCATCCACGACGTCTTCCTGCTGGCCCTGGCGGTGCTGGTGGTGGGCTTCGCGCTGGTGTGGCGCCTGAAGGAGCTGCCGCTGCGCGACACCGTCGCCGTGGGCGGCCCGGCCACGACCGTCGACGACGCCGATCCCCCCGTGCTCGCCGCCGAACCGATCTGAGCGCCGGTCAGGCCGGCGGTCGCGGCTCGCGCCAGAGCCGCCAGATCGGCGGCGCCCCGCCGACCTCGACGCGGTCGACCTCCTCGAACCCGAAGCGGGCGTAGAACGCGAGGTTCTCCTGCTTCTGGGTCTCGAGGTAGCCCGGCACGCCCTCGGCGTCGCAGCGGTCGAGCACGGGGCCGACCAGCGCGGCGCCGATCCCCTGCCCCTGGAAGCGCGGGTCGACCCCGAGCAGGGCCAGGTACCAGTGCGGCTCCCTCGGGTGGCGCCGCTCGACCTCGGTGAGCGCCCCGAGGGCCCGCCGCCGGTTACGGGCCCACGCGAACGCGCCCACCGCCCCCCGGGCGATGCGCAGCTCGCGCGGCAGCGACCGAGGGGTGGCGCCCGGAGCCAGCCACGACGCGCTGCCCGCGACGCCGCGCGGGGTGCGGGCCACCCAGACCTCGCCGTGGGCCCGGGCGTCGGCCACGACGGGGCCGAGCAGCGCCGGCAGGAACCGGTGGTGGTGGGCGTGGCTGCGGGCGAAGTAGGCGAACATCGGGTCGGGCCAGAACGCCCGCGCGGTGGCGACCACCACCTCGTCGAGCGGCCCGTCGCCGTGCCGCGAGAGGTCCAACCCGTCGCCGACCATCGCCCGCGCGGTCGCCGGCCTAGGCCGGCTTCGGCTCCTTGGGCAGCCCGAGCACCCGCTCGCCCACGATGTTGCGCTGGATCTGCGCGGTGCCGCCCCAGATGGTCTCCGACCGGCTGAAGAAGAACGACGACTGGAGCACGCTCGCGGGGTAGCGGGCGTTGGTGGGCCGCGCGCCGTAGCCGGGGACCGACTCCTCCTCGTCGACCGTGCCGCTGAGGATCTGGCCGTCCATGCCCAAGATGTCGATGGCCAGCTCCATCACGTCCCGGTGGTACTCGGACCAGAACATCTTGTTGGTGGCACCGAGCGCGGCGACGCCCCGGTCCTTGCGGTCGTGGAGCACCGCGGTGAGGCTGCGCAGGCCGTTGATGCGCATGATCTGCACCTTCGACCAGGCGTGGGCGAGGCCCTGGCGGACGTGGGGGTCGTCGATGCGGCCGTTGGCCCGGGCCTTGTCGACGATGATCTCCCACTCCTTCTCGAAGCGCCGGTGGCCGGTGGTGGCCGACGTGCCCCGCTCGAAGCCGAGGGTGGTCATGGCCACCTTCCAGCCGTTGTTCTCGCCCCCGACCACGTTCTCGCGGGGGCACCGGGCGTTGTCGAAGAACACCTCGTAGAACTCGGCCGAGCCGTCCACCTGGGTGATGGGGCGCGCCTCGACCCCCGGCTGCTTCATGGGCACGAGCAGGTAGGAGATCCCCGCGTGCTTCGGGGCGTCGGGGTCCGTGCGGGCGAGGAGGAAGATGTAGTCGGCGAACCCCGCCTGGGTGGTCCACACCTTCTGGCCGTTGATGACCCACTCGTCGCCGTCGAGCTCGGCCCGGGTCTTGAGGCCGGCGAGGTCGGAGCCCGCCTCGGGCTCGGAGAAGCCCTGGCACCAGGCGATCTGGCCCGAGAGGATCTTGGGCAGGAACTCCTTCTTCTGGTCCTCGCTCCCCCACTGGAGGATGGTGGGGCCGACGAGGGTGTCGCCGAAGAAGTCGGCCCGCATGGGCGCGCCGGCCCGGGCGAACTCCTCGGTGAGCACCACCGCCTCCATGGTGGACAGGCCCTTGCCCCCGTACTCGGTGGGCCACGAGGCGCAGATCCAGCCGCCCTCGTAGAGCTGCTCGGTCCAGGCCTCGTTGAACCGGGCCCGCTCGGCGCCCGTCAGCTCGAAGTCGTCGTCGAACCAGCCGTCGGGGAGGTGCTCCTCGAGCCAGGCGCGGATCTCGGCGCGGAAGGCCTCCGCCTCGGGTGGGTAGGTGAGGTCCATGGCCTCATCTTGACCGGTCGGTCAAGTTGGCGACAACCACCACCCGGACGCTGCGCTGCGGAGCAGTGCAGCGGCGACGCCGGACCGGGTGCCGAAGGCGCTCCGACGAAGGACGAGCCGGTGTCAGGCCTTCTTCTTCTTCTTCGGGGGTGGGACGCCCACCTTCACCGACGCCTCGGCGGTCCCGGGCCAGCGCCGGCGACTCACGATGGACAGCCGGCGCATCAGGTCGATGGCGCCGGGATCCTCGTCGCCGGGTCGGGCCAGGATCGATCCGTCGGCGATCATCCGGCTGATGATCTCGCGCCCGAGGTCGGTGCGGACGATGGTGAGGGTCCAGTCGTTGTTCTCGCCGATGCCGCCCGTCGAGATGTCGGCGTGCTCGGCCGAGAAGTCGGGACAGCACTTGCAGCCCTCGCGGGTCCAGGCGTGGCACTCCTTCAGGGGGACCTCGTGGTAGTCGCCGTTGCGCATCCAGATCTGGAAGACGCCCTTGATGTTCATCTTGACCATCTCCTCCTTCTTCAGGCCGTACTTGGCCTCGAAGAGCTCGGGGAAGATGGCGTCGTCGAAGGTCTTCGAGCAGAGCAGCCCGATGTTGAAGATGATCGGCTTGGAGATCTTGCCCACCTTGCGGTGCCACATGACCGGGGGCACCGAGGACTGGCAGCTCATGCCCACCAGGGCGAGCTTGGAGAAGCCCCGGTCGAGCGCGTCGTCGAGGGCGAGCGTGTTGGCCGAGTAGGTGTAGCGGCTGCCCGCCGAGGCGAGGACCTCGTCTTTGGTGCTGGCCACACCGGGGACGGCCTTCCACGACGTGCCGTCGCCCTCGACGAACGACGTGAGGGCGGCGTCGATGTAGCCGTGGTCGAGCGCCCAGATGAGCAGCGCCGACACCAGGCCGCCGTCCTGGCCCATCCGGTGGACGTAGTCGTCGCTGGCCCGGGTGAGCAGGACGTCCTGGTAGATGCCCGACATCTCGTCGGGCTCACGGGTGCGGGCGAAGAGGTGCTCGTCCGCGTCGGCCTCCCACGTGCGAAAGCGCGGGCAGGCCCGGGTGCACGTGGTGCAGCCCTTCTGCCCGTGGACGCAGTCGCCGGGCCCGAGCTCGTCCTCGAGGTGGAAGGGCTTGTAGCCCCCCGCCTGGTGGTCGTAGCCGATGACGTCGTGGGGACAGGAGATGACGCAGCCGGCGCAGCCCGTGCACAGCCCGGTCTGGATGACCTCGTCGTAGAGCTCGAGCCACTGGTTGGTCCACCGGGGCTTCTTGGCCGGCGGGGTGGTGGTGGCGGTGGTGGCGGTCACGGCGCCACCGTCGTGTCGGTGACGCCGGGGACGGTGGTGGTGGGTCCCGCCGTCGTGGTGGTGGTGGGCAGCTGGGGCGTGGTGCCCGCCGAGCCGCCGCCGTCTTGGATCACGCAGTCGGTGTAGAGGTCGAGGAAGTCGTCGGGCAGCTCGGCGTCGGGGTCCTCGGAGAGCCGCTCGTCGACGCGCTGGAACCGGTCGAACGGGATCTGCTCCTCGAACGAGTCGTAGGCGCACTGGCACACGTCCTGGAGGTCGTCGCCGCCCTGGTCCGTGCACGTCTGGAGGAAGCTCTCCTCCACGTCGGCGTTGTAGTCCGACGGCGCGTCGTCGCCGCAGCCCGAGAGAACCAGGGCCGCGGCCACCACGCCGAGGACGACGGCACGTCGCATCTTGGGGCACTCCTGCGGGGGTCGACGGCAACGAGTCGGCGTCACCGTACCCCGCCGACCGGCCCCGCCCCCACCGTTCGACGCTGAGCGGCGGAGGCGGAGCGGCCGTTGGGCGATGCACTCCCATCGGCGGCGTCGGGCCCGCCGAAAGGGGGCATTTGGACCATTTTCGGCCTCGCAGTAGACCGAGGTGGTGGACCCCGGCCCGCTGCGCGACCTGCTCACGATCGCGCTCGGCCTGCTCACCGGGATCATGTCGGGGCTGTTCGGTGTGGGCGGCGCGGTCATCTCGACCCCGGGCATCCGGGCCCTCGGGGCCCCGGCCCTGCTGGCGGTGGGGACCACGCTGCCGTCGATCATCCCCGGGGCGGCGTCGGGCACCGCCCGCTACGCCCGGGAGGGCATGGTGGACTGGCGGGTGGTCGCGGTCACCGCACCGGCCGGCATCGTCGCGGCCGTGCTCGGCGCGCTGGCCGCCGACCACGTCCCGGGCGAGGGCCACGTCCTGATGCTGATGACGGCCGCGCTGCTCGGCTACAGCGCGGCCCGGATGCTGCCCCGGGGCGATGACGTCGGTGGCGACGACGGCGGGGCGGTGGCCCCGCTCGACGAGCTGGCCGAGACCGACGCCGAGGTGGCCGACCGCACGCCCCGCCCCGACGCCCATCCGGCGCACACCCGACGGTGGTCCTTCGCCGCCGTCGGGCTCGTCGCCGGGTGCCTGTCGGGCCTGCTCGGGATCGGCGGCGGGATCGTGATGGTGCCGGGGTTCACCCAGTTCGGCGGCCTGACCGTGAAGCGGGCGATCGCCAGCTCGCTGGCGTGCGTCGGGCTCTTCGCGGTGCCCGGGACGATCACCCACGCCCTGCTCGGCAACATCGACTGGCGCTTCGCCCTGCTGCTGTGCGTCGGCGTGGTGCCCGGCGCCCGCATCGGCGCCGCCCTCGCCATCCGGGCCGGCGACCGCCGGCTGCGCTCGGTCGTGGCGGTGTTCCTCGGCGCCATGGCCGTGGTCTACGGCGTCGGCGAGACGGTGGCGCTGCTCGGCTGACCGTCCCGCTCGGACGGTCAGCCGGCCAGGGCGCGGGCCCGGGCGAAGACGGCGTCCAGCATGGGCTCGGTGAGCCTGCCCGTGAAGGTGTTCTGCTGGCTGACGTGGTACGAGCACACGATGGTCAGCCCGCCCGGCGTGGTCGCCTCGACCCCGTGGCCGAACCTCGGCCGGGGGCGCACACCCAGGGCGCCGCACAGCACCTGGTAGCCGAACGACCCGAGGGCCACGAGGACCTTCACCTCGGTGAGGAGCGCGAGCTCGCGCTCGAGGAAGGGCCGGCAGGCGTCGCGCTCCTCGGTCGTCGGCTTGTTGGCCGGCGGCGCGCAGCGGACGGGGGCGGTGATCCACGCCCCGGTGAGCACCAGGCCGTCGTCGCGCGCCACCGACTCGGGACGGCTGGCGTAGCCCGCCCGGTACAGGGCCCGGTAGAGCCACTCGCCCGACCGGTCGCCGGTGAACATGCGGCCGGTGCGGTTCGCCCCGTGGGCCGCCGGCGCGAGGCCGACCACCGCGACCGTCGCCCGCGGGTCGCCCCAGCCCGGGACCGGGCGGCCCCAGTACTCGTCGTCGCGGTAGGCGGCCCGCTTCTCCGACGCGACCTGCTCGCGCCAGGCGACGAGGCGCGGGCAGGCCCGGCAGGCCACCACCTCGGCCGTCAGCGAGTCGAGCGAGTCCACCCTCCGAGGCTACGGGCGGCGGTGCGCGGCGGACGGAGCGCCGCGAAAGCGGATCGAAAGCGGTGTCCGTCAGGCTGGCGCCATGGAGACCACCACCATCCGGGTGCTGGGAGCGCCGACCATCGTGCGCGACGGCCGGGCGGGCGTGCTCGCGGGCCGCCGGCACCAGGCCGTGCTCACCCTGCTCGCCCTCGAGGTCGGCCGGCCCGTCGACGCCGACTCGCTGATCGGGGCGATCTGGGCCGGCGACCCGCCCACCTCCGCCCGCAAGACCCTCCAGGGGCTCGTGCTGCGCCTGCGGCGCCGCCTGCCCGAGGGCGCGATCGTGACCGAGGGCTCGTCGTACCGGCTCGACGTGCCGTCCTCGGCGGTCGACGCGGTCGCGTTCGGCGAACTGGTCGACGCCGCCCAGGCCGTCCCCCCGGCGGCGGCGCTCGAACGGCTCGAGCAGGCGCTGGGGCTGTGGCGGGGGGTGGCGTTCGACGAGCTCACCAGCGATCGCTTCACCATCGAGCGGGCCTACCTCGACGAGCGCCGCCGCCTGGCCGAGGAGGACCGCTGCGAAGCCCTGCTGGCCGTCGGGCGGGTGGCCGACGCCGCGCTCGAGCTCGAGCGGCTCACCAAGGAGGAGCCCACGCGGGAACGCCGCTGGGGGCTGCTCATGGCCGCGCTGCACCGCCTCGACCGCCAGGCCGATGCGCTGCGCGCCTACCACCAGGTCCGCGACGACCTCCTGCGCCGCGCCGGGGCGGCCCCGGGCCCGTTCCCCCCGATCGTCGAGGGCGCGGGCGCTCGGCGGCCCGAGCCGGCGGCGTCATGAGCCCCGACGGCGGGATCACCCCCGACGACGAGGGAGGCCGCACCCGCACCACGATGCGCTTCACCGTGATCGAGCGCGGGCCCGACCAGGTGTTCCTCGTCAGCGAGGAGCCCGACACGATCTACGCCCACCCGGCGGTGTCCGAGGCGGTCTGGCGCGCCGCGCTGGTGGACGTGCCCGACGGGTGGGAGATCGTCGACCTCTGCCCGCTCACCCGCCCGAGCGTCGCCCCGGCCGATCCCGGCGACGGGCGCGCCGCCCACCCGGCCTTCGCGCGCGACGCCGTCCAGGAGCCGGCCCGCGACGCCCGCGAGGCCGAGGCCCGGCGGGAGTACGACGAGTTCGCCCGGGGCAAGCACGACCTGTTCTGCTCGTTCCTCGCGGCCGGCTTCGAGCGCGACGAGGCGCTGGCCCTCGTGCTCGGGTTGCTCCACCCCGGCGGCACGGAGGAGCCCGAGTGACGGCGGCCACCACCGGCAGCCGCCGCACCGCGGCCCGTGCGGGGATGCCGCCGGCGCCGCGAGGCTGGTGCCCATGCGAGACGTGACCCCCGACCGGCTCGTGGTGACGGGCCGGCGCAACGACTTCTACCAGGAGCTCCGGCCGGGCGACGTGCTGCTGTTCCAGGGCGCCGACTTCCTGGCGGGGCTCGCGCAGCTCACCGAGCGGCGCACCTGCTACCACTCGGCGATCTACCTCGGCCCCGACGGGCCGCTGGAGGAGGGAGGCACCCCGGTCCTGGCCCACAACGTCTCGACGCTGTGGTGGCGCGACCTCGCCGCCGACGTCGCCGAGCGCGAGGGCGAGGGATCGCTCCACCCACCGCTCGGGGCGATCCTCGAGGACGGGCCCGAGCGCACGGCGTTCCTCGAGGTGCTGGCCCGCCGACTCGTCGAGCACGGGCTCGCCAACCCGTGGGGCGAGAACCCCGACCAGCTCGCCGACCGGGCCTTCCAGCTCGTGGCCCGCGGCGGCGTGGGGGCGGTCAGCGTCGACGACTACCTCGACAAGTGCCACAGCGAGCGGCTCTACGGCGGCACCACCCGGGGTGAGCCGGTCCACCACGTCCGGTCGGTCGTGGCGCTGCGGCACCAGGACCTGGTCCAGCCCGACCTCGACCCCGCCCGGCGGGAGATCTCCGAGACCGCCCTGCTCCTCGCCGCCGAGGCGACGGCGGAGGACGCCATCGGCTTCAACGCCGCCGAGCTCCTGTCGGTGGTGCCCGAGTGCATCGACCGGCCCGGCTACCGCGAGTGGGCGCAGCTCAGCGACCTCGCCGACCACCCCGACAACCGCCGCCTGCTGGCCCGGCTGTTCGGGCTGTCCCGGCGGGGCCGCAAGGCGCCGCCGGCGCGCGAGCTCCTGCGGCGGCGCCTGCGCACCATCGACCCCTTCGGCTTCTTCTTCCCCGACCCCGGGGGACCCGGCTGGATCTGCGCCTCCTACGTCATCCAGACCTTCGCGAAGGCCGACTTCGGGCTCGACGCCGACTGCATCGAGGACGTGGACCTCGAGGGCCCCGCCGGCACGACGGTGCCCCTGAGCACGCCCCGCGACCTCTGGGACTGCCCCACGCTCGTGCCCGTGGCCATGTTCGTGCGGGGCCCCGAGCGCTGGCGGCCCAGCGGTCCCCCGGCCACGGCGGCGACCGCGGCGACCCCACGGCCCGGCGACGCCCCGGTCGACGGCGCCATGTACGTGGACCTGGGCGACGGCCGCACCGACGCCTCGCTCGAGGTCGCGCCCGGGCTCGAGGTGCCGGTGGTGGCCGGGCCCTCCACGGCCGACGACGCCCGCGCCTTCGCCCGGGACGCCGCGGCGTGGCGGTGGGCGACGGTCACCGTCGGCGACGCATCCGGCGACGAGGCGACGCGCCGCCGAGGACGGCGCGGCCGTCGGCGGCGGGCGACGAGGCGCGCCGACGAGCACTGGACCCCGGCGGCGACCCACCGCCCGAAACCGTCCGCCGGCCTGAGCGCCGGCACCCGCCCGGCGCTCACCCCGGTCGTCGGCGCGCGCGCCCAGGCGTCCGCGCCCAGGCGCTCGCAGAGGGCGTCGGCGGCGTCGAGCAGCGCCGCGGCACGGGCGTCGTCGCCCTGCTGGCGGGCCAGCAGGGCCAGGGCCCGGTCGGCCGGCCCCAGGGTGGTGATCATCGAGCCCATCACGACGAAGCGGCCCGACCAGGGTGCGAGCAGGCCGGCGAGGAACGCGGCCCGGTCCGGATCGGGGTCGAGCCGGTCGGCCAGGTCGGCCGCCATCGTCAGGACCGACGGCCAGAACTCGTTGCGGGGCAGGCGGGGGATCAGCGCCACGACCCCGGCGAGCGACGCCTCCCCCGCGACAGGGTCGCCCGCCTCCACCTGGGCGATGCCGGCCCCGATGCGCCACAGCGGGTTGTGGGGCTCGGCCACCACCACGTCCTCCACGAGCGCCCGGATCTCACCGGTGCGCCGGGCGTGGAACAGGTTGAAGTACAGGGCCGCCTTGAACGCGCCGTCGGCGTCGGGGATGTCCTTCTCCACGCCGTAGGCGACCGCCTCGGCCGCCAGCGCGTCGGCATCGTCGAAGCGCCCCTCCATCTGCGCCAGCGTGGCGCGCTGCATGAGGGCGAACCACGAGGTGCGGGGGTGGTGGGTGGCCTCGGCCAGGGCCCAGTGGCGACGGCGGTAGGACTCCGCGTCGGCCCGGTCGCCCGCCTGGATGCCGGCGCGCAGCCGCCCGAGCAGTCCCACGTGGAGCAGGTGGTCGTCGCCCCGCGCGGCGGCGAGCTCGAGCAGCTCGTCGAGGAGGCGGCGGTTCCCGTCGACGTCGCCCTGCCAATGGCCCACGCTCTGGCGGGTGAAGAGCGCGGCCGCGAGCGCACCCGAGTCGCCCACGGTGCGGGCGCGGGCCACCACCTCGTCGGCGAAGGCCACGAGCGACTCCCCCGCCACCGCGGCGTCGCCGCGGCCGAACTGGTTGACCTCGCCCGCCCACGCCGCGTCCAGCTCGATGCGCCGGGCCGGATCGCCCCCGTCGCCGAAGCGCCGCCGGGCTTCCTCGAGCAGCTCGAGGCGGGGCCCCACGAGACGGACGGAGCGGCCGCGGTCGTCGATCTCGAGCGCCACCCGGGTGAGCACGTCGACCGCCCCCAGCCGGCGGCTCTCGTCGGCGATCGCGAGGTACTGCTCCCGGGACCCGTCCCAGTCGCCGCACACGCACCGCAACCGGGCCCGCCGCAGGTCGAGCCCGAAGCGCTCGTCGTCGCGCAGCACGGACGCGAGACGACCGTCGGACGCGAGCCGGTCGAGCAGGCGCAGCTCCTGGTCGGGGTCGAGGTCGGCCGCGAGCCGGTCGGCGGCCGCGAGCGCCCGGCGGTGCAACTCGGCGGGGTCGAAGCGGCGCCCCGCCTCGAGCGCGTGGTGGGCGGCGGCGACGGCTCGCCCCTCGGCCGCCGCCACGTCCGAGAGGGCACGGTGGCCCCGGTGGCGGCGGGGCGTCGACACGCGGCGCGCCAGCACGGACTGGTACAGCGCGTGCCCGAAGCTCAGACGGTCGTCGGGGCCGCCGGGGTCGACCACGAGGCGCCGCCCGAGGGCCGGCTCGAGCGCCCGGATCATCTCGTCCACGGGGCGGCCGGTCACGGCGGAGACCTCCTCCACGGAGAAGTCCAACCCGGCGAGCGCGGCCGCCTCGAGCGCGCCGAGGGTGTCGTCGGCCATCCCCGCCAGACCGTCGTCGACCATGGCCGCCGCCCGCTCGCTGGGCTCGATGCCGCGCAGCTCGTCGAGGAACGACGTGCCGTCGAAGGACCGGAACTGCTGGAGCACCAGCGGGTTCCCGGCGCTCAACTCGGCGATCCGGCGGGCCTCCTCGGCCGTGCAGTCAACCCCGCCGCGGGCGAGGAGCTCCCGGGCCGCGACCGGGTCCAGGCCGGGCAGGTCGACCGCGGTGCTCGCCGGCGCCAGCTCGCCGAGCAGCGCCCGCACCGCAGGGTCCTCGGCGCCGGGTCGCGCCGCGATCAGCACGCGCACGCGCGGCGGCACGCCCCGGGCGAGGACGGCGCGGGTGAGGGCCACGGAGCTGGTGGCCGCCCACTGGAGGTCGTCGAGCACCACCAGCACGGGCGCGATCTCGCTGACGAGCTCGATCAGGTCGGCGACGGCCTCGAAGAGACGGAACCGGGCGGACGGGTCGGCCTCGAGCGCCGACGCCGGCGCGCGCCCGGGCGCGAAGCCGGCGACGAGCTGGGCGAGGGGCTCGCGGACCGCCGGCGGCAGGGCGTCCGCCAGGCCCCGAGGGAGCTGCTGGAGCGCCGCGGACAGCACGTGTGCCCACGCCTCGTAGGGCAGGTACCGCTCGGGGCTGTGGCGTCCGTAGAGCGTCACCACCCCCGCCGCGGCCAACCGGTGGGCCACCTCCGCGACGAGGTGGGTCTTGCCCGCGCCGGCCTCGGCCACCATCAACGAGACCCGCTCGGGCGCCGGTCGGTCGCCGAGCGACCGATCGACCAGCTCGGCCACCACGACGTCGCGACCCACGAGCGACCCGGGGGCGAAGAGCCCCAGGGCGGCGCCCACCGCCACGACGTCCGCCGACGCCGGATCGCCCACGAAGGCGGCCCAGGGGTCGGCGGGCGGGCGGTCCCCCCGCGTCAGGACCTCGTGCTCGGCCGCTCGCAGCTCGGGGCCGGGCTCCACCCCGAGCCCCTCGACCAGGCGCCGGCGGGCGCGCTGGTACGCCTCGAGCGCGTCCGCCGTGCGCCCCGAGGCTCCGAGGGCCCGCACCAGCAGGGCCCACCGGTGCTCGTCGTAGGGGCGGCGCTCCACGAGCGGCTCGAGGTGGCTCACCGCCTCGGGTGCCCGCCCGTGGGCCTGGAGCAGCGCCGCCAGGCGGTCCTCGGCGCGGCCCCGCCGCTCGTCGAGGGCGCGCCGCAGGTGCTCCGCGCAGGGGAGGTCGCCGACCCCCTCGACGGGGTCTCCCGCCCAGAGGGCAACGGCCCGCTCGAGCGCGTCGATCGCCACCTCGCTCAGGCCCTGGCGCTCGGCGGCCGCCGCCTCGTTGACCAGCGCGTCGAAGCGACCGAGGTCGACGCGGTCGGTCGGGGCGTCGAGGCGGTAGCCCGCGCCCGTCCACACCACCTCGAGCCCGTCGGGGAGCTGGTGGCGCAGGTGGGTGACCTGTTGTTGGACGCGGTTGACCGCGGTGGCGGGCGGATCGTGCCACAGCCCGTCGACCAGGCGATCCACCGGCACCGGTCGGCCCAGGTCGGTGGCCAGCATCGCCAGCAGCGCCCGGCGGCGCGGCCCCCCGGACAGGACCGTGGCCTCGTCACCGTCGACGATCGAGACGGGCCCGAGCACCCGCACCGCCGCGCCGGCGCCTCCCGCTGCCACGGCGATCACGGTACCCAACGTCGGCGCGGCCGGGCTCCGACCGCCCGACGCTCCGACCGAGCCGGTAGGTTCACGGACCCATGCCTGCCCGCAAGAACGCCGGCCCCGAGCCGACGCTGGTGCTGCTGGTGCGCCACGGCCAGACGCCGACCACCGGCACCACGCTGCCCGGTCGCGCTCCCGGCCTCCACCTCGCCGACCGTGGCGTGGCCCAGGCCGAGGAGGCCGCCGAGCGGATCCGGCCGCTGGCGGCGAAGGTGGCCGCGGTCTACGCCTCGCCGCTCGAGCGGACGCAGGAGACCGCGGCCCCCATCGCCCGGGCCGTACGGAAGCGGGTGCGCACCGAGCCGGGCCTGCTCGAGTGCGACTTCGGCCGCTGGACGGGCAAGAACCTGAAGGACCTGGCCAAGCTCCCCGAGTGGCGCACCGTCCAGCGCTACCCGAGCGGGTTCCGCTTCCCCCGCGGCGAGTCGTTCGCGGAGATGCAGGCGCGCATCACCGGCGCCCTCGACCGGCTCGTGGCCCGTCACCCCGGCGCCACCGTCGTGGCCGTCTCGCACGCCGACCCCATCAAGGCGGCCGTGGCCCAGGCCCTCGGCACCCACCTCGACCTCTTCCAGCGGATCGTGATCTCACCGTGCTCCATCACCGCCGTCCTCTACGCCGCCACCGGCCCCGTCGTCTTGTCGGTCAACTCCACGGGCGGCGATCTGGCCGCCCTGGCCCCGTCGTGAGGCGGCGACCGGACCGGTCCGGGGAGGGATCGGCGTGAGCTCGTCGTTCCGCTTCGACGACCCCGACGTCTTCACGGCCGGCGCCGTGGGCGAGCCGGGCCATCGGACCTTCTTCCTCCAGGTCGCCGAGGGCAGCCAGGTCGTCAGCCTCAAGTGCGAGAAGCAGCAGGTGGCGGCCCTGGCCCAGTACCTGGCCGAGCTCCTGGCGGACCTTCCCCCCGTGGCGCCGGCCCTGTCGCCCCCTGCGCTCGCGCTCAGCGAGCCCGTGCTCGCGGAGTGGGTCGTGGGCTCCATGGGCGTGGCGTACGACGACGCCGACGAGCGCTTCGTCCTGGTGATAGACGAGCTCGTCGCCGAGGAGGACGAGGGCGGTGAGCCCGAGCCGACGCCGGGGGTGGCCCGGCTCCGCCTCACCCCCGCCCAGGTGGCCTCGTTCGTGCCGTGGGCCGAGGAGCTGGTGGGGCAGGGGCGTCCGCTGTGCCCGCTGTGCGGCCGCCCCATGGACCCCGAGGGCCACGCCTGCCCGCGCACCAACGGCCACCACCGCCCGAGCTGAGGCAGTGGGCGCGCCCCGCGACGTCGACGACGAGCTGCGCTTCCTGCGCGAGGCCGAGCTCTCCGTCGAGGGGCGGATGCCCTGGAGCTCGAACGCCACGTTCCTCGTCGAGGCCCGCGACGGCGACCGCACCGAGCCCGCCGTCTACAAGCCCCTGCGGGGCGAGCGGCCGCTGTGGGACTTCCCCCCCGGCCTCGGCAAGCGCGAGGTCGCGGCGTGGGAGCTGGCGCAGGCGCTCGGCTGGGACCTCGTGCCCCCGACCGTCCTGCGGGACGGTCCGCTGGGGGAGGGGTCGGTGCAGCGCTTCGTCGAGGCCGACTTCGAGCAGCACTACTTCACGCTGGTCGAGGACGAGGACCTGCACCCGCAGCTCCGGCGCATGGCGGCGTTCGACATCGTCGCCAACAACACCGACCGCAAGGGCGGGCACTGCCTGCTCGCCGAGGGCGGCCACGTCTACGGCATCGACCACGGCCTGGCGTTCCACGAGGACTTCAAGCTGCGCACGGTGATCTGGGATTTCGGGGGCGAGCCGGTGCCCGACGACCTCCTCGGCGACCTCCGGCGCCTCCTCGACGAGGGCCTGCCGCCGTCGCTGGCGGACCTGCTCACGCCCGTCGAGTGCCGGGCCCTGGCCTTCCGCGCCGAGCGGCTCGTCGAGGTCGGGGTGTTCCCCGTGGACACCTCGGGCCGCCAGTACCCCTGGCCGCTCGTCTGACACCCGTCTCCGGCGCGGACGCCCGTCCCCCGTCCTGAGGGCCCACGTCGTCACGCCCGGCGACGAGCCGGCCACCGGAACCGGGGAGAGCGCGCGCCGCCGATCAGCCGGCGTCGGCCACCACCGCGGGACGGGTGCTGACGTCGCTCGCCACCACCCGGTCGCGCCCGCCGCGCTTGGCGGCGTAGAGGGCGGCGTCGGCGCGACCGACGAGGGCGTCGACGTCGAGCGCGTTCTCCGGGTAGCTGGCGACCCCCGCGCTGACGGTGAGCGCGACCGCGTCGACGGCCTCGCGGAGCCCCGAGCGCACCCGTTCCGCGAACGCCACGCCGCCGGCGGCGTCGACCCCGGGGAGCAGCACGACGAACTCCTCACCGCCGTAGCGGGCGGCGACGTCCTCACGGCGCACCAGCTGCTCGAGGCCCGCACCGACCTGGCGCAGGACCTCGTCGCCGGTCTGGTGCCCGTGGGTGTCGTTGACGGCCTTGAAGTGGTCGAGGTCCACCAGGACCAGGGCCAGCGGGTCGCCCGTGCGCTGGGCCCGCGACAGCTCCCGCTCGAGCGCCCCGTCGAACTCGGTCCGGTTGCACAGCCCGGTCAAGCCGTCGTGACGGGCCAGCCGGTCGACCTCGCCGAGCAGCAGGCGGGTCCGCAGGGACATGGCGGCGTGCCCGGCGGACTGGACGAGTGTGGCCAGCGTCGACGCCGGCAGGCCGCTCCAGCGACCCCCGGCCCACTCGGCCAGCAGCACCCCGACCGGCGCCCCGTTCGCCAGCATCGGCACCGCGACGACGTTGTGGGCGAAGGGCAGGAGCCGGTCGACGAGGGGGTCGGCGGACGGGTCCAGCGCCCGCACGAGTCGCGGGGCGCCGGTGCGCCGGCACTCGGCCACCACCCCGCCGGCCTCGCCCGCCGAGGTGGGCGCCTCGAACCACACGCAGGCGGCGTCGTCGGCGACCGCCCCGATGAGGCGACCTCCCTCCTCGGCCACGACCAGCGCTCGTCGGAACCGCATCCGCCGGTGGACGTGCACCGCCAGGACGGCGCAGATCTCCTCGGGCCACTCCTCGCGCTCGAAGTCCGAGCTGAGGTCGAGCAGGGACTGGATCTGACGACGGCTGTGGTTGAGGCCGCGCTCGTTCAGCGACGAGAACGCGGCGGCGCCGATGGCCAGGACGAGCAGGGTGGACGCCCGGAACGCCGCGGCGCCGTCGAAGGCGGGGTCCTCCCCCCGCAGGTAGTACGCCACCACGGCCGACGAGCCGCCGACCATCAACAGCGCGTGCCACACCGCGACCTTGAGGCCGGTCCGGTACGAGGCCACCAGGGTCACGGCGACGATGTGGAAGTAGATGAGGAAGGTCAGCAGGCTGTCCCGGCCCCCGGTCTGGCCCACCACGAAGGCGAGGAAGATCCCGTCGACGACGAGCAGTGCCGACACCGCGAGCAACCCTCGCCAACCGAGCTTGCGGCGGGTGAGCTCGACGGCGGTCGTGACCCCCGCGTAGAGGACGGCGGCGAGCTCGACGGTGCCCGACGGATCGACGACGACGTCGCCGACCACGCCGACCGCGATGATCACGCTCGCGGCGATGGCCAGGCGCGCGATGAGCAGGACCGCGAGGCGGTCCGACAGCGGGACCAGGTCGGCGTCGTGCTCGTCGACGGTCATCAGCGGAACCTCAGCCGCTCGCCCTGGTCGAGGGGAGCGTCGGCGAGCTTGCGCTCGTGGCGGTCGGCGCGGTCCTGGAGCACGAGGAAGGCGCCGATGGCGAGGGCGAGCAGCGCCGGCCAGGCGAACCGTCGGGCGTCACGCCGCGCCGCCTCGCCGAGGGCGCCGGCCGGGCCGGCTCCCACCTCGTCGGCCGGAGCGGGATCGCCGCCGGACGTGGCGCGGGCGCCGTCCGTCCCGGCGCGGGTGGCACCGCCCGCGCCCCCACTCCCCCGCCCGGACGCGCCGGTCGCCCCGGCGGCCGCCGCAGGACCGTCCGCGGCCGTCCCGTCAGCGCCGGTGCCGTCCGCCGCCGGGCCGTCCAGGTCGCGGGGGGTCCTCGGGTCCGCGCCGGTGCCCGGGTCCGACGGCGGCGCAGGCGCCGGCCCGCCACCGCCGCCCAGCACGCCGTCCACGGTGTCGTTCACGCCGCCGAGGAGGTCGTCGACGCGCGCCCGTCACCCTCCCACCGTCCCGGTCACGGTGTCGCCCACCACCGGCGGGAGCGGATCGGTCACCGGAGCCGGGACCGTCACCGGCGGCACCGTGACGGGCGGCAGGGTGATCTCGGGGCCGGTCGGGACCGGTCGGGCCGCCGCCGATCCCGCGTCGGCCAGGACCAGCGCCGACAGGGCGAGCGCGGCCACGACCGCCCCCGCCCTCGTCCTGCGGCCGGTCCGGTGGCCGCTCCGTCGCGCCATCCCTGGTCTCATCGGCCGCGCGCCCGACGAGTGAAGGGCGGGCCGGCCGCCCGGCCGGCTCAGGGACCGAGCACCCGGTCCAGCTCGGCGTTGGCGAAGGTGCGGTGCGGGTCCAAGCGGTCGCGGGCCGCCTGGAAGGCGGACCACTCGGGGTACCGCGCCGACAGGGTCGCGGCGTCCTGGAAGTGGAGCTTGCCCCAGTGCGGTCGCCCCTCGTAGTCGTCCATGATCGCCTCGACCCCGCGGAAGTAGGCCTGGTGCGGCGTCCCGCGGTACACGTGCACGGCCAGGTAGCCGGTCTCGCGCCCGAAGGCGGGGCTGAGGGCGATGTCGTCGGCCGCCACCGCCCGCACCTCGACCGGGAACAGCAGGGGCAGGGCGAGGTCGCGCACCAGTTCCCGGACCCGCGGCAACGCCTCGGGCACGGCCGCCAGCGGGATGGCGTACTCCATCTCGAGGAAGCGGACGAGGCGGGGGCTGGCGAACACCCGGTGGCCGGGCTCGACGTACTCCACCCGGCCCGCCGAGGGCAGTGCCCGGCCCAGGCGGGGCACCGCGGCCGGACGATGCCGGGCGATGCGGTTGGCGGCCCCGAAGGCCACGTTGTCGTACAGCACGCCGTTGCGCCACCGCTCCCACCGACCGCGGGGACGGGCGGGCTCGTCGGTCCGGCGGTTGCGCTTGGTGAGCGCCCAGCGGGTGTTGGGCACCCAGAAGAACTCGAAGTGGTCATGGTCGTCGAGCAGGCCCTCCCAGTCGCCGAGCACCTCGTCGACGGGGGCGGGCTCCTCGACCGCGTGGAGGTTGAACGCCGGCACGCACTGCACCGTCAGCTCCGACACCAGCCCCAGGGCGCCCACGCCGACCCGGGCCACCGAGAGCAGCTCGGGCTCCTCGTCGGCCGAGCACTCGACGACGTCGCCGTCGCCGGTGATCAGGCGCATGCCGACGATGCCGGTGGCCAGGTTGCCGAACCGGCGACCCGTCCCGTGGGTGGCCGTGGCGGTGGCGCCCGCGATCGACTGGTAGGCGATGTCGCCGAGGTTCTCCAGGGCGGCGCCCCGCTCGGCCAGGCGACGGCTGAGGTCGGCCAGGCGGATGCCCGCCTGGACCGTCGCCCGTCCCGTGACGGGGTCGAACGCGAGGAGCCGGTCGTAGTCGCGGAGGTCGACCAGGACCCCGTCGGTCAGCGCGACCCCGGTGAACGAGTGGCCCGCCCCGACCGCCTTCACCCGCCGGCCCGTGGACCGCGCCCGCCGCACGAGCTCGACGAGCTCGGTCTCGGTGGTCGGGCGGGCCACCGACGCAGGGCGCGCTCGCTGGTTGCCCGCCCAGTTGGCCCACTCCCGCCGACGCACCCCCGTCACGCTACGGCGCCGGCGCCGCCCGACGCCTTCCACCGCGCCCGGCGGGGGCCCGCACGCGACGGGGCCCCGGCGCCGCAGCGCCGGGGCCCCGTCGGACCGTTGCGTGGTGCGGCGTCAGCCGCGGGCCTCGAGGGCCTCGATCAGCTTGGGGAGCACCTTGTGCACGTCGCCCACGATGCCGAGGTCGGCGATCGAGAAGATCGGGGCCTCGGCGTCCTTGTTGATGGCGATGATGTTCTTGGAGCCCTTCATGCCCACCATGTGCTGGGTGGCACCGGAGATGCCGGCGGCGATGTACACCGTGGGCTTCACGACCTTGCCGGTCTGGCCCACCTGGTACGAGTAGGGCACCCAACCGGCGTCGACGATGGCGCGGGAGGCGCCGGGCGCCGCCTTGAGCAGCTTGGCCAGCGTCTCGATCATGTCGTACTTCTCGGCCTCGCCGAGGCCACGACCACCGGACACCACGACCGCGGCGTCGTCGAGGGACGGGCCCTCGCGCTCCTCCACGTGGCGCTCGGTGACGGTGGCGCCGCCGGCGCCGCCCAGGTCGGGCACCGCCGCCTCGGCCACCTCGGCCGCGCCGCCGCCGGTCTCGGCCGGCTCGAAGGACTTGGGCCGGAACAGGGCCAGGTGCGGCCCGGGGCCCGAGAACTTCGTCGACACGTTGGTGGAGCCACCGAAGACGGGCTCGACCACGACGATGGCGTCGCCGTCGACGCTGACGCCCACGTTGTTGGTGATGACCGTCCGGTCGAGCTTGGCCGACAGGCGCCCGGCCACGTCGCGGCCGTCGTAGGTCGTGCCGAACATGATCAGGTCGGGAGCGGCCCCGCCCTCGATGGCGGCGGCCATGGCCGCGGCGACGGGCACGCCCAGCAGGGCGCCGCCCAGGTCGCCGGTGGCGTGCACCTTGGTGACCCCGTGGGCGCCGAGCTCGGCGGCGATGGCCGCGCCGTCGCCGCCGTGGAAGGCCTCGACGTTGTCGCTCAGCTCACGGGCCTGGGCGAGCATCTCGAGGGTGATGGGAAGGACCTTGCCGTCGCGTGCTTCGGCGAAGACCCAGACAGTGGAAAGTGCCATTGGTCAGCGTCCTCCTACAGGACCTTGAGCTGGTCGAGGAACTCGACGATCTTCAGGTGCGCCTCGCCCTCGTCCTCGATGATCTCGCCGGCCTGGCGCTCCTCGGCGGCCGACACGTCGACGATCTCCTGCTGGCCACCGGCCCAGCCGACGGCGCCGGCGTCGAGGCCGAGGTCCCCGACGGTGAGCTCGTCGACGGGCTTCGACTTGGCGGCCATGATGCCCTTGAACGACGGGTAGCGGGGCTCCACGACGCCGGCGGTGACCGACACCACGGCGGGCATCGGGCACTCGACGTCGTCGAAGCCGGCCTCGGTCTGGCGCTGGACGGACACCTTGCCGTCGCCCACCGAGATCTGCTTGGCGAACGTGACCGAGGGCAGGTCCAACAGGCCGGCGACCTGCTCGGGGACCGTGCCCGTGTATCCGTCGGAGGACTCGGTGGCGGTGAGCACCAGGTCGGGCTCGGCCCGCTTGATGGCGGCGGCCAGGACCTTGGCGGTACCGAGCGAGTCGGAGCCCGCGAGCGCGGGGTCCGACACCAGGATGGCCTTGGCCGCGCCCATGGCGAGGGCGGTGCGGATGCCGCCGACCTCGTTGTTGGGGGCCATCGAGACGAGGGTGACCTCGCCCCCGCCGGCGGCGTCGACCAGTTGCAGGGCCATCTCCACCCCGTACGAGTCGGACTCGTCGAGGATGAGCTTGCCGTCCCGCTTCAAGGTCTTGGTCTCGGGATCCAGCTGGCCCGGCTCGGCCGGGTCAGGGATCTGCTTCACGCAGACAACGACGTTCATGCGCCCGATTGTCGGCGCTCAGCCCGTGAGGCGACAAATCCTGTGGGGGGACGGCGGCATCCGGTTCGCCTAGGGTCGGCCGCGTCGTGAAGGTGCTGCTGCTGGTCAACTCGTCGGCGTCGTCGGTGACGGCCCGGGCGCGGGTGGTGATCCGCAAGGCGCTCAGCGCCGACCACGAGGTGACGCTCGCCGAGACCACCCGCCGGGGCCACGCCACCCGACTCGCCATGGGCGCCGCGGCGGCGGGCACCGACGTGGTCGTCGTGCTCGGCGGCGACGGCACCCTGAACGAGGCCGCCAACGGCCTCGCCGGCACCGACTGCGCGCTGGCGCCCCTGCCCGGCGGCTCCACCAACGTGTTCGCCCGCCAGCTCGAGCTGCCCGACGACCCGATCGACGCCACCGGCCTGCTGCTCGAGAGCCTCGACGCCGGCCGCATCGAGCCCATCGGCCTCGGCGTCGTGAACGGCCGCTACTTCGTGTTCCACGTCGGCATCGGCTTCGATGCGGCCCTGGTGGCCCAGGTGGAGCGGCGCGCCGCCCTCAAGCGCTACGCGGGCCACGCCCTGTTCGCCTACGCCGGGCTCGACACGTGGGCCCGCCACTACGACCGCACCCGGCCGCACTTCGCCGTGCACCACGCCGACGGCTCGGTGGTGGACGACGGCTACATGACCGTCGTGCTCAACACCAACCCGTACACGTACGTGGGCAACCGGCCCTTCGACCTCGCCCCCGACGCCACCCTCGACCGGCCCCTCACGGCGGTGACCGTGCGCTCGATGCGCACGATCCCGTTCCTGCGAATCATGGCCTCGGCGCTGGGCTCCGGCGCCGGCCTGCGGGCGTCGCGCATCATCGACTACCGCCCCGACGTGTCGGCGCTGACGGTCAAGGGGTACGGGCCGTTCCCGTACCAGGTCGACGGCGACTACCTGGGCGAGATCGACCAGCTCGAGTTCCGCCACGAGCCCGAGGCGCTGCGCCTCGTCCTGCCGGTCTGAGCCGGCGGGCCACCGCCCGGCGCCCGAGGGGACGGCCCCGGCCCGGCGACCCGTCTCGTCAGCGTGCGGCTCGGCCCGTGCGTCGTCGCGCGACCCCACGCGCCCCCACGCCGAGGCCGACGAGCGCGAGCCCCACTCCGACGAGGCGGGCGACGTCCGCGCCGGTGCGGGCCAGGTCGTCGGGGCCCGCTCGGGGCGGCTCGGTGACCGGTGGCGCCGCCGGGCCCGTGGTGGTGGTCGGCCCGATCGTCGTCGACGTGGTCGTGCTCGTGGTGGTCGTGGGTCCCACCGTGACCGTGGCCGAGCCCGCGGCGCTCACGCCCAGGCCGAGCTCGGGGTCCGCGGTGACGGTCGCCTCGTTCACCAGCGTGCCCACGTCGTCGTCGTCGGTGGGCGTCGAGCAGGCGACCGTCACCGACTCGCCCACGCCGAGGTCGGCGAGCGGGCCGGCGCATCCCGCCGCCGACGGATCGGCGACCTCCACGTCACGCAGACCGACATCGCCGGTGTTGGTGACCGTGATCTCCCACTCCGCGGCCTCGCCGGCGACGATGTCAGGATCGACGGCGGACTTCGTGAGCGACACCGCGGGCGACGCCAGCGAGATCCGCCGGACCGTGCAGTGCGGGCCCGGGACCCACAGGTTGTCGTCGGGCCCCACGATCAGCTCCCAGACATCGGCGCCGGGGCTCCCACCCAGCGGGTAGGTGGTCACGGCGCCGGTGGGGGTCATGCGGGCGAGGCCCCCGGTGAGCCCCGTGAACCAGAGGTTGCCGTCCGGCCCCGACACGATCTCGGCCGGGGAGTGCAGACCCGCGGCGTGCACGTCGAGCACCTGTCCCGTGGCCGGGTCCAACACCGCCACCCGGTCGTCGAGGATCCCCACGACCCAGACGTTGCCGTCCGGCCCGAACGCGAGGTCGATGGGGCCGTCGACCCCGGCGGGGTACCGGACGCTCAGCCCCGTGGCCGGGTCGAGCCGCCCGATGGTGTCGGTGGCGTTGCCCGCCCACCAGATGCCTCCGTCGGGACCGACCGCGACGTCCCACGGGGCGTCGTACTCGGCGGACGTCGTGGAGTAGGTGACCGTGCCGTCGGTGTCCACGCGGGTCACCCGGGCGCGGTCGACGGCCCACAGCGTCCCGCCGCCGTCGAACACCATCTCCCGCCCGTCGAAGAGGTCGACCGCCGTCTCCTCGACGCCGGCCCCCGTCGGGAAGCGGTAGAGACGGTCGTCGTCGGCGAGCGAGCCGGACCGGCCGTACGCCCACACGTCACCGCCGGGGGCCACGGTGGCCACGAAACCGAGCTGGGCCGCCCGGTGAGGGAGGTGGCGCACGGTGAGGACCCGGCCGTCGGGGGCGAGCTCGGACACCACCCGGCCCCCGACGACCCACAGGTTGCCGTCGGGCGCGGCGGCGAGGTCTCGGGCCCAGCACGCGCCCTCACCGGCGAAGGTGTACCGCTCGACCAGGCGGCCGGTCGGCGAGTAGGCCGGCACGCTCGGGGACGCGTTCAGGTCGGACGTGAGCCAGAGGTTGCCGTCGGGCCCGAAGCGCAGGCCGCGGAACGTCTCGCTCGACGAGCCGTCCCGCAGCACCGTGACGGTGCCGTCGTCGGGGTCGACCCGCGCCAGGCCGCTGCGCTCTGCCACCCAGACGTCCCCGCCCGGTCCCGGGGTGACCAGCTCGTACGGCCGAGCGACGGGAGAGGTGGTCACCGTGCCGGTGGCGACCTCGACGCGTCCCATCTCGCCGCCGGCGCCGCCCAGCAGCCAGAGGTCGCCGTCGTCGAGCGTCGCCAGGGCCACCGGTGTCGGGAGTCCCGCGGGGTGCGTCGCCAGGACCGTCCCGTCCGTCGGTTCCATCTCGACCAGGGTCCCGTTCGCCTCGCCGGCGACCCACAGGTCACCGTCGCCCCCGACCACGACGGCGGCAGGCCCGGTCCCCGGGGGCAGGGGGAAGACCGTACCCACGCCCGCCGGGGTGACCCGGGCCACGGTGTCGTTCGCCCGGCCGACCACCCACACGTTGCCGTCGGGACCTGCGGTGAGCGCCACCGGGTCGTCGACCCCGGTCAAGGCGAAGGCGTCGACCGACGCGTCGGCGGGGTCGATCCGGCCGATCGTGTCGTTGCCCCGCCCGGTGATCCACAGGTTCCCGTCGGGTCCCGAGGCGATGGCCCACGGCCGCTCGACCCCGGTGGTGGGATCGACCTCGATCGCCCCTTCGGGGGCGAACCGGCCGATGGTGTCGTTGCCCGCCCCGACGAACCACAGTCGCCCGTCCGCGCCGGTCGTGATCCCGGTCGGCTCCTCGACCTCCGTGCCGACCGCGAACGACGTGATCGGCGGCGGTTCGGTGCCGATGGCGGCGCCCGGCAGCGCGGGGGCGCTCACCACCGAGCCGACGAGGGCCGCGGCCACGACGAGCCGCACGATCCGTGCCAGACGCCCCACCGGTCACCCCCCGGCGCGGACGCTACTCCCCCGTCAACCGTCGAGCGCCGCCCTCGCCACGTCGGGGGCGTTGGTGACCACCCCGTCCGCCCCGTGCGCGGCGAGCTCGACGATGCGCTCGGGATCGTCGACGGTCCACGTGTTGAGGGCCAGGCCGGCGGCGTGGGCGCGCTCGATCAGGGCCTCGTCGACCATCGGCACCCACGGGTGCAGGGCGCGGTGCCCGTGGGCGGCGGCGACGTCGACGGCGTCGCCGCCCTGGGGGTCGAGCACGAGGAACGCGGTGGGCAGCTCGGGGGCCAGCTCGTGGCACGCGTCGACCGTGGCGAGGTCGAAGCACGAGACCAGCCATCGCTCGGGGTCGCCGCGGCGGCGCAACTCCTCGACGACCGCGGGGACCACCGCCATCGTCGGGTCGTACGCGTCCTCGAGCGGCAGGTTCTTGATCTCGACGTTCACCCCCATCCCCTCGCAGGCGTCGAGCGCCTCGGCGAGGGAGGGCACCGCGGGGTCGATCTCGCCCCGGGTGAGCGTGTGGAGGAGCCGACCATCGGTCAGGGCCTCGTCGTGGAGCACGACGAGGGCACCGTCGCGGGCGAGCCGGACGTCGAGCTCGACCCAGTCGGCGCCGAGGGCGCGGGCGCCCTCGAAGGCGGCGACGGTGTTCTCGGGAAAGCGGGCCGAGGCGCCGCGGTGAGCGATGACAAGGGTCACAGTCGATGCTCCGGACAGGGTCGGTGAACACGGTTCATCCCCGGCGACGCAAGGGATTTCGGGGTGACGGCAGGGATGTGAACTCTCGGCGAAAAAGTGCTTGCTACTGTTGTTACCGGGCGGTAAGGTCTCGACCGTCCCCGCCGCATCAACGCCGCAGATCCGCGTGGTGCAGGCATGTGAACGAAATCACGAACGCGTGATCGACTCCTTGGAGGAGCGGTGGCCCTGACCCTGCCGGTGACGATGGAGAACGAAGACTGGCGTGCGGACGCCGCCTGCCGGGACACCGACCCCGACCTGTTCTTCCCGGTGGGCACCACCGGCCCGGCCATCGACCAGATCGCCTCGGCCAAGGCCGTGTGCGGCGAGTGCGACGCCCAGTCCGAGTGCCTCGAGTTCGCCCTCGCCACCAACCAGGACTCCGGCGTGTGGGGCGGCACCTCCGAGGAGGAGCGCCGCAAGCTGCGCAAGGCCTGGCTGGCCCGCCGCCGCCGAGCCTCCTGAGCTCCGGGGGCGGCCACGCCCCCACCACGATCGTCGGCGCCGACTCCCCCCTCGGCGCCGCACGACGGGAACGACCCCCCGCACCGGGGGGTCGTTGCGCGTCCGGGCCGCGATCGCACGACCGCGCCGCCCCGCCCCCGCGCCGCGCTCATCCCGGGCGCGACGCCCCGACGGCGGCGGAGGCGGGCCAGGTCCGTCCGACGGGGATGCGCAGCTCGACCACGGTGCCCGACCCGGGACCGTCGCTCTTGTGCATGGAGATGCGCCCGCTGAGCTCGGTCTCGACGAGGGTGCGCACGATCGAGAGGCCGAGCCCCGACGATCCCTCCATGGTGAAGCCCGGCGGGAGGCCCGCGCCGTCGTCGACCACGGTGACGAGGAGCTCGCGCCCCTCGTAGCCGAGGCCGAGCACGACCTCGCCCGAGTGGGTGGCGCCGGCGCCCGGGTACGCGTGCTCGACGACGTTCTGCAACAGCTCGGTGATGACCATGGCCAGGGGGGTGGCCACGGTGGCGGGCAGCTCGCCGGCATCGCCCTCGAGCCGGAAGTGCACGCGGTTGTCCGTCGGGAGCAGCCCCTCCTCGACCATGCGCAGCAGGGGTCGGAGGATGTCGACGAACGGGATCACCTCGCCCGCTTCCCGCGAGAGGATGTCGTGGACCAGCGCGATGGACTGGATGCGCTGGACCGACTCGTCCACCGCGGCGCGGGCCTCGGGGCTCGAGAGGCGCCGGCCCTGGAGGCGCAGCAGCGACGAGATGGTCTGGAGGTTGTTCTTCACCCGGTGGTGGATCTCGCGGATGGTCGCCTCCTTGGACAGCAGGAGGCGGTCCCGGCGGCGCAGCTCGGAGATGTCGCGCAGCAGCACCAGCGCGCCCGACACCTCGCCCCGCTCGATCAGCGGGATGCAGGAGATGACGACGGTGATGCCGGCCCCGCGCTCGATCTCCTCGGTCACCGGGATGGCGAAGGACCAGGCCGTGCGGGCGATGTCGTCGCCCAGGCCGAGCTCGGCGAGGTGCCGGCCGTCGAGGCTGGCGTGGATCCCGATCCGGTGCAGGGCCGAGACCCCGTTCGGCGACGTGAACTCGATGCGCCCCGAGCGGTCGAGCACGATGGTGCCGTCGCCCACCCGGGGGTTCTCCTCCGAGCGGCTGTGCTCGTCGGCGAAGGGGAAGTCGCCCGACGAGATCATCTGCGCGAAGCGGTTGAACAGCTCGACGTAGGTCCGCTCGAGCTCGCCCGGCGGGCGGCCGATCGAGGGCGTCGACTCGCGGGTGAGCACGCCGAGGATGCGGCCGTCGTGGCGGACCGGGATGCACTGCACGCGCACCCGCTCGCGCAGCGCGGCCACGTCGAGCTCGCCCTCGATGAGCTCGTCGCGGCGGTACGAGCGGGCCACCTGCGGTCGGTCGCCCTCGGTGACGGTCACGCCCACCCAGTCGCTGCGGTACAGCGTCTGGCTGGTGGTCGGGCGGATCTGGCCGAGGATGACGAAGCGGTCCTCGTCGCTCTCGACCCCGTCGCCCGCCACCGGGGCGAACAGCAACAGGTCGGCGAAGCAGAGGTCGGCGAGCAGGCCCCAGTTGGCCACGAGGCGCTGGAGGTGGACGACGTCGTCCTCCCGCAGCGACGTCTGGGCACGCGCCAGGTCGGCGAGGCTCGGCATGGCCGAATGCTACGGCGCGCTCTCGCCGCGGGGCGCGACGGGCCGACCGCGGGTCCGGGCGCTCCTCCGGGAGCAGAGCACGACCTCCGGCGGACGACGGGCGCCGGGGGGTACGGTCCGGAAGCGATGGCCGTCGAGTTCTTCCCCTACCGGTTCGACAAGCGCTTCGCCGCGATGTGGCTGCCCTTCGGGGCGCGTCCGGGCCGCGACGGGGTGCACGTGGGCGACGACCGCCTGCGCGCCACCTTCGGCTTCCTGCGCCTCGACACCGCGCTCGACAACGTGGCCGGTGGCCACGTCACCGAGGGCTACCGGTGGTGGACCGCGGTCGGGCCCCGGCAGTCCTTCGCCGACGACGGCCTCACGTTCGGCACGAACCACGACCGCGGCGTGTGCATCCACTTCCACGAGCGGGTCCGCGCCACGCTGAGCGTGCGCGCCCACTCGGCCCTCACCGTCACCGTGGACGACTGCGACGGCCTCCTCGACGCGATCGGCCGCGACGAGCCGCCCCCGCCCGACGGCGAGGCGTGACCCCGGCCGACCCTCGGGCGCCCGGGCTCAGAACGAGGTCGGCGGAGCGGGCTCGCGCCGCCCCCGGGGCACGAGTGCCACGAGCACCGCGCCGAGGCCCAGGAGCAGGACCACCCCCGCCGCCAGCAGGCCCCCCACGCCGTCGTCGTCGTTCGTGACGGCCGGCGCCGCGGTCTCGCCACCGTCGCCGCCGTCGTCGCCGGCCACGGTGGTCGCGGGGGCCTCGGTGGTGGGCGGTGACGGGTCGACCACGCGCAGGACGCCGCGCATCTCGTCGGGGAAGAACTCGCAGAAGTACTCGAACGTGCCCGCCTCGTCGGCCACCACCTCGGCGCTGGTGCCCGCGAAGCGGCCCTGCTCGGCGCCCGGCTCGATCGTGCCCGTGGACAGCGCCCCGTCCGCGGCGACGAGCGAGTGCTGGAGGCCGCCGACGTTGGCCACGGTGAGCGTCGTGCCGACCTCGACCTCGAGCTCGGCGGGGTCGAAGCGCCGGCTCTCGCCCTCGCGGAACTCGTCGTAGGCCTGCACCCGCACGACGGACGACGCCTGGCCACCCTCGCCCACGTCGACCACCGCGTTCATGGTCGAGGGGTTGATGCGGCAGAAGATCTCGTAGCGGCCGGGCACGGTGAAGGTGACCTCACCGCTGGTGCCGGGCGCGATCTCGCCGGTGTCGAAGGTGCCGCCGCGGTCGGTGATGGTGTGGGGCAGCTCGGAGCCGTTGGGGAACACGATCGTGTCCCCCACGGTGACGGGCTCGTCGGGCACGGTGATGCCGAAGCTGAAGATCTCGCCCTGGTGCTCGCGGGCATCGGCGGCGCCCTGCGCCGCCGCCGGTGGCGCCACGCCGATCACGGGGACCACCAGCAGTGCCGGCGTGAGGACCAGGGCCGACACCGTGGCGAGCGCGGCCGCGGCGACCCCCGCGCGCACGACCGCGACGCCGCGGGCCAGGCGCCGGCCCATCTCAGAGCGACCTCGTGTACTCGACGACGGCATCGATCTCCTCGGGGCTGAGGCGGTCGCCGAACGACGGCATGCCGCCTCGGCCCTCGGCCACCACCTGGACCTGGTCGGCCTCGTCGGGGAAGGCGGCCACCACGGCGCCGCCGGCCAGCGCCGGGCCGATGCCGCCGCTGCCGTCGGCCGCGTGGCACGTGGCGCACTGGGCCGCGTAGACCGCGGCCCCGTCGACCGCTCCACCGCCCCCGGCACCCGCGTCCGCCGCGGGAGCGGCGGCGGGGGCCTCGGGCTCGTTGGTGAACAGCAGCACCAGGGTGGCGGCCGTGGCCACCACGGCGAGCACCTCGACGACGGCCACGACGAGGCCGAGCGGCGTGCGCGACCCCGAGGCGCTCATCGGGGCCTCACCGCAGGGCCCCGTCGAAGGTGGTGAAGAACCAGAAGCTGCTCGTGAACCAGAGGACGACGAGCAGGGTGAACACGGTGCCGCCGACCGCAGGGAGCACCCAGCCGATCCGGTGGATGCGCACCGCGCTCACCTTGACGACGAACGCCCCGTAGAAGAGGCACCCGGCCACCGAGTGGACGAAGACGCGGTCGACGCCGACCTCGGTGTCGAAGCCGATCGACCAGAGGCAGTGGTACGCCACCGGCAGCGTGCACACGAAGGCGAGCGTGCCGGTGAGGCGGTGGATGTCGCCCAGCCAGGGCGGGGCCGGCGTGCGGAAGCGGCCGTACATGCGCAGCGCGCTGACCAGCTGCGCCACCGCGAACAGGACCGCCAGCGTGGCCGCCCACACCTTGAACTGGAGCTGACCCGAGAAGAAGGCGGTGAGCGCCGTCTCGCCGGTGGGATCGTGGACCCGGCCGTAGGTGCCCAGGAGCACCGCGGTGGCGGCACCGGCGAGGAACACGCCGGCCGCGATGCCGGTGCCCCTCGACTGCTCCGACTCGATCGTCGCTCCCGCCACGTCCCCCCTGGGTCCGCCGGGCCCCCCGGCCCGCGCTCACCGCCGACTGTAGGTGACGCCGTCCCCCGCTGCTCGCCAGGGACCGGAACGCGCCCTCAGAACGGGCTCGGCGGCGCCACCCGGGCAGGATCGACGGCGACCTCGGCCCGCCGGACGTACCACCGCACCACCCAGGGCGAGCCGAACCAGGCCCCGGCCACCGACGCCGCCCAGATGCCACCGATCAGCACCATCGCGCCGACGTCGGACACACCGCCGCTGAAGAGGAGGGGGATGAACAGCGCGACGAGGCCCACCCCCAGCACGCGGGCGACGAGGCGGGCCTTCGCCGCGCCGGGGTACGGCACCAGCGTGGCGGCGCACACCCCGGCGATCACCGGTCCGGCGACGATCGCGAGCATCACCCCGACGATCGCTCCGGCCATCGGCCCCACCAGCAGGAAGCTCCACGCCTCGTCGCCGTTGTCGTCGGGGAAGGCCAGCAGCACGGCGACGAGCAGGAACCCGACCGTGGCGCCCCCGCCGACGCAGAGGAGCACCACCCGCCAGAGCACGTGGCCGAACACGCCACCCCGCCCGACCGCGACCCCCGACGGTGCGACCGCACCCCCTCCGGCCCCACCGGTCACCGGAGCCGCGGCCGGGGGCGGCACCATCGGGGCCGCGGGCCCCCACCTCGTGCCGTCCCACACCTGGCCGGTGGCGGGATGCACCCACGCCCGCCCGTCCCAGACCGCCTCTCCCGACTGCTCGCTCACTGGTCGACCTCCGGTCGGCTGACCCCGGTTCTACCGCGCGCCCGGCGGTCGCGCCCGGGCATGGCCCATCGACGGGAGGCGCGGACGTAGCGTGGTCCCGCGGCGGTGCGCCGCTCACGCGACGACGAGGTGAGCCACATGTCCGACAGCTCCTCCACACCGGGCACCCCGGCCGGGTGGTACCGGGACCCCTTCGGCCAGGCCGACGGCCGCTACTGGGACGGCACCCGCTGGTCCGACGCGGTGTCGCGCGGCGGCGTCACCCTCAAGGTGCCGCCCGACCCCGACCAGGCCGGCATCCCCCCGGTCCCCGGCACCGAGCTGCGACCGCCCGCGGCCGCCCCCTCGCCCGGCTACGCGGGCGCCTCGCAACCCGCCCCGTCGGCGCCGTCGCGCTCGGGCACCGGCGTCATCGTCGCGGTCGTGCTCGTGGTCATCGTCGTCGCCGGCGTGGCGTTCCTCTTGTTCCGCGACGACGGCGGCGACGACTCGCCCACCACCCCGTCCTCGGTCGCCCCGCCCGTCACCGAGGTGCAGCCGACGACGCCGTCCACCACGGCCGCCCCGCCGGTGACCGAGACGCCGGCCACCACGCCGAGCACCGCCGCGCCCTGACCGGGCGCCTCAGGGCGCGTAGCGGTTCGGCTCGCCCTCGACGTTCGTGTCAGGGATCACCGACACGCTCGAGTAGCACATCTCGTCCACGGTCCCCTCGTTCCACGTGATGTAGCGGGGCTCGGGCATCTCGGCCAGGGTGCGGTCCCAGGTGCACTCGAAGCGCAGGACGTCCCCCTCCTCGATCCGGATCGTCTCGGTGGGCTCGTAGTAGAGCTGCCAGTCGAAGCTCCAGCGCGGGATGTCGAGCAGGACGCGCTCGTCGGGCGTGTCGGGGTTGAGCGTCATGCGGTAGGCGGCGCCGAACTCGTGCATGTGCCCGAGCACCGACGCGAGGGTGCCGACGTTGCGGGCCCGCATGTCGCAGGAGCTGCCGAACCGGGTGCCGTCGAGGTCGTCGTAGTCGTCGACGGTGCCGCCACAGGCGCGGACGAGGGCGTCGGGGATGAACCGGGCCTCGAACCCGTAGTTGTCGGCGATCTCGTCGAGCATCGCCTCCCGGTCGCAGAGGCGTCCCTCCTCCTCGGGGGTGCAGGGCCCCTCCGCCGGCGTGAGGTAGACGCTGCCGGTGATCGAGGTCATGGGCTCGTCGAGCGCCTCGACCTCCTCGGTGCTGAGGGTGTCGAGCACGAGCGTCGAACGGTCGGGCGGGTTCTCGTGGTCGAAGTGGTAGTGGATCTGGTTGACGATGAAGTCGCCCGGCTCGAGGAAGAGCCCCACGCCGTCGGGGTACACGCGCGGCTGCTGGCCCGGCGCCCAGCCGCCGATGGAGACGACACCCGGCGTCCGCATCCCGGAGCGGCCGAAGCACTGCCAGCCGGCCCGGCCGTCGGAGCCGTCGAGCTCGAGCGCCTCCTCCATGCCCGCGGCCGGGACCTTGTAGATGATCGAGTGGTGGACGATCGACTCCTCGTCGGGCTCGAAGCCCATGCCGGTGACCCACTCGCCGTCGCCCTCGGGGTCGGCGACCTCGTGGATCTGGCAGCGGTAGTCGTCCTTCACGTCGAGGTCGCCGACGTACGCGCCGCGCGACGGCAGCACCTGGTCGCGCTCGATGGGCTGGAACGGCTCGTCGTCGGCGTCGAGGGGGGTCTCGGGGTCGACGTCGAGGCCGCCGCCGGCGTCGGCCCACTCGGCGATCGTGGCGATCTCGTCGTCGGTCAGCGAGAAGTCGTGCTGGAAGTCGATGCTCTGGTCCGAGGCCGGCCACGGCGGCATGTAGCGGGTCTCGGTGACGAAGGCGAGGTCCTCGGCGATCTCGGCGGCATCGCCGGCGGTGGCGAGCTCGACGGTGCTGAAGCCGGGCTCGCCCTCGTCGTGGCAGCTCACGCAGCGCGACTCGAGGATGGGCTGCACCGTCTCGGTGAACGCCCCCTCGGGGATCTCCCGGGCGGCGACCGCCTGGTCGCCGCCGGCGGGGGGCGGCTCGTCGACGTCGGTGCGCTCGGCCACCACGTCGAGCTCGAAGCGGGCCTCGTCGCCGGTGTGGGCGAGGGCCGGGACGTGGATGGGGCCGACGTCGTAGGTGGAGAGGGTGACGGTGCCCGAGAGCGAGGCCTCGAGCGCGTCCTCGGTGACCGTGGCGGTGCCGGTGAACGTGACCGGGGCCGTGGTCTCCTTGATGGTGAGGTCGCCGGTGACGGTGAGCTCGGCCGTCGTCTCGTCGTCGACGGCGTCGGGCAGGCCCTCGATCTCCGTGGCCCGGAAGGTGGCGTAGGGGAAGTGGGTGGACTCGAGGAAGTCGTGGCGGATGCGCTTGTCACGCAGGCGCGAGTCGGACTCGAACTGCTCGACGTTCATGACGATCGTGCCCATCCGGCTCTGCGCCGGGTCGTCCACGTTGACGGCCAGGTCGCCGGCCACCGACGGCGTGGTTCCCCGCACGACGTTGGCGTCACCGGCGAGGTTCTCGTCGATCTCGTAGGTGAGCGTGGTGCCGTTGCCCGCGGTGATGCGGTAGAGGTGCTCGGCGTCGCCGTCGAGGCCCTCGAGCGCCGGGGCGAAGGCGCCCACGGTCTGCGCCTCGCCCTCCTCGAACACCCACATCCACTGGTCGCGCGACAGCCAGACGGCGCCGCCGACGAGCACCAGCAGCACCAGCGCGGCCGGAGACCTGACGAACCTGCCCACCCGACGTCGCACGGGACCCCCCTGCTCGGCGCTGCGATCGAGGCCACCACTCTAGGGGGCGACCCCGCCGGGCCGGGCACCGGGACCGCCCGGCGGTGGTCGCCGCTATCCCGGCGGGCCCTCGGCCCGCAGCAGTGCGAGCAGGACCTCCAGGGCCTCGTCGCGGTCGAACCCGGCCCGCAACAGCGCGAGCAGCCGCTCGTACTGGCGCTCGGCGAGCGCGTCGTCGTCCATCGGGACCGGCGGAGCGCCCGCCGCGGGGCAGGCCGCCGAGAGGTCCACGATCCGCCAGGCCTCGGGCACGTCGCAGAGCGCCCGCTCCCACACCGCCTCGGACACCGAGGGGTGCCCGAACACCTCGCCGCCGCCTTCGCTCACCAGGTGCACCCGACCGTCGCCGCGGTCGAGGACGGTGAAGCACATGTCGTAGCCGGCGCCGGCGTCGCCGATCCGCACCTCCGGCTCACCGGGGTCGGCCGCGCCGAGGGGCTCGCGGGGGTCGTCGGGGATCATGTCGACACGTACGCCGGCACTGTGACGGGGCGGGCCGCCGGTCGGCGGCACGGTCGGAGCGGGGGCGGGGCGAGCGGAGCGGTCCCGTTCGTGACCGCGGGCTCGTCGAGCAGGACCAGGGTCGAGGCGCAGCGGGCGAGACGGCGCGAGACGTGGCCACCGGTGGCGACCACCCACACCTCGCCGCCGGCCCGGCGGAGGGCTCGGGCCAGGTCGGCGAAGGCGCCGTCGCCGCTGCCGACCACCAGCCGGTGGAAGCGGTGGCGCACGAGGTCGGGGGCGGCCCGCTCGAGCAGCGCCCGGTCGGCGCCGTCCGCGCCCCGGGCCGCCACCTTCTGCCACCCGGCGGGCAGGTCGTAGGCCACCCGACCGAGGAGTGCGGGGTTGGCGGCCACCACGACGAGGTCGTCGCGGCGCCAGTCCGCCCCCCGGCAGAACCGGCCGACGGCCCACCGGACGTCGGAGACGTCGGCCTGCTCGTGGCGGCCGTCGAGCAGGTTCTCGAGGTCGATCAGGTGCAGGGCGCGTCCCGGGGGCACGTCGGGATCGACCAACCGCCGCGTGACCATGGGCCCCTCCGGATCTCGGTGTGGCCCCATGATCGCGCCGGCGGCCCGGCCCCGGCAGGGACCAAGGTCACGGGCCTCGATGGGGCGGGTCCCGGACCTCAGGCGTCGAGCAGGCGGGCCGCGTTGTCGTGCAGGACCGCCCGCCGGAGGTCCGGCGCGCCCTCGGTGGCGAGCAGCACGCGCGCCAGGGTCAGGGCCTGGTGGTAGAAGGGCCAGTCCGTGCCGTAGACGATGCGGTCCGACGGCACGCGGTCGAGCACCTCGCGCACGGACTCCAGCCCGAGGCTGGCCAGCTCGAACCAGGTGTTCGGGTAGCGCTCGGCGTAGTCCAGCGCCTCGCGGACCTGGAGGGCGCCCGAGTGCCCGAGGACGAAGGTGGTGTCGGGGTGCTCGGCGATGACCTGCTCGTACCGGGGCACCTGGCACCGGGCGTCGGCCGCCTTGCCCGCGATCCCGACCGGACCGCAGTGGAACAGCACCGGCAGGCCCTTGGCCCCGCAGCGGCCGCACAGGTGCACGACCTTCGGGTGGTCGGGCGCGACGCCCTGCACCGCCGGGTGCACCTTGACGCCACGGGCCCCCGCCGCCCGGTGGCGGTCGAGCCACGCGTCGACGTCGCGGCGGTGGGGGTGCACCGAGGCGAACGGCACGAGCTCGGGGTGTGGGGCGCACGCCTCGAGCACCACGTCGGTGTTCTGCGGTCCGACCGGCCAGTCGATGGGCAGCACCACGGACCGCTCGATCCCGAGGTCGCGCATGTCGCGCAGGAGGTTCGGGGCCGTGTGGGTCCGGCGCATGCCCGAGCCGGTGAGGCTCATCGCGGACAGGTCGAGGCGCATGGACGCGAGCGCGCTCTCGTCGAAGTTGGCGTTGGCGTAGCCCTCGAGGTCGACGGGCAGCGTGAGCGGGAAGTAGTACGCCGTGGCCGGCGTCTCCACCGAGACGTCCACCCGGAGGCGCCGCAGGTACCCCATGGCCAGATGGGTGTGCATGTCGATGACCGGGCCGACGGCCTCGTCGACCACCACGAGGCGGCTGCCCCCCTGCACCTCGAACCACGGCAGGCGGGCCAGGTCGAGGCTCGACTCGAAGCGGGTGGGCAGGGTCGTCACGGTGCGGGCTCCGGGTCGGGGTCGGGGTCGGGGTCGGGAGTGGCGTCGGGCTCGTCGAGCAGCACCAGGGCCAGGTCCCACACGATGTGGCCCCGGGCCCGCAGCAGCTTGGGGACGGGGATCCCGACGGCCCGGGGGTTCACCGTGGTCCGGCCCTCGACGCCGAGGCGGTCCCCGACCAGCACGCCGCTCGTGCCGAGCCCGTCGGTGGCGTGGGTCTCGCCCCGCATCGTCACCTCGACCGTGAAGCCGAACTCGTCGTGCCCGTCGCCGCGCGTGCGGGCGACGTCGCGGATCGTGCCCCGGATGGGGATCTCGTCGCCGCCCGCGAGCAGCGACCGGCTGACCTTCGTGAACGGCCCGGTGTCGAGGTCGCCCAGCGCGAGGGCGAACTCGCCCCGGATGGGCACGCGCATGTCCGGGCGGCCGTCGTCGCCCAGCGTGAGGTCGAACCGACCGCTCAGCCCCCGGACGGTGATGCCCAGCCCGGGGATGCCGGGCGAGAAGGTCACCCGCGCCGAGGCGCGCTCGGTGTCGATCCGCCAGAGGGCCACCACCGGGACCGTACCGGGCCGGGCCGCGGCGGTGCTCGGACCGTACGCTGGGCCAGCGGGCTGGGACCAGTCCCGCCGGACGAGGGGGAGCCATGCGCGAGCCGACCACCACACCCACCTTCTGCCGGATCTGCGAGGCGGGCTGCGGGCTGCTCGCCACCACCGAGGGCGACCGGGTCGTGCGCCTCGACCCCGACAAGGACCACGTGGCCTCGCAGGGGTTCGCCTGCGTGAAGGGCCTCAAGTTCGCCAACCTCCACCACTCCCCGGACCGGCTCGACCACCCGATGAAGCGGGTGGGCGACCGGTGGGAGCGCATCGGCTGGGATCAGGCGCTGGCCGAGATCGGGGCCAAGGTGCGGGCGCTGCGGGCCGAGCACGGCCCGGACGCCGTGGCCGGCTACCTGGGCAACCCCGCCGCGTTCGGCGCCTTCCACGCGCTGGCGTTCAACGCGTTCCTCGAGGGGCTCGGCACGACCCAGTCCTACAGCAGCGCCTCGCAGGACCTGACCAACAAGTACCTGGTGGCCAAGCGGCTCTACGGCCACGAGCTGCTCCAGCCGATCCCCGACCTCGACCGGACCGACCTGGTGGTGCTCATCGGGACCAACCCGGCGATCTCGCAGATGTCGGTGGTGCAGGTCCCCCGCGCCATGGCCCGGCTGGAGGCCGTGGTCGACCGCGGGGGCCGGGTGGTGTCGCTCAACCCGCGCCGCACCGAGACCGCCCGCGCCGTCGGCGAGCACCTCTTCATCCGCCCGGGCACCGACGTGTTCTTCCTGGCCTCGTTCCTCCACGTCGTGCTGGCCGAGGGCGGGGTGGACCACGACCTGGTCGGTGCCCACACGACCGGCTTCGACGACCTCGCCGCCGTGGTGGCCGACTGGCCACCCGAGCGCACCGAGGCGGTCACCGGCGTCGCCGCCGCCGAGCTGCGGGGCCTCGTGGCCGACTACCTCGCGGCCGACGGCGCGTCCCTCTACTGCTCGACGGGGGTCAACATGGGCCCGCACGGCACCCTCGCGTACTGGCTGATCAACGTCGTGAACGCGGTCACGGGGAACCTCGACCACGCCGGCGGCGCGCTCGTGCGCACCCCGCCCCTCGACTTCCAGAAGGCCTCGAAGGCCCTGGGCCTCGGCGTGGGCACGGCCCGGTCGCGCGTGGGCGACTTCGAGATGATCCTCGGCACGTTCCCCGCGTCGCTCCTGGCCGACGAGATCACCACGCCGGGCCCCGGCCAGGTGCGGGCCCTGTTCGTGTCGGCGGGCAACCCGGTGCTCTCGGTGGGCAACGGCGACCGCCTCGCCGCCGCCCTGGACGAGCTGGAGCTGCTCGTCAGCATCGACCTGTTCCGCAACGAGACCGCCGACCACGCCCACTACGTGCTGCCGGCGTGCTCGTGGCTCGAACGGCCCGACGTCCCCCTCGTGCACGCCTTCGCCGGCCTCCAGGTCGACCCGTGGCTCCAGTACACCGAGGCGGTGGTGCCGCCGGCGGCCGAGCGGCGCGAGGAGTCGTGGATCTTCGCCCGCCTGGCCGAGGCCTGCGGCGTGGGCCTCGGCCCGGGGTGGCCGGCCCGCGGGCTCACGTGGGCGCTCGGGCGCCTGCGACGCGTCCCCGGCCTCGGCCGCCTCGCCGAGGTGTCCGACGCCCGCCTGCTGGCGCTGGTGCTCGAGGTGGCCCGCCACCCGGTCCGCCGCCTTCGGCGCCACCCCCACGGGGTGCGCCTCCCCGACGTGGCGGGCGGCGAGTTCCTCGGGTCGCGGGTCCTCACCGACGACGGCAGGGTGCACCTGGCACCTGCGGACTTCGTGACCGCCGCCGCCGGGCTCGAGGCCGACTTCGAGGCGGAGCGCACCGATGGCGGCCTGCGCCTCATCACCCGGCGCGAGCGCCACAGCCACAACACCTGGACCCACAACGCCGAGCCGTTCGTGGGCGGTGACCGCACCACCAACCGCCTGCACGTCGGGGCCGACGACGCCGCAGGCCGGCCGGGCTGACCGACGGCGGACGGGCGCGTCGGTGCGCTCGAAGGCGGGCGAGGTCGAGGTCGAGGTGGCGGTCACCGACGACCTCATGCCCGGCGTCGTGTCGCTCCCCCACGGGTGGGGCCACTCGATCGCCAGCAGGCCTCGCGGTGGCGCAGGCCACGCCGGGCGTCAACGCCAACCACCTGACCGCCGACGGCCCCGACGGCATCGAGGCCGCCTGTCGGGCATGGCCCGCATGACCGCCATCCCCGTCGAGGTCGAGCCGGCCTAGCACCCCCCTCGAACCGGCTCCCGATTTCGGTGCCGGGGCACCGAAATCGGGAGCCAGAAGCGGGGTGCGCTCAGTGGGCGGACCCGCCGGCCAGGTGGACGGTCTCGGCGAGCGCCGCCTCGACGTCGGCGTCGCGGAAGCGCAGGGGCCGCAGCGCCTTGGCGGCGTACGCCTCGGCGCCGCCGTGGTGGTCGGGCCGGCGCGGATCGCCGGTCTGGCCGTAGGCGAGCAGGCCGACCGCCTCGGGGCCGTCGTCGGTGAGCTCGACCGCCATGACGAAGCTGACGCCGTAGTCGCACTGGTAGCCACCGGGCGCGAGGCCGGTGCGCTCCCGGCCCGGGAGGGCCACGGCCTTCGGGGGGACCGGCTCGAGCGACATGGGAGCGAGGGCCCCCCAGGGGCTGAGGACGTTCATCATCCCCTCGACCTCGCCCCCGCCGTGCACGGGGACCCGTCGCTCACCGCGCCGGACCCACTGCACGTCGCCCAGCGGGGCGTCGAGGGCCACGCCCGCGGCGGCGAGCACCCGGGCGGCGTGGCCGGCGGCCCGCACGACCGGGTCGGCGGTCGGGTCCTGCGCCGCCTCGGCCGGCGGAGGCGCGAGGCCCCGCGGGGTCGCGATCGGGTCGGCGGCGTCGAACGGGTCGGCGAACAGCGGCCCGGCGTCCTGGCACTCGGCCAACGTGAAGGTGCCGAGCAGCTCACGCCAGAGGGCGGCGCCCACCGACCCCAGGTCGTAGCGACGGTCCCAGGCCGCCAACACGTCGCCCACTCGGCGCAGGTCGGCCTCGTGGCCCTCGACGGTGACCGTGCCGGCGGCCCGGCAGCGCTCGGCCACGGCGTCCACGAGCAGGTCGGCGCTGAGGCTCTCGTTCGCGAAGAGGGTGGCGACGAGGTCGTCGCGGGTGACGCCGCCCCGGGCCGCCAGGGCCACCGCCGACGCGGTGTTCTGGCGGGTGCGCAGGGTCCGGGGCGTGGCCTCGAGCCCGTGCAGCGGCGAGTAGCCCACCAGGGGCGCCGCCGGCGAGGTGACCCAGTGCGAGTCGTTCGCGTTGACCAGCACGTCGCGCCGCTCGAGCTGCGGCAGCTCGCCGTGGGCCTCGAGCCCGGGCGAGCGGGCGCCGTCGCCGTCGAGCCACTCGTCGTCGGGGTCGCTGCCGTCGAGCAGGGCCACCCGGTTCTCGTACAGGAGGGCGGCGACGAGGTCGTCGCGCAGCCGGTCGCGGAAGCGGGCCTGGGCGCCGGCGCTGAGCTTCGGGGTGGCCGAGGCGTCGATGTACCAGGCCCGGCCCGAGCGATCGGCGGCCATCGTGTTGACCCACGGCATGCCCTGGACCTCGGCGAAGGCCGCCTGGAAGGCGTCGAGGTCGGTGGCCTGGTCCATCCGGGCGAACTGCTCGAGCACCGCCGTGTTGTCGAGGTTGGCGTCGCGGTACGAGAAGGCGAGCTCGTCCCCCCACCCGAGCAGGGGCAGGTTGAGCATGGGCCCGTGGTGCGAGCGCCACAGCGTCCGCTCGAGCGGGTGCAGGGCACCGTCGTCGCCGAGGACCGCGACCGTGTGGCGCTCGCTCGCCATGGCCCGCTCGTCGTCGCCGAACCGGTAGCGGGTGGGGTCGCCCGGGACGAGGTCGAGCCGGTAGACGGTGAAGCGGTTCCCGCACGAGAAGGTGTGGGCCCAGGCGACGCCCTCGTTGAAGCCCAGCTGCACCCCGGGCGTGCCGAGCAGCGAGACGCCGTACACGTCGAGCTCGCCCGGGATGGTGAGGTGGCACTCCCAGAACCGGGCCTCGCCGTACCAGGGGAAGTGGGGGTTGGCGAGCACCATGCCGTGACCGGAGGCGGTGACGTCGCCCCCGACGGCCCATCCGTTGCTGGCCCCCGCCCCGGCTGCGCCGCCGCCCAGCGCCTCGACCGGCGAGGGCGGGACGGGCCCGTCGGGCCCGGGTGGCTCGGCCCGGCCGATGAGCTGCACCAGGTTCCGGCCGCTGGCCAGCAGCGACACGTCCACGAGGTGGGCGTAGAACTCCTGCTCGGTCACCGTGCGCACCCACTCGGCGCCCGCGCACCAGTCGGGCAGCGAGCCCTGCTCGTGGGCCTCGGTGACCGCCCGGTTGTAGCCCGCGACGTAGCCCGAGATGAGCGCCGCCAGCTCGGGCCGCTGCGCGTCCCGGAAGGCGGCCGCGCGCTGCTGCACCCCGAGGGCGAGGTAGCCGAGGTCGCTGGCCACGTGGGCGCCCTGGGGGCCGGCGCCGAAGTGCCGGGCGCGCTCGCTGCGCACCTTCAGGAGCTGGTCGGCGATGGCGGGCAGCTGGTCGCGCCCGCAGGCCCAGCCCTGCCCATAGCCGATGCCGCCCCAGTCCCCGGCGCGGACGTGGGGCACCCCGTCGCTCGTGTAGCGGACCTCGGCGTCGTACGCGGTGGCAGCCATCGGACCACGGTACGTGAGGTCCGACCCGGGCTCGATCGGTCGACCGGCCCGGCCGCCACCGGGTCCGCCGCCACCCTCGCTACCCTCCGCGACGTGTCCCCCCTGCGATCCCGACCTGCGGCGGCGACCCTGCTCGCGCTCCTCGCCGGCCTGGCGGTCCTCGCCGGCTGCGGTGGCGGCGACGACGCCGGTTCCGCCACCACCACGACGGGCGCGGCCGCGCCGGTCACGGGGGCGCTCACGGGGCGCGAATGGGTGCTCGACCCGGCGGCGAGCACGATCGACGTGCCCGACGGGGCCGCCGCCACCCTCACCGTCACCACGGGCACCGTCTCGGGCATCGGCCCCTGCAACTCGTACCGGGGGTCCATCCAGGTCGACGGCACGTCGGTGACCATCGGCAGCCTGGCCGAGACGACGGCGGCGTGCGACACCCCGGTCCAGCAGGCCCAGGACGCCTACACCCAGGCGCTGCGGGCGGTCGACACCGCCGAGGTGGACGGCGACACCCTCGTGCTCACGGGCGCCGACGACACCACCCTCACCTTCGCCGCCGTCGATCCCGGGACCGCCCTGCTCGGCGACTGGGACGTGACCGAGGTGGCCAAGACCGACGCCCTGATCAGCGTGCGGGACGGCACCGCACCGACCCTCACCTTCGCCGCCGACGGGTCGATGGCGGTCGACACGAGCTGCAACACCGGGGGCGGCCCGTGGGAGGTCGACGGCGAGCAGATCCAGATCGGGCCGGTGGCGGTCACCGAGCGCGCCTGCCTGGACCCCCAGGGCGTGATGCGCCAGGAGGCCCGCATCCTGTCCGCGCTCGAGCAGGCCACCTCGGTGCAGGTCACCCCCGAGCGCGTCGTGCTGCTCGACACCCAGGGTGCGATCGTCCTCGGAGCGGCCAGGGACGGGCTGAGCCGCATCGGTGGCGACGCTGCTCGCGACCGGTCGGTACAGTCCCGAGGTGATCCGCCGTTCGCCCGCCGCCTGGCCGTACCGGCTCGGTCATCACGGTTCCGTCGTCGGCCTCGCCGCCTGCGGCAGCGACGACGCCGCTCGACTCCGCGGAGACCCAGGTCATCGCTTCTGGACCTCCAGGTGGACCTCGAGGCCGAGGAGGGTGCTCGACCCGGCCGCCAACTCCCTCGAGCTCCCCTGATCCGCCGGCGCCACGACGGCCACCCTCGCCGTCGACGCGGCGGCTCGCCAGCAGGGTGGGGCCGTGCAACGGTACACGGGTGCGTTCGTGCTGGACGGCACCTCGGTCGAGATCGGACCGCTGGCGGGGACCCTCATCGCCTGCGAGCAGGCCCTGATGGACGCCCAGGACGCCTTCGTCTCGGCGCTCGAGGCCGCCGACACCGTGGAGCTCGACGGCGACCGCCTCCTGCTCACCGGCCCGGACGACGTGCGCCTCGCCTTCGACGCGGTCGACCGCTACCAGGCGCTCGTCGGCGAGTGGGACGTCGTCAACCTCGCCACCGCCGACGCCGTGACCGGCCCCGTCGCCGGCACGGCGCCCACCGTCGCCTTCGCCGACGACGGCACCGTCTCGGCCACCACCGGCTGCAACCAGGCCGGCGGCGAGTGGCAGCTCGAGGGCAACGCCCTCGCCATCGGCCCGCTCGCCGCCACCTTCCGCACCTGCGACTCGCCCGACGGGATCATGGACCAGGAGGCGGCCCTCTTCCAGGCCCTGGAGGACACGGCCCAGATGTCGGTCGCGGGCGACACCCTCACCCTCCTGCGCGCCGACGGCACCATCACCCTCGTGCTCGCCGAGGCCGGCTGACGGGCCGACGAGTGGCCGACGACACCGTCCCCTTCGGCGTCCACTCCGAGGTGGGCACCCTGCGCAAGGTCCTGGTGTGCGCGCCGGGCCTGGCCCATCGCCGCCTCACGCCCACCAACTGCGACGACCTGCTCTTCGACGACGTCTTGTGGGTGGACACCGCCCAGCGGGACCACGCCCGGTTCGTCGCCGACCTCGCCGCCGAGGGCACCGAGGTGCTCGAGCTCCACGACCTGTTGGCCGAGACGATGAAGGACACCGAGGCCCGGACCTGGCTCCTCGACCGCAAGATCACACCGAACGAGGTCGGCCTCGGCCTCGTCGACGAGACCCGGTCCTTCCTCGAGGGCGTCGACGCCCACCGTCTCGCCGAGCTCCTCATCGGAGGACTCGCCACCGACGACCTCCCCGAGGGCTTCCGCAACGAGCACCTTGCGCTGGCCCGCGACCACGCCGGCGTCCGCGACTACCTCATGCCGCCGCTGCCCAACATGCTCTACACCCGCGACACCACGAGCTGGCTGTACGGCGGGGTCACGCTGAACCCCCTGTACTGGCCGGCCCGCCACGACGAGACCCTACTGATGGAGGCGGTGTACCGCTTCCACCCGGACTTCGCCGACGCCGGCTTCCCGATCTGGTGGGGTGCCCCCGAGCGGGACTGGGGCCTGGCCACCCTCGAGGGCGGTGACGTGATGCCGGTGGGCAACGGGGTCGTGCTGATGGGCATGAGCGAGCGCACGTCGCGCCAGGCGGTCGGCCAGGTGGCCCGAGCCCTCTTCGAGCACGGTGCCGCCACCCGCGTGATCGTGGCCGGGCTGCCCCGCATCAGGTCCGCGATGCACCTCGACACGGTCTTCACGTTCGCCGACCGAGACGTCGCGACCGCGCACCGCCCGATCGTCGACGGCATCGAGACGTTCTCGCTCCATCCGACGGACCGGGCCCCAGGCCTCGAGGTCGTCGCCGAGCGCCTCCCCTTCCTCGAGGTGGTGGCCGAGGCGATGGGACTGCCCGAGCTCCGGGTCATCGAGACCGGCGGCGACGTGTACGCGACCGAGCGTCAGCAGTGGGACAGCGGGAACAACCTGCTCGCGGTCCGCCCCGGGGTCGTCGTCGCCTACGACCGCAACACCTACACGAACGCGCTCCTCGAGCGAGCAGGCATCGAGGTGATCACCATCGTCGGCGCCGAGCTGGGGCGGGGTCGTGGCGGGGGCCACTGCATGACCTGCCCCCTCGTCCGGGACCCGGTCGACCCCTGACCGGGCCCGGCCACGCTCCCCGGGCCGGTGGGGACCGGGCCGGTAGCGTGGGCGCACCCCGGGTCCACCCCGGGCCACGGGAGGGGACCGTGAGCGACTACGACGTCATCGTCATCGGGGCCGGGCACAACGGGCTCACCGCCGCCGCGCTCATGGCCAGAGCGGGGATGTCGGTGCTGTGCCTCGAGAAGAACCAGCACGTCGGCGGCATGGCGTCCACCACCGAGCTCATCAAGGGCTACCGGTTCGAGATCGCCGGGTCGCTGCTGTTCCCCATGGCCCAGGAGATGTGGGACGACCTCGGCCTCGAGGCCTGCCCCACCATCGAGACCGACGTGATGTCGGTCAACGTGGGTCACCCCCACCAGGCCCCGATGGTCTTCTACACCGACCCCGAGCGGCTCATGGCCCACGTGGCCGACACCCACGGCATGGACGCCGTGCTCGGCATGGCCGAGGTCGTCGGCTGGTGCGAGGCCCCGGCGCGCGCCCTCGGCCGCTTCGAGCCCCGCACCGCGCCGCGCACCCTCGACGAGATGTTCACCTGCGCCGGGAACGAGGCGGAGCGGGAGGCCATCCGCACCGCGCTGTTCGGCAGCGTCATGGACGTCGTGGACCGGTACCTGCCCGACCGGGAGCGCCACGCCATGCTCCGGGCGATGCTGGCCTTCCTGTCGGTCAACTCGACCTACCGGGGCCCCTACGACCCCGGGAGTGCCCTCTGCCTGGCGTTCGCCATGGCGTCGCCGGGCACCCAGATGCTGCGCAAGCTCCACGGGGGCATCGGCGCCGCGTCCGACCACCTCCGCTCGGTGTTCGAGTCCCACGGCGGTGAGTTGCGGCGCCACGCCAAGGTCGACGCCATCACCACCGGCGGCGACGCCGGGGCGAGGCGGGTCACGGGCGTGCGCCTCGTCGACGGCGAGACGGTCTCGGCCCCCCGGGTCGTGTCCAACCTCGACCTCACCAGCACGCTGGTCCGGCTGCTCGACGACGACGGCCTGCCCGACGCCATCGCACGACGGGTCGCGGCCATCGACCACCGGGCGGCGTACGTGCAGCTCCACTTCGCCCTCGACGGGCTCCCCGAGTTCACCGGCCCCTACGAGCTCCTCAACGAGGGGACGCTGCGGGCGCAGGTGGGCATGTTCGGCTCCCCCGAGGAGATGCAGCGGGACTTCGAGGGGTGCCGGCGGGGCGAGGTGCCGGACTGGCCGTCGATGGGCTTCCAGATCCCCTCGCTGTACGACCCCTCGATGGCGCCGCCGGGCAAGCACGCGGCCAGCAGCTACGCCTTCTACTTCCCGGTCGAGGGCACCCGCGAGGAGCAGTCGCGGCGCAAGGACGCGATGGCCGACCGGGTCGTGGCCAAGCTCGCCGGGATGGCCCCGAACTTCCCCGACATCGTCGACCGCCAGCTCACCTACGCGTCCTACGCCTACGAGATGATGTTCGGCGCCACCGGAGGCGACTTCTGCCACGGGCTCCTGCATCCCGAGCTCATGGGCGCGTTCCGTCCCGGCCCGCGGGGCTGGCGCGACGCGCCGCTGCCGTACGAGGGGCTGTACCTGTGCAGCGCCGGCCGCCACGGCGGGCCCGGCGTCACGTTCATGCCCGGCTACAACTGCGGCTACGAGGTCATCGACGACGCCGGCTGAGCGTCGGCGCGTCGGCGGGCGACCCGGGCCGGGTACCACCGCCACGACGGACCGCCGCCCGGCTCCGGCGTGGGCACCGATCGGCGAGGAGGGTCGCTACCGTCGACCGGACGATGGCACCCGCGTCCCTCGACGAGCTCGCCGGTCCCGGCGTCGCCGCCACCTTCGTGGCCGCCGACCCACCGCGTGACGGGTGGCTGGCCCTCTGGGCCTTCGATCCGGCGGTCCCGGGCGCCGCCGGCGACCGCGCCACCACCCGCCGCCTCGCCCCCGACACGGAGGTGGAGCTCGCCCTGCCGAGCGGGGCGGGGGTGCGCCGCCGCCGGGTCCGCGCTCGCCGGGTCCCGTTGGCCGACGTGGTCGGTGACCTCGTCGAGCTGCGCGCCGGCGACCGCGCCGGGCGATCGCTGCCGGTGTGGGCCGCCGCCACCCGCCTCGCCGTCGAGCTCGTCGCCAGGGGCCGGTTGGAGCCCGGACGCAGCCCCACCGGGCACGACGCCTGGCGGCTGGGGCCGCTCGACCCCGACGACCGGCAGCGCCGCACCGAGCTGGCGCGGGCCCTTCCCCCCGAGGCCCACGCCGTGGCGCGGCCCGGTCGCGGCCCGGTGCGGATCCCCTCACCCGAGGGCTCGGCCCGCGCCTTCCTCGACGCCGTCGCCGACGTCCTGCCCCGCACGAGCGGCGCGCCGACGGCCGCCGGGCACGCGGCGTTCGCGGCCACCGCGCCAGTGGTCCTCGACGGCGTCGCGGCCGACTGGCTCGCCGGGCTCCGCCCGTCGGCGGGCGCGGCGGTCGTGGCGTTGCGCCTGGAGCCTCCGGCCACCGACGACGAGCCCTTCCGGGCGGTGGTCCAGCTCCAGAGCGCCGCCGACGCCGGCCTCGTGGTCGACGCCGAGGACCTGTGGCGCGCGCCGGAACCCGTGCTCGAGCGGTTCCCGGACGCCGAGCGCGACCTCCTCCTCGCCCTGCGCCGGGGCGCCCGCTCGTGGCCGCCGCTCGCGCGCCTGCTCGACGAGGCCCGACCCGGTGTGCTCGAGCTCGACGACGACGAGGCCGACGACCTGCTGGGCGCCACCGTCGACGACCTGGCGGCCGCCGGCGTCCAGGTGCTGTGGCCCCGGGAGCTGGTGGACGAGCTGCGCCTGCGCGCCGTCGCCACCCCGACGCCGAGCCCCGACGCCGTGGCGGACGCCGGCTTCTCGCTCGAGGACCTGCTGGAGCTGCGCTGGACCGCCGCCCTCGACGGCGAGGACCTGACCGCGGCCGAGCTGGCGCAGCTGGCCGAGGCCAAGCGCCCGGTGGTGCGTCTCCGGGGCCGCTGGGTGCGGGCCGACCCCGCGCAGCTCGGCCGGCTGCGCGACCGCCGCCGGCTCCGGGCCGGCGACGTGCTCGCCGCCGGGCTGGGGGGCGACCTGGTGGTCGACGGCGAGGCTCTCGACGTCGAGGTGCACGGCCCCCTGGCGGCCCTCACCGCCCGGCTGGCCGCCCTGGACCCGACGCGGGTGCTCCCGGCGCCGGCCGGCCTGGCCGCCGAGCTGCGTCCGTACCAGCACCGCGGGCTGGCCTGGCTGGCCGAGATGGCCGCCCTCGGGCTCGGCGGGATCCTCGCCGACGACATGGGCCTCGGCAAGACCGTCCAGCTCCTCGCGCTCCACCTGCACCGCCATCCGCACCGGGGCCCGGGCCCGCCGGGCGACGAGCCGCGAGCCGGGCGCCCGACCCTCGTCGTGTGCCCGGCGTCGGTGCTGGCCAACTGGGAGCGCGAGGCCGCCCGCTTCGCCCCCGACATCCCCGTGCGCCGCTACCACGGCAGCGGGCGCAGCCTCGACGACCTCGCCCCCGACGAGCTCGTGGTGGCCACGTACGGGATGGTCCGCCGCGACACCGAGGCGCTGGCGGGCGTCGCCTGGGGCCTGGTCGCCGCCGACGAGGCCCAGGCGGTCAAGAACCCCCTCTCGCGGACGGCCAAGGCCCTGCGCCGCCTGCCCGCCGACGCCCGCTTCGCGCTCACGGGCACGCCCGTCGAGAACCGCCTCACCGAGCTGTGGGCGCTGCTCGACTGGACGACCCCCGGGCTGCTGGGCCCGCTCGAGCCCTTCCGCCGCACGGTGGCGCTGCCCATCGAGCGCTACCGCGATCCCGACGCCACCGAGGCGCTGGCCCGCGTGACCCGGCCGTTCCTGCTGCGGCGGCGCAAGAGCGACCCCGCCATCGCGCCCGACCTGCCCCCCAAGACCGAGCTCGACCGGGTGGTGCCGCTGTCGGTGGAGCAGGCGTCGCTGTACACCGCGGTGACCGAGGAGGCGCTGGCCACGATCGCCGCGAGCGGGGGCATCGAGCGCCGCGGGCTCGTGCTCAAGCTGCTCACCGCCCTGAAGCAGATCTGCAACCACCCGGCCCAGTACCTGCACCAGCCCGGCCCGCTCGACGGGCGCTCGGGCAAGCTCGACGCCGCGGTCGAGCTGCTCCAGATCGTCGCCGAGGAGGGCGCGGCGGCCCTCGTGTTCACCCAGTACGTCGAGATGGGCCGCCTGCTCGACCGCCACCTCGCCGAGCGCGGCCTGCGCACCTCGTTCCTCCACGGGTCGCTCGGCGTGCGCCGCCGCCAGGACCTGGTCGACCGCTTCCAGGACGGCGAGGCCGACGCCTTCGTGGTGTCGCTGAAGGCCGGGGGCACCGGGCTCAACCTCACCCGGGCGACCCACGTCGTGCACTACGACCGGTGGTGGAACCCGGCCGTCGAGGACCAGGCCAGCGACCGGGCCTGGCGGATCGGCCAGGACCAGCCGGTGACCGTCCACCGACTCGTCTGCGAGGGCACGGTGGAGGACCGCATCGCCGCGCTGCTCGAGGCCAAGCGGGCGCTGGCCGACGTCGTCGTGGGCAGCGGCGAGGGGTGGATCTCCGAGCTCGACGACGCCGCCCTCGCGGACCTCGTCCGACTGGGCGGCGACGCGGAGGCCCCCCGGTGATGCCGCCCCGCCGGACCTTCGGCAACACGTGGTGGGGCGCCGCCTGGGTCGACGCCCTCGAGCACCGCGCCCGCCTCGACCCCAACCGCCTCCCCCGCGGTCGCACGTACGCGCGCCAGGACCGGGTCGAGCGCCTCGCCCTGGGACCGGGCGAGGTCACCGGCTTCGTCCACGGCAGCCGCGCGGTCCCCTACCGCGTGCGCCTCGGGGTCCGGGTGTTCTCCGAGGACGAGTGGGAGCGGGTCCTCGGTGCCGTCGCCGCCAAGGCGGGCCACGCCGCCGCCCTCCTCGACGGCGAGCTCGAGCCCGGCGTCGTCGACGACGCCCGTGCCGCGGGCGTCGAGCTGCTGCCGGTGGCCGGCGACCTGACCTCGCGCTGCTCGTGCCCGGACTGGGCCAACCCGTGCAAGCACGTGGCGGCGCTGTGCTACCTCACCGCCGACCTCCTCGACGACGACCCGTTCGCCCTGCTCGCCCTGCGGGGTCGGGACCGCGAGGCCGTCCTGTCGGAGCTGCGGCGACGGCGGTCGGGCGCCGCCGGGCCGGCCGGCGCTCCGGAGGCGACCGGGGCCCCACGCCGGGGCGGGGGCGTCGACACCGGCGACGAACCCGGGGTGCGGGCGCGGGACGCGTGGTCGTGGGTGCCCGCGCCGCCACCCCGGCCGCCGACGGTCCGCGCCGCTCCCGGACGGCCCGCGCCGTGGGCGACCGATCCCCCGGCGACGGCGCCGTTCACCGCGTCGGGCCTCCACGAGCTCGCGGTCGACGCCGCCGACCGCGCCTGGGCCCTCGCCCGGGGTGACGGGCACTCGGGGCTCGACCGGCCCGTCCAGGCCGATCTGGCCCGACGGGCCGACCAGGCCCTCGGCACGGCGCGCTGGGCGCCGCTGGTCGCGACGTCGGGCCGACCCGAGCGGGAGCTGCGCCGGCTGGCCGAGGCCTGGCGCCTCGGGGGTGCCGACGCGCTCGCCGCGATCGACGAACCACCGTGGCGGGCCGACCCCCTCGTGATGAGCGCGGCGCGCGACGCCGTCGGGGCCGCCCTCCGCCGCTACGGCGCCGTGGCGGTCCGGGAGAACCGGCTGACCATCCCCGCCATCGACGTGCAGCTCCGACTGGGCCGGGACGGGCGCTGGTGGCGGTTCGAGAAGCGGGCGGGACGCTGGGAGCTGGCGGCGCCGCCCGCGCTCGACGCCGACGACCTCATCCTCTCCCCCCTCTGATCGACGCGGAGCGTCACCGCGGGGCCGCGCTACGGGAGGTCGAGACGCGCCAGGAGGCGGCGGGCCGCGCGGGCGGGCAGGTCGGTCAGCTCGGCCGGCTCGAGGACGCGAGCGTCGGGCCCGGCGCGCAGCAGCAGGCGCTCGAGCCAGGTGGTGCCCACCACCTGGAGCAGGAGCTCGACGCCGCCGTCGTCGTGACGGGCCACCACCTCGGCGGGGTACACCTCCGCCGCCCACGCCGCCGACGCGGGCAGCGCCAGCCGCACCTCGCGGGCGGCGGCGGGCGCGACGAACGCGCGCGGCTCGTCCAGCACGACCGGACGGTCGAACCGCGCGCCCGTCGGGCGGACGTCCTGGACACGCGACACGCGGTACTTGCGCACCTCGTCGGCACGGTGGTCCCACGCGTCCAGGTACCAGGCCCCGGCCACCAGGGCGACGCGCAGCGGGTCGACGCGATGGTCGCCCACCTCGTCGCGCCACAGCGTGTAGTAGGTGAGCTCGACGGTCTCGGAGCGGTCGGCGGCGTCGCGGAGGGCGTCGCGCCACGGCGGCGCGTCCACCACCACCTCGACGTCGGCCCGGTCGATCCCGAGGGCGCCGGCCAGCGCATCGAGGGCCTCGTCCAGGGGCCCCACGTCGAACAGCCCGCTCGCCAGCAACGACTCCCCCGCCGCGAGCACGGCCAGGCCCTCGGCCCGGGAGAGCCGGTGGGGCGAGCGCACGAAGTGCGGCAGTCGCCCCGTCCCCACCTGGTCGCCGTCGACGAACACGTCGATGGCCCCCAGCGCGTCGTACGGCGGCACCCCGCACAGCGCCAGCAGCTGCAGCTCCCGTCGCATCCACTCGACGGTGCAGCCGAAGCGGGCGGCCAGCTCCGCCACCGACGCCGAGCCCTCCTGGTGGAGGTACGCCAGCACGGCCAGCACCCGGGGCAGGCGCTCGGCCACCGACGGCCGGGTCACGGGTCCCCCGCGATGGCCCGCAGCCAGTCCCGCACCTCGGCCCGAAGGTCCGGCGGCGCCAGCACGCGGGCGTGGTCGAGCATGCCCAGCAACCACGAGCGGAACGCGGGCCGGTTGGTGACGGCCAGCTCCACCACGACACCGCCGTCGTCGCGACGCTCGACCACGCGGGCACCCGGGTGCTCGGCCCGGACCTTGCGACCCAGGACCGCGTCGACCTCCACCAGCGCGGTCACCGGCTCGTCCCCACCCACCCGCTTCGGGTCGGTGGGGAAGGCCGCCGCGGCGTCGAAGCCCTCGGGCTCGGGGTGCGCGGCGGGTCCGACGTCGTGCACCCGCCCGGTGATGCGGTCGACCCGGAAGAAGCGCCAACCGCCGGCGTCGACGTACCAGCCGACCAGGTACCAGAAGCCCTCCCGCAGCAACAGCCCCCAGGCGTCCACCTCGCGGTCGCGCCCCCCGTGGGAGAAGCGCACCCGGCGGCCGTCGCCGCACGCCGCGAAGAGGGCGGGGAGGTGCTCCGGCGAGGGCAGGACGGCGAGACGGTCCTGCCCGTCGACGAGGCCGCCCAGCTTCCAGGCCGCCGACGTGGACCAGCTGCGCCCGTCGAAGGCCACCGCGGTGGCGGCCAGGTTCAGCGCCAGCTGGGCGTCGTCGGACAGCTCCAGCGGCGGCAGGTAGTACCGGTCGGGCGGGATCGAGTAGGCGTCGTCCTCCTCGACGACCGGGATGTCGGCGTCACGCAGGCTGGCGAGGTCGCGGAAGAAGGCCCGCTCGCCGCTGTCACCGGGTGGGTAGGCGGTGGTCGACTGGCCGCCGAGGGCGCCGCGGATCTCCACCTGGGTGAGCGGCCTCGGGCTGTCCAGCAGCAGGAACAGGAGATCGGAGAGTCGCTCGAGCCGGTCGGCGGCCACCGGTCACCCCGCCGGGACCACGACGGCGTCGCCGCCGCGACGGGGGTCGCCGGCGGCGCGGCCCGCCCCGCCGGGCCCGGCCGGGACGACCGCGTGCGCCCCCCCGAAGTACAGGTTGCGCTCGCCCCACTCGTTGACCGGCCATCGGCGGCGCAGGGCGTCGACCGCCGCCGGTGCCCAGCCGGGCTCGATCTGGACCTGCTCGCCGTCCCAGTGGAGCCGGGGGGCCTCGATCGCCTCCCGCACGTCGACGCCGTGGTCGACCACGGCGCTGACCACCTGCACGATGGTGGTGCGGATGCGCTTCGACCCGCCGCTGCCGACGACGAGGCGAGGGTCGCCGTCGTCGAGCACCATCGTGGGCGACATCATCGAGGCCACCCGCTGGCCCGCGGGAGCGGCGTGGAATCCGTGGGGGTGCAGGTCGTCCTCGCCGAGCATGTTGTTCAGCAGGATCCCGGTGCCCGGGACGAGGTGGCCGGAGGCTTCGCCGTTCGACGTGGTCATCGACGCCGCGTTGCCGTACCGGTCGGCCACGCTGACGTGGGTGGTGCCGCGACTGACCCGGGGACGGGGATCGACGTCACCCCCCGACCGCAGGCGGTCGGTCTCGACCATCGCCTCGGTGAGGGCGGCGGCGTGGTCGGGCGAACCCCGCTCGGGCAGCGTGCCGCCGTCCTCGAGCAGCCCGAGGGTCAGCGCGACCAGCGACCCGCCGAACGACGGCGCCGGGTTCGTCAGCACCCGGCGCCCCCGGTAGCCGAGGGCCAGCGGCTCGCGCTCGACCACCTGGTACGCGGCCAGGTCCTCCTCGGTGACGAGCCCGCCGCCGGCGGCCATGTCCGCGGCCAGGGCCTCGGCCTGCGCCCCCCGGTGGAACGTGTGGCCGGGATCGTCGCCGAGCTGGGCCAGGAAGGCCGCGAGGTCGGGGTTGACCAGCCGCTCGCCGACCCGCAGCGGGTGCCCGTGGGGGGCGAACAGGGCGTGGGTGTCGGGCGCCCGCTCGAAGATCGGCCACAGCAGCGCCACCAGCGCCGCCGCCATCGGTGTGGCCACCACGCCGCCCGACGCCAGGCCGACCGCCGGCGCGACCACGTCGGACAGCGGCCGGCAGCCGAGGCGCTCGTGCACGTGGAGGTAGCCGGCCAGGCACCCCGGCACCGCCACCGAGCCCCGCCCCACGTTGAACACCTGGTCCGAGCCGGGGAAGGCGATGGTGACGGGCTCGAAGTGGGGGGCCACCGCCGGCGCCGCGAGCCCACGACCGGGGGTGTCGACGAAGAAGTCGAACACGGTGGCGTCGCCCGCCGCGGTGCGGGCGAGCAGGAAGCCGCCGCCGCCGAGGCTCGACAGCGTGGGCTCGGCCACCGCGGCGGCGAAGCCGGCGGCCACGACCGCGTCGAACGCGTTGCCGCCCTGCTCGAGCAGCGTGGCGGCCGCCCGGCACACCTCGGGGTGGCCGCCCGCCACCAGCCCGACGCTCACGTCCAGAGCCGCTCGCCGAGCTCGAGGAGGCCGGCCACGTCGTGCACGTCGGACTCGAGGTACGGCACGGCGGCGACGAGCCCCGGACGCTCGCCGAGCACCGCCGCCTCCTCGGCCTCGCGGGTGGCCACGACCCGGTAGTTGACGAAGCTCTCGCCCATCTCACGCAGGACGCGGGTCACCTGGCCCGCGTCGGTGAGGCCACCGACGCCGTCGGCCACGACGCGCTCGGCCAGGTCGGCGCTCTCCCGGCAGACCTGCTCGGCGGTCGCGCCGGCGTCGGGATCGACGAAGAACGGCGGCAGCACCTTGTTCAGCACCAGCGCACCGAGGTTCAGCTCGCGCTCGCTGAGCGCCTCGATGAAGAACTCGGCCTCGCGGGCCGGGGCGGTGTCGAGGGTGCTCACCACGATGAACGTCGTGCTGCGATCGGCCAGGGTGCGCTCGATGCTGCGGGCCCGCTCGACGAACCCGTCGTACATCGTCTGGAACAGCAGGAAGAAGTCGGCGATGTCCTGGAGGAACTGCGAGCCGAGGATGCGATCGGCCATGGAGTAGAACGGCTTCGACGCGGTGCTGAGGATCCGAGAGCGGGCCGGCGCGGTGAGCCAGCGCAGCAGGCGGCTGCTGAAGAAGTCGGCCATGCGCTCGGGCGCCTCGAGGAAGTCGATGGCGTTGCGGGTGGGGGGCGTGTCCACGATGATCAGGTCGTAGCGCCCCGAGACGTGGATCTCGTAGAGCCGCTCCATGGCGATGTAGTCGTGGCTCTGGACGAACTTGCCCGTGATGTTCTGGTAGAGCGGGTTGGCGAGGATCGCCTCGCGGGTCTCCTCGTCCGGGGCGTACCGCTCGACCAGGTCGTCCCACGACGCCTTCATGTCGAGCATGGCCACCCACAGCTCGCCCCGCGGCTCGACCCCGGCCGCGGCGAACGCCTCGGCGGGGACCTGCGTCTCGACGTTGCCGAACTGCTCGAGCCCGAGCGCCGTGGCCAGACGACGGGCCGGGTCGACCGTCAAGACGAGCACCTTGCCGCCGAGGTGGACCGCGGCCATCGCGCCGGCCGCCGCGGCGGTGGTGGTCTTGCCCACCCCGCCCGAGCCGCAGGTGACCACGATCTCCCGGGTGGACAGCAGCTGCTCGAAGGTGGCGGGCGGGGGCAGCGGCGCGGGCTTCTTGGCCATGGCTACGCCTCCAGGCCCAGCTCGGCGGCGAGCGCCTCGGCCACCTGGTGGGTGGCCCGGGAGCCGTGGGTGCGGGTGAACAGCTCGGGCAGGTACAGCAGGGGGATGTCGGCGGGCAGCTCGCGTCGCAACCGGTCGAGGTGCTCGGCGCGGGTCCGGCGCAGGGTGACCGCGAGGCGGGCGGCGTCGAACAGCGGCGAGGTCGGGTGACCGACGAGGGCGTCGAGGCGCTCGCGGGCGCCGGGCGCGGCGAGGGCCTCGAACACCTCCTCCTCGCCCCGTCCGAACAGCTCGGGCAGCACCCGGTTGACCGCCACCGCGGCGATGTCCACGCGCGTGTCGGCGCGGATGCGGTCGGCGAGCTCGAGCGTCTCGCTCACCGGCATCTCCTCGGGGGCCGAGACGATCACGGTCCCGGTCGTGGCCGCGTCGTCGAGGATCTCGCTCAACCACCCGGTCTGCTCGCGCACGAGCCCCACCTTCACCAGCTCGCCGATGGCCTGGGGCGCCGAGATCTGGGCCACCACGTGGCCGCTGGCCGCGGCGTCGGCGATCACGAGGTCGTAGTGGCCCTCCTTCACCTCCCAGGCCACCTTCCCGACCGTGAGGATCTCCTTCACGCCCGGGGCGGCGTTGGCGACGAAGTCCAGCGTGCGGGCGAGGGGCCCGATCTTGGCGAGCAGCGGCACCTTGATCTGGAGGCGCAGGTACTCCTTCAGCGACTCCTCGGTGTCCATCGACATCGCGAAGAGGCCCTGGTGGACCTCGATGGGGTCGAACGCGGTGGGCTCCGAGCCGAAGAAGTCGGCCAGGTTGCCCTTGGCGTCGAACTCGCAGACCAGGGTGCGCTTGCCCTGGCGCGCCGCGAGGACCCCGAGGGCCGAGGCGACGGTGGTCTTGCCGACGCCGCCCTTGCCGGTGACGAACAGGAGCCGCCGGTCGAGCAGCGGCACCGCGGGGGCGGCCACGAGCGGGGCTCAGCCGGCCCCGAAGCCGATCCGCCGCTCGTCGTCGGGGCTGCCGATCTCCACGTAGGCCACCTTCGACGCCGGCACCCCCACCTGGCGCCCGCGCTTGTCGGTGAGCCAGAGGACACCGTCGCTCGCGATGGCGGCCTCGATCTCCTTGTGGAGCGCGTCGCGGTCGACGCCGTCACCGAGGTCGAGGTCGAGCTCCTTGGGGCTGTAGGTCACACCGATGCGAACGTCCATGGTCATCCTCTGCTCGAGCGGGTGGGCGGCCGGTGGGACGGCCCGGTGGCCGGCCGGCGGGTCGACGGCGAGCCCGGGCCGATCGTAGGCGGGAACCGCCCGATCACACGATCTTGAGGCCGGGGTGGCGACGCTTGGTGGGGGCCAGGTCGACGGCGATCGTGGCGGCCATCTCGGCGAAGACCCGCTGCGCCTCGGCCACCGCCGGGGCCAGGTCGTGGCGGTCGGGGTCGAGCGCGGCCACCGGCTCGCCCTCGTCGCCGCCCTCGCGCAGCGCCGGCACGAGCGGCACCTGACCGACCAGGGGCACGCCCAGTCGGTCGGCCAGCGCCTGGCCGCCTCCGGCGCCGAACAGCTCGTAGCGCGTGCCGTCGTCACCGGTGAACCACGACAGGTTCTCGATGACCCCCTTCACCTCGAGACCGACCTTCTGGGCCATGAACGCGGCCCGCTGGGCGACGCGCTCGGCGGCCAGCTGCGGGGTGGTGACCACGTAGACCTCGCTCTGGGGCAGGAAGCCGGCGAGCGAGATCGAGATGTCGCCCGTCCCGGGGGGCAGGTCGACCACGAGGAAGTCGGGGTCGCCCCAGTACACGTCGGTGAGGAACTGCTCGAGGGCCTTGTGCAGCATCGGCCCCCGCCAGATGACGGGCTGGGACTCGTCCGCGAAGAAGCCCATGGAGATGCAGCTGACGCCGTTGGCCCGGGGCGGGACCAGCATCTCGTCGATGAGGGTGGGCGGCCGGTGGATGCCGAGCATGCGCGGGATGGAGAAGCCCCACACGTCGGCGTCGACGATGGCGGTGCGGTGCCCCCGCGCGGCCAGGGCCACCGCCAGGTTGGTGCTGACCGAGGACTTGCCGACGCCCCCCTTGCCCGAGGCGATGAGCAGGGCCCGGGTGGTCGAGCCCGGCTGGGCGAAGGGCACCGCCCGCCCCTCGGCGTGGCCGTGGGCCTCGGTGCTGCCGGCGGTGGCGCGCGGGTCGCCCAGGAAGCGGCGGCGCAGCCCCTCGCGCTCGTCGTCGGTGAGCACCGAGAACTCGATGTCGACACCGCTGACGCCGTCGACCCCGCCCAGCGCGTCCGTGATGCGCTGGGCCAGCTCGGGCGCGGTGGGGTTCTCCGGCGTCGTGAGGGCCACGACGGTGTGGACCCGGCCGCCGTCGACGGCCACGCCCCGGACGAGCCCGAGGTCGTCGAGGGTGCGCTCGAGCTCGGGCTCGACGACGGCGTCGAGGGCGGCGCGGATGGCGGTCAACTGGTCGGGCACGGCGACGGCTCCAGGTTCAGGTGGTCCTGCGCGGGCGACGCGCCCCGCTCCGGGGAATTTCACCTACGCGGATAGGTAGAATACCGACGTGGACGGATCGGCCCTCACCGCCACGGAGTTCGCCTCGGCGGTCACCGCGATCACGTCGGCCTTCGGCGACCCCACCCGCCGTGACATCTACCTGTTCGCGCGCGAGCACCCGCAGGGGGTCACCGCGGCCGAGGTCGCCCAGCGCTTCGACCTGCACGCCAACGTCGCCCGGCACCACCTCGACAAGCTCGCGTCCGGCGGGTACCTCGACGTCGCGGTCGCCCGCAGCGAGTCGGGCGGGGCGGGGCGGCCCTCCAAGCACTACCGCGCCACCAGCGACGCCATGCCCCTGGCCATGCCCGTGCGCCACGACGACGTGCTGGTCACCCTCCTCGGCCGGGCCCTCGAGCTGCTGGGCCCCGCCGAGGCCGAGCGCATGGCCGAGGAGGTGGGCATCGAGTACGGCCGGGCCATGGCCGGCTCGCTCGGCGCCGGCGACCAGCCCCGGTCCTTCCGCACCGCCCTGCACGCGGTCGCCGACGCGCTCAGCGCCCACGGCTTCGCCACCCGTGCCGAGGCCCGCGAGGGCAAGCTGCGCCTGGTCTCCGAGCACTGCCCGTTCGGCGACGCCGCCGTCGAGCACCCCGTGATCTGCGCGGTCGACCGCGGCATGGTCAAGGGCATGCTCGCCAACCTCTACGGCGACACCACCCCCGCCACCGAGGCGTCGCTGCCGATGGGCGACCAGCGTTGCGTCACCGCCGTCCCCGAGTGACCCCCGTTCTGGCTCCCGATTTCGGTGCCAGGGCACCGAAATCGGGAGCCAGAAGCCGGGACGGCGGCGGGGGCGAGGGCGGGGGCGAGGGCGGGACGTGAGCGGGCGCCACTACCTCGACCACGCGTCCACCTCGCCACCCCGGCCCGAGGTCGTGGCGGCGATGACCGCCTGCCTCCGGCAACCGGCGGGCGACCCGGGGCGCATCCACGCCGAGGGCCTGGCCGCCCGGGTGGCGGTCGAGCAGGCCCGCGAGCAGGTGGCCGAGCGGTTCGGGGCCCGCTCGCGCGAGGTGGTCCTCACCAGCGGCGCCACCGAGGCCGTCGCCACCGCGGTGTGGGGCGCGGCCGAGCGGGGCGCGCACCAGGTCGTGACCGCGGTCGAGCACTCGGCGGTGCGGGAGGCGGCGGCGCGGGCGGGCGCGGTCACCGTGGTGGGGGTCGACGGTCAGGGCCGGGTCGACCCCGACGCCGTCGTCGCCGCCATCCGGCCCGACACGGCCCTGGTCCACGTGCAGTGGGCCAACCACGAGGTGGGCACGCTCCAGCCCGTCGCCGAGGTGGTCGCCGCCTGCCGGGAGCGGGGGGTGCTCGTCCACGTGGACGCCGCCCAGGCGAACGGCCACGTCCCCATCGCGTTCACCGACCTGGGCGCCGACCTGGCGTCGCTCAGCGCCCACAAGCTCGGCGGGCCGCCCGGCGCCGGGGCGCTGCTGGTCCGGCGGGGCCTGCGCCTGCGCCCCCTGCTGCTCGGCGGCGACCAGGAGCGGGCCCGGCGGGCGGGGATGGAGAACGTCCCGGCCGTCGTGGGCTTCGGCGCCGCCTGCGCCGCCCTCGGCGGCGGCGCCCTCGAGGCCGAGGCGGCGGACGCCCGCCGCCGCACCGAGCGGCTGCTCGCGGGCGCCACCCGGCTCGAGGGGGTGCGGGCCTACGGCGACCTCGCGCACCGCGCGCCCCACCTCGTCTGCCTGGGGATCGAGGGCATCGAGCCCCAGGCCGTCCTGCTGGGCCTCGACCGCGCCGGCGTGGCGGCCCACTCGGGCAGCGCCTGCTCGTCCGAGGCGCTCGAGCCGTCCCCCGTCCTCGAGGCCATGGGCGTCGACGCCCACCGCTCGCTGCGCCTGTCGGTGGGCTGGAGCACCACCGACGCCGACGTCGACGCGGCCCTCGACGCCCTCCCCCGCGTGCTCACCGACCTCCGCGCCCTCGGCGGCCGCCCCCCTCCGGGCTGACCCCGGCTGGAGTGGGCGATCAGCGGGGGACGGGGGCCTTGCGCCGGCCGGCGCCGGCGGCGACGTCGTCGGGGACGTCGATCCACAGGCGGAGCAGGTTGGCCCCGAAGGTCTTGCCCAGGTTGTCGGCCCGCAGCGAGCGCGGGGCGCCGCCGCCGAGCGCGTCGTGCAGGACGAACTTGAGCGCCCACACGTTGGGGGCCTCGTAGCGCTCGACCGGCCCCTGCACGAGGGTGCCGAAGTGCTCGCGGACGCGCTCGGCGGTGACCTCGGCCCGGATGGCCTCGTACGCGGCGGCGTCGTCGGCGAACAGCGACACGTCGCTGATGTCACCCTTGTCGCCCGAGCGCGCGCCGCACAGGTCGCGCAGCTGGATGCGGGGCACGCCCAGCACCCTACGCCGCCCGACGGCTCCGCTGGCCGCCGCCCCCCGTCGCTGACGTAGATTGCAGCGATGCCCGTCGGCGCCCGCCGCCTCTGATCTCGCCCCGCCGATGACCGTCTACCTCATCCGCCACGCCGACGCCCTCAGCCGCCAGGAGTGGGCGCACGACGACCACGAGCGGCCGCTCACCCCCAAGGGCTTCGACCAGGCCCGGGGGCTCGTCGACCTCCTGGGCGACGCGGCGGTCACCCGGATGCTGACCAGCCCCACGGTGCGGTGCCGCCAGACGCTCGAGCCCCTGGCCGCCCACCTGGGCCTCGTGGTGGACGACGCGCCGGCGCTGCTCGAGGGTGTGGCCCTGGGCGACGCGCGGGCGCTGCTCGACGAGGCCGCCGGGCACGACGGGGACGTGGCCCTGTGCAGTCACGGCGATCTCATCCCCGACCTGGTGCGCCACCTCGTGGCCGAGGGCATGGAGGCCCACGGGCGCGACGCCAAGAAGGGCTCGACCTGGGTGCTCGAGCACGACGGACGGCGCTTCGTCAGGGGGCGGTACCTGCCCGCCCCCTGACGAGGCCGTGTCGTGCGGGGTCGCTCAGTCGGTGAGCGGGCGACCCTGGGCGTCGGTGCTGAAGCCCTGGTTGCCGACCAGGATGAGGATGCCCTCGATGGTCCCCCAGATCGCCCCGATGCCGCAGGTGACCAGGGTGACCACGATCTGGATGATGCCCTTGTTGGTGTTGCCCAGGTAGAAGTTGTGGACGCCGAAGCCGCCGAGGAAGATGCCGAGCAGGCCGGCCACCATCTTCGACTTGAGGGGCGTGCCGTCGGGGCCGACGGCGGGCACCTGGCCACCGACCGGCTGCTGGTAGCCGGCGGCGGGCGGCTGGTAGGCCGCGGCGGGCGGCGGGGGCGTGCCCGGCGCCGGCGGCGGGGTGCTGCTGGGGTCCGGGCCCGGGGGCGGCGGCGGTGCGTCAGACATGGGGTTTCTCCTTCACCAGGGATGGCCCCGGCGGTGGGGCGCGGATGGGTCCGGACGCGACCCTAACCGCGCCCGGTTCGCCCGGTCGGCCAAACCGACGCCCGACGTCGTGCCGTCACGGGCCGCGCCGCGTCCGCTACAGCGCCTGGAGGTCGACGCGCACGCCGGCGTCGACCGAGCTGCGGTCGACGAAGAAGGGCTCGACCGACAGGAGCTGCGTCGGCTTGCCGTCCCGGGCGCGGCCGGTGCCGGTGATCGTGGGCGGTCCCGACAGCCCGAGGACCCCGACGTCGCGGGCCACCGCGGCCACGACGTCGCGATCGGCGGCCCGCCAGGCGAGCCGGCCGATCACCTCGGGCGGCTCGAGGTCGCCCACCGCCCGGGGACCGAGGTCGACGGTGTCCCCGCCGTAGGCGTTGACCCCGAAGTACTCCTCGTGCCACTCGTCGACCGCGAGCCCGGCGGCCTCGGCGCGTCCCCGCACGAAGCCCAACGCGGCGCGCGCCTTGGCCTCGGCGTCGGGCCACGAGTAGCCGAAGCGGACCTCGCCGGCCCAGCCCGCGGGCGTGCAGACCAGGCCCTTGTACGTGTGGGGCGCGGGCCCTCCGGTGGCGCCCGACACGCGCACGCGGTCGTCGCCGAGGTCGTCGAGGCGCACGGTGGTGAAGTCGGCGACCACGTCGGGGTTGAGGTACCGGGCGGGGTCGTGCACCTCGTACAGGAGCTGCTCGCGGACGGTGTCGAAGGTGACCATCCCCCCGGTGCCCTCGGGCTTGGTCAGCACCATGGTGCCGTCGGCGGCCACCTCGCCGATGGGGAACCCGATGTGCAGGGGGTCGGGGTTCTCCCACCACGCCCCCGAGTAGTTGCCCCCGGTGACCTGGCCGCTGCACTCGAGCAGGTGGCCCGCCGTGACCCCGGCCGCCAGCCGGTCCCAGTCGTCCCACGCCCAGCCGTGCTCGTGGACGAGGGGGGCCAGGAAGAGCGAGGCGTCGGCCACCCGTCCGGTCACGACCACGTCGGCGCCGGCGGCGAGCGCCTCGACGATGGGGCGCGCCCCCAGGTAGGCGTTGGCGAACAGGGCGTCGTCGGGCAGGCCCAGCTCGGCCGCCCGGGGCCGGACGTCGTCGCCCACCACGGTGGCCACCCGCAGGCCCGACACGCCGGCCTCCTTGGCGAGCCCGGCGATGGCGCGCCCGGCGGCCACGGGGTTGATGCCGCCGGCGTTGGTGATGAGCCGGGTGCGGCCGTCGAGCAGGTACGGCGCGGCGGCCGCGACGTAGCGGGGGAGGTCCCGCGTGTAGCCGAGGGCCTCGTCGCGCAGCCGGTCCTTGGCCAGGATGGCCAGGGTGAGCTCGGCCAGCGCCTCGCACACGAGGTAGTCGACCCCGGCCTCGAGCAGCGCGGCGACGGGTTCGTGGCCGTCGCCGTAGAAGCCCTGGCCGCCCCCGAGGCGCACCGGCCGGCCGGCGTCGCCGGGTTCGGTCATGGGGCCATCATGGCCCAGTGGCGCCGCCCCCGGAGGTGGTGGGGGTGGTGGCGGCGCCGGCGCCGTCGGACGTGTCGCCGGCCGCCACCTGGGCCTCGAGCTCCTGGCGCAGGTTGGCGACGAGCCCCGCGAACGCCGAGAGCTGGGTGGGGTCCACCGCGTCCAGCTCCGCCAGTGCCGCCTCGGGCGAGCCCTGGTTGCGCAGGGCCACCGCCTTGAACACGTGGGGCGGGGCGAAGCCGGGGCGGATCTCGATGGCCTGGTCGAGGAGGTCCATGCCCTCGGCGATGCCGGCCCGCACGAGCAGCCAGCCCTTGTAGGTGAGCGCGTCGACGTTCCGGGGGTCGCGCTCGAGCACCTCGTCGTAGAGGGCGGCCGCCTCGGCGAGCGCGTCGGGGTCGCCGCTGGCCTCGAGCTGCTGGGCCTGCGAGACCTTCTCCCGGTCGCTGGTGACGCCGTCGTCGACCAGCGACTCGCCGGGCGCGCGGGTGCCGTAGTTGTTGGCGATGGCCAGGCCGGCCAGCACGGCGAACACGACCACCAGCCCGCTGACGACGACGGTGCGGGCCCGGTTCGAGCCCTGCCCGCCGTCGCCGACCCGATCGGCGTCGGCGGCGAGGGCGGACGCGTCGTGGTCCTCGAGGGCGCGGACGACGGCGGCGGCCCGGACGGTGTAGTCGTCCTTCAGGGCGTGGTAGTCGTCCTCGGAGATGTCGCCGGCCTCGAGCTCGCGGTCGAGGTCGTCGAGCGAGCCGAGCAGGAAGTCGCGCTCCTCGGCGAGGGCCGCCCGGTCGCCGGCCGGCAGGTGCCGGGTGGAGCGGGCGCCGGACCGGGTGGCGCCGCTCACGGCCGGTGGCCGTCCCCGGCGGCACGCCGGGCCTGCTCGACGAGGGCGCGGTCGTCGTCGGTGACCGCCATCGGGGACCGCCGGCGCCAGCGGCGGAACGCCACGGCCAGCCCGAAGGCGCCCGCGACGAGCAGCACGACGGGCAGGACCCACACGAGGCCGGTCACGCCCGACGCCGCCGGCGTGAGGACGACGTCCTCGCCGAACCGGCCCACCAGGTAGTCACGGATGGCCTCGTCGGTCTCACCGGCCTCGATGCGCCGGTTGATCTCGGTGCGGATCTCCTTCGACACGGGGGCGTCGGAGTCGGCCACGGACTGGCTGCGACAGGTGGGGCACTTCAAGGTGTCGGCGAGCGCGTGGGCCCGCTCCTCGTTGGTGCGGGGGGTGTCGTCGGGCCGCGTCCCCACCACGAGGGCCACCAGGACGACGGCGGCCATGACCGCCCAGACCCACGCCTTCGGGCCGCCGCCCCCCGACGGGGCGGCCTCGGACGGTGGCGGGCTCACGGGGCGCCCGTCGTCGGGGTGGCGCCGCCGTCGGCGCCCGGCTCCGTCGCCGGACCGGAGAGCTGGTCGATGAGCTGGTCGAGGCCCACGCTCGTGACGCCGCCGGTCACCTTCGCCACGACGAACCCGGTCGGGGAGACGACGAACGACTCCGGCACGGCCGCCACGGCGTAGTCGAGGATCACCCCGCTGCCCGACCCGTCGACCACCGGCCAGCTGCTGTCGTTGTCCTCGAAGTACCGGCGCACCTCGTCGGGGTCGTCGTCGAACACGACGCTGACCACCGAGGCGTCGCCCGCCTGCGCGTGGCGCCGGCTGAACGACAGCAGCTCGGGGTGCTCGACCCGGCACGGCACGCACCAGGTGGCGAAGAAGTTGACCACCACCCACTGGCCCCGCAGCGAGTCGAGGTCGAAGGGCTCGCCCGTGGTGAGGGACGTGCCCTGGATGGCCGGCGCCACCTCGCCCACGAGGGGGCTGTCGGCGCGGCGGTCCTGGCTGGGCTCGCGCGTGGCCAGCACCCCGACGAACACCGCCAGCACGACCGCGATGCCGAGGGCGAGGAAGAACACCGGCCCCCGCCGGCGCCGGCCTGCCGCGCCGTCGTGCTCCTCGCCGGCGGCGGCACGCTCCTCGCCGGCGGCGTGCTCCTCTGCCGACGGCTCTCCGGCGGTGCCGCGGGGGGTGTCGGCGGGGGACGTGACGGCGCCGTCCGGGGCGGCGTCGTCCTCCAGCACGCGGCCGTGGCGACAGGGCGCTCAGGCCGTCCGGCGGCGTCATCGGCCCACCGTCGCAGGCTCGGGCGACGAGGTGTCGTCAGGAGGCCGGTCGTCGGGCCCGGTCGTCGCCGTCGGCGACGTCGAGCGGCGCCGACACCGGGTCGGTGGGCCGGCGGCGCCGACCCGGCCACGCCGACAGGATCGTGCCCACGGCCATGATCCCGCCGCCGATCCACAGCCACACGATCAGGGGCTGGACCACGACCCGCAACAGCACGGCGTCCTCGGCGGGAGCACCGGCCGGGTCGCCCGCCGCGTCCCCCGCGCCGGCGTCGTCCGACGTGGCGTCGGCCACCGCGTCGCCGGCGTCGGTCCCGGTGCCGGTGACCGAGTCCTCCTGGCCGGGAAGGGCCAGGAGCGCCAGGTACACGTCGTCGGCGAAGCCGACCCGGACCGACGGGGTGCCGATGGCCTGCCCGCCGAACTGGAAGCGGTTGAGCGCCGGGGTGAAGACGCCGTCGCCGTCGACGCGCACCCGGGCCCGGACCACCACCTTCTCGGGTCGCTCGACGGTCTCGACCCCGAGGTAGGTGACGCGGTGCCCGGCCACCACCGCCGACTCGCCCGGGGCGAGGCGGAACTCACCGGTGTGGGCGAAGCTCTGGCTGGCTGCGAACGCGACGGCGATGACCACCACGCCCAGGTGCACGACCATGCCGCCGTTGGCCCGGCCCACGAGCCCCCGCCAGCCCTGGCGGCGGGTGGCCAGCACGATCTGGCGCCCCGCGGAACCGGCGGCCAGGCCGCCGAGGAAGAACGCCAGCAGGGGCGCCAGCCCGCGGGCCCCGATCAGCACCGCGAAGACCAACGAGGCGGTGGCCACCCACGCGGGCCAGTAGAGGCGGTGGCGCAGCAGCTCGCCGCTGGCCTTGCGCCAGGGCAGCACCGGGGCGATGGCCATGAGGAACAGCAGGGTGAGCCCGATGGGCATGGTCATGCGGTTGAAGTAGGGGACGCCCACCGAGATGCGGTCGCCGTTGACGGCCTCGACGATCAGCGGGAAGACGGTGCCGAGCAGCACGACGAAGGCGAAGCCCGCGAACAGCAGGTTGTTGGCCATGAAGGCGCCCTCGCGCGACACCGGCGAGTCGATCCGGCCCGGGGACCGGAGCTGGTCGCCCCGCCACGCGATGAGGCCGACGGTCACCGCCACGATCAGCGCGAAGAACCCGAGGATGGCGGGCCCGATGCCCGACTCGGTGAACGCGTGGACCGAGTCGAGCACGCCGGAGCGGGTGAGGAACGTGCCCAGGATGGTGAGCGCGAAGGTGGCGCACAGCAGCGACAGGTTCCAGACCCGCAGCATCCCCCGCCGCTCCTGCACCATCACCGAGTGCAGGTAGGCGGTGCCGGTGAGCCACGGCAGGAAGGACGCGTTCTCGACAGGGTCCCAGGCCCAGTAGCCGCCCCAGCCCAGCACCTCGTAGGACCACCACGCCCCGAGGACGATGCCCACGGTGAGGAACCCCCAGGCGAACAGCGTCCAGCGACGGGTCTCGACCAGCCATCCCTCGCCCAGGCGTCCCGTGGCCAGCGCGGCGATGGCGAACGCGAACGGGACGGTGAACCCGACGTAGCCCAGGTAGAGCATCGGGGGGTGGAAGGCCATGAGGATGTGGTTCTGGAGCAGCGGGTTCGGTCCGGGGCCGTCGAACCCGGGGGTGGGGTCGAACGGCACGAAGGGCTTGGCCGCGGTCACCATCAGCCCGAAGAAGAAGATGCAGACCACGAACATGGTGAGGTTCGCCCAGGCCACGAGGGGGTCGCTCTGGCGGTGGCGGAACTTGCGCACCATCACCAGCAGGTAGCCGGTGAGGACGAGCGCCCACAGCAGGATCGAGCCCTCCAGCGCGGCCCAGAGGGTGGCGAAGTTGTAGATCGCCGGCGTCTTGGTGCTGCCGTTCTCGGCGACGTAGGCCACCGTGAAGTCGCGCGTGATGAGCGCCCGCTCCATCACCGCGAAGGCGCCGAGTGCGCCCAGGAACGCGAGCAGGGCGTAGCTGCGGCCGAGGAGCAGCAGCCGGGGACGTCTCGTGGCGAGCCCGTAGCCGAGCGTGGCGGCGCCGAGGATCGAGGCGCCCAGACCGAACAGCAGCGCGGCGGAGCCGAGGGCGACGTTCATGGGCGGGTCACGGGGTGCTCGGGTCGGCGTCGCCCCCCGACGACGCCTCGGCTCCCCCCGCGGACCCCTCGGCTCCCCCCGCGGACCCCTCGGCTCCCCCCGCGGACCCCTCGTCCACGCGACCGTCGGCGGCGGGCGCGTCGACCGGCTCGAGCCGGTCGGGGTTCTCCTCCTCGTAGGAGGACGTGTGCTTCACCATGATGCGGTCGCTGGCGAAGTGGTCGCCGTCCCAGTTGCCCTCGAGCACGACCGGGATGTTGGGCTGGAACAGCTCGGGCGGGTCGCCCTGGTGGACCACGTCCACCTCGCTGCCGCCGAAGAACACCACGAACTCGACCTGGTCGTCGCTCTGGCGGACCGACCCCTCCTCGACGGTGCCCTGGAGGCGGAACCGGCGGTCGCCGAGGTCGTCGCGGTTCGCGATGGCCTCGTCGGCGTTGTAGAAGAACAGCGTGGCCGAGCCGAGGCTCTGCACCGCGATGAACACCAGGGCGCCGGCCACCAGCACCAGGGCCAGGATCACCGGCAGGCGCCGCTTGCCCCGGGCGCGGGCGGGCCGGGGGGTGAGGTCGACGGGGGGCAGGTCCTCGTCGGACTCGTCGGCGGTGGCCGACGGCGGCGGGGGCGGGGTCACAGCCATCGGCGGTCCTCCGGGGGCACCTGGCGACTGAGGCGGCGGCCCTTGACCAGCACCCAGGCGGCGTAGGCCACGGTGCTGCCGAGCACGAGCCCGTACGAGACGGCGACGTAGCCGGCGTGGCTCATCGCTCGTCCCCCGTGGCGAGGGCGGGCGAGACGGCGGGCGCGGCACCGACCACGGCGGGGCCGGCCTCGGCGCGGCGTTCGGCGAGGGCGACGTCGAGGCCGCGGTCCTCGAGCTGGGACTCGAGGTAGGCCACCCGGAAGCGGTGCACGAGCAGCCACAGGTAGATGCCGAGGAACACCACCATGCCGAGCATCAGGCTGAACAACATGAGCCCGTCGATGGTGGGGTCGAGCCGGGTGATGGTGGGCCCCTGGTGCAGGGTGCGCCACCAGACGGTGGAGTAATGGACGATGGGCACGTCCACGAAGGCGATCAGCCCGGCGATGGCGGCGCGCTTGGCCCGGACGTCGGGGTCGGCGGGCAGGCGCCGCACGGCGAGGTAGCCGAGGAACAGCACCAGCAGCAGGGCCGTGGTGGTGAGGCGGGCGTCCCACACCCAGTAGACGCCCCAGGTGGGGCGGCCCCACAGCATCCCGGTGACGAGGCAGAGGGCGGTGAACACCACCCCGATCTCGGCGGAAGCCCCGGCCACGAGGTCCCAGAACTGCGACTTGCGCCAGAGGTAGAGGCCGCTGCCGAGGGCGGTGACGAAGAAGGCGAGGAAGGCCACGATGGCCACCGGCACGTGGACGTACATGATCCGCACCGAGTCGCCCTGCACCACGTCGGGGGCGCTCCACACCAGGCCGAACAGCAACAGGAACACGACGCCGACGAGGCAGAGGACGCCGAGCACCCGGGTGAACGGCGACGACGTGCTGGTGGGCCCCGACTCCTGCGGCGGGACCGGGGCCGGCGTCGTTGCGGTGGTCATGACTCCTCCAGCAGGGGCCCGAAGGCGAGGACCCCGAACACGGTGTACACGGCGGCGAAGATGGCGAGCAGGACGCACCACGACCATCCTTCGCCCGTGGTGCCGGAGAACGCGGCCTCGAACGCCCGCGTCGCCCCGATGAGGACCGGCGCCGCCACCGGGAGCAACAGGAGCGGGAGGAGGGTCTCCCGCACCCGGAGTCCGGCGGCGAGCACGCCGTAGAGGCTACCGGCGGTCGCCAGGCCCGCGGTCGCGGCCAGGCACGTCACCGCGAGCAGGCCCCAGCCCCCCAGGTCGGCGTTGTAGAGGACCGCCACGCCCACGAGGAGCAGGGCCTCGAGGGCGAGCAGCTCCACCGCCACGGCGGCGACCTTGCCCAGGAAGATGCCGGCGGGGTCGAGGCCGGAGAGGCGCAGCGCGTCGCGGTTGCCGTCGGCGGCCTCGACCGAGAAGGCCCGGGACAGGGCGAGCAGGGCGGCGAACAGGACCGTCACCCAGTAGAGCCCGGCGGTGGCCCGCTCCAGGATCCCGCGGTCGGGGTCGAGGGCGAACGCGAAAAGGATGAGGACGAGCACGGCGAACGGCGCCACCTGGTTCGTGGCCACCCGCGAGCGCCACTCGAGGCGGAGGTCCTTGCCCGCGACCAGGGCGGCGTCACGGAGCACCGGTCACCCCCAGCGCGGGGTCGGCGGGAGCGGCCTCGGGCCCGGGGCCGGCAGCGGGCCGGTCGTCGGTGACGGTTCCGCCGGCGACGTGCACCACCCGGGGGGCGAGGCCCCGCACCCGGTCGAGCTCGTGGGAGGCCATCACGACGGTGGCGCCCGCGGCGGTGGCGTCGCGGATGAGGCCGTCGAGCAGGTCGCGACCGTCCTGGTCCAGGCCGGCGTGGGGCTCGTCGAGGAGCCACAGCTCGGGGCGCCGGGCCACCAGCACGGCCAGGGCGGTGCGGCGGCGCTGACCGGCCGAGAGGCGGCCGACGGCCACGTCGGCGAGGCGCCCGTCGAGCCCGAGGCGGGCCATCGCCCGGCGGGCGTCGTCGGCGTCGGCCCGCACCGCACGGGCCCAGAAGGTGACGTTGTCGGCCACGGTGAGCTCGTCGTAGAGGTGGGTCTGGTGCCCGAGCAGGCCGACGTGGCGGCGCACGGCCGTGCGGTCGCGGCCGAGGTCGTGGCCGAGCACCACGGCGGTGCCGGAGGCGAGCGCGGCGAGGCCGGCGCACAGGCGCAGCAGCGTGGTCTTGCCCGCGCCGTTCGGGCCCTGCAGGACGACCGTCTCGCCGCGGGCGACGTCGAGGTCGACGCCGGCGAGCGCAGGGAAGCGGCCGAGCAGGGAGACCGCGGCGCGGAGGTGGACGACGGGCTCCATGGGACCGCCTCCGAGGCTACGGACGCGGGGGCGACGGCGCCAAGCGGTGCGGTCCCGATATCGGGACCTTCGACCCTGCCCCGGCGCGGCCGGCGGCCCGTACCGTCCCCCTATGCAACCGGAGCGGGGCGCAGGGGGCGCCCCCGAGCAAGGCGGCCGGGTCGTCGTCGGGGTCGACGACTCGCCCGGGTCGGACCGCGCGCTGCGCTGGGCCGTCGCGGAGGCCGCGGCCCACGGCCGTGAGGTGCACGCGGTGCTGGCGTGGGAGCTGCCCACGATCGGCGCCTTCGGCATCGACCCCCAGCCGGTGGACTTCGACGCCCTCGCCGAGGGCGCCGCCCAGGTGCTGGCCCGCGTCCTCGCCCGCGTCGAGGACGAGGCCCGCGAGCAGGGCGTCACCGTGACGGGCGAGGTCGTCCACGGCCACCCCCGCCACGTCCTGTTGGAGTGCGCCGGCGACGCCGACCTGCTCGTCGTCGGCTCACGGGGCATGGGCGGCGTGAAGGGCCTGCTCCTCGGCTCGGTCAGCTCCTACTGCGCAACCCACGCGCCCGTCCCCGTCGCGGTCGTCCCCGCGCCGGTGGAGCCGTGACCGGGACCCGGCTCCACGTCCTGCTCGTCGGCGCCGACGCCGACGAGCTCGGCGAGGCCACCGTCGCGCTCGCCCGCACGGGCCACACCGTCAGCCACGTCACCCCGGAGACCGACGCGTCGCTCGGCTGGCAGGCCCACGCCCGGGGCGGCGACCCGGTGGACGTGGTGCTGTTCGTGCCCGGGCACCTGCTGTCCAACACGCCGTGGTACGAGGAGCGCGTGCTCGAGCTCGTGCGCGAGGGCGTCCCCCTCGTCCTCGCGGGCACGCCACTCTCGAGCCCGTTCGCGGCGTGGGCCACGCACTGCGCCGAGCCCGGGGATGACCTCGTCCTCGTGTGCGAGACCGCCGTGCGCCAGCGGGCCGTCCACGACCCCCTGCGGCCCGACGACCACGCCGACCACGTGACCCGGACCGTGTTCGACCCCATCGACTTCGAGCAGAGCGGCGGCGAGCCGCTCAGCCGGGCCCAGTGCCTGCACCTGCTCGCCACCGCCAAGGTGGGCCGGGTGGGGCTCACCGCCGGCGCGCTGCCCGTCATCGTGCCGGTGGACTACCGGCTCTGGCGCGACCGGGTGGTGTTCCGCACCGCCGAGGGCAGCCGCCTGCACACCGCCACCACCGACTCGGTGGTGGCCTTCGAGGTCGACGCGCTGGCCGGCGACGCGCCGTGGGGCTGGAGCGTGGTGGTCACCGGCGTGGCCCGCGACGTGTCCGAGCTGGTCGACGCCGCCGACGCCGCCCGCGCCGAGCTGGGCTTCGCCCCCGGCGGCTGGTGGAGCAACCGCCGGCGCGACCGCTTCCTGGCCGTCCCCACCGACGTGGTGGCGGGCTGTCGCCTGCCCGCCCGCGCCCCCGCCGACGCCCCCGCCTGAGCGGGTTCTGACGGCCGTGACGGCACCCTGGTGCCGCCACCAGGCCCGAAGGTCGGATGTCACCCCGCCGTGCGGCAGTCCCCTCCTTCCCGAGACGACCCACGGTCGCCTCAGCTCAGGTGTCCGTCAACCCGGGTACTTCCAAGCTCCACCAGACCGTCAGTCAGCGGGGCCGCCGGAGCCACCAACGAGGCGGTCCAGCAACGGGCTCGGCTCGAAGTACTCGCCCTCGTCCTCAGTGGACACCATTGCTCCGGCCACGACCCAGCCCCGGAAGTCAGGACCTTCGAGCACGAAGCAGCGGCGTTCGTCAGGCATGTCGACCGATGTCGAACTCAGGATCGCCTGGCGCTCATCCGGCTCGGCCTCCCTGACCGTCAGCGCCGCCATCACCGACGGCAGCTGCATCGCGCCGACGCCCTTGAACAGCACGTCGACCCGCGTCGCGTGGTCCCGGTCCTTGGTCGCGCGGAGCAGCAGCTGGCTGTGGCTCGCGGTGTACGACCACAGCTGCACCATGCGAGGCAGCTCGACCAGCATCACGGCGGGAACCCCGATGCCGGCCACGGGTTCGGCACCGCTGTTCGCCCGCGGTCCTCAACCAGGCTCGTCGTCGACAGCCGGCCGACCTGATGCAGCTGCGCGATCTCCCAATTCGTCGGCGACGGGCTCCCGTTTGCCCCTCGATGCACCGCCGTGCGGGGCTGTTCCGTCGGGTCGGCCCCATCGAGCCCATCGAGCGAGGTCGTGAACCTGACCGACCGATCACCGAGCGCCTCGAGGAACGTGTACCGCCAGTTCGGGTCATCGAGCAGATGCCGGCCACCGACGTGTGCAGCCGTCTCACGCAGCCCGTACGCCTCCAACCCCACCACGATGTGATCGAGATCGCACCCGGGGTCTGTCGTTTGTGGGGCAACGAACCGGGCGCCCGATGACGCGCTCGTGCCCAAAGGTTGCGCGGGGTGGTCGTAGCCATACTTGGCGCCGGCAAGGCTCGTCTGTGGCTCGGCTGGAGCTGTAGACAGCGAGCCGGCCGCGTTGCGCTGACTCAGGGACGGAGTCGAACGTCCGTCGTAGGCGTAGCTCGCGCCGGCAGTCGGCATGCCTTCGGCGGATGACACGCCGACGAGAGCGGATGCGGAGTTGATGCACGACGGACTCGTTGTGCCGAGTGCGTGCGCGCTCGATGCACACACGAGGAGCGACGCGACAAGGAGAGCGAGCAGGGGAAGCACGCGCCCGACGGCGGAACCGAGGGCGGAGTCCGGACCGCGCCGAGTCCGCTCTTGGCGACTACTCGGGTTCACCACCGTCCAGCAGGTCTCGCCGGCTTGCGGCGTGTAGGCGGCCGGCTACGACGTCAAAGAACCCGACGGACGATCCTGAGCCGATTTGCCCCTCGATCGCCGTGAGGAGCGCCACGGCCCAGCCCTTCCAATGTTGTGACCCAGGTCGGATCTCGAAGATGACTCGAAATCCTTCGTCCGAAGCGATGACCCGCGGTTCAGCTGCCAGGTCACTGAAGACGTCGGTGTTCGCGACCAGCTCGCGCCACGATTCAAGCGCGAGGTCGACACCCTCTTGAGCCCGGTCCAGCGGGCCCTTGAACACGGCGGCTACCTCGGCCGAGCCATCGGGGCGTCGTGTGGGGAACAGCGCTTCGGTCATAGTCCTACGAGGGAGTAGTGGGCGATCGCTTCGAACGCAGGCAGGTTCGCGACGGTGTACGCGCCGGGGAGCGGTTCAGGGCTGAGAAGCCCGGTCGCGACTGCTCGCTCGACCGAAATCGGCAGGAACGCGCGGACGACTGCAGGGTCCCGCTCTCGGGGATTCGCCCGGGCGAACCAGGCTGCTGCTCCGAAGTCCTCGGTTAGGTAGAACCGCGTGTCACCACCCGCGGCACGAGCAGCTTCGACGCTGAAGCCGTTGGCGATGATGTCCCGCGCAGCGTCGCTGTCGGTGCCGTGGAAGAGCTCTGCTCCCTCGTCGCAGTCGCCCGGTCCCGTTTGTGGGGCGCTGCATTGACGTTGTCCAGTTTGGTCAGTTGTCTGCCCTGTAGTTGCGGTCTGTGGTCGACTCTGGCTCACGAGGCCAAGGGGGTCGGGTAGCCGGAGCTGTCGCGGCACGTGGAGGTAGTCCTGCGCCGCAATGGTGATCAGGTAACCACCCACGACGATGAGCCCGAGACCAACGACACAGAGTGCCGTGCAGGCAGTGACAGCAGCGGTAGTGGCTAGTGCGACAGTTGCGCCGGCGAGGATCTGCGGTGCATACGTTCCAACGTTGTTCGCTGCGTCATGGAATGCGGTGAGGAATGAGTTTCTGATGTCACCGAGCGAGAGCGAGAAGAGGCCGAGTGGGTCGGTTCGGTTGATGGGGTTGTTGTCGGTGTAGTGGTACGTGTTGGTTTGGGTGGGGGTGCCTGGTTGGCCGTCGATGGGGTCGGGGGTGGTGAAGGTGCCGGTCGTGGGGTCGTAGTCACGGTTGCGGAGGTGGATGAGCCCGTCGGCGTGGGTCTCGGCGCGGTAGCCGTACCAGAACGGTTGGTCTGGTGGGTTGTTGGGTGTCCCGTAGGGGTCGTATCCGTACGGGGCGGGGATGGTGATGTCGGTGGGAACGACGGAGCCGTCGAAGTTGTACCCGTAGGTTCCGTAACCGGCGAGCGCTTCGTTGTAGAGGAACTCGTAGCCGATGCGTTCGTTGGCGTAGGTGAGTCGGGACCAGACCCCTTCGTCGACGTAGGCCTCGAGGATCTGGGGGACGGCGAGGCTGGGGTCCCAGGTGAAGTCGAAGTCGACGTCGCCGAAGTCGGCGCGTGTGAGGCGGCCGTCGCCGTCGTAGGTGCGTGCGGTGGTGCTGTCGTTGGTGGTGCCGTCGAGGTCGTGGACGATGGTGGCGGGAAGGCCGCGGGGGTCGTAGGTGGTGGTGTGGGTGTCGGTGCCGTCGTCGGAGCTGGTGCGGCGGCCGTCGTCGTCGTAGGTGTAGGTGACGGTGGGCCCGCTGGTGGGATCGGCTTCGGTGACTTCGCCGTCGGCGTTGACGGTGTAGTCGGTCGTGATGTCGTCGACTTGTTGAGCGGTGCGGTAGCCGCGGGGGTCGTAGTAGTAGGCGTAGTCGGGTCCGGCTCCGGTCCGTCCCACCAGTTGGCCGGCTTCGTCGTAGGCGTAGTCGACCGAGTAGGTGTTGAACGATTCCGTGAGGCGTCGTCCGGCGTGGTCCCAGGTGAGGTCGCTGTCGATGTCGCCGCCGGTGGTCAGGTCTTGGTGGTACTCGTCGGGTTGGGTGGCGCCGTTGGCCTGGTAGTGCCAGCTTCGGGTGCCGGCGGTGCTGTTGACGATCTCCTCGAGGAGTTTGCCGTCGTCGTCGTAGGTGGTCTCGGAGATCGGCCACCAGCCTTCGATCTGCGGGACCCATACTTCTGCTGCGGTGAGCGCGCCGAGTCGGTCGTGGTGGTTGCGGACCTTGTGCTCGCGGCCGGTGTCGCCGGGCTGGTAGGTGATCTGCACCGGTCGGCCTTCGAGGTCGTAGGCCCGCTGGTAGCCGTAGGTGGCGTTGTGCCCACCAGGTTGGGTGAACCCGGTCAGGTTGTCGGCGCGGTCCCAGGTGTAGGCGGCGTTGCCGGTGGGGTCGGTCATCAGGGTGCGGCGCCCGTGGTCGTCGTACCACTGGTTCACGACGACGGGGTCTTCGTCGGGTTGGCTGTAGGTGGTGGTGGCGACCTGGCCGCTGTTCCAGTACTGGAGTTGTTCGGTTCGTCCCGACGGGCGGGTCGTGGTGGTGAGTTGGCCGGTCATCTCGTCGCCGTCGGGATCAGGCGAGGGGCACGCGCCACTCGGCGCGGGTGCCGGTGGGGACCGCGGGGTGGACGAGGAAGCTGCCGCCGTGGCGCTCGGCCCGGTCGCGGAGGTTGCGCAGGCCGTACCCGCCGCCGTCGAAGCCCTCGGGTGGGCCCACACCGTCGTCGACCACGCTGAGGTCGAGGGCTGCGCCGTGGACCCGCAGGTGCAGGTCCACGCGGGAGGCGTCGGCGTGGCGGGCGACGTTGCTGAGCGCCTCGCGCACCGCGGACAGCAGGTCGACGGCGAGGGCGCCCTGCACCTCGGCGTCGATGGGGCCGTCGAAGGTGACCCGGGGCTCGAAGCCGAGCGCGCCGGCCGCCTCGCGGCACAGCGACATCACCTCGGCCCGGGTGCCGTTGACCGACCGGCCCCGGGACGACTCGAGGCCGAAGATGGCGGTGCGGATGTGCTTGACCGTCAGGTCGAGGTCCTCGACCGCCGCCTCGATGCGCTCGGCCACCTCGGGCACCTCGGCCCGGCGGATGGCCCCCTGGAGCGACAGCCCCGTCGCGAAGAGACGCTGGATGACGGTGTCGTGCAGGTCCCGGGCGATGCGCTCGCGGTCCTCGACGATGGCCGCCTCCTGGACCCGGGCGTGGAGGCGGGCGTTCTCGATGGCCACCCCGGCGGCCACCGACAGCCCCACCACGAGCAGCTCGTCCTGCGCGGTGAACTCGTCCCCGGAGCGCTTGTCCGCCAGGTACAGGTTGCCGAACACCTCGTCGCGCACCCGCAGGGGCACCCCGAGGAACGAGGTCATGTGCGGGTGGTGGGAGGGGAACCCGTAGCTGTCGGGGTGGCGAGTCAGGTCGGGCAGGCGCAGGGGCTCCTTGTCCACGATGAGCAGGCCCAGGATCCCGTGGCCCTTGGGCAGGTGGCCGATGGCGCTGATCTCGTCGTCGGACAGCCCCACCGTGATGAACTCGGCCAGCTCGGTCCCCGACTCGTCGAGCACGCCCAGCGCGCCGTAGCGGGCGTCGGCCAGCTCGGCCGCGGCGGCGATGATGCGCCGGAGCATCGCAGGCAGGTCGAGGTCGGCCCCCACCGCGGCCACCGCGTCGAGCAGCTCCTGCATCGTCGACGCCGTGGGGTTCGGAGCCACGGTCGAGAGGTTACGACCCCGGTCCGGCCGGGCACGAACGCACGATCGCGGCCTCCATCGCGACCCAGCGGGCACACTGGAGGCATGACCGTGCGCGTCTTCCTGCTCGACGACCACGAGGTGGTGCGGCGAGGCCTCCGCGACCTGCTCGAGGCCGAGGAGGACTTCGAGGTCGTCGGCGAGGCGGGCACGGCCGAGGAGGCCTACGGCCGCATCCCCGCCACCCGACCCGACGTGGCGGTGCTGGACGTGCGCCTGCCCGACGGCGACGGCATCGAGGTCTGCCGCGAGATCCGCTCGCGCCACCCCGAGATCCAGTGCCTGATGCTCACGTCGTTCGCCGACGACGAGGCCCTCTTCTCGTCGATCATGGCGGGGGCGTCCGGCTACCTGCTGAAGCAGGTGAAGGGCACCGACCTCGTCGGGGGCATCCGCCGCGTGGGCGCGGGCGAGTCGCTGCTCGACCCGTCGCTCACCCAGAAGGTGCTCGAGCGGCTCCGCTCGCCCGAGGAGGACGAGCTGGCCGGGCTCACCCCCCAGGAGCGCAAGATCCTGGACCTCATCGCCGAGGGGCTCACCAACCGCCAGATCGGCGAGCGCATGTTCCTGGCCGAGAAGACGGTGAAGAACTACGTCT
>JACJWK010000013.1 GCA_020637195.1 Microthrixaceae bacterium
GTCGACGACGCTCGCCGGGTCGCACCCGTGCGCGACCAGACCGGTGCCCTGGTGATGACGGCGATCGGCGCCAGCCGGCTCGCGCTGCTCGAGGTGGGGCGCCGCCTCGTCGCCCGCGGCTGGGCGCGCGAGCCCGAGGACGCCGTCGACCTCCGCGCGGACGAGGTGGCGCCCACGCTCCGGGCCTCGGCGGACGGCTCGACCCTCGGCCCCGGCGTGGTGAGTCCCGAACGGCTGGCCGACCTCGTCGCCACCCGCCGGCGCAACGCCACCCTGCATCCGCCCGCCACGCTCGGGCCCGACGAGGCACCGCCCCCGCTCGACCGCTTCCCCGACGCGATCGCCCAGCTCACCGAGGCCGTCTTCGCCTTCGTCAGCCGCTTCGAGAGCACCGGCGACGGCGAGGGCGCCGCAGCCACCGGGCTCGGCATCGGTGACCGGCCGGTGACCGGCCGGGCCGTGCTGGTGCACGACCTCGCGGACCTCGAGCACGTCGACGTCGGCGACGTCCTGGTCACCCGCACGACCTCGCCCGCCTACAACACCGTGCTGGCCATCGCCGGCGCCGTCGTCACCGAGATCGGCGGCTCGATCAGCCACGCCGCGGTGATGGCCCGGGAGCTCGGTCTGCCCGCGATCGTCGGCTACCCGGACGCCATGGCGATCCCCGACGGGACCACCGTCACCGTCGATCCGACGACCACCACGGTGACGATCGGCTCCTGACGCCACCACCCACCTCCCGACCCCGCGCCCGGGTCGGCGGTCGGACCGCTCGTTCGACGCGCCCCGACGCACGCCGACCGACCCGCCCACCCTCCCCACCGACTCACCGACTCGCCGACCCACCAACTCACCAACCAGCAAGGAGAATGCCCATGGCACCGACCACCCGCACCGCGATCACCTCCCTCCTCCTCGCCAGCGCGCTGGCGCTCGCCGCCGTCGGCTGCGGGTCGGACGCCGAGTCGGCGTCGGACGACACGGCGGCGACCACCACCAGCGCGCCGACGACCAGCGCGCCCACCACGACCGACGCCGGCGACACCGGGACGGTCGTCATCGAGGGCTCCGACTACGCGTTCGGGAACGTCCCCGAGACCGTGTCGGTCGGCACGACGCTGGAGCTCGACAACACGTCCGACACCGAGCTCCACGAGCTCGTCGCCTTCCGGGTCGACACGGACGAGCCCCTCGACGATCTCCTCGCCCTGCCCCAGGACGAGCTCGAGCGACAGCTCGGCATCCCGACCGCCGTGCTGGTGCAGCCCCCCGGCGCCCCCGAGGCGTTCGCGGCGGTCGGTGACGGCACCCTCACCGAGCCGGGTCGCTACGTGCTGCTGTGCACCATCCCGCAGGGCGCCGACCCCGAGGCGTACGTCGCCGCGGCCCAGGCCGCCCAGGGCGGTCGCCCCGAGGGCTTCGACGGCGCCCCCCACTTCACCCTCGGCATGGCCGCCGAGGTGACCGCGGAGTGACCGACCGGCCCGCCCGGGGCACCACGGCGGCCGGACCCGACCACCGCACCCACGACGACCTCCACAACGACAACGACAACGACAACGACAACGGGAGCAACGACATGACCAACGACCGACTCGAGCGGTACGCCCCGCTGACCGGCATCGCCGCGGTGGCCCTGACCGTGGCCGGCGTCGTCGCCGCGGGGGAGTCGCCCGACTTCCTGGCGGACGGCGGCGAGATCGCGACCTACCTGGTGGACGACAGCGGCGCCGCCCTCGCCGGCGCGATGCTGTGGATCGTGGCGGCCGTGCCGCTGGCGTGGTTCGTCGGGGTGCTCTGGTCGCGCCTGCGGGCCACCGAGGAGGGCGTCGCCCGCCGGTCCGCGACCGCGTTGATCGGCGGCACGGCAGGCGTGGTCGCATGGATCGGCGCCGCCGCGGTCGCCAGCGTCGCGGCGTTGCGCGCCGAAGAGGACGGGGCCATCGATGCCGGTGTCGCCACCGCCTTGACGGACCTGGCCAACATCGGGTGGGCCGCGGCCGCCCCCATCGGGTTCGGGATCCTCCTGCTGGCCACCGGCCTCGTCGTCGTGCGGTCCGGCGCGCCGCTCCCCCGCTGGCTGGGCTGGGTGAGCATCGTCTTCGCCGTGTGGGCCTTCATCCCGCCCATCTCCTGGGCCTTCGCCATGGTGGGGTGGAACCTCTGGCTGGTGGTGGCCTCCGCGTGGCTGGTCTGGGGCGACCGCTCCCGGGAGCCGGCGAGCTGACGGCGGTCGTGGCCGGGCCCGACGCGCTCAGCCACCCGCTCCGAGGAGGCGGACGCCCCGGAGCAGGAAGGCTCGGGCGGCCGCGTCGGGCTCGGCCTCGCCCCGCAGCTCGTCGTAGGCCAGGACCGCCCCGAACGGCGCGTTCCAGAACGACGGGTCGCCGGGGCGGTCGGCGTCCCACGGCCCCACGTACAGGTAGGGCTCGGCGCTGAAGCCGTCCCCCGGGGAGGCGCCCAGGTTCACCCGCCGGCCCGGGGCGGCGGCCACGTCGACGCCGGCGTCGAAGTGCTCGGGCCAGAGCTGCACGACGCTCGGCGCCGCCGCCGTGCCGAGCTCGGCCACGACGGTATCGAGGGCCCGCCAGCCGAACGCCAGCCACGTGGCCAGCGCCGCCGCCGCGTCGCCGTCGACGCCGAGCGCCACCTCGGGGTCGCCCACCGGCGGGGTGTCGTCGCCCGCCGCGAAGGGCTGGGCGAGGTCGACCTCGGCCAGATCGGCCGCCTGCGACAACGTGGCCGAGCGCAGATCGAGGGTGGCGGTCTCGCTCGACCCGCCCGTGCGCTCGCGCACGAGGTACGGGCCGGCCACCCGCACCACCTCGTGCTCGGGGCCGAACGCCGGTGTGCCGAACCCGCCGGGGGTGGCTCGCAGCCCGAACTTGCCGGTGACGGCGGAGCGGCGGCGGGCCAGGACGTGGACGGCGACGCGCTGGAGCGCGGCGCGCGTGGCGGCGGTGGACTCGGGCAGGCGGGCGAGGCTCATCGCCACCACGCTCGCGCGGATGGACCGGCGCCGCCGGGCCGCGCCGGGCTCAGCTCGCCGCGGGGAGCCGGACGTCGCGGCCCATGCGCACCTCGCGCACGTCGCGGACGCGGCCGAAGCCCTTGATGCGCCGGGTGCCGCGGTCGACCACCTCGACCCAACCCGGGGCCAGCAGGGCCACGTCGCCGTCGGCGAGGATCTGGCCCGGCCGGGCCTGGTCGCTCAGGCGGGCGGCCAGGTTGACGGGCCGTCCGATGTAGTCGTCGCCCTCGAACAGCAGGCACTCGCCGGCGGCCACGCCCGCCCGCACGGGCAGGGGGCACTCGTGGAGGCGGGCGAGCAGCTCGCTGACCGTGGCCACCATCGGCCCGGGGTCGGTGCTGACGAGCATCACGCCGTCGCCGAGCCACTTGGCGATGCGCACGCCGCGCCGGGCCGCGAGCTGGCGCACGCAGGCCCGGAACTCGGTCAGGACGTCGACCGCCCGCTTGGCCCCCTCGGCTTCGGTGAAGGCGGTGAAGCCGCAGAGGTCGAGGAACGCGAAGGTGCGCTCGACCGCCTGGGGCCCGGTGGAGTCGGGCAGGAACTCGGGCAGCTCCATGCCCGAGGCACCCGGGAGGGCGGCACCGTCGGCGACGGTCGGGAGGGTGGTCGAACGGGTCATCTGCTAACCAAACCTAGCAGCATGTTGCCTCCAGACAGCGACCATTTCGTAAACAGTTCGTAACATAACCCTGACGACTCCCCCCGGAGCAACCCCCCATCGGGTGGTGGAGTAGACCGGAGCCGTGGGGAACCGGGCGCTGCGACGGCGCGACCTCGTCGTGGTCGTCACCTGCGTGGTGGGCGTGGCCGCGCTCTTCGGCGTCGACGCCGCCCGCCGCGACGAGGGGTACCGGACCCACGTCGACTTCGCCATGGAGGTCCCCGTGCCCGCGGCGCACTGGGACCCGGCGCTCGCCACCGCGTCCCCGTCCGAGGCCATCGGACAGGCGCGCGCCTTCGCCGAGGGCGACGCGGTGCAGTCCGCCATCGCGCGGGAGCTCACCTACGAGCACACCCTCGACATCCAGGTGCTCGACGACCAGACCCTCCGCTTCACCGGCGGCGCCGACTCCCCCGAGCTGGCGGTCAACACCGCCACGGCCGCCGCCGCGATCTACGGGCAGCTGCGGGCCCAGGACGCCCAGCAGGCCGCCACCGAGGTGCTCCCCGAGCTCCGGGCCGCGGCGGAGACCGCGACCGGCGCGGCGCGCGACGACGCCCTCCGCCGGCTCCACGCCGCCGAGGACACCGTCGAGCGGGGCCCCGCCGGCGCGCCCACGGGCGAGGCCGACGTGCCCTGCTGCCCCGTGACGGACCCCCTCCTCCCCGCGCTGCTGCGCGGCGCCGCGGCCGGCCTCGTGCTGGGGCTCGCCGTGGTCGGCCTGTGGGCGCTCGACCGCCGCTACGGCCCGCGGTGGCGGGCCCGCCTCGCCCGCGCCGGCCGGGCGCCCGACGACCCGGCCCTCGCCGACGCCGGCGCGCGGTGGTGGGAGGCCCCCTGGGCGGGCCCGGTCGCCGTCGCCGCGCTCGCCGGGGTCCGCGGGCTCTACTACGCCGCCCTCGGGCCCCGCCTCATCCTCGACGACTGGCTCCTCACCTACCGGGGCGAGATCTACGGGGTGCTGCGGTCGGTGCCGGAGGTGACCCGCACGGCGCAGCCCACCAAATGGGCCTGGCTCACCGCGATCTTCGGGCTCTCGGGCGACCACCCGCTCGTGCTCTTCGCCCTCGTCACCCTGGTCAACGTCGCCGCCGCCGTGGCCCTCTACTACGCGGTGGCCCGCTTCTTCCCCCCTCCCGTCCCCCTCCTCGTCGCCGGGCTGTGGGTCCTGACCGCCAACCACAGCTCGCTCACCGTGTGGGCCGCGGCCAGCCAGGCCGTGGTGAGCGTGGCGTTCTGCTGCGTCGGCATCACCCTCCTCTCGAAGGGCCGGTGGCTCGTCGCCCTCGCCGCGTTCACGGCGTCGACGCTCGCCTACGAGTTCACCATCCCGATCTGCCTCGTCGCCGCCGTGCTGGTCGGCACGCCCTGGCTGGCCGCCCGGGAGGGCCTCCCCGTCGTGCGTCGGGTGCCCCTCTGGCCCCGCGCCGTCATGGTGGCCTGGCTGCTCGGGATCGTCTGGTGGACCGCGCGGCACCCCAAGTACCCCGTGGCGTGGCGGCCCCCCGATGCGTGGGACACGTGGTCGGCGCACGTGTCCACCGGCCTCGTCGGCACCGAGTCGGCGCCCGCGCTGCTGCTGCGGGGCCTCGAGCTGGCCGTCGTCGTCGGCCTCGGGTGGTGTGCGGTCGCCTGGGCCCGGGGCGACCGTGGGCGTGGCCGCGGCCCGGCCCTCGCCCTCGCCGGCGCCGCCGTCATGGCCCTGGGCCTCGTCACGACGGTGCTGCTGCCGGGCCTCACCATCGGGCTGTCCAACCGGCTGTACGGCGCGAGCTCGGTCGGCACCGCCATGGTGCTCACCGGCCTCGCGCTGGCCGTGTGGCACCACCGCCGCACCGTGGCCGTCGGCCTGGCCGGCGCCCTCGTGGCGCTGTGCGTGGTCGGCCAGGTCATCACCCTCCGGGCCGCGCACCGCGGCGGCGAGGACGTGCTCGCCATGATGCGGTTCCTGCCGACCTCGATGGCCGACCCGGCGAACTCCCGCTTCCTCGTCGCACCCCGGCCCGAGCACGACGGCTTCTACGCCGTCGACCACTTCTTCGGCTTCTACCCGTTCAAGCTGGCCTACCCCGACGGCGGCGGCAACCTGCGGCTGGCCGCCACGGCCGAGGAGTACGAGGCGCCCGAACCGGGCGAGGTGCGCATCACGTGGGAGGAGATCCTCGGCCGGGCGCCCTGAGCGCCCGGCCGAGGCCTCCCCACGACGGGGCCCTCAGACGGCGTCGGCGCCGCGCTCGCCGGTGCGGATGCGGACCAGGTCGTCGACGGCGGTGACCCACACCTTGCCGTCGCCGATCTCGCCGGTGGCCGCCGCGGCCACCAGCACGTCGACCACCCGGGCGACCTCGGGATCGTCGAGGACGATCTCGAGCTTCACCTTGGGCACGAAGTCGATCTTGTACTCCGCGCCCCGGTAGGTCTCCGAGTGGCCACCCTGGCGGCCGAAGCCCCGGACCTCCGACACGGTGATGCCCACCACGCCGGCGGCCTTCAGGGCCTCCTTCACCTCGTCGAGCTTGAACGGCTTGATCACTGCGGTGACGAGCTTCATGCCCGGACCTCCTCCGTGCGGTTCCCCGTGGTCGGGTCGGGGGCGCCTCCCCCGAGTGTGGTCGCGACGACGGCGCCGGTCACAGCCGGCCCATCGTCAGGGCGTCGGCGTGGTACGCCGTCTCCGAGTGCTCCTCGAGGTCGAGGCCGGTGGTCTCGACCGGCTCGGGCACCCGCACCCCGATCGTGGCGTCGAGCACCTTGAAGATGAGGAACGTCACGACGAACGAGAACACGATCACCACGCCGTTGGCGAGCGCCTGCTCGCCCAGCAGCCCGAGGCCACCGCCGTAGAACAGGCCGGCGTCGAACTCGCCACCGAAGAAGTCGGGGTCGGCGAACAGCCCGATCAGCAGCGAGCCCACCAGGCCGCCCACGAAGTGGACCCCCACGACGTCGAGGGCGTCGTCGTAGCCGGCCTTGAACTTCACGCCCACGGCGAAGCTGCACACCACGCCGGCGATCAGGCCGATCCAGATGGGGGACATGCCGGCGACGAACCCCGCTCCGGGCGTGATGGCCACCAGGCCGGCGACGATGCCCGACGCCACGCCGAGGTTGGTGAAGTGACCGTCGCGCACCCGCTCGACGACCGCCCAGGCCAGACCCGCCGCCGCGGCGGCGAGGAAGGTGTTCATGAAGGCCTGGATGGCCACGCCGTTGGCGGCGAAGGCGGAGCCGGCGTTGAAGCCGAACCAGCCGAACCAGAGGATCCCGGTGCCGAGCATGACGAGGGGCATCGAGTGCGGCGGGTGGCCCTCGCCCGGCCAGCCCCGCCGCTTGCCCAGGACCATCACCCCGGCGAGCGCGGCGATGCCCGCGTTGACGTGGATGACCGTGCCGCCCGCGAAGTCGAGCGACCCGCGCGTGCCGAGCCAGCCCGTCAGGCCCTCGCCCCACACGCCGCCGTAGATCCAGAACGACACCGGGCAGTAGACGAGCACGAGCCACAGGGGCACGAACAGCGCCCAGGCCGAGAACTTCATCCGGTCGGCCACGGCGCCCGAGATCAGCGCCGGCGTGATCACCGCGAACATGCCGAGGAAGATCACCGCCAGCAGCGTCGAACCCCCCGACTCGTCGGTGATGGACAGATCGCTCAGGAACACCAGGTCGAAGTTGCCGATCACGCTCCCGGCCCCGCTGTAGGCCAGCGAGAACCCGGCGATCACCCACACCAGCGGGATCACCAGCAGGCACCAGAAGTTCATCATCAACATGTTGAGGACGTTGCGGCTCCGGTCCATCCCGCCGTAGAACAGCGCGAGGCCGGGGGTCATGAACAGCACGAGCGCCGACGACGTCAGCACCCAGGCGGCGTCTCCGGTGTCCATCAGCAGGCCTCGCTCGGGGCGCGGCCGGTGGGCAGGTCGGACATGGGGGCTCCCTCCCTCTCGTGGATGGGCGAAAGGTAGGAGTCAGATGTTTCGGCACTGTTTCGTGACCGTGAACGACTCCTGCACCCGTCGAGGGCGGCGGCCGGGCGCGCGACGGGTGCGGGCCCCGGAAGGCCCGCACCCGTCGCCGGCGCGTGAGCTGCGGTCGGTCGGGGCTAGTGCCGGGCCATCTCCGCGCCGGCCGGGTCGTGGGTCTGCTCGCCCTCGAGCCCGGGCGCGTGCGACCCGGTGAACTCGGGGTAGGCGAGCATGCCCATCTCCGGCAGGTCGAGGCCCTCGAGCTCGTCGGCCTCGGTGCTGCGGATGCCGCCGTCCATGACCGCGTCCTGGACCCTGAAGAAGGCGTAGGCCACCCCGAAGATGACCGTGCAGATCACGATCACGCCGACGGCCTGGGCCGCGAGCTGGCGGGCGCCGTCGGAGACGTCGTAGAGGATGCCGGTCACGCCGGTGACCTCGCTGCCGTTCCAGCCCGCGCCGTACTGGCCGTCGGCGAAGATGCCGACACAGAGCACGCCGAAGAGGCCGCCCACGCCGTGGACCGAGATGGCCCCGACCGGGTCGTCGATCCGCCGGTTCTCGAAGAAGCCGCACGAGATCGGGATGAGGATGCCGGCGAGGATGCCGATGACCGCCGCCGCCCACGGCTGCACGAAGGCGCAGGGGGCGGTGATGGCCACGAGGCCGCCGAGCATGCCGTTCACCATCATCCCCGGGTCGGGCTTGCGGTCGCCGCGGCGCATCATGAAGAACATCGCGGACGTCGCGCCGAACGCGGCGGCGATCGCGGTGTTCAGGGCGACGACGGCGAAGCGGGTGTCGGTGGCCGCGAACGTCGAGGCGGCGTTGAACCCGAACCACCCGAACAACAAGATGAACGTTCCCAGCATGGCCATGGGCACGTGGTGGCCCGGGATGGCCTTGGCGCGACCGTCCTCGTCGAACTTCCCGATGCGGGCCCCGAGGACGAGTGCCCCGGCCAGGCCGGCCACGCCGCCGACGGCGTGCACCACCCCCGACCCGGCGAAGTCCACGTAGCCCGCGCCCAGGTCGAGCGAGTTGCCGAGCTTCGCCAGCCAGCCGCCGCCCCAGGTCCAGGCCCCGAAGAGCGGGTAGTACACCGCACCGCAGAACAGGCCCCAGCCCACGAAGGCGCTCCACTTCCACCGCTCGGCCATGGCCCCGGTGGGGATGGTGGCGGTGGTGTCCATGAAGGCCACCATGTAGAGGAAGAAGGCCATGGCGCCGGCGGTGTAGAAGGCCTCGCCGCTGCCGCCCCAGCCCCCCTGCCACAGGAAGACCCAGTTGCCCGAGCCCAACAGGTTCGTGCCGGTGGCCTGGTCCATCCCGAGGAGCGGGAGGCTGTAGCCGCCGAACATCAGCGGGTAGCCGACGAGGAAGAACGCCACGAAGCCGAGGCCGAAGATGGCGAAGTTCGTCGAGACCACGTGGGACGCGTGCTTGGCCCGGCAGAAGCCGGTCTCGACCAGCGCGAACCCGGCCTGCATGAAGATCACCAGGACGGCACCGAGGACGACCCACAGGAGGTTGAGCTGGATGCCGAGGTCGGTCACCGCGGCGACCGGGTCGACGTCCTGGGCCGAGGCGCCGCCCGCGGCCAGGAGCACGACGGCGGCGACGATGCCGGCGCCGAGGAGGAGGCGCTTGCGCACGGCCCTCACCCCGCTTCCGTCGTGGTGGCGGGCGGCGGGACGGTCGCCCCGAAGAAGTCGGCGTAGGCCGCCGACGTGAGCAGCACCCAGCTCGTGGGGATGCACCCGTCGACCGCCGGACATGGCGTTCGTGACATGGTTCCGGTTCCTTTCACGGGCCGCACCCTGCGGCCCGACGCGGGAACCTACGGACGGCGCGTTTCGCGTCCGTCGCCGGGCGGTGACCGTCTGCTTGCCGATCGCTGTCGCGTCGCTTTCGCCCCCCGGACGCGCACGAGGGGTGCGACCCGGAGGCCGCACCCCTCGTGGGTTCCGATCCCGAGCGCCTAGATGGCGTCGGCGCCCCGCTCGCCGGTCCGGATGCGGACCAGCTCGTCGACGTCGGCGAGCCAGACCTTGCCGTCGCCGATCTCACCGGTCGCCGCCGAGGCGACGATCGTGTCGACCACCTTGGCGGCGTCGGCCGGGTCGACGACCATCTCGAGCTTCACCTTGGGCACGAAGTCGATCTTGTACTCCGCACCCCGGTACGTCTCCGAGTGGCCGCCCTGGCGGCCGAAGCCGCGGACCTCCGACACGGTGATCCCCACGACGCCGACCCCCTTGAGGGCGTCCTTCACGTCGTCGAGCTTGAAGGGCTTGATGATGGCGGTGACGAGCTTCATCACTTCGCACCTCCCGTGCCGGTCAGCGCCGGCTCCGCGCCGGGCACGCCGGTCGGCATGCCGTGGCCCATCAACAGGTCAGGCCCGTAGCCGGCGTGGCCGTGCTCGAGGAAGTCGAGGCCCTCGAGCTCCTCCTCCGGCGACACCCGCAGGCCGATGGTGTGCTTGATGCCCAGGAACAGCAGGCCCGAGGTGACCACCACGAAGGCGAACACCGCGACCACGCCGATGACCTGGGTGACGAGCAGGTCGGCGCCGTCGCCGTAGAGCAGGCCGCCCTCGGTGGCGAGGAAGCCCACCGCCAGCGTGCCGAAGGCACCGCACACGCCGTGCACCGAGATGGCACCGACCGGATCGTCGATCTTCAGCTTGTCGAAGAAGAACACGCTGAACACCACGATGACGCCGGCCAGGGCCCCGATGACCAGGGCGCCGACGTTGCTGACCGCCGCGCAGCCGGCGGTGATGCCGACGAGCCCGGCGAGCAGGCCGTTGGCGGTCATCGAGACGTCGGGCTTGCCGCCCTTGATCCAGATGGTGATCATCGCCGTCAGGGCGCCGGCCACTCCGGCGAGGGTGGTGGTCACCGCGATGGCACCGATGGCGCCGTCCGCGGCGAGCTCCGAGCCGGGGTTGAACCCGTACCAGCCCACGAGGAGGATGAACGTGCCCAGCACCGCGTACGGGATGCTGTGGGGCGGGATGGCCCGGGGCGTGCCGTCCTCGGCGTAGCGGCCGAGACGGGGGCCGAGCACGATCGCCCCCATGAGGGCGGCCCAGCCGCCGACGCTGTGGACGATGGTCGAGCCGGCGAAGTCCACGAACGGGGTCGAGAGCTGCGACAGCCAGCCGCCGCCCCAGTTCCAGTGCACCACGATCGGGTAGATCAGCGCGGTGATCACCAGGCTGTAGACCACGTAGCTCTTGAACTTCGTCCGCTCGGCCATGGCGCCCGACACGATCGTCGCGGCCGTCGCGGCGAAGGCGACCTGGAAGATGAAGGTCACCGGCACCGTCAGCGTGCCGTACTGGGTGGCGCCGTCGCCGAGGAACCAGCCGCCGAGGCCGAAGAAGTCGTTGCCGTCGGCCCCGAACGCGATGGCGTAGCCCACCGCGAAGAAGGCCAGGGCCCCCACGCAGAAGTCCATCAGGTTCTTCATCATGATGTTGGCCACGCTCTTGGCCCGGGTGAGCCCGGCCTCCACCAAGGCGAAGCCGGCCTGCATGAAGATGACCAGCACGGCCGACAACAGGATGTAGGCGTTGTCCAGGTTGACCTGGACATCGGTGGCGGTCGGCTCCTGCGCGAAGGCAGGAGCCGCTCCCAACAACAGTGCGGCGGCCGCCACGCCGCCGCCGATCAAGATCTTTCGTCGCATGCTCAACACTCCCCGGGCCCGTTCGCAGGACCCGTCGCTTGTAGTCGGGGGCGACCGTAGGAGTGCCGGATTTCTCGACTGTGCGAGGCGCGTTACACAAGTCGTACTGGTTTCTGACGGCAATCTGTCGCGCCGGGTCGCCGGGCGCGCGTCAGAGCGCGTCGGCCCCCCGCTCGCCGGTACGCACCCGCGCGAGCCCGTCGAGGCGGCGGATCCAGACCTTGCCGTCGCCGATCTTGCCGGTGCGCGCGGCCCGCACCAGCGTCTCCACGACGTCGTCCAGCCGCTCGTCGGCGACCACCACCTCGAGCTCGACCTTGGGCACGAGGTCGACCACGTACTCGACGCCGCGGTACACGTCGGTGTGGCCGCCCTGGCGACCGAAGCCGTGGACGTCCGCCACCGTCAGGCCCGCGACGCCGGCGGCCCGGAGGGCCTCCTTCACGTCCTCGAGCACGAACGGCTTCACGACGGCGGTGACGAGGACGGGCACGGCGGGCCTCCGGCGGCTGGACGGGCTCAGCGGCGCTCGAGCAGGTAGCCGCGGGAGCGGACGGTCGAGATCGTCAGCCCGACGGGGTCGAGGCGCCGGCGCAGCCGCAGGACGTGCACGTCCAGCGCGTTGCGCCCCGGCGCACCCTCGGGCCAGCCCGCCCGGGCCAGCGCGTCGCGGCTGACCACCGCCCGGTAGCGGTCGACGAGCGCCCGCGTGAGCCGGGCCTCGACCGGGGGAAGGCTCACCCAGGCGTCGCCGAGGCGGAGCACGCCGTCCTCGTCGATCTCCGGCGGCGCCAGGCGGTCGGCCTGGGCCCGGCGCTCGACGCCCTCCACCCGGGCCCGCAGGTCCGCCTCGTCGGCCGGCAGGCGGATCCAGTCCTCGGGACCCCCGTCGACCACCGGCGGCGTGACGCCGCCCTCCACCAGGAGCAGGCGGGGCGCGCCCGTGGCCCGCAACTCGTCCAGTCGCTCCCGCTCGTGGGGCCAGCGAACCATGGCGACGTCGCAGTCGGGCATGGCGGCGACCGTACGAGTCGACTGTTTCCAGCCGTTTTTCGCGTTCGTGAACGCTTCGTGAACGGCCCTCGGGGGCATTTGCCCCCCTGGCGAGGGGACCGCTTGACTCCCCGCATGAGCACGCCCGCCCTCGACGAGCAGGCCGCGGACGGCGCCAAGCCCGTCAGCCGCCCGTGGAGCCAGTCCGACCGCTTCGTCCCCCGCACCTTCGTGCGCCCGGCCCAGCGCTTCATGGACCAGGAGGCGGCGGGCGGCATCGTGATGCTCGTGGCCGCGGTCGTGGCCATCGTCTGGGCCAACTCCCCGCTGGCCGACTCGTACGTGCGCCTGTGGGAGTCCCGCGTCGTGCTCGAGATCGGCGGCCTGGTCGACCTCTCGCACCTCGACCTGCGGGAGTGGGTCAACGACGGGCTGATGACCTTCTTCTTCTTCGTGGCCGCCCTCGAGATGAAGCGCGAGCTGTCCACGGGCGCCCTGAGCGACCGCAGGGCCGCGATGCTGCCCGCCGTCGCCGCCCTCGGCGGGATGCTCGTCCCCGCGGCGATCTACGCCGCGATCAACGCCGGCACCGAGGGCGCCGGCGGGTTCGGCATCCCCATGGCCACCGACATCGCGTTCGCCGTCGGCGTGGTCACGCTGCTCGGGCGCCGGGTGCCGATCGGGGCCCGCCTGTTCCTGCTCGCCCTCGCGATCGTCGACGACATCGGCGGGATCGTCGTGATCGCGATCTTCTACGCCGACGGCCTGTCGTTTCGGTGGCTGGCGCTCGCGGCCGGCGGCGTCGCGGTGGCCGCGGCCATGAACCGGGTCGACATCCGCTCGCTGGTCCCCTACGCCGTCGTCGGCGTCTTCACCTGGTACGCCCTGCTCCAGTCCGGGGTCCACTCGACGATCGCCGGCGTGGCCCTGGGCCTGCTCACGCCGGCGTGGCCCTACCGCTCCCCCCGCCGCTTCGCCCCCACCGCCCGGCGCATGGTCGACGACATCGAGCGGTCGTACCACTCGGCGGCGCTCACCACCGTCGACGTCGAGCGCACCGAGTCCACGCTCGACGACATCGTGCGGCTGGCCCACGAGTCCACGTCGCCGCTCGAGCGCCTCGAGCACCGGCTCGGCCCCTGGACCGCGTACGTGATCGTGCCGATCTTCGCCCTGGCCAACGCCGGCGTGGTGCTGAGCCGCGAGAGCATCGCCGACGCCGCCACCAGCACCGTGGGCCTCGGCATCTTCCTCGGCCTCGTGGTGGGCAAGACCGTGGGCGTGTCGGCCGCCACCTGGCTGGCGGTCCGGTTCCGCCTGGGCGTGCTGCCCGACGGCACCACCTGGGGCCACGTGGTCGGCCTCGCCGCCACCGCCGGCGTGGGCTTCACGGTCGCGCTGTTCGTCACCGGCCTGTCGTTCGACAGCGCGGCGCTGACGAGCGACGCCAAGATCGCCATCCTCGCCGCCAGCGTGGTGGCCGGGACGCTCGGCTACCTGCTCCTGCGGGCCGCGTCGGCCCGCCGGGAGGCGACCACCTGAAATTCCGGCCCGTGGAGGCGCCCGACTAGCGTCGTCGGCGCCATGAAGCGACTACCGATCAAGCCGCACGTCGCCGTCGTCATCCTCGGCGTCGCCATCGCCCTGTTCACCCTGGGCTCGGGCACCATCCCGATCTTCACCCAGTGGCACGACGAGTCCGACATCAGCCGCGAGGTGTTCGTCAACATCCCGGACGTGTTGATCGTGGCCTTCTACACGGTCATCCCCATCATGATCGTGTACGGCGCGGTGCTGTTCAGCCAGCGGGTGCGCAACTGGGAGCGGGGCGCCCCCGACGACCGGCGCACCACCCCGAAGAACGTCCGCCGCCGCCTCGAGGACTTCCGCGCCGGCGTGTGGATGCAGACCCTGCTGCGCGACCCCGCCGCCGGCATCATGCACTCGCTGATCTACTTCAGCTTCCTGATCCTGCTGGCGGTCACCACCGTCCTCGAGATCGACCACCAGCTCCCCGAGGGCGCCAAGTTCCTCCACGGCAACACCTACAAGGCGTACGCGGCCGTGGGCGACATCGCCGGGGCCCTCTTCCTCGCCGGCGTCGTGTGGGCCATCGTGCGCCGCTACGTCGCCCGGCCCTACCGCATCCGCATCAAGACCAAGCCCGAGCACGCGGTGATCCTCGGCGTGTTCCTCGTCATCGGCGTCACCGGCTTCACCACCGAGGTCTTCCGCATCGCCGAGGAGGGCCGCCAGGGCTTCGAGAACTGGGCGGTGGTCAGCTACCCGGTGTCGGCCCTGTTCGACGACTGGGCCAGCGTGGGCACCGCCCACCAGGTGAGCTGGGTCCTCCACGTCCTCGCCTTCATCGCCTTCCTGGCCATCCTGCCCACCACGATGCTGCGCCACATGTTCACGTCGCCGATGAACATGTACCTGCGCGACCGCGAGCGCCCGAAGGGCGCCATGAAGGCCATGCCCAACCTGATGGAGACCGAGCTCGAGAGCTTCGGGGCCAGCCAGGTGGCCGACCTCACCTGGAAGCAGCTGCTCGACACCGACGCGTGCACGATGTGCGGCCGGTGCACCTCGGTGTGCCCCGCCCACGCCACGGGCAAGCCCCTCGACCCCCGCGAGATCGTGCTGAAGACCGGCGAGGTCATGGCCGCCACCGGCCACCCGCAGGTGTCGCCCCCCATCGGGGTGGACGCCGAGATCACCGTCGACGCCGACTCCCTGTTCGAGCGCATCACCGCCGAGGAGGTGTGGTCCTGCACCTCGTGCAAGGCCTGTGACGAGATCTGCCCGGTCAACATCGAGATCCTCGACAAGATCCTCGACATGCGGCGCTACCTGTCGCTGATGGAGTCGAACTTCCCCACCGAGCTGGGCAACGCCTACCGCTCGATGGAGAATTCGTCGAACCCGTGGGGCATGGGCCAGGGCGAGCGGGCCGACTGGGCGAAGGGCCTCGACGGCGTCGCGGTGGTCGAGCCCAGCGACGCCTTCGACCACGAGTACCTCTACTGGGTGGGCTGCGCCGGCTCGTTCGACGACAAGAACAAGAAGGTCACCCAGGCCATGGCCAAGCTGATGCAGCGGGCCGGCATCGACTTCGCCATCCTCGGCCCGTCCGAGCTGTGCACCGGCGACCCCGCCCGCCGCTCGGGCAACGAGTACATCTTCCAGATGCTGGCCATGCAGAACATCGAGACGCTGAACGGCATGGGCGTGAAGAAGATCGTCACCCAGTGCCCCCACTGCTTCAACACCTTGATGAACGAGTACCCCCAGCTCGGCGGCAACTACGAGGTGGTGCACCACAGCCAGTTCCTCGAGCACCTCGTGGCCGACGGCGCCCTCGACCTGTCGGGGGCCCGGCTCGACGAACGCCTCGTGTACCACGACTCGTGCTACCTGGGCCGCCACAACGACGTGTACCTGGCCCCCCGCAAGGTGATCGGCTCGCTCGGCGGCGTCGAGATCGTCGAGGCCCCCCGCAACGGCACCAAGGGCATGTGCTGCGGCGCCGGCGGCGCCCGCATGTGGATGGAGGAGTCCATCGGCAAGCAGGTCAACGTCGAGCGCAGCCAGGAGCTCATCGCCACCGGCGCCAGCCGTGTCGCCACCGCCTGCCCCTTCTGCTACATCATGATCGACGACGGGGTGAAGGGCGAGGGCCTCGACGACGATGACGTGAAGGTGGCCGACATCTCCATGCACCTGCTCGAGGCCCTCGAGCGGGGCGAGGCGCCCGTCGCCGTGGCGAGCGCCGCGCCGGGCCCGTCGGCGTCGGAGGACGACGGCGGTGCTGCGCCGGTCGAGGAGTAGCGAGAGCCACGCGGGCGCCGGCGGCGGCGCCCGCGCCGGCGTCGTCGTGGCCGGCGACGACCCCGACGCCCTCGAGCTGATGGGCCGGCTCCTCGCCCCCCTGGGCGAGGAGGTCTCGCTGATCGGCGATACCGCCTCGGCGGTGGGGGCCGTGGCGGCCCGCCCGTGCAAGGTGCTGGTGCTGGCGTTCTCGGGGCCCGCCCAGCGGACGAACCTGTCCGCGTTGGAGGCACTGCACCGCCAGTCCGACCCAACCGTCGTGTCCACGCCGGTGGTGGTGGTGGCCGACGACGAGCACCACGCGCTCGACGCCTGGCAGGCCGGCATCGACGACCACCTGGTGCGCCCCGTCCACGCCCACGACCTCGTCGGCGCCGTGCAGGGCGCCCTCGAGCGCACCGAGGCGCAGCGGGCCGACCACCGCCGCCAGGGCCTCAACCGGGCCCGCGCCGCGGCGCTCGCCGACCCCGACGACGACTGAGTCCCCACGCCTCCCGTTGGCTAGCCTCCAGGGCGACCCGGCGGGCGGCCTGGCCCGGGGCGGAGCCAGGAGGGCGTCATGACCGACGAGGCACGGCACACCACGACGAGACACCGGGGCAGGCGCCTGCTCGTCGCCGCTTTGCTCCTGACCGGCGCGCTCGTCATGACCGCCGGCAGCAGCGCGTCGCCGGCTGCCGCCGACGGTAACGAGGCGCCCGGCGCGCCGACGGCCTACCGCGCCCTCAGTGCCGGCACCACCCACGCCTGCGCGATCGTGTCCGGCGGGTCGTTGCGGTGCTGGGGCGCCAACGGCAACGGGCAACTCGGCCAGGGCACGACCAGCGCGCTCGGCAACGAGCCCCGCGAGATGGGGGCGTTCCTGCCTCCCGTCGACCTCGGCACCGGCCGCAACGCCAAGGACATCAGCGTCAGCTCGATCCACTCGTGCGCCGTCCTGGACAACGGCCAGGTGAAGTGCTGGGGCGCCGGCGGCAACGGGCTCCTCGGCCAGGGGACCACCGACACCCTCGGGGACCAGGCCAACGAGATGGGCGACGACCTGCCCCCAATCGACCTCGGCACCGGCCGCACCGCCACCGCCGTCACCGCGGCGGGCTCGTACTCCTGCGCGCTCCTCGACAACGGGCAGGTCAAGTGCTGGGGGTTCAACAACCACGGCCAACTCGGCCAGGGGACCACCGACACCCTCGGGGACCAGGCCAACGAGATGGGCGACGACCTCGCCCCCGTCGACCTCGGCACCGGCCGCAGCGCCAAGGCCATCACCGCCGGCGGCTTCCACGTGTGCGCCATCCTCGACGACAGCACCGTCAAGTGCTGGGGCCTCAACAACCACGGCCAACTCGGCCAGGGGACCAACGACACCCTCGGCAACGACCCCGACGAGATGGGCGACGACCTGCCGATCGTCGACCTCGGCGCCGGTCGCACCGCCGCCGCCATCAGCGCCGGCTTCGCCCACACCTGCGCGCTCCTCGACAACGCCCAGGTCAAGTGCTGGGGGAGCGGAGCGGGCGGGGCGCTCGGCCAGGGCTCCATCACCGATCTCGGCGACCAGGCCGGCGAGATGGGCGACGACCTCCCCGCCGTCGACCTCGGCACGGGACGCACCGGCACCGGCGTGTCGGCCGGGGGCAACTACACGTGCGCCCGGCTCGACAACGGCCGGGTCAAGTGCTGGGGGGCCGACGCCGAGGGCCGGCTCGGCCAGGGCGCCACCGGCGCCCGCGGGGACGCGCCGGGGGAGATGGGCGACAACCTTGCCCCCGTCGACCTCGGCACGGGTCGCACCGCCACCGCGGTCACCACATCCGCCGAGAACGGCGGCCTGGCCTTCACCTGCGCCACCCTCGACAACGGGGCGCGCAAGTGCTGGGGCAACAACGGATCCGGCCAACTCGGCCAGGAGGACACCTTCACCCGCGGCGACGAGACCGGCGAGATGGGCGACAACCTCGCCACGGTGTTCCTGCCTCCCGCCGGCCTGCTCTCCGGCACCGTCCGTGACGCCGACACCAACGCCGTGCTCCCCGGCGCCATGGTGGTCGCCCTGCGCACCTCGGACTTCGGGCTCGGCGCCTCGGCCATCGCCGACGCCAACGGCGAGTTCTCCATGAGCGCCCCGACGGGCAGCTACTTCTACTACCTGCTCGACCCCGCCGCCGCCCACGACGACGGCTTCTTCGGCCCTCCGCTCACCATCACCGTGCTCAACGGCAGCAGCTCGAACGTCCCGCTCACGATGGAGCCCCTCCGAGGCTCCTTCTCGGGCACCGTGGTCGACCAGGGCACCGGCGAGGGCATCGGGTCGGTCCAGGTGTACGCCATCGGCGGCCCGGGCCTCGTCGCCTCCGCCACCACCGCCGCCAACGGCACCTACACCGTCACCGGCCTGCCCGCCGGCACCTACCACGCCGTGTTCGTCGACGGCCTCGGCCGACGCCTCGCCGAGTACTGGCCCGACAGCCCCGACTTCGGCGGCAGCGACCCCTTCAACGTCACCGCCGGCGACACCACCCCCGGCATCGACGCCGCCCTCCTCCGCCCCTGAATCCCACCCGCTGCTCCTGGCCGCGGGCGCCCGACTCGCACGCCACCTCCACCCGCCCGCCTCCTGGCCGCAGGATGTGCACGTGGCTCCGCCCCTCTGTCGGAGCTCGCCCGACCCCGGCCCGGTGACGGGGAGTCGCTAGCCTGCTCGACAACCCGGCGCATGGCCTGGTCCGGGGCGGCACCAGGAGGGCGGCATGGCCGACACGACCCGCACGACCCGGTCCGACCACCGTCGGGCGCGGCACCTGCTGGCCGCCCTGGCGCTGGCCGTCACCGCGCTCGGCCTGACCGTCGCGCCCGGCGCCGGGCCCGCGAGCGCCGACGGGAACGAGGCCCCCGGCGCGCCACCCGCCTTCCGATCCCTCACGGCGGGCGACATCCACACCTGCGTCGTCCTCGGCGGCACCGTCCGGTGCTGGGGCTGGGGCGCCTCCGGTCAACTGGGCACCGGAACCAGCTTCGCCCGGGGCAACGGGCCCCTCGACATGGGCGCGTTCCTCACCCCTGCGGCCCTCGGCGCCGGCCGCACCGCCACCGCCGTCACCGCCGGCGCGGAGCACACCTGCGCCCTGCTCGACAACAGCACCATCAAGTGCTGGGGCCAGAACGCCGACGGCCAACTCGGCCAGGGCGACACCACCGACCGCGGGGACAACGCGAACGAGATGGGCGACAACCTCCCCGCCGTCAGCCTCGGCTCGGGACGCACCGCCACCGCGGTCGCCGCGGGCGCCAACCACACCTGCGCGCTGCTCGACAACGGCACGGTCAAGTGCTGGGGCCGGAACGGCAACGGCCAGCTCGGCCTGGGCGACACCACCCAACGGGGCGACGAGGCGAACGAGATGGGCGGTTCACTCCTGTCGGTGAGCCTCGGCACCGGCCGCACCGCCACCGCGGTCGCCGCGGGCACCAACCACACGTGCGCGCTGCTCGACGACGCGACCGTCAAGTGCTGGGGCGGGGGCATCTTCGGTCAGCTCGGGCTGGGCGACATCGCCGACCGCGGGAACCAACCGAACGAGATGGGCGACGCCCTCCCCGCCGTCGACCTCGGCCCCAACCGCACCGCCACCGCCATCAGCGCCGGGGAGTTCCACACGTGCGCGCTGCTCGACAACGGCAACGTCAAGTGCTGGGGCAACAACGCCGACGGCCAACTCGGCCAGGGCGACACCGCCAACCGGGGCGACGCCCCCGGCGAGATGGGCACCTCCCTGCCGCCGGTCAGCCTCGGCGCCAACCGCACCGCCACGGCCGTCACCACCGGAGGAAGCCACACCTGCGCCCTGCTCGACAACGCCAACGTCAAGTGCTGGGGCGACAACGCCTTCGGGCAGCTCGGTCAGGGCGACACCGCCAACCGGGGCGACGCCGCCGGCGAGATGGGCGGCTCGCTGCCACCGGTCGCCCTCGGCTCGGGTCGCACCGTCCTCGCCGTCTCCAGCGGCGAGGACCACGTCTGCGCCGTCCTCGACAACGCCACCCTCAAGTGCTGGGGCGACAACTTCGGCGGGATCCTCGGTTCCGAGGACTCGCTCAAGCGGGGCGACGGGCCCGGCGAGATGGGCGACAACCTGCCCGTCGTCTTCCTGCCCCCCGCCGGCACGCTCAACGGAACCGTCCGCGACGCCGTGAGCAACGACCCGATCCCCGGCGCGATGGTCGTGGCCCTGCGCACCTCGGACTTCGGCCTCGCCGCCTCGGCCATCGCCGACGCCAACGGCGACTTCCAGACCCACGCCCCGCCGGGCGACTACTTCTACTACCTGCTCGACCCCGAGGCGGGCCACGACGACGGCTTCTTCGGCGCCCCCCTCACCATCACCGTCTTCGACGGCAGCAACTCCACCCTGCCCCTGACCATGGAGCCACTGCGCGGCGCGTTCTCCGGCACCGTGACCGACCAGGCCACCGGCGCCGGCATCGGGTCGGTCCAGGTGTACGCCATCGGCACCACCGGCCTCGTCCGGGCCGCCACCACCGCGTTCGACGGCACCTACACCGTCGCCGACCTGCCCGTCGGCACGTACCACGCCGTGTTCGTCGACGGCGCCGGCCGGCGCCTCGCCGAGTACTGGCCCGACAGCCCGGACTTCGGCGGCAGCGATCCCTTCAACGTGACCGCCGGCGACACGACGACCGGCATCGACGCCGCCCTCTTCAAGCCGTAGGGCGCACCCGCCGTCCGGCGACGCCGTCTGGTCGCGGGATCACGACGCTGACGTCGTGCTCCTGCGGACCGAACGGGGGCACCGTACGGGCTAGCGTGCGCCGCATCCCGGCGGTCGACGCCCGGGCCAATCGAGGAGGGCGGCATGGTCTCGACGACCCGAGGGGCGGCGCGCACCCGTGGCCACCACCGGCGGACGGTGGCGGCGCTGGTCCTGGTGATCGCCACGGTGGCGGTGGTCACCGGCTCGGCGGCGGGAACGGCCGGTGCCGACGCCAACGAGGCGCCGGGAGGCCCACCCGTCTTCCGGGGCCTCACCGCCGGCGCCATCCAGACCTGCATGATCGTGGTGGGCAACCGGGTGCAGTGCTGGGGAAGCAACAGCCAGGGCCTGCTCGGCATCGGCGACACCGCCTCCCGAGGCGACGGGCCGTTGGAGATGGGCGCGTTCCTGCCGACCGTCGACCTCGGCACCGGCCGCACGGCCGCGGCGCTCAGCACGGGCACCACCCACACCTGCGCGCTGCTCGACAACGGCACCGTCAAGTGCTGGGGCGCCGGCGGCGGCCAGCTCGGCCAGGGGAACACCAACAGCATCGGCACCGTCCCCAGCTCGATGGGCGACAACCTCCCCGCCGTCAGCCTCGGCACCGGCCGCACCGCCACCGCCATCACCGCCGGCAACGGCTTCACCTGCGCCCGCCTCGACAACGGCACCGTCAAGTGCTGGGGGTCCAACAGCCAGGGGCAGCTCGGCCAGGGGAGCACCACCACCCTCGGCGACAACGCCGGCGAGATGGGCGACAACCTCCCCGCCGTGAACCTCGGCACCGGCCGCACCGCCACCGCCATCAGCGCCGGCGGCGGCAACCAGACCTGCGCGCTGCTCGACAACGGCACCGTCAAGTGCTGGGGCGCCGGTGACAGCGGACGGCTGGGGCTCGGCGACACCGTCAACCGCGGGGACAACGCCGGCGAGATGGGCGACAACCTCCCCGCCGTCGACCTCGGCACCGGCCGCACCGCCACCGCCATCAGCGCCGGCGGCACCTTCACGTGCGCCCTGCTCGACAACGGCACCGTCAAGTGCTGGGGCGCCGGCCCTGCGCTCGGCCAGGGCAACCCCGACACCATCGGCGACCAGGCCAACGAGATGGGCGACAACCTCCCCGCCGTCGACCTCGGCACGGGGCGCACCGCGACCGCCATCAGCGCCGGCACGAGCCACGCCTGCGCACGCCTCGACGACAGCACCGTCAAGTGCTGGGGCGGCAACGGCGCCGGGCAGCTGGGCCAAGGGTCCACCGGCTCACTCGGCGACCAGCCCAACGAGATGGGCGACGACCTCCCCGCGGTCGACCTCGGCACCGGGCGCACCGCCACCGCCGTCACGACCGGGTCGGGCCACAGTTGCGCCCGCCTCGACAACGGGAGGATCAAGTGCTGGGGGTCCAACACCACGGGGGCCCTCGGTCAGGAGGACACCGCCACCCGCGGCGACGGCCCCGGCGAGATGGGCGACAGGCTCCCGCCGGTCTTCCTGCTGCCGGCGGGCAAGATCACGGGCACCGTCACCGACCCCGTCAGCGGCCAGCCGATCCCGGGGGCCCTGGTCGCGGTGTTGAGCACGGCCGACTTCCACCTGGCCGGGTCGGCCATCGCCGACGCCAACGGCGACTTCCAGACCCACGCCTCCCCCGGGGGCTACTTCCTCTACCTGCTCGACCCATCGGGCAACCACGACGACGGGTTCTTCGGGGCCCCCCTCCAGGTGAACGTCACCAACGGGAGCGTGGCCACCCTTCCGCTGACCATGCCGCCGCAGACCGGCTCGTTCTCGGGGACGGTCACCGACGACGCGACCGGCATCCCCCTGCCGTCGGTGCAGGTGTACGCCATCGGCGCCACGGGCCTCATCGGTGCCGCCACCACGACGGCCAGCGGCACCTACACCGTGGGCGACCTGCCGGTCGGCACGTACCACGCGGTGTTCGTCGACGGCGTCGGTCGCCGCCTGGCCGAGTACTGGCCCGACAGCCCGGACTTCGCCGGCAGCGACCCCTTCAACGTCACCGCCAGCACGGACACCCCGGGCATCGACGCCACCCTGCTCCGCCCCTGACCCCCACCCCCGTCTGGTGCATGGCTGGTCACGCGTGCGTGACCAGCCAGGCACCAGAGCCAGAGGAGTCGTCGGCCGGGCGAACGGGCGGCGGGCTCAGCTCGACCGGACGGCAGCGAGGGCACGCTCGGTGGCGCCGACGTAGCCGCCGCCGAACTTGATGGCGTGGATCGCCAGCGGGGCGAGCTGGTGGAGAGGCACCCGGGCCTCCCAGCCGTCCGCCAGCGGGTACACCTCGTCGTAGGCGGCGAAGCAGTCGCCGCCGAAGCCGCCGAAGAGGCGCATCATGGCCAGGTCGAACTCGCGGTGGCCGCCGTGGGCGGCCGGGTCGATCAGCCAGTTCTCGCCGCCGGCGTCGACGAGGCGGTTGCCCGCCCACAGGTCGCCGTGCAGTCGGGCCGGAGGCTCCGGCGGCCCGCCCAGCTCGACGAGCCGATCGGCGACGAGCTCGAGGTCGCGACACGCGGGCTCGGGGAGCGCGCCGGCGTCGCGGGCCAGGTGGGCGATCGGCCGCAACCGGTTGTCCGCGTAGGCCTCGGCCCACGTGGCGTGGGGCTCGTTGGGCAGGCCCCGGCTGCCGGTCGAGCGGCGGTCCTCGCGGCCGAAGCTCGGCGCCCCCGCGCGGTGCAGGCCGGCCAGGGCCCGGCCGAGGTCCTCCTCGGTGGTGGCGCTCGGGGCGCCCTCGTCGACCCACTCGAGCACGAGCGCGGGCGGCTCGTCGAGCAGGGCCAGCACCTCGGGCACCGCGACCGTGCCGGCGTCGCGCAACCAGGTGAGGCCCGTGGCCTCGGTGACGAAGAACCCGGGGGGCGGCCGGCGGTGAGTCTTGGCGAACACGGTGCGGCCGTCGGCGAGGCCCATCCGGAACGACTCGGCGACGTCGCCGCCCGACACCGGCGCCCCGGTCACGACCTCCGCACCGAGCGCCTCGGACACGGAGGAGCGGAGCGCCGATGCTCGATCCGCAGCTCTCCGGGGCATCGCCATCGCACCGTACTCAAGCCCCCGATCCACGGCCGGCGGATCGCTGCTACGGTCCCTCTGCCTGTTCACCACGCGTCGTCGGAGGATGCACCCATGTCACAGTCGGCCGAAGAGTTCCTCGCCAGCCACGAGCTGCTCACCCTCGCCACCGCCTCTTCGTCCGGCGAGCCCCACGCCGCGCCCGTGTTCTACGCCACCGAGGGCACCACGGTGTTCTTCTCGCTGAACGCCAGCTCGCAGTCGTACAAGAACATCAAGGAGAACGGCCGGGCCTCCATCGCCGTGGGCGACGCCCCCGACGACGGCGAGGACTGGAAGGCCGCCAAGGGCATCCAGATCACCGGCGACGTCACCGACATCGAGGGCGACGAGGAGCGCGAGGCCGGCCAGAAGGTGGCCGCCCGCTACTCGTACCTCGACGACGTCTTCAGCGGCGGCGACTTCTTCCGCCTCGACCCGACCGAGGTCCACTACGTCGACAACTCCGCCGACGGCGACGAGGCCTTCGAGGCCCTCGGCGTCGAGTGGAAGCGGTCCACGGTCGAGTAGGTCCGGCCCAGAGCGACGGGGGGAACCGCCATGCGCGTCATGGTCGTGTCGGCCATCGGTCGGGAGTCCTCGACCTGCTACATCCTGGCCCAGCGCATCGCCAACATCTGCACCGGCCTCGGTGTCGAGGTGGACTTCGCCACCCCCACCCAGGTCGGCGTGCCGGTGAACGACGGCAACGTGGCCTGGGACCTGCCCGAGGTCACCGCGTGGCGGGATCGCATCGAGAAGACCCACGCCCACCTGTGGGTGTCGCCCGAGTACCACTCGGCCATGACCGGCGGGTTCAAGAACCTGTTCGACTACCTCGACAAGGCCCCGCTCCAGGGCGACGTCGTCGGCCTGTTCGCCCTCGCCGGCGGCGCCATGGCCGCGCTCAACACCCTGAACGGCATGTCGGTGATGGCCCGGTCGCTCGGCGCCTGGGTGGCACCCGACTACTGCGCCCTCAACTCCAACGACGTGAAGGCGGGCCTCGACGAGCGCGCCGACGCGCGGGTCGCCCGTCTGTGCGAGACGGTGATCGACACCGCCGACCGCATCCAGTCGCCGGGTGCCGGCCTGCTCGACGACCTGCCGCTCGAGTAGCCCGCCCCGGCGGCGCTTCGGCGCCTCGGCGGCGGAGCGGTAGAGTGGCGCCTCCCGCGGGTGTAGTTCAGAGGCAGAACATCAGCTTCCCAAGCTGAGAACGCGGGTTCGATTCCCGTCACCCGCTCCACCGTCTGACCAGGGTTCTCCCTGGTCAGACGCCGTTTTTGGGTCGATTCGGATTTGTCGTCCTCTGCCGACGTTTCCCCCTGTTTCTCACCCTCTCGCGGCCTGGCCGCGGTTGGGGACGCCGACCCACCTCGTCGACACATTCCTGGACGACCCACCGGCCGTCCCGCCGCAGTCGCTGGCCGACCAGATCGACGGTGGCGCCCCCTACCGCCCGCCTCATCGCCGACGCGCCCGACTGCATCAGCCCCTCCTCCGCCGTGGGTAGGTTGCCTCCATGTCTACCGTCGACCCGAACCACCCACGCTCGGTTCGGAGCCGTGCGGCGATCCGGGCGGCCACACTCGAGCTCCTCGCCGCCGGTGGTGCCGGCTCGCTGACCCACGGAGCGGTGGCCGACGCTGCCGGGGTGGGCCGAGCAACGGTGTACCGCCACTTCCCAACGGTGGCCGACCTCGTCGAGGACGCCTTCCTCGCCGGCGGGATCCCGCCCCTCGACATCGAGTTGACCGGAGGACCCGAGTCGGTGCTGCGAGCGGCGATGGCCGCGATGGTCGACGAGCTCTGCGATCCCGGCTCGCTCGCGGTGATCACGACCGTCATCGATCGTGCCCGGGTACCGGGCCGCGCCCGGCGCCTCCGGGACGACTATGTCCGTTCACTCCTCGACCAGTTCACCGCGCTGCTCGATTGGGCGACGCCACCCGGTGCCGATCCGTCCCCGTTGGCACCCGAGCAGGTCTTCGATCTCCTGGTCGGGCCGGTGCTCGCCGAGGTCCTGCTCCGGGGTAGGCAGCCGAGCCCTGCGGAGATCGACACGATCATCGACTCGGCCCTCGCCGCGTGGAACCGCGCGTGATCGATGTCAGCCGCCGCGATCGTCGCGGTACAGGCGCAGAGCACGGTCGACGGCTCGATCGGCCCGCGCCAGCGAGTCGTGGGGGTCCTCGCCACTGAGCAGCACGCGGTCCAGGGCATCCTCGATCTCCGAGCGGGTCTCGAGGTACGGGCCGATGAGGGGGCCGGGAAAGTTGGGGTCGGTGCCCTCGGCCATCTGCCGGTAGGACACCGCTTCCCACCGGCCCGCGAGTTCGTCCGCCCAGAACCGCCGCACCGACGGCTCGGCGGCCACCGCTGCGAACGGCGGCGTGATCGACGCACGCGTGGCCCACAGCGCCTGGTTGTCAGGCTGGTTGATGTACCGCACGAACTCCCAGGCCGCGGCCTGGGTCACCCGGTCGCTGGTGGCGGGGAGGTACCAGACGCTGCCGCCGACCTGCGCCCGGCCCGGATCCTCCAGACCGGGGAGCTCGCCCACGCCGATGTCGAGGTCGAGCCTGAGGTTCTCGACGCCCGGCGGTAGATCGACGCCGAGGCTGTCGCGCAGATCGGCGGCGCCGAGGGTTCCCTCGATCACGCCGGCGACGGTCGCCGCGTTCTGGGAGCCCTCGATGAGCATCGACGACTGCTGAAGGGCCATGGCGAGGATGTGGTCCGCCTGACCCGGACTTGCAGGGATGACGTCGACGAGGCCCTCGCGCTGCATCCGTTGGAGCAGTTCGATCACCTCGAGGGACCTGGGGTTGTCCAACGTGCTCCTCGTGGCCACCGCGCCGCGCCCGTTGTCGTTGTTCACGATCGGTTGCCTGACCCCGGACAGGAGCCACTCGAACACCCAGGACGCCGCGAGGAACGACAAGGGCTTGGAGTCGGGACGGCTGGCCTTCAGGGCCACGGCGGCCTCGTAGATCTCCACGAGGGTCTGAGGCGGCGCGTCGGGATCGAGGCCGGCCTCGGTGAAGTGGGCCCGGTTGTAGTAGAGCACGCCCGTGGAGGTCTGGAACACCACCGGGACCAGCTCTCCCCGGACCTCGTAGCTGTGCCGGACGATGGGGAGCAGCCCGTCGTAGGTGGCCGCGATCTCGGGGTCGGCGTCGATGCAGGCTTGAGCGTGGGTGAACAGGCCGCTGTCGGCCGCCCACTGCGCGCTGGTGTCGTTGAGGTTCACGAGGGCGGGGAGGTCTCCCTCGGGGGCAGCCTGCTCCACCTTGGCCTGCACCTCGTCGGGGCCGCCCTGGTACTGGCCCACCACCCTGACGCGGTCCTGCGACGCGTTGAAGGCCGCGATCTGCTGGTCGAGGACCGCCTTGGGCGCCGCCACCAGGGTGTGCCAGAGGCGGACGGTCACCGGGTGATCGATGCCGTCGAGCGCCCCGATCGCGCAGGAGGTGTCGGTGTGGATGTCCCCACGTCCGTAGCCCACGCAGCCGGGGAGCCAGGCGACCACCAGCCCCATCGCGACGACGATCCTGCGTGGCGCCACGCGACGCCCGCTCACCCCTTCACCGCGCCCGCGCTGAGCCCTCGGATGATCTGGCGCTGGAACACGAGGAGCAGCACGAGGATCGGGACGGCGCTGATGATCGCCGCGGCCACCGCGAGGTTGGCGCTGTCGACCTCCTGCGTCGTCAGCTGGCGCAGCACCAGCTGGACCGTGTTCCAGCTCGGGTCGGTGGTCACGGCCCGAGGCCAGAGGTAGCTTCCCCAGGCGCCCAGCATGGTGATCAGCGCCAGGGAACCGATGGTGGGACGGCTGATCGGCACCACCACCCTCCGGAGGAACCGGTAGTGGCCGAAGCCGTCCAGCAGGGCGGCGTCACGGAGCTCGGGGGGGATGCCGAGGAAGGTCTGGCGCAGCAGGAAGATCCCGAACGCGGTGGCCAGGCTCGGGACGGTGAGGCCGGGCAGCGAGTCCAACCACCCCAGCTCTCGGATGGTCCTGACGTTGGCGACGAGCGTCACCTCCGCAGGGAGGAGCATCGTGGCGAGGATGACCACGAACAAGATGCGCTTGAGGGGGAAGTCGAGGAAGGCGAAGGCGTAGCCCGCCATGATCGACGTCAGGAGCTGGCCGACGGTGATGATGGCCGCGACCGCAAGGCTCAGGGCCATGGCGCGGCCGAGGTCCGAGGCGGACCAGGCATCGGCGAACACCCCCCAGTCGGCCTCGACCGGAAACCACGGCTGACCCCGGTCGATGTAGACGAAGGGTGGCGACACCGCCCGAACGATCATCAGCCACACCGGCAGAAGGATCACCACGCTCAGCAAGCTCAGGAGCAGGTAGGACCCGGTCGTCCTCAGCGTGCGACCGAGGACGCGGCGATCACCGACCGCCATAATGCACCTTGCGCGAGGTGAGGGTCAGCTGGACCATGGTCATCACGAAGGTGATGGCGAACATGCCGATCGACATCACCGCCCCCTCGGAGATGCTTCCGGGACTCTGACGTTCGAAGATCTTGAACACGAGCGTCTCGGTGCTCCCTGCGGGCCCGCCGCCGGTCAACAGCTCCACCTGTGCGAAGGACTGGAACGCGCTCACCATGAGCACGACGCCGAGGAACGCCAGGGCGGGAGAGATGAGCGGCAGCACCACCTTGGTGGTGCGGCGAACCGATCCGAACCCGTCGAGGGCAGCTGCCTCCAGCAGCTCGTCGGGGACGGTCTGCAGGGCCGCCAGCACGATCACGAACGTGAGCCCGAGGTTCTGCCAGATCGAGCTCAGCGCCACGCCGCGCAATGCGGTGTCGGGATCGGCCAACGAGAGCCACGAGACGTCTCCGAACCGTCCGATCTTGGGGTTGATCAAGGAGTAGAAGACCACCGCGGACACTGCGGCCGACGAGGCGATGGTCGAGGAGAAGACCGTCTGGAAGACCCTGATGCCCTTGAGCCTGCGGTGGGCGGCCAAGGCCAGGACGAGGCCGAGGAGGAGCCCGATGGGCACGGTGAGCAGCACGTACCGCGCCGAGATCCAGACGCCGGTTCGGAAGTCCTCGCCGGTGAGCACCTCAACGAAGTTGGCCGGGCCCACCCAGGTCTCGCGGGTGCCGAAGCGGTTCGGTCGCCACAACCCCATGTGCACGAGGCGGGTCAGCGGGAAGTAGGCGAACACGCCGAGCAGCACCAGCGTGGGCAGCAGCATCGCGTAGGCCACCAACGCATCCCGGGTGCGCGGCCTCAGCCTGGGGGCTCGAGTCGGGCCGGTCACCGGACCCGAGCCCCGTCTCGATCGAAAGCGAGGGCGTCCGACGGGTGGAACCCGAGGATGATCGGGCTGCCCGGCGCGGGGGTTGCGTCGTGAGCGGGCTGGCGGGCGACCACGTCTCGAGCGCCGACCCGGGCGACGACGTGCACCTCGTGACCAAGGGCCTCCCGGCCCCGGACGGTGCCGCGGAGCAGGGCGAGCTCGCCGGCCGGCGCGTCCTCGGAGACCGTCCGCAGGTGCTCGGGGCGGACCCCGAGCTGCGTGGTGCCGGTGGGCAGGGGGCCCAGCCCGTTGGTGGAAGGTTCGAGGTCGGCCACCTCGAGCACGTTGATGGGCGGACTGCCCAGGAACGTGGCCGCGAACAAGTCGTCGGGGTCGTCGTAGACGTCGGTCGGGGCCCCGACCTGGTGGAGGATGCCGTCGGCCATCACCGCGATCCGCGTGGCCATGGTCATGGCCTCGACCTGGTCGTGGGTCACGAACACGATCGTGGCGTCCAGTTGGCGCCAGAGGTCAACCAGGTCCAGACGGGTCCGGGTGCGGAGCTTGGCATCGAGGTTGGACAGCGGCTCGTCCATGAGGAAGAGCTGGGGGCGCCGGACCAGGGCCCGGGCCAGGGCCACGCGCTGGCGCTGCCCACCCGACAGCGCCGCCGGCTTCCGGCCGAGCAGCTCACCGAGACCCAGGATCTCGGCGGCCTCCCGGACCTGGCGAGCGCGCGCCGCTCGCCCCTCGCGGCGCGAGCCGCCTCGACCCAGGAGCGGGGCCTCGATGTTCTCGGCCACCGTCATGTGCGGGTACAACGCGTAGCTCTGGAAGACCATGGCCACGTCACGGCGGCGTGGGTCCAGGTGGTTCACCACGGTGTCGCCGAGCGTGATCGTGCCGCTGGTGGGAGCGTCGAGGCCGGCCATCATCCGCAGCACGGTGGTCTTGCCGCACCCCGACGGGCCGAGCAACACGAAGAACTCCCGATCGTGGATCTCGAGGGAGAGGTGGTCGACCACCTGGAGGTCGCCGAAGCGCTTGGTGAGCCCGTCCAGCACTACCCGGGCCACACTGCTCCCGCGAGGTCGGTCGTCGGTCGGGTGCGAGGGACCACCACCCGTCGGAAGGCCTCGGTCTCTGCGGCGTCGTAGGGCGTGCCGTCGGCGTGCAGCAGCTCGTGGAACCAGGGCGTCGCGTCGTCGCCGGGCGTGCGCCAGCTGCTCCACGGATACCGGGTCTGCGTGCGCCCGTCGACCAGTCCCCAGGCGTAGGCCCCCACGCCCCGTTCGGCGAACACCTCGATCAGGCCGGGTGGGGACTTGGGTCGTCCGAGCCACTCCGTGCACACGAGAGGCCGGCCGTAGGCGGACAGGTGCTCGATCGCCGACTCCAGCCGCCGGCGAGGGGAGTAGTGGTGGAAGGTGATGACGTCCGACCGGCCGAGCATGACCCGGTTGATCGGGTCGCACCGCTCGACCGATCCCGACACGCCCATGAACACCCCGGCGGTGAGTGGCTGGGCAGGGTCGACCTGCTGCGCCCAGTCGAAGGTCCGGGAGAGCAGCTCGGTGGCCAGCCGGTACTTCTGGCGGGTGGCCGTCGCGGGGAAGTTGGCCTCGGCCTGGTTCGGCTCGTTGAACAGGTCCCAGCAGTGCACCCGCGGGTCCTCGCGGTGGCGGTCGAGGACCGCTTCCACGTAGGCGCGTAGCTCCGGCCATCGACGGGCGTCCGACAGCAGTTCTGCCCCCGGGGACTGCAGCCACATCGAGTTGTGGACCCCGGGCCGGGGCTCGGGCTGGGCTCCCAAGCGGGACACGGGGTTCCAGCAGCCGTCGAAGAGGACGAGCATCGCGCCGATGCCGTGGCCGTGGGCGATGTCGAGCACCTCGTCGAGACGGCCCCAGAACCCGGGCACCTCGGGGAGGAGGTGGTGCAGGAAGAGGCGAATGCTGTTCATGCCGAGTCCCGCCGCCCAGCCCAGCTCGCGGTCGATGGCTTCACGGTCGTAGGTGTCGGCCTGGAACATCTCCAACTGGTTGCCACACGTGGAGGGCATGAAGTTGCACCCCACCAACCAGCCCACCTCGTCCTGCCAGGCCAGAGCCCGTTCGCGGCTCCAGCGGGCCGTGGTCGGCACCGGGGGTGTCCACACCGCCGGATAGGCCGCCTTCACCACGTTGAGGCCCTGACGGATGCCGTGCAGCGCGAGGTCCACTTTCGAAGCCACTCGGGTCCCTTCCTCGTCGGCCCACGAGGGACGCATCGCATCGTGGCGATTCGACCCAACCCCCGGCCGGGAACATAATGAGACAAAATGTCCGCAGGAGCAAGTCACGACGAGGCATCCGAGCCGCAGCCCACCACGGGACACCCGGAGATCGAGGCGCCCCTGCCCGGCCATCTGGCGGCCGGCTGGTCGCGCACGCAGATCGAGGTCGTCCCGGACCGATACGCGATGAGCGGCTACGGCATGTCCGGCCACCGGGCCGTCTTCGCCCGGACCGGGCTGTACGCACGCACTGTCGTCGTGCGTGATGCCAGCGGCCGGTCGGCGATCGTGTGCTGCGTCGACCTCGCCATGGTCACCAACGCCATGCGGCAAGGGGCCGTGGAGACGTTGAGCGCCGCGCTCGGCTCCGCCTTCGATCCGGAGACCTTCGTGCTGACGTGCACGCACACCCACTCGAGCCCCGGGGGCTGCGGGCACGAAGCCATGTACAACTGGGTCACGCCAGGATTCGTCCCCCAGCACCTCGCGGCGGTGCGCGAGGCGATCACCCGGTCGACCCTGGCCGCCCTCGCCTCGGTGGCGCCCACCACGATCACACTCCACGAAGCGGCGTTCCCACCCGAGCTCGGCGTGGGCTGGAACCGTTCGCTGGTGGCCCACCGCAGGAACCCCGAGTCCTTGCGATGGAGGCGCAGACAAGCCCACCGTGCCATCGACCGCACGATGTCGGTCCTCGCCTTCCGACAGGACGGGCGGGTCGAGGCCCTCGTCTCCCTCTTCGGGGTGCACGCGACCTGCTTCGGCAACCGCGTCGGGGCCCTCGACGGCGACAACAAGGGCCGCGCCGCGCGCCGCGCCGCGCCGAGGACGCGCTTCGCCGACAGGGAGCGAGTGCGCCCGTGGCCATCTTCGCCCAAGCCACCGCCGGGGACGTGTCGCCCCATTACCACGGGCCGGGCCAGAGCGCCCGACGCCTCGTGACCCGACTCGCCGGCGAGACCCGCCACGCCGAGCGCAGCGCCGCCGCGCACTGCCGGGTCGCCTTCGCGGCCGTCGCCGGCCCGGGCACCCCGGTCACCGGGCCGATCGACGGGGTGCTCCGCTACACCGACATGAGCGACATCGACGTGCCGCCGCACCATGCCCTGGGCACCGTCGGGGCCCGGACGTCGACACCGTGCCATGGCGCCGGCTTCTTCCGGGGCACACCGGTCGACGGGCGGGGGATGCCCGTCGCGGCAGCGCACCTCGCACGCCTGGTGGCGCGGGTGGTGCGCTGGAAGCGGCGTCGCGCCGGGGGTGCGGCGGGGGCGCACCACCGAGCCCTCTACGCCTCGCAGGACCCGAAGGCGATCGTCCTCGAGTCGGCTGACAAGCGGGTCCTGGGTCTCCCCTTGGCCCGCGCGTGGGCACCGGCGGCCCTGGACGCGTCCGCCGCGGAGGCCATCCGCCAGGCGCGGGTCGGAGCGATCGACACCAGTCCGCTCGTGCCATCGGTGCTGCCCATCCAGGTGCTGCGCCTCGGCGACGTGGCGCTGGTCTGCGCACCCGGGGAGTTCACCACCGTCGCCGGGGCGCGGCTCCTCGCCGCCACGCGCGACGCAGCGCCGGCGGACGGTCCCAGCCGCTTCCTGCTGGTGACGTACAGCAACGACTACATGGGCTACGTCACGACCCCCGAGGAGTACGAGCGCCAACGCTACGAAGGCGGCCACACGGTGTTCGGGCGATGGACGCTCGGCGGCTTCCAGGTCGTGGTCGAGCGAGTGGTCGCCCTGCTGGGTACCCCCGAGGTCGGCCGCCGGGACGACACTCCGACCGGGCCACCGCCGGTTCCCGCCGCCGAGCTCGACCGGCGCTCCGACCTGCCACCGAGAGGCCCACGGCCGCCCTATGACCGGCGGGCCTGGAGCCGCCTCCTGCGACAGGCGGATCTGGTCATGCGCGGCGCATGGAGAGCGGAGCGCGACACCCTGGGCTGGTACCGCTGCGACGGCCGTGACGTGCACCTGCAGGTACGGGTCGAGGTCGACGGTGCGCTCAGCGACCTCTTCGAGGCGCTCACCGACCTCGACCGAGCAGCCAAGCTGTACTGGCCGGTGCGAACGCACCACCTCGGCACTGGCGCCGATGGGGAACCCTTCGGCGAGGGCTCCCGACGGGGCTTTCGTGTCGTCCCCGGGGTGCACTACACCGAGAGGGTGGTGCGGCGCCGCGCCGACGACCGCCTCGAGTGGGTCTTCGAACGAGGAGGTCCGATTCGCTCTCACCGGGGCCGCATGGACTTCGAGGCACTGGATCGCCGGCGGTCCTCCGTCACCGAGACCATCGAGTTCTCCTGCTCGTGGCCAGGGGTCGCCCGCGTGCTCGCACCCGCGATCTGGCACGCGAACCGGCGCGCCCTCCTCCGGGCCAAGCTCGTCATCGAGTCCGTTCCGGACTTCACCGCCGTCGCCCCCGACCTGTTGCTGACCGACCCATGAGCGACTCGACCCGGCCCGAGATCATCCGGTACGACCCCTTCGCCGGGCCACCCCGGATCAACGGGGCGCGACGCATCGGCATCCGACCCGGTACGGAGCTGATCCACGCGATGGCGGGCACCGGTAGCCGCCCCATCACCTGGACCGTGGAGGGGCTTCCGGCGACCCTCGCCGTCGATGCCGCGGGCATCGTGCGCGGCCATGCACCGCAGACCCCCGGGACCCACGAGATGAGGGTTCGAGCGTCCAACACGGAGGGATCGACGGATGCGGTCGTTCAGCTCCACGTCGGCAGCACGCTCGCGCTCACGCCGCCGATGGGATGGAACAGTTGGAACGTCTACGCCGACGCCGTCGATGCCGAGACCATCCTCCGCAGCGCCCGAGCCATCGTCGACACGGGAATGCGCGACCTGGGCTACCAGTACGTCAACATCGACGACCACTGGCACGCCCCCGAGCGCAACCCCGACGGGACGCCCGCCGCTGACCCGCGGGCCTTCCCCGACGGCATCGGCGCGCTCGCCGATCAGCTCCACGCCGCCGGCCTCAAGCTCGGCATCTACTCAGACGCCGCCGAGAAGACCTGCGGCAACTGCTTCGGCGGCCTCGCTCACGAGCGAATCGACGCCGAGACCTACGCCGCCTGGGGGGTCGACTACCTCAAGTACGACTACTGCCATGCGCCACGTGACGCCGCCACCGCGATCGAGCGCTACGGCGCCATGGGCGATGCCTTGGCCCACAGTGGGCGATCGATCGTCTACAGCGCCTGCGAGTGGGGCGGTCGGCGACCATGGACCTGGGCCCCGGAGGCGGGCGCGGCGCTGTGGCGCACGACCTGGGACATCTTCGACACCTTCGGCGCGGGTCGACTCGGCGTGAAGGGGATCGCCCGTCGCAACCTCGGACTGGGACGACACGCGGGACCCGGCCACTGGAACGACCCCGACATGCTCCTCGTCGGCAACCACGGCCGCGGCCGAGCGACCGGCACCCTGAGGGCCCCGTTCTCGGGGAACTGGCGACCGAAGCTGTGGAGCTTCCGCGGGCTCACCGATGTCGAGGCCCACACCCACGTCACCCTCTGGGCGATGATGGCGGCTCCTCTCCTCGCCTCACACGACCTGAGCGAGAGCGACCCCTACGACCTCGCGTTGCTGACCAACCCCGAGGTCGTCGCCATCGACCAGGATCCACTCGGGCACCAGGCCCGCGTCGTCGAGCAGAGCCGCCATGGCTGGATCCTCGAGAAGCGCCTCGCCGGCGGGGGCGTCGCCGTCTCACTGACCAACATGGGTCGCCGTCCCCGCACCCTCTCCATCACCGGCGAGCGCCTCGGCCTCCGTGGCGACGAGGAGGTCTTCGACGCCTGGACCCACGAGGTGCAGCGGAGCCACCCCCGGATCACCGCCCATCTCCCCGCACACGGGAGCGCGCTCCTCGTGATCCACTGACGACTGGGGCGAGACCAGGGCCGACGACGACCATGCCGAGAAAGATCCGCTCGAGGCCACCCACACCCACGGCCCGCGTCGCGGGCCGAGACAGGGCCCCGACAACCCGCGGTACCCGGACCGGTCCGGGGCCGTTCGCCGAGATGATCCCCGCGGGTAGCCCGGGTCCTGGTCAGTTCATCGGGAAGGTCTTGGCGATGGCGCGAGCCATCGTCTCCTCCTGGTTGGTGCCATCGCTGGTGCTGAACCAGTTGATGACGAGGTCGCGAGACGGTGACACGTAGAGGCCCTGGCCCCCGATGCCGCCCTTGTACAGGTCCCCGTCCGTGAAGACCGCATCCCACTGGTAGCGATTGGTGATCCCGCGGTCGTCGGGGAAGTTGCGCTCCATCTCCTTGCCGACGTAGCCCTTCCCGTAGATCGAGGGGTCGCCGGTCGTCTGGAGCATCCGAAGGATCGACTCGGAGACGATGCGCTCCTCACTCACCTTGTTCCAGCTCGGCGTGAAGATCATGCCGTAGCGAGCCATGTCTCGAAGGGTGCTCGAGGCGAAGCCGAACAACATCGGATGCCCCTGGGTCGAGATGCCGAGCTGCATGTCGTGCTCGGCACCGATCTTGCTCCAGATCAGGTCGCTGAGCAGGACGTTGGTCGGCATCCCGGTGAGCCGCTCGTTGATGCGGTTCATGACGTAGGGGTTGATCGAGTTGTACTCGAACGCAGTGTGCCCCGGGTACTTCCGCTGCATGCCCCGGAGCACGGCGAACGGATCGCGCTCCTCCTGGTCGGGGTTGACGAACATGCCGATCGTGACGCCCCACTGGAAGTAGACGCGGTCCGGATTGGTACGGGTGTCCTGGGCAGGTTCGTCGTGTTCGGTCGAGTCGAGGCCGTTGGCCATGTCGAGCACGTCCTCGACGGTCGTCTCGTCCCACGCCGACCCCGCGAGCTCCGGGAGGTAGGCCGGAACAGGCTTCTTGACGTCGATCAGGCCCTGCTCCTCGAGCAGCGCCATGATCGTGCTACCGCACTGCTTGCTCGCAGAGAACCAGATGTGCTTGTCCTGTGGACGCATCGTGTTGTAGCGCTCGAAGACGATCTCACCTCGATGGGCGACGAGGAAGGCGTCGACCGGGTAGTCGTCGAGGTGGGAATCCACGGTCTCCGACGTCTGCCCCTTCTCGAAGGCGATGCGGCCGATCGACTCGTCGAGGGCGAGCGGTAGCTCTGCCACCGGACCCCCGCGGAGCACGTCCACCGTGTGGAAGAGGCGGCCGACGTTCTGCCAGGTGTAGGCGGACTCGGGAATCGGGAACTGGAAGTTGCCCTGGTTCTCCGGCGCGTTGAAGTACCTCTGGATCTCGACCACGCGGTCGATCGGAGTGGCCGCGCGCGGCGTCGTGCCCAAGGCGTCGTGAGCAGTGGATGGGTTGGTCATGTCAGTGTGTCCCTTCTCGGAGGTAGGAGATCGGAGCGACGTGGTGAGCACATCGGGAACGGCACGAGGAATTCGGACCACCGAGATCCATCCCGGCGTTCACGTTGGTGCTGGTCATGGGCCCCCCGACGGAGCAGCTCCCGTGAGGGCTCGACCGAGCTCGACGATCGACGCCGCGGTGAAGAGCCCGGCGAGGATCGCGACGATCTGGATGAGCACGCCTTGGCCGGATGCGGCGATGCCGGTCTCGAACTCCGCGTCGAACGTCCGAAGCGACGCGTAGGCGGCCACGCCGGGCACGAGGATGAGCACTCCGGGCAGGACGACGACGAGCGGGTTCGCGTGGGACGTTCCGCGGGCGTACAGGGTGCTGAACAACCCGAGTGCCAACGCACCGAGAAACGGGCCCTGCCAGGAGCCAGACCGGCTGCCGACCTCGAGCCCGGCGTACGCGAGCATGCCGGCGGCAACCGCCCAAGGCACGATCCGCGGCGGCACCTGGAACACGACGACGAGACCGATCATGAGGATCATCAGGAACGCCCACTGAGAGATCGTCGATGACGGCGCGACGTCGGGTGCGTCGGGGAGTCCGACCACCGACCGGACCAACGCGGTTCCGATCGCCGCACCGGCGAACAACTCGAAGGTCTGCACCGCCGCGGCGATGAACCGATGCCACCCGATCAGCGTCTGACCCTCGGCGAGCTCGAGCGCGCCAAGCGCCAGTCCGAGCCCCGGGACGAGCACGACGAAGGAGCAGAGCGCCACGATCGGCGTGTCGCTCTCGTGGATCACGTGCCCGGCCAACCCGGCGAGCAGCGCTGCGGCGAACGCCGACACCACGTAGACCCGCCTCGACAGCCACGCGAACCGTGCCGCCGCACACCCGACGAGGAACACGACGATGCTGAGCGCGGACGCGAGCACGACATCGCCCGACGCCGAGCCGAGGATGACCGCGAAGCCGGCTCCGCACGCGGCGTACGCGATACCGACCGCCGGCGCCGGATACGGCGCCGGCAGAACCTCGATCGCGTCCAGCTCGCGTCGGGCGGCGTCATCGTCGACGTCGCCGGCCTCGATCCGCCGCATGAGGTGGACGGTCCGCGAGAGCTTCTCGATGTTGTACGCCACCTCATCGAGTGGTGCCAGCATGCGGCGCTCGGTGGCGCCAGCTTGGTCGACGACGACGCAGTCGAGCAGCCGCGGGGTCGCGATCACGGTCAGGTCGACGCGAAGCGCGCGAGCCAGTCGAGCGAGCTCCCGGTCGAGCTCGAAGCCGGGCATTCCGTACTTGTGCGCCACCTGGCCGATCTTGACCACGAGCTCGGCGTCGTCGGACCTGCTCATGTCGTGAACGCGTGGCGCAACCGACACGCGAGCCCGGTTCGGGCCCTCACCGGCAGACCGATCATCGAGTCAGGCGTCACAGGTAGTCGTTTCGGGTGAGCCAGTTCAACGAGACCCAGCCCCAGACCGGGGGCAGGTAGTAGCTGACCATGCGGTAGAGGATCACCGCCGGCACGGCGACGTCGCTGGTGAGCCCGACCCCGACGAGCCCCGCGGTCAGCCCGGCCTCGGCCACGCCGATCCCGCCGGGAACCGGGGACGCGCCGGCGAAGACCGACACGGTGATGTTGATGAACAGCGCCTGCCCCAGGGTGAGCTCGCCGCCGAGCGCCTGAACGCACAGCACCAGCCCGAGCGCGAAGAGCACCTGGCTGGCGAGCGAGGCCCCGAGCGCCCGGGCGAGGTGGCGGGGGTCACGGACCACCGAGAGGGCGCTGCGCAGCTGCGCCGCGGGGCCCGCGAGCCGGGCCTTGACCGCGGCGCGGAGCGTCGGCACCGCCAGGACCACGAGCGCGCCGACCAGGGCCACCGCCACCGCCAGACCCACCAACTTGACGACCCCGGAGCCCCCCTGGAGCGAGGTGAGATCGATGCTCTGACGACCCACCACGACCGTCGCCACCAGCAGGATGACCTGGGCCAGCAAGGCCACCGCGCTGACGATGAGCGAGGTCGACGTGGAGGTGATCGGGCTGATGCCGAACTTCTGGAAGAAGCGGGCGTTCATGGTGAGACGGCCGGCGGAGGACGGCACGGCCAGGTTGATGAAGCTGATGGCCAACTGCTCCAGGGTCGCGACACCGATCGGCACCGGCTTCGGTGTGAGCGCGACGATGGCGTCGGCGTCGGTGGCGTTGGTCAGCTGCACGGCGATGAGCGCGGCGATCAGCAGGGGCCACTCGGCATCCGCCAAAGCGTCGGCGATGGTGTCGAAGCCGACGTCGGCGAGGCCAGAGATCAAGGTGTAGGCCGCGAAGACCCCGAAGGCGACCATGACCACCTGGCCGACGCTCACGCGGTGGAGTTGCTCGATGTCCGGGGGGTCGACGCCGATGGCCTCGGCGACGCGCCGGCGGGCTTCTTTCAGCGTGGAGCGGGCGCGGGGCACGGATCGGCGCAGGGCCGTGCTGAGCGCCGCGGGCTGCAGCATCGGGAGCGCCGCCAGCAGGACGTCGTCGCCGATCACGCGTCGGGCGGATTCGATCGACCGGTCCGCGCCGGCGAGCACCCCGAGCGTGACCAGCATGGCCGCGACGTCCTCGTTGCGCTGCTGGTCGGTGGCGACGAGGGCCGACACCGACAAGCCGCCGAGTGCCGGTCGGCCGGCACCGTCTACGAGGGCGGCGCCGGGCCCGAGCCCGCAGTGCGCCATCCCCCCCTCGTGGAGCGACCGCAACTGCGCCCACCAGCCATCGAGCAGGGCGTCGTCGAGCTGCTCGGCGCCGATCGCCCCGGACGTCGTGAACCCGCCGTCGGCCACCAGCAGTGCGTCCTGCTCATCGGACATGCCGACACCCAACAGGTCGGGCACCCGCACGCCCGCCCGCGCCGCCAACGCCATCGCGAGTGCCTCGTGCTCCACCTGCTCACGACGGGAGCTCGCGTACTCCGGGCCGTCGTCCTGGTACCAGGCGGACCGCCATCGGCGGGCCCATCGGCCCGCCGCCCACGCGTCGCGCCCGAGCACGCGGACGTAGGCCGGGCCGCCATCGGCGGTCACCCCCGCCAACATCGCCGACGAAGCCGGCTGCTCCTCGAGGTAGGTGAGATCGGTCATCGCGACGCCGATCGCCGAGAGCCCGGATCGCACCCGGGCCAGCGACGGGAGCCCCGCGGTGGTGCCCATGACGTAGCGGACCGTCGAGGCCGCCATGAGGCCGATCACGAGCGCGCCGACGGTGGCCGTCGGTCGTGCCAGCCCACCGAGCACCGCCCCGGCCGCGCCGGCGAGGACGACGCGGTGCCCCGCGCGGCGGAGCGGGGCACTCAGGTGGGGGGCGGCAGCCGCCTGCACCGACACCACGGCGGCGACGGAGACCGCCGGGAAGGTCGTGGCCAGGTCCCCGGGGGTGAACAGATCCACATCGGGCCACCGACCGTCGAACCACCACGACAAGACGATGACCGACCCGACCGCCAGCACTGCGGCGAGCACCAAGTCCCGGACCAGCTCGAGGCGGTCGCGGGCGACGGCGGCCACGCCCGCGATGAGCGCGGCCCCGTACAGGATGCCGGCGGTGTGGGCCACCTGCCCGAGCCACCGAACCCAGCCCGGGAGACCGGCGACGAGATCCGCCCAGTCCTGATCGAGGGTCGAGCCGTCCCAGGCGACCAGTCCGATCACGAAGAGCACGACGCCGGCGCCCACGACCCCGACCAGGTCGTTGGTGCGTCGGACGCGCGGCGCGTCCGACGGCGCCGAGAACACCTCCAGCCTCACGGTCGTCCCGTCACACGTCGACTCGCGACGACGCCCACGGGGCGATCGCCAGCTGCACCCATCGAGACATCGTGTCTCGTTCTATCATGGGGGCTGGATCTGGGCCCGGTCCAAACCACGGCGCGATCGGATTCTGCTCCGGCCGCCGACCAGGTGCGCCGAGCACCCGTGCACTCGTGAGATCTCCCGACGGAAAGGACGACCGGTGGCCGACGACTCGAGCATCCGGAAGGGGTCGCAGGCGCACCAGGCGCCGGATCGCGCCATGTTCCTGGGCGATGATGACGACCTGATGGCCCAGCGGGTCTGGTCGTAGCGGTGCAGATCGGGCCAGGTCCGACGAGATCGCGGCCGATGCGCCGGAATCCCGTGGGCAGCGGCACCCTCGTCGTCGCCCTCGTGGTGGGCACGCTCCTCGTTCCCGTCGCGACGCCGGTCGGCGCCGCGACGGCGTCCGACCCCTACACCGTGCTCGACGTCGAGCGGCCGGGCGACGGGCCGGTGTCGATCGCCGATCCCTCGGTGATCAGGGTCGGCGACACCTGGTACCTGTACGGCACCTCGAGCACGGACGGCTTCGAGGCGTGGTCGTCGACGGACCTCACCACGTGGACGTACGAGGGTCTGGTGTGGACCCCGACCCCCGGATCGTGGAACGACGAGGGGAACTACTGGGCTCCGGAGGTCCGCGTCGACGGCACCGACATCTGGATGTACTACACCGCCAACGAGCGCATCGGCGTGGCCAGGGCCAGTTCCCCCACCGGGCCGTTCGTCGACCAGCTCGACCACCCGATGGTGGGGGCCGGCTACGCCGGGGTCGGCGACGGCGTCTACGAGCCCGGGGACGGTCTCCTCGTCAACAACGACGAGAAGTCGATCGACGCCTTCGTGCTCGAGGACAGCCAGGGCCGTTTGTGGCTCTACGCCGACATCTACACGCCGCTCTCGGCCATCGCCGTCTGGCCCATGGCGGACGAGACGACCCCGGTCGGCGCACCCACGCCGGTGCTCGAGCAGGTCACCGACACGTGGGAGGGCTTCGTGCGCGAAGGCGCCTACGTCCTCGAGCACGAGGGCACCTTCCACCTCCTCTACTCGGGGCAAGGGGCCGACACGCCGTGCTACGCGGTCGGTGTCGCCACCGCGCCGAGCCCGACCGGACCGTTCACCCGACGAGCCGACAACCCCATCCTCAAGCAGGCACCCGCCGACGACTTCTGGGGGCCCGGCCACCTGGGGATCGTCGAGGGGGCGCAGGGCGACCTCCTCATGTTCTTCCACACCAAGGTCGCCCCCGACCTGGGCTACGACCGCCGCGTCCGGCACACCGGCGTCGGCTTCGACACCGCCGGCCGCGTCGTGCTCGACCCCGCGCCACCCGGCGCCGGCGAGCCGGTCGCCGACGCCTGCGTCTTGAGCTCTGGCGCGCCGACGCCGGTACCCACTACGCCCTCGTTCACCGGCTGACCCCGCTCGTTGCACGACCGTGTGCTCTCCCGGCGACTCGGGATGACCGTGTTCTCGACCACCCATGACCCCGACCGGGCCGAAGTCCTGGAGCAGCTCGTCCGCTTCGTGCTCGCGAGCAACGTGAAGAACGAGTTCGATTGGCTCGAGTGGAAGCGGTCGCTGCCGCTCGATGGCCCGGAAGGTCGCTTCAAAGCGGCTCTTCGGATCTGAGCGGGGTGCGGTAGCGGGCTGAGGGTCCGCGGGCGCGGCACAGGGACTCCACAGAATCGGTGGTTCTGACGCCATTCGAGTCCGGGGAGCCCCTGTGGAGATCGACCCTACGCGCATGTGCGAGCTGCTGGTGGGCTTGCCCGACATCGACATCCTCGGCGTGGCCGATCCGGAGCCCGGTCGGCTCGTCGTGGTCGTCGCGGCGCGTGAGGCCCGGCCGGTGTGCGGCCGGTGCGGCACGGCGGCGTGGGTGAAGGACCACCGCGAGGTCGACCTGGTCGATCTCCCCGCGTTCGACCAGACCGTCACCCTGCGGGTCATCCGCACCCGGTGGTGTTGCCCTCGGTTCCGGTGCGGGGTCGGGTCGTGGACCCTCGAGCACCCCGACATCGCCCCGGCGGGGCACTGGCTCACCGCCAGGGCGGGCCGGTGGGCGTGCGAGCAGGTGGGCCGCTGGGGTCGGTCGGTGGCCGAGGAGAGGCTGTGACAGCCAGAAGGATCTTGAAGAGCAGATGAGCGGTTCGGTCGATCGCCGTCCGGTGTCCGGTGTCCGGTGGCTACCGGACGCCGGACGGGATAGACTTCCGGGGTGCCCAGACTTCGTACGTCGCCCGACGACCAGGTCGAGGTTGCCGTCGACGAGCTGATCAACCTCGCATCCAAGGTCCGGGGTCTGGACATCGAGCACGACCACGGCGACTGGGTGAACGTCGCCGTCGGGGCCGAGAGCTGGCCCGCCAGGGTCATCGCACGCGATGCGATCTCACGAAGCGTGGCTCAGCAACTCATCATGACCGAAGCACGGAGCTCGAAGATCGTGGTCGCGAACCAGCTGTCGGCCGAGGCGAAGGACGAGTTCGACCGGGCCAACGGACGGAGCCGTAACTACGGGTGGAGCTGGCTCGATCGCCGGGGCGAGTTGCAGCTGAACCATCCGACGGCGACCGGAATCTTCCACTTCAACCAAGGCGCACTCGCGTACCGCGCACCGCTACCAGGCGGGTGGCGGCTGTCATCTCCCGCCTCGGATGGACCGATCCGCGGGCGCGCCGGCATCGGCTACGCGGCGGCGGTCCTTCTGGATCCGACGCAGAGGCCATCGATCCGTGAGGTCGCCACCGCAGTTGGCATGTCGCATGGTGCGGTCGGTGATGCCGCGAAGCTCCTCCGCGAGTCGGGCCTGATCCGCCCGACCGGTGAGCCGGAGATCCCTGATCTGTTCTTCGCACTCGCGGCGGTGTGGGGGCCGACCCGCATCACCCCGGTCGCCGGCGTCCCGACGCACGATCAGGCCAAGCGGTGGCAGGCGCACGCGGATGACCTCGGGCAACCGGGCTGGGCGCTCGGCGGTGACGATGCCGCCGGTGCCTGGGGCGCTCCGGTCTTCGCCTCCGGAGGCCGTCCGTGGATCTGGGTGCCCGCCGAGGCAGATGCGCGGCGCGCCGAGCGCGCCCTCACCTCGGGAGCATGGGATGACTACGCCGCTGTCGTCGCCGTCCCACCGACTCTGCTCGTCTGCCGGTACCGGCTGTTGTCGCCGACGATGGTCGAGCCAAGTTTCCTCCCCACCACTCACCCGCTGTTCCTCGCCCTCGAGCTGGCTCAGGACCCGGCGCGGGGTCACGAGATCCTCGACCAGTGGACCCCCGATGATCCGGAGATCCACCGTGTCTGGTGAGCCCCCACTGATCGTCCTCCCCGATCACAGCACCGGGTTGCTCGGGGTCACCAGGACCGTGCTCGCGACTCCTGGACTTCCCGACGTCGCCCTCATCGGAGGACTCGCAGTGACGATGCGGGTCAGCGCTGCCGGGGCTGGCCATCGGGCCACCATCGACATCGATCTCGTCACCGTCGACGCCGAGCCAGAGGCCGCTGAAGTCCTCGCCGACGCTCACCACGCTGAGCCCCAACCGCTGATCATCGACGAGGTCAAGGTCGACCTGATCGCCACGAGCGCCGTGACCGACGACGATCTCGACGGGCTCGGAGACAAGGATCGCCTCTTCGTCGCCGGCCACCGCTGGGCCTTCGAGGGAGCCGAACCTTCCCGGCTGACCGTGCAAGGAGCCGATCCGGTTGCCATCAGGGTGGCGACGCCCGCAGGACTCGTCGCCACCAAGTCGCACGCCATCGGCTACCCCACCTCGCGTCGCCGCTCGACCAAGTCGGCGTCCGACCTCCTCGACCTCTTCCGACTCGTCGACCTGTGCAACCGCGACAGCCAGCTCAGCGGTGAGCTGCGAGGAGCGCCCGGCGGGATCGGACGGATCATCGCCGAGGTCGCCCAGGACCAGGTCCTCACCAACCCCGCCGCAGCCACCACCAAGATGGCCTCGGCGTCACCGGTGCCGATCGAGGTCGGCGACGTCGAGGCGGTCATCGAGTCGTTCGTCGATGAGCTTCGCTCCACCTGATCGGGCCTCTCCGGCGTGACCCTAGCGTGACCTTACGGAGCGACATTCGGGGTGACGGGACGACACCACAGGCAACGCGACATCGTCGCCAACCTGGGAATTCACCAGATTCCGCGGGTTGGCAGGGGTCTCCGATCAGCTTCCCAAGCTGAGAACGCGGGTTCGATTCCCGTCACCCGCTCTCGAGTGAAGGCCCAGGTCAACCGGCATTTCCGGCGCCTGGGCCTTCCTCGTTCTCGGGGCCCGAAGCGGCCGGCGTGGCCGACGGGACCCCACCGACGGGTGGTCGGCGGGGGCGTGGCCCGAACCGACGGAGCCACGATGCCCTGTGCGTCTCCACGCGGTGCTCGGTGATGCTCCTATGCCGCGTCAAGGGGTTGTTGTTGGTGGAGCCAGGTGCGGTAGCGGTCCTCGAGTTCGGAGGGTCGTCGAACGCCTCGTTCGATCTCGCTGAGTCGGGCGGGTTGAGTGCCGAGCGCGGTGGCTGCGACGGCGAGGGTGATCCCTGCGGCCTGGCGGGCGGGTCGCAGATCGGCGGTGGGGGTGACGGGCTGGGGGTTGGTCAGCAGGCCGTAGACCTCGCGTGCGACGTATCGCTTGAGGCAGCGGACGATCTCGCGGGTGGTCTTGCCCTCGGCGCGCCGTCGCGCCGCGTAGGCCTGGGTGGCAGGGTCGCAGGTGAGGCGGACCATCACGATCCGCCAGAGGGCGTGGTTGGCTTGGCGGTCGCCGCCGGCGTTGAGGCGGTGGCGGATGGTCTTGCCGGTGGATGCTTCGACTGGTGGCGCGCCGCACAGCTGGCGAAGCGCGGCCTCGCTGTGGAGCCGTTCGGGGTTGTCGCCGGCCGCGATCAACAAGATGGAGGCGACGTCGGGGCCGATCCGCGGGCGGCTCGCATCGCCAGGTTCACCTCGGCGGTCAGGTCGTCGATCTGGGCGGAGACGGTCCAGGTCGGCGGTCATGGCCTGGTGTTGACGGGCCAGGGCCTTCATCGCCGCCTTGGTCGCTTCGACCGGGTCGGTGGGCGCTCGGGCAGGAACCGGGCGCATCGAGCGACCCGGTCGTCGGTGCGGAGCAGTTCGAGGGTGGCGCGGAGCTCGTCGGGTGCGGTCACGATGAGGTCACGGAGCTGGTTCGACAGCCGGGTCCGGGTCGAGGTCGAGCAGAAGCGCGATCCGCAGCACCCGGATCGACTCCACCATCCGTCGTGGCTCTTGGGAACCGCGGTCGCTTCGCCGTTCAGCGCGGCGCGAGCGGCCGCCTCGGCATCGACCGTGTCGCTCTTGCCGCGCCGCCGGCGGGTCTGGCGGTTCGGGCGGTTCACCTCCACCACGTCCACTCCAGCCGTCGACAAATGGCGGGCCAGGCCGGCTCCGTAGGCGCCGGTGCCTTCGACCCCGACTCGCACGAGCCGGCCCTGGCGACGCATCCACCGAAGCAACGCCCGATACCCAACGCTGTCCGCGGGGAACGACTCGACCCCGCGGATGCGGCCGGTCGAGTCGACAACGGCCGCTACGTGGTTGTCGAGGTGCGAATCGACACCGCCGTAGATCTCGAGTTCGTGTTCCGCCATGATGGGTCCTGCCTTCCTGCTGTTCGGGTGGGATGGCGCCACCGGCCGGGAAGGCGGACAGGACACTCAGGGTGCGGACAAGGCTCCTATCAGGTCACGTCCCCCCGACCGGTTGGTGCGCGCCGAGGACCCCACCCCGAGCCGACAGATCAGCAACAAGGCATCGGGCCAGTCACACCGCGAGTCAGAACTCGAGCCGGGCCCTCGACGAGCACGAGTCGATCATGAGTGTCACACCCCCTGGGGATGATGGGGTCATGTTCGGGGTGCTTCGAGAGGTGCGTGCGCAGCTCGCGGGGTTGGCGGGCACGCTCGACCCCGACCGAGTGACGGTGGACGAGGCGGCGCGGGCGATCGGTGAGCTGGCGGCGATCGAGAAGGCGGCGGCGGGGATGCGGTTGTTGCTGGCCCGGCGGGTGGACAACGCGTCGTTGTTCGGCCGGTCGGGGGACCGGTCAGCGGCGGAGTGGCTCGCGAAGCAGACCGGGCAGTCCACCCGCGACGCCCAGGAGGAGCTGGCCTGCTCGCGGCGGCTGAGGGAGTTGCCCGGCGCGGAGGACGCGGTACGCAACGGGGAGCTGTCGTCGGATCAGGCCAAAGCGGTGGCCGACGGCGCGGCGGCGGACCCGTCGGCCGAGGACGAGTTGTTGGACACGGCGCGGCGGGGGTCGCTGGGTGAGCTCGAGCGTCAGGCCAAGGCCCGCAAGGCGGCTGCGCTCGGCGACGACGAGGCCCGCCGCCGCGCCGCCCACAAGAAGCGGGGCTTCGCGATGGGTACCAACGCCCAGGGCGAGGGGTGGGGGCGGTTCAACGGGCCGGCCGACTTCGTGGTGCGCCTCAAGGCCCAGCTCAAGCCGTGGCTCGACGCCGAGTTCGCCCGCGCCCGCACCGAGGGCCGCCGCGAACGCCCCGACGCGTACACCTACGACGCCCTGCGCCAGATGCTGGGCCTCGCCGACGAACCCGCCGCCACCGGCGCCGGCACCGACGGCCCCCGCGACGCGAGCGGCCACCCCGGCGCGGGCCACCCCGGCGCCGGTGGAGACGGACCCCTCCACCGGCGGCACGGTCCCGGCCGCCCCCACGGACCCGACGCCGCCCCCGACCCGGGCCGCGACGCCGGCGACGAACCCGACGGCGCCGCGCCCACCGGGGGCCCGCCGCCGGTGACCCCACCCCACCCACCCCTCGCCCGCCCCCGCCTCCGCGCCGGCGCCGGCGAAGCGGGGCGCCGACGTGCGGCTCATCCTGCGGGTCGACGCCGCCGCGTTGCGCCGCGGCCACACCGAGGCAGGCGAACGCTGCGACGTCGCCGGCCTCGGCCCCGTCCCCCTCGCCGACCTCCGCCGCTTCCTCCCCCAAGCCGCCATCGACGTCGTGATCACCAACGGCGTCGACGTGTTCAACGTCACCCACCTCGGCCGGCGCACCACCGCCCGCCAACAGACCGTCCTCGACCTGTTGAACATCGGCTGCACCCGCCTCGGCTGCAACGCCACCGAACACCTCCAGGTCGACCACCGCGTCGACTGGGCCCACATCCACGTCACCGAGCTGGCCAACCTCACAAGTCGGGAAGCCATCCCCCTCGTGAGCGTCGGGACGGCCCGCGTGTAGTAGTCGGTCGCCTCAGAGGGGGGACTTGCCCAGCTGACACACCTACGGTGCGTTGGTCACTCAACGTTGTGTGACGGTAGTCGTCCGGCGTCGGGAACATTGGCCAAGTGGCGACGGGTCCAGCGTGCCGGGTCCGCCGAAGCGTGTTGCACCGTAAGTGCTCAGGTGCGCCAGTCGTGCTGGTGCATGAGTGGTCGATTCTCCACCACGCTGCCGCAATCCCGAGCTACGGATGGACGCCGGTGCCGTGCATCGATCCCACTAGCGAGGCTTCGGTGATGCTGCGGCGAGCGAAGATGATGCCCGCGGCAAGCTCTGGGTCGTAGGTCGATGCCCCGGATCCGAGAGGACCGTCGTCGGCGCTGATCACGGCCCTCACCGCCAGACTGCCATCGGCGCGCCTGGCGAGTGAGGGCGTGGCCAACGAAGCGACCTCCACCACTCGTAAGCCGTGATGCACGAAGTCGCGGCTGTCGGCATCCCATCCATCCGGAGTCAACAGCGCTACGAGAGTTCCGTCGCGCGCGTACGCCAGGTCGATCTGGGTGAGACCATCACCGCCGAGTTCCACAGCCTCGGCCCGACCGGCAAGTCGTCCGCGGTAGGTCCAAGTCCAATCGCCCACCGCGCCGGCTGTCTGCGCCCGGAACACGAATAGTTCGCTTGTGTCCCAGTCGGGCGAGCGGGTTGCAGGTTCGAAACGAAGGCACCGCACGGCGAGATACACGACCTCGGGTTCGGCCAAGAGCGCTGGTTCGTTCCACATCGCGCACCCGGCGACCTCGTCGTCGAGCTTGGTGAGGTCCAGCGAAACGTCCCAGCCAGGATGCGTTGCAGCGGCTCCCAGCGTGACCGACGGAGCATTGGCGAGTTCTGGTGGGCTTGCCGCAGCACTCACGACAATGCGGAAACTGTTCGGCGGGCGGACTCCAAGCCCGCCGCCAGCTGGCACGAACAGGTCAAGGCGCGCGCCGATCCACCTCACGCCGTCGGGCGCCTCTTGGCGGGCGAGGTTCGCAACCTCATGATCAGTGAAGCCGGAACCGCCGGTCGCTGGGTCGGTGGCGGGTTCGGCAACCCAGAGCGGCTGCACCAGATCCCATGACGCGCCGCCGTTGGTGCTCTCGGCCAAGTGCGTCTCGATCCTCGAGACGCGCTGAGTGCCGTCAATGTGCATGCTCGGCCAGGAGTAGGCCATCCACAAGCGGTCTGAGTCCGGGTCGTAGCGGACAGACGGGTCGGCATATCCGCGCAAGGGTGACGGTGATCCACCAGGCAAGGTCGCCGGTGGGTCGCCGCCGATCCCAATCTCGGGACACGCGCTTAGGTCGGTGCAGTCCAAGGTCGTCGGCACGACCTCCTCCTCGCTAGTCTCCTCATCCTCCCGATGCGTCGAGGTCGCAGGAGGGTCGGGAGGCACGGTGGTCGCTGGGCCCGCGTCAGTGCTTGTCGAGCTGCACGATAGGGACATCGCAGTGATGAGCAAGAACGGAACGACGGTCGATCCGAAGCGACGCATAAACCGACTATAGTCGGCTTATGAGCTTGGACGCATTCCTGGGCGATGTCCGAGTGGACGCACTGGAGGTCGTGGTTCCCATAGGCATCAGGCGATGACCCCAGGGAGGACGCAGCGCCCGCACGACACCCACGCAGGCAGCAGGCAAGCCGGAGCCGTTCCCCTCAAACAGGAACGCGCCAGAGCCACGCTGGCGAGTATTGAGGCGACAGCGGTCAGGCTGTGGAACGCCAGCGGCTACGACCGGGTGAGCGTCGATGCCATCTGCGATGCAGCGGGGATCTCCAAAGGCGCGTTCTACTTCCACTTCGCATCCAAGGCCGAACTGTTGCACGCGGTCGCGGTGCCCGACACCGCGAGGTTGGTCGAGCGAACTCGGGAGGCGCTCGACGACGGAACGCCACCCGACCTAATCCTCGTCGGACAGATAGTCACATGGGTCGCCGACGACATTCGACAAGTTCCGGCATCACTCGTAGAGCGCGCAGTGCTCGGACCTTCTCGCTGGAGCACCGATTGACCCCAACACCGACAGAGCCCGGCGTTTCCTGCTCCGGGAGGCCTTCGGCCTGGTCTTTCGCGCAGCGCAACAAGGCGGATCGCTACCGCCCACGTTTCCGCCTGGCGAGCTCGCTGCGGTCGCCACGTGGTCAACCCTGCAGGGCATCCTCTTCTGGAGTCGCGGCGTCTACGGCCGTCGCGGGCTGACGACCATCCTGTGGCAGCGGGCCCAGATGATCTGGCACGGCGGCAGCCTAGAGAGCCTGGACCCCGACTGCCCGCGAACGAGGCCGACTGGGAGCGCAAACGGTTGATGCCGAGGCCGGGTGTGGCCCGCCACGCTCGTTGAGCACGGCGGCGACGTGATCAGAACTGGCCCAGGACCTCGTTGGTCTCGAGTAGGCACGGCTCCGGTCGCCACGCCCGATACCAGGCCCGGTCGTGCGCGTCGATCGCCCGATGCCGGTGCAGCCCTTGTTGCGCGTCACCTCGCGCGACACCGTCGACGGCGCCCGGCCGAGGCGCTTGGCGATTGCGCGGCGTGATTCACCGCCGGCGACGCCACGCGAGAACGCCTCTCGTTCGGCCAGCGTGAGGTGGCCGACGCGGCGCCGGCGAGGGCGCCACACCCCGCCGTTGAGTCGCAGGATCGTGTACACCGATCCCGGCGGCTTGCCCATCGCCCGGCTGATCTCGCTGATCTACTCGCCGCCATGCCAGCGCCCCCACAGCTCGTTCTTCCGCTCGTCGGACATCCCCGGTCGTCCAACCTGGCCACGGACCACCTCCTCGGTCAGGACAAGAGGGCCATCCCGTTGCGCTGACCGGTTGAACCCAGGGCCCGATTTTGTAGCCAAGCGACGCTGTCGTGGCCATCGCTCTGGGCTGAAGGGCGCGGACGTTCGTCCCGCTCACCACAGGTCCAGACCGAGACCGTCGTCGACGGCGGGCGGCTCGCTCTGCTGCAGTCGGTCGAGGCGGGCGGTGACCTGGGCGACGGCGTCGGCGAGGGTGCGCTCGACGACCCGGTCAGGCAGCTCGGCGAGCAGCGCTTCACGCCCGACCTCAACCGGCTCCCCGTGGGGCTCGGGCAGGATGTCCCGCAGCTCGGACGCTAGGTGCTGCGATCGGTCGCGCGACAACTCACGTTCGGCGTGCTCCAACAAGAGATCCCGCCCCTCCGGTCGCTGCGCTCGCTGCGCGTTGACGGTGAGGATGCTCCACACGGCTTCGTCGGGAGTCGACAGGTAGAGGCGGTTCTCGACCCGGCCTCTGCTCAGCGCGGTGTAGGCGGCTTGGCGGTCGAGGTCGCCGTCGCCGCCGAGGGTGAAGATGCGGTCGGCGGTGGCGCCTTGGGTCTTGTAGTTGGTGCGCGCGTAGCCGTGGTCCAGGAAGCCTTGCTCGAGTCGGTCGGCGGGCATAGTGCGCTCGGCGTCGACCCGTTCGCAGTGGAAGGTCACGGTGCGGTGGCGTTCGTTGATGGCGGTGACGGTGCCGAGGTCGCCGTTGAGGATGTCGAGGTCCCAGTGATTGCGGCAGACGGCGAGGACCTGGTCGCCGACGGCAAACTCCCGGCCCGCCACGCGGATGCGGCGGTCGATTCCTAGCTCGTGGTTGCCGAACCGCCCCGCGGCGTCGAGCAGTGCGCGGGCGCGGTCGTTGAGGTCGGCGACGTCGGCCCGGCGCGTGGCGATCATGACCTTGTCGTCGCCCGGAGCGGCGAACCAGTCATCGACCAACCTCTGTCGGAGGGCGTCGGCGTTGTCGGCGGTGATGATGCGGCCGTTGGCCCCGTAGGCGGCGACGGCTTCGGAGACGCGGCCATTGCGGAGGTCGTTGAGCGCGCCGATCTCCCACTCGTGGATCTGGCGGCGGTTCTCGACCAGCATCGTCGGCGGCGCGTGCAGCGACATGGCCCGGAACGAACCCCCGGCGTCGATCTCGGGCAGCTGCGCGGTGTCACCAGCCAACACCAACTTGGCCCCGGCCTCGGTCGTGTAGCTCGACAACCGATCGAGGGTTCTCGTCCCGACCATGCCGCTCTCGTCGATCACGACCACGCAGCCGGCGTCGAGGACCAGGCGGCCTTCGTCGAGTTGGTTGAGCAGCCGGGTGATGGTCATCGACGGGATTCCCGACCCGGCCGACAGCTCGGCGGCCGCGCGAGCGGAGAGGGCCGCGCCGAACACCGAGTAGCCCGATGCTTCCCAGCCTTCCCGGGCGGCGTCGAAGGTGAAGGTCTTGCCGGTCCCCGCCGCGCCGACGGCGACGTCGATGCCGGCACCCGACAGGGTGAGGTGTCGGACCATGGCGGCCTGCTCGTCGCTGATGGACGGGCGGGCGGCGATCGCTGCTTCGACCTTGTCGGGTTGTGCGATGGCGGCTCCGGCGTCGCGTTGGGCGCGGGCGCGCTCGACGACGCGGTTCTCGGTCACCAACAGCTCGATGGTCGTCCAGCGGGGTTCGCCGGCGACGTCGCCGACCTCGATGACGCGGTGCTCGGCGATGAACCCGTCGGCGAGGTCCTCGATGGCGGTCACGTCGGCGCCGTCTCCCATCCGCTCGGCGACCGCCCTCACCACGTCCCGTCGCCCGAACGTCGAGGCGTGCTCGGTCACCCCGGTGGGCGAGGCGAGGTCGTCGAACAGGACGCCGACCGACCACAGCTGCGGCTCGCGGGTCACGCCCCGCTCCAGGAGCTCGGCGACCTGGATGGGACCGAACCCGACCTCGTCAGCGCGCTGCGCCCAGTCGGCCCGGAGCGCGTTGGCGTCGACGTCGTAGACCTTGGCCTTGCGGGTGTCGAGCGCGGCGATCTGGGCGGCCTTGGCCGAGTGCTCGGCGCGGGCTTCCATCGCGTCGAGGATCTCGGCCCGCCGCGTCGAGAACTCGTCGATCACGTGGCGGGAGATGCCGGCGACATCGGCGTAGCCGTTGGTCACCGGTTGCCACTCGACGCCCAACCGGCGGGTCAGCTCGGCGCGCAGCTGGGCTTGGTAGAGGAACCCGGCGGTCTTGGCGTGGTGGAACATCGGCGGTGAGTGCAGCGCCCCCCAGCGGCCGTCGGGCATCCGGGTCATGTTCGCGATGAGCACGTGGGTGTGCAGCGTCGGATCCCCCGCACGCGACGTCTGGTGGCGGAACCCCGCGGCCACGAACCCGTCGCCGGGCACCTGGTGCTGGACCCCATCGGTCCGGCGGCGCGACAGGCACACCTGGCGCTCGAGGTAGCCGACCGCCGCGTCGACCGCGGCCTCGTGCGCGGCGACCACCTCACCGGTCACCGTGCCGGCCTCACCCAGGCCGTAGAGGATGCTGATCGACTTGGGCGCCCGGAACGTGAAGTCCAGGCCGGGCAGCTTCGCCCGCGTCAGCCGCTCGTCGCTGCCGGGTGCGCGGCCCTCCAGCACCGCGGTGAGGTCGGCCTCGTCGACCATGCCGGCGAGGCCCAACAGCTCGGCTCCAGTGCCCAGCCATCGGCCCGGCGCTTCACCCCGGCCGGTGTAGTAGTCCTCCACGCCACTGGCGATCGACAGGTAGTAGGTCTGCTGGTCGGCGGCCATCAACCCGATGTTCAACATGCGCACGCACCTCAACTTCACGTCCCCACCCCCCGAGGCCGCTCGGTCACCCCGATCTCGCGAAGAAATCCGAGAAACCCGGTGAGGTCACTCGCCGAGTCGCCGCCCAGGTCACAACTCGGGTCACTCAAACGGGACCCGAGGGAGTGACTTCGTCGCGCATCGGAGTCCCGGTTCTGGTCCCGGGATCGGTCCCGGGATCGGTCCCACGTCCCTGTTGTCGCACCCGGCCATCCCGCTGGCTGTCCTGCCGGGTGTGCCGCTGGCGTGGCTTCCCCGTGCCCAACCTGGCCGGAGGCCGCCGGGGTGGAAGCCCACCTGAGCGAAGCGAAGGCGCGAGCATCGCTGCGAGCTGCGAGCTGCGGACGGGACGGCACGAGGCGGCACGACCGGCTCCCGGTCGCGTTCCCGGTTGGTGTCCCGCTGGGTGTCCCGCTGGGTGTCCCGCTGGGTGTCCCGCTCGACCGCGAGCCAGTCTGTGACCCTATGCAGGTGTCAAGAGGGGATCGCGTGGCGTGAGCTTTTCGGGGGACGCTCGGATGGAGCGCGTCGGTGGTCGCTGTGATGCGCTCATCGGGTGCGCGGGCTTCGAGTGGATGATGCTCAGCGGCGGTCGTGGAAGAGGCCGGTCTCGATGGCGTGCTGCAGGAGCGTCGCCGCGGGTTCCCAGGCCGCGTCGTCGGCGGCACGCTGGTGGCATCGGCGCTGGGCGTCGACCACAGCGGCCTTGCGGCCATCGATCGTGAAAGTCGCCAGCTCGCGCAGCAGGTCCTCGAGGTGGTCGCCTCGCTCAGCCACGTCGTAGGCGATCCGGCACGCGTCCTCGATCGGGCACTCCTCGTCCAACGACAACTCCCCGAGTGGCCGCCCAACCCCCTGAGGTCCGCAGGGTAGGCGTGGCGACCCGGGACCAGCGGTCGGGCCGCAGCGAGCGGGACCGGCGGGTCGGGCACCGCGGCTGTGACGCCTGCGGCGTCGACCGGGACGGGGCCGGGATGCTCCTGGCGCCGGGACCGGGACTCGTCCCGGTCCCGATTGCGTTCCCGGATGGATTCCCGGTTCGGTCCCGGTTTCGGTCCCAACCCCAGGTCACGGCGCTGCGCGCGGTCCCACCGGGCGCCTGTGGCGTACCCGGTGTCCTGGTCGAGGAATCCGCGGATTTCTTCGAACCGGGAACTTGAACGGGACCGCCACCGGGAGTCCCGTTCGCGATGGTCGACATCGTGAGTTGCCCATCCCGCCGACCGGGACACCACCATGCCCATGCGTCGGCGCCTGCCGACGCGCAGGGCGTACCCCAGGTCGTAGGTCGAGTCACAAGTCGGGTCACTCACCGCGACCGCTGCCCGAGATATCTGGCCCTGATGCCGCGCAGGGCGTACCTCGGGTCGTATGTCAGGTCGTACCGATCGCCAGGGTGCCCGTCGTGACCCACCCGACGGACCGGACCTCGGCCACCTCACCGCACGCCAGCCCTGGCGCCAGCGAGGTGGACCAGGCTGTCGTGGCGTGGGTGGTCGCGTCGTGCGAGCGCCAGGGGGTGGCGGTGAAGGTGACCGACGCGGCTGTGGTGGCCCGCATCGGGGTGCTGCTCGGTGCCTCCGACGCGGGGGATCCCGCGGAGTCCGCTCGCCGCCGGTCTGAGGGCGGCGACGGGATCGCCGCCGCATAGCTGCGGTCAGAGCCGCCAGACCGGGTCGACACGGTTGGGGTCGAGCTGGCGGGCGCCGGGGACACCGGGAGCTACGACGGCGTGGTCGAGGACGGCGGCGATGATGGCGTGCTGCCGAGTGAGGTTCAGGTCCCCCCACTGCTGGCGCAGCGCCTTGCCGTTGCCGACCAGCCCGGTGAGGGTGTCGGTGCGGGTCATGCGGGCGAGGCGCTTCTCGGCGTGGGCGATGCGGTCCTCGATGGGTCGGCGGGCGGCCATCCATTCCCGCACGGCGATCTGGCGCTCCGCGTAGAGCCCGGCGAGCTCGTCGAGCTGGCCCCGGTCCGCGGCGATGGCGTCGGCCAGCCCGGCGGCTTCTTTGTCGGCGCGATTGCGGCCGGTGAGCGTGTCCGCCAACTCGGGAGTGTCGAGGCGGTACAGGACCGCCTCGGTGATCAGGTTCTCGAGCGGCTCCGCGACGACGGTGAGCCGCCCGCAGCCGCCGTGGTCGGGACCCGATAGGCATACGTAGCGTCTCGTGGTGGCTCGTGCCGCCGAGTACAAGGTGGTGCCGCACCGTCCGCACCGCAGCAGGCCGGACAGCAGGTACCGGCGCGGTGCTCGGCGGCCGGAGGTCTTGCGGGCCTCCATGCGCGCCAGGATCTTGCCGCGCTCAGCCCGCGTGATTATCGGTTCCCAGACGGCGTCGCCGATCACCTCGCCGCGGTGTTGGCGGAGTCCGGCGATGCGCGGCGACGCCAACATCGCGTTCAGCGTCGTGGTCCGCCACGGCCCACCCGCCACCGTCCTCACCCCTTCGTCGTCCAGCCAGGTCGCCAGGGACCGGACCGACTCACCCGCGATGAACCGCTCGGCGAGCGCCCGGATCACCTCCGCCTCGGCCTCGTTGATGGTGATGCGGTCGTTCTCGTAGCCGAACGGTCGGTGCGAGCCGCCGTGGGGGCGGCCCGCGGCGGCGACTTCGTCGAGCTTGCGGCGCACCCGCCGGCTCTTGGACGCCGACTCGTTCGCCGCGACCGCGGCCAGCATCCGCAACACCAACAGGCCGTCGCCGTCGCCGACATCGACGGGTCCGCCGGCCACGAACCGAACCGGACACCCGCCCCCAGAAGTGAGGACCTCGACGAACTGCTCCAGCTCGATCGGCCGGCGGGTCAGCCGGTCGGGGTGGTAGACGATCACCCCGTCACGAGAACCGTCAGCCAGATCGGCGAGCATCCGCTCGTAGGCGGGCCGCTGCCTGCCGCCATACGCGGAGATGTCGTTGTCGACGTACTCCTCGGCCACCTTCCATCCCAGGTCGGCGGCGAGGCGCCGACAGTCGCGGACCTGGCGCTTCACCCCCAGGGCGGTGCCGTCATCCGAGGAGATGCGGGCGTAGACGGCGGCCGCTCGGGGTTCGCGCATGGGGGCATACTAACGACTACTGGCCAACCTCGACCCGCTCTGCTCGCACCACCACTACCTCAAAGAACGCGGCTGGCACCTCGCCCCCGGCACCGGCAGACGCCCCATGCTGCCCCCCGACACCCCAACCCCGACCACCCGCCACCACGGCGAACCCACCCGGCGACCCACCCCACCGCCACGCCGCCTGACCCGACCCGACGAGCCCGGTCGACACGACCACGCCCCCTCGACCCTCGGCCGCCGCCGTCACCAACCCGAGCCGGGCCGATCAGAGGCGCACCGCGGGCCGCCCGGCCAGCGCGCTCGGCGGACCGGCAGCGCCCCGCCGATCGTCGGCCGCCGACCCCACCACCGCGCGTTCGGATCCGTCGGTGCCCCGAAGAGGGCCCCCGCCCCTGAACTCCGCTTTATACCCAGGGGGGTATCATTGATCCATGTCGACGACGCCGACCGACCTCGACCCGACCGACCTCGACCCCACCGACCGCACCGGACCGCTCGGTGGCGCCGGGTCCGCCGACGTCATCACCGCCGACGTCATTGCCGCCGACGTCCTCACCACCGACGTCGCCCTCGAGCGGCGAGGCCTGTGGTGGCTGCTGGGCGCCTTCCTGTTCTGCCCGTGCCACCTTCCCCTGACGGTCGGAATGGTCACCGCCGTGCTCGCCGGCACCGGGCTCGGAGCGGTGTTGCGCGACCACTCCTGGATCGCGGGGACGGTTATCACCCTGACCTGGCTGGCGGGCACGGCCTACGGCTTCCACCTCATCCGCCAGGCCAAGCGCGCCGGAGGCGCCTGCCCCACGCGCCCGTAGCGATCGCACCGAGGCCGGTATCCCTTTCGGCCGCTCATCCGTCTTGGGGGTGACGACGGTGACGGCCGGTCCGGCCCACCGAACGAGACGACGAAGGAGACGGTCATGAAGTTCGCGAACGAGGCAGGGTGGGACCGCATCGCCCGGGTGGTGCTCGGCGTGGTGCTGCTGGTCGTCGGGTTCGGCGTGATGGGCGGCACCGGGGGAACGGTCCTCGGCATCGTCGGCCTGATCCCGCTGGTGACCGGCCTCGTGGGCTACTGCCCGCTGTACAGCGTCTTCCGGTTCCGCACCAACGAGCGCCGCGGCGAGCCCTCCCAGGCATGACCGACGAGCGGCCGGCACCCCGGGGCGACGACCCCCGGGTGCTGGCCTTCGTCGCGCCGTGGTGCGGCCCGTGCCGCCGGCTCGAGCCGACGCTGGCCGAGGTCGCCGCCGAGCACGACGGCGTCCGACTGGTCCTGCTCCGCGTCGACGAGCACCCCGACGAGGTGGCCCGGCTGGGCGTGCGGGCCACGCCCACCACCGTGGCCGTGCACGGCGACGACGAGGTGGCGCGCGTGGTCGGCGCCATGAGTCGGGCCGAGGTCGAGCGCCTGTTCGAGGCCGCCGCCACCCGCGTCCGCGGGATCGCCCCGACCGCGACCGGTCGCACCGACCTCGTTCTTCGCCTCGGCGTGGCCGCCGTGCTCGCCGTTGCCGGGATCGCACTCGACCAGTCGGTGCTGCTCGGCGCCGCCGCGCTCGTGGGCCTGGTCACCGCGGTGGTCGCGCTCCCCCGCCGGCGGCCCGCCACCCCCGCCCGGGCGATGCGAAGCTCGCGCCCGTGACCGAGCCCCCACCCGTGCGGCTGCGCGACGGCGGACCACCTCCCGATGACGCACCTCCGGATGCGCAGGCGGTGGCGGACGCCGTGGTGGCGCTGTACCCCTTCGCGCTCTCGCTCACCCGCGACCCCGACCGCGCCGCCGACCTCGTCCAGGACACCTGGCTCCGGGCGTCCCGCTCGATCGGCCAGTGGCGGGGCGAGGCGCCCCTCGCGTCGTGGCTGCGCCGGATCATGCACCACCTGGCCATCGACGCCGCCCGGCGGTCCGGGCGCGAGGTGCTGGCCGAGGAGGTCGAGCAGCGCTGGCGGGACGACGAGTACACGATCGACGCCGCCGTCGTGGCCGAGCGGGCCCAGACCCGCGAAGAGCTCGAGGACGCCTTGGCCCGCCTGCCGTTCATCTACCGGTCGGTGGTCATGCTCCACGACATCGAGGGCTGGACCGTGGCCGAGATCGCCGCGCTGCTCGAACTGGGGCTCCCCGCGGCCAAGCAGCGGCTGCGGCGGGGGCGGATGATGCTCGTCACCGCGCTCGCCGACGGCCAGGAGCGACGAGAGAACCTGAGAGGGGTGCCCATGCGCTGCTGGGAAGCCCGCCGCCACGTGTCCGAGTACCTCGACGGCGACCTGGCCGCCGACACCGCGGCGACCCTCGAACGCCACCTCGAGTCGTGTCCCACGTGCCCGCCGCTGTACGCCGGACTCGTCGGCGTGCGCACCGAGCTCGGCGCCATCCGTGACCCCGACACCGTCGTTCCCCCCGACCTGGCCGAGCGTCTCACCCACCACGACGAGACGACCGCCGGCCCCTGACCGGCTCCCCCGCCGGCGCCTGACCGGCCCGCGCGACCCCTGACGGCCCGCCACCCGGCCTCGACCAGGCCACCTGCGCGGCCGCCCCCGACCGGCCCCGCACCGTCGGCGCTCTTGAGGCCCCCCCACCGCTCGCCGACGCCCGACGAACCCGCCTGCGACCCCACGGCCCACCGCCGACACCGGACCCGCCCACCCCTCGGCCGAAACCCGACCAGCCCACGCAGCGCCAGCCCCTCGACGGGCCCCGCCCGTCGGCGCTGGGCCCGCCAGCCTGCGATCGCTCACGCCCTCGCCGACACCGGACCAGACCACCCGCGACTCACGGCCCACGCACCGGCCCCTGACCCGCCCACCCCTCAGCCGGCCTCTGACCAGCCTCCCCTGCACCGCCGGCCACTTACGGCCTCCCACCCGCCGGCTCTGGACCGCCCCACTCGCCCAGCCGACGCCTTTGAGCAGCCCCCGCACCCCGGCCCGACCTGGCCGCCCCTCCACCCGCCCGAAGGCGCCGGACGAACCTGCCCGCGACCCTGACGGCCCACCCGCCCGGCCAGACGACCGGGTGCGGTCCCGATGATGTCGAAGTCGTCGTCGGCGTCGGCCGCGGCCCGGAGGGCGGCCCACGCGCCCCCGGTCCCCTACGGCCTCCCGCCCGCCGGCGCCCGACCGGCCCGCCCGCCCGGCCGACCCGACGGCGACCGCCGGGCTACCGGTCCGTCGGGCCGGGTGGTCTCGCCACGGCGTCGGCGGTGACCTCCAGGTGGCCGAGGTGCTGGTACAGCTCCTCGAGCACGTGCAGGACGAGCGCGCCGTCGCTGCGATCGCCGCCGGGGAGGAACTCGCGGAACGGATGGTCCCCGACGGTGGGGCCGGCGACGAACTCGGCGGCCAAGGCGCAGGTCTGCTCGGTGGCGCGGTCGATGCGGTCCCGCAGCTCGTCCACGGTGCCCTGGGCCAGGAACTCGGCGTCGCGGTCCCGATCGCTGTCCCGTCCCAGGCCGGGCATCGCGAACCACGACGGGGCCAGCTCGCAGCAGTGCACCACCAGGCCGGCGACGCTGTTGGTGCCCCAACCCGGCGGCCGCTGGTTCACGGTCTCGTCGTCGAGGCGGTCGAGCACCGCGGCCATGCCCCGGAAGGCGTGGCGCAGGTAGAGGTCGAGCGTGGCGGCGTCGAGCGACAGCTCCATGGCCCGACCCTACGGGAGCGCGGGTCGGCGCCCCCCGCCGGATCGGCGCCGTTCCGGCTGTCGAACGGGAGCGGTCAGGCGTCGGTGGCGGCGGGGGCGGGTACGTCGCGCTCCCAGTCGGCCAGCCACTCGCGCTTGACCTGTCGCCACTGCTCGTCGGTGTGGTCCCGCCGCCAGTAGGGCGAGATCGACGCCCGCTCCCGGGCGATGCCGCGCTCGCCGAGCAGGTGGCGGCGCAGGGCCCGCACCTCGTTGGCCTCGCCGTGGACGAACGCCTGCACGGGCCCGGGCGGCAGCGGGCACCCGGCCACGGCCCGCAGGAGCTGCCCGCGGTCGTCGGGGGCGGCGTCGGCGCGGTGCACCCACCGCACCTCGAGGTCACCCGGCGACTCGAGGGCCACGTGGTGCTCCTCGTCGTCCACCACCACCACGACGACGACGGGCTGGCCCGCCGCCACCCGCTCGAGCGAGGCGGCGATGGCCGGCAGCGCGCTCTCGTCGCCGGCCATCAGGTGACCGCCCGCCTCGGGGTCGGGCGCGTAGCCACCGCTCGGGCCGAGGAACTGGAGCCGGTCGCCGGGCCGGGCGCGGGCGGCCCACCGGCCGGCCCGCCCGACGTCGCCGTGGGTCACGACGTCGAGCGTGAGGCGCCGCGCCCCGCCGTCCCAGGCCCGCACCGTGTAGCGGCGACCGACGGGACGCAGCTCGGGCGCCAGGGCCCGGGCCTCGTCGACGTCGAAGGGCACGGTGTACGGCGCGTCGTCGGGCGGGAACAGGGCGTTGACGTACTGGTCGGTCCACTCGGTGGGGACGAAGTCGTCGAGGCCGTCGCCGCCGAGCACCACCCGGACCATGCGGGGCGTCAGCCGCCGGACCTCGACCACCTCTCCGTACGTCGCCACCTCGGCCTCCCACCGCTCGCTCGGGCGGCCATCTTCGCACCCGGCGGTCGCCGCTCCCCCACCGGCGCCCGGGTCGACCGCCGCCGGGCCGCGGCGGCAGCCACGGCGACGGGGTGGCGGCCGCCGACCCCGCCGCCCGCCCTCAGGCCGGGCGGGGCCAGCCGAACAGGCGGGCGAACTGGTCCAGGGCCCGCTCGCTGCCCGACGTGGCGAGGCGGTCGGCCGCCCGGGCCGCCGCCGGCGTCAGCCGCCCCCGCGACAGGTCGACGAGGGCGCCGAGGGTGGTGCGGACGTGGAGGTCCGCCGGCGGGGCGTCGGCGGGGTGGGGGTCGGACAGCCGGAGCCGACCGAGCGGGTCGTCCGCCGCCTCGCGGGCGCCGACGGCGAGGCCGACGGCCCCGTCGGGCAGCTCGACCACCGCCGACCAGGTGGCCGCCCCCAGTCGCTCGGGGGCCGTGAGCGCCAGCAGCGCGCCCCGCAGGAGGTGACGCGGGGGCGGGTCGCCGTCGGGGTCGTCCCATTCCGCCACCCCGAAGCGGGCCAGGGCGTGCACCACCGGCGCCAGCTCCCGACCCCGCGGCGTGAGGGCGTAGACGGTGCGGGCCGCCGGCGGGGGCAGCTCCACCTGCTCGACCAGCCCGTGGGCGACGAGGCGGCGCAGGCGGTCGCTCAACAGGTTGGGGGCGAGGCCCGGCAGGCTGGTGCGCAGGTCGGTGAAGCGGACGGGGCCGAACATCAGATCGCGCACGACGAGCAGCGTCCACCGCTCGCCGACGAGGTCGAGGGCGTGCGCGACGGGGCACGCCTGCCCGTAGGTGCGGCGGGTCGCGGCGGTGGTCGGTGGCGTCATGCTCGCGAGTTCACCTGCTGGTCGTGGTGTCGTTGCAGATCAGCTATTGGCTGGTTGCAGAACACATACTAGGTTCCCGGGTGGGCCCCGACGGGCGGGCCGCGAGCCAAGGAGCCGACCGATGACCACCATGACCTCGTACCCCCACGGCGTGCCGAGCTGGATCGACCTGGCCACCCCCGACCCGGCGGCCTCGAAGGAGTTCTACGGCGAGCTCTTCGGCTGGGACTACGAGGAGGAGCCCACCGACCAGGAAGGCGTGCACTACGTCATGGCCCGCAAGGGCGGGCACAGCGCCGCCGGCATGATGCAGCTCTCCGACGAGATGGCCGCCTCGGGCATGCCCCCGGTGTGGAGCAGCTACGTCACCGTCGACGACGTCGAGGCCACCGCCGCGAAGGTGGCCCCGGCCGGCGGCACCGTCCTCCAGCCGCCGATGGACGTGATGGACGCCGGGCGCATGGCGGTCGTGACCGACCCCGCCGGCGCCGTGATCTGCCTGTGGCAGGCCAAGGAGCACATCGGGTCCGAGGTGGTCAACGAGCACGGCGCCCTCACCTGGAACGAGCTCATCACCCCCGATCCCGCCGCGGTGGCCCCGTTCTACGCCGAGCTGTTCGGCTGGACCGCCCAGACCGCGCCCATGCCCACCGGCGACTACACGGTGTTCCACGTCGAGGGCGGCAACGAGAACGGCATCGCCGGCGCCATGGCCCCGCCCATGCCCGGCATGCCCGCGTTCTGGGGGGTGTACTTCAACGTCGACGACGTCGCCGCCACCACGGCCCGGGCCAAGGAGCTCGGGGCCCAGGCGCTGATGGAGCCCACCCCGATGCCCGGCGTGGGCACGCTGGCCACCCTGACCGATCCCCACGGCGCCGTGTTCGCGCTGATGAGCCCCGAGTCCTGAGCCCGGTGCCCGAGCAGGCCCCCGACGGCGAGCACGAGCCCGAGACCGAGAGCGAGAGCGACGGCCTCGCCGGCCTGCCCACGGTCCCGGCGGCGGACGGCTCCCTGCCCGGCACCCTCGAGCTGGGCGCGTTCTCCCTGTCGCTGGCGGTCGCCGACCTCGACGCCTCGCGGCGCTTCTACGAGGCGCTCGGGTTCGCGGTCACCGGCGGCGACGCCGACCAGGGCTGGCTCATCTTGAAGAACGGCGAGTCCACCCTGGGCCTGTTCCACGGCATGTTCGAGCGCAACGTCGTCACGTTCAACCCCGGCCTCACCCCGCGCCTGGAGCGGCTCGAGTCGTTCACCGACATCCGCGAGATCGAGCGGCGCCTACGCGACGCCGGCCTCGAGCTCGAGACCGCGCCGGAGCCGGGCACGGAGGGGGCGGCCTCGATCACCCTCGTCGATCCCGACGGCAACCCGGTGCTGATCGACCAGTTCTTCTGAGCGCGCGACCCCGCCTCCGGGCTACCGGCGCGACGACGGGGTAGAAAGGAGCCGCCGCCCCCGGACGGGAAGGTGTGCAGCGGCGCGTGCTCCCCCCTCTCGACGAACACCACCTGCTGGTCTTCTGGGCGCAGCTGTTCGTGCTGCTGGCCGTGGCCCGCGTCTTCGGGTACGCCATGCGGCGCGTCGGCCTGCCCACCATCGTCGGCCAGCTCCTCGCCGGGGTGGTGCTCGGGCCGAGCGTGTTCGGCCGGCTGTGGCCCGGCGGCTTCGAGTGGTTCCTCCCCGGCGACGACCTCCAGGGCGGCATGCTCCTGGCCGTCGGCTGGGTGGGGATCGCCCTCGTGTTGGTGATCACGGGCTTCGAGACCGACCTGCGCATCATCGGCCGGCTCGGCCGCCCCTCCGCGATCGTGTCGGTGGCGAGCATCGCGGTCCCCCTCGCCGCGGGCCTGGCCACCGGCCTCGCCCTCCCCGACTCGCTCTACGGCCCCGACGCCACCACCCTCAGCTTCACCCTGTTCATCGGGGCCGCGCTGGCGGTGTCGTCGCTGGCGGTGGTGGCCAAGATCCTGGGCGAGCTGGGGTTCCTCCGCCGCGACTTCGGCCAGATCACCGTGGCCGCGGGCATGGCCAACGACGTGTTCGGCTGGCTGCTGCTCGGCGGGATCGCCGTGGTGGCCGCCGAGGGCGCGTTCCGCCCCGGCCTCCTGCTCGGGACCACCCTCGCGCTCGCGGCGTTCGTGGCGCTCGCGTTCACGGTCGGCCAGCGGGTGGTCGACCAGGTCCTGCGGGCCGCCCGCAGCCGGGGCGAGAACCTCGGCGCGGGGGTGGCCGTGGTGGCGCTGGTCGCGCTGGCCTTCTCCGTCGTCACCCAGTGGATCGGGGTCGAGGGCGTGCTGGGCGCGTTCCTGGCCGGCATCCTGCTCGGCCGCTCCCGCTTCCAGCAGGACCAGGTGGTGCACCACCTCGAGACGGTCACCTCGGCGTTCCTCGCGCCGATCTTCTTCGCCACCGCCGGGCTGCGGGTCGACCTCGGCGTGCTGGTCGAGGAGGGCGACGTCGCCTGGGCGGCCCTGCTCGTGGTCGTGGCGCTCGTGGCGAAGTTCGCGGGGGCCTACGGCGGCGCCCGCCTCGCCGGCCTCACCAACCGGGAGGGCCTGGCCCTCGGGGCCGGGCTCAACGCCCGCGGCGCCCTCGAGATCGTGATCGCCACCGTCGGCCTGTCCCTCGCCGTGCTCGACACCAGTGCCTACACGGCCGTCGTCCTCGTGCCCATCATCACGTCGGTGGCGGCGTCGGTGGGCCTGCGCCTCGCGGTCCGGGGCTGGTCCGGGACCGAGGCCGAGCAGCAGCGGCTGGCCCGCGAGCAGGCGCTCGCCAGCAACCTCGTCGTGCGCGACGAGCGGCTGCTCCTGCCCACCCGTGGCGGGCCCAACTCGATCGTCGTCGCCCAGCTCCTGCACTTCGCGTGGCCGGCCGAGTCGGGGGTGACGCTGGTGCGCATCGACCGCGAGGGACACGAGCCACCCGACCTGACCCCGGTGGTGAACGTGCTGCACGAGCGGGAGGTGGAGGTGACCGACGTCGCCTGGGACGACGCCGGCCGTGAGCTCCGGGCCCAGTCACGGCTCGGCTTCGGTGTCATCGGCCTCGGCGTGAACGACCTGGCCGACGGTCAGGAGCTCCTGTCCCCGCTCGCCGCCGAGCTGGTCGGCAAGGTCGAGATCCCGCTCGTGCTGGCCCGCCGGGCCCGCAACCTGGACCGGGCCCTCCCCGGCGCCTTCGCCCGGGTGGTCGTGCCCGTCACCGGCGGTCCCTCCTCGCGCGCCGCGCAGGAGGTCGCCTTCGCCATCGCGGAGGACCTCGGCAGCGAGGTGGTGCTGGTCCACGTCGTCGAGCGGGCCCGGGCCCGCCGCTTCCCCGCCTGGCGCACCGACGAGGCCGACCGCTCGCGCGACGACGTCGCGCAGCGCCTCCTCGCCGACGCGGTCACGCGGGCCCGTTCCCACGGGGTCGAGCCCCGCGTCGAGGTGCGCCACGCCCCGTCGCCGGCGGCCGAGCTCGTCCGGGTCGCCCACCGCGCCGAGGCCGACCTGCTCCTGCTCGGCGGCTCGGTGCGGACCGCCGAGGGGTCCACGTTCCTCGGCCACGCCGTCGAGCAGGTGCTCGAGGAGTGCGACACCACGGTGGCGGTGGTGCTGGGCCCCGGGCCGAGGCACGAGCCCGGCGAGGACGGCGCCGACTGAGCTCCGGGGACCCGGCGGCACGGCCCCCGCGCCCGAGCGGCCACCATGGAGGTGTGCCCGGCACCGATCTCGTCGACCGCGTCGCCGACCTCCTCCGCGAGGCCAGCGCCACCGCGATCGAGCCACGCTTCCGTTCGCTCGGGGCGGGCGAGGTGGCCGAGAAGTCGGCCGGCGAGCTGGTCACGGTGGCCGACCGCGAGGCCGAGGCGCTGCTGACCACCGGGCTGGAGTCGCTCACCCCCGGGGTGCCGGTGGTGGGCGAGGAGGCGGTGGCGGCCGAGCCCTCCCGCCTCGACGCGCTGGCGGCCGACCGGGTGTGGCTCGTCGACCCCCTCGACGGGACGGCCAACTTCGTGGGGGGATCGCCGGACTGGGCCGTGATGGTGGCCCTGGTCGTGGGGGGCGAGACCGCGGCCTCGTGGATCTGGCAGCCGCTCGCCGAGCGGATGTTCGTCGCCGAGCGCGGTGGCGGCGCGCGGTGCAACGGCGACCCCCTGCGCACCCGCCCACGGGCCGCGAGCGCCGGCGACCTGCGGGGCGCGGTCCTCACCCGCTACCTCGACGAGCCCACCCGGGGCCGGGTCCAGCGCAACCTGTCGCGCTTCGGCACGATCACGGCCGGTCGGCACTGCGCCGGCGTCGAGTACCCCGCGCTCGTCGAGGGTGACACCGACTTCGTCCTGTTCTGGCGCACGCTGCCGTGGGACCACGCGCCCGGCACGCTGCTGGTGGCGGAGGCGGGCGGGGTGGCCGCCCGCCCCGACGGGAGCCCGTACCGCCCCGGGCCCGGCGGCGTCGGCCTGGTGGTGGCGGCCGACCCGCCCACCTGGGAGCTGGCGGTCGGCCTGTTCGACGACTAGGCCGCGCCGTGCTCAGTCTTTCGAGCGCGCCCGCTCCTGGAACTCGGCCGTGGCGTTCGACCGCGGGAAGGGCTCGTCGGGCACCGGCACGCCGAGGAACGCGCACAGCGGCTCCCAGCCCGAGCCGACCTCGTACACGAGCAGGCGCTCCGCCGGGGTGCGGCGGATCACGTCGGCGTTGTGCGCCTCGAACACGGCCACGGCGTGGTCGCGGTCGAGGGGACGGCCGCCGAAGACGCGCTCGCGGATGGCGGTCATCATCGACTGCCCCTCACCCTGGTCGGTGGCGTCGATGCGGGGGCCGATGGTCGCCTCGAAGCTCGTCCACCACGACTCGGGCGAGCGCACGGTGAGCAGCACCTTGGCGTCGGGGTAGCGGTCGGCCAGGCGGGACCACACCGCGCAGGACGGGAAGTCGACCGCCGAGCGGAACCCGGCGACGAGACCGTCGAGGTCCACGTCGCGGCCCTCGATGGCCGCGGCCCACCCGTCGACGCTCTCGGGCCGGGACATGACCTCCACCATGTGGTGGCAGGGCCCGACTCCGAGCCGCTCGAGCGCGGCCTTCATCGACAGCGTGCCCGTCCGCCCGAACCCTGCGCCGATCACCTCGAGGCCCATGCGACCCCGAGCCTACGTCAGGGCCCGGCGCCCGCCTCTCGCAGGACCGGGCCCCCGCCCCGCTTGGCCTCGTACATGGCCGCGTCCGCCTCGCCGACCAGGGCGTCGGCCGTCACGTCGGCGTGGGCCCACACCCCGCCGATGCTCGCCGACACGGTGACCGACCGCTCCCCCAGCTCGACCGGCTCGTCCAACGCCTCGGCGATCCGGTCGGCCACGGCGGCGACGAGGGCGCGGTCGGCCGGGCCCGAGAGCAGGACGGCGAATTCGTCGCCGCCGAGACGGGCGAGCAGGTCGGTGGGTCGCGTGGCGGCTCCGAGCCGCCGGGCCACCACGCGGAGGACCTCGTCGCCGTGCAGGTGGCCGAGACCGTCGTTGATGCCCTTGAAGTCGTCGAGGTCGATGTACAACAGCCCGAGGGTCCGGTCGTCGCCGGCGTCCGGGCGGCTCGGCGGCGGGTCGGCCAGCCGCCGGTAGAACGCGCGGCGGTTGGCCAGGCCGGTCAGGTTGTCGTGGTCGGCGGCGTCGGTGAGCAACCGGTCGTTGTGGGCCCGCAGCAGGATCACCGACGCGAGGTCTCGGGCCCGGCGGAGCCGCTGGTCGAGGCTGTTGCGGTAGGTCTCCGCCCGGGCGGTCACCGCCACGAGGCGGTAGGCGGCCGCACCGGGAGCGTCGACGCCGACGTGCCAGCACTCGACGTAGCCGGCGGCCGCCAGGGCGGCGCCCACCGGCCCCGCGAGGTCCGCGACGCGCCCGCAGGACGGGTCGGGGGCGGGCGTCGACCAGGGCGCCGGATCGCGCGAGCCCTCGAGGCCGGCGGCGAGCGCCGGTGCCGTGGCGTGGGCCACCGTGTGCCGGCCCCGGTCGGCCACGTCGACGAGGGCCACGTCCACCGCCAGGGGCTCCACGGCCACGAGGCGGGTGACGTGCGCCAGGAGCTCGTCGGCGTCCGCCCCGTGCGCGAGACCCGAGACCACCTGCGCCATCAGGGTCGAGGACCACGCCGGGCGCAGGTCGTAGGCGATCCCCTGGACCACGGGGTCGAGCAGGCCGGCGTTGCCGGTGATCTCGACGGGGACGACCCGACCGCTCGCGTCGAGGATGCGGAACTCCACGGCGCCCCAGTGGGGACCGTCGAGGTGGTGGTAGGAGTCGTCGGCCCCGACGATGTCCTCGGCGAAGACCTCGGCGACCCACTCACGGTCGTCGGGATGGGTCTGGTCGAGCGTGTTCATGCCGACGCACTCCGCCGGCGTCCAACCCCCGAGGTCGCGCGCGGCACGGTTGGCGTAGCGGAGGGTGGCGGCACCGTCGAGTACGACGACCGGGCTGGGCAGGTACTCGAGCACCCGCTGGTAGAAGGCCGGGTCCGCCGGGAAGAGCGGGTCCAGGCCGCCCCCGGTCGACGCCTCGGGGCGCTCGTCCGCCATCGGCGCGCCACCGTACCCGGGCGACGGCGTCGCCGACAGGGTGTCGCCCCCCGGGGCGAGCATCGGATACTCCCCGAGGTATGGACGTTCGACCCTGGCCCCGGCCGGAACGCCGCCTCACCATGGCACCGATCGACCAGACGGAGGTCCCCCGATGAGCACCAACGGAGCTGCCGCCGCGGCGCCCGCCGGCCACTACCACCAGGTCGCCGCCGACCTGCGCTCGCCCACCCGCGACCTGCGCAAGGCGATCCCCGACACCTGGGCCGGCTTCGCGCAGCTGCACCAGTCCGCGATGGCCGAGGGGGCGCTGCCCACGAAGGTGAAGGAGCTGATGGCGCTGGTGGTCGGGGTGACCAAGCACTGCGACGGGTGCGTCGCCTACCACGCCCGGGCCGCGGCCGCCGCCGGCGCCACCGAGGACGAGGTGGTGGAGGCGCTCGGCGTCGCCCTGTTGATGGAAGGCGGCCCCGCCAGCGTCTGGGCGCCCCGGGCCCTCGAGGCCTTCCGGGAGTTCGCGGCCTCCTGACCGCCGCGCTCGGCGGGGCGGCTCAGTGGTCGAAGCGGGTGGGGCGCCCCCGCACCACGTTGGCCAGCTCCCGGAGCGTCTCGGCGGTGCCGATCGCGCGCGCCGCCGGCGAGTAGCCGATGGCCCGCCGCGGCAGGCGGACCCGCACCGGCGCGGGCCGGACGGAGAAGCGCAGCGGCGGGTCCAGGCTCATCGCCTCGCCGTCGAGGCCGACGTCGACCGGCCCGTCCGCGTCGACCACGAACGCGTCCACGGCCCACGACCCGTACCCGGGATAGCGCTCGGGGTGCCCGGTGGCGAGCGCGGCCAGGAACGCCTGCGGGCCGCCCGGCTGCTCGAGGCGCAGCGCGGTGACGCCGAGCCGGCCGGTGTCGAGGCGGGGTCGGCTGGTCTGGCCGGCCAGCGTCTCCCCGTACGGGTTGTTCGACACCTGCACGATGTGGGCACCCGACCAGGGGGTGCCGTCGGGGCCGGCGAAGCGGAGGTCGAACGGCTCGGCGCCCGGCCCGAGGACCTGGGGCAGGGTGGCGAGGGTGGTGTCGCGCTTGTTGTCGCGGTACTCGGGCGAGCGGACGATCGCGGCGTAGACGCCGAGCGACACGTTGTTCACGAACACGCGACCGTTCAGGTCGGCGAGATCGAGGGTGCGCTCGACCGCGTCACCGTACGCGTCGAGCGCGCCGACCACGTCGGTGCGATCGAGGCCGAGGTCGAGGGCGAGGTGGTTCCGGGTGCCGGCGGGCACCACCACCATGGGCAAGCCGAGCTCGGCGGCGACCGTCCCCACCATGGCCTGCGAGCCGTCGCCGCCGGCCATGCCGACCACGTCGAACCCCTGCGCGGCGGTGGTGCGCACGACCTCGAGCCAGTCCTGGCCCGGCTCGAGCACGACGGGCTCGATGCCGCGGGCCCGGCACTCGGCGGGGAGGTCGTGCTGCTCGGCCTTGCCGCCCCCGGACCGCAGGTTCAGGAAGAGGACGCCACGCCGGGCGGCCGGCACCGGGATGCCCCTCGTCTCGGTGCGCGCCAGGGCGCGGGTGGTGGAGCCGAGCGCGTGCTGCCCGAGCCCGACGGCGGCCAGCAGGGCGACCGCCCGGACGACGAGCGACGCGACCCGGAACCCCTCGGCCCCGACGAGGCTCACGGCCAGGCCGACGAGCGCCGCCACCGCGACCACCACGGCGAGCAGCCGCGCGGCGCCGGCGCGGACGAGCACCTCCCAGGCGGCGACGAGGAGCACGGCGAGAAGGGCCAGCTCGACGACGAAGCGAAGCGGATCACCGAGGATCCCGGCGATCGTGACCGCCGCGACGGCGAGCACGAGCAACGGCGACACCACGGCCGCGGCCCGCCGGCCGAGCGACGGCCGCCGGACGGTCGACGGGAGGTCGGGGCGGTCCGGCTCCACGGGCCCAGCATGACCGCGCGGTCACGGCCGACGCACGCCCGCCGGGGGAGCGTGACCCGCAGGCGCGTCGGCCACCCACCGCGATAGCGTCGCGGCGCCCAGGGCGGCACACGGGGACCGACGGCGGGAGGCGAGGCGATGGGGCGAGAGGGCATGCGGGCTCGACGGGCGGTCGCGGCCCTCACCGCCGCGACCGTGCTGGCCGCGGTCGTGCTGGTGTCGGCCCCGCCGGCGGGCGCGGTCACCAACCCGCCCACGTTCGTGCGCAAGTGGGGCTCGTTCGGCACCGGCACCACGCAGTTCGACAGCCCGTCCGCGGTGGCGGTCGGTCCGGGCGGCGAGGTCTACACGCTGGATGCCGCGAACGGCCGAGTGCAGGTCTTCACCCCCGAGGGCGCCTTCCTGCGCCAGTTCGGACGTGTGGGCACCGGCCGGGCGCAGTTCACCAACCCCGAGGGCCTCGCGGTCGACTCCCAGGGCAACGTGTTCGTGAGCGACGACGGCGACCGCATCCAGAAGTTCACCTCGACCGGCGCGTGGCTGATGCGCATCGGCCTGCCCGGCACCGCCCTCGGCAAGGTCTCGGACCCCGCCGGGCTCGCCATCGACCCCGACGACAACCTCTACGTCGTCGACCGCGGCAACAGCCGGATCCAGAAGTTCAACGGCGACACGGGTCGCTTCCTCAACGCCTTCGGCTTCGCGGGCGGCGGCAACGGCCAGTTCTCCTCGCCCCGCTCGATCGTGGTCAACGACTCCGACCAGGTCCTGGTGGCCGACACCGGCAACCACCGCATCCAGGTGTTCACGCTCTTCGGGGCGTTCGTGCGGGCCTTCGGCAGCCAGGGCTCGGGCCCGGGCCAGCTCCAGTCGCCGGCCGGGCTCTCGGTCGACAGCGAGGACCGGGTCTACGTGGCCGACACCGGCAACGACCGCATGCAGCAGTTCGACGCCGCCGGCACGTTCCTGTCGGCGTGGGGCACCACCGGCAGCGGCAAGGGCAAGTTCCGTGGCCCCACCGGGGTGGCGGTGAACAGCGCCGACGACCTGTACGTCAGCGACGCCGGGAACCATCGCATCCAGGCGTTCGGGCAGCTTCCCCAGCCCGACGGCGCCATCCGGGTGGGCGCCTCCGGAGCGTTCGCCGGCGACGCCGTCTACAACACCTCGGGCCGGGGGCAGGCGGTCAGCGCGTCCGCGGCGCGGGGCCGGTCGGTCACCTACGAGACCACCTGGCAGAACGACGGCGTGTTCCCCGACCGGATCCGCCTGAAGGGTCGGCCGTCGGGGGCCAACGTCACCGTCCGCTACGTCGTGGGCGGCACGAACGTGACCCCCCAGGTCACCGCCGGCACCTTCCGGACGGTGCTGCTCGCCCCCGGCGACGCCGTGACCGTCCGCATCACGGTCACCATGCGCAGCTCGGCGCCGGCGGGCCTGCGCTTCGACGCCACGCTGCGGGCCAAGTCGCAGCTCGACCCCACGCGCAAAGACGTCGTCCGCTTCGTCACCACGCGCGCCTGACGCGAGGTCGACGTGGCGCCGAACGACCTTCGTCCCCGCAGCCGCGGCCGCCGTGGCCTCCACCGACGCACCCGACCGGCACCGGATCGGCTCGTGCGGCACCGTGGCCTCCTCGCCGTGGGACTGGGCGCGTTGACCCTGGCGCTCGCGGCCCCCGTGGGCGCGTCCCCGCCCCCGTCGCCGTCGACCTCGTCGCCGCCCGCACCCACGACGACGAGCCCCGCGCCGACGACGAGCACCACCCCGACCCCCGCGGCGCCGACGACCACGCCCGCCACCGGTGCGGTGCCGGGCCCGTCGTCGCCGGGCTCGGCACCACCGTCGCTCGACACGACCACGACCACGGCCCCGCCCGACCTCGTCCCGCCCCGCCTGCGTGTGCGCGTCACCCACCCCCACTTCAGCCCGAACGGCGACCGGGTCCGCGAGAAGGTGTTCCTCGCGCTGCACGCCGACGAGGCCGTCACCGTCGACATCACCATCCGCAACGCGGCCAACACCGCCCGCAAGGTGCTCCACCTGACCCTCGGGCCCGGCGACCAGACGGTGACCTGGGGCGGTCGGATCCAGCGGGCCAACGGCTCGTGGGGACGGGCCGCCGACGGTGACTACACGGTCAAGCTCGTGGCCCGGGACGCGGCCGGCAACAAGACGAAGAAGCTGCGCACGGTCACCGTCGACACCCGGCCCCCGAGCTTCGCCTGGACCGGGATCACGCCCGACCCCTGGGGCGCCACCGGCGCGGTCACCTACTCGTTCGTCAGCCACGACGCCTCCCCGCCGCTGTCGGTGCAGGGCACGGCGTCGAGCCGGGTCGGGCTGATCGACCGCAGCAGCAGGGTGAGCCGCCCCCAGGGCGCGGTGCGCCTCGCCTGGCGACCCGACGAGCCCGACGGGTCCGTGCTGCTGCCCGGCAACTACTTCGGCGCGGTGCGCGTCACCGACGACGCCGGCAACGCGCTCACCAGCCCCTTCCGCGCCTACCGGGTCGACCGTCCTGTGTCGTCGGTCGCGGTCAGGCGCGCCGACGGGGCGGGCAACCGGGTCGCGGTCACGTTCGACGACTGCAACGACGGGGCCGCGTGGTCGTCCATCCTCGGCACGCTCCGCGCCTACGGCGCGGGCGGGACGTTCTTCTGTCCCGGCGACCAGGTCTACGCCCACCCCGCGCAGGCCCAGGCCACCGTGGCCGCCGGCCACTCCGTCGGCAGCCACAGCAACGGCCACGCACAGCTCACCCGGCTCAGCTACGGCGAGGTGGCCGGGCGCCTGGCCATCGACAAGGCGGCCTGGTGGTCGGTGGCCCGCGCCACCCCCACCCCGTACTTCCGACCGCCCTACGGCTCGTACAACAGCACCGTGCTGGCCGCCGCCGGCGACCAGGGGTTCCGCTACACGGTCATCTGGGACGTCGACCCCACCGACTACGCGAGCCCGGGCGCCGGGGTGATCGCGTCGCGGGTGCTCGGCGCCGTGCGGCCGGGCTCGATCGTGCTGTTGCACGTGAAGGGCCAGACCGCGGCGGCGCTCCCCACGATCCTGAGCGGCCTGCGGGCCCGTGGCCTCCAGCCCGTCACGCTCGCCCAGCTCTTCGCGGCGAACGGCTGGCGCTGAGCCGACGCTCAGCGCTGCGAGGGGGACCCGGCCAGCGAGGCGACGAGCAACGGCAACGGCGAGTCGGCCCGCAAGGCGGCTCGGAGATCGTCGGCGAGACCGACGAGCAAGTCGACCCTTGACACCATGTGGCGTTCGGAGATTGGTGCTCCGGCATCGCTGAACTGGGGATCGCTTCTTGATCTCGAGTCGGCCGCACGTCGAAGACCTTCGATCGACAGAGTCGAGGCGGCCGCCCGGCTCCTCGACGGATCCGCGGTCTCCGACAGCAGGGAACCGCCGGAGATGTCACAGTGAACTCCGATGGTGGGAACGTCAGATACTTCCGGCGCCTGCAGGGGGCTGCGCTGATGTTTCGGCGACGCGTTCAAGCAACTGTGAGGTCCGCTGTTCAGCAGCCTCAACGGACGGTTGTTGCGAGGGCGCCACAGGTCCGAGCGCCAGCGGCCGCACCGACGGGCGGTTGGGTACCTCGCGGCGTGGCGGTGACGGTGGCCGGCCGACAGATCCCAGGCGGAATGATCTACGTCGGTACTGGCGTGGCCTCAGCCGCCGGTCATGGCATCGAACCCGCACTGATCGATCCACGCCTGCGAGTCGACTGGGCACGACCTGATTGGCAAGGCCTCGGCTTCAGTTACTGGCCGTCGTACGACCGCATCCCGGAGCAGGCCCGAGCCGCGTATCTGAGTTGGCTCGCCGGGACTCGCGACCAGCCGGTGCAGATCGGCTACGTCTTCTTGTACTTCTACGGTCTGGAGCGGCGCGCGCTCACCGATCTCGGGATCTCTGCGACCGATCCAGAGCTGGAGCTCATCGTCGCTGAGGTCAACCGTCTGCTCGCCATTTACGGGCCAGCATCGAGCTCGTTCGATGGATACGCGAGCAGCTTTCTCAACCTGCTGAGCGCCGTGAAAGCCGTTCACGAGCCGATCTCGCCGCCTGACCACCACGCCGCCAAGAGGTCGTGGGAGATCCCGCTGACCGTCCGGATCGGGTTGGGACGTTTCGTCGCTGCCGGTCGCCCGATTCCAGCGAGTTGGGCTCTCAGCCTGGTGCGCACCCACCCTGAGGCATACCTGCGCACGCCGGCGAAGCGGTGCCCCGACGAGTTCGACGCGCTGTTCAAACTGCGATACTGCGCCAAGTACGGGGACGGGATGGTCGTCGCCGCCCCGAAGGCGACGGTGAGCGTGACCTACCGGCCGGCGTCCGCGGGGTTCCGGGGGCAGATCCATCACCGTCTCGAGGCGATCCCGGATATCACCGGGCTCGCTGGGCCGATCAACAAGCTGCGTGAGATCGCAGGCATGTGCACGGACGAGCTCGACGCCTACAGCCGATTCGTGGGCCGTCACCCGGAGTCGAAGGGTTCCCCTCGGGCAGTGGGGCTCCTTCCCGCCGACCTGGTCGCAGGCGGCTCGAGCGCCTCCATCGGCCAGGTCCGGGACTGGGTCCAAGAACACATCGCCAAGGGACCAAGCGTGGTGTCGTTCGACGACCTCGTGGAGCTGTGGTCGCCGGGGCATGCCGCCAAACTGGTGAAGGCCGACGCCGTGAGCATCGCCAGCCTGGTCGAGAAGTTCGGCGCCGGCGTCGAGCCCGACGTCCGGTTCGGCGCCGCGACGCCGAAGCCCGGTTCGACTGCGGTGCTGTTCCCACAGTCCCCGGGCGCGCCGGCGGCACCTTCGCCCGGCTATTCCGCAGCAGCGACGCTTGTGCACCTGACCGCCGTCGTAGCAGCCGCTGACGGGTCGGTGTCGCCTGAGGAGCGCGCCCAGGTCGCCGACCACATCGAGACGGTGCTCGGCCTGAACGAGTTCGAGCGCAGCCGGCTCAACGCGCACCTGTTGTGGTTGACCGCAGGCAAGCCAGCCCTCGGTGGCATGAAGCGCCGCCTCGAGGCCCTGACCGCGGCCCAGCGGGCTTCGATCGGACGTCTGTTGGTCGATGTCGCTGCCGCTGACGGGCAGGTGACACCTGACGAGATCACCACGTTGACGAAGGTGTACAGGCTGCTGTGTCTCGATGAAGCCGACGTGTACCGCACTGTCCACGCGTTGGCGTCGGGAGATGCTGGTCCGCCGACCGTGCGTCCAGCGGAGCACGAGAAACGTTGGTCGATCCCCGCCGCACCGACCATCGACGACATCGAGAGTCCAGTCGTTGCGGTGCGCTTGGACCCCGAGATCGTGGCCGCACGACTCGCTGAAACCGCGACGGTCACTGCGTTGCTCGCGGACATCTTCACTGACGACGAACCCGAGACGGACTCCGCGAGCCACCCGGCCGCTGAGGCGTCCGTCGTCGATGACGCCGACGTCGTTCCGATCGAGGGCCTCGACGGAGCGCACAGTGCGCTGGCTCACCGGCTGCGCAGCCAGTCCTCGTGGGACCGAAGCGAGGCCGGCGAGATCGCCGCCTCACTGGGCCTGCCGCTACTCGACGGTGCGCTCGACCGGATCAACGAGGCTGCGCTCGACCTGTGCGGCGATCCCTTGGTCGAGGGCGATGACCCGCTCGAGATCAACCACTACGCCGTGGAGGAGTTGTTTCAATGACCGACACCGCCGCCGAATCGGAACGGATCCGGCCCCGTGATCGAGATGCCATCTTGCAGTCGCTTCGCGCCGGGGTGGTGCCCCGTACTGGTCAACACCTCATCCAGGTGGGGCGGGCCAACGAGGTCACCGCAATGGTCGCCGACATAGACCGCATCGCTGACGGCGGCTCAGCCATCCGGTTCGCCATCGGCGAGTACGGCGCCGGCAAGAGCTTCTTCTTGAACCTGGTCCGGACCGTTGCGCTCGAACGCAAGCTCGTGACGGTCCACGCAGACCTGTCTCCCGATCGGCGGCTCCACGCCACCGGCGGTCAGGCGAGGAGCCTCTACGCGGAGCTGATGCGCAACCTCTCCACCCGAGCCAAACCCGACGGCGCCGCCATGCCGTCGGTCGTGGAACGCTTCGTCACCGACAGCCTGAACACCGCCCGCGAGCGCGACACCGCTCCGGAAGTCGTGATCCGCGAACGACTCGCCGTTCTGCAGGAGCTCACCGGCGGTTACGATTTCGCCGAGGTCGTGGCCGCGTACTGGAGAGGCCACGACACCGGCAACGAACAGCTCAAAGCCGACGCGGTGCGCTGGCTACGCGGCGAGTTCGCGACCCGCACCGACGCACGCGCCGCCCTCGGGGTGCGGACCATCATCGACGACGCCTCGTTCTACGACCACCTCAAGCTGTTCGCACGGTTCGTTCGCCTGGCCGGGTTCAGCGGGCTGCTCGTCTGTCTCGACGAGCTCGTCAACCTCTACAAGTTGGCCAACACCCAGGCTCGCAACGCCAACTACGAGCAGATCCTGCGCATCCTGAACGACTGCCTGCAGGGTTCCGCCGCCGGGCTGGGTTTCGTCCTCGGCGGTACCCCCGACATGCTGCTCGACACCCGCCGAGGCATGTACTCCTACTCCGCATTACAGAGCCGGCTCGCTGAGAACACCTTCGCCACGGCCGGGCTCGTCGACTACTCCGGGCCGGTCCTTCGCCTCGCCAGCCTCACCCCCGAGGACCTCTTCGTGCTGCTCGGCAAGCTCCGCCACGTGTACGCGGCCGGCGAACGCACCGCCTACCTCGTCGACGACGCCGGTATCACCGCGTTCATGACGCACTGCCAAACACGGGTGGGTGAGGCCTACTTCAGGACCCCTCGCACCACCATCAAGGAGTTCGTCAACCTCCTCGCCGTGCTCGAACAGAACCCCGGCGTCAACTGGACCGACCTGGTCGCCCGCGTCGAGCTCGCCCCCGAGACCAACCCGGACCTCGAACCGCTCGAAGACGAACCCGTCTCGGCGTCCCCGCCCGCGGCGAGCCCGAAACCGGACCCACCCGTGGTCGATCGCCCGGACAGCGACGATGACCTCACCGCATTCCGCCTCTGAACGATCAGGAGCGTTCGACCGGCTCCACCCCACCATGCAGCGGTGGATCTGGGACCAAGGCTGGACGTCGCTCCACGACGCGCAAGAACAAGCAATCGGCCCCATCCTCGACGGCGATCGCGACGTCATCATCTCGGCGGCAACCGCAGCAGGAAAGACCGAAGCGGCGTTCCTGCCGATCTGCTCGACCATCGCCACCCAGACCGACGAAACGGCTGCCCCCTCGGTCGACCCGTGGACGTCGCACGACCCGTGGGCAGAACCGACCGCACCAGCGCTGACCGGAATCCAGGTGCTGTACCTCTCGCCCCTCAAGGCGCTGATCAACGACCAGTACGACCGGCTCGACCAACTCTGCGACACCGCCCACGTCGCTGTCCACCGCTGGCACGGCGATGTCGCCGGCGACGCCAAGAAGAAGGCCCTCACCAACCCGAGCGGCGTGCTGCTCATCACCCCCGAAAGCCTCGAGGCACTCTTCGTCAACCGAGGCACCGAGGTCCCCAACCTCCTCGCCAGACTCCAATACGTCGTCGTCGACGAACTGCACTCCTTCCTGTCCACCCCACGCGGCGCGCAACTCCAGTCGCTCCTGAACCGCGTCGAGCTCGCCCTCCGCCGGCGGCCGCCGCGCATCGGGCTATCCGCCACCCTCGGCGACATGCAAGCCGCCGCTGCCTTCCTACGCCCGAACGCACCCGACGCCGTTCAGCTCATCAACAGCACGATCGACGGCCAAGAGATCCGACTGCAGGTCCGCGGATACCGCTGCGCCGATCCGCTGCTGTCGCAGAAGGACGCCGCGGAAGCCGAAGCCGCCGGCCGACCAGTGACTGTCGAAGACACGACCGACGGCGACCAGCTCACGATCGCCGATCACCTCTTCCGCACCATGCGCGGCGCCGACAACCTGGTCTTCGCGAACAGTCGACGCGATGTCGAGATCTACGCCGACCTGCTCGCCCAACGCTGCGAAAGCGAGCGGCTGCCCAACGAGTTCTTCCCGCATCACGGCAGCCTCAGCCGAGAGTTGCGCGAGGACGTGGAGCGCTTCCTCAAGGACCGCACCCGGCCCGTCACCGTGGTGTGCACCTCGACCCTGGAGATGGGCATCGACATCGGGTCCATGACCGCGGTCGCCCAGATCGGCACTCCCCCCTCAGTGGCCGCGCTCCGTCAACGGCTTGGCCGATCCGGCCGACGAGACGAGCCTTCGACGCTGCGCGCCTACATCACCGAGGACGAACTCGACGGCAAATCCACGCTCGTCGACGAACTCCGGTGTGGACTCGTCCAAACGACCGCGATGGTGGAACTCCTGCTCGAAAAGTGGGTCGAACCACCAGCCGACCCCGGCCTGAACCTCTCCACCCTCATCCAACAGATCCTCTCGGTCATCGCACAGCACGGCGGCGCGACCGCTGCCGAGATCCACCAGTCACTGTGCGGGCCAGGCCCGTTCGACCGGGTCGACCCACAACGGTTCGCCCGACTACTGCGGGCCATGGCCACCAAGGACCTCATCACCCAAGTCTCAGACGGCACCCTCCTACACGGCCGCGACGGCGAACGCGCCGTCAACCACTACTCCTTCTACGCCGCGTTCAAGACACCCCAGGAATGGCGGCTCGTAGCAAGCGGCCGACCACTCGGCACCCTCCCCATCGACCACCCCATCATTGAAGGCGCCTTCCTCATCTTCAGCGGACGCCGCTGGAAGATCACCGGCATCGACGCCAAGGCCCGAGTCATCGAGCTCACACGCGCCCACGGCGGCAAGCCACCGGTGTTCGGCGGCGAAGGCGCCCCCGTCGGCGACCGCATTCGACAGCAGATGGTCAGCGTCTACGAAGCCGACGAGAGTCCGCCGTGGCTCGACCGCTCCGCCGCCGATCTGCTCGCCGAGGGCCGCGCCGCCTGGCGCCGCCACGACCTCGCCGCCACCCCAGTCATCCGGGCCGGCAACGACACCCTCGTCCTTCCCTGGCTCGGAGACCACGCGCTGGTCACCACCGTCCTCGCACTTGCCTCTGCCGGAATCGAGGCCGCGAGAGAAGGCCCGTCGCTGCGGGTGTTCGACTGTCCACCCGACCAACTCCAAGCCGCTGCCGAGACGCTCCTGCGCAAGCAGGCGCTCGATCCGTTGAGGCTCGCTCGAGAACTCGAGAACATCGACATCGACAAGTGGGACTACGTCCTCGATTCCGACCTCGCTGCCGAGGCAACCGCTGCCCGCCTGCTCGACACCGCCGGAGCCCGGACCATCCTCAGCCTCATCACGACGGCAACACCAGGCGACACCGCCAGACCCGCACCGTCAGGAGCCCAACGGCCCCCGTCGCGTGGTGGATTCAACACGACGGAGTTCTGCGTCCTCGATCTCGAGACCACGGGCTTCAGCCCCCGCCTCGGCGACCGCGTCGTCGAGATCGCCACCACACGTGTCCGCGGCGACGGAACCGTCATCGACGAATGGTCCACCCTCGTCAACCCCGAGCGCGACATAGGCGCAACCCACATCCACGGGATCGCCGCTGGCGACGTCCTCGACGCTCCCACCTTTGCCGACATCACCGGCGACCTCCTCCAACGACTCGACGGAGCCGTCCTCACCGCCCACAACCTGCGCTTCGACCGCGACTTCCTCACCGCCGAATTCGACCGCAGCGGCCATCCACTGCCCCCGCTTCCAGCGCTGTGCACTCTCCAACTCGTCACCCGCCTCGACCCCGCCACGGCCAGCCGCAAACTCGCCGTGTGCTGCGCCCGCATCGGCCACCCCATCCCCCACGAACACGCCGCCCTTCACGACGCACGAGCCGCCGCGGCACTACTCCTGGCCTACCTGCCCGTCGCCGAAAGGGCTGGCGCCACCGAGCTCCACCAACTCGGCTGCCACCCCACCAGCTGGCCAACAGCTTGGCGATCGGCTCCCCCATCGGGCCGACGCCACGAACGAGGCGCCGCCAACAACCGCCGCGATGATCAGGCCAGCTACGTTGCCAGCCTCGTCGCCCGCCTAGACGACACCGGCAGCAGCGACCCAGACATCGTCGCATACCACGACGTTCTCGACCGGGCCCTCGAAGACCGCCGCATCACCGAACTTGAAGCCCGAGTCCTCAACGACACCGCTGTCGCATGGGGCCTCACCCCCGCACAGGTACAGAAGGCACATCGCGCCTACCTCGAAGGCCTTGTCACAGCAGCACTCGCCGACGACATCATCACCGACCGAGAACGAGCCGACATCGAACTCGTCGCTCGACTGCTGCAGACCGACGTGCCCGGGACTGTCCTGCGGGCACGAACGACCGGCACTGGCACCGACGGTCGGTGAGAACAGTCGCCAGTGCCGGTGTTGGTTCGTTGGTAGACGACTTCTGGCCAGCTCCCAAACGGAGTGCCCGCTGATAACGGCCGACCTCCGAGTAGCTGCCGAGCATGGGATCGACCCGTGCAGGACCCCTTGGCTGTGCTGGACCCGGATGTCGTGTGCTCCCTGATCACCGCGGACCTCGCCGCCCGCGCCTTCCCAGCGTGCGACGGCTACGGGCGGGACAGCTTGGCCCGCACCAGCTTCACCGCGTCGCGCGGGTCGGGGAGCAGGAAGCCCTTGCGCAGCAGGCGCTCCTTCTGGTCCGTGAAGGGCGGGTACATCATGGGCGGGTCGAGCCGGGTGCTGCGCTCGTGCACGGCCTTGAGGTGGCTGAAGGTGTCGAAGCCCCACTTGCCGTGGTACGAGCCCATCCCGCTCGGGCCGACGCCGCCGAAGGGCAGCTCCGGGTTCGACACGTGGAAGATGGTGCCGTTGACGCAGGCGCCCCCGCTGCTGGTGCGCTCGATCACCGCGTCGGTCTCCGCGTCCTGCTCGGAGAACACGTACAGCGCCAACGGCTTGTCGTGGGCGTTGACGAAGGCGACGGCGTCGTCGAGGCCGTCGGTGGCCAGCACCGGCAGCACCGGCCCGAAGATCTCCTCGGCCATCGCCGGCGCGTCGCGCTCGACGTCGGTGAGGATGGTCGGGGCCAGGTAGCGCTCGTCGGCGTCGGCCACGCCGCCGACGGCCACCGTGCCCGAGTCGAGCAGCTTCTCGAGCCGGTGGAAGTGGGCCTCGTTGACGATGCGGGCGTAGTCGGGGCTGCCCTTCGGGTCCTCGCCGTAGAACTCGGTGACGGCGGCCCGCATCCGGTCCACCAGCAGGTCGTGGACGGACCGGTCGACCAGCACGTAGTCGGGGGCGATGCAGGTCTGGCCGGCGTTGAGGAACTTGCCCCACACGATGCGACGGGCGGCCACGTCGAGGTTGGCCGCCGCGGTGACGATCACCGGGCTCTTGCCCCCCAGCTCGAGGGTGACCGGCGTGAGGTGCTCGGCCGCCGCCGCCATGACCACCCGGCCCACCCGGCCGTTGCCGGTGTAGAAGATGTGGTCGACGCGCTGCGCCAGCAACTCGGTGGTCTCGGCCACGCCGCCCTGCACCACCTGGAGGGCCGGGTCGCCCAGGCCGTGCACGATGTCGGCGATGACCGCGGCGCTCGCCGGCGCCAGCTCGGACGGCTTGACCACCACGGCGTTGCCGGCCGCGACGGCGGCCACCAGGGGCTGGAGGGCGAGCTGCACGGGGTAGTTCCACGGGGCGATCACCGTGACCACGCCCAGCGGCTCGGGCACCAGCTTGGAGACGCCCGGCTGGAAGGTGACCGGCGTGCGCACCCGCCGCGGCTTGGCCCACGAGCGCAGGCTGGCGACGGCGTGGTCGATCTCGCTGATGCCGAACCCGATGTCGGCGGTCCACGCCTCGAAGGTGGGCTTGCCGAGGTCCTGGCGCAGCGCCTCGAGCAGCTCGGCCTCGCGGTCGACCAGCGCGGCCCGGACGCGGCCGAGCAGGTCGAGGCGCCAGGCGAGGGGCCGGGTGCGGCCGGCGTCGAACGCGTCGCGGGCCGCCTCGACCAGGCCGGCGATGGCGTCCACCGGCGTGGCCTCGAACCCGAAGGCGTCGGTGGCAGGCGGTCGTGGCTCGGTGGTGGTCATCGGTCCCCCTCGAGGTCCGGCGCTGGGACGTTCCCGTCCAGGCTACGCCGATCGCCCCGCGGCCCCGCCGGCCCGGTCAGTACTGCATGAACTCGTGGACCACCCAGTAGTAGCCACAGCCCTTGGCCACACCGGTGCCCACGTAGTTGAAGTTGCCGTTGAGGATGTTGCGGCGATGGCCGCTCGAGTTCATGAAGGCGTTGTGGACCGCCGGCAGCGACGGGCCGCGGCCGACGTTCTCGGCCAGGCTCCGCCAGCGGTAGGGGTTGGCACTCGCGTAGTTGCGGCTGTGGCCCAGCGTGCAGGTGGCGGCCATGAACTCGGCCCAGTTCTGGGCGAAGTCCGACAGCCACTGGTTCGACCCCATCGCCCGCACCCCGCGCGAGGTCCGCGAGCTGTTGACCTGGTTGAACACCGTGGTCTGGTCGCTCGTCACGCAGGACGTGGCGAAGAGCGCCAGCGCCATCGCCATGGCGCCCAGCAGGAGCCACGTGCGAGGTCGGCCGGCCCGCCGCCGGCCGGGGCGCACGGGGACGTGCCGGTCGAACGTCTCGTGGGTCATCATCGGGATGCTCCTCCCGCCCGCATGCGACCGCCCAAGGACCCCCGAAGGATAGCGGGGACCGACCCCCGAAGTCGCGGGGTGCCGCCCGGCGCCTCCCCGTCAGGCCCCCTCGTCCGACCGCAGCGCGGCGAGCACCCCGTCGAGCGCGGCGAGCTGGTCGACGGTGAGGGTGAGCAGCGCGTCGGGCGGCTCGCTCATGCGCCGGCGCAGCCGGTCGCGGGCCGCGTGGCCGGCGTCGGTGAGGGCCAGGATCTTCACCCGGCGGTCGGTGGGGCTGACCCGCCGCTCGACGTAGCCGGCCTCCTCGAGGCGGTCGGCCAGGAACGTGACGTTCGAGGCGTCGCACTTCCAGTCCGCGGCCAGCGACCCCATGGGCTTGGGGGCATCGGGGTCGAGGGCGAGCAGGGCGTGCATGTGGGCCGGGGTGAGGCCCACCTCGGCCGAGATGGCGAGGAGCTCGTCCTTGCGGCTCTGGAAGAGCTCGAACATCCGCTGCCAGACCGACGACGCGAGCGCCTCCCGGTCGTCGCGCTCGCTGGGGCCCACGGCGTCAGGATACCGCAAGTCTCTTGAGTGGCCCAACGATTGAATCTCTAAAACCTTGATCGTTCTCAAGGAATCACCGGTAGGGTGCGGCCATGCCCTCACCGACCTCCCGTCCGGCCATCGTCGTCGAGGGCCTCGGCAAGCACTTCGGCGAGGTCGAGGCCCTGAAGGACGTGTCGTTCGAGGTGCCCCGCGGGGCCGTGCTCGGCCTCCTCGGCCCCAACGGTGCCGGCAAGACCACCTCGGTGCGCATCCTCACCACCCTGCTGCCCCCCGACACCGGCTCGGCCCACGTGCTCGGGCTCGACGTCACCACCCACCGCCAGGAGGTGCGGTCCTCCATCGGGCTCGCCGGCCAGTACGCCGCCGTCGACGAGTTCCTCACCGCCCGCGAGAACCTCCTCATGGTCGGCCGCCTCACCCACCTCGGCCGAGCCGAGATCCGGGCGCGCGCCGACGAGCTGCTGGCGCAGTTCGACCTCGCCGACGCCGCCGACGACCGCCAGGTGCGCACCTTCTCGGGCGGCATGCGCCGCCGGCTCGACCTCGCCGCCGCGCTCGTCCACCGCCCCCCGGTGCTCTTCCTCGACGAGCCCACCACGGGGCTCGACCCCAAGGGCCGCAACGACCTCTGGGCCACCATCGAGCAACTCGTCGAGGGCGGCACCACCCTGTTGTTGACCACCCAGTACCTCGAGGAGGCCGACCGCCTCGCCGACCGGATCGTGGTGATCGACCACGGCACCGTCATCGCCGAGGGCACCGCGGTCGAGCTGAAGGCCCGCCTCGGCGCCACCGTGCTCGAGCTGGGCTTCGCCGGCCACGAGGACACCGCACGCGCCGGTGGCGTCCTGGCGCCCCTCGGCGAGCCGACGGTCGAGGGCAGCGTGCTGCGCCTCACCGTCGACGACGGCGCCCGGTCCATGCTGACCGCGGTGCGCGCCCTCGACGACGCCGGCCTCGAGCCCGCCACCGCCGCCCTGCGCGAGCCCACCCTCGACGACGTCTTCCTGGCGCTGACCGGCCGGCGCGCCGACGACACCGGCCCCGACGACGCGGCGGCACCCCCCGACGGCACCACCGGTGCCCCCCGAGCCCGAGGAGCCGCCTGATGGCCACGACCACCGTCGACCCCGCCGCGACGGCCGGCACCGGCCCCGCCGCGGGCCCCGGCGCGCCGGTGGCCCGTCACACCGCGGTCGCCGACGCCCTGACCCTCACGTGGCGCAACCTGCTCAACCTGCGCCGCAAGCCGCAGCTCATCGTCTTCGCCACGATCCAGCCCGTCATCTTCGTGTTGATGTTCCGCTTCGTGTTCGGTGGGGCCATCAACGTGCCGGGGACGTCGTACGTCAACTACCTGATGGCCGGCATCTTCGTGCAGACCGTCACCTTCGGCGCGCTGAGCACGGGCGTGGGCCTGGCCGAGGACATGACCAACGGCCTCATCGACCGCTTCCGGTCGCTGCCCATGGCCCGGTCCGCGGTGCTCGTCGGGCGCACCCTCGCCGACCTGTGCCGCAACGTGTTCGTGGTGGCGCTCATGGCGGTCGTGGGCTTCCTGGTCGGCTTCCGCTGGGAGACCAACGCCCTGGCCTTCTCCGCCGGTCTCGGCGTGGTGCTGCTCTTCGCCTTCGCGCTGTCGTGGATGTTCGCCTTCGTGGGCATGACCGTCGGCGACGCCGAGACCGCCCAGGCGGCCTCGTTCCCCATCCTCGCCCCCCTGGTGTTCGCGTCCTCGGCGTTCGTGCCCCTCGACACGATGCCGGGCTGGCTCCAGGCCTTCGCCGAGCACCAGCCCGTGTCGATCACCGTCGACGCGGTGCGGGCCCTGCTGCTCGGCGGGCCCACCGCCGGGCCGGTGCTCAAGGCCCTGCTGTGGATGGTGGCCATCGTCGCCGTGTTCGCCCCCCTGGCCATCGCCCGCTACCGCCGGGTCTGAGCCCGCCCCGGTCGCGGACCGGCGAGACTGGCGGGCGATGCCCCTCGAGCTCTCGTGGTTCGCGCCGTCCTGCCACGGCGACACCGCCCGCCTCGGCGTGGCCGACCCGCGACGCCGGGCCACCTTCGCCTACAACCGCCACGTCATCGGCCTGGTGGACCGCCTCGGCTACCGCAACGTGCTCATCCCCTCCAGCTACGTGCCGGGGATGGACCCGTGGACGCTGGCCGCGGCCCTCGGCCCCCTCACCGGGACGACCCGCCTGCTGCCCGCCGTGCGGGTGGGCGAGTTCGACCCCCCGATGTTCGCCCGGGCCGCGAAGTCGCTCCAACAGGTGATGGACGGGCGCCTCACGGTCAACATCATCTCCAGCGAGCTGGCGGGCGAGTCGCTCTCCTCCGAGCAGCGCTACGCCCGCACCGCCGAGGCCATGGCCCTGCTGCGGGCGTTCTGGTCCGACGAGCACGTGCACCACGAGGGGCGCTGGTGGCGGTACGACCTGCCCACCACCCCCACCCGCACCCGCACGCCCCCACCCCTGTACTTCGGCGGCACGTCGCCGGCGGCACGCGACGTGGCCGCCCGCTACGCCGACTGCTACCTGATGTGGGTCGAGGGCGTCGAGGCGATCGCCGCGCTGGCCGGCGACCTCCGCGCCCGCGCCGCCGCCCACGGGCGCACGCTGGCGTTCGGGCTGCGCACCCACGTGATCGTGCGGCCGACCGAGGCCGAGGCCCGCCGGGCCGCCGCGGCGCTGATCAGCGAGCTCGACCCCGAGGTCGGTCGCCGGCTGAAGGAGTCCGCCCACGACCACCGCTCCGAGGGGGTGCGGCGCCAGGACGCCCTGCGGGCGGCGGCCGACGGCGACGGGTTCGTCGAGCCGTCGCTGTGGACGGGCATCGGCGTGGCCCGCAGCGGCGTCGGCGCGGCCATCGTGGGCGACCCCGACCAGGTCGAGGCCAAGCTGCGCGCCTACCAGGCGGTCGGCATCGAGTCGTTCATCCTCTCCGGCTACCCCCTCGACGACGAGGCCGAGCGCTTCGCCGAGCTCGTCCTGCCCCGCTTCGCCGGCGAGGTGGGCGTGCTGACGTTCCCCTGAGAACCGCTCACCCGGCGGCGAGCAGGCGGCCCTGGAGGTCGGTCAGGAGATAGGCCTCGCGGTCGCGGGTCCACTCCTGACCCGACGCCGGGTCGTACTCGCCCGGGAGGTCGACGCCCGCGGGGACGGCGGCGTCGGTCATGCCCGCGGCGCGACTGGTGAGCACGCAGCGCACGGCGTGGTCGGCGAACCCGATGACGCCGACCTGGCCGAGGTCGACGCCCTGCTCGCCGGCGAGGCCGACCGCCTTCTCGGCCACGCCGGCCGTGCTGAGGTAGACGACCTCGCCGTCGGGGCCGGTGTCGGGGTCGATGGAGGTGACGTCGGGGACGCCGGACCCGGTGAGCAGGTCGGCCACCTCCCACTGGGCGAAGACCGGGACCGGGTGGTCGGCCACGAACGCCGCGGTGGCCTCCGCCAGCGCCTCGTTGACGGGACCCGGCGAGAGCGTGCCGTCCGCCGCCACCCGGTTGCCGAAGGCGTAGACCACGACGCTGTCGACCTCGTCGTCGGGCACGGTCGGCGGGTCCATGCCCACGAGCGGGTCGGTGAGGACGGCGTCGAGCCCGACGAGCCCCTCGAGCTGGGACACGCCCTCGGGGCCGAGCCCGTCGACCAGCGCCTGGGCGAGCGCCGGGTCGTCGAGCTCGTCGCCCCAACGGGCCAGGAGGCCGTCGGCGAAGGTGGCGGGGGCGGTGGTCGCCGGCGTGGACGAGGTCGTGGTGGCCTCCTCGATCGTGGTGGCGGTGGCCGCACCCGAGGCGTCGTCGCCACCGTCGCTCCCGCACGAGACGGCGAGGACCGCCAGCGCCGCGAGCACGACGGCCGGGAACGGGCGGCGACGAGGGCATCGGCGTCGGGCCACGGCGGCAACGTACCCGAGGGGCGGACGACCCGCCGGACGATCCGCCGGACGATCCGCCGCACGGCCCGATCGCCGTCCCGGGCGACGCCGGCGGGCCCGGTCGGCGGCACGCCGGTAGGGTGCGCGGCCGATGGCGGACGTGACCTTCCTGGCCGACGGGGGCATGGACTTCGCGGTGCGCTGCGTGCTGAGCGGCGCGCCCTACGCCACCGCCGAGCCCGGCGAGATCCTGGCCGTGCTCGACCGGGTGGACGACGGCGACCCGCGCTCGTGGCGCGACGCCTGGGTGGCCCGGGGCCGGGCCCTGGTCGCCGGTGCGCGCGCCGACGCCGACGCGGGTCGGACGCGGTCCGCGTGGGGCGCCGCCCTGCGGGCGGCGAACTACCTGTTCGCCGGGAACTACTACGCGCCCGCCTGCACCGACGTCGCCGGCGCCCGGGCGGTGTGGGCCGAGCACCGGGCGGCGTGGGACCTGGCCGTGCGGTGCTGGCCCACGCCCGCGACACCGGTCACCCTGCCCACCCCGGCCGGCGACCTGCCCGGGTACTGGTTCGCCGGCGCGGCCCCGGAGCAGGAGCGACGCCCCGTGGTCGTCCTGGTCGGGGGCATCGAGACGCCCCTGTCGGACGCCCCCATGACCGGTCTCACCGACGCGCTGGCACGCGGGTACCGGGTCCTGCTGCTCGACGGGCCCGGTCAGGGCGCCGCCCTCTACGAGGGCGGGATCGGCCTCGCGCCCCGGTGGGACGCCGTGTGGCCCGCGGTGCTCGACGCGGTGGCCGGCCGGACCGGTGTCGACCCCGGCCGGGTGTGCCTGATGGGCATCAACCACGGCGGGCTGTGGGCCGCCCAGGGGGCCGCGATCGCCCCCGAGCGGGTGGCCGCGCTGGTGCTCGACCCGGCGGTGACGGGGCTGCTCGGCGACACGCTCGCCGGCCTGCCCGGCGACCTCGCCGCGCTGTGGCGGGACGACCCCGCGGCACTCGACGCCGCGGTGGCCACCCGGGCGGGCGACGACCACGACCTCGCCTTCTGGGCGGCCAAGACGGTCGACCCGTTCCCCGGCGGCGGCGTGCGGGCCGCGCTCGACGGCCTCGACGCCGCCCTCCTCACCGACGGCGACCTCGCCGCGATCGCCTGCCCCACCCTCGTGTGCGTCGCCGAGCAGGCCACGGCCTTCGTGGGCCAGCACGAGCCGGTGCTCGCCGCCCTCGGGCCGCTCGCCACCCGGATCGACTTCACCACCGCCGAGGGCGCCGGCCTCGACTGCGAGATCGGCGCCCCGCAGGTCCGCAACGCCCGGGTGTACGACCACCTCGACGCGCGCCTCGCCCCCTGAGCGGGCCCACCCGACCCCGGGTGCCGGGACACCCGTTGGGGGCGGTACGGTCGGCGCGCCGGCACGCGACGACAGGAGGCAGAGGGATGGCAGGGATCGGCTGGTTCCGGGCGCTGGTGGTGGACGCCGACGACCACGAGGCGCTCGCCGAGTTCTGGCGGCAGCTCCTCGACGTCGACGTGGCCGAGCGGGTCGAGGAGTGGGTCCAGCTCACGCCGGACCGCGGCGGGGTCTACCTGGCCTTCCAGCCCGCGCCGCCGGGCGAGGCGCCGGCCGGGATGCGGGTGCGGCCCGACATCGAGGTCGCCGACGTCGAGGCCGCCAAGGCCCGGGTCGTCGAGCTGGGTGGCCGGGAGGTGCGCATCGTGCACGAGCCCGACGGCGACACCCATGTCGTGATGGCCGACCCCGAGGGCAACGAGTTCTGCATCCTGCCGCCGCTGCCGCCGGAGCTGGCCCGCCAGGACTGAGCGACGTGCCCGGCCTCAACGTCCCACCCCCCGAGCGCCGGGGCCCGTTCGTCGGCGGCCTGGTCGCCGCGCTGTGCCCGCCCGGTCGCGCCCTCGCGCCGGTGCAGCAGTCGGTGCTCGACGCGATCCGGACCGCGTTCCGCGGGGGCGTCGAGGGCGACGGGCCCGGGGCACCGCTCCCGGCCGTCGAGCCCCTCGCCGCCGCCGACGCCGCCGCGGCGCTGTCGGCCACCGAGCTCGACCTGCTGGCCCACGCGGTGGCCGCCTTCGAGCTGATCGCCCATCCCCTCGACCCCGAGGTCGAGCACCACGCCGCCCGCTACGTCGCCCAGCTGGGGGTGCGCGCCCCCGAGCTGTCGATCTGCCGCGAGACGGCGCGGGGCGAGCTGGCCCTCCTGCACGCCGACTTCATCCGCCACAGCTGGACCACCGAGGTCACCCTGCACGAGGGGTTCCTCCACGGCCGGCTGCTCGAGCTGGCCCGGTCGAAGGCGGCCTACTACGGGGTCGGGGGCGAGCGCCACGTGGCGCGGCGATGGGAGGCGCTGCGGGACCGCCCCACCGGCTCGTGGGGGCGCACGGTGGCCGACTTCTACGAGCGCCACCGCTTCCCGTTCCCGGGTGAGCCCCACGGCATCTACGAGGTGGGCGCCGCCCACGACTGGGTGCACGTGCTGTGCGACTACGGCACCGACCCCGAGGGGGAGATCGAGGTGTTCGGCTTCATCGCCGGCGCCTCGGACGACCCCCGGGCGTTCGTGAACTTCGCCTTCACGCTGGCCCTGTTCCAGAACGCCACCATCGACACCGTGGGCGGCAAGAAGGTGGCCATCGCCCGGGCCGACACCCTGTCCGAGCCCGGCGCCACGGCCCGCTTCGCCGATGCGCTGCGCCGGTCGATGGACGCCACCGCCGACGTCATCGCCCTCGACCACTTCGCCTACGCCGACCTGCCCCTCGACGAGGCCCGCGCCCGCTTCGGCATCGCCGCCAAGGGGGTGCCCGGCCCCGGCTGGCGCGACTGACACCCGGTCCCACGGCGGCCCGCGGCCGACTTCGTGGGAGAGGTCCCCCCGAAGCGGCGGCCGCTCGTCAGGAGCTCCGGCGGGCGGCGACGGCGGCGCCGGCGAGCGACACCGCCACCAGCACCACCGACGCCACGCGGAGCCCGTCGGCGAAGGCGGCGGACGCCGCGGCGGGGGCCGCCGCGCCGGCGGTCACCGACGGGGGGACGCCGCCGCCGGACCGGTCGAGGGCGAGGGTGGCGACCGTGATGCCGGCGACGATGCCCAGGTTGCGGGCGGTGGTGAGCAGGCCCGAGGCCACGCTGGCGTCGGCGGCGGGCGCCGCCGCCAGCGACGTGCTGGTGGTGAGGGTGAAGGCGAGGCCCTGGCCGAGGCCGGCGACGGCGAGCCCGACCAGGCTCGCGGTCACCGTCGACGTCCCGGCCAGGACGGCCACCGCGACGAACGACGCGGCGATGAGCACCTGGCCGAGGACCAGGGCCCACCGGTCGCCGAGGCGACCGGTGAGGTGACCGATGCGCAGGCCCACGACGGCGAAGGGCACCGAGTAGAGGAGGAACGCGCCGCCGGCCTCGAGCGGGGTCCAGCCGGCGACGTCCTGGAGGGCGAGGGTGAGCAGGAACTGGAGCGCCCCGAACCCGACGTTGGCGAGCAGGGCCACCGCCACCGGGGCCCAGAACGCGCCACGCCGCCACAACGCCCGGTCGACGACCGGCGGCGGTGCCGGCCGCTCGCGCTGGGCGAAGACGAGGGCGGCGCCGCCGGCGACGGCGAGCGCGAGCAGCCCGGGGCGGACGGCCCGCCCCGGGTCCCCGCCGACTGCACGGCGGCCGTCAGCGCCGCGACGGCGACCGTGACCGCGACCGCGGCCCGGAGGTCGAGCGGGGGGCGCTCGCCGGCGGCGCGGGCGTCCGGCCCGTCGTGCACGGAGCGGTGGACGAGGACGAGGCCGACCACGAGGGGCGGCAGGTCGGCCAGGAAGAACCAGCGCCACGAGCCCAGGTCGGTGAGCACCCCGCCCACGAGCGGCCCCACGGCCAGGGCGAGGCCGCCCACCGCGGACCAGACCCCCACGGCGCGGGTGCGGAAGGGCTCGACCGTGCCGGCGCTGAGCGCGCCGAGCGACGCGGTCATGAACAGGGCCATGCCCACGCCCTGCACGAGCCGACCGGCGACGAGCACGCCGAACGTCGGCGCGGCCAGGCAGGTGACCGTGCCGGCGACGAAGCTCCAGAGGCCGGCCAACAGCAGGCGGCGCCGCCCGGAGGTGTCGGCGAGGCGCCCGGCGACGACCAGCGGCGCCGCCGACCCGAGCGCGAAGGCGCTGACCACCCAGCCCAGCCGGTCCCGGGCGACGTCGAGGTCGGTCCCGATCGCCGGGAGGGCCACGACGACGCCGGCGAAGTCGACGCTGAGCACGGCCACCGGGACGCAGATGGCGACGACGAGCGCCCAGTCCCGCCGCTCCCCCGTCGCCTCGCCGGCCGCGCCCGTCACGCCCGCAGCATCGCAGGCGCCGGCGAGGGAGGGGCGGCCCGCCGGGCGGGGCGGGCGGCCTCAGGTCAGGGTGCGCCGCCCTCGCCGGGGGCCTCCGCCGGGCCACCGTCGCCGCACCACTCGGGCGGGACGACGACCACGGGGCGGGTGGCGCGGTGGCTCACCTTCGACACGACGCTGCCGAGGAGGCGGTCGGCGAAGGCGCGGCCGGAGTGCAGTCCCAGCACGATGAGGTCCGCGTCGAGGTCCTCGGCGGCGCGGACGAGGACGGCGCGGGGCTCGCCCTCGATCAGCTCGGTCCGGAACTTCACGCCGGCGTCGCGCAGCGGCGCGCACCACTCGTTCTCGAGGTCGCGCTTCAGCTGCGAGCGCCAGTTGGTCATGGTGTCCGGGGTGATGTCCCGCCAGAACTGGGTGTCGGGGTCGAGCGCGTGCACGACCACGACCTCGGCCTCGAGCTCGGCGGCCCGTGACGCCGCCCAGGTCGCAGCCCGCAGCGAGGCGGGCGAGCCGTCCATGCCCAGCAGGATCGTGTCGATGCTCATTTCCCACCGCTCCGGTGGGAAGGGGTGTCTCGGAGGGTCATGTCCGGCCCCTACCCCGCGGGGCGCCCGGCGAGACGCCGAGGCGGGTCGATGCCGTAGCCTCCGCCCCATGGCTGACACGGGGGACGGCGGAGCGGGGGCGACCACGGGCCGGGGGACCTATCCCGGGTTCGGGGGCACCGTGGGGCGCACGTTCTCGGGGTCCGAGGGCTGGTGGCCCGAGCGGGCCGAGCCCCCCGCGGGCGCCCCCAACATCGTCGTGATGATGGCCGACGACCTCGGCTTCGCCGACCTCGGCTGCTACGGCTCCGAGATCGACACCCCCAACCTCGACCGGCTCGCCGCCGGCGGCCTGCGCTACACGAACTTCCACGTCGCCCCGATGTGCTCGCCCACCCGGGCGTCGCTGCTGACGGGCCAGGAGCACCACCGGGCGGGCGTCGGGTCGGTGGCCCACTCCGACGCCGGATTCCCCGGCTACGCGATGGAGCTCGGCACCAACGTGGTGACGGTCGCCGAGCTGCTGCGCGACCACGGCTACGCCACGCTCATGCTCGGCAAGTGGCACCTGGCCAAGGACTCGGACTGCTCGGCGGCGGGGCCGACCCACTCGTGGCCCTGCCAGCGTGGGTTCGACCGCTTCTACGGCATCCTCGACGCCTTCACCAACCTGCACCAACCCCACCGCCTCACGCAGGACAACCAGGCGGTCGAGGTCGACCAGTACCCCGACGACTTCTACCTCACCGACGACCTCACCGACCGCGCCATCTCCATGGTGCGCGAGCTGAAGGCGTCCAACCCGGCCAAGCCCTTCTTCTGCTACTTCGCCCACCCGGCGGTGCACGCCCCGCTGCACGCCAAGCCCGACGACGTGGCCAAGTACCGGGGCCGCTACGACGCCGGCTGGGACGCACTCCGCCAGGAGCGGTTCGACCGCCAGGTGGCGATGGGCCTGCTGCCCGAGGGCACCGAGCTGCCGCCCCGCAACACCGAGCCCGACCACGACGTGCGCCCGTGGGACGAGCTGTCGGCGGCCGAGCAGGAGCTGTTCGCCCGCCACATGGAGGTGTACGCGGGCATGGTCGACAACATCGACCAGAACGTGGGGCGCCTGCTCGCCGCGCTCGACGAGCTGGGCGAGCTCGACAACACGCTGTTCGTGTTCCTGTCCGACAACGGGGCGTCGCGCGAGGGGGAGGTCACCGGCACCACCTCGTACTACGTGCACCTGCTCCAGGGCGACGACGTCGAGGCGGACCGCGCCCGCCTCGACCTGATCGGCGGGCCCCGGACCACCCCGCACTACCCGCGGGGATGGGCCATGGCCAGCGGCACGCCGTGGCGCCTCTACAAGATCAACACGCACGCCGGCGGGCACTCGGTGCCCTTCATCGTGTCCTGGCCCGAGGGCCGCCGCCGCGGCCAGGTGGGCGAGGGCGTCCGCGACCAGTACACCCACGTCACCGACGTGCTGCCCACGGTGGCCGAGCTGCTCGGCATCGAGGTGCCCACCGAGCGGGCCGGCCACGCCATCGACCCGCTCGCCGGCTCCAGCTTCCTCACCACGATGGCCGACGCCGACGCACCGAGCACCCACCGCGAGCAGGTGTTCGAGATGAACGGGCACCGCGGCTTCTACCGCGACGGCTGGGAGGCGGTCACGCTGCACCTGCCCATGACGCCGTTCGCCGACGGCGAGTGGGAGCTGTACCACGTGGCGCAGGACCGCACCGAGCTCCGCGACCTCGCCGCCGACGAGCCCGAGCGGCTGGCCGAGCTGGTCGACGCCTGGGAGGCCGCCGCCTGGGAGAACCGCATCTACCCCCTCGACGACGGCACCGCGCTCAAGTACCTGCTGCGCCCGCCCCGCAGCGCCGTGTTCGCCGAGCCGGTCACCATCCGCCCGGGCACCCCCACGCTCGAGCGGTGGCGCTCGGTGCAGCTGCTGTGGTTCCGGTCGGTCGAGATCGCGGTCGACCTCGGGGCCGGGTACCGCCCCGGGGACCAGGGGGTCCTGGTCGCCCACGGCGACCAGGGCGCCGGCTACGGCCTCCACGTCCTCGACGGGCGCCTGCGCTTCGTCCACAACGACGGCCGGGGCGGGATGCGCCACCTCGACGGCGGACCCGTGCCCGACGGCACCACGGCGGTGGGGGCGACGCTCGACGCGGTCGGCGGCAACGTGTGGACCGTCACGCTCTCGGTGGGCGGCGAGGGGCGCGGCGCCCTCGAGGGCGTGCCGATGCTGTTCGGGATGGCCCCCTTCGAGGGCATCAGCGTGGGTCGGGACCCCCGGTCGCCGGTGGACTGGGAGCTCAACCGTCGCTTCGGCTCGTTCCCCTACACGGGGGCGCTGGCCTCGGTCACCTACACCCCGGGCCCCGAGGCGCCCGACGCCCCCGGCACCATGGTGGAGATGCTCCGCGAGATCGGCCGCGCCTTCGAGTAGGCCGACCGCCCGCCCCCGGGTGCCGACGGGTCACGGGGCCCAGCGGGACAGGCGGGGCCGCTCGCCCTCGGGCAGCGTGTAGTAGGCGCTGCCGTCAGGGGCCAGCGCCACCGCCTCGCCCTGGGCCTCGAAGGGCACGGGACCGTCGCAGGGCTCGGCGGCGAGGGCGTCGGCCACCGACGCGCCCGCCGGCCGCTCGTACAGGTGCACCCCGCCGTAGGTGCGGACGGCGAGGACGTCGCCCGCCGGTGTGAGGTCCGCGCCGGTGACCGAGGCGACGAAGCCCGGGCCGGGGTCGAACGTGGCGACCCGCTCGAGCGTGCGGGGCACGGCCGGGTCGTCGCCCCAACCGGCCAGCGGGCCCTGGTAGACCCCCACCGCACCGCCGGCGAGGTCCTTGGCGATGATGGTGAAGCTGCCCTCGGTGCGGTCCACGAGCAGGGCCTCGGCGTCGTGGGGCCCGTCCGGGTAGCGGACCTCGAGCGACTCGACGTCGTCGAGGCGGGCCCGCACCGGCCCGGCGCCCGCGGCGAGCACGGGCTCGTCGACGCGGTGCAGCGTGACGACGGGGCGCACCGCCTGGTTGTCGCCGATGTCGGCGACGTACAGCGCGTCCCGGTCGTCCACCGGGTCGCCGGCGGCGTCGACGGCCGGGCCGAGGGCGAGGTCCTCCCAGTCGACCGCGTCGACCCCGTCCAGCCGGTAGGTGCCGAGGCGGGCGCCGTCCGCCCCGAAGGCGAAGACCCGCGCCGAGTCGCCCGAGTCGTTGTGGGCCCAGAGCACCCCGTCGTTGGTGCGGCTGACGGCCAGGCCCGACGCCTCCACCAGCGGCGGGACCGCCACCTCGACCGTCGCGGGCGACTCGACGCGGCCGGCGCAGACGGACTCGACCACCGAGCCCCCGGGCGCACCGACGGCGGTGCTCGACGTGGCCGGGGCCGGGTCGGCGGTGGTCGGCGCCGGCGCCGGCGCATCGACGTCGCTCCCGCACGCCGCGGCGGCCAGCGCGACGCCCACGGCCACCAGGACGGGGACCAGGGACGGGGGACGCACGTCAGCCGGCGGCGTCGCCCAGGTAGCTGGCCGCCAGCAGGTGCTGGTCGCGGGCGAGGTCGGCCGCCGCCCCCTCGCCGACGACCTCGCCGTGGCTGAGCACGACCGCCCGGTCGGCCACCTCGAGGGCCACGGCCACGTGCTGCTCGACCAGCAGGACCCCCGCCCCCAGCTCGTCGGCGATGCGGCGCACCACCGGCACCAGGCGCTCGACGATCACCGGGGCCAGCCCGAGGCTCATCTCGTCGACCAGCAGCAGCCGGGGCCGGCGCACGAGGGCCCGGGCCAGTGCCAGCATCTGCTGCTCGCCACCCGAGAGCAGGCCGGCCCGCCGGTCCAGCAGCGACCCGAGGGCGGGGAAGTAGTCGAGCACCTGCGCCAGCGCGGCGCCGCCGCGGTCGCGGGCGCCGCCGACCGCCAGGTTCTCCCGGACCGTGAGCTGCGAGAACAGCGCCCGGTCCTCGGGCACGTGGGCCACGCCCCGGCGGGCCAGCCGGTGGGGTCGCGTCCGCGGGGTGACCGCCGCGCCCAGCACCTCGATCTCGCCCCCCTTCGCGGGCAGCAGCGCCGAGATCGTGCACAAGGTGGTGGTCTTGCCCGCTCCGTTGGGGCCGAGCAGCGCGACCACCTCGCCGGCCCCGACCTCGAGCGACAGGCCGCGCACGACGGTGACGCCGGCGTAGCCCGCCTCGAGGGCGCGGAGGCGCAGGACCGGGTCCCCGGCGCTCGGGCCGGTCACCCGCCGACGCCCTCGCCGAGGTACGCGGCCACCACCGCGGGGTCGGCGCGGACCTCGGCCGGCGGCCCCGCGGCGATCACCTGGCCGGCGTCGAGGACGTGGACCTCCTCGCAGCTGCCGAGGACCAGGCCCATGTCGTGGTCGACCAGCAGCACCGCGACGCCGGCCGCGGCCAGGGACTCGAGGTGGGCGCCGAAGCGTCGGCTCTCGTCGGTGTCGAGCCCCGCCGCGGGCTCGTCGAGCAGCACCAGCGCGGGCCGGGCGGCCAGGGCGCGCGCCACGCCCACCAGCTTGCGCTGGCCGAGCGACAGCTCGTCGGGTCGAGCGTCGGCGCGATCCCCCAGGCCGACGGCGGCGAGCGCCTCGGCCACGGCCGCGTCGCCGTGGTGGCGCCCGGGGCGCACCAGGTCGCCCAGCACCGCCCGCCAACCGCCGGGCGCGACGGCCACGAGGCAGTTCTCGGCGACGGTGAGGTCGTCGAAGAGCTCGAGGGTCTGCCAGGTGCGGGCCAGACCGGCGCGGGCCCGACGGTGCGAGGGCAGCCGGTCGATGCGACGGCCGGCGAAGGTGATCGTGCCCCGGTGGGGCACGAAGCCGCACACCGCGTCGATGAAGGTGGTCTTGCCCGCGCCGTTCGGCCCGATCAGCCCGACGATGCGGCCCGGCGCCACCGTGAGCGACACCCGGTCGAGGGCGTGGACACCGCCGAAGGTGACCCCGAGCCCGACGACGTCGAGCAGCGGGCCGTCGTCGAGCCGCGGGTCGCGGCCGGCCGCGCCCGACGCGTCGTCGCCCTGGTCCCCCATCGGGGACGAGGCTAGAGCACGACCGCTCAGGCGGCGGTCCCGCCCCCGTCGGCCCGCCGGGCGGCGAGCTGCTCGCGGCTCGGGATCGAGCGGGCGGGCGCCTTGGGGGCGAGCAGCCGGTAGATCGTGAAGAACACGATGGCGACCGCGCCGGCCAGGGCGGCCCAGCGCAACGCCGGCGTCGACGAGTCGGTGCCGGCGGTCAACAGGTGGGCCGTGGCCGTCACCGCCACGACGTAGCTGGTGAGGTGGATGGAGTGCCACACCTTCTTGGGGATGCGCTTCATCGCCAGCGACGTGCCCTCGACCAGCACGAGGAACCAGAACGCCACGATGCCCCAGGTCACGGCGCCGGGACGGTAGGCGTCGGAGGCCATGGGGACGAACAGCTCGGCCCAGCCGAAGTACAAGAAGCTGTCGCCCACCAGCGCGACGAGGTGGACGCCGACGAACACGACGGTGAGCGCCCCGAGCCACCGGTGCAGGTCGAGCAGCCACGGTGCGGTGGGCTTGCGCCCGAGCGCCCGGGTCGACAGCGCCAGGCCCCACAGCACCGAGGCGATGGCCAGGAACCAGGCGACGATCCCGGTCGATCGCGCGAGGTACCACCAGAAGTGCGTGTCCATCGTCGTCCTCCTCCGCCGGTGGCGACGTTAGCTGCCGCCGCTGCTCGTCGCCGGGGCGACGACGGTGGGGGCGGGCGTCGGAGCGGCCGACGGCGACGACGGGGCGAGGACGCGCC
>JACJWK010000014.1 GCA_020637195.1 Microthrixaceae bacterium
GCCAACTGGATCGGGATGATGGCGCAGCGCCACTTCCACGAGTTCGGCACGACGCGCGAGCAGCTCGCGTGGGTCGCGATCAACGCCCGCGCCAACGCGGCCCGCAACCCGAAGGCCATCTACACCGAGCCCATGACCCTCGAGGACTACCTCGGCGTCCGCATGATCTCGTCGCCGCTGTGCCTCTACGACTGCGACGTGCCCGCCGACGGCAGCACCGCGGTCATCGTGTCCGCCCCCGACACCGCGGCCGACCTGCGGCGGCCACCGGTGACGATCGAGTCCGTGGGCACCGCCATCCACGGGCGCCCCTCGTGGGACCAGTGGGACGACCTCACGACGATGGCGCTGCGCGACGCCGCCGCCATGCTCTGGGACCGGACCGACCTCACGCCGGCCGACGTCGACGTGGCGGAGTGCTACGACGGGTTCAGCTTCATCACCCTGTGCTGGCTCGAGGCCCTCGGCTTCTGCGGCAAGGGCGAGGGAGGCCCGTTCGTCGAGGGCGGCGAGCGCATCGCCCTCGACGGGCCGTTGCCGCTCAACACCCACGGCGGTCAGCTCTCGGCCGGTCGGCTCCACGGCTACGGCTTCCTCCACGAGGCCTGCCTCCAGCTCTGGGGCGAGGCCGGCGACCGCCAGGTCGGCGGTGGCCCCGAGGTGGCCGTGGCCGCCGCCGGCGGGGGCCCCCTCGGGGGGTGCCTGCTGTTGACGAAGGGCCGATGACGATGCTCCCCGCTGCGCTGCTCGACACGGCCGACACCGGCGGGGTCGTCGCGCCCCTGGCGATCATCGCCGCCTGCGTGGTGGTGAGCGCCGTGGCTGTGGTGGTGGCGCGGCGCCGCGGCGCCGCCGCCGACGACGGTGGCGACGAGACCCCGACCGGTCCCCGACCCGGCGGCGAGGCGGCGTCCGAGCAGGCGCCCCCCGACGAGACGGCCGGGGACGGGACGGCCGGCGACGGGACCGCCGACGACGACTGGGGCGCGGTGCCGGCCGACCTGCTCGGCTGGCAGGCGAGCCAGGGCCACCACGTCGACCGGTGGCTCGACGCCCACGAGTCGACCCTGCCCGCGCTCGTCCCCGGTGCCGACCCCGAGATCGACGCCGAGGTCGACGCGGCCATGGCGGCTGCCGCCGACACCTGCCCCAACCCGGAGGTCACCGCGCTGCTCCACGCCATGCGCGACACCGCCCGGGCGGCGCGACGGGCGATCACGGGGGGCGACAAGGACGCGGCCACGGCCGCCCACACGGCCTATGCCCGCCATCGCTCCGAGGCCATCTCCACGATGAGCCAGGCCTCGACCCCTCCGGCCGCCGACGCGCCGTGAGCGCGGGCGGCGCGGCCCGCACCGACCGGCTCGTCGGTCGGCCGGTCGCGGCCGACGACCGCGCCGCGTTCCGTCGCCTCTTCCAGGACGAGCAGGTGGGTGCCACGATGGCGGGGACGAGGACCGACGCGGAGGTCGAGGCCATCGTGGCCGCCGACGTCGAGCACTGGGAACGGCACGGCTTCGGCTGCTGGGCCTGGCGGGAGGCCGCGACCGGCCGCTTCGTCGCGCGGGGTGGTCTGCGCCTCGTCGAGATCGACGACGTCGGCGAGGAGGTCGAGCTGGCCTACGCCGTGCTGCCGCGCTTCTGGGGCCGGGGCCACGCCACCGAGATCGCCCGGTTCAGCGTCGGGCGCGCGCTCGGCCCACTCGGCCTGGCCGGCGTCGTGGCCCTCACCCTGCCCACCAACGCGGCGAGCCGCGCGGTCATGGCCGCCGCCGGGCTCGCCTACGAGCGCGACGTCGTCAAGCGGGGCCTGCCCCACGTCCTGTACCGCCGCCGCCGCTGACCCGACCGGCCCCGGGCGGCGCTCAGGGCTCGGGGCGGAGGGGGGCGCGCAGGGCGGGGAGCACCTCGCGGGCGAACAGCCGGAGCGTCTTCGGGCCGGCGAAGTCCGAGAACTGGCAGACGAAGAGGTCGACCCCCATCGCCACCTCTCGGTTGAGCGCGTCGGCGACCTCCGAGGGGGTGCCCGTCACCAGGCCACCCCACGCGCCGAAGCGGCGCTCGGCCTCGGCCGCCACCTCGTCCCGGTTGGCGCGGCTGGAGGCCAGGGCCACGACGTGCTGCACCGAGACGCGGGCGGGCTGGGCGAGCGGGAGCAGCTCCTCGAGGCGGTCGACGGCGTACGAGGGGCAGTTCCACCACTCGGCGTAGTGGGCCGCGATGGGGAGGGTGAAGCGCCGCCCCCCGCCCCCGATGTGGATCGGGATGCGCGGCTGCTGCACGGGCACGGGTCGCCCGACCGCATCGCGCAGCTGGTGGAAGCGGCCCTTGAACGAGAAGGGCTCGCCGGTGAACATGCGGTCGAGCACCTCGAGCGACTCGACGAGGCGGGTGGCTCGTACCTTGGGCGGCTCGTCGGGGAACCCGAACGTGCGCAGCTCGTCCTCGACCGATCCCCAGCCGAGGCCCAGGTCGAGCCGGCCCTCGCTGATGACGTCGAGGGTGGCGGCCATCTTGGCCAGGAGGGCGGGGTGGCGGAACGACGTGCACAGGGTGAGGTGGCCCAGGCGGATGTGCGACGTGCGCCGGGCGAGTGCCGCGGCGACGGTCCAGCCCTCGAGGGTGTCGGCCTCGGGGAGCGCCGGCGCGGCGAGGTGGTCCATGAACCAGACCGAGTGGAACCCGAGGCTCTCGGCCATGAGCACCCGCTCCTCGATCGTGGCGAAGTCCATCCGGAGCTGGGGCAGGTAGAGGCCCACCGGCGTGCGGCGGGCGCGGGTCACGCCCAGGTCGGGGAACGGGACGTCGGTCACGTCCTCAGGCAGGCTCGGCGAAGGCCTTCACCTCGAGGTACTCCTCGAAGCCGGCGACGCCCATCTCACGCCCGACGCCGGACTGCCGGAAGCCCCCGAAGGGCACGTCCGGGCCGTAGTAGATGCCGCCGTTGATCATGAGCGTGCCGGTGCGGATGCGGCGGGCCACGGCCCGGGCCCGCGCCGGGTCGCCCGACATCACCGCCCCCGAGAGCCCGTAGATCGAGTTGTTGGCGATGCGCACGGCGTCGTCGTCGGTGCCGTCGAACGGGATCACCGCCAGGACGGGCCCGAACACCTCCTCCTGGGCGATGGTGGCGTCCGGGTCGACGTCGGCGAGCAGGGTGGGCTCGTAGAAGAAGCCGCGCCCGAGGTGGTCCGGCCGTCGACCGCCGGTGACGAGCGTGGCGCCCTCGTCGACCGCGCCCCGCACGAGGCCGTGCACGCGCTCGCGCTGGCGCTCGCTGACGAGGGGCCCCATGAAGTTGGCGGGGTCGGTCGGGTCGCCGTACGGCATCGACTCGAGGACGCCCTTGGCGATCTCGATCCCCTCGTCGTAGCGCGAGCGGGGGAGCAGGAGGCGGGTGGGGATGGCGCAGCCCTGCCCGGCGTGGGTGCACACCCCGAACGCGGCGGCGCCCGAGGCGGCGCCCAGGTCGCAGTCCTCGAGGGCGACGAAGGCCGACTTGCCCCCGAGCTCGAGGAACACCTTCTTCACGGTGTCGGCCGCGGCGGCCATGATGCGACGCCCCACCGCGGTCGACCCGGTGAACGTGACCAGGTCCACGCGGGGGTCCGTGGTGATGAGCTCGCCGATGTCGTTGCGCTCGGCGGTGATGATGTTGAGCACGCCCGGGGGCAGGTCCGTGTACTCCTCGGCGAGCCGGCCCAGGGCCAGGGCGGACCACGGGGTGGCGGGGGCCGCCTTGAGGACGACGGTGTTGCCCGCGGCGAGCGCGGGGCCGACCTTGGCCAGGTTGAGCTGGTGGGGGAAGTTCCACGCGGTGATCGCCCCCACGACGCCGACCGGCTCCTTCTCGATCCAGCGGTGGGAGGGGATCCCCATCGGGGTGGCGTCGCCGAGGTCCTCGCTCCACTCGTAGGACTCGGCTAGGTCGGCGTAGTACGCCAGGAAGTCGATCGGAGCGTCGAGCTGCGGCCCGTGGGTGAGTGCGACCGGGGTGCCGACCTCGGCCACGGTCATGGCCCGCAGCTCCTCGCGGTGGTCGACCATCGCCTGGTGCAGTTGGCGCAGGCAGCGCACCCGCAAGGCGGTGTCGGTGGACCAGCCGCCGTCGTCGAAGGCCCGCCGGGCGGCCGCGATGGCACGGTCGACGTCGCCGTCGGAGGCGTCGGCGGCCACGCCGAGGACCTCCTCGGTGGCCGGGTCGACGTTGTCGTACGTGGCGCCCCCCTCGGCGGCGACGCGCGCGCCGGCCAGGTAGAGGTCCGTCTCGTGCCAGAGCTCCCCCATGGGCCGGAGGTTAGGGGATGGCGGGGGCGACGTCGGGGTGCCGTGCCCTCGTGTCCACCCGCCACGAGGCGGCCGCGGAGACCACGGCGAGGCCCGCGAGCAGGACCCAGAGGGCGTCGAAGCTCCCGGCCTCGTCGGTCGTGGCCGAACCGACGAGCGCCACCGCGGCGGCGACCCCGAGCGTGCCCGCGACCCGGCTGTTGGTCTGGGTCGTCGCGGCGGCGATGCCGAACTTGGTGCTGGCCACCGCGTGCACGGCGCCGCTCTGGAACGAGGGGAAGACGGTCCCGATGCCGGCTCCCATCAGGACGAGGGCCACGATCCACACGCCGAGGGTGTCGGTGCCCTCGACCGCGACGAGCAGTACGAGGCTGCCGGCCGCGAACGCGAGCGCCCCCGGCACCATGACCCGCCGGTGTCCCCGGCGGTCCGCGAGCTTGCCGCTCAGGAACGAGGTGGTGGCGGCCGTGACCTGGGCGGGGATGACGTAGAGCCCGGCGCGGGAGTGCGGCTCGTGCCACACCTCCGTGACGAAGAGGACGACCCCGAAGAACATGGCGAAGAACGCCGCCGAGAAGGTGAAGGCCACGAGGTTGGCGGCCCGGAACAGCGGGTCACCGAGGAGCTCCAGGTCGAGGACGGGATCGGGCTGGCGGCGGGACCGGCGCACCAGGGCGAGGGCGGCGCCCACGGCCACTGCTCCCGACCCGAGGACCACCGGGTCGGCCCAACCCCGCTCGGGGCCCTGGGTGATGCCGAGGGCGAGGCCGGCGACCGCGACCGCGAGCATCGCCGATCCCGCGACGTCGGTGAGCCGGGCCCCCGGGTCGGTGGATTCCCGGAACGCCCGGGAGCCGCCCACGAAAGCCACCAGCGCGAGTGGCACGTTGACGAGCAGGACCCAGCGCCAGCCGCCGGCGGCGAGCAGGGCCGAGCCGATGGCCGGCCCCGCGACCGTGGCGAGGCCGCCCACCCCTCCCCACGCGCCGATGGCGGTGCCCCGACGGGAGTCCGGGAACTCGGTGAGCAGGATCCCCATGGAGGCGGGGAGGATCAGCGCGCCGCCGACGGCCTGCCCGGCCCGCGCCGCGATGAGCCACAGCGGGCCGGGGGCCAGTCCCGAGGCGAGGGCGCCGACGCCGAACACGGCGATGCCGGTGAGGAACACCCGCCGGCGGCCGAGGCGGTCGGCGAGGCGCCCGCTGGGGATGAGCAGGGCCGCCAGCACGATGCTGTAGACGGTGACGACCCACGACAGCAACGCCGGCGACGTGTCCGGGAAGGCGTCCGCGATGGCCGGGTAGGCCACGAAGAGCATCGAGAGGTCGAGCGCGCCGGCGAAGCCGGCCACGCTGGCCACGGCCAGCACGAACCAGGCGTGGCGGGGGATCGGGGCGGGGCCGGCGACGTCGATCCCCTGACCCTAGGGCGCCGCTCACCCCGACCGGCCGGGGCCCCGTGGCTACCGTGTCGATCGATGCCGATCCACTACGAACTGGGCGACGACCACGTGGCGCTCGTCACGATCGACCGTCCCGAGACCCGCAACGCGCTGGACATGTACCACTTCCGCGACCTGGCGGCGGCGTGGCGCCGGTTCCGGGACGAGGACGACGCCTGGGTGGCCATCGTCACCGGGGTGGACGGCGCGTTCATGGCCGGCGCCGACCTCAAGACCTACATCCCCCAGATCACCGAGCTGCACTCGAAGATCTCCACCGGGGAGGTCACCGAGATCGACGGGTGCCGCCTGAGCGACGGCACCAGGGCCGTGTTGCGCAACACCCGGATCTACAAGCCGATCATCGCCGCGGTGGGCGGGCCGTGCGTGGCGGGGGGCATGGAGATGCTCGGTGGCGTCGACCTGCGCATCGCCACGCCCGACGCCACCTTCGGGGTGATGGAGCCCAAGCGCGGCCTCTTCGCCGGCGGTGGCACGACGGTGCGCCTGCCCCGCCAGCTCGCCTTCCCCGCGGCGATGGAGTTCCTGCTCACCGCCGAGGCCTTCCCCGCCCAGCGGGCCCTCGAGGTCGGGCTCATCAACGAGATCGTCGAGCCCGGCGAGCTGCTCGACCGGGCGCGGGAGTGGGCCCACCGCATCACCGCCAACGCCCCCCTGGCCGTGCAGGCCACGAAGGAGAGCGTGCTGCGGGGCCTCGCCCTCGACCTCGAGGCCGCCTACGCGGTGGAGGAGGAGCTCAGCGGGAAGGTCTTCTCCTCCGACGACGCGAAGGAGGGCCCGAGGGCCTTCGCCGAGAAGCGTCCGCCGCGCTGGACCGGCCGCTGAGCGGGCGAGGGCGCCGACGGTGACCGTCCCCGACCCCCGTTCGCTCTGCATCATCGGCGTCGCCCAGTCGGTCGTGCGCGCCGAGGACGGTGACTCGCCCGAGCCCCTCGCCGTCTGGGAGCAGGTGGTGCGCCAGGCCGCGGCCGACACCGGCGGGCGCCGCGTGCTGGAGGCCATCGACCGCTTCGACGTGGTGCACTGCCAGAGCTGGCAGTACGACGACCCGGCGGCCCGGCTCGCCGAGCGCCTCGGCGTCGAGTGCCGCCACGGCCACTACTCGGGCATGGGGGGCACGACGCCCCAGCTCCTCGTCCAGCACCTGGCCGACCTCATCGCGTCGGGGGACGTCGACGTCGGCGTGGTCGTCGGTGCCGAGGCGCTGGCCACCAAGCGCCGCCTGAAGAAGGACGGGCGCCGGCCCGACTGGAGCCACCCGGCGGTCGACCGCAACCCGTTCCCGTTCGAGGACCCGTTCCACCCCGCCGAGGTCGCCCACCAGGTGTTCCAGGCGTGGCTGACGTTCCCCGTGTGGGACGTCGCCCGGCGGGCCCACCTCGGGGCGGCCCCCGACGACTACGCGGCCGCCATCGGCGCGCTCATGGCGCCCCTGAGCGAGGTGGCGGCGTCCAACCCCTACGCGTGGTTCCCCGTCGCCCGCCGCGCGGACGACCTGGCCACCCCGACCGCCGACAACCGCCTGGTGGGCTACCCGTACACCAAGCACGAGGTCGCGGTGATGGACGTCGACCAGGGTGCGGCGGTGATCGTCGCCAGCCACGCCAAGGCGGACGAGCTCGGTGTGTCGCCCGAGCGCCGCGTCTACCTGCGGGGTTGGTGCGACGCCGCGGACCCGCTCTACCTCGCCGAGCGCGAGGACCTCTGGCGGTCGGCGGCCATGGCCGGCGCCGGCGCCGAGGCCCTGCGCACCGCCGGCGTCGGCATCGACGACGTCGCCCACCTCGACCTCTACTCGTGCTTCGCCAGCTCGCTGCACTTCGCCGCCGACGCCCTCGGGATCACCCTCGGCGACGACCGCGTGCCCACCGTGACGGGCGGGCTGCCCTTCGCGGGCGGGCCCGGCAGCAACTACGTCACCCACTCGCTGGCCGCCATGGTCGAGGTCCTGCGCCGGGACGCCGGGTCGTACGGCCTCGTCTCCGGGGTCGGCATGCACATGACCAAGCACGCCTTCGGGGTGTACTCGACCACGCCCGCCCCGCTCGAGTGGCCCGACGTGCCCGGCGTGCGGGCCCGCGTCGAGGCGACGCCGGTGCGGGCCATCCGCGACGAGGCCGAGGGTGCGGGCACGGTGGCGGCCTACACCGTGGCCCACGGCCGGGACGGCGCGGCCGAGTGGGGCCTCGCCCTGGTCGACCTGCCGGAGGGGGACCGCTGCTACGCCCGGGTGGACGACGCGGCCCTGCTGGCGGAGATGGAGGCCACCGAGTGGGTCGGGGCCGGCGTCGACCTGGTGTCGGCCGACGGGGTCAACACCGCGCGGGCCTGATTGACCTCAGCTGATCTCGGCCTCGCCGGGGAGCTCGCGGCCCGACAGGGCGCGATGGACCACGGCGCCGAGGACGGCGCCCGCGATCGGGGCCAGCCAGAACAGCCACAGCTGGGTGAGCGCGGGCCCACCGGTGAAGATCGCCGGGCCCGTGGAGCGGGCCGGGTTCACCGACGTGTTGGTGACCGGGATGGTGACCAGGTGGATCAGCGCGAGGCACAGGCCGATGCCGAGCGGGGCGAACCCCGCGGGGGCCCTGCGGTCGGTGACGCCGAGGATGACCCAGAGGAACACCGCGGTGAAGACCACCTCGACCACCAGGCCGGCGAGCAGCGAGAACCCCCCGGGCGAGCCGAAGCCGTCACCCCGGACGCCGAAGCCGTTGGCGGCGAGGAAGTTGCCCTCGGCCTCGAAGCCGGGGCGCCCGCTGACGATGAGCCAGAGGACCGCGGCCGCGGCGACGGCGCCGAGCACCTGGACCACGACGTACGGGGCGACCTTGCGGCTCTCGAAGCGGTTGGCGGCCCAGAGGCCGATGGTGACCGCCGGGTTGAAGTGACCGCCGGACAGGTGGCCGAGGGCGTAGGCCCCGGTGACGACGGTGAGGCCGAAGGCCAGGGACACCCCGAGCAGGCCGATGCCCAGCCCGTCGCCGAACTGCGCGGCCAGCACCGCGCTGCCGCAGCCGCCCAGCACCAACCAGAACGTGCCCAGCGCCTCGGCGCCGAGCGCTCGTGCATCACCCATGGGTCCCCCTCCTCGGTTCGACACCCCGACGCTAGTCACCGACCGGTCACGTCGGGTCGACCCTGCCCCTCGCCGGCCCGACTACCGTCGGGCGACGCGGCGGCCCTCGTGGGGCCGGCCGGCACCGACGAGGACAGGAGCCGTGTCATGAGCGACCCCACCCAGCCGGGCGATTCCGTCTTCGGCGACCCCTCGGGGCCTCCGACCCAGCCGGGGGGCGCGCCCACGGGGGCCACGCCGGGCGCCGACCCGACCCAGGTGGGCGGGGCGGCCACCCCGCCGGCGGGCACCGACGCGGTGCACTACGACGTGCCGGCCCAGCCCCCGCTGCCGCCCGACGGCGGCGCGCCCGGCGGCCCGGGCGGGCCGGGCGGCCCGTACGGCGGCGCCGGCGAGGAGGAGCCGCCCTGGTACCAGCGCACCTCGGTCATCGTCGCCATCGTGTTGGTCCTGGTGTTCCTGATCGCGATCGCGGTGGCGGTCGTGGCCGCGGGCGGGGGCGACGACGACAGCCCCAGCACGACCACGTCGTCGTCGACCTCGTCGACCACGTCGAGCTCGACCACGTCCTCGACCAGCACCACCGCGGCGCCGACCACCACCACGCAGGCGCCGACCACCACCACGCAGGCGCCGACCACCACCACCCAGGCGCCGACCACCACCACCTCGTCGACCACGACCACGTCGGTCGTGGTCACGCCGTAGCCGCCGCCCCCGCCGGGGGCGACGGCCGGGTGGCCGTGGGACGCGGGCAGGACGCCCGCGCCGGGGTCAGACCCGGGCGGGCGTGCCCTCCGGGTCGCCCGGCCGGGGCGGCGTCGGGATGTAGTCGGCGCCGATGCGCTCGGGGTGGACCAGGCCCTTCGACACCCACGGGCGCTTGCGGCTGTCGGCCCAGACGAGCATCGGCGGCAGCACGATCAGCGCGCTGAGGAGCGCCACCACGACGTTCATGGCCACGACGATGCCGAAGTCGCGCAGGAGCGGGAGCGACGAGGTGGCGATCACCGCGAGGCCCGCCGCGGTGGTCATGGCCGACACGATGAAGGCGCGGCCGGTCCTCGCCGCGGCCACCCGCGAGGACTCGTCGGGGTCGAGCCCGCGCTCGCGCTCCTCGACGAAGCGCAGCAGGATCAGCGACGTGAACTCGGTGCAGGCCGCGATGACGAGCGGCCCGCCGAGGGCGGTCATCGGGCTGAGGCGGAGCGAGAAGGTCCAGGCCACCAGCGACGACGCGCCGACCGCGACCAGCACGGGGACGAGCGACAGCAGTGAGCGGACGATGCTGCGCAGCCGCACCGCGAGGAAGAGGAACACGAACGCCAGGGCGAGGTAGGTCAGCTCGACCCGGTTCGCCTCGAGGTTCTCGAGCAGGCCGACGCCGACCACGGCGAGGCCCGACGGGGTCGCGGTGACGCCCTCGGGCGGGTCGACCTGGTCGCGGATCTCGTTGACGACGACCGCTCGGTCCTCGAGCGAGCTGGGGCCGGTGCGGAAGATCAGGTTGAGGGCGCCGCCGTCGGGCGAGACCAGGGCCTGCTGGATGTCGGGGGGCGCGACCTCGTAGGCGGCCTGGACCTCCTCGCCGGTGGGCGGCACCGACGAGGCGCCCGGCACCACCAGCAGGTCGCTCACCGTGGCCACGATGCTCGACGACGTGAGCAGGTCCTGCGGGTACTCCTCGAGCTGCTGCTGGGTGAACTCGTGCATGAACTCGACGTTCTCGTCGCTGAAGACGTCGTCGCTCTGCACGTAGATCCCCAGCTCGCTCGACGAGCCGGTCTCCTCGTCGATCGTGTTGATGTCGCGGATGACCTGCGAGTCCTGGTTCACCCACTTGATCGGGTCGGCCTGGAGCGTGAGGTCGTCCTCGACCGCGAGCCCGCCGAAGAAGACCGCGATGCTGATGACGGCGAACGGGATGGCGCTCCACGCCGGGATCGAGCCCATCCAGACGACCAGGTGGGCGATCCGACCCTCGCGAAAGTCGGTGCCCTTCGTGGGGGACTTGAACTCGCGGATGCCCAGCGCGGCGAGCGACATGATGATGCTGCCGACGCAGATGATGGCGATGCCGATGGCGAGCAGCAGGCCGAAGTCCCGGATCATCGGGACCTTGGCGAAGCGCAGGGCGAGGAACGCGAACACCGCGTCGAAGGTCACCACCAGCAGGGCGGGGCCGAGCTTGCGGGCCGTCTCCTGGATCGGGTGGCGCTGGTGGTCGATCACCACCTCCTCCTCCACCCGGGCGTGCATCTGGATCGCGTAGTCGATGCCGATGCCCATCATCACCGGGAGCCCGGCGATGGTGACGATGGTCAGCGGGATGCCGAGGTAGCCCGCGGTGCCGAAGGCCCACACGAGGCCGACGGCGATGATGCCGAGCGGCAGCAGGCGCCAACGCACGTTGAAGAACAGGAGCAGGATCACCATCATGATCGCCGCCGCGATGGCGCCCAGGGTGAGGATGCCGCCGGTCAGGTAGTCGTTGATGTCCTGGAGCAGCACGGGCGCGCCGGTGGTCACGACCGACGCGTTCTCGAACTCGAGGCCGCTCATGACCTCCTTGGTGACGTCGGCGCCGACCCCCTCCTCGTCGATCGAGGCGTTGCCCGGCAGGCGGGTGATGACCTGGGCGTGGGTCTCGTCGGGGAAGAACGACTGGAGGGCGAGGCGGATGCCCCCCTCGTTGTCGCGCAGGAGGAAGTCGACCCAGTCGGGGTTGTCGAGGTTGCGCTCGTCGGCCGGGATCGCGTTGAGCCGCTCGAGGGTGACAACCGCGTCGGCCTGGCGGGCGGCCCGGCCCTCCTCGCTCGGGTCGGCGGTCGTGGCCCGCAGCAGCGCCCCGCCGGCGATGCTCTGGGTCGGGTCGCCGGTCTCGCTGTCGACCAGCGCGGTGTTGAAGTCCATGACGTCGACCGGGGTGATGACGCTCTCGATCGAGTCGTCGGCGCGCAGCGCCTCGGCGGCGGCGTCGAACTGCGAGCGGTTCTCCTCGGCGAACAGCTCGTCGATCGTGTGGCCCTCGTCCATGGTGACCAGGGTGAGCATCGCCTGGCCCCCGAACAGGTCCTGGTAGGCGACGCTGTCGAGGTACACCTGGTCGGTCTGGTTGAGGTAGCTGTCCTGGCTGGTCTCGACCTTGAGCTGGGTGATGCCGTAGCCCAGCACCAGCGTGACGATCAGCCCGATGAGCGAGACGAGGCCGGCGCGCCGACCCAGCTCCACTGCCAGCTTCGACCAGAACCGCTGCATCCGCATGCGCCACGCCTTCCGTGCTCGTCCCCCGGTGCGACGGCGCACAGTAGCGGAGCGGTGCCCGGGGCGTTCACCGATCGTTCACGGACCTAGCATCCCGCCATGGCAACCGATGAGTCCCTGGCGGACGAGCTGGTCGGCACGATCCGGGCCTGGGTGCGCAAAGACGTCGTGCCCGAGGCGTCCCGGCTCGAGCACGCCGACGAGTACCCGGCGGACATGGTGGCGCAGATGCGGGCCTTCGGGCTGTTCGGCGCGACGATCCCCGAGGAGCACGGCGGCCTGGACCTCGACGTCATGACCTACGCCCGCATCGTCGAGGAGCTCTCGTACGGGTGGATGACGCTGTCGGGCGTCCTCAACACCCACATGATCGCGTCGAACCTCATCAAGCGCTTCGGCACCGACGAGCAGCGGTCGCGGTGGTTGCCGCGGTTGGCGTCGGGCGAGGTGCGCGCCGCGTTCTCGCTGAGCGAGCCCGACGCCGGCAGCGACACGCAGGCGATGCGGGCCAAGGCCGTGCCCGACGGCGACGAGTACGTGGTCAACGGCACCAAGATGTGGGTCACCAACGGTGAGCGGGCCGGGATCGTGGCGTTGGCGGCCCGCACCCCCGAGGGCATCACCTGCTTCATCGTGGAGAAGGAGCCCGGGGCCCGCTACGAGGGCATCGGGGTCAGCCGCCACATCGACAAGCTGGGCTACCGCGGCATCGAGACCGTCGAGATGACCTACACCGACCACCGCGTGCCCGCCGCGAACGTCCTCGGCGGGCCCGACGGGCTCGGCCGGGGCCTGCACTTCATCCTCAGCTCGCTCGAGCTCGGCCGCATCAACATCGCCGCGCGCGCCGTCGGGGTGGGCCGGGCGGCCTTCGACGCCGCCTTCGCGTACGCGCAGGAGCGCGAGACCTTCGGCGTCCCCATCGCCAAGCACCAGGCCATCCAGTTCAAGCTGGCCGACATGGCCACCAAGCTCGAGGCCTCGCGCCTGCTCGTGAGGAGCGCGGCCGAGAAGTTCGACCGGGGCGAGCGGGCCGACGTCGAGGCGGGCATGGCCAAGCTCTTCGCGTCCGAGTCGGCCTTCGAGATCGCGACCGAGGCGATGCGGGTGCACGGCGGCTACGGCTTCACCACCGAGTTCCCCGTCGAGCGCTACTACCGGGACGCGCCCCTCATGATCATCGGTGAGGGCACCAACGAGATCCAGCGGATCGTGATCGCCCGCGGCCTGCTGAAGCGGGCCGAGGAGGCAGCGCTCGGCTGACCGGTCGGGTCAGCGACCGACGACGGCCTCGAACAGCTCGGCGAAGGCCGGCTCGACGCAGGCGGCGAGGTCCCAGACGTCGGGCACGAGCTCGTCGCAGACCATGAACCCGAAGTCGACCGAGTCGCGGTAGCTCATCACCGTGACGTTGAGCCCGGCGCCCTCCATGACCGGGCCCATCGGGTACGCGGCCTGGAGCTCGGCACCCGCGAAGTAGAGCGGGAAGGGCGGGCCCGGGACGTTCGAGATGACCAGGTTGTGGATGGGTCGGTGGCGGTCGGCGAGGTGCATCGACGAGTACAGGCGGGCGGCGAGGGCGAACGTGTTGGGCGCCGCGAACTCGGTCCAGCCCTGGAGCATGTCGGCGCCGATGGCGTGGTGGTCCTCCTTGGCGCCCTTGGTGTTCTCGGAGATCACGGCCAGGCGGAGGGCGGGGTCGGAGATGTCCGACGCCAGCGAGGTGAACATCGCCGAGACGGAGTTGGCGCTGGGGCCGGAGCGCTCGTCCGGGCCGACCGCCACCGGGCACACCGCCAGCAGCGGCAGGGCCGGGAGCTCGTCCTTGGCCTCGAGGTAGCGCCGGAGGGTGCCCGAGCAGATCGCCAGCACCACGTCGTTCACCGTGGCGTCCGCGGCGTTCTTGATGGCCTTGATGTCGGCGAGCGCGACCCGGCTGAAGGCCACGTTGCGCTTCGAGGAGATCGAGGCGTTGAAGGGCGTGGCGGGCGCGGTGAGCGGCAGCGCCCCCGACGGTCGGTCCTTGCTGTTGCGGGAGGCGACCAGCGACGCCGCCGAGGACACGGTCTTGCCGACGAGCGGCAGGATGTTGAAGCGCTGGCGCATCCGCGACGCGGCCGCGTGGAGCATGAGGTCGCGGTCCGACGGCACCTCCTCGGTGTCGATCGGGGTGGGGGCGTCCGGGCCGACGGCATCGGCCTCGAGGTCGAACAGGTGGACCATGAACTGGGCCCCGGCGCTGCCGTCGACCCCGCAGTGGTGCACCTTGGCGACGAGGGCCACGTTGCCCCCCTCGAGGCCCTCGACCACCCACGCCTCCCACAGGGGCCGGGAGCGGTCGAGCGGCGTGCTGGCGATCTGGCCCGCCACCCGGCCGAGCTCGGCGGGCCCGCCGGGGGAGGGGGCACCGATGCGGCGCACGTGGTAGTCGAGGTCGAACTCGGGGTCCTTGACCCAGAGCGGGTGGTTCAGCCGGAAGGGCACCTCGACCAGGCGCTGGTGGAACGGCGGGATCAGGTGCACCCGGTTCCCGATGAACTCCTTGACGCGCTCGAACGAGTAGCCCCCCGGCATGGTCGACGGGTCGAACACCGCCGTCATGGCCACGTGCATGTGCAACGTGGGGGTCTCGAGGTACAGGAAGGTGGCGTCGAGCCCGGACAGTCGTTGCACGCTGGCACAATAGAGGCGTGTCGTGGCTCTTTCTGCTCGTGAGCGCCGTGGGGTTCGCCTTCACGGTCAACGCCTTCCTCCCCACCAACAACCGGGTGTTCCTGGTCCCGTCGTTCTTCGCGTCGTGGATGACCATCGAGCTGGCCGGCCACCACCTGGTCTGGCAGGCCGTCGCCACGGTCGTGTTCGTCCGCCTCGGCGCGCTCGACGCGTGGCCGGGCTGGGTCGGCCTCGCCCTCACCGCCCTGTCCTGGGTGGGCCTGTGGATCCTGTTGATCCGCGGGCGCCGGGCCGCGGTCACGATGCGCGAGGCGATGGAGGATCTGATCGAGGACACCGGAGCGGCGCCGCGGGTGCCGAAGCGGCACGTCTTCGTGCCCTTCCTGTTCCGGCGCCCCGAGGCCCGCAGGATCCGCAACGTCACCTACTCGCGGGCCGGCGGTCGCACCCTGAAGCTCGACGTCTACCTGCCCCGCGACGACGACGCCGCCACGCCCCGGATGCGGCCGGCGATCATGCAGATCCACGGAGGCGCGTGGGTGGTCGGTGACAAGCGCGAGCAGGGGATCCCGCTGCTCGGGCACCTGGCGGCGAACGGCTGGGTGGGCTTCAACGTCAACTACCGGCTCTCGCCGGCGGCCACCTTCCCCGAGCACCTGATCGACCTCAAGCGGGCGCTGGTGTGGATCCGCGAGCACGCCGACGAGTACGGCATCGATCCCGACTTCATCGCCGTCACCGGGGGGTCGGCGGGCGGCCACCTCACCGCGCTCATGGGCCTCACGGCGAACGACCCCGAGTACCAGCCCGGGTTCGAGGGCGCCGACACGTCCGTGCAGGCCGCCGTTCCGTTCTACGGCGTCTACGACTTCACCGACCGGCTGGCGTCGCAGACCAAGGGCTTCCTCGAGATGCTGATCCAGCCCTACGTCATGAAGGCGTACCTCGCGGACGAGCCCGAGAAGTTCGCCAAGGCGTCGCCCATCGACCGGGTCCGCGCCGACGCGCCGCCGTTCTTCGTCATCCACGGTGATCGCGACACCCTGGCGCCGCTGGCCGACGCCCGGCTCTTCGTGGAGCGCCTCCGGGCGGTGTCGACCCAGCCGGTGGTGTACGCCGAGCTGCGCGGGGCCCAGCACGCCTTCGACATCTTCGTGTCGCCGCGGACGGCACCGGTGATCGAGGGAGTCGAGCGCTTCCTCGACGGCGTGCACCGCGACTGGCTGCGCGGGCTCGAGGGCCAGGGCGAGGGCGCCGTGGCCGAGGGCACGATCGTCGCCGACGGCGGCGCCGGCGAGGCGCTCGTGGAGCCGCCGTCCGACGGTGAGTCCGCCGCCCGCGAGCCGGCGCACCGCAGCTAGCGCGACAGCGCCCCCCCGCCGCCCCGGGGCGCCCCCCTCGACGAGGGGTCACGGCGCCCCCGGATGCGGGATGCTCCCGGTGTTGCAGGCGTGTGACGATGCCTCAGGATCCGTCTGCGCTCACCGATGGAAGGGCAGACAGGGGACTCCGGGAAGGAGGTCGGGCCATGCTGGCAGTGCGTTCGGAGGGGAGTGCGAAGCCGCACCGCAGCCGCTTCCTGCACGGCCCGGAGTGGGTCAGCCCCTACTCGGTGCGACGGGCGGCCCTGCGACGGGTGACCCGCAGCGAGCCCGGCGACTTCCGTCCCTCCCGGGGCGTGGTCCTGCTCGACGCCGACGGTCACGCCGCCGACGTCATCGACCTCGCCTCCCGTCGGGCGGACCGTGCGGCGAGGGCCGCCGGCTCGCTCGCCAACCACCCGTCGCGCTGGCAACCTGCCTAGCGCGCACCCTGCGGCCTAGCCTCGCTCGGGTGACCACGGTCGAGCCCGGCAGCGCGCTCAGCAGGAGCCAGGCCGAGCGGCGGCGCCGGGTCATCGCCGCCGCCATCGCGCTCGGCGCCGCAGGCGGGTACGACGCCGTCCAGATGCGGGATCTCTCGGCGCGGAGCGACGTCGCGCTCGGCACCATCTACCGGTACTACTCGTCGAAGGACCACGTGCTGGCGGAGGCGCTGGTCGAGTGGGTCGAGGACCTCGAGGGCCAGATCGCCCGGCGACCGCCCACCGGGGCCACCACGGCCGATCGCATGGTCGACATCCTGCGTCGGGCCACCCGCACGATGGAGCGCCAGCCCCGGCTGAGCGAGGCGGTCATCACGGCGCTCGCTGCGTCCGACCCCAAGGTCATCGACTGCCAGCGGGTGGTGGGCTCGACCATGGCCCGCATCCAGGACCGGGCCTTCTCCGACGACTTCGACCTCGACACCCGGGCCGGCATCGTCCGGGCCCTGGGGTGGATCTGGTACGCCGCGCTCGTCGGCTGGGTCAACGGCTGGTCGGGGATCGGCAAGGTCGGCGACGAGCTCGAGCTCGCCGCGCGGCTGCTGATCGAGCCGCACGAGGCCTAGGCGCGTTCGGGCGACTCCCGGCGGTCCCGGCGTCGGCGGGACCGGGCGCGCCCGGCGCGGGCGCGCAGATCGCGCGCGAGTGCGAGCCCCGCCGCCATCACGGGGTCGTCGCCGGCGCCGACGAGGTCGGGGGCGTCGCCGCCCTCGTGGTAGCGCTCCCAGAGCGTGGCGTTGAGCACGCCGGCGAACACGACCAGCCGGCCGAACACGTACAGCCACAGGAGCATCGCCACCGCGGCGCCCAGCGAGCCGTAGGTCTCGGAGCTGCTCTCGAACAGGTGCGGGAGGTAGAAGATCGAGACCAGGTGCATGAGCTGCAGGCCGACGGCCAGGAGCGCGGCGCCGGGGAGCACCGCGGTGAAGGGCAGCGACGGCCGCGGGAGCCGGTGCAGCCCGACCCACATGATCAGGCCGAACACGAGGACGACCGCGAGCGTGACGCCGAGGCCCGGCCCCGGCGTGAGGTCGCGGAGCCGGCTCGCCGCGGCAGTGGTCGCGATCATGGTCAGGAACGCGGCGTTGTACCCCAGCACGCCGGCGATCGTGGGCGGCTTGGTCATCGGGACGCGCCACACGAGCGCCGAGGTCACCCACACGGACCGGAGCGCGTGCTTGCTCGCCGAGTACAGCGCCCACAGCCCGAGCGCGAGCAGGACCCACCGGCTGCGCTGCACGTCGTCCGCGGCCTGGGCGACCGAGCTGGCGGCGAAGGCGGTGATGCCGAGGTCCGAGGAGGCCTCGGCCGGGTCTTGCCCGGCGGCGGACAGGAAGCCGAGGCCGGCGACGGCGAGGACCGTGGCGGCGAGGAGCCACACGAACACCCGGAAGGCGATGGCGCCGGCCAGCACCGCGCCCCCGATGTCCCGGTCGCGCTGGTAGGCCTCGCGGGCGAGGACCACCGGCGCCCAGGCCGTCGTGGCCGCCAGCTCGAGGAGGTCCTCGACCTGGGCGCGGCGACGGGCGTAGGTCGCCTTCAGCCCGTGGGGTGGCTCGTCGTGCGCCGCGGTCGCCTCCTCGGCATCGTCCGTCATGGTGCCGGGTCGATCGTGGGCGAACCCCGACCTGTCCTCGGTGAGCTCGCGTCGACGCCGCACCGGCTCAGTGTCGCGCCGGACGGAGGGCTCAGCGCCACCGCCAGAGGGGAAGGGTGGGGCCGTCCCACCGCTCCCAGGACTCGGGGTCGCCCGCCAGTCGGTGGACGAGGTCCGCGGCCCGTGCCCGGGTCATCGGGGCGTTGGGCCGGAACCAGCGCGGGCGCTTCGTGGGCAGCAGATCCCGAGCGTGCGCCCAGTCGACCGCGGTCCCGTAGCCCGCGTTGCGGGGGACGTCCTTGTACCGATACCGCGCGAAGCCGTGGGGTCGGCCGACCAGCGTCCACGCCATGACGGTGAACCTCGCCCGGGTGACGGCGGCTCGGGGGGCGAATCGGCCGCCGGAGAACACCGCCACCAGACGGCGGTCGGCGGCCCACGTGGCCGCGTCCTCGTACCAGGCGCCTTCGGGCACGTCCGTGAAGGGGCTCGGACCGGGCGCGTCGGGTCGGCCCGCCAGGCGCCACAGCATCGTCACCGCCTCGGCCCGGGAGATCGGCCTGCCGGGGCGGAACCGGGCGTCCGAGCCCGTCCGCAGCAGGCCGGCGGCCACGGTCCAGTCGATCGCTGGTCGAGTGGCGGCACCGGGGCGGACATCGCGGGCGCCCGAGGCGGGCGCGACGACGGCCACCGCGACCTCGGCGGAGTCGACCGGCTCGCGCTCGTTGGCGCCGGCCCGCACCTGGTGGCGGAACCGGTCCCCGTCCTCGATGGTGCTCGGATGGTTGCAGTCGACCACCGCTCGCTCGTCGGGCATCAGCGTGCCGATCGGCCGATTGCAGTCCGCCACGACGTCCGAGGCCAGGGCGACGCCCGTGAGCGTGACGTCGCCGGTGTTGACCACCTCGGCCCGGTAGGCGATCGGCGCCCCGGCGGTGACGGTCGTCGAGGCCGCCTGCAGGTCGACCGACAACCAGGGGTGGCCCGTCACCTCGACGGTGGTCGGCGAGGAGCTCGTCTCCGGGGTCTCGTTCGTTCGCACCACTGCCAGGTTCTCGAAGGTGCCGATGTCGCCGAAGGCGGCGGTGTAGGCGCAGGTCACGGTGGCGCTCTCGTCGACCTCGAGGTCCGCCAGGGTCCTGGTGCACGCCGGGGTGCGGGTGAAGGCGATCTCCACGCCGGTCAACCGTCGCTGGCCGGTGTTCGTCACGGTCGCTCGGTAGTCGATGACCGTTCCGGCGATGACGGACGCCTGCTCGGCGGCGAGGTCGACCGCGACCGACGCGACCGGCAGCGTCGGCGCCTCGAACGCCCCGATGTCCGGAACCGGGTCGCCGTCGCCGTCGCCGTCTTGTGGTCGTGACGCCCCGTCGAAGTCGGTGGCGGGCGCGCCGGCGGAGGTGCCGCGGTCGATCGCTGGTGAGCCCGGTCGCAGACGGAGGTCCGACGCGGGGTCCGCGAGGAGCGGATCGTCGTCGAGGTTGCCCGCCTGGCCGGTCTGGTTCGCCACCAGGTCGTAGTCGACGTCGTTGCGCGACACCAGGTTGTGCTCCCACGTCGGGTTCTCGGCGTCGGTGCCGAAGTCGGACTCCAGGCCGATGCCGTTGTCGTAGATCAGGTTGTTGCGGAACACCTGGTTCTCGCTCTCGCCGCGACGATCGACGCGGACGGCGACCTGGTTGCGGACGAAGGTGTTGTTGATCACCGACGGTCGGCTCCCCGTGGGGAGGGTGAAGTTGACGGCCCGGCACGGGTTGTCGTGGAACACGTTGTTCACGATGGACGGCGAGCTCCCGTTGACGAACGAGACGACCCCCGACAGCCATTGTCCGTCGCACGTGTTGCCCACGAAGCGGTTCCCCTGGATGCGGGGGGAGGCACCGTTGCCGCCGATGGCGGCGCCGAACCCCCCGCCGCCCTGCGCGTTGTCCAGGAACACGTTCCCCTCGATGAGCGAGCCCGATCCGCTGACGGCCATGCCGGCACCGAACGATGCCGCCCCATGGGTGACGGTGAAGCCGCGCCAGGTGCCGCCGGGCCCGATCTTCACGCCCGTGCTCCACTGCGCGTCGAGCACCGTCGTGTCGGGTCCGTCGCTGCTCTCCACGATGACGCTCTTGCCGCCGAAGTCGACCGTTCCGGTGTAGGTCCCGGGACCGACCACGACGCGGTCCCCGCTGGTGGCCGCGGCGATCGCCTCCTGGATGGTGGCGTAGTCGCCGGGAACGGTGAACGTGCGGTTGAGCGCTCCGGCGGACCGTCCCGGGAGCACCGACAGCGTGGCCGCGACGACCGCGACGAGCAGGACCGAGGCGGTGCTGCGTCGTCGGGTCGGTCGCCGGCCGCTCGATGCCCGGAGGCGGGGGTCCACGGAGCCGTCGCCGGCGTGTCGGCTCATGCCCCTCCCATCGGCCGGGGACGGTGCCGGCTGAGCCGCGCGGCCGGCGCTCAGTCGGCGACCAGGTGGATGTCCATCTCGGGCGGGGTGGTCGCCAGCCCCGCCAGTGCCTGCACGAGCTCACCCGACGCCGGCACGGCGAAGTGGGCGTCGAGCGCCGCCCGGTCGGCCCAGTACTCGAGGAACACGAGACGGTTCGGGTCCTCCACGTCGCGGTGCACCGAGTGCCGCAGGCAGCCGGGCTCGGCGCGCGACCGCCGCACGTGCTCGAGCGAGAGGGCCACGGCCTCGTCGAGGGACTCGGGGCGGACGACGACGCTGCCGGTGACGATGATCACGAGGGCCGTTCTAGCGGGTGCGCCCCTCGCGCCGACGCCGCCACCGCCCGCCGACGGGCACCGCGAAGGAGCTCCCCGGCCCGGCGGGGGAGCGGCTCAGACCGGGATACGCAGGTAGGTGGAGGGTGAGCTGGGCCCATCCTCGGGCCTACCCCGCGAGCGGCCGGCGCCGCGCTCGGGGTTCCGGGGCGCCCGCGGGCAGCCAGAGGGCAAAGGCGCCGTCCTCGACGACCTGACGGGCGCCGGTCCCGTCGGCCTTGACCATCCAGATGTCGAGGTGGCCCGAGCGGGTCTCGGCCGGGGCGAAGGAGAACGTCAGCCACTGGCCGTCCGGCGACCACTTGGGGGTGCCGACCGCTCCGGTGACCAGGTGCGCGACGTCGAGGGAGTCGAGGTCGACGGTCCAGAGGCCGCTGTCGCCGGGTTCGAAGCAGCGAAGGGACAGTGCCCCACGGCCGGCGGTGGCGTCGACGTCGCCGAGGACCGCGTTGCAGTGAACTGCTCGGCGTCAGATCTTGGCCTCGTGGCCCTCCCAGTAGGGGTCCCGCAGCTTGCGCTTGTAGAGCTTGCCGTTGGGGTCGCGGGGCATCTCGTCGGTGAAGTCGACCGACCGGGGGATCTTGAACTTGGCCAGCTTCTCGCCGCAGTAGGCCAGGATCTCGGCCGCCAGCTCGTCGCCGGGCTCGGCGTCGTCGACGGGCTCGACCACCGCCTTGACCTCCTCGCCCCAGTCCGGGTGGGGAATGCCGAACACCGCGGCGTCGGCCACCTTGGGGTGGCCGAGCAGGGCGTTCTCGATCTCGGCCGGGTAGATGTTCACGCCGCCCGAGATGATCATGTGGCTCTTGCGGTCCCGCAGGAACAGGAAGCCGTCCTCGTCCATCACGCCGATGTCGCCGACGGTGAAGAAGCCCTTCTTGCGGTTCTCGGCGGTCTTCTCCGGGTCGTCCTTGTACTCGAAGTCCTGGCCGGTGCCCATGCGCATGTAGACGGTGCCGACCTCACCGGGGGGCAGCTCGTTGCCCTCGTCGTCCATGATCACGACCTCGGAGTTGTTCCAGGCCTTGCCCACGGTGCCGGGCTTCTCGAGCCACTCCTCGGGGGTGACGATGGTGCCGCCGCCCTCGGTGGCCGCGTAGTACTCGTAGATGGACGGGCCCCACCACTCGAGCATCGCCCGCTTCACGTCGGGCGGGCAGGGGGCGGCGGCGTGGACCATGTTGCGGGTCGACGAGACGTCGTACTTGGCCTTCACCTCGTCGGGCAGGGCCAGGAGCCGGTTGAACTGCGTCGGCACCATGTGGCTGTGGGTGACCTGGTAGCGGTCGATCAGCTCGAGCATGCCCTCGGGGGTCCACTTGTCCATGAGGATCACCCGGTGGCCGAGGTGCAGCGAGTTGCCGGTGAAGTGCAGGACGGCGGTGTGGTAGAGCGGCGAGCCCGTGCAGTGCACGCCGTCGCCCATCGGGGTGATGCCGAACATCTGGGGGAAGCCGGCGAACAGCTCGCCGAACACGTCCGGGTCGATGTCCACCACCGGCCGCTTGACGCCCTTGGGCCTCCCGGTGGTGCCCGACGTGTAGTGCATCGCCGCGCCGGAGGAACGCTCGTCGGGGAGGGTGTCGGGCTGGCCCTCGCTGAGCTCGGCGAAGGGCCGGAACCCCGGGATCTCGCCGATGGCGAAGCGTCGGTCGGCGGGGAAGTCGATCTGGTCGGCGGCCTTGGCCGTCTCGTCGGCGAAGCGCTCGTGGCCCACGAGGACCTTGGCCTCGCTGTCCTCGACGATGTACGCGATCTCGTCGGCCACCAGGTGGTGGTTGATGGGCGTGATGTAGAGCCCGGCCTGGAGGCAGGCCATGTACAGCTGGATCATCTCGGCGCCGTTGGGCAGCACCGTGGCGATGGCGTCGCCCTTGGTCAGCCCCAGCGCCCGCAGGCCGTGGGTCACGCGGTTCGTGGCGGCCAGCAGCTCACCGAAGGTCCACTCGGCGCCGTCGGGCGTCACGAGCGCGGGCCGGTCCGGCTGCTCCTGACCGATCTTCCAGAAACCGAGACTGGCCACGTCACTCTTCCCCTCGTCGGCGGACCTGCTGGCGTCAGAGTAGAACGCGTTCCACTACAGTCCGCAACGCCCACCCGCCAGCCTTGTCGAGAAGGAGGCTCCGATGCGCGGAGCGCTGCTGCACAACACCGGGGACGAGACCCTCGAGATCGTCGACGACCTCGAGGTCGCGGACCCCGGTCCGGGCCAGGTGAAGATCCAGATCGAGGCCACCGGCGTGTGTCACTCGGACCTGCACGCGATGACCGGCGCCCTCCCGCAGCCTGCGCCGGTGGTGCTGGGCCACGAGGGCGCCGGCGTGATCACCGCGGTCGGCGAGGGCGTCACCAACCTGGCCGAGGGCGACCACGTGATCGTCGCCTGGTCGCCCCCGTGCGGCCTCTGCACGATGTGCGTCGACCACAAGTCGCCCCACCTGTGCGTGATGCTCCAGTTCGAGTGGGCCATCCAGCAGAAGTTCACGCGGGGGGACACCGGGGTGTTCGGCATGGCCGGCTCGGGCACCTGGGCCCGCGAGACGATCATGCCGTGGCAGGGCGCGGTCAAGATCGACGACGACATCCCCTTCCCGGTCGCCTCGCTCGTGGGCTGCGCGGTGATGACCGGCGTCGGCGCGGCGATCAACACCGCCAAGGTGACGCCGGGCTCGTCGGTCGTGGTGTTCGGCTGCGGTGGCGTGGGGATCTCCGTGATCCAGGGTGCCCGCATCGCCGGCGCCGCCACCATCGTCGCGGTCGACATGGTCGACTCGAAGCTCGAGACCGCCAAGACCTTCGGCGCCACCCACGCCGTGAAGCCCGAGGAGCTCGACGACCTCAAGGGTGAGCTCACCGGCGGGGACGGGTTCGACTACGCCTTCGAGGCCATCGGCCTGCCGGTGACGATGCGGGCGGCGTTCGACGCGGTGCGCCGCGGCGGCACCGCCGTGGTCGTCGGCGTCGGGAAGATGGACCAGATGGTGGAGTTCAACGCCTTCGAGATCTTCTTCCGCCGAGAAAGGTCTTCATAGGCTCTGTACTATGGTCGACCGACGTGCGCAGCGACTTCCACCGCCTGCTGCGCCTGTACCGGGCGGGCAAGCTCGACCTCGAGGGCATGATCACCGCCGAGATGGACATCTCGGGCGTCAACGACGCCCTCACCGCCATGAAGAGCGGCGAGGTCGTCCGCCAGGTCCTCACCTTCTGAGCCCTCTGACCGCCCCGAGACCGGAGAACAACGTGGAACAGGAAGTCCTACGGGCGCCACTCGTCATCGAGTACCCGTTCAGCCGCACCGTGGGCCCCGCGGTCAGTGCCTTCCTCACGGGCCTGCGCGAGCAGGTGCTGGTGGGGGTGAAGGGCGCCGACGGCCGGGTCATCGTCCCGCCCGTCGAGTACGACCCGGTCACCGCCGAGGAGCTCTCCGAGCTCGTCGAGGTCGGCCCCGGCGGCGAGGTCACGAGCTGGTCCTGGGTGGCCGCCCCCCGTGACGTCCATCCGCTCGACGAGCCCTTCGCCTTCGCCCTCGTGAAGCTCGACGGCGCCGACGTGCCGTTCCTGCACGTGGTCAAGGCCGACGAGTCGGCCATGGCCACCGGGATGCGGGTCACCGCCACCTGGAAGGACGAGCGCGAGGGCCACATCACCGACCTGGCCTGCTTCATCCCCGAGGAGGGCCAGTGATGGCCCGGGGCTGCGGAGCGGAGCGCAGCAGCGGCAACCAGCGAACCGGATCCCGAAGGGGCGCCGACGAAGGAGGCGCAAGGCAATGAGTCCCATCGATCTCGAGCAGATCCCGGCGCTCGCCGACGTCGAGCCGGTCAAGAGCACCAAGACGCCGCTGCGGCTCGACTACGAGTACACCGCCGGCGCCGCCTCGAGCCGCTTCCTGCGGGCGGTCAAGGAGAAGAAGCTGCGGGGCCAGCGCTGCCCGAAGTGCGGCAAGGTCTACCTGCCGCCGCGCGGCGCCTGCCCGACCGACGGCGTTCCCACCACCGACGAGGTCGAGCTGCCCCACACCGGCACGGTGACGACCTTCTGCGTGGTGAACGTGCCCTTCCACGGCCAGCAGATGGAGATCCCCTACGTCAGCGCCAACGTGCTCGTCGACGGGGCCGACCTGCCGCTGTTCGGGCTCATCCAGGAGATGCCCGCCCACGACGTGCGCATGGGCCTGCGGGTCGAGGCGGTGTGGAAGGACGACGACGAGCTCGAGACCAGCCTCGAGAACATCAAGTGGTGGCGGCCGACGGGCGAGCCCGACGCCGACCCCTCGACCTACGAAGGGCAGATGTGATGCGGCCCACGACGACGAAGACGAAGACCGAGGAGGTGACCCTCTGATGCGCGATGTCGCGATCGTCGCCTTCGCCCAGTCGAAGCACGAGCGGCGGATCGAGGGCTACAACGAGATCGAGATGATGATGCCGGTGGTCGGCGAGCTCTGGGAGCGCACCGGCCTCAGCGCCGACACGGTCGGGTTCACCTGCTCGGGCAGCACCGACTTCCTCGCCGGTCAGGCCTTCTCGTTCGTCACCATCCTCGACGCCATCGGCCCCTGGCCGCCCATCAGCGAGAGCCACGTCGAGATGGACGGCGCCTGGGCGCTGTACGAGGCGTGGGTGAAGCTCCAGATGGGCGAGATCGACACCGCGCTCGTCTACAGCTACGGCAAGTCGTCGCCGGGCGACCTGCCCAAGGTGCTCACCACCCAGCTCGAGCCGTACTCGGTGGCGCCCCTGTGGCCCGACGCGATCAGCGTCGCCGGGCTCCAGGCCCGGGCCCTGCTCGACTCGGGCCGGGCCACCGAGGCCGACCTCGCCGGGGTGGCGGTGCGCAACCGGGCCCACGCCAAGGACAACCCCAAGGCCCAGCTGGCGGGCGACTACACCGTCGAGGAGATCCTCGCCGAGCCGTACCTGGCCAACCCGCTGCGCAAGCACGACTGCCCGCCCATCACCGACGGTGCCGCGGCGGTGATCCTGGCCGCCGGCGACGTGGCCCGCGAGCTCAACGACCGGCCGGCGTGGATCCGTGGCATCGACCACCGGGTCGAGGCGCACGCCCTCGGCGCCCGCGACCTCACGCGGTCGGCCTCGACCCGCCTCGCGGGCGAGAAGGCCGGGGTCGGCGACGCGCCGGTCGACTTCGCCGAGCTGCACGCGCCGTTCACCCACCAGGAGCTCATCGTGGCCGAGGCCCTCGGGCTCGGCGACGACGTCACCGTCAACCCGTCCGGCGGCCCCCTGGCCGCCAACCCGGTCATGGCCGCGGGCCTGATCCGCCTGGGCGAGGCCGCCGAGCGCCTCTCGCGCGGCGAGGGCGACCGCGCCGTGGCCCACGCCACCTCGGGACCGTGCCTGCAACAGAACCTCGTCTGCGTCCTGGAAGGAGAGGGCTGATGGCAAGCAGCTCGCCGCCGTCGTCGGCATCAGTCAGACCAACCACACCGCCACCCAGGGTGACGTCTCCATCGCCGGCCTCGTCCGGGAGGCCGCGATGCGCGCCCTCGAGGACGCCGGGATGACCTGGGGCGACATCGACGCCGTGGTCCTCGGCAAGGCCCCCGACCTGTTCGAGGGCGTCATGAAGCCCGAGCTCTACCTCACCGACGCGCTCGGCGGTGGAACTGGCCCTGCGCGGGTGCACACCGCCGGCTCGGTGGGCGGCTCGACCACATCGTCGCCAGCCTCGTGCAGGCGGGCATCCACGAGCGGGTCCTCACCGTCGCCTTCGAGAAGCAGTCCGAGAGCGAGGCCATGTGGGCGCTGTCGCTGCCGATGCCGTTCTCCGCCGCCGCTCGTGGCGAAGGTGCGGGCAGTTTCTTCGCCCCCACATCCGGGCGTACATGCACCGCTCGGGGCGCCGCCGCACATCAGCTGCCTGGTGGCCCTGAAGGACCGCCAGAACGCGCTCAAGAACCCGTACGCCCACCTCCACGAGCACGACGTGACCTTCGAGAAGATCGAGGAGTCGATGATGCCTGGGGACCCGATCCGGTACTCCGAGACGCCCGTCGTCGGACGGCGCGCCACTGGTCATCTCAGGAACGAGGCGGGCGGTGACGCCAACCGCAACGCCGCCTGGATCCTCGGCACGGCGATGCGCGAGCCGACGCGATGTTCGCCGGCCGTAACGAGTGAACCCCTCGCCGGCCAGCAGTGCGCCGACGACGTGTTCGCCCAGGCCGGCACGCGACCGGCGGCCGAGATCGACGTGGCCGAGATTACGTGCCGTTCTCGTGGTACGAGCCCTATGGCTCGGAGAACCTGGGCTCGCGCCGAGGGCGAGGCTGGAAGCTCACCGAGGAGGGTCACCGCCATGGACGGCGACCTGCCGGGTCAACCCGTCCGGCGGCGTGCTCTCCACCAACCCATCAGCGCCTCGGGCACTGCGCTTCGCGGAGTCGGCGATACAGGTGCGGGGCCAGGCCGGCGAGCACCAGATCGACGGCGCACACGGCTCTGGATCCGCGCCTACGGCGGCGGCTCGCAGTTCTTCGCCATGTGGGTGGTGTCGGCGACCAAGCCCGCCTGATCCACGCCTGCCTCCCGCACGGTCTCGATCCCCACGGGCGCCGGGCAACCCGGCACATCGCGCGCCGTGCCAGATCCCCAGGTGAACGGGCGGGAACGGGCCCTGAACCGCTGAACCTGAACCCGGTCCTGGCCTCACCCGGCGGACGTTCCTGCTGGGGCAGCATCGGTGGCGCGCTCAGCGCCTGCGGCACGGCAGCGGTGGGTGGATCCGACGGCGGCTCGGGCACCGCCGGCCTGCCGACGCCACCGCGTGACCACGCCGGCGGGGGCGGGACCTCGACGCCGACCGTTCACCCTCGGCGTCGCCTCAGGCGACCTGCTGCCCGACTCGGTGATCCTGTGGACCCGCCTGCGCGCCCGACCGCTCGCCGCCGACGGCGGCGGGGCGCTCCCGCCGAGACGGTCGACGTGGCGTGGGACTCGCCCTCGACGACACGCCTTGAGCGGCCTCGTCGGCAGCGAGCACCGTGACAGCCTCGCCTGACGGCCACGCGGTCCACGTGGACGTACTGGCCTCAGGCCCGCACGGACTACTTCTACCGGTTCCGGGTCGGCGAGTTCACCAGTCCGGTCGGCCGCACCCGCACGCTGCCCTGCGCCGGACGCCCGCCCAGGCAGGTGCGCCTCGCCATCGCCAACTGCCAGCACTTCGAGTCGGCTACTACGCCGCCTACCGCTACATCGCCGAGGACCAGGTCGATCTCGTCGCACCTGGGCGACTTCATCTACGAGCCGCGCTGGCGCCAGGCGGCGACCGCTCGAGCGCCCCGGCGGACCGCCCACCACGCTCGAGGCGTACCGGCTGCGCTTACGCGTCCTACAAGGTCGACGAAGACCTCCAGGCCGCCCACGCCTCGGCCCCGTTCACCCTCACCTGGGACGACCACGGGTTGTCGGACAACTTCATGGGCGATACCTGCCGAGCGAGGCGCCCGCCGACGAGGTGCGCCGACTCCGGGCCGCGCCTACCAGGCGTGGTGGGAGGAACCTGCCCGTCCGCTCGACCCGCCCGACGGTTCCGACCTCGTCGTGTACCACGACGTCACCTTCGGCGACCTGGCCCGGCTCTACCTGCTCGACGAGCGCCAGTACGCCGACGTGCCGCCGTGCCGGCGAGACCGTGCCACGACGACGGCAACTGCGCCAGTCGACGAGCCCCGCACCCGCCTCGGCGAGGAGCAGAGCCCGGCTCGGCCGACACGGCCGGCCAGGGTGGCGTCACGTGGAACCTGCTCGGCACGCCGTGGCGCTTCGCGGGCATCGACGTCGGCACCGACGGCCCGAGTACTTCTCGATCTGTGGGACGGCTACCCCCAGGCCCGCCAGCAGGTGATCGACCTGTTTCGCCACGGTCGACAACCCGGTCGTGATCTCCGGCGACTACCACCAGGCATGGTGCTCGACGTCAACGAGACCCTTCGACACCGACAGCGCCTGGTGGCCACCGAGTTCATGGCCCGCCGATCTCCTCGGTGCTGTTCGGCGGCCGGTCGACGCCCGCACGCCGCAGCTGCGCGAGCAGCTCGACGGCCACGGTACCTGCTGTTGACCGTCACCCCGAGGACGTCACCGCCGACTTCCGCATGCTCGACGACGTGCGCGACCCCGAGTAGGGATCGAGACTGCCTCGACCTGGCAGATCGGCGCAGACGCCCGCCGCCACGCGATCTGATGTCCGCGTAGGCCGGGGCGTCAGGCGGCCAGCCCGGCGAGCCAGTCGACGATCACGCCGCGACCTCGGCCCTTGTCCTCCTGGAGAGTGGCGGCGCCCTCGATGGTGGTGTGGGCTGGCCTCGCACCCCGGGACTAGCGGCGCATCTTGCGGTCCGGAGCCCGCGGTGACCGGGTCACCATCGCTGAAGGCGCAGGGAAGGGCTTGTCCCAGCCCCAGCACGTCCCAGGCCCCGGTTGGCCCGGCCGCCGGGTCGTCGGCGGTCGACAGCGCAGCAGGAACGCCGGGCGGCCTCCCTGGACTCGTCGGGGAAGGGTGCGTCGCAGGCGGCGACGACCTCCGGGGCGAGGTCGGTGGTGCACCCGCTGCCGACGATCCTGCCGACGTCGAACACCGGTGTCTCCTGGGAGAAGCGCTGCCACGCCAGGAACGCGTCGCCGGGCGACCGGTCGCCGGTCGGGAGGAACGTGTTGGCCGCGACGATGCGGGCGAAGCGGTGGGGGACCTCGGCGACGACGCGCAGACCGAGCAGGCCGCCCCAGTCCTGGCACACGAGGGTGACGTCGCGCAGGTCGAGGCGCTCGACGACGTCGCGCAGCCAGGCGACGTGCCGGGCGTAGGTGTAGTCCTCCCGGCGCGTGGGCTTGTCGGAGCGACCGAAGCCCACGAGGTCGGGGGCGACCACCCGGTGCCCGGCGTCGACGAGCACCGGGATCATGTGGCGGTAGAGGTAGCTCCACGACGGCTCGCCGTGCAGGCACAGGATCGGCGACGCGTCGGTCGGTCCCTCGTCGACGTAGTGCACCCGCAGCGGCGCGCCCGCGCCGTCGCCCGGGCTGACGTCGATCTCGACGTAGTTCGGGGCGTAGGGCCAGTCCGCCAACCCCTCGAAGCGGTCGTCGGGGGTGCGCAGCGTGTCCATGCCGGTGACGGTAGTGGGGCATGATGGGGCGAGCCGTTCGAGCGCCCTCCAGGAGGCAGCCAATCATGCGAGTCGTCGTCGACTTCGATCTGTGCGAGAGCAACGCCGTGTGCATGGGGATCCTCCCCGAGGTCTTCGAGGTCCGCGACGACGACTTCCTCTACGTGCTCGACGAGACGCCGCCCGAGGAGATGCGCCCGCGCCTCGAGGAGGCGGTCCGGCGCTGCCCGAAGCAGGCGATCTCCATCGCCGAGGACTGAGCCCGTCCGCCAACCGGGCCTGACAGCGTGATGGATCGCATCGTCGTCGTCGGCGCGTCCCTGGCCGGCTTCCGGGCCGCCGAGGCGCTGCACCCAGGGCTACGACGGGGCCCTCACCCTCGTCGGCGAGAGGCCCACGAGCCCTACGACCGCCCGCCGCTGTCGAAGCAGGTGCTCACGGGGACTGGGACGTCGACCGCATCGCCCTGCCCCGGCCGCACCGGCCGACGACGACGCCGACCCGTTCGACTGGCGCCTGGCCAGCGCGCCGTCGGGCTCGACCTCGCCGCCCGCGAGGTCGCCCTCTCGGGCGGGACCGACCGGCTTCGACGGCCTCGTGATCGCCACGGGGTGCCGCCCTCGGACCATCGGCGGCGAGGACCTGCCGGCGTGCACGTGCTGCGCACCCTCGACGACGCCGTCGCCCTGCGGGCCGATCTCGAGGCCGGGCCCCGGCGTGTGGTGGTGATCGGCGCCGGCTTCATCGGCTCCGAGGTGGCCGCCGCCTGCCGGGCCCGGGAGCTGCCCGTCACCGTCGTCGAGGCCCTGCCCGTCCCGCTCGAGCGCGTCCTCGGGGCCGAGATGGGCGCACTCGTCGCCGACCTGCACCGCGCCCACGACGTGGACCTGCGCCTCGGCGTCGGCGTCGACGGGTTCGTCTCGTCCGACGAGGACGGCGGCGACGGCGGTCGTGTCCTCGGGGTCCGGCTCGGCGACGGCACCACCCTGGACGCGGACGTCGTGGTGGTGGGGATCGGCGTGATCCCGAACACCGAGTGGCTCGAGGGGTCGGGGCTCACCCTCGGCAACGGGGTCGTCTGCGACGCCACCACCCTGGCGGCGCCGGGCGTGGTGGCGGCCGGTGACGTCGCCCGCTGGCCCAACGCCCGGTTCGGCGGCGAACCCGCCCGCATCGAGCACTGGGACAACGCCATCGAGATGGCGGTCGCCGCCGCCCGGCGGCTGCTCGCCGCCGAGGGCGCTCCGGGCGTCCCGTACGAGCCGGTCCCGTGGTTCTGGAGCGACCTCTACGACCGCAAGATCCAGCTCGCCGGCACCTCGGGCCCCGACGACGAGGTGCAGGTGGTGCACGGCGACGTCGCCGAGCGCCGCTTCGTGGCCCTCTACGGGCGCGCCGGCCGCCTCGTCGGCGCCCTCGGCTGGAACCGGCCCCGCCACATCATCCAGTGGCGCCAGCGCCTGCTCGCGGGCATGGACTACGCCGCCGCGGTCGAGCTGGCCCGCTCGGAGCCGTGACGTGACCGATCTCGCGTGGGCACTGCTGGCCGCCACCCTCGTCATCGCCGCCCTCGACTGGGTGGCCAAGGCCATCGGCTCGAAGCCGATGGAGTACGTGTTCAAGCCGCTGACCATGGTGGCGCTGATCGGCGTGGCGCTGGCCCTCGACCCCTCCGACGCCGGCGCCCGGGCCGCCTTCGTCGTCGCCCTGGTGTTCGGCATGGCCGGCGACGTGTTCCTGATGCTGCCCGACGACAAGCGCTGGTTCGTGTTCGGGCTCGCCTCCTTCCTCGTCGGCCACCTCGCCTACGTCGTGGGGCTCGTGCTGTTGGGGCTGTCCGTCGGCGCCCTCGTCGTGGGCCTCGTGGTCGTGCTCGTGGCGATGGCCGTGATCGGGCGGCGCATCGTCGCCGCGGTGCGGTCGGGCGACGAGCCGGCCCTGGCGGCGCCGGTCTCGGTGTACATGGGCGTGATCTCGGTGATGGTCGTCGGTGCCTTCGGCACCACGCTGCCCGTGGCCATCGGCGGTTCGCTCCTGTTCTTCGCCTCCGACGCCTGCATCGGGTGGAGCCGCTTCGTGCGCCCCCACGCATGGATGGAGCTGTTCATCATCGTCACCTACCACCTCGGCCAGATCGGCCTGGTGCTGGCGCTGACCGCCTGACCCGTCGCGCCGTCGGCGCGCCGGATCGAGGCGCCGCTCTGTCGGGATCGGCGGCCGCGGTCGCGAGAACCTCCTCGGGGCCGTGGTGGCGTCAACCCGCGGGGCCGCGGGGTCGATACTGGTGGTCATGACGCCCCGGACGATCGCCCGACTGGTCGCCGCGGCGGCGCTCGCGGCGGTCGTCGCGGTCGCGGCCGCGGAGGTCGCGACCCCTGCGGCCGCCGCTCCGCCGCTGTCGTCGTGCCCGGTCTTCCCGTCGAACAGCTACTGGCACGCCGACGTGTCCGACCTGCCGGTCCTTCCCGAGTCGGACGCGTACGTGCGCAGCATCGGCCGCACGGCCCCGCTCAAGGCCGACTTCGGCAGCGGCACGTGGAACGGTGGCCCGATCGGCATCCCGTTCATGCGCGAGGACGGCGACACCCGGCGGGTGCGGGTGACGTTCCGCTGGCCCGACGAGAGCGACCCCGGTCCCTACCCCGTGCGGCGTTGGCCCCGGATCGAGGGCGGCCGCGACAGCACCGGTGACCGCCACATCCTGGCCGTCGACACCGAGTCGTGCCGCCTCTACGAGCTGTACGACGCCCACAAGGCCGACGGCCGCCGCCACTGGCGGGCCGGATCCGGGGCGATCTTCGACCTGCGCAGCAACGCCCTGCGCCCCGACGGGTGGACGTCGGCCGACGCCGCCGGCCTGCCGATCTTCCCCGGGCTCGTCCGCTACTTCGAGGCCCGCCGCGACGCCATCGACCACGCCATCCGCTTCACCGCGCCGCGCACGCAGGACACGTACGTGTGGCCGGCCCGCCACGAGGCGTCGAGCGACCCCGATCCCGACCTGCCGCCGATGGGCACCTGGTTCCGGTTGCGGGGCGACGTGGACCTCACCGGCTACTCCGGCGAGGCGCGGGCCGTGCTGGAGGCCCTGAAGGTGCACGGCATGATCCTGGCCGACAACGGCTCGCCCTGGTACCTGAGCGGCGCGCCCAACCGGAAGTGGGACAACGACGCCCTGCGGGCGCTCGGGGACTTCACCGGCGCCGACTTCGAGGCCGTCGACGCCTCGTGCCTCCAGGTGGCGCCGGACTCGGGCGCCGTCCGCGCCACGCTCCCCGGCCGCTGCCGCTGACCGCCCCGACGCCACCGTCTCGCTGACCGCCGGGTCACCCGGGCGGGCCCGGGGGGCCCAGGGGGGAGCGGAACGTCGGGTCAGCGCCAGCGGTGGTTGAAGCTGCGCTGGTCGAGGCGGCCCGGGGACCAGCGGCCCCAGAGCGTGCCGGCCGCCCGGCGCGAGTACTCGATCCACGGCGTGCAGGACGGGTCCTCGGTCCGCCAGGTGACCTGGCGGATGCCGGCGTCGTGCACGGTGTAGGCCGCCCACGTGCCGGGATAGTCCTGCGGCGACCCGACCTCGGTGAGCACGACGCCACCCACCTGCCGCTTGCGGTTGCGGTGGGTGTGGCCGCTCGTGACGAAGGCGTTGGGGTTGCCGGCGACGATCTCGTCGAGGAAGCGGGACGTGTGCCGGCCCCGCACCCCCGGCGGGTAGAAGTACGACCACCGCAGGGGCTCGAGGTGGTGGTGCAGGCCGATCCAGACGGGGAGCGAGGTGGACGACACCGCCTCGCGCAGGCCCTCGTGGAGGTGGTCGACCCGGCCCCGGCGGTCGCCGAGGCGGGTGGAGTCCAAGAGCACGATGCGCAGCGCGGGCACGTCGAACCACCGCACCCCGTCGGGGATGGGTGCGAGGCCGATCTTCTCGAGCGCGTCGTTCGGGTCGATCTCGCGGCGGGCCTCGACGTCGTGGTTGCCGGGCACCGCGTCGGCCACGAGGCCCGCCTCGTCGAGCAGGTCCCGGAAGCGGAGCCAGTTGTCGACCTCGCCGTGGTGGGTCACGTCGCCCTTGGCCACGAGCCGCTCCGCGCCCCACGCGGCGGCCTCGGCGAACGCGGCGCGCGCCATGCGCACGGTGTAGGGCTCGTCGGGCTGGGGCTTCTCGCGCATCGTGTGGAACATGCCGTAGGTGCGACAGCCGATGTGGGTGTCGCTGACGGTGGCGAAGCGGTAGCGCTCGGGGCCCGGGAGTGCCGCCAGCGTCCGGAACGGAAGCTCGATGCGCCCGCCGGGCACGCCGTCGCCCGCCAGCACGACCGCGCCCGGCGTGTCGGGCGTCAGCCCGCGGAACGAGCGCACCCCGGGGCCGCCGTCGGTGTGCAGCTCGACCGCGTCGTCGCCCACGGCGAGCTCGACCCGGCCGGGCCCGAGACGACCCCAGGCCACCTGGACCGCGTCCTGGTCGACGGCGAACACGCCCAGGCGGGCCGCGCGGGGTCGGGCCACGTCAGCCGCCGAACGCCCGCGCCAGGCGGTCGGCCTCGCGTCGCCGCAGCGCGACGTTGACCCCGAGGCGCTCGAGGTGCTGGGCGATGGTGCGAGCGCCCTGCGGGACCGGGTGGGCCTGGAGGAACGTGGTGACGTCGGCCGCGAGGTCGGGGGTGGAGAGCCAGCGCACTCCCTCGAGGAGCCGGGCGATGCTGTTCGACGGAAGGCGGGCGCCGACGTCGTCCCAGCGCTCGCGCAGGAACGCCCAGGCGTCCGGGCCCCGCTCGCGGTTGATGAGGGCGCGTCGCAGCACGAACGGGGCGTCCTGGCTGCGCACCTCGGTCAGGCTCATCCTCAACGTGTCGGCAAACACCCCCGGGTCGTTGAAGTCCGCGAGGCAGCGGAGGTAGCGCTGCTCGTCCTGGGGGGTGGTGGCCGACCGGTGGCGGGCCACGAAGGCCGCGTGGTCGTCGGGCCCGCCCGTCGCGGCGATGACCGCGACCGCGGCGGCGGCCAGGCTCGGGTCGACGGCGGCGTCGCCGGCGTCGTGGGCGGCGAGGACGGCCCGCGCCCGCGACACGACGCCCGGATCCGCCCCCGTCGTGCCGAGGGCCGAGAACAGCGCGGCGCGGAGCTCGCGTGTGCGATCCGACTCGTCCGGTGCGCCGGTGGCGCCCAGCCGGTCGGAGGCCGGGGTGACGAGCTCGCGGACGAAGGCCTGGAACCGGGCACGGGGCTCGCCGTCGAGCAGCCGCTCGAGGGCGTCGACGGCCCCCAGCAGCCGCTGCCAGACCGCGAGGTCGGTCTCGGCGGCGAACCCGCGGGCGAACTCGCAGAACTCGGGTGTCGTCGTGCGGCCCGCCAGCACCGACGCCCACGTGTCGTCGACGAGGCCGTAGCGCTCGACGGGGGCCAGCACCTCCTGGGCCCGCTCGGTGAGGGCGGCCCGCAGCCCGGCGTCGTAGTCCACCCGGTAGAAGCCGGTGCCGTTGGCGTTGGCCTGCACCCAGGCGACGTCGCCGAGCTCGAGCTCGAGGCCGTCGCCCTCGACGAGGGCCCGCTCCACCCGGGCGCCGCTCACCGCGACGTCCGGACCGTCGGCCCCGACCGTGCCGGTGCCGGCGCGGAGCAGGACCGGGACCGACCACGTCGGGGTCTCGGTGGCGTGCGCGGTGCCCGTCTCGCCGCCGCCGCCGTCGCCGTCGCCGGTCCCGTCCGCGAAGGCGAAGCGCTCCTGGCGCAGTCGCACCCCGGCGGCGGTCCGCTCGACGGTGAGCAGCGGGTAGCCGCCCTGGAAGATCCAGCTGTCCATCACCCGGCGGACGGGTGCGTCCGGGTTGGCCGCCTCGATGGCGTCCCAGAGGTCGGTGGTCTCGGTGTTGGCGTACCGGTGGGCCGCGAGATAGCCCCGGATCCCGGTGCGGAACTCGTCGGCGCCGAGCCACTGCTCGAGCATCCGCACGACGGCGGCGCCCTTCTCGTAGGTGAGCACGTCGAACATCCCCTCGGAGTCGGCGGGCGACACCACGTCGAACTCGATGGGCCGGGTCGAGGTGAGCGAGTCCACGTCGAACGCCGCGGAGCGCGAGAGCCCGAAGTCGACCCACCGCTCCCACTCGGGGCGGAAGGCGTCCGTGCAGAGCATCTCCATGAACGTGGCGAAGGCCTCGTTCAGCCAGATGCCGTTCCACCACTTCATGGTCACGAGGTCGCCGAACCACATGTGGGCCAGCTCGTGGGCGATGACGTCGACGACCCGGGCCAGCTCGGGCTGGGTGACGTCGTCCGGGTCGACGAGCAGGAGGACCTCCCGGAAGGTGACGCAGCCGAGGTTCTCCATTGCCCCGAACGCGAAGTCGGGCACGGCCACGAGATCGAGCTTGTCGCCGGGATAGGGGATGGCGTAGTAGTCCTCGAAGAACGCCAGGGCGAAGGTGCCGACCTCGAGGGCGAAGCGGGCGAGGTGGCCCTTGCCCAGCGGGTGCACCACCCGCAGGGGCGTGCCCCCCGCGTCGACCGCCTCGGTGGCCTCGAGGGGGCCGACGACGAAGGCCACGAGGTAGGTGGACATCACCATGGTGTCGGCGAAGGTGACCGCGACCCGCCCGTCGCCGACGGCCTCGCGCGCGACCTCGGCGGCGTTCGACACGGCGAGCAGGCCCTCGTCCACCTCGAGGGTGACGCCGAAGCTGGCCTTGAACTCGGGCTCGTCCCAGCACGGGAAGGCCCGCCGGGCGGACGTGGCCTCGAACTGGGTGGTGGCCAGCACGCGCTCGACGCCGTCGTCGTCGGTGAACGTGCTGCGGTAGAAGCCGTGCAGCTTGTCGTTGAGGATGCCGGCGAACGAGGCGTGGACGGTCCACGGCCCCGCCGCGGCGGGCTCCTCGAGCACCAGCGTGGCCCGCTCGCGCTCGTCGTCGAGCGTGACGGTGGCGTTGCGGCGGATGCCCTCGGGGTTCTCCAGCCAGGCCTCGTCGATGGTGAGCTCGGCGGCGTTGAGCAGCACCTCGTCGATCTCGTCGGCGACGTCCACGCGCACCGCCACCCGGCCGGCGAACGTCCCCGCGTCGAGGTCGGGGGCCAGCCGCAGGTCGTAGTGCGAGGGCACGACCGTGCGGGGCAGGCGGTAGGGGTCCATCCGAGCAGGTTAGGGGGCGGCTCGCGGGGCGCGCGGTAGCCTCCACCGCTCGTGAGCGACAACACCTCCTCCAGCGCCGGCCCCCTCGACGTCGTGGGCATCGGCAACGCCATCGTCGACGTGATCAGCCCGGTCGAGGAGTCGTTCCTCGCCGAGCACGGGCTCGTGAAGGGGGCGATGGGCCTGATCGACGCCGAGCGCGCGGAGACGCTCTACGCGGCGATGCCCCCGGCCGAGGAGAGCTCGGGCGGCTCGGTGGCCAACACCATCGCCGGCGTGGCCTCGTTCGGCGGGACCGCCGGATTCGTGGGCAAGGTGCGCGACGACCAGCTCGGCGAGATCTTCACCCACGACATCACGTCGTTGGGCATCGCCTTCGCGTCCCGGCCGGCCACCGAGGGCCCGTCCACGGCCCGGTGCCTCATCGCGGTGACGCCCGACGCCGAGCGCACCCTCAACACGTTCCTCGGGACCGCCGGCCTGCTCGGCCCCGACGACGTGGACGAGGCCCTGGTCATGCGGGGTCGGGTCGTCCTCGCCGAGGGCTACCTGTGGGACGTGCCGTCGGCGAAGGAGGCCATCGTCAAGGCCATGGACCACGCCCGCTCGGCGGGCAACCGCGTGGCCCTCAGCCTGTCGGACTCGTTCTGCGTCGACCGGTACCGCGACGAGTTCCGGTCGCTGGTGAACGAGCGGGTGGACGTCCTGTTCGCCAACGAGGCCGAGATCACCTCGCTCTACGAGGTCGACCGTTGGGAGGCGGCCCGCGACGAGGTCCGGGGCCGCTGCGAGATCGCCTGCCTCACCCGCAGCGAGAAGGGCTCGGTCATCGTCACCGCGGACGAGGAGCACGTGATCCCCATCCACTCGCACGGCGACGTGGTCGACACGACGGGCGCCGGCGACCTCTACGCCGCCGGGTTCCTGCACGGGCTCACCACAGGCCAGGACCTCGAGCGCTGCGGCCGCCTGGCCGCCCTCGCCGCCGGCGAGGTCATCAGCCACTACGGCGCCCGTCCCGAGACCTCCCTCGCCGAGCTCGCGGCGTCGCTCTGACCGTCGCCTTCTGGCTCCCGAACGGTGGAGCGGTAGCGTCGCGGGCCATGGGGTACGAGTGCTTCGACGTCGAGATCGCCGACCAGGTGGCGCACCTGCGCCTGAACCGGGGGGACGAGCTCAACACCATGACCCCCGCCTTCTGGCGGGAGCTGCCCGAGATCGTCGACCGCATCGACGCCGAGGGCTCGGCCCGGGTGATCGTGCTGTCGTCCACGGGGAAGCACTTCAGCGCGGGCATGGACCTGAGCGTGTTCACCGGCGGCGGGGGCGTGCTCGGCGGGGGCGGCTCGGTCGACGGTGAGCCGGTCGAGGTGGGCCGCCAGCGGGCCATCCTGCGCGAGGGCGTGCGGGTGCTCCAGGACACCTTCACGTGCCTCGAGCGGGCCCGCATGCCGGTGCTCGCCGCCATCCAGGGCGGGTGCATCGGTGGCGCGGTCGACCTGGTCACCGCCGCCGACTGCCGCTACGCCACCGCTGACGCCTTCTTCTGCATCCAGGAGATCAACATCGGCATGACCGCCGACGTCGGCACGCTCCAGCGCCTGCCCAAGATCATCCCCGAGGGCGTCGCCCGCGAGCTCGCGTACACCGGCCGCCGGATGCCGGCCGAGCGGGCGGTCGAGGTGGGCCTCGTGAACCAGGTGTTCGCCACGCACGACGACCTGCTCGCCGGGGTGATGGAGATCGCCGCCGAGATCGCCAGCAAGTCGCCGCTGGCCATCTGGGGCACCAAGGAGTCGATCAACTTCACCCGCGACCACTCGGTGGCCGACGCCCTCGACTTCATCGCCACCTGGCAGACCGGCATGTTCCAGCCGGGCGACATGCTCGAGTGCTTCGCGGCGAAGTCCGAGCAGCGGGTGCCGAAGTTCCAGGGCCTCCCGCCCCGCCCCGGCGGCCTGTAGCCCGCAGCAGGTGGCCGCCGGCGCTCAGCGCGCCGGCGGGTCGGTGTGGCGGATCGGCTCCTTGGGGGGCAGGTTCATCGCGCCCTGGGGCTGCCAGCCGCTGTCGGTGAGGATCTCCATGACCTCGGCCATGTTGAGGATGTCGAGCTCGTGGTCGAAGCGGCCGTCGCCGGCGTAGCGCATGATCGACACCCCCGGCGCCTGGTACGGCCGCCCGTTGGCGTCGGTGCCGGGCAGGCGGTTCCACCAGAAGCTGACCACCCGGTCGCCGTCGACCATGGTCCACTCCTCGGGGAAGGTCCAGTCCTCGAGGCCCTGCATGGACTCGTCCATGAAGCGCGCGACGGCCTCGCGGCCCTCGGAGCGGCCCCACGCCGGGTCGATGAAGACCACGTCGTCGGTGAAGAACTCCTCGGCCAGCGAGCCCCACGTGCGCTCGCCCCGCTCGACCCGGCCGCGCTCGGCCACGTAGCGGTCGTAGGCGGCGCGGGCCTCCGCGCTGCGGTCGTCGGTGCCAGCCATGTCGTCCCCCCGGGGTCGGTTGCCGCCGGGCACCGTAGCGCCGCCCGGCGGCCCACCCGGTGGGGTGGCGGGCCGGGTCAGGGCTCGTCGTCGTCCACGTCGGGCGGCAGGTACGAGAGCTGGACGTCGCCCAGGCGCACCAGCATCGACGCGATCCAGCCGCCCATGTCCTTGAAGTGGTCGTCGAGGATGGCGCCGTCGCTCAGCGCCGGCTCGCCGAGCTCATCGAGCCGTCATAGGAGATCTCCAGCGCGTACTGCGGGTGCTCGAGGTCGCGGTCGTACACGATCTCGACCGTCGGGCTCGAGCGCTCCGGGCGCTCGTCACCGATCTGCAGGCTGGTCTCGGGCAGGACCGAGAGCACCGCCCGCAGGTCGGGCTCGCTGGCGAGACGCTGGATCCGCACGACGATCTCGACCTCGATGTGGGGCCCCTCGTCGAAGTCCTCGCCGATGAACCAGGACCGGTAGGCGCTCTGGGCCCAGGTGGGCCAGTCGAGGGTGATGTCGGCCCGGACGCGCGGGGGGAGCCCCTCGCCGGGAAGGCCGTAGCTGGTCTCCCAGGTGAGGTCGCCCAGCAGCACGTCGGCCTGGAAGCGCTCCTCGAACGCCTGGCGCTCGAGCATGGCGCTGACGAGCGCCTCGCGCAGCGCCCCGATGGCGTCGGTGAAGACGTGGTCGAGCACCGCCGCAGGTTACGGGGTCGCCGGAGCGACCGTCGCGAAGCCGCCGTCGCCGTCGGGGGCCAGGATGGTCACCTCGTTGGCGCCCTGGCGGATGAGGTCGTCGTCGAGCACCCCCACGTACCGGCCGCCGGCGAGGCGGCTGAGCGTGCCTGCCACCGTGCCGTTCAGCGTCACGAGGACGTCGGCGGGGGCCACCTCGTCGGTGCCCGCCCAGGTCCCCCAGACGAACGAGGGGAGGGCCCCGGTGGCCGGCGTGTCCACGGCCGACAGGTCGGCGGCCTGCTCGAGGTCGAACGTTCCCGGGGCCGTCCCCGTGACCGCCAGGTCGCCGACCGGCCGGCCCACCTGGTCGCCGAGCGGCCCGCCGGCGGCCACCGCTCGCCAGCCCGCACCGTGGGGCAGCAGGTCGGCGTTGCGGCGCGCCAGCGCGACGACCTGGTCGAGGGTGATCACGGGATGGATGGGCTCGCTCCCGTCGGCGACGTAGAGGGCGGCGTCACCCGCCCGGTCCGCGACCGGCGTGAGGACCGAGCGGCCGTTCAGGTCGTCGTCGGCCGGCACCCCCAGCCCGTCGAGCACGGTGGGCAGCAGGTCGACGTTGTAGGTCAGGTCCTCGCGCACCTCGCCCTCGGTCTGGCCCGGGAGCTTCACGAAGAACGGGACGCGGTAGATCTCCTGGGCGGTGGCGGTCGTGGGCTCGCGGTAGGGCTCGGCGGGATCGAACGCGGCGCCGTGGTCGGCCACGACGACCACGAGGGCGTCGTCCCAGAGCCCTTCGTCCTCGAGCCGGTCGAGGAGGCGCTCCAGCAGGCGGTCCGTCGCCCCGACCTGGAGCAGGTGGCGCTGGAGCCCCACCCGGGCGAGGGTCGGGTCGTCCCCCCAGTCGCCGAGGTCGGTGGGCCCGTTGGCCGACTCGCCGTCCGTGCGGTACTCGGTGCCGCTGCGGCCGAGGGTCCACGGGACGTGGGGCAGGACCACGTGCTGGTACCACAGCAGGGGCCGGTCGCCGCCGGCCCGCAGCGCGTCGATGTGGGCCTCGGCACCCTCCTGGCGCTCGCGGGCCGAGTCACCCCCGAGGCCGTCGACGTTCTCGAAGTCGGCGAGGCGCTGCACCTCGGAGGGCAGGCGGCCCCGCAGACCCGGGGGGAGCCAGAGCTGGCCGGCCACGCCCACGGCGTCGTCGGCCAGGCCCGCCCAGTCCACCGACGCGCCGCACAGCGACTCGGGACAGAGCGCGGTGACGGGCTCGTCGACCTGGAGGTCGTAGGTGCCGCCGAGCAGCGTGAACAGGTTGCGGGGGTGATCGGCGGCGGTGGGCAGCTCGCCGGGCTCGGGCACGGCCCAGTGAGCGACGCCGGCACGCTCGCCGTGGTGTTCCAGGGCGATCGCGATCGTGCTGGCGTACCAGGTCGACGAGTCGGCCAGGCGGGCGAACCCGGGGAAGCGCTCGGCGTCGATCGTCCCGTCGGCGCAGGAGCGACGACAAGCGGCAACTCGTCGAGCTGGAGCACCACGACCGGGGCCGGGTCGAGCACCTCGATCCCCATGGCCGACGTCGCCCTGCCACACTGCTCGGCGGCCGGTGACCAGGTCATCAGGGCCACGACGGCCGGGAGCGGGGTGGCGGCCAGGGCGCGGCCGGTCCGGCCTGGCGCCAGCGCAGGGCCGCCACCTCCCGGCGATGCCGCCGGCCGGGGCCAGGAGCGCCTGGAGGGCGTCGGACGGCAGGTCGAGGTGGCGGAGCAGCGAGCCTGCGGCCGTGCAGGCGCCGAAGACCAGCACCCAGCCGGCCCACAGCGGGCGGGCGGCGCGGTCCGACACGAGATGGGTGACGGCGACGGTGGCGAGGGCGACGAGCGGCGGACGGTGGCCACCACGACCGCCTGAGCACGAGCGCGCCGTCGGTCAGGTAGTGCGAGACGAGGAACTCAGGGGTTGGTGCCGAGCAGGTCGAGCAGGGGCGGCGCGTAGCCGAACCCGGCCAGACCGAGCAGCGGCAGGAGCTCGTCGGTCGTCAGCACGCCAGACCCGTCGCCGGGCGTCGCTCATCCGGCGCGCCCGGGCCCGGAGGAAGGAAGGCCGTCGGGACGCTGAGGTCGAGCCTCGCAGGTGCGCAGCGTGGCGATCCGCCGACCGGGCTGGACCGCGCCCTGGGGTGGTCAGCCGGTCGCCGAGGACGCACGGCGGTCGCGTCGAGGTCGGCCACGGTGTGGGCGAGCCCGTAGAGACCGGCCGGGCGGCCCGCCGCGTCCGGGTCGGGCGCGGGGGGCCGATGAGCTCGAGGATCACCTCGCCCAGCCGGAAGAAGTCCTGGCGCATCGGCTCCGGGTAGTCGTCGGCAGCGGCGGTGCGCCGGTGCTCGACGCCGACCATCAGCGAGGGCGGCGATGGTGCGCTCCGGGTCGGGCGTGAGCATCACCACATGATCGATCAGGACCGCCCCGTTCGGTGCGCGGGCCCCGACGGGCCCTCGGCGCCGGCGTCGGAGGGACCGGCGGCCACGGTGGGGACGCCGTCGACGGTGTCGACGCCGGCTGGCAACCCGGTGAGCGACCAGGACCGGATCCGCGGCCCGGCCCGTCCCGACCAGGGCGAGGATGACCGACCCGATCACGCAGCGGTCGTCGCGGACGGCGAAGCCCCCGGCGACCCACGGCGCCGCGGCGTCGCCGACCTCGAGCCCGACGAGCTGGGGGCTCACCGGTGACGGGCGGCCCATCGGGCGGCCTCCTCCCGCGCCTCGGCCTCGAGCGGGATGGCGAGGTAGGCGGCCCGGTGGTCGCGCAGCCGCACGACGTTGCGCAGGTACGCCCCGACGTACGCCCGGAGGAACCCGAGCCATCCGAGGTCCTGCCACTGCCGCACGTGCACCAGCTCGTGGGCCATCAGCGGCTCGCTGGCCTCGTGCCCCGGCCGGACGAGGATCGTGCGGCCGACCGTCATCGCGTCGGCCTGCCGCGGCAGGAGCCGGCTGGTGCGCACCCGGGCGCTCGCCGCGACGCCGGGTGGCAGGTGGTCGAAGCGGGCGGCGCGCGCCTTGCCGAGGGGCCGGGCGGGCGCCACGTCAGGCGGCGTCGAAGTCCGGGACGCCGGCGAGGACGTCGCTCACGAAGCCGATGGTCTCGCCGTCCCAGCTCTGGGCGTTGGCGGCGGACAGGCCCAGCCGGTACGCCGCGGCGGTGGCGGCCCAGCTGCCGTCGGTCTGGCGGAGCAGCTCGTCCACGTAGGCGGCCATGAGCTCGATGTCGTCGGCGGCCACGTCGGGGTCGAGGGCCGGGCCCGCGACGAGCTCGTCGTTGATGTACTCGACGGTGGACGGACGGAGCTGGGCGATGCCCACGCGCCCCTCCTCGCCGACCTTGTCCGCATCCCACGCGGACGTCTGCCAGGCGAGGGACTCGAGGAGGGCGACCGGGACGTCGTAGGTGGTGGCGGCGGTGGCGAAGGCGGGCCGGAGGGCCACCAGGTCGGGGTCGGCCGCGAGGAAGGTCGGCAGCTCGGCGTCGTCGCCGACCGGGTGGGGGATCTCGATCTGCGAGCCGGGGTCGATCGACGAGGCGTCGCTGAGGCCGTTGGCGTCCTGGATGGCTTCCTTCGTCGTGCCGTGCAGGAGGGCGACCGACGAGATCGTGTCGCCGAGGCGGACGGTGTAGGTGTCGACCGACCGGTCCGGCGGGCCGCTGTCCTCGGTGGCGCGAGGCAGGACGAGGACGGCGACGACGAGGACGGTGACGGTGACCGCCACCAGCAGCACCAGGCGAGACGGGTGGTGGCGGGCGCGCGACGCGCCGTCCTGGGCGCCACCGGCCGTCGGGGCTCGGGGCGCGACGGCAGGGCCGGCGGGCGCGGGTCGCTTGGCCACGGTGCGGTTCTAGTCGATCTCTTCCCAGTCGCGGTCGGGCGCGACGTAGATCAGCGGGAGGCTCAGGAGGGTCACGAGGCCCTTCACGGTCACGTTCACCACCAGGATGTCCCAGACCGACCCCCAGGGGAGGGTCAGGGGGTGGTCGCCGAGGAACGGCAGCGCCCCGAAGGCCAGCACGCTGAACAGCAGGCTGTCCAACGGGACCGACACCGCGTTGCTGGTGAGCACCCGCGCCCACTGGTGCCGGGTGGTCACCCGGGTGACGAACCAGTGGTACACCTCGGTGTCGACCAGCTCGCTGACCACCTCGGCGACGATCGAGGCCAGCACGATCCGCCACACGGGGCCGAGCAGCGTCGAGAACTCGTCGCCGAGGCCCCAGGCGGGGTCGCTGCTCACGCTCGCGCTCCAGGCGAGGTACGCGCCCATGAACAGGTTGACGCCGCCGCAGGTGACGATCAGGGTCCGGGCGGCGCTGCGTCCCAGCACCTTGTGCACGACGTCGCGGAGCGTGAAGGTGATCGGGTAGATGAAGGTGCCCATGTCCACCGCCCGACCGGCGACGATGCCGATCTTCAGGCTGGCGACGTCGGCGATCACCTGGACCCCCGCGTACGCCGCCACGGCGACGATGGCGACGCGGGTGAACGCGGTCAGGGTGGCGCCCGTCGCCACCGCGGCGCGCTCGGGCTCGGGGGGCGGCTCCTGACGGAAGGACACGGCCATGGCCCCTATCCTGCCGTGGTGACGCCGGAGCGGTCATGAGCGACGCCGACGCCGTGGTGGTCGGAGCGGGGCCGAACGGCCTCGTCGCCGCGAACGTGCTCGCCGACGCCGGATGGAGCGTCCTGGTGCTCGAGGCGAACGACACCCCCGGGGGTGCGGTGCGCACCGCGGAGGTGACCGCCCCCGGGTTCCGCAACGACCTGTTCAGCGCGTTCTACCCCCTCGGGGTGGCGTCGCCGCCCCTCCTCGCGCTGGAGCTCGAGCGCCACGGGCTCGAGTGGCGCCGGGCCCCGCTCGTCGTGGCCCACCCCACCCCCGACGGGCCCACCGCGCTGCTGTCGACCGACGGCGACGAGACGGCCGCCTCGCTGGACCGGTTCTCGGCCGGCGACGGCGACGGCTGGCGGGCGCTGTACCAGCAGTGGCTGACGCTGGGGGACCACCTGATCGACGCCCTCCTGCAGCCGTTCCCCCCGATCGGCCCCGGTGTGCGGATGGCGGCCGGCCTCGGCCCCGCCGGCCTCCTCGATCTCGGGCGCCTGTCCCTGCTACCGGTCCGGCGGCTGGCCGAGGAGCGGTTCGGCGGTGCGGGCGGCGGACTGCTGCTGGCCGGCAACGCGCTCCACACCGACCTGGGTCCCGAGTCCACGGGGGGAGCGCTGTTCGGGCTGCTCCTGTGCGGGCTCGGCCAGCAGCGTGGCTTCCCCGTCCCGGCCGGCGGGGCCCAGTCGCTCACCGACGCGCTCGTGCGCCGCCTCGAGGAGCGTGGTGGTCGGGTCGAGTGCGGCGCCCGGGTCACCGGCGTCGACGTCCGAGGGGGGCGGGCGGTGGGTGTCACCACGGCCGACGGCGCCCGGTGCGGTGCCCGCCGGGCGGTGCTCGCCGACGTCGGGGCCCCGGCGCTGTTCACCCGGCTGCTCGCGCCCGAGCACGTCCCTGCCCGGTGGCGGTCGCACATCGAACGCTTCGAGTACGGGTCGGGGACGGTCAAGGTCGACTGGGCCCTCGACGGGCCGGTGCCGTGGATCGATGCCGAGGTCGGCCGGGCCGGGACGGTGCACGTGGCCGATTCGCTCGACGAGCTCACGCAGACGTCGTCCGAGCTCGCACGGGGCCTGTTGCCCGGGTCGCCCTTCCTCGTCCTCGGCCAGATGACCACCGCCGACCCGAGCCGATCGCCCGCGGGCACGGAGGCGGCGTGGGCCTATGCGCACGTTCCGCGCACCGTGCGGGGCGACGCCGGCCCCGACGGCCTCGGGGGCGGGTGGGACGCCGCGGCCACCGCGGGGTTCGTGGCCCGCATGGAGGCCCGGGTCGAGCGGCTCGCCCCCGGGTTCAGCGAGCGGATCCTCGCCCGCCACGTCCTGACCCCGCCCGCGTTGGAGGCCGCCGACGCCAACCTGGTCGGGGGTGAGATCAACGGCGGGACGGCCCAGCTGCACCAGCAACTCGTGTTCCGGCCGGTGCCCGGGCTCGGTCGACCCACGACGCCGGTCGACCGGCTCTACCTCGCGTCGGCCTCGGCCCACCCGGGTGGCGGCGTCCACGGCGCCTGCGGCGCCAACGCGGCGCGTGCCGCCCTCGCCCGGGACCGCCGGACCCGCCGCCTGGTTGCCGCCGGCGCCGCGCTCGCCGGCGCCGGCTTGGCGCGCCGGGCCCTGGCGTCGCGGGGCGGGTCGTCGCTCGGCGCCGGGCTCAGCGGCCGAGCTGCCAGGTGAGGAAGGCCAACACGTCGGCCAGCTCGTCGGCCTGCATGCCCACCGGCTTGCCCTGGCCGTGGCCGGCCCGGGCCTCGATCTGCAACAGCACCGGGCGCTCGTCGCCGCAGCTGGTGGCCGCCTGGAGGCGGGCGGCCATCTTGCGGGCGTGCATCGGGTGGACCCGCGAGTCGCCCTCGCCGGAGGTGAGCAGCACGGCCGGGTAGCAGGTGCCGTCCGCGACCCGGTGGTACGGCGAGTACGCGTGGAGCCAGGCGAGCTCGTCGGGCAGGTCCGGGTCGCCGTACTCGGGGATCCAGAGCCGGGCGATGAGGAAGCGGTGGTAGCGCACCATGTCGAGCAGCGGCACCGCGCAGTGCACCGCCCGGCACAGGTCGGGGCGCTGGGTGAGGGCGGCTCCCACGAGCAGTCCGCCGTTGCTGCCCCCGCGGATGGCCAGCCGGTCGCGGCGGGTACGGCCTTCGGCCACCAGCCAGTCGGCCGCGGCGCAGAAGTCGTCGAACACCTGCTGCTTGCGCTCGCGGGTGCCCGCCTGGTGCCACGCCTCGCCCTCCTCGGCACCGCCACGGATGCCCGCCACCGCGAAGACGCCGCCCTGGCCGGCGACCTCGACCGCAGCCGGCGAGAAGGCGGGCCCCATCGTCACCGCGAAGCCGCCGTAGCCGCTGAGGACGGTGGGGGTGTCCGGCGACGGCGTGGTGTCCCGGTGCCGGACGAGGAACAGCGAGATCCGCGTCCCGTCGGTGGACGGGTAGGTGGCCCGCTCGACCGTGAAGGCGTCCGGGTCGAGGCCAGGGGCCGGGTCGCTCCACGCCTCGACGCCCCCGCCGGGCGTCCAGCGGAGCAGCTGCGACGGCCGGGTGAACGACGTGAACGCCAGGAAGGCCTCGTCGCGATCGTGCGCGCCCGACAGCCCGGCGAGCGAGCCTGCTTCGGGAAGCGGCACCGCCGCGGGATCGCCGCCGTCGAGATCGTGGCGGGTCAGGCGCGCCTCGGCGTGTCGGGTCGAGGCGACCAGCAACGACCCGGCGGTGGCGACGAAGCCGTCGATGACGGCGTCGCTCTCGGGGACGATCTCTCGCCAACCGTCCGCGCCGGGCCGGTCGAGCGGCGCGGTGACGACCCTGCCGCGCGGGGCGCCGAGCGTGGTGTGTCCCACCAGCCGGCCGTCGACGACGGCGAAGCCGTTGACGGCCTCGACGCCCTCGCTGACCACCGCCCACGCGCCCTGCTCGCGGTCGAGCAGGTGGACGTCGACGCGGCTCCACCCGTGGGCGACGTGGACGAGCAGCCACCGCCCGTCGTCGGAGAGCGACGCGTCGGGCCACGCCGTGCGGTCGGCGGGCGGGCCGAACACGACGGGGTCGTCGGCGGGGTCGGTGCCGAGCTCGTGCCATCGCACGTGGCGGCCGTAGCCCTCGTCGCCCTCGGCCACGGTGGCCGGGTCCGGGTAGCGGGCGTACGCGAAGGCCGACCCGTCGGGCAGCCACGCCACCGAGGCGGCCCGGGTGTGGGGGATCTCGTCGCTCCGGAGCGTCCCGGTGTCGACGTCGAGGATCCGCAGCGTGCTCTGCTCGTCGCCGCCGGTGGACAGCCCGAACGCCACGAGCCCGCCGTCCGGCGACGGGTGGTACCAGTCGAGCGCGGCGGTGTCGTCGCCGGTGAGGGCAGCCGGGTCGACGAGCACCCGGGCCGGCCCTGACGGGCGCTCGAGCGCCGTGCGCACGCACAGCACGGCCTGCTCACGGTCGCCGCCCCGGTCGAGGGTGAAGACGCGCTCGCCCTTCACCCGGGGGGCCGCGCACAGCGGCGCCCGCAACAGCGGGAGCAGGCGCTCGCGGATGGACGCTCGGTGCGGCAGCGCGTCGAGCACGGCGCGGCTGCGCCCGTTCTGGGCGGCCACCCACGCCGTCACCTCCTCGTCGTCGTCGGCCTCGAGCCAGCGGTAGGGGTCGTCGACCAGGCGCCCGTGGACCTCCTCGACCAGGTCGAGCCGGCGGGCCGCGGGGGCCGGGGGGACGTCCACGATCGGGGCGTCGGACGGTCGGGGGCGCGCCATGGCACTACCTTGCCCCACCGTGACGGATTCACCCTTCTCGGTCCGGGGCAGCGTGCTGCAGGTGTCGGTGACGGGCCCGGCGGGGACCGCGGTCGAGCTGCTCGACGCGGCCGGGGCGGTCGTGCGCACCGGCGAGATCGACCGCTTCGGTGACCGACTGGCACTCGCCGACCTCGGTGTCACCGACGGCCTGAAGGGCCTCGGCGGGCTCGTCTTCCGCCACCTCGAGCCCGGTGCGTACACGTTGCGCCTCGACGGGGAGGAGGCGCCGGTCACGGTCCTCGACCCGTTCGTGCTCCCCGACGACTTCGACGCGCGGGTCCGGGGTCAGCGGCTCGACGAGGGCTACGGCTACGTCGAGGTGCGCGACGGGGCCCTCTTGAGCGTGGGGGTCTCCTTCCCCGATCGGGCCCGTTGGGGCGACGGCCCGTACCCGACGCTCGTCCAGTACTCGGGTTACAAGGACGCCAAGGACGACTTCGCCACCGGCGATCCCGCCAACGAGAACATCCTCAACACCGAGGCCAACCTGGCCCTGCACTGCGGCTACGCCGTGGTCGGCGCCGCCATCCGCGGCTCGGGGGGCTCCGAGGGCTCGTTCCTGTTGCTCGAGCCCATCCAGGGCACCGACGGGCACGACGTCGTCGAGGCCGTGGCCGCGCAGCCCTGGGTGGCCCGCAAGCGGGACGGCGCCCCGAAGGTGGGGATGATCGGGCGCTCGATGCCCGGCTACGAGCAGCTGCTGGTGGCGTCCTACAACCCGCCGTCGCTCGCCGCCGTGACGCCGGCAGCCGTGGGCGGCCGGCCCTACGGTGCTGCGGGGCGCCCGGGCGGCGTGGTCAACGTGGCGCTCGCGCGGGGCATCGCCGGGTGGCAGGTCGACCCGGTGGACCCGCCCGGCGGCATCCCGCAGGTGCAGCCGCCGCGGTTCGCCCCGGGTGGCTGGGACGACTGGGTCGCCGAGCGCATCGCCGGCGGTGACGAGGTGTGCGAGCGGAACCAACTGCTGCGGGGCCAGGCCGTCGACGCCGTCCCGGCGTGGGCCTTCGTCGACCAGGAGGAGGGTGGGGTGCTGGCCCACGCCGACGGCGAGGAGTGGGCGGCCCGCACGCACGTGCCCACGCTGGTGCTCGGGGCCTGGCAGGACCAGGAGTCGGGCCCGTGGTTCACCGACCTGCTCGACAGGTACCCCGACGACACGGTGGTGCGCCTGGCGGCCTACAACGGCACGCACGAGGAGACCCGCTTCCCCCTGGCCGCGGCCCAGTGGCTCGAGTTCCTGGCCTTCTTCGTGCGCGAGGAGCTGCCCGCCTTCCCCGACGCCGCGGCGCGCTACCTCGACGAGGTCACCGCCTACATGTTCCCCGAGGGTCTCGAGGTCCGCTTCGACCACTGGGCGGGCACCACGTTCGACGAGGCGCTCGAGGCCTACCGCTCGTCGCCGCCGCTGGTGGTGTGGTTCGACAACGGATGGGCGCCGGGCCGGCCGCCGGGCTACCCGTACGCGGCATTTTCGGTGGCCTTCGACCGCTGGCCGCCCCCCGAGGCCGGCGCCCGGCGCTGGTACCTCGCTCCCGATCACCGCCTCGACGCCGCCGCGCCGGGCGAGGGCGCCCGGCCGCTGGGGTTCCACTACGACCCGTCGGTGCGACCCCGCACGTCGAAAGGTGACGCCCCCGACGTCAACCACCCGTGCGTCGAGTACGACTGGCAGCCGCCGGCCGGCGGGCGGGGCCTCCAGTTCGCCACCCCGCCGTTCGACCGCGACACCCTGCTCGTGGGCACCGCCAGCGTCGACCTGTGGCTGCGCAGCACCGCGGCCGACCTCGACCTGGAGGTCGTGCTCAGCGAGGTCCGACCCGACGGGTGGGAGACCTTCGTGCAGGCCGGCGCCCTGCGGGCGAGCTCACGGGCGCTCGACGACGAGCGGTCCACCGAGCTGCTCCCGTGGCTGAGCTACCGCCGTGACGACGTGGCGCCGCTGCCCGTCGGGGAGTTCACCCTCGTGCGGGTGCCGGTGCCCGCGGCGGCGCACCTGGTGCGGGCCGGGTCGTCCCTGGGCATCACCGTGACCGCTGCCGGCGGCAACCAGCCGCACTGGGAGCTCGACGCCCAGTGGCCCGAGGGGGTGGACGCGCACGGCCGCAAGGTGGTGGTGGACGTGGCCGTCGAGGCCGGCATGGCGTCGTCGGTGGTGCTGCCGCTGGTGCACTCGTGGGTGCCCCGCGACGGGCATCCCCGGCCCGATCTGCCGCCCCGGGACGCCCTGCGGCGCCAGCCCAGCCGCCGCTGGCGGCCCGCGGGACTCGAGGTCCCGGCCCCGCCGCCCGAGCCCGAGCCGCCGGTGCCCGTCTCGGTGCGCCTCAAGCGCACCGCGCCGGTCCGCTTCGCCGCTCGTCAGCGCAACCGGGCACTCGGCCTGAAGCAGCGGGCTGCCCGGGCGTGGGTGCTGGCGATGCGGAAGGTGGGGCTACCGCCCCGCGTTGGGCTTGCGGCCGTGGTTGGCCTTCTTGCGGCGGGCGTTGGTCTTGCGCTTGGCCGTCTTCTTCGACATAGGCGCTAGACGCTACCGGCTGGCGGCGGCGGCCCGACAGTCCGGACGATCCGCCCCGGCGCGTCGATGCGCCCAACCACCGGTTCCGGCCTCGGCGGCGCCCGGGTGGCGGGCGGGGGTGGCGACCGTTCGGCGGTCGGGTGGGGGTCCGTCGTCGCGCGCTCGCGCCGTTGGCGGGTGGGGACGCGTCGGCGGGTCGGCCGGTTCCGGCGTCGGTGGCGCCCGGGTGGCGGGCGCCGGTGACGGCGTCGTGTGGTCGGGTGGGTGCGTCGGCGGCGGTCGTGATCCCAGGACCGATGATCGTCGGCGTCCGGGTGGAGTAGACCGTCGCCATGCCCGCGGTGCTCGTCCACGGCGTCCCCGACACCCCGCACGTGTGGGACCGGGTGCGCGCCAACCTGTCCCGCAGCGACGTGGTCACGCCGGCCCTGCCCGGCTTCGGCTGCGCGGTGCCGGACGGCTTCGACGGCTCGAAGGAGGCGTACGCGCGCTGGTTGGCCGGCGAGCTCGAGACGATCGCCGCCGAGGGTGGCCCCGTCGACCTCGTGGGTCACGACTGGGGTTCGCTGCTCGTCCAGTACGTGGGCTCGACCCGCCCGGACCTGGTGCGCACGTGGGCCGCGGGCAACGGCCCGGTCGACGAGGAGTACACCTGGCACGACGCCGCCCAGCTGTTCCAGACGCCCGACGTCGGCGAGGAGGTCGTGGCGGCCATGACCGCCGAGGCGATGGTGCCGGTGCTCGCGGACCAAGGCGTGCCGTACGAGGACGCCGTGGCTGCCGCCGGCCGCATCGACGACACGATGCGCTCGTCGATCCTGGCCCTGTACCGGTCGGCGGTCTCCGTCGGCGCCGAGTGGCAGCCGGCGGTCGAGCAGAACCAGCGCCCCTGCCTCGCCCTCTGGTCGACCGACGATCCGTACGTCGACGCCCGCTACGGCGAGCGCCTCGCCGACCGCGCCGGCGGGCGCTGCGTCCTGCTGGAGGGCTGCGGCCACTGGTGGCCGGCCCAGCGACCCGACGAGGTCGCCGCCATCTTGTCGTCCTTCTGGGCCACCGCCGGCGACGAGCTCTGACGGGACGGCTGGGACGGTGCCCGGGTCACGACGATCGCGGGCGCCGTCGTCGGCCGGTCACGGTTCTGGGGGAAGCGGCCCCGACGCGAGGGTGCCACGCTCCGGTGAGCGGACCTCGAGGTGCCGGAACCGCTGAGCGGGCTGGTGCCCGTCGCCGAGTTCGGCACCCTCTTCGAGGCCGACGCCGCCGTGGCGCTCCTCGAGTCGTGCGGCATCCCGGCGGTCACCTCGAACGACCCGGCCCTGCGCACGGTGGCGCCCTACCTCGCCTCGGACCGCACCTGCGAGGTCCTGGTGCGCTACTACGACGGCGTCCGCGCCGCCGAGGTCCTGGCCTCCGGTGGCGCCGACCTCCCCGGTGCCTTTCAGGTCGAGTGGACCCCGACGACCGGGGCGGCGCGGGCGAGATCCCGTCTGCGCGGCTGCCTCATCGCCGGCATGGTCGCCACCCTCGCCCTCCTCGTGGTCCTCGCGGTGGCCGCGGCGCTCACCTGACGCTGGTGGCCGGCGCCGGCGTGAGCGATCGCGGCGAAGATCCGAGGACCGTGTCAACCAGGCGAGCGCCTCGAGCGTTCAAACGGTGATGGAGTACGGCGACTTCTACCGCTCGCAGCACGACGTGCTGCTGCGTCTGTGCTTCCTCGCCACACTCGACCGGAGCGAGGCGGCTGACGTGGCCCAGGAGGCGCTGACCCGGGCGTGGGAGCGGTGGGACCAGATCGCCGACACCGACCCGGCGGCGTGGGTACGCACCGTCGCCCTCAACCTCAGCCGCTCGCGCTGGCGACGGCTCCGGCGCCACGGCGCTGACGTCGCCGTTCCCGAGCGCTCCGTTCCCTTCGCCGCCGCGGACCAGGACCTGATCGACGCGCTGGGCCGGCTGTCGCCCCGCCAACGCGAGGCGGTCGTGCTCTTCTACTGGCTGGACCTCGACGTGGCGGGCTGCGCCGAGGCCATGGGCGTGTCGGCGGGCGGCATCAAGCAGCACCTGAGCAGGGCCCGGGGTGCACTCGCCGCGCTCCTGGCCGCGCGCGACGAGGAGGTGTCCCGATGAGCACGTCGATCCAGGGCCGGCTGGACGGCCTCGCGGTGGTGGCGACGGAAGGGATCCGCCTGCAACGCCCCGACGTCACGCCCAGCCGACGGTCACGACACCCCCGGCACCGCCTCGCCCTCGCGGTCGTCGTCTTCGTCGCCGTCCTCGCCGGTCTCGTCTGGTTCGCCGCACGCGTCCACGACGACGTCGACACCATCGACGGCCCTCCGACCTCCACCCCGACGCCCACGTGGCCACCGCAGTCGTCGGACTCCGGCGCGCCGACGGCGATGCCCCGCCTCGTGATTGCTCTTCCTGGGTACACGGCGACGAGCGCGAGGGAGTCAAGTAGCGAGCCGTCCTCGACCACCGATCCCTTCATTGGGGCCCGCCCACGAACGGCCCGCTTCTTTCGACGCGTTGACGACCCGTGGGCCCTCATCAGCATTTCGACCTTCCCGGCGCTAGGCGACGACGTCGCCACGCAGTGCGCCGGTTCGCCGCTCAACGGCGCAGCCGTCAGCGAGGCGTGCGACCTCTCAGGTCGAGAGCCTGGTTTCGACATCGAGGCCGACGGCATCGCGGTAAGCGTGAGCGGCAAGAACGTGACCGCGGACGCAGTGCGGGACTTCGTCGACGACCTTGGGGGTGAGTCGGTGTTCGGCATCGACCCGACGTGTTGTGAGGTCTTGCCCGATGGGTGGTCCCTGGTTGGCACGGTTGGACCGGGTGACCTCGGGCGGCCCCCTGATACCGCCGTCGTCTCCTTCGACGGGCCCGACGGTGAACGGGTCGACCTGCTCCAGTTCTCTAGCCCCTCGCTCTTCGCGCTCGGCGAGCTCTTCGGCGCTGGTAGTGACCAGGTGTCCGTCCACCAGGTGGGCGAGCGTGTCGTGGCGATCGCGGGGCCTGCCGCCGAACCCGCCGCAGCGATCTGGATGGAAGGGGACCGCGTCGTGGCCGAGCTCGGGGGTGACCTCCCTCGCGCCGACCGATTGCTCGAACTGATCGCATCGCTTCGGACCGACACCGCGACCTGGGACCGTCTACTGGCCAGTGAGTCCTGCCCGACGGGCATGGTCTCCTGTTGAACCGCCGCCTGATCGTCGGAGAGCCCGGCCGGGCCGACCGCTCCGGTCGGGACGCGCCGTCGGCAAGTCGTCGGGCCTGGGTGGGGGCCGCTCGCGGCCATCCTGCAACGGTCGGGAGAGAGGGTCACGCCGCGCCGAGCTCGTGGCGGCGGAGGGCGAGGGTGTCGCGGACGTGGCCGGCGAACTTCGCCGGACGACGCGTGAGGGTGGTCTTGGAGGTGCGGAGGACCCGCCAGCCGGCGGCGGTGAGGGCGGCGTCGCGGTCGAGGTCGCTCTCCCAGCGCACGTAGTCGCCACCGTGGTGCTCGTAGCCGTCGGCCTCGAGGTTGATCATCTCGTCGAGGTAGGCGAAGTCGAGGCGCCGCCACACGCCGTCGACCAGCACCCAGACCTGGAACGCCGGCATGGGCAGCCCGAAGCGCCGGCAGAGGCGGGCCAAGGTCGGCTCGAGCAGGCTGTCGGGCGCCTGGTCGCCGAGGGCCCGACCGGTGAGCACCCGGTCGAGCACGCCGACGCCGCGCTGGCCCTGGCCGGCGAGCTTCTCCCGGTAGGCCCGGGCGCCGGCGACGGTGATCAGCTTCCGGGACGTGAACGAGTCGAGCGCCAGCTCGACCTGCTCGGGGGTGGCCACGGCGCCGAGATCGACCAGGGTCCGCAGCGGGTTGGTCACGGGGATTCCGTGCCGGCGCACGACGTCCCTCGGGTCGAGCGTCGACGTCCGGTGCACGGTCACCCCGCGAAGTTCCGGATGGCGGGTACCGCCGACGAGGATCTCCAGCGGTGGCGTGGGTCCGAGCTCGGCACCCCACACCGAAGCCGCCGCTCGATGTGATCCCGGGGCCCTTGCCGCGAGCGTCGCCGCCAGGATGCGTTGGTGCGACGTCACGGGTGCGCCGGCGAGCCGGTACACGCCGGGGTGGACGACGAACAGGCGACCGGCTCGCACCGCTCGGTCGATCTGGTGGGTGCTCCAGCCGCTCTCCCGAAGCTGCCGGCGGGTGACGAGGGCCAGTTGCGCGGCGCCGAGGCGGTGGAGGGCTCGAGCTCGTTCGTGCATCTCCCGAGTCCATCAGCGCGGTGTGACACTCATCCCTGCGGCGGACGGCCGCCGAGACCGCTTCGGGCACCGTGCTCGGCCGCAGTCCAGCCGGCGCGCCTGGGTTCGTGATGTCGCGGGTTCTTTGACGGTTCGACAGCGCTATGCGACGGCGATCCGTCATTGAAATCGCTCGGTGGTCGTGCGGGACGGTGGGACCAGGGCCGGTCGGCCCGGCGGTCGTCCTCCTCGCCCGCCCCGCCGGCCCTTCGTCGCACGCCAGCGCTCGCTTGCCTGAGCGCTCCGCCGCCCGCCCGCCGCCGCGTGGAGCTGCGATCGAGGTCGTTGCCCTGGCGGGGTTCTCTGACGGATCGACAGCGCCATGCGACGGCGATCCGTCATTGAAAGCCGGCCCTCCCGTTCAGCAGGTCGGCGGCGCCGCCTCAGCGCCGCCGCCTCAGCCCCGCGGTCAGTCGCCGGCGTGGGACGCGCACCAGGCCAGCAGGTCGTCGGCGGGCCAGGTGTTGACGATGTCGGCGGGGTCGATGCCGTGGGCGGCGGCCTTGTCGCAGCCGTAGTTCTGCCACTCCATCTGGCCGGGGCTGTGGGCGTCGGTGTCGATCGACACCTTGCAGCCCCACTCCAGCGCGAGGTCGAGGAGGTCGTCCGGGGGGTCCTGGCGCTCGGGGCGGCAGTTGATCTCGACCGCCTTGTCGAAGCGGGCGCACGCGGCGAAGACGATCTCGGCGTCGAAGCTCGACGGCGGGCGGCCCCGCCCCCGCACCATCCGCCCGGTGCAGTGGCCGAGGATGTCGGTGTGCGGGCTGGCCATGGCCAGCACCATCCGTTGGGTCATGCCCTTGGCGTCCATGCGCAGCTTGGAGTGCACGCTGGCCACCACCAGATCGAGGCGCCCGAGCAGGTCCTCGTCCTGGTCGAGCGCCCCGTCCTCGAGGATGTCCACCTCGATGCCGGTGAGGATCCGGAACGGGGCCAGCGCCTCGTTGAGCTCGGCGATCTCGTCGAGCTGGGCGAGCAGGCGGTCCCGGTTGAGGCCGTGCGCCACCGTGAGGCGGGGCGAGTGGTCGGTCATGACGACGTACTCGTGGCCCAGCGCGATGGCGTTGCGGGCCATGGCCTCGATGGGGGCGCCGCCGTCGGACCAGTGCGAGTGCATGTGGCAGTCACCCCGCAGGGCGGCCCGGATGGCGCGGCCCTCGTCGAGCTCGAGGGGGATGACCGTCGATTCCTCCAGGCGGCGCTGGTACTCCGGCACCTGCCCCCGAACGGCCTCGGCGATGGCGGTGCCCGTCGAGTCGCCGATCCCGTCCAGCTCGGTGAGGGTGTCCGTGTCGACCCGCCGGCGCACCTCGTCGTCGCCGAGCTCTCGGACGATGGCGGCGGCGTTCGAGAACGCCCGCGCCTTCTGCGACGGCTGGAGGCCCCGGTCGAGCAGGTAGACGATGCGGTCGAGCGCCTCGGCGGGCCCCAGCGGCTCGACGCCGGCGGCGGTCATCGGTTCACCGCCGCGTCCCGTCGGCCGGTGGCCATCGGCGTGGTGGACCGGGCACGGGCCAGGGCCCTCGCCGGCCCGACGTCCTGCCCGACGTCCTGCCCGACGCCCTCGGGTGTCCGGCCCGGGGCGGCACGGAGCAGGTCGGCCCCGGCGTCCGTGGCACCGACGGGCGAGGACGTTCGCCCACCGGCAGCAGGTCGGCCCTGGACCGGCGATCCTGCGTGGTCGGGTCCGTGCAGTGGGCGGGACGGCATTGCGGGTGAGGCTACCCACGGCCGGTACGGTCCCGGAATGGAGAAGTTCGGGTTCGTGGGCCTGCCCAACGCCGGCAAGTCCTCGCTGTACAACGCGCTCGCCGGCGGCGGTGCCCTGGCCGCGCCGTACGCCTTCGCCACCACCGACCCCAACGTGGGCGTGGCGAAGGTGATCGACGAGCGCCTCGACCGCCTGGCCGACATGAGCGCGTCGAAGAACGTGGTGCCCGCCGCCGTCCAGTTCACCGACATCGGCGGCCTCGTCGAGGGCGCGAGCAAGGGCGAGGGACTCGGCAACCGGTTCCTCGGCGGCATCCGCGAGGTCGACGCCATCGTCTACGTGCTGCGGGCCTTCGAGGACGCCGACGTCCCGGGGCCCACCGACCCGCTCGAGCACCTCCGGGTGGTCGAGCTCGAGCTGACCCTGGCCGACCTCGAGACGGTCGAGGCCCAGATCGACCGCAAGCGCAAGCAGGCCAAGCTGGACAAGTCCCTCGCCGAGGAGGTGCGGGCCCTCGACGCGGTGCACGAGGCGCTCGCCGCCGGCACGCCGATCTACCGCAGCGAGGTCAAGGCGGCCGACCGGGAGGCCGTCAGGCCGTACTTCCTGCTCACCAACAAGCCGGTGCTGGCGGTGGTCAACGTCGACGAGGGCCAGCTCGAGCGGGTCGACGAGGTGGTCGCCCCGGTCGAGGAGGAGCTGGGCGCGCTGGCCCCGGTGTTCGGCGCCTGCGTGCAGCTCGAGGCCGAGGCGGCGCTGCTCGACCCGGGCGAGCGCACCGAGATGCTCGACGCCTTCGGCCTCGGCGAGGGCGCGCTGCCCCGGTTCGTCCGCGCCGCCTACCACGCCCTCGGGCTGCGCACGTTCTTCACGACCGGCGAGAAGGAGTCGCGGGCCTGGACGTTCCGGGCCGGGGCCAAGGCCCCCGAGTGCGCCGGCGTCATCCACACCGACTTCCAGCGGGGGTTCATCCGGGCCGAGGTGATCCACTGGGACGAGCTGCTCGACCTCGGGGGCTGGCACCAGGCCAAGGAGGCCGGGAAGCTCCGGGTCGAGGGCAAGGAGTACGTCGTGGAGGACGGCGACGTGGTGGAGTTCCGCTTCAACGTGTGACCGGGCGCCGGGTGCGTGATCGCGCGCCGAGGCGGGCAAGATGCACCCGTGCCCTGGCTGCTGCTCGACGAGACGGTCCTGGCCAGCCTGGACGTGGCCGACACCGCCCGCCGGCGCACCCGGGGCCTGTTGGGGCGCGACGGCATCGACGGCGCCCTCCTCCTGACCCCGGCCCGGGCGGTGCACACGGTGGGCATGCGGTTCCCCGTCGACGTCGCCTACTGCGACCGCGACCTCGTCGTCGTGCGGACCTGCCGCATGGCGCCGAACCGCCTGGGTCGACCGTGCCTGAAGGCCCACTCGGTGCTCGAGGCCGAGGCCGGTGCCTTCGCGCAGTGGGGCGTCGCACCCGGGGTGCGCCTCGAGGTGCGGGCGTGACCGGGGGGCCGTCAGGTCGGGGGCAGTGGCGGGTGCTCCCGCGTCACGGGGCGCCCCCGCCGTCGCCGCCGTACCCCCGCCACCAGGCCGGCGGCCGCCACGGCGGTCCACGTGGCGTTCAACAGCACGAAGCCCCACTGGGCGTTCACGAGCGCACTGGCGGCGAGGATGCCGGCGCCCACGAGGTTGGTCACCAGGTAGCGGGTGCTCTCGGTCGACCAGCGCCCCGCCTGCGCCGCGGCGAACGCGGCCAGCACGAGCAGCGCTCCGACGACCTGGACGGTGGTGGCCATGGCGGGCGCTGACGCTACTGCGCGCACCGGCGGCGCTCTCGTCCTGGTGGCGACGCCCATCGGCAACCTGGGCGACCTCTCGCCGCGCGCGGTCGACGCGCTCGCCGCCGCCGACGTCGTGGCGTGCGAGGACACCCGCCGCACCGGGAGGCTCCTCGAGCACGCCGGCGTGCGGGCGCCCCGCCTGCTCGTCGTGAACGATCACACCGAGCCGGGCCAGGTGCGGGCCGTGCTCGAGCTGCTCGACGCCGGCCGCCGGGTGGCCGTGGTCACCGACGCCGGCACCCCGGGGATCTCCGACCCCGGCGAGCGTCTGGTGGCGGCGGCGGCCAACGCCGGCCACGTGGTCGAGGTGGTGCCGGGCCCGTCCGCGGCGATCGCCGCGCTGGTGGCCAGCGGCCTGCCCACGGGCCGCTTCTGCTTCGAGGGCTTCCTGCCCCGGAAGGGGTCGGGCCGCCGCGAGCGCCTCGACGCCCTCGCCGTCGAGCCCCGCACGATGGTCCTCTACGAGGCGCCCCATCGCCTGGCCCGCACGCTGGCCGACCTGGCCGCCGCCCTGGGGCCGTCCCGACGGGTGGCGGTGGCGCGCGAGCTCACCAAGCTCCACGAGGAGCTCTGGCGCGGCCCCCTCGACGGGGCGGTGGCGTGGGCCGAGGCCGCGGCCCCCCGGGGCGAGCTCGTGCTCGTCGTCGCCGGCGCGCCGGCGCCCGACCCGGCCGACGACGACGCGGTGGTCGCGGCGCTCGAGGCCGCGCTGGCGGCCGGCGCATCGAAGCGGGACGCGGCGGCGAGCGTGGCGTCGGCCCTGGGCGTGCCCAAGCGCCGCGCCTACGCGCTGGCGGTGGAGCTGCCGTCGTGAGCACGCCCGAGCGGACGTCCCCCCGTGTCGCCGATGAGCGCACCCGACGCCGCCCCGTGCCGGCGCGGCGATGGTCGAGCGATGACCCGGAGCGCGCGACGGGCGAGGCCGGCGGCCTGCCTCCGGCCCTGCGGGGACGCGGCGGGTGCGCCACGAGCGCCCGGTGGGAGGAGCCCGCCGGCGCCGACCGGGCCGACGACGCCCGGGCGGTCCGGCGAGGGACGAGCCAGGGGTGGACGCGGTGAGCCCGTGGTGGGCGACGCCGCCCGACCCGGCGCCGGCGCTGGAGGACGTCTACGACGCCCGCACGCTGGCGGCGCTCGACGCCGGCGTCGAGCCGGCACCGGAGGCGGACGACCCGTGCGAGGCGCCCGGGGCGGCCCGCGGCTGGCGGGCGTCGCTGGCGGGCGGGGCCGTCCTCGCCGACATCGCCCTCGGGCTGCGGGAGGTGCTCGACCCCGACCCGGGCGACGAGGGCGTCCTCGAGGTGCGCCCCGACCCCGGGCTCGAGCCGGTCGACGGCATCACGATCTTCTTCGTGCCCGACGACCCGCGGGCGACGGTGGCGGTCGTCCGCCGCCCGGCCTGACCCGCACGCCACTTCGCTAGACAGCGCTGTCGATTGTCCGGGGCGCCGACCGGTGCCACCATGCCCGCCGTCTCGCGGCGTCCCGCCGCCCGGCCCAGGAGGGGCGCATGCAGGCTCGTACGACGGCTCGCGTCGGTGTCGCGGCGGCGGTGTGCGCCGCGCTCGTGGCGCTCGGGGCCCCGGCCCCCGTCACGGCGGCGCCCGCCGCCCCGGTGGTCGGCTCGGGGTCGGACGGGCCGGGCTTCGTCGACGGCGTCGACGGCCCGCGCGGCGCCCCCGCCGGTGGCACGTGGGTGCCCTGGTCGCCTGCGCCGGGTGCACCGGTCGCCGACGCGGGCGTCCCCGAGCCCGAGGTGGGCGCACCCGAGGGCGGCACGGCCGGCCTCCTCGACCTCTCGTTCTCGGGCGACGGGCGCCACTCGCCGAACTTCGTCAGCGGTCCCGAGGATGCCGCCTCGGTGGCGGTCCAGCCCGACGGCAAGATCGTCGTGGGTGGTGGTGCCGGGGCCTTCAACAGCCGCCTCCAGGTCGCCCGGTTCCATCCCGACGGGCGACGGGACAAGTCGTTCGGTGGCGGCGACGGGGTGGTCCGCACCAACATCTCGCCGGGCCCCGACTGGATCGAGGACATCGCCCTCCAGCCCAACGGCAAGATCGTGGCCGTCGGCTCCGCGTGGGGGTTCAGCGTCCTCGTCCGCTACAACGCCAACGGCACGCTGGACACCGGTTTCGCCAACGGCGGCGTGCAGCTCCTGGCGGTGGGACGCGGCTTCAACGTCGCCACCGCGGTCGTGGTCGACGGCGCCGGGCGCATCGCCTTCGCCGGACGCGGGGGCGGGGGCGGCGGGCGGTTCGTGGTGGCCCGCGTCGGCGCCAACGGCAACCCCGACACGTCGTTCAGCGGTGACGGCATCGCGATCGCCGACTTCACGGCGGGTGACGACTTCGCCTGGGACCTGGCCCTCCAGGCCGACGGCAAGCTCGTGGCCGCGGGCGTCGCCGGTGGGACGCCGGCCGCCATGGCGGTCCTGCGCCTGACCACCAACGGGAGCAACGATCCGACCTTCGACGGCGACGGCCGCGCCAGCGCCGGCCTGTCGGGTGAGGACGCGGCGACGTCGGTCGCGATCCAGCCCGACGGCGCCGTCGTCGTCGGCGGGTTCAACTCGCTGAACGGCGGGCAGATGCTGATCGGTCGGATGCTCCCGAGCGGCGCGATGGACCCGGCCTTCAGCGGCGACGGCCTCGTCCCGGTCAACTTCGGCGGGACCGCGGACTACGCCTGGCGGGTCGCGGTGCAGGCCGACGGCGCGATCGTCGCCGTCGGGCGCGCCGGCGGCGCCGGCGGCCGCTTCGCCGTCGCGCGAGTGACGTCGGCCGGGATCCTGGACGGGAGCTTCAGCGGCGACGGCAAGGTGGGCACCAACTTCACCGCCGGCAACGACGAGGCCCACTCGGTGGCCATCGACGGCGCCGGCAACCTCGTCGTCTCCGGCGTCGCCAACGGCGGCACGAGCGCCGCCCGCATCGCGATCGCCCGCTACCTGGCCACCTGATCGCGCCGCTCCCGCCGGCCTGGTGCCGGCGGGAGCGGGCGGGTCGTCCGGCGGGCGACCGGTCGTCAGCGCTCGGCCAGGCGGCGGAACGGGTAGGCGTTCTGGCGGAGCCACGAGCCGGCGAGCGCCAGCGGGTTGGCCCGCTGCTCGAGCGGGAACGACCGGTCGTGGATCCCGGTGGTGGGGTACTCGTCGTCGTCGTGGTAGCGGGTGCCGAACAGGTAGTCCCAGAAGGCGAAGATCACGCCGAAGTTGGTGTCGATGTGCTCGGCCGCCGCCGAGTGGTGCACGCGGTGGGCCTGGGGCGAGATGACGAGGAAGCGGGCCGGGCCGAGGTTGGTGCGGATGTTGGCGTGGATGAAGGCGCCGACGTAGACGCCGAGGAAGGCCAGCGCCGACGCGGCGGGGGCGTCGAGCCCGAGCGCCCGGGCGGGGACGAACACGAGGGTGGCGGTGATCATCGTCTCGATCACGTGCTGGCGGCTGTCCGACAGGATGTTCATCTCCTCCTGGCTGTGGTGGACGGCGTGGAAGTACCAGAGGGGCCGCACCTTGTGGTGCAGGTAGTGGCTGAGCCACCCCATGAGGTCGGCCACGACGAGGGCGAGGAGGGGGAGGCCCCATCGCCCCAGCTCGTCTCGGAGGTCGAGGCTCCAGCCGCCGAGGGCGCCGACCCAGGCCACGTCGAGGACCGCGAGCCAGGCGGCCACCACGGTCACCGAGAGCAGGGTCGAGGTGAGGAACCACACCAGGTCCTGGCCGAGGCCCACCGAGACCGTGGGAAGCTCCCGGCGCGCGGGGAAGCGCCACTGCAGGACGCACAACACGGCGAGGAAGGCCCAGTACCAGGGGTTCAGCACCACCTCCTTCCAGCCCGCCCAGACATCGCCGCCGAGGGAGGCGGCGAGTCGCTGGGCCGAGGCGCCCAGGCCGTCGAAGAGGGACAGGGCCCGGTCGCCGAGGTCGGCGAGGGTGAGGCCCCGCGAACCGGCGATCCAGCCGAGCTCGGCCATGACCCCGACGACCGACACGAACAGCACGGTCGCCGCGACCACCGGGACCGTGCCCGACGGCGGCGGCGCGGGACGTCGGGCGGGGGTCGCGGTCGGCGCGGGGGCCGGGGTGCGGACGGCCTGTCCGGGCGGGGGTCCCGGGGCGCGCGGGATCGGGGGAGCGGCCGGCATCGAAGCCTCCTTGGGCTTGGGGGGGTGACCGGTGCAGCGCCGACGCCGCCGCCGGGGATACGGGGCGCTCCCCGCGGGGGTCCCCGTTCGCTGTCACACCCCCTGTGCACACTCGGGGCATGGACCTGCTCGCCGCCCTGCTCCTCGTGGTCGTCACCGCCGCCGTGGTCGGTGGCGTCGTTCGCGTCGTCGTGGCCCGCCAGGGCGAGGCGTCGCGCGACGCCACGGTCCGGGCCGCGGTCGACACCGTCTACGCCCTGGCCGGCGACAAGCTCGGCGACCAGCTGGCGGCGGGGTCGCGCGAGCTCGATCACACCGGCCGCGTCATCAGCGAGCAGGTGGCGGGCATGGCCGGCGAGCTCTCCCAGGTGCGCGACCTGGTGGCCGCGCTCCAGCGCGAGCGGGCCGACCAGCAGGGCCGGCTCGAGGCTCAGCTCGAGGAGGCGGCCCGCCGCAGCGCCGACCTGGCCGACGTCACCGGCTCGCTGCGCCAGGCCCTGGCCAGCCCCCAGGCCCGCGGGCAGTGGGGCGAGCGCATGGCCGACGACGTCCTCGCCCGGGCCGGCTTCGTCGAGGGGGTCAACTTCCGCAAGCGGCGGGCCACCGACGCGGGCACCATCCCGGACTTCACCTTCCTGTTGCCCGACGGCGACCAACTGCACATGGACGTGAAGTTCCCCGCCTCCGCGTACCTGCGCTACCTCGAGGCCGAGGCCGACACCGACCGCGAGCAGCACCGGCGCCAGTTCGTGCGCGACGTGCGTGACCGGGTCAACGAGCTGACCGGTCGCGACTACGCCGACCCCCGCACCACCCCGGGCTACCTGCTGCTGTTCATCCCCAACGAGGCCGTGTACTCGTTCCTGCACGAGCAGGACCCCGACGTGCTCGACCACGCCCTCGACCGGCGGGTCGTCCTGTGCTCGCCGTCCACCCTGTTCGCGGTGCTCGCCGTCGTGCGCCAGGCCATCGACCACTTCCGGCTCGAGCGGGCCTCCGACGAGATCCTCGAGTGCCTGGGTGGCTTCACGCGGCAGTGGGAGAAGTTCTCCGACCAGCTCGACAAGGTGGGCCGTCAGCTCGACCAGAGCCAGCGCTCGTTCGCCGACCTGGCCGGCACCCGCCGCAACCAGCTCCAGCGGGCGGTCGACGCGGTGGTCGACCTGCGCGAGCGCAAGGGCCTCGACGAGCTCGGCGGTGGGACCGGAGGTGGTGCCGGTCCCGCCGCCGGCGTCCCGCACCTCCACGAGGTGCGTGGCGCCTGATCGCCGGCGTCACCGGGGCCGTCGCCGGCGACGGCGGTCGGCCCCACCCCGCCAGCGGATCGCCGGCGCCCGCTCGGGGTAGGCGTCGGCCAGCGCCGCGGTCCAGGCCTCGTCGGCGTGGGGGTCGTCGGGCCGCCGGACGGTCACGCCCCGCGACGCCAGGTCGGCCCGGAACCGGTCGACCACCCGGTCGAGATCCAGGTGGTCGGCGCCGGCGTCCACGCGGCGGGCCTCGGCCTCGTCGGCGAGCACGTCGGCCTTCCAGGACACCGTGATGCGCACCTCGGCGTCGGCCAGGTGGGCCACGGCCGCGCCCTCGGGGTCGCACACGTCCCATCCGCCGTCGCCCCGGACCAGCCGGGTGGCGGTCGTGACCCCCTCGGTCATGCGAGCCTCGGGCGGGCCGAGGCGCCCCACCCCGTGGAAGGTGGCCTCGTTGTCGGCCACCACGGCCACGTTGTCGTAGGGCGGGGACTCCAGCCGCTCGGCCTCGTCGGGCCCCGCCGGCCAGTAGTGGAACTCGCCACCGGGCCCGTCGTAGAACCACGAGACCGCGGTGGCGATGCGGGTGCGCCACCGCTCGAACAGCCCGGACGCCATCATCACCTTGAGCAGCCAGATGGGGTGGTCGGCGCGGGTGAAGCCGCGGAAGGCGGGCACGTCGAGGTGCGCCGGGAACGCGAACGGCGTGGGGCCCATCAGGTTGACGTAGACGCTGGTGGGCCGCACCACGGCGTCGGGCCCGTACACGGCCCGGGCCCCGTCCGCGAAGTGCCGGTTGGCCAACAAGACGTCGGCGCCGTCCACGAGTGGCGCTCCGCCCAGCGCGAAGTCCTGGCGGAACCACGGCGGCGTGACCACCCCGGTGCGCGGGCCACCGATCGCGGCCAGCTCGGCGTCGTTGCCCGCGTAGTTGGCCAGCGGCCAGAACGGCCCGGCGTCGCGGATGAGGGCGACGGTGGCGTCGGGGTCGTCCCAGGCGGGATGCAGGCGCACGGCGGTGGTGGTCATGCAGGCGGCTCCGATGGGTCGGTCGGCGCGTCCGGCTCGTCACCACCACGGTAGGGCGCCCGCCGATGTCGTTGGGTCGGCGTCGGCATCGGCCCGTAGCCTTGGCGCCGTGTCCGACCGCTTCTACGTCACGACGCCCATCTACTACGTCAACGACGTCCCTCACATCGGCCACGCCTACACCACCGTCATCGCCGACGCCGTCGCCCGGTGGCATCGACTGCTCGACGAGGACGTCTTCTTCCTCACCGGCACCGACGAGCACGGCCTCAAGGTGCAGCGGTCGGCCGAGGAGCGGGGACTCACGCCCCAACAGCACGCCGACGCCACCAGCGCCCGCTTCCGCGAGGCCTGGGCGTTGCTCGACATCAGCAACGACGACTTCATCCGCACCACCGAGGACCGCCACGCGGTGGCGGTCACCGCGCTGATGCAGGCCGCCTACGACAACGGGCACATCTACAAGGACACCTACGAGGGCCTGTACTGCGTGTCCTGCGAGGCCTACTACCAGCCCGAGGACCTCGTCGACGGCCTGTGCCCCATCCACAAGCGGCCGGTCGAGACCCTCCGGGAGGAGAACTGGTTCTTCCGGCTCTCGGCGTTCGAGGACCGCCTGCTCGCGTGGTACGAGACGGGCGACGCCGTGCTGCCCGAGGGCAAGCGCAACGAGGCGGTCGGCATCGTCCGCCAGGGCCTGCGCGACATCTCCATCAGCCGGACGTCGATCTCGTGGGGCATCCCGGTGCCCTGGGACCCCGACCACGTCTTCTACGTCTGGTACGACGCGCTCATCAACTACGCGACGGCGGTCGGGTACGGCTCGGACCGCGAGCGCTTCGACGCCTGGTGGCCCACGGTCCACCACGTCATCGGCAAGGACATCCTGCGGTTCCACACCGTCTACTGGCCCGCGGTGCTGATGGCCGCGGGCGAGGCGCCGCCGAGGCAGGTGCAGGTGCACGGCTTCCTGCTCATCGGGGGCGAGAAGATGTCCAAGACCGCCCTCAACCAGATCTTCCCGGCCGACCTGGTCGAGGACTTCGGCGTGGACGGGTTCCGCTACCACTTCCTGCGCGAGAACCCCTTCGGCCCCGACGGCGACTTCAGCTACGAGGCGATGGTGGCCCGCTACAACGGCGACCTCGCCAACAACCTGGGCAACCTGCTGTCCCGGGTCGCCACCGTGGTGGGCAAGAAGTGCGGCGGCGTGGCCCCCGCGCCCCGCGCCGACAGCCCGCTGGCCCCGGTGGTCGAGTCGGCGTACGAGGCCACCGCCGAAGGATGGGCCCGGTTCGCCCCGTCGGTCGCGCTCGAGGCCACGTGGCGCATCATCCGTGAGGCCAACGCGCTGCTCGAGGAGGCTGAGCCCTGGAAGGCCGAGCCGGGGCCCGAGGTCGACGCCGTCCTCGGCGACGCGCTGGAGGCCCTGCGCATCGTCGCGGTGCTGGCCGCGCCCGCGGTGCCCCACGCCACCACCGAGATCTGGCGGCGGCTGGGCCTGGCCGGCACGCCCGGCGAGCAGCGCCTGCCCGAGGCCGCCCGCTGGGGGCAGTACCCGGGTGGTGCCACCATCGACACGGGCGCACCGTTGTTCCCCCGCATCAAGGCCTGAGGCCGAGGGCACGTCGTGACGACCCGCTGGACCGACAACCACTGCCACCTGCCGGGCGACCTCGCCCTGGCCCGCACGCTCGTGGACCAGGCCCGCGCGGTCGGGGTGGAGCGCCTGGTCGACGTCGGCACCGACCTGGCGTCGTCGACCGCGGCGTCCGCCCGCGCCCGCGCCCTCGACGGTGTGTGGGCCACGGCCGGGGTGCACCCGCACGACGCCACCGAGGGCCTCGACGGGCTCGTCGACCTGCTGGGCCGGCCCGAGGTGGTGGCGGTGGGGGAGTGCGGCCTCGACTACCACTACGACCACTCGCCCCGCGACGTGCAGCGCGACGCGTTCGCGGCGCAGATCGCCCTCGCCCACCAGCACGAGCTGCCTCTGGTGATCCACACGCGCGAGGCGTGGGACGACACCTTCGCCATCCTCGACCGCGAGGGCGTCCCCGCCCGCACGGTGATGCACTGCTTCACCGGCGGCCCCGACGAGGCGCGGGCGTCGCTCGAGCGCGGCGCCCTGCTGTCGTTCTCGGGGATCGTCACCTTCCGGTCGGCCGGGTCGCTCCGGGCGGCCGCCGAGCAGTGCCCCCTCGACCGGTTGATGGTCGAGACCGACGCTCCGTACCTGGCACCCGAGCCGCACCGCGGTCGCCCCAACCGTCCCGAGCTCGTCGTGCGGGTCGGTGCCGGGGTCGCCGAGGCCAAGGGCGTGCCGGTCGACGAGGTCGCGGCCGCGTCGTGGGCGAACGCCGAGGCGTTCTACGGCCTCGGGTCCTGACCCCCGACCACCACCACGGGTGGCGTGCGCGCCACCGGTCGTCGCTCGACCGGCACCGTCGCGTTGCGGTTGTGTTACGGTTCGCGAACCGATATGCGACGACAACGGCGCGAGCGGCGAACTCCCGATCTCGAACTCCCCGGCGGCGACCACTGGGTCGACCCGGCTCCCGCGCCGTCGCCGTCGGGCGGCCTGACCGGGCCACCTCGGCGGCGGTGATCGCGGTGCCGGTGGCCGCCCTGGCCCTGGCCGGCGCCCTGCCCGCCGCTGACCTCGACGGCCTCGGTGCCACCGAGCTGCGCACGTCGGCGCCGCCCACCAGCTCCACCCCGTGCTCAAGCTCGAGCCGTGCCTGAGCCATCGCCGCTCGACCTGAAGTCGGCGGGCCGAGGTGGTGCCCACCACCACGACCACGGCGCCGCCGCCCACCACCGCCCCCCGGCCCCTCGCCCCGAGGAGGAGGCGGCGCCCGCACCCGAGCCGGTCGACGAGCCCGACCCCGTCACGGTTCCCGCGCCGGCGCCTGCTCCGCCGCCGACCACGGCTCCGCCGCCGGCGCCGCGGCCTCCTGCTCCGGCCGGCAGCGTCAGCGCCAACCTCGACGCGATCGCCCAGTGCGAGTCGGGGGGCAACCCCCGGGCGTACAACCCCGCCGGCTACTACGGCGCCTTCCAGTTCTCGCTCGGCACCTGGTGGGGCCTCGGCATGACCGGTGATCCCCGCGACTACACGTACAACCAGCAGAAGTACGTGGCGCTGGCGCTGTACAACCAGCGCGGCTACGCCCCGTGGCCGCACTGCGCCCGCAGCCTCGGCCTGCTGTAGTCCGGCGGCCGGCGCACCGCTCGCCGGGTGGGCCCGTCCCTAGACTCGGCGCGTGCTGACCCGCCGCGACGTGGTGGCGCTGCTCGACGCCCACGGGCTCGAGCCGAGCCGGGCCCTCGGCCAGAACTTCGTGGTCGACCCCAACACCATCCGCAAGGTGGTCGACCTGGCCGGTGTGGCCCCCGGCGATGCCGTGGTGGAGATCGGCGCCGGGCTGGGGTCGCTCACGACCGCGCTCGTCGACGCCGGCGCGGACGTCACCGCGGTCGAGCTCGACCAGCACCTGGTCCCGGTCCTGCGGGACGTGCTGGCGGGGACCGACGCCCGCATCGTCCAGGCCGACGCGCGGGAGGTGGACTGGGGCGAGCTGCTCGCCGGTCGCGAGCGTTGGTCCCTGGTGGCCAACCTCCCGTACAACATCGCCACGCCGCTGGTCGCCGACCTGCTCGACGACGTGCCGCAGATCGAGCGGATGCTGGTGATGGTCCAGCGCGAGGCGGCCGAGCGCCTGGCCGCGTCGCCCGGCACCAAGGCCTACGGGATCCCGTCGGTGAAGGTGGCCTACTGGGCCACCGCCGAAGTCGTGGCGAGGGTCAGCCCCAACGTGTTCCTGCCCCGACCCAAGGTGGAGTCGGCGCTGGTGCGCGTCGTGCGCCGACCCGAGCCGCCCACGGCGGCGGACCCCGACCGCCTCTTCGCCCTCGTGCGGGCCGGCTTCGGCCAGCGCCGCAAGATGCTGCGGCGATCGCTGTCGGGCCTGGTCGGCGCCGAGGCGTTCGAGCGGGCCGGCGTCGCCCCCGAGAGCCGGGCCGAGGCCCTCGACGTCGAGGCGTGGGGCCGCCTCGCCCTGGCCGCGCCGTAGGGCGCGACTCGCCGTCGCCGTCGCCGTCGGCGACGGTCGCTACCATCGGCGAGGGCGATCGGCGCGTCTGCCGGCGACGTGCGTGAGGGAGGGCGGGGCGTGCATCGAGGGTTCCAGCGACCGGCCACCCTGGCGTCGGGACGTCCGTCGCCCCGTGGCCACGCATCCGTTCGGCGGCGGGCGAGCGTCGTGCTGGCGTTCCTCGCGGCGCTCGGGACGGTGGCGGTCGTGCCGCCAAGCCCGGCGCGCGCGGCGCAGCACGCGGTGGTCGCGGTGGTCGCCGACGGCCCGTCGTGCGCGCTGTTCGACAACGGTCAGGTCAAGTGCTGGGGACAGAACGACTTCGGCCAACTCGGCCTCGAGGACACCCGGACCCGGGGGGACGGCCCCGGCGAGATGGGCGAGAGCCTCCTGACCGTGAACCTCGGGCGGGGACGGACGGCCACCCAGGTGGTCGGCCTCGGCCTGAACGCGTGCGCGCTGTTGGACGACGGCCGCGTGAAGTGCTGGGGATGGGGCAACGACGGCGTGCTCGGCCAGGGCAACGAGACCACCCGTGGGGCCGCCCCCGGCACCATGGGCGGCGCGCTCCCGGCGGTCCCGCTCGGGACGGGACGGACCGCGACGGCCATCGCCGCGGGAGGCCGGCACGTGTGCGCGCTCCTCGACAACGGTCGGGTGAAGTGCTGGGGCCGCAACGGCCAGGGCCAGCTCGGGCGGGGTGACGACGTCGACGCCATCGGCGACGACCCGGGGGAGATGGGCGATGCCCTCGCGGCGGTGGACCTCGGCACGGGTCGGACGGCGACGGCCATCTCCGCCGGCCAGGCCCACACCTGCGCGATCCTCGACAACGCGCAGCTGAAGTGCTGGGGGAGCAACACCGACGGTGAGATCGGGTTCGGCTCCTCGGAGGCCGTCGGCGACGACCCGGGAGAGATGGGCGACGCGCTCCCGGCCGTGAACCTCGGCACCGGGCGCACCGCTGCGGCGGTGTCCGCCGGCGGCTCGACCCACACCTGCGCCGTGCTCGACAACGGCCAGGTGAAGTGCTGGGGCATCAACCTCAACGGTGAGCTGGGCCTCGGCGACCAGGCGTCCCGGGGGGACCAGCCCGGCGAGATGGGCGATGCGCTCCCGCCGGTGACCCTCGGCACGGGACGGACCGCGCTCCACGTCAGCGCCGGGTTCGGCAGCACGTGCGCGATCCTCGACGACCACTCGGTCAAGTGCTGGGGCTTCAACGACGCCGGGACGCTCGGCCTCGGCGACCGCGACTCGCGGGGCGACGAGCCCGGCGAGATGGGCGACGCCCTGCCCGCGGTCGCGCTCGGCACCGGTCGCAGCGCGGTCTCGCTCGACGTCGGCTCCTTCGCCTGCGCGGTGCTCGACGACGGCTCGGCCAAGTGCTGGGGCGACAACGAGGAGGGTGCGCTGGGCCTCGGCGACGTCGAGGACCGGGGGGACCAGCCGGGCGAGATGGGCGACGCCCTCCCGGCGGTCTCGCTGGGCAGCGGCGAGCCCTTCACCCGCAGGGTCGACCTCGAGATCCGGCGGGCCGGCCAGACCACGTGGGTCGGCAACGACATCTACAACGCGACCGGGGCCCAGCAGACGCGGCGGACCTCGGTGCGACGGGGCGCGAGCGCGTCGTTCGTGGTCCGCCTCCGCAACGAGTCGCCGGTCGCCGACACCCTGCGCGTGCAGGGGCCTCGCAGCTCGGGCCGCTTCACCGTCCGCTACTTCGCCGGTGGCCTCGACGTCACGCCGTACGTCGTGGCGGGCGGCTGGCGGTACGTCGACTGGCCGCCGAACGGGGCGGCCAAGCTCACGGTGCGGATCACCGCGGCGTCCAACGCGGTGCTGAGCTCCAGCTTCCGGGTCAACGTCACCCTCAGCTCGAAGTCCGACCCCGCCACGAAGGACGTGGTGAGCGCCGTCGCCCGGGTGGTGCGCTGACGACGTCGGGCGGCACGTAGCCTGCCGGTCGTGCCGGAACCGCAACCCGGGGCGGTCGAGGTCCTCGAGGCCCGGGCCAAGCTCACCGTGTCACTGCGGGTGACGGGCGTGCGCGCCGACGGCCTGCACCTGATCGACGCCGAGATGGTCAGCCTCGACCTGCGCGACACCCTCACGTTCTCGCCCGGTGACGGCCTGGAGGTGCTGGGGGAGCCGGCGGCGCCGCCCGACGAGGACAACCTCGTGCGCCGGGCGCTGCGGGCGGTCGGGCGCACGGCCCACGTGCGCCTGGAGAAGCGCATCCCCGCCGGCGCCGGCCTCGGAGGCGGCTCGGCCGACGCCGCCGCCGTGTTCCGCTGGGCGGGCTGCGACGATCTCGACCTGGCCGCCGGCGTCGGAGCCGACGTGGCCTTCTGCGTGGTGGGCGGCCGGGCGCGCGTCGCGGGGATCGGCGAGGTGGTCGAGCCGCTGGCGTTCGAGGCCCGCACCTACACCCTGCTCACGCCGCCGCTGTCCTGCTCCACGCCGGCGGTCTACCGGGCGTGGGACGACCTGGGCGGGCCGAGCGGTGACCACGGCAACGACCTCGAGCCCGCCGCGCTCGTCGTGGAGCCCCGGTTGGCCGAGTGGCGCGACCGCCTCGGCGACGCGACGGGGCGACGCCCCCGGCTGGCGGGCAGCGGATCGACGTGGTTCGTGGAAGGGGCCTACCCGGGCGACGGCCGGGTGGTCACCCGCACCACCGAGCGCTGAGCGCGCCCGGTCACCCGCGACCGCGGGTGGGACGGGCTACTTGCCGGCGGCGCGACGCTGGAAGCGGGTGCGCTTCAGCATCTTCTTGTGCTTCTTCTTCCGCATGCGCTTGCGGCGCTTCTTGATGAGAGATCCCATGGCGGGGTGCAGGGTATCGGCGGCCCCCCGGCGATTGCGAACCGGGGCGGGGTCCGTCGGCGCCACCGGGTACCGTCGGGCCCACACCCTGGCGGGTAGTTCAATCGGCAGAACGCCTGACTTTGGATCAGGAGGTTGGAGGTTCGATCCCTCCCCCGCCAGCGAACGGTCCCCGGGCCGGCGTCCGGTCCCGGCGCCCGATGACGCGCGGCGGTCGCCGATCGGCTCCGTGAACGTACACTTACTGTCATAAGTGTACGAAAGAGGCCGTGATGGATCCCGCTGGTGTCGAGGTGCCGATCGTGTGGCGGGGTCGTCGGGCGCGCGCCTTCGTGCCGACGCCGCTCGCCGAACGCGACCTGACCCTCGACGCCGCCACGATCGCCCGTGCCGCCCGGGCCCAGGCCGCCGTCGAGCACGGGGCCGAGACGATGCCCGAGGACCACGCCGCGCTGGCGCGACTGCTCCTGCGCGCCGAGGGCGTCGCGTCCTCGTTCATCGAGGGGGTGACGGCGCCCGTCGTCGACGTCGTGCTCGCCGAGCTCGACGACCAGGGCGTGCCGTCGGCCGCCGCGTGGGTGGCCGCCAACCTGACCGCGGTGGCCGGAGCCGTCGAGGAGGCGCACGTCGGCCCGCTGACCGTCGAGGGCGTGTGTCGGTGGCATCGGACCCTCATGACGGGCAGCCCCACGCCGGCCCGGCACGTCGGCGTGCTGCGGACCGAGCAGGGCTGGATCGGCGGCACGTCGCCGCTCGACGCCCATCTCGTGACGCCGCCCCCCGACGAGGTGCCGGCGCTCGTCGGCGATCTCGTCGCCTACGTCAACCGGGACGACGTGGACCCCGTGAGCCAGGCGGCCATCGCGCACGCCCAGTTCGAGGTCGTCCACCCCTTCGCCGACGGCAACGGCCGCGTCGGACGGGTCCTCGTCGCCTGGATCCTCGCCCGCCGCCTGGCGCTGGTCGCCCCGCCGCCGGTGAGCGCACGCATCGCGGCCGACGTCGGTGGGTACGGCGCCGGGCTCGTCCGGTTCCGCACGGGCGACCACGACGGGTGGGTGCGCTGGTTCGCCGATGCCGTGTCGGGTGCCGGCCGCGCCCAGCAGGAGCTGGTCGCCGCCGTCGAGCGCCTGCACCTCGAGTGGCGCGACCGGCTCTCGGCACCGCGGGACGGCGCTCGGCGCAGGCGCAGCGACGCGGCGGCGTGGCGCGTCCTGACGCTGCTCCCTCGCCACCTCGTGCTGACCGGGCCCACCGTGGCGGCGGAGCTCGGCGTGCCCTCGAAGTCGGCGAACGCAGCCCTGCGCGACCTCGTCGACGCCGGCGTCCTCGTCGAGCACGGCACGCGGCGCGGCCGGGGACGGCCGAGTCGGCTCTACACGAGCACAGAGCTGCTCGGCCTCACCGGGGCGAGCCCGCTCCGGGCCTGATCGGCCGGTCGTCGTTCCGGCAACGGGGCGTGGAGTCGGGGAACCCGCCGGTCGTGCCCGCCGCCGCCGCTGCATCCCGGCGGGTCTCGGTGACGCCCGAGGCCCGACCGCCCGTCACGGGACGGCGTCGGCGGTCGACCGAGTGGCCGGCCGCCCGTGTTCGACGCCGAGGCGCCGGAAGCGCCCGCGGTTCCGTCGTCGCGGGCGGTGAGGGTGTAGTTTTCGGCGCCTTCGGGCGGACCGGGCGCGTGCTCGGGTCCGGTGGGCACGGCGGGAGGTCACGACGTGGCGATGCAGCGGTCACGAGGTCTTCGTCGGGTGATGGTCGCCGTCGTGGCGGTGGCCGCGGGGTCGGTCGGGCTCGTCAGCGTGCCCGCGCAGGCCGAGCCCCCGCCGCCCGACGTGAAGGAGGTCGCCGTCGAGGAGGGCGTCGCGGCCCCGGCGGCGGACGGCATCGCCGGCACCCCCGTCGTGGCGGACCAGACCGGCACCGTCGACGTCGTCGCGCTGGCCGCGGAGGCGCCGTCCCTCCCGGCGTCGCCCGACGAGCCGGTCGAGGTGCCGCTCGGCGACGCCCCCGATCTCCCCACCGGAGCGCTGGACCCCGACCTGATCCGACCCGACGACCCGTCGGTGACGGGCACGATCGGGGCCGGCGATCCCGACGCCGCGCCCGGTGAGGCCCCGCAGGCCCCCGGCGGGGGGAGCGCGGAGCCCGAGCCCACCCCGCCCGGCCTCGCCACGAACTTCCAGGGCGTCGTCGACACCGGCTGGATCCCGCCCGACACCGACGGAGCGGTGGGGCCGAACCACGTCGTCAACGCCGTGAACGGTGGCGTCCGCATCCAGAGCCGCACCGGTGCCGCCATCTCCCAGGTGACGTTGAACGACTTCTGGTCACCGGTCCTCACGAGCGGGAACTCGTTCGATCCCCGCATCCTCTACGACCGCTTCAACGGGCGGTGGATCATGTCCGCGGTGGACAACTCGAACAGCGCGTCCTCGAGCCTGCTGCTCGGCGTCACCACGACCAGTGATCCGACCGGCACCTGGATCCTGCGGCGCTACGACACGGACGCCGACAACAACGAGTGGGCCGACTTCCCCACGATGGGGTTCAACAAGAACTGGATCACCGTCGGCCTCAACATGTTCCAGATCGGTGGCGGCTTCACGCGGCCGCAGGTGTACGCCATCGACAAGGCCGCGCTGTACGCGGGCGGCTCGGGCACCGGGGTGTTCTGGGGCGCCCTGTCGTCGTCGGACTACGGGTTCACCCTCATGCCCGCGACCACCGAGGACAACACCACCGACACGCAGTACCTGGCCCGGGTGTGGGGGCAGTTGTCCGGCTCCGGCTACCTGGCCCTGCACACCATCACCGGGACGGTGGCATCGCCGACGCTCGGGACCGTCTACGCCTACCCCGCCGCCACCGGAGCCAGCTGGTCGGGCAGCGCGGGGGTCACGAACATCGGCCCGCAGCTCGGCGGCAACCCGGTCAACATCGGCGACGACCGCCTCCACGCGGTGGTCTACCGCGGGGGCAAGCTGTGGATCTCGCACCACGTCTTCCTGCCGGCGACGTCGCCGAACCGCGCCGCCGTGCAGTGGTGGAGCGTGACGGCATCCACCGGTGCCGTGCTGCAACGGGGCCGGATCGACAGCGGGAGCGCCTCGACCTCGTTCGGGTACCCGTCGCTCGCCGTGAACGCCAACGAGGACGTCCTGGTCGGCTACTCGCGCTTCGGGTCGTCGCAGTACCCCAGCGCGAACTACGCCTTCCGCTACGGCACCGACGCGGCCGGCACGCTCCAAGGGGACACGCTGTTGAAGGCCGGCGAGGCCAACTACGTCCGCACCGACAGCGTGAGCCGCAACCGCTGGGGTGACTACAGCAGCACCCACGTCGACCCGGTGAACGGCACCGACCTCTGGACCCTGCAGGAGTACGCCCGGACGGGCAACACCTGGGGCACCTGGTGGGCCAGGATCACGCCCCAGGGCGTGGCCGCCCCGCCCAACGACGCCTTCGCCAACGCCACCGTGCTGCCCAGCGCGTCGGGCACCCTCAGCGGGACCAACGTCGGGGCCACGAAGGAGACGGGCGAGCCCAACCACGGCGACAACGCCGGGGGTGCGTCGATCTGGTACCGGTTCACCGCCCCGGCCAGCGGCGTGGCCACGGTCGACACCGTGGGCAGCAGCCTCGACACCCTCCTCGGCGTGTACACCGGATCGGCGGTCAACGGCCTCACCCTCGTCGCGGGCAACGACGACAGTGGCAACGCCCTGACCAGCGCCGTGCAGTTCACCGCCACCGCCGGGACGACCTATCGCATCGCGGTCGACGGGTTCGCCAACCTCACGGCGGCGACCGGGTCCGTGAACCTCAACTGGTCCTTCCCGACGATCGGCGGCGTCTCCGGCACGGTGCTCGAGTCCGGGAGCGGCACCCCCGTCGCCGGGGCCTGGGTGGCGTTGCTGCGCTCCGCCGACTTCTCCCTCGCCGGCGGTGCGGTGGCCGACGCCAACGGCGACTACACCCTCGCCGCGTCCGCCGGCACGTACTACGCCTACGTGATCGACCCGACCGGCCGGCACGTCGCCGGCTTCCACGGGCCGCCCACCCTCGTCACCGTGACTCCGGGCACCTTCATCGACGTCGACCCGTCGACGGCGTCGACCCGGGGGTCGATCTCGGGGACCATCCGTGAGACCGGCACCAACACGCCGATCTTCGGGGCGTGGGCGGTCGCGCTCAGCACCGATCCGGCCACCACCGGGGCGATCGAGGTGCACGCCGTCGCCAACGCCAGTGGCCAGTACTCGCTGAACGGCCTCAGCGCCCGGAACCACTTCGTCGGCTGGATCGACCCGACCGGCAACCACGCCTCCCGGTTCGCGCCGAACGCACTGAACGTCCCCGACTCCACACCGGTGAACGTCCCGGCCGCGGGCACCGCCGTGTCGAACGGCTCGCTGCCGGTCCAGGCCGGTACCGGAGGAGGTCAGACGCTCCAGGGCACGGTCACCGAGGACGGCACCGGCGCGCCGCTGTCCGGGGTCTACGTGGTGGCGCTCCAGGCCGCGGACTTCCGCATGGCCCGTGGTGCGGTGACCAACGCCGCGGGCGGGTGGTCGATGAGCCTGGCCACGGGGTCGTACAAGCTGGCGTTCTTCGACGGCACCGGCCTCCACCTGATGGAGTGGCACAGCAACCAGCCCTCGACCGGGCTGGCCAACGCCGCCTCGGTCAGCCCGCCGCAGGTGGTGAACGCCGGCCTCGGGGTGAGCACGGGCCGCATGACCGGGACGGTGACGGACGCCCCCTCGGGCCTCCCGCTGAACGCGGCCTGGGTCCTCGCCATCGGCCCGTTCGGCATCGCCGGTGGAGCGGTGACCGGGGGGAACGGCACCTACACCGTGGCCGACCTGCCGCCCGGCACGTACCGGGCGACCTTCGTCGACCCCACCGGCGCCCGGCGCCAGGAGTTCTGGGACGACAGCCTCACCATCGACGGCTCGACCCCGTTCGGCGTGGCCGCCGGCCAGACGGTGACCCGCAACGCCGGGCTCTCCCCCTGAGCTCGCACACCCTCAGGCCCTACACCCTCAGGCCGCACATCCTCAGGCCGCACACCCTCCGGCCGCACATCCTCAGGCCGCACATCCTCCGGCCGCACACCCCCGTGCCCCGCACCGGCCGGACGGTGCGGGGGCGGGGCCCTCAGAGCGTCGGGTCGATCGTCGTCACCTGACCGGCGGCCACGTTGAACGGCGTGGCGCCCGCGAAGTCGGCGCTGTCCTGCCAGTACTCCTGGGGCACCCCGCTCCCCGGCATGAGGAACGTGGCCCGGTAGGTGCCGGGTGTGAGGTCGTCGATCCGGAAGTTGCCGAGCCCGTCGGTGGTGGTGAACCGGACGGCGCCCGACGCGGCGATCGCGACGACCCAGGCGCCCCCGACCGACTGGCCGGCGTGCTCGACCGTCCCGGCGATCGAACCGGTCGTCGGCGCCAGCGAGGCGTTGAACCCGCCCGGCGCCGGGGCGGTGGCCGCCGAGGCGATCTCGTAGTACGGCAGGTTCGGGTGCCACTCCATGTGGTGGAGCCCGGTCGGGTCCACGAACTCGAGCTTGTAGCCGTCGGCCACGAGGTCGAGCGCGTAGTGGCCGTTGGCGTCGGTGACCGCCGCTCGGGCGAACGAGTAGTCGGCGGCCCGCAGCGCGACCACCACCACGTCGGGCAGGGCGTCGCCCGTGCTCTCGTCGGTGACGGTGCCCTGCAGGATGGCCCCGGTCCCCGGCGCCACCCGAGCGGCGAGGCCGGCGTCGACGGTGGTGGTCGCCCCGGCGGTCACGCCGACCAGGCTCGAACCGGGCACGGCGGGTGCGTTGGCGTGGAACTCGGGGGTCCGGGCGCCCGTCAGGTCGACGAACCCGATGCGGTGGTTGCCCGGCGTCAGGCCCGGGATGCGGTACGAGCCGGAGTTGTCGACGAAGTCGCCCCGGCCCGGCTGGCTGGTGGTGCCGTCGAGGGTGATCGCCACCGCGCCGGGGAGCGCGGCTCCGGTGCCGTCGGCGGTGACCGACCCGGCGATGGCTCCTCTGGTGGTGGGGCGCTGCGGGTTCACGTTCGACAGCTGCCCGTCGACCACCGTGACCGAGGTCGGAGGCAGCGGGGAGAACCCTGCGGTGTGGTGACCGGCCGGGTCGACCACGTAGAGGAAGTAGCTGCCCGGAGGGACCGCGACCGAGAAGTCGCCGGCGGTGTCGGCCACCGCGCCGGCCACGTCGACGAAGTCCGACGTGCGCAGGACGGCGACGGCGGCGCCCGGGATGGGGTCGCTGGTGCCCTCGGTGAACACGGAGCCGCGGATGCCGGTGGTGGGAAGGGCGGGCCCGAAGACCTGGATGCGGTCGTTGCCCCCGTCGGCCACGTAGAGGAGCGTCTGGCCCGGTGAGTCGGACCACCCCGTCGGGGCGCCGACGACGGCGAGGCTCTCCGGGTTCAGGAACGGCCCGAGCTCGGCCGGGCCCGAGCTCCAGCTCTGGACCACGCCCGGCGCGGAGAACACGTCGGGACGCTCGAAGCGCTGGATGCGATGCGACCCGTAGTCGGTGACGAAGACGTGCCGATTCGGCGAGGTCGCCGGGCCGAAGTCGTTCCGCCCGACGGCGACGTCGACCGGGAGCTCGAACTGCCCGGAACCGGTGCCCTGCGTGCCCCACGACCCCTCACCGCCGCCCGTGGAGTTGAAGTACTGGATGCGGCGGTTCAACAGGTCGGCGACGTAGATGCGACCGTCCCACGGGTCGACCGCGACCCCGGCGGGGCGGTTGAACTGCTCGGGCCCGGAGCCCGGCCCGCTGCCGATGGACTGCACGTAGGCGCCGGCACGGGTGAATCGCTGGATGCGATGGTTCATGAGGTCGGCGACGTAGACGTAGGAGCCGTCGACGGCGATCCCGTGCGGCTGGTTGAACTGGCCGGCGCCGCTGCCCGGCGATCCCCACTGGCGGATGAACACGCCGTCGCCGTTGAACTGCTGGATCCGGTTGTTCTGGAGGTCGGCGACGTAGACGTCGCCGTTGTCGGGGGCGACGGCGAGGTCGACCGGACGGTCGAAGTGCCCGGCCCCGGTGCCGAACGCGCCCCAGTGCCGGACCGGACGGCCCCGGGCGTCGAACTCCATGACGCAGTCGGCGTTCGTGGCCGCGACGTAGATCCGCCGACCGTCGGCGCTGGCGTCGATGCTCTCGGGGCCGTCGAGCTGGCAGGTGTCGGCCGAGGTGTTCCCCCATTCGCGCACGAAGGTGGGGGCCGGGGGGAGCGACGGGTTCGGTTGGATCGAGCTGGGCCCCTTCCCGGCGCAGGGGCTCCCCGGGCGCAGTGCGAAGTCGTTCGCCGCCGCATCGGTGAAGAGGGGGTCCTGGTTCTCGATGTTGTCGACGTGGGTGAACCCGACGCCGTCGTAGAGGTTCTGCGGGTGGGCGCTGTTGGAGATGCAGTTCCCGTCGACGTGGTTGCCGGCGGTCGAGGAGGGCCGCCCCAGCACCTCGTGGGTGTCGCCCAGCCATCCCGTGTACAGCTCGGGATGCTGCGGGTCCTGGTCGAGCGCCGGCAGGACCGAGTCGGCCAGGATGTTGTTGGTGACCAGGTTGCGCTGGGAGAGCAGCGCCGCGCTGTCGCCGCCGAGGTTGAGGTTCGACCCGTTCCCGTACAGCAGGTTGAACTGCAACAAGACGTCGTCCGCGTCGGGGTAGAGCTGCACGCCGCGGTTGTTGTTGTCGTAGACGAAGTTCTGCTCGATGACCGCGCTGTACCCGTCCGGGTCGGCGCCGTCGCGGAGGTAGGCCAGGTACACGCCGTGCAGGCCGCCGTAGCGGTCCTCGCCCCCACGCGGGTCGCCGTAGGCGCGCCCGCAGCCGTGCACCGCGCTCTGTCGGAGGGTGAAGTCCTCGGCGGGGTCCTCCTGAACGCCCACGCCCAGGCAGATGTTGTTGGGGTAGGTGAGATCCACCCCCTCCAGCGTGATGCGGTCGCCGTTGATCTGCACCATGTTCCCGCTGACCTGCGTCGTCCGGAAGTCGATGTCGCGGAACACCAGGTCGTGCGCGCTCGTCCTGACCGCGAAGCCGGTGCTCGCGATCATGGTGACCCGTGCCCCGGGAGTGGTCGGGCGGAGGACCTTGGGCGAGCCCGGCGAGCCCGTCGCGGACGTCTGTGCGGCGCCCGCGTCGAAGGTGAAGGTGGCGCCGTCGGTCAGGCACCCTTCCTCGCCCGGCGCCAGCGCGTCGAGCAGCACCATCGGCGACCGCTTCGGCTGCGCCAGGGTGCCGACGTTCGCGTCGTTGCCGTTCGGGTCGGCGTACTTGTCGCACGCCGCGTCCGCGGCGGCCGGCGAGCTCGCCGGCGGCAGGACCGGGACCACCAGGGTCAGGCACGCCAGCAGGACCATCAGAGCCGGCACGACCAGACCCGCGCGGCGCTCGATCACCCGAATTCGCTGCCCCGCCATGACGTCCTCCTCGTGCCGAGAAGGCGGACTCTAGGTCACCCCCGGGCCGGCCGCGCGCAGCGCCGAGGCCCGACGCTCGAGCGGTCGGGCGCCGATCCCCGTCGGCCACTCGTCGACGCACGCAGCGACGGATCGGGAGCCGCGGCTGCGATGCTGGGTGCGTGACCGAGCCCGACCGCTTCGCCGAGGCGCGGGAGGCGCTGGCCGCCTGGCGCCGCCGCTACCCCGACGACCTCGTGGGGGCCGATCCGCACCTGCGCCTCGTCAACGCGCTCCACGTGGCCGACGACGGGCGGCGGGCGAGGATCGACGAGGACGGCGCCGCCTTCGGCCGCGTGGTCACCGGCGAGATCGGCCCCCTCGTCGAGCACTACCGCACCCGGCCGCCCGAGCTCGTGCCCTACGACGGGCAGGGCAACCCCGTCGACGAGGTGCGCTTCGACCACGCCTACCACGAGGCCGGCGCCCACGTCTGGGGCTCCGGGCTGCTCGCCCACGCGGGCCGCCCGGGCGCGTCGTTCGAGACCGCCACCCTCTTCTACCTGGCCTCGCACGAGGGCGAGATGGGCCACCTGTGCGCGGTCGTCTGCACCACCGGGCTGGTCCGGGTGCTGCGGCGGCACGCCTCGCCGGCGCTGGCCGGCCGCTACCTGCCCGCGCTGACCGCCGACGACTACGGGCGGGCGCTGCGGGGCGCGCAGTTCCTCACCGAGGTGCAGGGCGGCAGCGACGTCGGGGCCAACGCGTCGGTGGCCGAGCCGGGCCCTGACGGCGGCGCGACCATCCGGGGCGAGAAGTGGTTCTGCTCGGTGGCCGACGCCGGCCTGTTCCTCCTGCTGGCCCGGCCGCCGGACGCGCCCGCCGGCACGCCGGGCCTGTCCTGCTACGTCGTGCCCCGCACGGTCGACGGCGGTCTCAACGGGTTCCGCCTGCGTCGCCTCAAGGACAAGCTCGGCACCACCTCGATGGCGTCGGGCGAGATCGACTTCGCCGGCGCCCGTGCCGAGCGGGTGGGCGACCCCGGCGCCGGCGTCGGCTTCAAGATCATGGTGAGCGCCATGCTCAACACGAGCCGGTGGATGAACGCCGTCGGCGACGTGGGCATCATGCGCCGCGCCTACCTCGAGGCGGCCGGCTACGCGGCCACGCGGCGGGCCTTCGGCGCCCGTCTGGCCGACCTGCCCCTCGTTCGCCTCCAGGTCGCGTCCATGAAGGCCGAGTGGCTGGGCGCCCTGCACAGCACCTGGGCGCTGACGGCGCTGGACGAGGCGGTCGACCTGGCCTCGGCGCCCGGCGCCCCCGAGGCCGACCCCGCCACGGTGGCCCGGCACCGGTTCCTCGTGAACGCCAACAAGCTGGCGTGCTCGCTGGCCGCCACCGACGTCGTCCGCCAGGGCATCGAGGTGCTCGGAGGCAACGGCACCATCGAGGACTTCAGCGTCCTGCCCCGGCTGCTGCGCGACGCGATCGTGTACGAGCAGTGGGAGGGCACCCACAACGTGCTCGCCGCCCAGGTCCGGCGCGACGCGGGCCGGCTGGGCCTGCTGGACGTGGTCGGCGGGCACCTGGCGGCCGTCCTCGACGGGCTCGACGGGCTCGACGGGCTCGACGGGCTCGACGGGTCGGCGGAGACCGCGGCCCGGGCCCGGCGCCGGCTGGACGAGCTGCGCGCCGAGGCCGACCGTGCCCTCGGCGACCCCGTCGCGGGGGCGCTGCTCTTCCGGTCCACGTTGGAGGGGCTCGTGCGGGTCCACCAGGTCGCCCTGCTCCTCGACGCGGCCGCCGACCCCCGGGCGGGATCGCTCGGCGCCGAGCTGGCCGCCGCGGCCCGCCTCCTGATCGACCACCACGGCCGGTCCCGGTCGGCGACCCCCGCCGAGACGCTGCTCGCCACGGTGGACGCGGTTCTGGGCGCCGACCTGGAGGCCGCCCCTCACCCGGCCGGATCCGGCTGGGCGGCGGACGGCCCGGGGTAGCAACGAGACGTGCCGTCGCCCCTGCTCGAGACCGTCGCCTGGCTCTCCCTCGGGCTGGCGATGCTCTGCGCCGCCGCGATCCTGGTCGACATCCTCGCGTTCGGCTACCGCCAGCCCATGGGGGTCATGGAGTGGGTGTGGCCCATCACCGCGCTCTACCTGGGCCCGTTGGGCCTGGCCTTCTACTGGCGCGTGGGCCGGCGCCGCACCGAGCGGTACCAGGCCGACCACGGCGAGCAGCACTTCCCCGACTGGGTCCGGATGGGCGTGGCGTCGACGCACTGCGGTGGAGGCTGCACCCTCGGTGACATCGTCGCCGAGACCGCGATCGGCGTGCTCGGGCTCTCGCTGCTGGGCGCCACGATCTGGGCCTCGTTCGTGCTCGACTACACCCTCGCGCTCGCGTTCGGGGTGGCCTTCCAGTTCGCGGCCATCAGCGCCATGAGCCGCCAGCCGGCCCGGGTGCGGCTGCGGCGCGCCGCGAAGGCCGACGTGCTCTCGTTGACCGCGTTCGAGGTGGGCCTGTTCGGGTGGATGGCGCTGATGTTCTTCGTGCTCTTCCCGGACCCCCACCTGGAGCCGAGCGAGCCGACCTACTGGTTCCTGATGCAGATCGGCATGGCGCTCGGGCTCGTCACGTCGTACCCGATGAACGTGCTGCTCATCCGGCGTGGGATCAAGGAGATGATGTAGGCGGCGGCCCCGACGGGCCGCCGCCGATCAGCCGCCGGTCGTCGTGGTGGCGCCGGTGCCCTGGGGCGACGTGTCGGGAGTGGAGGGGGCGCAGGCGGTGGCGCCCAGCTCGTCGGCGGCGTCGCTGAGGGACTGGCGCGCGGTGGCGTCGGCCTCGGCCACCCCGGCGAGGGTCTCGTCCACGGCGGCGAGGCTGGAGGTGTCACCGTCGACCAGCTGCTGCGCGGCGTCCACCTGCTCCTGGAGGGCGGCCTCGAACGAGTCCACCGCGGACGACACGTCGTCGGGGACGTCCAGCGACTCGATCGACGAGACGAAGTCGTCGAGCGCGGTCACCGTGGCCTCGGCGGCGGTCTCGAGATCGGCGGCCGCAGCCTGGAACTCGTCGGCGTTCGTGGCCGTGCGCAGCTCGTCGAGCGCGCTCGACACGTCCTCGCCGGCGGCGTCCACGGACTGCCATCCCGCGGTGCAGGCGTTGTCCAGCTGGGTGGCGAAGTCGCCGCCGCCCGAGCCGCCGCCCTCCGCGGCGGTCGTGTCCGACGAGGAGGAGTCGTCGCTGCTGCTGCAGCCGAACAGCACGAGCGCGCCGACGGCGGCGACGGCGGCGAAGCGGGCCAGGCGGGACATGGGCACCTCCGGGGTCGGGACCGGGGGCGAGCGTACCCCACGGCTACGGCCCCCTCGGTGGGGGAGTGGCGCGCCGGGCCGGCGGGCGTGCTCAGGGCCCGGTCGGCCGCGGCAGCGGGGTCGCGACGAGGTCGTCCACCAGACGCGTCAGTGCGGTGGCCAGCCGCGCCCGCTCGTCCTCGGACCACGTCGCCAGGGCCTGCTCGAGGTGGCGCGCGCCGATGTGGTGGAGTCGCTCGGCGGTGACGCGGCCGTCGGGCGTGAGGTCGAGGCGCACCACGCGGCCGTCGTCGGGATCGGCCGAGCGGCACACCAGGCCGGCCTCCTCGAGCACCCGGACCTGGCGGCTGACGGCGGCCAGGTCCATCCCGGCGGCGGCGGCCAGCGCGGCGGCCGGGACCTGTCCCGAGCGACGCAGGGCCCGCAGCAGGACGACGCCCTGCTGGGAGACGGCGACGCCCGCCACCTCGACGAGCCGGCTCGCCGCCTGGCGGCTGGAGAGCAGCCGGCCGAGCCGCGCCAGCGCCACCTCCACGTCGTCGAGGGGCTCGTGCGCCACGGTGGTGAGGCTACCCGCTCGCCGATTCATTTGACTCGATCAACTACCTCGCTACACTGACCGGTCCGCGCCGGAACCGGAGACCCGAGTGACCACGCCGACCGCCGACCGCTACACCGTCATCTCGGCCGACTGCCACGCGGGCGGGAACATGGAGGCGTACCGCGAGCACCTCGACCCGCAGTGGCGCGACGAGTTCGACGCGTGGCGGGGCGGGTACTCCAACCCGTTCCGCGACCTCCAGGGGTCGGGGCGGAGCCGCAACTGGGACGACGAGCGCCGCATCACCGAGCAGCAGGCCGACGGCGTCGTCGCCGAGGTGGTGTTCCCCAACACCGTGCCGCCGTTCTTCCCGACCGGGGCCGTCGTCGCCTACCCGCCGGCGCCCCACGAGTACGCCGCGCGCCTCGCCGGCCTGCGGGCCCACAACCGCTGGCTGGCCGAGTTCTGCGGCCGGCACCCCGACCGCCGTGCGGGGGTGGCCCAGCTCTTCGTGAACGACGTGGACGACGCCATCGACGACGTGCGCTTCGCCGCCGAGCACGGCCTGCGCGGCGGCGTCCTGCTCCCGTCGGTACCGCCGGACGCCACGTTCCTCGAGCCGCTCTACTCGACCCGGTACGACCCGCTCTGGGCCGCCTGCCAGGACCTCGACGTCGTCGTCAACAACCACAGCGGCAGCGGGTCGCCCGACTACGGCGACCACCTCGCCGCCGGCGCGGTGTGGATCGCCGAGCAGACGTTCTTCTCGCGGCGCACCCTCACCCACCTGCTGCTCGGCGGGGTCTTCGAGCGGTTCCCGCGGCTGCGCTTCGTCCTCACCGAGCAGGGCTCGTCGTGGGTCCCCGCCACGCTCGCCCAACTCGACGCCATCCACCGCCAGATGCAGACCGGTCGCATCGGCGAGCTGAAGTACGGGCCCGACGAGATCCTGCCCCTGACGCCCAGCGAGTACTTCCACCGCAACGTCTGGGTCGCGGCCAGCTTCCCCAGCCGGGCCGAGGCCGACACCCGCCACGAGATCGGCCTCGACCACTACCTGTGGGGCAGCGACTACCCGCACTACGAGGCGTCGTACCCGTACACCCGCGAGCTGCTGCGCAAGGCCTTCGCCGGCGAGGACCCGGCGGAGGTCGCGCGGGTGCTCGCCGGCAACGCCGCCGCCCTGTACGGATTCGACCTCGACGCGCTGGCGCCCCTCGCCGCCGAGCACGGCCCCACCGTCGCCGAGGTGGACGTCCCGCTCGACGAGATCCCCGCCGACGCCACCAGCCCCGGGTTCCACCGACCGTGACCCCCGCTCGCTTCGCCGGGCGCCGCGCCCTCGTCACCGGGGCCAGCCGGGGCATCGGCGCCTCGCTCGCGGCCGAGCTCGCCGCCCAGGGAGCGGACGTCGCCGTCGTCGCCCGCACCCTCGACGCCCACCCGACGCTGCCCGGCTCCCTCCGGGAGACGACCGCGGCGATCGAGGCCCAGGGCCGACGGGCGGTGGCCGTCGTGGCCGACCTCAGCGACGCCGACGAGCGCGCCCGCATCGTCCCGGCGGCGTCCGAGGGCCTCGGCGGCCCCGTCGAGATCCTCGTCAACAACGCCGCCGCCGCGATCTACCAGCCGGTCGCGGCCTTCCCCCTGAAGCGACGGCGCCTCATCTTCGAGGTCAACGTCCACGCCCCGCTCGACCTGGCCCAGGCCGTGGTCCCCCCCATGGTCGACGCGGGCGAGGGGTGGATCGTCAACGTGTCGTCGGCCAGCGCCCGGATGCGCTCGGCGCCCTTCCCCGCCACCGCGCTGGGCGCCACCATCGGCGTCTACGGGGCGTCCAAGGCCGCGCTCAACCGCCTCAGCAACGCCCTCGCCGAGGAGCTGTGGGGGTCGGGGGTGCGGGTGAACACCGTCGAGCCCCGCAACGCGGTCCGATCGGAGGGGGCCGAGGCCCTCGTCGGCGGCGCCCTGGCCGACGACCTCTACGAGTCGATGGAGGACATGGTGGCGGGCGCCCTGCTGCTGTGCGACGCCCCACCCGAGTGGACCGGGGGCACCCACGTCAGCCTGGACCTGCTGGGCCGGTGACGGGCCCCGAGCCGCCGCCGGTGCGGCGCATCCCCTACGCCGGCTCGGTCCACGACGAGGAGGAGATCGAGGCGGTCGTGGCCGTCCTGTCGGGCGGCCCGACGGCGCTGCGCATCGGTCGCCACGTGCGGGCGTTCGAAGCCGCGGTGGCGGCGCTCTTCGGCAAGGCCCACGGGGTCATGGTCAACTCGGGCTCGTCGGCGCTCGAGCTGGCGGTCGAGCTGCTGGCGCTCGAGCCCGGCGACGAGGTCCTGACGTCGCCCCTCACCTTCTCCACCGACCTCGCCCCGCTCGTGCGGAGAGGTCTCGTGCCCGTGTTCGTCGACGTCGAGCCCGACACCTACAACCTCGACGCCCACGCGGCCGCCGCCATGGTGGGGCCGCGGACCCGGGCGATCCTGGCGCCGGACCTGATCGGCAACGCCCCCGACTGGGACGTGCTGCGGTCGCTGGCCGACGCTCACGACCTCCAGGTGCTGCACGACTCGTGCGACGCCCTCGGGTCGACGCTGCGGGGCAACCCGACCGGGACGCGCGCCGACGTGTCGGTCACCAGCTTCGCCCTGTCGCACATCATCACCGCTGCCGGGACCGGCGGCATGGTGTGCGTCGACGACGCCGCGCTGGCCGACCGGGCCCTCCTGTTGCGCCGGTGGGGCCGACGCTCGGAGGTCACCCTCTTCGGGTCGGGGCGGGGGAGCGGCCGCCGCTTCTTCAGCGAGATCGAGGGTGACCTCGAGTACGACGACCTCTTCATCTTCGACGAGGTGGGGTGGAACTTCGAGCCCTCCGAGCTGAGCGCCGCCTTCGGCGAGGTGCAGTTGCGCAAGCTCCCGCAGAACCTGGCCCGGCGCCGACGCAACTTCGAGCGTCTGCACGAGGGCTTCGGTCGCCACCCCGACGTGTTCGTGCTGCCCCGGACCCTCGACGGGCTCGAGACCGCCTGGCACATGTTCCCCCTCCTGCTGCGGGCCGACGCCGGCGTCCGGCGCGCCGACTTCCAGGCCCACATGGAGGCCCACGGGGTGGACACGCGCATGGTGTGGACCGGCAACGTGCTGCGCCAGCCCGCCTTCTCGGGCATCGGGCACCGTGCCCCGGACGGGGGCCTGCCCAACGCCGACCGCGTGATGGAGTGGGGGGTCGTCCTCCCCAGCAACCACGGGCTGGACGACGACGACGTCGACCACGTCGTCGCCGTGGCCGACGAGTACCTCGCCCGCGGCCGCTGACCGCGGGCGAGGCTCGCCTCAGCCCTTCTCGGTGGTCTCGGTGGTGGCGCCGTCGCTGTCGGTCGAGCCGCTCCCGTCCTCGTCGCCGTCGGGCACGCAGGCCGGCGCCCCGATCTCGTTGGCCGCGTCCGTGCGCACCGGCCGCGTCTCCTCCTCGGCCGCCGCGATCTGCTGGCCGACCTCGTTGAAGGCGTCGCCGTCGTCGGCCACGATCGCGGCCCGGAGGTCCTCGGCGAGCGAGAGCTGGGTCTCCATGGTCTCGAGGTAGTCGTCCACCGGCTGCTGGAGGTCGGCGGGCACCTCGAGCTCGTCCACGTCGGCGAGGAACGTCTCGACCGCGCTGATGATGTCCTCGACCGCCGACTCGGCGTCGTCGAGCGCGGCGGTGTACGCGGCCTCGTCCTGGGCCTGCGTGGCGGTCGTGACGTCGTCGATGGCCGCCTCGAAGTCGTCACCCGCCTGGGTGGCGGCGGCGTCGCCGGTGGCGCAGAGCTCGTCGATCTGCTCGGCGAACGCGGTGTCGGCGGCCTCGGTGGTGGTGGTCGTGGCGTCGGCGCTCTCGTCGTCGCCGCCGCCGTCGTCGTCGGTGCAGCCGGCGACGACCAGCGCGCCGACGGCCAGCAGGGCGAGGACGAGACGAAGTGGACGTGACACGGGGGAGCCTCCCGGAGCTCGATGGAGGCCCGACAGTAACCGGTGGCACGCAGCGCCCGGGACGGGCGGCGTGGGGGCGCTACGCCTCGCAGGTGTAGACGGCCATCTCCCCGTCGAGCGCCGCCGCCAGGTCGCGGGCCACCCCTTCGGTGCCGGGCCGGGCGATCCAGCCGTCGCCCGCGACGTACCAGGTGGAACCCCCGCCGCCGAAGGCCACGATGAAGCCGCAGTCGAAGAACGCCCCCTCGTCGACGAACGCCCGCTGCGCGGCGACGTCGGCGAACGTGTAGAGGTTGATCACCTCGCCACCGAACAGGCACGTGCCCTCGGCGGTGGTGCCGGGTTGCTGCAGGGCCGGGGCCGTGTCGGCGTAGTCGGTGCACGCGTCGCCGAGCGCGGACGCCAGGTCCGACGGGCGGTCGGCGTCCACCGGTGACGTGGGGGCGGCGCTGCCGCTGCCGCCGCCACCGCCGCCACCGCCACCGCCACCGCCACCGCCACCGCCACCGCCACCGGAGGCCTCCCCGCCCTCTGCCGCGGTCGTCGCCGTGGTGCCGCTGCCGGGGGTGGACGTCGTGGCACCACCGGACCCGCCGAACGGGCCGCGCCCGGTCGTCGTGGTCGTGTCGGCCGCCGAGGTGTCCGCGGCCACGTCGGGACGGTCGTTGCCGTCGGCGCAGCCCACCGCCAGCGCGGCGACCGCGAGCGCGCACCCGATCACTCCCAGGCCTCGTCGCACGCCGGACCTCCCTCGTCTCGTGCCCTGGCGAGAGGCTACTGCGCCCCGGCCCGGCCGCCCGGGCGCCTCCCGCGGCCGGCCCGGCGTCCGGTCCGGCGCCGCGGGCGCCGACCCGACGGGTGTCGCGACGCGAAGTGCCGCGACTAGAAAGGGAGCCGTGGCCGCTCCGCCCCTCTCCGCCATCATCCTGGCCGCCGGCGAGGGCAAGCGCATGCGCTCCGAGCGGCCCAAGCCGCTGCACATCCTGTGCGGGCGCCCCATGCTGCGCTACGTGCTCGACGCGCTCTCGGACTGCCCGGTCCAGCGGGCGGTGGTCGTGGTCGGCCACGGCGCCGAGCGGGTCACCAAGATGCTCCACGAGGACGGGCCCGACCTCTCCATCGACCACGTCGAGCAGCACGTGCAACGTGGCACCGGCGACGCGGTCAGCGTCGGGCTCACCGGCCTCGACGACGACGCCGGCGACCTCGACGGCGGCGACGTGCTCGTCCTGCCCGGCGACACGCCGCTGCTGCGTCCCGCCACCATCGCCGCCCTGGTCGACGAGCACCACGAGACCGGCGCCGCCGCCACGCTGCTCAGCGCACGGGTCGACGACCCGACCGGCTACGGGCGCGTCGTGCGCGGCCGCGACGGCGGCGTGCGCCGCATCGTCGAGCACGCCGACGCCGACGACGACGAGCGCGCGATCGACGAGATCAACACCTCGATCTACTGCTTCCGGCGCAGCGTGCTCGCCCCGGCCCTGCGCCGGCTCACCCCCGACGACAACGCCCAGGGCGAGTACTACCTGACCGACGTCATCGGGGTCCTCCACGACGCCGGCTACCCCGTGGCCTCGCTGGTCGCGGCCGATCCCCGCGAGACCGCCGGCGTGAACGACCGGGCCCAGCTCGCCGCCGCCGAGAGCGAGCTGCGCCGGCGCACCGCCGCGGGCTGGCTCGCCCGCGGCGTCACCATGGTGGACCCCGACCGCACCTACATCGACGCCACCGTCGAGCTGGCCCCCGACGTCACCCTCTTCCCCGGCACCCTCCTCCAGGGCCGCACCGCGGTGGGGCGGGGCAGCGAGCTCGGGCCCGACACCCGCCTCGTCGACTGCGTGGTGGGCGCCGACTGCGTGGTCGAGCAGACCGTCGGGCGCGACGCCGAGATCGGCGACGGTGCGGTCGTGGGGCCGTTCGCGTCGCTCGAGCCGGGGGCGCAGGTGCCCGCCGGCGCCCGCACGGGGGCCTTCTACACTGGGCGCCTCGCCGAGCCCCCGGCCCCCGGACCGGGTGCCCCCGACGACCACCGAGGCGGAAGCGGATGATGGAGCAGGTATCGACCAAGCGGTTCCACCTCGTCGCCGGCGAGACCAACCTGCCGCTCGCCGAGGAGATCGCCGATCAGCTCGGCGAGACCCTCTGCGACGCGAACCTCGCCGAGTTCGCCAACGGCGAGCTGCACTGCCGGTTCGGCGAGTCCGTCCGCGGCAGCGACGTCTTCATCCTCCAGACCCACTGCTCGAGCAGCACGTTCTCGGTGAACGACGCGATCATGCAGCAGCTGATCATGGTGGACGCCGCCCGGCGGGCGTCGGCCAAGCGCATCACCGTGGTGTGCCCCTTCTACGGCTACGGCCGCCAGGACCGCAAGGCCGAGGGACGCGAGCCCATCACGGCCAAGCTGGTCGCCAACCTCTTCATGACCGCCGGCGCCACCCGCCTGGTCAGCGTCGACCTGCACTCCGGACAGATCCAGGGCTTCTTCGACGGCCCCGTCGACCACCTCACCGCCATGCCCGTGCTCGTCGAGTGGATGTCGTCCAACCTCGCCGGCGACGTCACCGTCGTGTCGCCCGACGCCGGCCGGGCCAAGGTGGCCGAGCGCTACGCCAACGTCCTCGGTGCCGACCTCGCCATCGTGCACAAGCGCCACGTCAAGGGCGTGAAGAACGCCGTCGAGGCGGGCGAGGTGGTCGGCGACGTCGAGGGCCGCACGTGCGTGCTCATCGACGACATGATCGACACCGGCGGCACGTTGGTGGCCGCCGCCGACGCCGTGGCCGAGCAGGGCGCCGGCCACGTGCTCGCGGCCGCGACCCACGGCCTGTTCTCGGGGCCGGCCATCGAGCGCATCTCGTCGTCCGCCATCGAGAAGGTGGTCGTCACCAACACGCTGCCCCTCCCGCCCGAGAAGCAGATCGACAAGATCGAGGTCGTGTCGATCGCCAAGATCATCGCCGACGCCCTCGGTGCGGTGTTCGAGGACACCTCGGTGAGCGAGATCTTCGGCGGCGCCAACCAGCACTGAGGCCGACGGCGCCGACCAGGCGTCGCTAGTGCTCCAGGCGGCGCAGGTAGTTCCACACGGCGATCGTCCCGCCCACGAACACGCCGGCCCACAGCCCGGTCCACACGGCCAACCAGGCCAACGCACCGTCCGACGCGTCGGGCTGGGCCACCTCGAAGGCGGCGAAGGCCACCGCCGCCAGCAGCGGCACGCCGACGACGATGCCGATCAGGATGGCCTTGGTGTAGTCCTTGTCGGTGAGGTCCACTTCGCTCATGGCCCGAGGCGAACCCGATGGTGACGCCCACCGGTAGGGCCGAAGGGCCTTCTGCTTTGTGCCTCCTTCGTCGGCACCCCTTCGGGATCCGGTTCGTCGGCGCTGCGGCCCGCCTCCGGCGGTCCACGTCCCGCTTCGTCGGCACCCCTTCGGGATCCGGTTCATCGGTGGTGCTGCACTGCTCCGCAGCGCAACGTCGGTGCCTTCGTCGGCACCCCTTCGGGATCCGGTTCGTCGGTGGTGCTGCACTGCTCCGCAGCGCAACGTCGGTGCCTTCGTCGGCACCCCTTCGGGATCCGGTTCGTCGGCGCTGCGGCCCGCCTCCGGCGGTCCACGTCCCGCTTCGTCGGCACCCCCGCGAGTGGTCCCCGCGGGAGCGCCGCCGGTAGAGTGGTCGGCCGTCCCCGGGACGCCTGCGCGTCGCGTCCCCACCCGATCTCACCGCAGCCAGGAGCACCCCCGCATGGCCGAACTCACCCTCACCGCCGAGACCGGCCGTCCCACGGGCAGCCGTGCGTCCAACCGCCTGCGCGCCGAGGGCAAGATCCCCGGCGTCGTGTACGGGCTGGGCACCGACCCCACCTCGGTGGCCGTCGACTGGCGCTCGCTGCGCCAGGCGCTCACCACCGACGCCGGCCTCAACGCGCTGATCAACCTCCAGATCGACGGCGAGGAGCACCTCACCATCGTCAAGGAGCTCCAGCGCAACCCCGTCAAGCGCACCGTCACCCACGTGGACTTCATCCTCATCGACCGTGAGGCCGAGATCGAGGTCGAGGTGCCCATCGTGCTCGAGGGCGAGGCCACCGAGGTCGAGCGCGAGAACGGCGCGGTGACCCAGGCACTGTTCGCCCTGGCCATCGTGGCCAAGCCGGGCGCCATCCCCGACCAGCTCACCGCCGACATCTCCGAGCTCGGGATCGGCGACGTGGTCCGCGTGGGCGACATCGCCCTGCCCGACGGCGTGCGCACCGAGGTCGACCCCGACGACCCCGTCGCGGTGGGCGAGATCACCCGTGCGGCGATCGAGGAGGAAGAGGAAGGCGAGGCGGCCGAGGGCGAGGGCGAGGAGGGCGCCGAGGCCGAGGCCTCCACCGACGAGGGCGCCGGCGACAGCGGCGGTGGCGACGAGGGCTGATCGTCGGCGGGGCACTCCCGCCGACCTGCTCGTCGTCGGCCTCGGCAACCCGGGGCCCGAGTACGAGCGCAGCCGCCACAACGTCGGCGCCGAGGTCGTCGAGCTCCTCGCCGAACGCCACGGTGCCCGCCTGCGGGCCGGCAAGGCGCACGCCCGTGCCGACGAGGTGCGGGTGGGGACCCACCGGCTGGCGCTGGCGGTGCCCGTCACCTACATGAACGACTCGGGCCAGGCGGTGGCGCCCCTCGCCCGGCGCTACGGCGTGGAGGACGACCTCCACCGCCTCGTCGTGGTCCACGACGAGCTCGACCTCCCCGTGGGGCGGCTGAAGCTGAAGATGGGCGGCGGGCTGGCGGGCCACAACGGCCTGCGCTCGATCAAGGCCCACCTCCACACGACCGACTTCGCCCGGCTGCGCATCGGTGTGGGCAAGCCGCCGAGCAAGGAGCACGGCGCCGCCCATGTGCTGAAGCGGGTGCCCAAGGCCGAGCGGGTCGAGTTGGACGTGGTGGTGCAGGAGGCGGCCGACGCCGTCGAGGCGATGCTCGACGACGGCTTCGAGGCCACCATGAACCGGGTGAACACCCGGCCCTGAGCGCGGTCAGCTGTTGCGGTCGTTGTACTGCTTGCCGCCGCTGCCCCACGACATGATGTCGAAGACGAGACCGGTGGCCACGAAGAGCCAGCCGATGCCGCGCACGCCGGCGATGGGGGCATAGGCGAGCGCGTAGAACAGGGTGGTCCAGGGCAGGATCAGAAAGCCCAGGAAGCCCATCCAGAACGACTCGAACGCGATCGTGAGGCGATCGCCGAAGAGCCACAGCAGGAACAGCGCCAGGCGCGGGGACAGCCAGCTGGCGATGACGATCAGGCAACAACCCATGGGTTCCATGATCGCAGACCGGCTGGTGACGCGCCGCGGATCGCGCCGCCCCCGACGCCGCCGGTCCGGCGGCCGTCTGGGATGATGTCGCTCGCCGCAGGCACCGGGCCGGCGAGAGGGGGAGCGAGTGCGCAGGACGATGGTGTGGGGAGTGGCGCTGGTGGCGCTGGTGGCCCTGGTGGCCGGGGCGGTCGCGTGCAGCAGCGACGACGGCGGCGGCGACGACGAGTCGGGCGGGACGACCGCCACCACGGTCGCCGACGCCGACCCGGTGGACTACTCGACCCGTGGCCCCTACGCCGTCGGCGAGGTCGACCTCGAGCTCGACGCCGACCACCAGGTCGCGGTCTTCTACCCGGTCGACCGCGACTCGGTCGGTGACGACGCCGAGGCGTACTCGTACGCCGGCGACGACCTCTTCGGCCCGGAGATCGTGTCGCTGCTGCCGGGCGCGCTCGCCGGTGAGGTCACCGCGCCGGGCACGTACGTCGACGTGCCCGCCAGCGAGGACGGGCCGTTC
>JACJWK010000015.1 GCA_020637195.1 Microthrixaceae bacterium
CCGCTACGACATCGACGCCGAGCACCCCGCCCCCTGGACCCTCTGAGCGGAAGGGGGCGGGATAGGGTCTGGCCGATGGCTCCCGACCCCGACGCGCCCGCCCGCCGGTCGGGGCGCGGCCAGCCGCTGCACCCGCTGCTCGTCACGCTGCCCATCGGGGCCTGGGTCACCAGCTTCGCCTTCGATCTCGCCGCCCACGCGGCCAACGAGGAGGTCGTGTACGCCCGGGCCGCCTTCTGGCTCGTCGGCATCGGCGTGGTCGGGGCCGTGGCCGCCGCCACCGCCGGCGCGCTCGACCTGTTGACCGTCCCCCGCGACACGCCGGCGTGGCGCACCGGGCTGGTGCACCTCGGGCTGAACGCCGTGACCGTGGTGGCGTTCTCGGTGTCGTTCCTGGCGCGCCGGGGCGACGACAGCCTCCAGGCCGCCGGGCCGGGCCTCCTCGCGCTCTCGGTGGTTGCTCTCGCGGCCCTGGGCGTCTCGGGATGGCTGGGGGTGCGCCTCGTCCACCGCTACGGCGTGCGGGTGGCCGCACCGGCGACGTCCACCCCCACGGCGACCGGCGGTCGAACGGGCGCCGACGTCCCCGACGACGAGACCGACCCCGACGACGAGACCGACGCTCCCGTGGAGGTGGCACCGTGAGCACCGTCCTCACCCCGATCACCGGCGACCCCGACGCCGACCAGCTGCTCACCGACGACCCGCTGGCCCTGCTGCTCGGCATGCTCCTCGACCAGCAGGTGCCCATGGAGTGGGCCTTCCGCTCCCCGCTCCGCCTGAAGGAGCGGCTCGGTGGCACCCTCGACGCCGGCGTCATCGCCGCGATGGGCCCCGACGACGTCGAGGCGCTGTTCAAGGAGAAGCCCGCGCTGCACCGGTTCCCCGGATCGATGGGACGGCGCGCCCACGAGCTGTGCCGCACCCTCGTCGACGACTACGACGGCGACGCCGCCCGGGTGTGGACCGGAGCGACCGACGCCGCCGATCTGTGGCAGCGGCTCCGGGCCCTGCCCGGCTTCGGCGAGGAGAAGGCCCAGATCTTCCTGGCCCTGCTCGGCAAGCGCCTCGGGGTGGCGCCGGCCGGGTGGGAGGCCTTCGCCGGCCCGTTCGCCGACGACGAGCCCCGGTCGGTGGCCGACATCGACTCGCGCGAGGCGTTCGACCGGGTGCGGGCCTGGAAGAAGGCCAAGAAGGCCGCGGGCAAGACCAAGCAGGACTGAGGCCCCTCCGGGGGCGGTACCCGCACCACCGGGTCTCGCCCTACGGGGCGCCGGCCGGTGCGCCGCGGGCGTGCTTCTGGCGGTCGAGCCAGCCGAGCAGGACCGCCACCGCGCGGGGGTCGTGGCGCAGTTGATGGCCGGCGCCGGCGATGAAGCGCAGCTCGGCGGCCCCGTGGGCGTCGGCCAGGAGGCGGGCGTCGAAGTCGGGGACCAGCTCGTCGAGGCTGCCGTGCATCACCAGCAGCGGCCTCGGCGCGAGGGCGCCGGCCGCGGTGAGGGGGCGGATCTCGCGCAGCTGCTTCGACCACGCGTCCATCGACGGCGGCCACGCCGGGTCGTCGATGACCCCCACCTCACGGGCGTGGGCCAGGAGCCGGGCGGGACGGCGGGCCCAGTCCTCGAAGTCGGCCGGGGCGGCGATCGAGGCCACACCGGCGATGCGGGGGTCCTCGGCGCCGGCGCAGATGCCGAGCGCGCCGCCCGTCCCGAAGCCCGCGCACCAGACCCGCGACACGCCCTGCTCGTCGAGCAGGTGGCCGACGGCGGCGCGGAGGTCGTCGAGCCAGCCCTGTAGCGAGAACTGGCCCTCCGACGGGCGACAGCCCCGGAGGTTGAACGCCAGGACCACCCACCCCAGCTCGGTGGCGATCCGGTCGGCCAGCTGCGGGTAGGTGTGGGCCGACTTGGGCCCCCCGCCGGCACCCTTGGGGAACCCGTGGAGCAGGGCCAGTCCCGGCAGGCCCCGGCCGTCGCCCGACGCCGGGCGCGCCAGGTGGGCGGCCAGGGTCAGGTCGCCCGAGCGGAAGCGGTGGTCCAACTCAGCCGGGCCGGTACCCGCGGTTGCGCGCCTCGGCGAGGGTGTCGGGCCCGAAGCACAGGAAGGACTCGGCGGCCAGGATGTCGGCGACGACCTCGGGGTCGGTGGCGTCGTCGTCGAGGTCGTACACCCTCTGGGTGCGCTTGTCGCCGAGCCAGCGGAAGTGCTCGAAGCGGGTGGGTCGGTCCATCGCGCCATCGTACGGTCGGGTCGGCGCCGGACGCGAACCGGGGGAGGGCGATCGCCCTCCCCCGGTTCGTGCTTCTTGCCGGAAGTTCCGGTCGGTGTTGGGTCGCGCCCTCGGGCGAGGGTGCGGGTGCCGGGTGGGACCAGTCCCGACCACCGGTGCCGGCGGTGCTGGCTTGGATTCGCTCAGCCGGTCCAGCGAGCCGTCTAGCGGCCAGCCACCTCCGAAGTCCCAGAACAATGATCACTGCTCAGTTGGACCACCTCCTTTCCTCGGTCCGCACAGTCAACCACGGACACCGGCCGGTGACGCGTCATTTACGCGAGATCTTCTACGCGCCGCCCGGCGACGAGGGCCGGTCGTCGCCCTCGCCGTCGTCGAGCGCGGCGGGGTCGGGCACCGCGGCGCCGATCACCCCGACCGACGTCAGGTACTCGAGGTGGGCCTCGAGCACCGCCGTCACCTGCTCGGGGGTGACGTCCCACTCGCCCCCCTCGGCCCGCTCGAGCAGGTAGGCCAGCGTCTCGTCGTCGGCCACCACGATGAGGCCACGGCCCGAGGCGTAGCGCACACCGTCGAGCAGGTCGTTGGCGTTGAGGTAGTCGAGGTGGGCGCGCAGCAGCGCCTCCACCTGGAGGTAGCTCACCTGCGCGGTGACGTCGGCGGGCAGCGCCTCGGCGACGAACTCGAGCGCCTCGGGCAGGTCGTAGCGCACCTGCGGCGGCGCCTCGGCGAGCTGGCCGGTCACCCGCCCGACCGCCACCAGGGCGATGGCGACGACCGCGGCCGCGGCGACCACGACGAGCACCGCGGTCAGCATCGACTCATCCCCGCCTGCTCGGCCGTGGCGCCCGGCGCGACGAGACCGGCCCCGGGGCGAGCCCGCCTACAGCCCGATGCGCTGCGCGAGCAGCTCTCGGTGGTAGGTGGGGTCGCCGAAGAGCAGCTCGGAGGACTTGGCCCGCTTGAAGTACAGGTGGGCGGGGTGCTCCCAGGTGAAGCCGATGCCACCGTGGATCTGGATGTTCTCCGCCGCGGCGTGGAAGTAGGCCTCCGAGCAGTAGGCCTTGGCCAGGCTGGCCACCGACGGCAGCTCGTCGTTCAGCTCGGCGGCGCACCAGCCGGCGTAGTACGCGGCCGACTTGGCCGACTCGACCTCGAGCAGCATGTCGGCGCACTTGTGCTTGATGGCCTGGAACGAGCCGATGGGGCGCCCGAACTGCACCCGCACCTTGGCGTACTCGACCGACATGTCGAGGCACATCTGGGCGCCGCCCACCTGCTCGGCGGCCAGCCCCACCGCGGCGAGGTCGAGCACCCGCTCCAGCACGGCCCAGCCCTCACCGTCGGTGCCGACGAGGCGTGCCGGCGTGCCGGAGAGCTCGAGCTTCGCCTGCTTGCGGGTCTGGTCCATCGTGGCCAGCGGGGTGCGGGTGAGCCCGTCCGCGTCGCCCGCCACCGAGAACAGCGAGACGCCCGCAGAGGTGCGGGCGGCGACGAGCACGAGGTCGGCGGTGTGCCCGTCGAGCACGAACATCTTGGTGCCGTCGAGGGTCCAGCCGTCGCCGGCCTGGGTGGCGGTCATCTCGATCCCGGCCTCGTCCCAACGGCCGTTCGGCTCGGTGAACGCGAGGGTGGCGACGGTCTCGCCCGAGGCGATCCCCGGGAGGAGGTCGGCCTTGGCCGCGTCGTCGCCGGAGTGGATGAGGGTGTTGGCGGCGAGCACGACCGTGGAGAAGTACGGGGCGCACAGCAGCGAGCGGCCCATCTCCTCGAGCACCACGATGAGCTCGACGTAGCTGAAGCCCGACCCGCCGTGCTCCTCGGGGACGATGAGGCCCTGGAGGCCCATCTGCTCGGCCATCTGGGCCCAGACCGCCTCGTCGTAGCCCCGCTCGGTCTCCATCTGCTCGCGGACGGCGGCTTCGCTGGACTTGGTCTCGAGGAACTGCCGCACGATGCGGCGGAGTTCTTCCTGCTCCTCGCTGAAGGCGAAGTTCACGGCTGCGGTGCCCCCTGTTGCGGTCATCCGGTTGGCCCCGACTGTCTACTAGACCGCACGGTCAAGTGGCATATCGCTGGGTCCCTCCTCCGTCGGGACGGCTCCGCGGTCCGGTCCGTCCGGGTCCCGACGCGGCGTCGGGCCCGCGAGCAGTGGGAGCGTCTCCGCGTAGGCTGGGTGGGTGACCGCGGCGACGCTCCACTACGAGGACACGCAGGCGGAGATCCACAAGCTCGTCGTGGGCCCCGTCGACAACAACGTGTTCGTGCTGCGGTGCCGCGAGACCGGCGAGGCCGTGCTGATCGACGCCGCCAACGAGCACGAGAAGCTGCTCGACCTGTGCCGGCGCCTCGACGTGCGCAAGGTGCTCGAGACCCACGGCCACTGGGACCACATCCAGGCGGTGCCCCAGGTGCGCGACGCGGGGTACGAGGTGGGCATCACGGGGCCCGACTCGTCCGAGCTCGACGCCTACGACTTCGTCCTCGACGACGAGTCGGTCATCGAGGTCGGGCGGCTGCGCCTGCACACGATCTTCACGCCGGGCCACACCCCGGGCTCCATGTGCTTCCGCGTGGAGGGGTCGCCGGTGCTGTTCAGCGGCGACACGCTGTTCCCGGGCGGGCCGGGCAACACCAGCTACCCGGGCGGCGACTTCGCCCAGATCATCCGGTCGATCGACGAGCGCCTCTTCTCGCCGCTCCCGGCCGAGACGCAGGTGCTCCCGGGCCACGGCGACGACACCACCATCGGGGCAGAGCGCCCCCGCCTCCAGGAGTACGTCGATCGCGGCTGGTGAGGGCGCTCCTGGTGAGGGCGCTCCGGGCCCGAGCGGCCCCCCAGAGCGGGAGACACGCGCCCCCGCCTCCAGGAGTACGTCGATCGCGGCTGGTGAGTCGCGGGCGCTCCCTGCCGACGAGCGCCCGGTCGACCCTACGCCGGTGCACACCGAGGACCTGCCCGCCACGCCCGTGCGCGACCGCAACATCCCCGCCGAGGCGTGGGTGGAGGCGCCCGAGGCGCTGCTGCGCCTCGGCGAGGACCTCGGCACGACCCTGACCGCGTACAAGCGCCGCCTCGGCCCGTGGCTGCTGTGGCGGGCCGGCCCCGCCCGGGGGGCCGACGCCCGCTACCTGGCGGTGCGGGCCGACGACCTCGGCGACCTCCACACGTTCCGCCTGTTCCCGGACGGGTCGGGGGACGGGACGGGGCCGAGCGGTGCACGCCACCAGCGCTTCCGGGCGTGGAAGGAGGACCTGCGTGACCACGAGTGACGGGCCGCCGGCCGCCCCGGGCAGAAATACCACTACGCGGGTAGTGGTAATACACTGACCGGGTGACTTCGACCTCCCCCCTCTTCGAGATCGAGGACCTGCGCGTCGCCGCCGACGGCAACGAGATCCTCAAGGGCGTCGACCTCGTCGTCGGCGCCGGTGAGCTGCACGCCCTGATGGGCCCGAACGGCTCGGGCAAGTCCACCCTGGCCAGCGCCCTGCTGGGCAGCCCCGAGTACGAGGTGACCGGCGGCCGCATCCGCTACCACGGCGACGACATCACCGACTGGCCCACCGACGTGCGGGGCAAGGCGGGCCTGTTCCTCGCCTTCCAGTACCCCCAGGCCATCGCCGGCGTGTCGGTCATCAACTTCTTGCGCCAGGCGCTGTCGGGCCGCAAGGGCATCGACCTGTCCGTGCTCGAGCTGCGCCTCGCCATCATGGAGTGGATGGCCAAGCTGGACATGGACCCGTCCTTCGCCGACCGCTACCTCAACGAGGGGTTCTCCGGCGGGGAGAAGAAGCGCAACGAGGTCCTCCAGATGGCCATCATGGAGCCCGACATGGCCATCCTCGACGAGACCGACTCGGGGCTCGACATCGACGCCCTGCGGGTCGTCGCCCACGGTGTGCAGGAGGTGCGCAAGGCGCGACCGCACATGGGGTCCCTCGTCATCACCCACTACCAGCGGCTGCTCGACGAGCTCGACGTCGACCGGGTCCACCTGCTGATCGACGGGCGCATCGTCGAGAGCGGCGGTCCCGAGCTGGCCGCCCGCATCGAGCAGGAGGGCTTCGAGGCATGGCAGCAGTGACCACCGAGGGGCCGCTCGACGTCGCCGCCGTCCAGGCCGACTTCCCGATCCTCGGCCGGACCGTGCACGGCAAGCGCCTCGTCTACCTCGACTCGGCGGCCTCCTCCCAGAAGCCGCGGGCGGTGCTCGACGCGATGGACCGGTACTACGAGACCACCAACGCCAACGTGCACCGCGGCGTCTACGAGATCGCCGAGCAGGCCACCGCCGAGATGGAGGGCGCGCGGGCCAAGGTGGCCGACTTCATCGGCGCCCCCTCACCCACCGAGGTGGTCTTCACCAAGAACTTCACCGAGGCCTTCAACCTGCTGGCCCGCTCGTGGGGCGGGGCCAACCTCGGGCCCGGCGACGCCGTCGTGCTGTCGCACATGGAGCACCACTCCAACATCGTCCCCTGGCAGATCCTCGCCGCCGAGAAGGGCTTCGAGCTGCGCTGGCTGCCCGTCGACGCCGAGGGCCAGCTCGAGCTCGGCGACCTCGACCGGCTCCTCGACGGCGCCAAGCTGCTCGCGGTGACGGCCATGTCCAACGTGCTCGGCACCCTCACCCCGGTGCGCCACCTGGCCGACGCCGCCCACGCCGCCGGCGCGCTGCTCGCGGTCGACGCCTGCCAGTACGTGCCCCACGTGCCCACCGACGTCGGCGAGCTCGGCGCCGACTTCCTGGCCTTCTCCGGCCACAAGATGTGCGGGCCCACCGGCATCGGCGCCCTGTGGGGCCGGGCCGAGCTGCTCGAGGCCATGCCGCCGTTCCTCGGCGGCGGCGAGATGATCCGCGACGTCCGCCTCGACGGCTTCACGCCCAACGAGCTGCCGTGGAAGTTCGAGGCGGGCACGCCGCCCATCGCCGAGACGATCGGCCTCGGCGCCGCCGTCGACTACCTCGAGGCCCTCGGGATGGACGCCGTGCGCGAGCACGAGGTCTCGCTCACCGCCTACGCCCTGCGCACCCTCCACGAGCGCTTCGGCGACCGCCTCACCGTGCACGGCCCGGCCGAGCCGGCGGCCCGTGGCGGCGTCCTGTCGATGGCCCTCGCCGACCTGCATCCCCACGACGTGGCCCAGGTGCTCGACCAGGAGGCCGTGTGCGTCCGCGCCGGGCACCACTGCGCCAAGCCGCTCATGCGGGTGCTGGGCGTGGGCGCCACCGCCCGCGCGTCGTTGTACGTTTACAACGACGAGCGCGACGTGGACGCGCTGGCCGACGCCCTCGACTCGGCGTTGGCGTTCTTCGCGCTGTAAGGCGTGCTCCAGGACAAGGGAGAGCCTGTGCCCGGTCTCGAAGACCTGTATCGAGAGATCATCCTCGACCACTACCGCAACCCCCGGAACCGCGGCGAGCTCGAGAGCCCGCCGGCCCACCGCGTCGAGGGCTTCAACCCGCTGTGCGGCGACGAGATCGTGGTCTACCTCCGCCTCGACGACGACGGCCGGGTGGACGACATCAAGATCGGCGGCCAGGGCTGCTCCATCAGCCAGTCCTCGGCGTCGATGATGTCGGCCGCGGTGAAGGGCAAGACCCTCGACGAGGTCCAGGACCTCACCCGGGCCTTCAAGGCGATGATGTCGATCCACGAGCAGGAGATCGGGGGCGAGGGCGACGAGGCCGACGGCGACGACGGCGAGGCCGAGGCCGCCGCGTCGGGCGACGTCCGCCTGGGCGACCTCGAGGCGCTGCGCGGCGTCGTGAAGTTCCCCGTGCGCATCAAGTGCGCCACCCTCTCGTGGAACACCCTGGCCCAGGGCATCGAGGAAGCCACGGCCTAGGCCGGCGGGCGGGCGGCGCTCAGCGCCCGGCGCCCCCGGTGAGCTCGGTGTCGAGCTCGGGCACCGTGACGGTGGCGGTGCCGGCCTTGGTCACCGCCACCGCCGCCGCCGCCGAGGAGACCTGAACCGCGGCCTCGGGCGTGAACCCGCCCGCGAGGGCGAGCGCGAGCGCGCCCACGACGGTGTCACCCGCCCCGGTGACGTCGTACACCGTTCGGGCGCGCGCCGGGGCGTGGAAGGGCTCGGAGCCGCGGGCCACGAGGACCATCCCGAGCGGGCCGAGCGTCACGAGCAGGGCGGCCCCACCCAGCCCGTCGAGCAACGACCGGGCGGCGCCGACGGCGACGTCGACCGTGGGACAGGGATACCCCACCGCCCGCTCGAGCTCGGCGGTGTTGGGCGTGACCACCGTCGCGCCGCGGTAGGCGGAAAGGTCCGGGCGCTTCGGGTCGACGACGACGGGCTTGTCCGCGGCCGCCTCGACGACCACCTGGACGAGCTCGTCGTCGACGACGCCCTTGTCGTAGTCGGAGATCACCACGGCGTCCGCCTGCTCGGCCGCCCGTCGGGCCGCCCGCACCAGGTCGCGTCGGACGCCGCCGCTCAGGGTGCGTGGCGCCTCGTGGTCGATGCGCACGATCTGTTGGCCACGGGCGACGACGCGCGTCTTCACGGTCGTGTCCCGCCCGGGGTCGACGACGAGGCGGCTCGCGTCGATGCCTGCGGCATCGGCCAGATCGCGCACCGAGGACCCCGCCCCGTCGTCCCCGACGCAACCGACGATCGTGGCCCCGCCGCCGAGCGCGGCGATGCTCGCGGCGGCGTTGGCGGCCCCGCCCGGCATCGCCGATCGGCGCCGTGCCTCGAGGATCGGCACCGGTGCCTCGGCCGAGATCCGGCGGACGTCACCATGGACGTACTCGTCCAACATGACGTCGCCGACGACGGCCACGGTGACCTGGGTGAAGACCGAGAGGTCGGGAAGCGGGTCGGAGCGAGCAGTCACGGCGGCCTCATCCTCGCGCTCTGAGCCAGGCCGCCACGTCGCTCCAACGCTCGAACGACGCGTCCGCGGACGGATGGGCGACCGGCCCGTAGGACACGGTGGCGCACCCGGCGGCACGTCCGGCGCCCACGTCGCTCTCCTTGTCCCCGACCATCACCGAGTGGCGCAGCTCCAGACCCAAGGTCTGCGCCGCTTGGCGGAGCAGCCCCGTGCGTGGCTTGCGGCACGCGCACCCCTCGTCGGGGCGGTGGAAGCAGAAGAAGGCTCCATCGAGGCCGACGCCGACCGCCGCGAGGCGCCGCTCGACCTCGGCCTGGACCGCGGCGGCCTCGTCGGGACGGATCAGGCCCCGACCGACGCCCGACTGGTTGCCGACGAGCACGAGCCGGTACCCGAGGTCCGATCGAAGCGCACCCAGGCACTCGACCTCGGGGCGCAACCGCACGAGCGCCGGATCCCGGGGGTAGCCGATGTCATCGATCACCGTGCCGTCGCGATCGAGCAGCAGCGCCCGCGGTCGCGGGTCCGTCACGACCCCTCGACACCGAGCCGGGCCAGGGCCGCGGTCGTGGAGCGCCCGGGGACCAGCGGGAGGAACTCGACCCGGCCGCCGTAGGACCGGACGACGTCGGCCTCGGGGACCGCCGCGCCGTGCGGCGGGGCGTAGTCGGCACCCTTGCAGTGCACGTCGGGTCGCAGCTCGGAGAGCACCTCGACCGGCGTCGCTTCCTCGAACACGTGGACGACGTCGACCGCTTCCAGGGCGGACAGCACGGCGACCCGGTCCTCGACCGGGAACACGGGCCGATCGGGGCCCTTCGACGCCCGGACCGTCGAGTCGGCGTTGACGCCGACGATCAGCACGTCACCCAACCGCCGTGCGGCCTGGAGGAACGTGACGTGGCCGACGTGCAACACGTCGAACACCCCGTTGGTCCACACGACCGTGCGCCCGAGGCGCCCGAGGCGCGCCCGCTCGGCCAGCAGCTCGGGCCGCGCCAGGACCGCGGCCGGGGCCCCCGCAGGCCGCGGCGACCGCGCGGCGGCGCGGTCCTCGCCGTCCCGGCCGGCCGCCGTGACGGCCGCGTCGACCGCCTCGCACAGGAGGTGCCCGATCGTGAGGTGGACCTCCTGGATGCGGGCCGTCTCGGTCGACGGCACCACGACGGCGTGATCGCAACGGGCGGCCAGCTCTCCTCCCCCGGCGCCCGTCAGCCCGACGACGGTGATGCCGAGTGCACGGGCGGCGGCGACCCCCTCGAGCACGTTCGGTGACGCGCCGCTGGTGCTCAGCGCCAAGGCGACGTCCCCCGGCCGGCCCAGCGCGGTGAGCTGGCGGGCGAAGACCTGGTCGAAGCCGAAGTCGTTGGCGATGGCGGTCAGTGCCGAGGTGTCGACCGTCAACGCGATCGCCCGCAGGCCCGGCCGATCCCGCTCGTAGCGACCCACGAGCTCGGACGCGATGTGCTGCGCGTCGGCCGCGCTCCCGCCGTTGCCGAAGACGAACAGCGTGCCGCCGCCGGCAACGGCGTCGACGACCACGCGCGCCGCGGTCGAGACGGCGGCGCCCTCGGTGTCGAGCAGCACCCGCCGAAGGCTCGCACCGTCCCGGAGGCCCCGGGCCACCAACGCGGCGACGGCGTCGTCGGCCGGCGCACCCATGTCGCTCACGGACGGCCGTCGACCGGGGCGCCGGCGGCGAGCGAGCGCACCTCGCGGCACCGTTCGAGCACGTCGGCGACCGACACCGACTTGGCCACGGTGTTGTCGAGGTCCTCGACGGGCCGGCCGGCGACGACGTCCTTGCCGTTGTAGACGGTGAACAGGGGCAGCGAGTACAGCGCCGGCGCGACCGACGCGCTCCGACTCGCTCGTGGGCCGTACACCACAGGGGTATCGGCGAAGAACAGACCGACCACCGGCGCGTCGACGAGACCGGCGAGGTGCATCGGGCCGCTGTCATTGCTCACGACGAGCGACGCCGCCGCGAAGAGGGCGAGGAGCTCGCGGAGGGAGAGCTCGCCCGCGACGCTCACCATCCGAGGGTCGTCGGCGGGATCCACGATGCTGGACACGTACGCGGCCTCGCCGCCCGTGCCGATGAACACGACCCGGCAGTCGGGGTCGTCGTCGAGCAGGCGGACCGCGAGCTCTCGGTAGCGGGCCGGAGGCCACTTCCGGATCTCGGGAGCGAGGTCCGGGGAGGTGTTGGGGTTGACCACCACGAGTCGCCGTCCGTCGATGCCGCGATCGGCGAGGACCTCCTGCACCCGATCGTGGGCGTCGCGGGGGACCACGGTGCGCTCGTCGCCGTATCGGCGCCGGAAGGCATCGAAGTCGAGGTAGTAGAGATCGCCCGTGCTGAGGAGGTACACGAGCGAGAGGAAGATGTCGCGGGTGTGGAAGTAGTGGTTGTACGACCCGGGTACGTCGAGCAGTCGCCGGCGCCAAGGCTCCTGCACGAGGTAGAAGCCCGCCTTCCGGGGGATGCCCGCCAGGGCGGCGAGCACGAGGGGGAACTTGGCGAAGAACTCGAGGTCGATCACGAGGTCGATGCCGAGACGGCGCAGGCCACGCGCGACGGAGAGGGTCGACGACACGAACGCACGGGGGCTCGAGGGATCGATGAACCAGCTGCGGTCGGTCAGGCCGAGGAGCTCGAGGATCTCCCGGTTCGATCGGAACGTCACGAAGTGGAGCTCGGCGTCCGGATAGGCGTCACGCAGCGCCCGGAGCGCGGGCGCCGAGACCACGATCGACCCGAGGCCGAAGAACTTCATCACGACGATCCGCTCGACCGTGGAGCGCCTCCGCCGCAAGGGACGGGTGACCACCCACCCCAGCGCGATGATCGAGCAGATCAGGTTGCCGACGTGGTTGTCGATCCATCGCATCACGCGGACGTCGAACACGGGATCGGCACAGTATCAGTCGACGCCCGGCGGTCCCCTCCCGCCGTTGCCCGACCTCGGGCCGCTCCCACCGGCCCACGGGTGCCCGGTAGGCTGCTCGGCCGGGTCGGGGCAGCGGCGAGGTGACCAGCACGTGACGGCAGTGGACAGCAGCAGCGACGCCTCGGCGCCTGCCCGCCTCGGTGGGCGTGGATGCCGTCTCGGCGATCTCTCCCCCCGCGATCGTCGGATCGGCATCGCGCTCGCCGCGCTGGTCGCGGCTCCGTTCGTGATCGCGGCCCTGCAGGCGATCGCCGACGGTTGGTTCCCGACCGGCGACAACGGGACGATGTTGACCGTCGCCCGGCAGGTGTTCACCACCAACACCCCCCTGACCGGCGAGGTGGCCTCGGGCACACGCTACGGCGCCCACCCGTTCCACCCGGGACCGCTCGTCTACTACTTCCTCGCACCGTTCGTGGAGGTGTTCGGCGGACCCAACGGCCTGCTCCTGGGTGCCGCCTTCGTCTCCTCGACGGCGATGGTGCTCATCGGCTACAGCGCCCTGCGCACGGCCGGGCGTGGCGCCGCGATCTGGGCCTGGGTCGTCGCCGGCGCGATGTGCTGGTCGCTCGGTGGCACCGCGTTCTTGTACCCACCGTTCAAGACGACCCTGTCGCTCGTGGTCATCCTCTTGTTCCTGTTCCTCTGCGCTGCGCTCCTCAGCGGCCAGAGCGGGCTGCTTCCCCTGTGGGTCGTGGTGGCGTCGTTCCCGGCCGCCGCGACCATGCGCTACGCCCTCCCGGTGCTGGCGGTCGCCGGGTCGACGCTGTTGGTCCTGGGCGCGCGGCGGTGGCATCGCACGGCGCGGGTCGACGAGCGACGCTCCTGGCGGGTGCGTCTCGCCGAGTCGGTGGCGCTCGACGGGCGCGAGCGACGGTCGGTGCTGCTCGCGGTGCTCGCGGGCCTCGTGTGTTGGTGGGCGCCGATCTACGAGGCCGTCACCAACGGAGGAGGCAACGTCCGAGAGCTCTACCGGGCCTCACGCGTGGCCGCCGGCGAGGTCGACGGGCTGTCCCAGGCGCTCGGCGAGCAGGCGAAGGCGATGCTGTTCGATCCGGTGATGTCCGCGGCGGCGTTCCACACCCCCTCCACGTGGTACCTCGTCGGGTCGGCCGTGGTCCTCGGCGCCACCGCGTTCCTTGCGGTGCGGCTCCGTCACCGGATCGACCGGGGCACGGCTGCCTGCCTCGCGGTCGCGACGTTGGCGCTGGTCTTCATGCTGATCTCGCTGGCCACGACCCCGTCCGACGAGGGGTTCGGGATCTTCCGGACCCTCGCCTCCTCCCCCGTCGCCGCCTTCGTGTGGTTCGCCGCGGGTCTGGTCCTGGCGCTCGGGCTGCGCTCCCGGATCCCGGCACTCGACCGGCGCGCCCTGCCCGCCCTCGTCGGCGCGCTGGTCGTCGTCCTCGTGCTCACGGCGGTCCCGGGACCGATCGACGCGGACACCGAGCAGTACCCGTGGGCCTCGACCGCCACGCGCCAGCTCGTCGACGCCTCCGTTCCCGACCTCGGCGCCGACGGGCAGTGGCAGTCCTGGGTGATCGGTGGGCGCACGATCGACACCGTGTTCATCGGGTACAAGGCGGGGCTCGAGGCTGCCGGCGTGTACACGGGGATCGATGCCAGAGCACCAGGGCTGCGGACCGATCTCGACGCCCCGTCCGGGCCGGTGGCGGGGTCGCTCCTGCTCCAGGCCGACGCCGTCCGGCCGCCGGGCGGCGCGTGGCGCCGGATCGCCCACTACGAGCCCGAGGGTCGGGACCCGACGGCGGCGACGGAGAGCGCCGAGCGCCTCGCCGAGTTCGCCCGGGAGACGAACCCCCGACCGCTGGCCGCCTTCGAGGCCACGTTGCCCCGGTTGCTCTGTCCGGAGCTGGCGGCGTCGGGGTTCCAGGGCGAGTGCCCCGAGGTGGAGCAGGTGCTGGCGTCCGACAACCCCGTGGCCGAGTTGGACCCCGCGGTGATCGCGCTCGCCTACCTCGTGCAGTTCGGCGACGACACCCAGTTCCCGATCATGGACGGTCCCCGACCACCCGAGGACGTCCTCGAGGCGGCGGCCGAGAGTTGGGACGACGTGCCGATCAGCGTCTACATCCTGGACGCCGACGGCGGCTGAGGGCGCGGACGGAGGCGCTCCCCACGCGCCCCCGGTCGTCAGGCCAGGGGGTCGGCGAAGGGGTCCGCGAACGGGTCGGCCGCCACGCCGGCGGCGGGCTCGCCGTCGACGGACTCGTCCACCCCGAAGCGGGCGTAGCCCTCGGCCTCGAGGGCCTGGGCCAGCTCCGGGCCACCGGACTCGCGGATGCGGCCCTGCACGAGGATGTGCACCTGGTCGCTCTTCAGCTCGTGGAGCAGCCGGCTGTAGTGGGTGATGGCCAGGACGCCGAGCCCCCACTCGGTGGTGGCCTCCTCGACCCGCCGGCTCACGCGACGCAGCGCGTCCACGTCGAGGCCGGAATCCAGCTCGTCGAGGATGGCGATGGCGGGGCGCAGCACGCCGAGCTGGAGGGTCTCGTTGCGCTTCTGCTCGCCGCCGGAGAGGTCCACGTTGAGCTGACGGGCGAGGAACCGCTCGTCGAAGCCGATGCGCTCGGCCTCGGCGACCATGCGGTCGCGCACGTCGGCCAGGTCGCGTCCGGCGGCCCGGAACGACTCGGCGAACAGGTCCTCGAGCGACACGCCGGGCACCTCGACGGGGTACTGCATGGCCAGGAACAGCCCGGCCTGCGCCCGCTCCCATGGTTCGAGGGCGAGCAGGTCCGTGCCGTCGAGCGTGACCGCGCCGCCGGTGACGCGGTAGCCGGGCCGGCCCATGAGCACGTGGGACAGCGTCGACTTCCCCGACCCGTTCGGGCCCATCACGGCGTGGACCTCGCCGCTGCGCACCACCAGGTCGACGCCTCGGAGGATCTCGCGACCCTCGACCTCGGCCCGCAGGCCCTCGATCACCAGCTCGTGCGACGCCACCGCGCCTCCTTCGCTCTGCGCCGCGCTCACGGCAGCGTCACCCAGACGTCGCCGTCCACGACCTCGACGTCGTAGACCGGCGTGGCCTTCGTGGCCGGGAGCGCCGACGGCGCGCCGGTCTCGAGGGAGAACGCGCTCCCGTGCTTCCAGCACTCGATCTGGCGCTCGTCGGCCAGCACCTCGCCCTCGCTGAGCGAGATGTCCTGGTGGGTGCACCGGTCGCCCACCACGTACACGTCGTCGTCGATGCGCACGACCGCGAGGCGGCGGTCCGCCACGTCGACGCGCCGGGCGGTCCCCGGCTCGAGCTCGGCGAGGGCGCAGAGGCGCTCCCGGGCGCCGCTCATGGCTGCTGCTCCAGCTTGTCGGCGATGCGGCGACGCAGCTCGGCGACGACCCCCGGGGCCGGCAGCTGCCCGAGCACCTCGTCGAAGAAGCCCGCCACCACGAGGCGCTCCGCCGCCGCGGGCGGCACGCCCCGGCTCTCGAGGTAGAAGCGCTGGAGCTCGTCGATGGGCCCGACCGTCGAGGCGTGGCTACACCGCACGTCGTTGTTCTCGATCTCGAGGTTGGGGACCGACTCGGCCCACGCGTCCTCGGACAGCTTGATGTTGCGGTTGGTCTGGAAGGCGTTGGTGCCGCGCGCGTCCGGGCGCACCCGGATGAGGCCCGTGTAGACCGAGCGCGACCGACCCCCGACCGCCCCCTTGAACAGGAGGTTGCTGGTGGTGTCGGCGGCGACGTGGTCCTGGAAGGTGCGGAAGTCGAGGGTCTGGTCGCCGTCGCCGAAGTAGACCGCCAGCAGGTCGCCGGACGCGCCGCGGCCGGTGAGGGCGCAGTCGGTGCGCAGGCGGGCGTAGTCACCGCCGAACGCGGCGGTGGCGGAGACGAGGCGCGCCTGGCCGGCCACGCGGGAGGCCTGCGTGCCGATCTGCCACACCCGGGGCCCGAGGTCCTGCACCGCGAGGTAGGTGAGGCGGGCCGACGCCCCGACGTCGAGCTCGACCACGGGGACGGTCAGCGCGGCGACGTCCTCGGAGGCGGCGAGGTCCACGAGGGCGACCTCGCTGTTCTCCCCCGCCCGCACGGCCAGGCGGGGCAGGGACAGGCCTCCCTCCGCCGCCGTGTGGTGGACCACGACGATCGGGCGGTCCAGCGCGGTCCCCCGCGGCACGTCGAGCACCGCCGGCGCCGGGGCGCCGGCGTCGTTGAGGGCACCGAAGTAGTCGTCGCGAGCGCCGAACACGGCGCCGAGCACGGCTTCGCCGCCGGCGACGTCGGCGGCGGCGCCGAGCACCACGCCCGCGGCCGCCGCCTGCTCGTCGAGCTCGACGTGGGCCAGGTGGCCGTCGACCACGACCGCCAGCCCGGCGCGCTCGCCGACCACCCGGTCGGCGCGACGGCGGGCCCCCTCGACGACGTCGCTGCCGGGCGAGCCGGGGACGGGCCGGTACGCGGCGAGGTCCAGCTCGCCGATGCGGCTGTAGCGCCAGACCTCCTCGTCGGTGGAGGGGACCTCGGCGGCGGCGAGACGCTCACCGGATGCGGTGCGGCGGGCCTCGAGCCAGCCGGGACCGGGGGGCAGGGTCACGGTGTCGACGGGGTTCATGGCGGGTTCGGCGCAGCCTCAGGATCGGGGGAGCGGTTCGCGACGAGGGGCCCACCCGGGCGGGCCCCACGCCCTGCGATCCTACCGGCGCACCAGCGCGCGGACCTGGTCCGGGGCCGGCATCGGTCGATCGTGCCCCTGACCGGTGCCGCCGCCGGGGGGCGACCTACTTGCGCTTCTTCTTGTTCTTCTTGCGGCGGAAGCGGCCCTTGCGCCCGCGCTCGTCCTCGAGCTCGGCCATGACCCGCGGCCCGGCCTGGTTGATGATGTCCTCGGCTTCGTCCAGCAGCGCGGCCACGGCGCCGTCGTCGGCGTCGAGGCTGGCGGGCTCGGCGGGCGACGGTGGCGTGACGAGCGTGCCGTGGTGCCAGCCGACGTCGGCCAGCCGGCGCGTGTACTTGGGGCAGTCCTCGGGGCACCGCCACGGCGCCTCGGGTGCGAGGTCGAGGTCGCACTTGCGCACCGTCTCGCCGTTCGCGTACGAGCGGCTCTCGTAGTACTTGCAGTCCTCGCGCATCGGCATCACCCCATCTTGCCAGCCGCGAGCGCCGGTCCACCCGCACCACGTCCGCCGGCCCTCGCGCCGGTTCCGCGGAGCGGGGTGCTCAGGCGCTGCTGCCGGCGGCCGAGCGCACGCCCACGCGCCGGCCCGGGCCCGTCTCGGTGACCGTCACCCGGATCTCGTCGTCGACCACCTCGAGGTGGTGCCACTCGGTGTCGGCCTCGGGGTGGGTGGCGGTGAGGTCCAGCTCGGCGAGGGGTCGCAGCTCGCGCCCGTGCCACGGGCAGCGCTGGCACCCGTCGGCGACGGGGACGTCGTCGAGCTCGGCCCCCTCGTGGGGGCAGACGCGGCTGAAGGCGAGGACCCGGTCGCCGTCGCGCCGCAGGAGCAGGCCCAGATGGTCGCTGCGCCCCACCAGCACGGGGGCGCCGCCCGACAGCCCGGCCAGCGGGACCGCGGGGAGGGTCGGCGCCTCGAGCGGTGGGTCGGGGAACTCGAGGTTGTTGGCGGCCACGGAGATCGTGGCGCGGATGTCGCGTGGTGCGCCGTCACCGCGGAAGGTGTAGCCCCAGGAGCGGAGGCGGCCGCGCCGCTCGCGCAGGGGCGTGTCCTCGGACATGAGGGTGCGGTGGTTGATCTGGAGCAGCCGGCGGATGACGGGCCAGAGCAGCATCCAGAACCGGGTGCTGGCCACGGTGTAGGTGGTGACGGCGCGGGTGCGGGTCTCGGTGACGGGGATGAACTGGTGGCGGGTGACCATCGTCCATGCCAGGGCGGTGACGAAGTGGGCCTGCTCGTTCGGGCCGGTGTCGTAGTGCACCAGGATCAGCGGGAACGGCATCCCCAGGACGGTCTGGTAGCTGATCGACGCCTGGAGGTCCTTCTCGATGACGCACACCACGTCGGAGATGCGGCTGTGGACGAAGTTGCGGTGCACGACGTCCTTGTTGTTCCAGTCGACGTCGCCGGGCTGGTACTCGCCCTCGGTGGTGCACTGCACCGAGCGGTGCACCATGCCGAACGACTCGAGGCGCTCGACGATGGCGTCATGGCTGAGCTTGACCACGGGAGGGCAGGTTAGCGCCGACCCCCGGTCCCCTCCCGAAGGCCCCGGTGCCGCCGGCGGCTCAGGCCGCCGAGGGCTCGAAGTCCCGCTGGGCGGCGCCGGTGCCGCCCGACCCGAGCCCCTTGCGCCGCTGCCGCAGCAGGGCGTCGAGCTGGGTGGCCTCCTCGGACTTGCCCCGCCACGCCCGGAAGTACGCGAGCATCCGCTTGGGCCGCAGCACGTTCGCCACGCCGTAGAAGGCCATCAGCATCGTGAGCTGGGCGATGCGCAGCTTCCGCGTGCTCATCACGGGGTTGTAGCTCTGGTGCTTGCCCGACGACCACGACAGCGCGGTGTACGGGTACTCCTCGGTGACCTCGAGGGTGCCGGCCTCCACGAGCGCCTTGAAGTCCTTGCTGCCCGGGTAGGGCCCGAAGATCATCACCGCGGCGTCGTTGGCGCCGGCGCGCGCGGCCCGGAGCATGAAGCGGAACGACTTCAACAGGTCGGGCCAGCGCTCCTGGGGGTGGCCGATGATGATGTTGATCTTGGTGACGAGCCCGATCTGCTTGGCCGCCCGCAGCGAGTTCAAGATGGTGTCGAGGCTGACCCGCTTGTCGTAGATGTCGAGCATGCGCTCGCCCCCGGCCTCGGGGGCGTAGGTGATGTTGCGACAGCCCGTGTCCCAGAGGCGTTGGAGCACCTCGGCGTCGAGGGCCTCGGCCCGGGTGCCGACCGGGAGCTGCCAGATGAGACCGGGCGCCTTGGCCTCGAGGGCGTCGCAGAAGCGCAGCGTCCACTGGCGCTTGGTGATGGCGGTGAGGTCGGCGAAGTTGACGTTGCGGACGCCGTAGCGCTCGACGTACCCCGCGATCTCCTCGGCGACCTCCTCGGGCTCGCGCACGACGTAGCGCGTGGTCCACATCTGGGGCGACGAGCAGAACGAGCACTTGTACGGGCACCCGCGGGTGGCCAGCACCGGCATCGAGCGGCCGCGGTTGACGCCGAACGAGTCGGCGAAGCGGAAGTACTGGTCGAGGGGGAACAGGTCCCACGCCGGACGGGGCACGTCGGGCAGCGCCTTCGTGTTGATGCGGGTGGCGAGGCCGCCGTCGCAGGCCTCGCCGCCGTTGCGCAGGACGAGCCCCTCGAAGCCACCGTCGAGCGGGATCCCGCGCGCCACCCGGTCGGCGAGCTCGACCACGGTGCGCTCGCCCTCGCCGAGCACGCAGGCGTCGATGGCGTCGGTCTGCTCGAACATCCACTTCCAGTAGCCGGTGGCGTTCTCGCCGCCGCACACGATGAGCACGTCGGGGAAGCGGTCCCGGACGGCCTCGGCGATCTCGCGCACGTGCGGCCACTCGTGCAGGAACATGTGGGTGATCCCGACCATCTTCGTGTCGGGGTGCAGGCGGTCGACGATCTCCGCCACGGAGATGCCGCACTGGCGCAGCGTGCCGATCGGGCTGGGGCGGTCGACGATCTGGTCGATGCCCTCCCCCGCCGAGTCGACGACGTCCACGGTGTGGCCGGCGTCGCGGAGCACCGCGGCGATGTAGGCCAGGCCGATGGGCGGCACCGGCCCGTACCACGAGAAGCTCTTGGGGAACACGATCGTGTTCGGGCGGATGAGAGCCACCCGGGTGGACGCGTCCCCCGTGGGGCGGCGCGTGGGCGCCGCCAGCGTCACTGCATCGCTCACCATGGGTCGAGGCTAGTTGGGCGAACGGCCCTTCGTCCATGGGTCGCGCCGGTGAGCGGTCCCCGGGGCGCCTCGGACCGTCGTCGGCCCGCTCAGTCCGCCGGCGCGGCGACCGGCACGGTCACCGGCGGCGAACCCCGGCCCTCGGCCTGGGCGGTCAGCTCGGGTCCCAGCGAGTCCCACATCGCCTGCGCGATCACCTGGGCCCCGGCCTCGTCCGTGTGCACCACGTCGTAGAACGGCGACGGGTCGCCCCCGAACACGTCCGAGAGGTCGATCACGCCCTCGGGCAGGCGCTCGAGCACCTCGGGCGGCCAGCCGGCGGCCCTCGGCTGCCAGAAGAAGCGCACGGGGACGTCGTAGTCGTCGGCGAGGTCCTCGACCAGCCCCTTCGCCCGCCCGTAGATGTCGAGGGCGGCGTCGGTCTGCTCCTCGGGGGTTCCCACCTCGGCGTCGTCGAGGCCGGGCAGGCCCACCTCGCGGCCCCGGAAGGTGTCCCACAGCCGCCACGCGCCGCTGGCCCGTCGGTACGAGTCGGCCAACTCGCCGAGGCCGTCGAGGCCGCCCGGCTCGGACGCCCGCAGCTCGCGGAAGTCGGTGATCAGGCCGTTCAGCACCACCGCCGAGTGGTGGGTGGGCTCCTCGTCGAAGTCGGTCATCTGGACGTCGAACTCGTTGAACCCGTCGAAGAAGACCACCATGTCGTAGTCCTCGCCCGACGCGAGGAGCCGCTCCATCAGCAGGTACTCCTGCCAGGCCACCCAGGCCGGGAAGCCGTAGTTGTGGACCTCGACGGGGACGCCGTTCTCCTCGGCGATGCGGGCGAAGGCCGAGGGGATCGTGTGCTCGTCGCGCTGGCCGACGCCGAACATCACCGAGCCGCCCATGAAGGCGATCTTCAGCGGCTCGACCCCCGGCGGCACCTCCGGCTCGTACGACACCCGCTCGCTGTTGGTGACGTTGACCGTCGGGCTCGAGAACTCGTTGTCGCCCCGGATCAGGTACGGGATGTAGTCGTTGGTCTGGAGCTCGAAGGCGGCCATGTCCCGGCCGTGCTGCTGGGCCCACGGCGACTCGTTCATGGGTGGGTTCGACATGTCGCGCTGGAGCGACTGCTCGATCTGGGCGACGAGGTCGCCCCGGTCGACCGGGGGCAGCACGCCCGTGGCGGTGAACAGGGCGCCCACCGCCAGGTCGACGACGACGAGGACCGCCACCACCGCCAGGGCCACCACCACCTTGGGGGCCTTGGCCCCCGGGGCCCGCGTGGGCTCGGAGCCGAACGTGCGCTTCGGTGGCCCCTCGGGAGCCATGGCCACCTTGGGGATCCAGCCGTCGCCCGCCAGGCCGCGGGGGCGACCGAGGGGGGTCGTGCGGAACAGCCACTGGATCGCGGCCAGCGGCAGGAACACCAGCACGAACATGAACCCGAGCAGCACGAACCGCAGCAGATGGCCGACCCCGCGCCCGAAGGCCTCCAACGCCCGGAGGAAGGCGCGATCGAACCCCGGCGACAGCGCCCGCCCCGCCGTGAGGAGCAGCACCACCACGACGAGGACGGCGGCGGCCTCGGTGCGCCCGCGGGCGAGGAGGAGGGCGGCCACGGCGCCCGCGATGACGAGGGGGAGCAGCAGCGACAGCCCTCGGTGGGGACCCGCCGCCTTCGGCTCGGGGGATTCGGCGCCCCAGGTCGGCAGGATCACCTCGGAGCGCTCGTAGCCGTCGCGGGCCACGGTCCGGTCCTCCAGCGAGGTGCTCACGACGCGGTCTCCTCGGTCGTCTCCGGCCCGGCGGCCGTCACGGGTGGCTCCTCGTCGGCCTCGAGCCGGTCGCGGCAGAGGAAGCCGGCGGCCAGCACGGCCACGAAGGGCAGGACGGGGAAGCGGTAGTGCGGCTGGGCCACCGCGCCCACGATGGCCAGGGTGAACAGCACCGGGGGCACCCAGATGGTCGGGGCGCGCCGGCAGGCGGGCACGAAGGCGAGGCCGGCGAGGGCGAGCGCGCCGACCACCCACAGCCAGACGTTGGCCAGCGTGCCCAGCGGGTCCATCCAGCCGCCGGCCCAGGTGGCCGACTGGTAGTTGCGGGCGGCCTCGACCACGCGCCCCTCGTCGCTCCAGGTCTCCCACACCTTGGCCACGGTGAGCCGCGCCTCCTGGGCGGGGTGCGACGCCGCCCAGGCCACGGCGTCCGAGACGCGGTCCTGGTACCACGCCACCTCATCGACCTCGGCGTCGCCCACGCCCTCGGGCACCTCACGGCCCCGCACGAGGTAGGGCTCGGGGTCGTCGTAGGGGGACCCGCGGAAGCACTCGACCTGGAGGCTCGGGTTCGCGAGGCTCTCGCTCCAGTCGGCGGAGATGTCGTCGTTGTGGCCGAAGCACAGCGCCGACGCGTTGCTCGTCGAGCCCGGGCTCCAGATCCCGACCTGGACCCCGTTGCGGATGGTCCAGGGCACGAGCAGCACCGCCGCACCCGCGAGGACCAGGCCCGTGGCACGCAGCGCGGGCCGCCACGACGCCGACCACGACCCGCGGCGCACCCGCAGGGCCAGGACGGGCGCGGCCAACCCGATGATGCCCGGGGCCCGGAAGAGGACCCCCAGCCCCACCAGCAGGCCGGCGAGCAGCCAGTTCCGGTCGGGGACGTCGCGCGTGCGCGAGCCGGCCAGGAGGTAGGCGCCGAGCAGCACGGGTGTGAAGGCGGTCTCGGTGTGGGCCGTCGAGGTGTAGAAGATCAGGCTGGGCCACAGCGCCACGAGCCAGGCCGCGGTGACCCGGGCACGCGTGCCGATCCAGCGCTCGGCGAGCAGGGCCGTGAACCAGATCGTGAGGGTGCCGGCGACCACGTTGACCAGCGACGCCGCGAAGGCGGGGCTCAACAGCCCGGTCTCGTCGGCGAACCAGACGAACGGGGCGAGGATGAAGGGGTAGCCGGGCGACCAGTAGGCACTCGGCCCGCCGGTGCCACCGAAGGTCGGCAGGTCGCCGCCGGTGAGGTCCAGCGCGATGCGCAGGTACTCCGACGGGTCGGTGGGGAACTCGGGCGTGCGGGTGGCCCAGACGACCCACAGCAGCCGCAGCCCGGCGCCCACGAGCACGGCGGCGAGCAGCGCCCGACGGCCGTCGCTCCCGCCGACCCGAGCGCCTCCGCCGCGCCCGGCCCGCGCGGGGGCCGCCGACGGGTCGGCAGTCGTCATCGGTGCAGCCCCCGGGCGGCGCCCACGAGGGCCCGGTGGCCGACGGCGGGGTTCACGATGTGCAGCGTGCCCTTCCTCGCGGGGTTGGGACCAGGCCCTCGGTCGGCGGCCGAGCATAGTGGTCGCCCCCGACCGGCAGCCCGCGGGCCGACCCGTCGCAGGGCCGGCGGACCGGGGACGGCCGTCGCGTTAGTCTCGACCGCCGTGGTCAAGCTGAGCGCAGACGCCATCGTCGAGCGCCTCGAGGAGTTCGGCATGGTGCACCGCACCCTGTCGATGCAGACCGAGGGCGAGTACCTGCCCACGGACGTGGACTGGAACAACAAGGACGTCCCCCACCTGAACGAGGTGCACAGCCTCGTCGACGACATCACGTGCGTCGTCGAGCGCAACATGCAGGCCTCGATCAGCCTCCAGAAGGTGGTCGGGATCACCAACCCGCTGATCCTCGTCCACTACGACGCCGAGACCAACCACCAGACCCACTTCGTCACGCTGCTGGCGTGGACGATGGTGACCGACCACGAGTTCATCGCCCTCTCCCCCACCCGCACGCGCGCGGTCACCACGTACACGGTGTGCTCGAGCCGGTTCTGGATGTTGTTCTGGCCTCTCATCCGGGCGCTGTTGCGCCGCAACTACCGCCAGCTCATGTCCGAGGACGTGCCGCTGCGCGAGCGCCGGGGCCTGCTGCGCTCCTGGGGCTACACCTTCCGGGGCGACGGTGAGCTGCGCGACATCCGGGCGTCGCTGAACGTCCACGCCAACAACGTCTTCGCACCCGACCCCCCGGCCGCCGACCCCCCCGTCTTCGCCCCGGTCCCCGTCGACGACCTGCGTCCCGACCGCCCCACCTTCGTCGGCCGCAGCGACCACCTCGGGCTCCTCCTGCGCCGGGAGGGCCGCCGGGTCTCGGCGTTCGCCCGCATGTGCCCCCACGAGGGCGCCGAGCTCGACAACGTCGCGGTGGCCCACGATTGCCAGACGTGCCCCTGGCACGGCCGCGAGCTCGAGCCGCTCGCCGTGCTCGACCTCGACGCCGACCGCCCGGCCGCCGACACGCCCTGGCACCACCTCGAGGTCGTCGACGGCAAGCTCGAGGTGGTGGTGACCGACGCCGGCGACGCCAAGCGCCGGCCCGCGCCCGCCGGCGAGCACGCCGCGCGACCCTGAGGCGCCCGGTCGGCGCGTCGCCGCCCCGACCCGGCGTCAGCCGACCGAGCCCTCCATCTGCAGCTCGATCAGGCGGGACCACTCGACCGCGTACTCCATGGGGAGGGTGCGGGTGACGGGCTCGATGAAGCCGTTCACCACCATGCCCATGGCCTGCTCCTCGGAGAGGCCCCGGCTCATCAGGTAGAAGAGCTGCTCGTCGGCCACCTTGGACACGGTGGCCTCGTGGCCGATGCGGGCGTCGCGGGCCCCCACCTCCATGTAGGGGAAGGTGTCGGAGATGGAGTCCTCGTCGAGGATGAGGGCGTCGCACTGGACGTGGCTGACGCAGCCGGGGGCGTCGTCCTCGACCCGGACGAGCCCGCGGTAGCTGGTGCGGCCGCCGTCCTTGGAGATCGACTTGGAGACGATCTTCGACGTCGTCTCGGGGGCGGCGTGCACCATCTTGGCGCCGGCGTCCTGGTGCTGGCCCTCGCCGGCGTACGCCACCGAGAGCACCTCACCCGAGGCCTTGGGACCCACCATGTAGACCGCGGGGTACTTCATGGTGAGGCGGGACCCGATGTTGCCGTCGATCCACTCCATGTGGCCTTCGGCCTCGACCCGCGCCCGCTTGGTGACCAGGTTGAACACGTTGCTCGACCAGTTCTGGATGGTCGTGTAGGTGACCCGGGCCGAGGGCTTGACCACGATCTCCACGACGGCGGAGTGCAGGGAGTCGCTGGTGTAGACCGGCGCCGAGCAGCCCTCGATGTAGTGCACCTGGGAGCCCTCGTCGGCGATGATCAGCGTCCGCTCGAACTGGCCCATGTTCTCGGCGTTGATGCGGAAGTAGGCCTGGAGCGGCATCTCCACCGACACGCCCGGGGGCACGTAGATGAAGCTGCCGCCGCTCCACACCGCGGTGTTGAGGGCGGCGAACTTGTTGTCGTTCTTGGGGATGACCGTGCCGAAGTAGGCCTTGACGATCTCGGGGTGCTCGCGCAGGGCCGTGTCCATGTCGGTGAAGATCACGCCCTGGGCCTCGAGGTCCTCGCGGTTGCGGTGGTAGACGACCTCGCTCTCGTACTGCGCCGTGACGCCGGCGAGGTACTTGCGCTCGGCCTCGGGGATGCCCAGCTTCTCGTAGGTGGACTTCACCGAGTCGGGCAGCTCGTCCCAGGCGTCGACCTGCTTGTCGGTGGGCTTGATGTAGTAGTAGATGTCGTCGAAGTAGATCTCCGACATGTCGCCACCCCAGTTGGGCATGGGTCGGCGCTCGAAGTGCTGGAGCGACTTCAGGCGGTTGTCCCGCATCCAGTCGGGCTCGCCCTTCATCCACGACATCTCCTGCACGATGTCGCGCGAGAGGCCCTTCTTGGGCTTGAAGACGTAGTCCTCCTCGTCGCTCCAGCCCAACTTGTAGCGCCCGAGGTCGAGGTCGAGCTCGCTGGTGGCCATCGCTGCCGCTCCTGTGGTCGGGGGGTGGACCCGCCCGGTCGGGGTGCCCGTCGGCGCCGTCCGGGTCCGGTAATTACTCCTACGCCGATAGTAACAAATCCCTCCGGCCGCGCCTCCTTCAGGCACCACGCGACCTGCCGATAGTGCCCGGAGGGCGCGCCGCGCCCCGGGCAGCGTGCGATCGAGGCGATGGGCACACCGACGACGAGCGACGTGGAGGCCGGAACGGCCGAGGGCGCCCCTGCGCCGCCGGCCTTCGAGGACGCGCCGGTGGGCCTGGTGCTCGCCGATCCCTCGGGTCGGGTCCTCGCCGCGAACGCGAAGTGGCGTGAGATCACGGGGTTCTCGGGCGTCCTGCCCGTGGCCGACCACGAGGCGCTGGCGCTGTTGCACCCCGAGGACCAGCCGATGGTGCGCGACGCCTGGGACGAGGCCTGCGCCCTCGGCCGGGAGCTGGAGGTCCGGGCCCGGGTCGTGCACCGCGACGGCGCCGTGCGCTGGGTGGACACCCGCGCGACGCCCGTGCTCGACCGGGACCGGACCGTCATGGGGTTCGCGGCCTCCGTGCTCGACCTCACCCACGTGCTCGACGACCGGGGCCGCCTGCCCGACGACGGTGGCCTCGCCCCCGAGGTCGTCGAGGCGCTCCCCCAGGGGGTGATGGTCTACGACCCGACCGGCGCCATCACCGCCTGCAACGCCGCCGCCCACGACCTGCTCGGCGTGTCCCGGGACGACCTGCTCGCGCGGCGGGTGCCGTGGGCCACCTGGGACCCGGTCGACGGCGAGGGCCTGCCCCTCGCCCCCGACGGGCTGCCCGCCGCCCGGGCGCTGCGGGGCGAGCCGTCGGTGAGCGCCGTGGTCGGGTTCACCCCGCCGGGCCGCAGCCGCGTGTGGGTGGACGTGTCCGCCCGCCGCCTCGACCGGGGCGCGGACCTGCCCGCCGGCACGGTGGTGGTCACCTTCGTGGACATCTCGCTGCGCAAGCGCACCGAGGAGGACCTGCGCGACAGCGAGGCACACCTCCGGTCGCTGTCCGAGTCCGTCCCCGTCGGCGTGTTCCGCTGCAGCCTCGAAGGGCGCCTGACCTACGTCAACCCCCGCTGGACCGAGCTCACCGGGGTCGGCGGCACGGACATCTTCCGCCTGCACGCCTACGACCTCATCCACCCCGAGGACCGGGAGGCCACCCTCGCCGCCTGGGAGGCGACCCTGCCCCAGGGCGTGCGCTACGACGGCCAGTTCCGCATCGTCGACGCCGACGGCGAGCCCCGCTGGGTGCAGTGCCGGCTGAGCGTGGTGCGGGACAAGTTCGGCACCCCGACGGGCACGATCGGGTCGTTCGAGGACGTGAGCGCCCTCGTCGACGCCCGCGAGCAGAACGCCCGCCTGGCCACGATCGTGGAGTCGACGACCGACCTCGTCGTCATGATCGACGAGGAGACCGGCGCGGTCCTGTACGTGAACGGCGCCGCCCGCGACCTGCTCGGCATCGCCGACGACGACCTCGGCGACCTCGGTCTGCGCGACCTGCTCACCGACGAGTCCGAGGGCCTCTACATCGAAGACGTCCGCCCCGTGCTGCTCCGGGGCGACACCTGGAGCGGCGAGCTGGTCATGCGCACGTCGAGCGGCGAGGACCGCCACGTCTGGCAGACGGTGGCGGGCGAGTTCGACAGCACCGGCGTGCTCGTGCGGGTGGCGATCATGGGCCGCGACGTCACCGAGCGGCGCCAGGCCGAGAGCGTCCTGGCCCACCAGGCGACCCACGACCCCCTCACCGGTCTGCCGAACCGCTCGCTGCTGCTCAACCACCTCGAGCTGGCCCTCGCCCGGTCCCAGCGCGACCGCTCACGGGTCGGCCTGCTCTTCTTGGACCTCGACCGCTTCAAGTCGGTCAACGACAACCGCGGTCACGACGTCGGCGACGAGCTGCTCCGCCAGGTGTCGCAACGGATCTCGGGCGTGCTGCGCCCGTCCGACACCGTCGCCCGGCTGGGCGGCGACGAGTTCGTCGTCCTGTTCGACGAGGTCGACGACCCCGACGACGCGGTGGCCGCCGCCCGACGGGTGTGCGACGCCATCGAGGACGACCCGTTCGGGATCGCCAGCCTCGAGCTGGTGATGACCACGAGCGCCGGGCTGGCGGTGTCCGCGCCCGGCGACGACCCCGAGACGCTCATCCGCAACGCCGACGAGGCCATGTACCGGGCCAAGGAGAAGGGCCGGGCCTGCCTCGAGGTCTACGACGAGGCGATGCGGCTTCGCACGACCAACCGCCGCATGCTCGCCGAGCAGCTGAGCACCGCGATCGCCGACGGTGACATCGAGGTGCACTACCAGCCCCAGGTGAACCTGCGCACCGGCGCGGTGGTCAGCGTCGAGGCCCTGGCCCGGTGGAACCACCCGGGCCGCGGGCGGCTCGACCCCGACGAGTTCATCCAGCTCGCCGAGGACACCGGCCTCATCGTCGGCCTCGGCCTCAGCGTGTTGCACCGGGCCTGCGTCGACGCCGCGCGCTGGCACGACCAGCTCGGGCCCCAGGCGCCCCGGGTGGCCGTCAACCTCTCGTTGCGCCAGCTCGCCCAGAGCAACCTGCCCGAGCTGCTCGCCGAGATGATCGCCAAGCTCGGCGTCGACCCCCAGCTCCTGTGCCTCGAGGTGCCCGAGTCGGTGCTCGTCGGCGACGTCGACACCGCGATCGCGTCGCTCGAGGCCCTCAGCGAGGTCGGCGTGTCGCTGGCCATCGACAACTTCGGCAAGGGCTCGGCCTCGCTGCTCAACCTGCAACGGCTGCCGGTGGACACGCTGAAGGTGGACCGCTCGTTCGTCGACGGGCTCGGCCCCGACCCCGAGGACTCGGCCATCGCCGCCGCGATCATCGGACTGGCCCACAACCTCAACCTCGAGGTGATCGCGGAGGGCGTCGAGCTCGTCGAGCAGCTCGCCGAGCTCCGGGCCCTCGGGTGCGACGGCGGCCAGGGCTACCTGTTCGCGAAGCCCATGGACGCCGACGCCGTCCGCCCCTACTTCGGCCACGTCTTCGCGGTCTGAGCCCAGCCGCCGCGGGGCTCCGGTTCACCGCCCGGACCGGCCCTCGACCTGCCAGACTGCGCCCGGTGACTGCCCCGGAGCGGCCGGTGGGACCCATCTCATCCTGGGGGGAGACGGGCGAGATCGGCGCGGGCCCGCCGTCGGGCCCGCCCTGGTGGCTGGCCCCGCTGGTCGGCCTCACCGTGGTCGGCCTGCTCCTCTGGACCGGCCACGCCGAGGGCGCCCTGCTGCTCCTCGCGCTCGTCACGGCCCTGACCCTCGCCCGCCTCGTGTCGCCATCGTTCGACCGTCGCCTGTCGTGGCTGCTCGGGCGGGTCGCCCACGGGGCGGGGCGCCTGCTGGCGTGGCTGCTGCTCGGCGGCGTCACGGTCCTCGTGGTGGTGCCCGTCTGGGTCGTCACGAGGCTCGGCCGCTACGACCCCCTCGACATCGGCGCCGCCGACGCGGGCCGGTGGGACGACGGCGGTCGGCGCTGGTGGCACCGGCGGCCGGACCAGCCGTTCACCAGGGAGGCTCGCCGTCCGGGGCGGCGGCGGCTCCACGCGGCCGGCCTGGTGCTGGTCCCGCTGGGCGCGCTGCTCCTCCTCGCCCTCCCCGCCCGCCACTTCGTCGCCGACCTGCGGGCGCCGTCGTCGGGGCCGGCGCCCGTCCCCTCCGCCGACGGCGGCGACCAGCCGGTCGCCGCCCCCGACACCCCGTGGGAGGTGACCGGCACGGGCCCGCAGCGCGACGGCGATCCCCTGCTGGCCCAGACGGACGAGTGGGCCGCCGAGGCCCTGGCCGGCCGGGTCCAGGTCACCGAGTACGACCCCACCAACATCCTGCGCATCCGCGACGCACACACCGAGTACTTCAACTACGAGGACCGCGTGCGCCGGAGCTGGGAGCCCCCCACCGACGACCCGGGGCTCGATGTCTGGTTCTTCGGCTCCTCGATGCTGCTCGGGCCCTCCGTCATCCGCGACGACCACACGGTGGCGTCCGAGGTGGCGCGGGCGGCCTGGGAGCAGGGCGGCATCCCCGTGCGGGCGTCGAACTTCGCGATCGGTGGCTACGAGACCTGGCAGCAGACCGTGCTGATGGCGCAGATGCTGACCGAGCGGCCCGCCCCCGACCTCGTCGTGTTCTACGGCGGGTACAACGACCTGCACAACTACATCACCCCGGGGGCGCCGACCGAGGTGTCGAACACCTGGGCGGGGGACTTCGAGCGCGCGCTGGAGGACTCGGGCGCCACGCTCCAGGTCCCGGCCGAGGACTCGGTCGCCCGCACCACCGGCTGGGACCCCGCCAACGCCGCCGCGGTCTACGACCGGGGCATCGAGGTCGCCCAGGACCTGCTCCGCGCCCGCGGGATCCCGTTCGCCAACTTCCTCCAGCCGTGCCTCTGGACCCGCGAGGCCGAGGCGGAGCGCGCCACGCTGGCACAGATCGGCACCGACGAGGAGTACCGGGCGTCCTTCGGTGCGGTCTACGACGCCGCCCGGGCCGCCATCACCGTGCCCGTCGTGGACCTCTCGGACGTGCTCGACGACCTGGCGGGGATCGTCTACTGGGACGAGGTGCACCACAACGAGGCCGGTACGGCCGCCGCCGGCCAGGCGGTCGAGCGCCACCTGCGCCCGCAGCTCCAGGCGCTGTGGGCCGACGGGAATGGAGGGGGCCCGACGACCGCATCCACCACGCCGTCGGCGTGACGGTCGCAGCGGCCCCGGCTCAGCCGTCGGTCGTGACGGCCCCGCGCGACCAGGTGTCGAACAGGGCGGCGTAGCGGCCCTCGTCGGCGACCAGGGCGTCGTGGGTGCCGAGCTCGGCGAGGCCGCCCGCGTCGACGACGCCGACCCGATCGGCCCGCTCGGCCGTGGAGAGCCGGTGGGCGATGACGATGACCGTGCGACCGGCCATGAGCCGGTCCATGGCGCCCTCGACCAGGGCCTCGGTGCCCGGGTCGAGGCTGGAGGTGGCCTCGTCGAGCACCAGGACGGCGGGGTCCGCCAGCGCGGCGCGGGCCAGCGACACGAGCTGCTTCTCGCCCGCGGACAGGCGCGAGCCCCGCTCGCGCACCTCGGTGTCCAGGCCGTCGGCCAGGGCGGCGAAGCGCTCGCGCGCCCCGATCACCTCGAGGGCGGCGTCGACGTCGTCATCGGTGGCGCCCCGCCGGCCGATGCGCACGTTGTCGCGGATGGAACCCGCGAACAAGAAGCCCTCCTGGGGCACGACGACGATGCGCTCGCGCAGCGACCCGAGGGTGGCGTCGCGCAGGTCGGTGCCCCCGAAGCGGACCTCGCCGTCCACCGGGTCGTACAGGCGGGCGCACAGCTTCGCCAGGGTGGACTTGCCCGCTCCCGTGGGCCCCACCAGCGCGAGGCGCTCCCCCGCCGCGATCGTCAGGTCCACGTCGCGCAGCACCCGGGGGCCGTCGCCGTACGCGAACGACACGCCGCGGACCTCGAGGTCGCCGCGGGCGGGCAGGTCGACCGCGCCGGGGCGCTCCCGGACCTCGACGGGCTCGTCGAGCACCCCGAACACCTTCTGCAGCCCGGCGCCGGCGGACTGGACCGTGTTGAAGAGCTGGCTCAGCTGCTGCACCGGTTCGAACAGGTTCGAGAGGGTGAGCACGAAGAACGTCACCGTGCCGATCGTCACCACGTCCCGGCTGACGAGCCAACCCCCCACCCCGACGACGGCCGCCGTGGTGCCGATGCCGGCGAGCTCGATGATGGGCAGGTACCACGCCTGCACCTTCACCGAGCGCATGTGCGCGTCGTAGAGCACCTGGTTGCGCTCGGCGAACCGGCGGGTCTCGGTGGACTCCCGGCCGAAGGCCTGGATCACCCGCACCCCGGCGATGGACTCCTGGAGGTTCGACAGCGTGCCGCCGATCTGGTCGCGCACGACGAGGTAGGCCTCGTTGGAGTCGCGCTGGAACTTGATGCTGGCCAGGACCACGAAGGGCAGCGCGATCAGGCACACCAACGCGAGCTGCCAGGAGACGACGACGAGCACGACCACCGAGACGACCAGCAGGAGGATGTTGCTGACGAACTGGAGCAGGCCCATCTGCACCAGCTCGGCCATCGAGTCGACGTCCGAGGTCATGCGCGACACGATCACCCCGGCCTTCTCCCGGTCGTAGAAGGGCATCGACAGGCGCTGGAGCTTGTCGAAGACGCGGAGGCGCAGGTCCCGCAGGAACGACTCCCCCACCTGGCTGATCACCCGCACCTGCGCCCGGAACACGACGTAGGCCACCGCCGCGACCACCACGTAGGCCGCCACCGCGGCGTTCAGGGCACCGGCGTCGCCGGCCGAGATCCCGTGGTCGATGCCGTAGCGCACGAGCAGCGGCCCCGCGAGCGTGGTCGAGGTCCACAGGACCAGCAGCACGACGCCGAGGGCCACGCGACGCCGGTACGGCCCGAGCATCCGTCCCGAGCGGCGCAGGACCCGCCGCGCCGCCTCGGCGTCCAGCTTGTCGGCCTCGTCCACCCCGACCTCGCGGATCACGACGCGGCGCTCCCGGCCCCCGTGGGGGCGCTCGATGCCGTGGCGGCGGCCCGGTGCCCGTTGCCGCTCGTCGCGTCGTCGTGGCCGGCGGCGAGGATCTCGCGGTACCGGTCGCTGCCGGCGAGCAGCTCCTCGTGGGTGCCCTCGGCCACCACGCGACCGCCGTCGAGCACGACCACGCGGTCGGCCAGGGCGATGGTCGCGGGGCGGTGGGCGATGACGAGCGTGGTCCGTCCCGACATCACCTCTCGCATGGCGTCGCGGATCTCGTGCTCCTTCGTCGGGTCGACCGAGGAGGTGGCGTCGTCGAGGATGAGCACCCGGGGATCCGCCAGGATCGCCCGGGCGATCGCGATGCGCTGGCGCTGGCCGCCCGACAGCGAGAAGCCCCGCTCGCCGATCTCGGTGGCGTAGCCCTCGGGCAGCCGCTCGATGAACTCGTGGGCGCCGGCGAGGCGCGCGGCGCGCTCGATCTCGGCCACCGAGGCGTCGGGGTCGGCGAACGCGATGTTGCCGGCCACGCTCTCGCTGAACAGGAACGTGTCCTCGAACACGATGCCGACCGCCCGTCGCAGCGAACGCAGGGCGAGGGTGGTGACGTCGACGCCGTCGATGCGGATGCGGCCCTCGTCCACGTCGTAGAAGCGCGGGAGGAGGCGGGCGATGGTGGTCTTGCCCGAGCCGGTGGCGCCGACCACCGCCACGGACTGGCCCGCCGGCACCACGAGGTCGAAGTCGTCCAGCACGGCGGGCCCACCCGGCGCGTAGGAGAAGCGCACGCCCTCGAAGCGGATCTCGCCGACCGGGGCGTCGCCGTCCGGCCGGGGCGGGAGGCCGGCGCCGGAGGGATGGTCGACGATGACCGGGGTGGTGTCGAGGATCTCGTGCACCCGCTCGGCGGAGGCCACCGACCGCTGCCACTGGGCCACGATCATCCCGAGCATCCGCAGCGGCCAGATGAGCAGGACGACGTAGACGTTGAAGGCCACGAGCGCGCCGAGGCTCAGCTCGCCGTCGAGGACGAGGTGGCCCCCGTAGCCGAGCACCGCGATCAGACCGAGGTTGGGGAGCAGGTCGAGCGCCGGCAGGTACGTGGCCCGGATCCGGGCGGCGGCCATGGACTCGTCGTAGACGTCGTCGGCCTCGGCCGCGAGCCGGGCGGCCTGCACCGGCTCGGCGCCGAAGCCCTTGACCACCCGCACCCCCGAGACCGTCTCCTCCACCACGCTCGCGAGCTGCGCCGACTCCCGCTGGATGCCCATGACCGGGCCCTGGAGGCGGGTCGAGAAGCGCTTGGCCAAGACGTTGACGACGGGGAGCCCGGCGAGCGCGAGCACCGCGAGCACCGGGTTGAGGACGAGCAGGATGGCGGTGACCGCGACCACGGTGAGGACGTTCGACATCGTGAGCGGGATGAGCACGACGAGCTGCTGGATCTGCTGGAGGTCGGTGTTGGCCCGGCTCATCAGCTCGCCGGTCTGCGACTCGTCGTGGAACGCGAAGTGCAGGCGCTGGAGGTGCGCGTACAGGCGGTCCCGGAGGTCGGTCTCGGCCCATCGGCTCTCGCGGAAGGCGAGGTAGCGGCGCATGCCCGTGAAGGCCGCGGCGACGAGGCCCAGGGCGAAGATCACCGCGGTCCACCGGGCCAGCGCGGCGCCGTCGTAGGGATCGATGCCCCGGTCGATGGCCACCGCCACGGCCAGCGGCACCGCGACCTTGGCCAGGGTCCAGGCGAGCCCGACGCCGACCCCCGCGGCCACCCCCCGCCACTGACGGCGCAGCAGCGAGCGGATCAGGCCCGAGCCCGGGGACTGCGCCGCCACCGGCTACGGCCGCGTGGCGACACGGGCGCGCAGCGCCGTGCCGTCGTCGCGGGGAGCCGGGGTCACGCTGCCAGGCTAGGGCCCGGCGGTCACGGTGGAACCAGCCTTTGCTCGGCCCGGTAGCGAGCGGCCCGCTCGACGTAGAGCTGCACGGCGGCGTCGAACTCGCCCTGGGGCACGGCGTCGAGCCGGAGCGCGGCGGGGACGCCCAGGGCCATCGCCCGCGCCGGCACCTCGGTGCCGTTCGGCACGACCGCGTTGGCCCCGACGAGGGCACCGCTGCGCACGACCACCCGGTGCAGGACCACCGAGCCCGATCCGATCAGGCACCGGTCCTCGACGACGCAGCCCTCGAGGTGGGCGTTGTGCCCGACCACGCACTCCGCCCCGATCACCGTGTCGTGCTCGGCGGTGGCGTGGACGATGGTGCCGTCCTGCACGGACGTGCGGGCACCGATGCGGATGGCCCCGTCGTCGCCGCGCAGCACCGCGGTGGGCCAGACCGAGGCGTGGGCGTCGACGCGCACCCGGCCGATCACGACGGCGTCGGGGTGCACGTAGGCGTCGGGATGGATCTCGGGCTCGACCGCGCCGAGCGCGTAGACGGGCACCCGCGGGTCAGGCGTCGAAGCGCCCGTAGCCGCCCCGGTAGAAGATGAGGGGCAGGCCCTCGTTGGCGGCGTCGAGCTCGAGGACGCGCCCGATGACGACGAAGTGGTCGCCCTCGTCGTGGACCCGCTCGATCGAGCAGTCGATCCAGCCCAGCACGTCGGCGAGGACCGGCGACCCCGAGACGCCGTCGCGGTAGCCGATCCCCGCGAACTTGTCGTCGCTCTTGCTGGCCATCACCCGGCAGAGGTCCTCCTGCTCGGACGAGAGGATGTTGGCGCAGAAGCTGCCCGACGCCTCGATGAGCGGCCAGCTCGACGACGTCTTCTGGGGGCAGAACAGCACCAGAGGAGGGTCGAGCGAGACCGACGAGAAGGACCCGATGGCCATGCCCACGGGCTTGCCCTCGCTCGTGCCGGTGATGACCGTGACCCCCGTGGGGAAGTGGCCCAGGACGTTGCGGTAGTGGGCGGCGTCGATGCCCCCCGTGTCCGAGCTGGTCGGGTTGGTCACGCTGGCTCCTCTCGGTGGTCGGCGCCCGACCTTACCGAGGAACGGTCACGGGCGACCCCAGCGAGACGGTGAGCCCCTCGTGCGCGCAGAGGACCTCGTCGAGCGACGCCGCGGCCTCGAGCGACCGGGCGTAGGCCAGCAGGCGGTCGAGCTCGTCGTCGTGGTGCGTCGGGTCGTGGTGGAACAGCACGAGGCGACGAGCGCCCACCTCGGCGGCCACGTGCACGGCGTAGTCGATCGTGCAGTGCCCCCAGTGGGGCTTCTCGGCGAACTCCGCCTGCGTGAACTGCGCGTCGTGGATCAACAGGTCGACCCCCTCGCACAGCTCGGCGACCGAGTCGGCGATCGCGAAGCCGCCGTCACGGGGCTGCTGGTGGTCGCTGACGTAGGCCACGCTGCGGCCGTCCCACTCGATGCGGTAGCCGAGGGTGCGCCCGACGTGGGGCACCTCCCGGGCCCGGACCTTGGCGTCGCCCACCGCGAAGTCGGCCTCGGTGACGTCGTGGAACGCGACCTCGCCGGCGAGGTCGGCCACGCCCACCGGGAAGTACGGCTGGCGCATGAACGTGGCGAAGGCGCCCTCGAGGTCGAGGCCCGGCTCCGACGGCCCGTAGACCTCGAGGCGCGCACCCGCACGATGCAGCGGGGTGAAGAACGGCAGCCCCTGCACGTGGTCCCAGTGGAGGTGGGTGATGAGCGCGGCGCCCCGGAAGGGCTCGTCGCTCGGGAGCGCCTCGCCCCAGAAGCGCAGCCCCGTGCCCAGGTCGAGCACGATGGGCTCGCTGCCGGGGCTCTCCAGCACGACGCACGCGGTGTTGCCCCCGTAGCGGTGGTTGTCCGCACACGGACAGGGGGTCGAGCCCCGAACCCCGTAGAACGTCACGTTGAGCAGCGGTCTCCCCCCTTCGTCCTCCTCCCCAGAGACTACCGAAGCGCGCCGATCGGTGGGGCGCAGCGCCCGTGCCATGCTCGGAGCGTGGAATCGCGCAGCCTCACCGTCCGCGGCGTCGAGCTCACCTTCCTGGAGGTGGGCGAGGGCCCGCTCGCCCTCTGCCTCCACGGCTTCCCGGACACCGCCCACACGTGGCGTCACCTCGGCCCCCGGCTCGCCGAGGCCGGTTTCCACGCCGTGGCCCCGTTCAACCGCGGCTACGCCCCGTCGGCCGTGCCCGCCGACGGCCTCCACCAGACCGGCGCCCTCGCCGCCGACGCGAACGCGCTGCACGAGGCGTTGGGCGGAAACGACCGCGCGGTGCTCGTCGGCCACGACTGGGGCGCCCTCGCCGCGTACGGCGCCGCCGGCAGCGGGCCCGACCGCTGGGCCCGGGTGGTGGGCATGGCCGTGCCGCCGACGAGCGCGACCGGCCTCTCGCTCCTGTCCTACGAGCAGGTGCGGCGCTTCTGGTACGCGTACTTCTTCCTGCACCCCCTCGCCGAGATGATCGTGGCCCGAGACGACCTCGCCTTCGTCGAGGGGCTCTGGCGCGACTGGTCGCCGGGCTACGACGCCTCCGAGGACCTCGGTCCCGTCAAGCGGGCGCTGTCCGGGCCCGCCAACCTCACCGCGGCGCTGGGGACCTACCGCGCCACCTTCGGCGGCGGCGAGCAGTCGCCCGGCCTGGCCGACGAGCAGGCCGCCTGCGGCGAGGTCCCGCCCCAGCCCACCCTGTACCTGCACGGCGACCAGGACGGCTGCGTGGGCGTGGACGTGGCCCGCGCCGCGGCGCCGGCGTTCGACCGGGAGGGCTGCGCCTTCGCGGTGGTGCCCGGGACCGGCCACTTCCTGCACCTCGAGGCGCCCGGCGCGGTGAACGACCGGATCGTGGCGTTCCTCACCGGCTGAGGCCTCGCCCACGGACGCGGCGGCGCCCACCGACGCGGCGGCGCCCCACCCCGGAACGAGGCAGGGCGCCCGTCGCCGGGCGCCGACCGGAGCCCTCAGCCCGCGGTGGTCGTGGTGGACCCGCCGACGGTCGTGGTGGTCGAGCCGCCGCCGGCGGTCGTCGTGGTCGACGACCCGCCCGCGGTGGTCGTGGTGGTGTCGCCGCCGGCGTCGCCGCCGTCGGCCCCCGCGCCCGAACCCCCGTCGGCGCCGACGAAGGCCTCCTCGGGGACCCGGTCGTCGACCGGCAGGAAGGCCACCGGCACCTGGTCCTCGTCGAGGAAGCCGCGCAGCACCGCCTGATGGCGGGCCTCGACCCCCCCGATGCCCATGATCGCCTGGCGCAGCGTCGTGGTGGAGAGCTCGCCGGCCGCCCAGGCGTAGGTCTCGGCGGCGGCGGTCTCGAGGTCGAGGGCCAGCCGCACCACGCTGTCCTCGTCGGTGAGGCCGTCGAGCGCCGGGGTGACGACGTTGTCCTGGAGGAAGGTGTTGGCCTCCTCGAACGGCGTGCCGCCGGCGTCGGTGGTCGCCTGCTGGAGCGCCCCGGCGTGGTCGTCGTGCTGGTCTCGGAAGAGCACGGCCGCCTGGGCGACGTCGGGGTTCGTGACGAGCCCCGAGTCGATGGCGGTCTGGTAGGTGCTCACCGCCAGGATCTCGAGCGACGTGGCCGTGCGCAGGAGGTCGAGGTCGAACTCGACGTCGGCGGGGTCGGCCGTGGTCGTGGTCGCGTCGGCGGGCAGGCCGCTCTCGGCGACGTCGGTCTCGCCGTCGTCGCTGCACGCGGCCAGGACCGCGGCGCCGAGCACGGTGGCCCCGCCGATCTTCAGGAACCCCCGGCGGGAGGGCACGCCGAGGAGGTGGGCCTTGGCCGCCGCCGAGGTGCCGGGCCCGCCCGACGACCGGCGGTCGGCGGCGAAGAGGCGGGCCAGCGCGTCCCGCCAGGGACCCAGCGCGGCGGCCTGGTCGGCCCGGCTCGCCCGGAGCTGGCGGCGGACCTCGTCTCGTGAGTAGTTCATCGCGTCGCGTTCCTCTCGTCTCGGGCGCTTCAGCCGTTCACCGGGTACTCGCGGGGGCTGAGGGCGCCCTCCTGGCCCTGGAAGGTGGGCACGTACTCCTCGAGGTCCTGGCCGAGCGCCTGCCCGAGCACGACCGCGTGCTGGGACTCGATGGGCAGCACCGTGGCCGCGGCGAGCGCGGCGTCGCGGTCCTGCAGGACGCCGAGGCTGAAGTAGTAGGTCGCCGCGGCCCCGTTCTCGAGGTCCTGGGCGATCTGGAGGAGGGCGTCCTGGTCGGCTGCCTCGCCGATCTGGGGGGCGAAGACGTCGAGCACCGCCTGGTTCGCCTCGCCGGTGGCCGCGTCGCTCGCCACGGCCCCGAACGCGTCGGCGTGCTCGGAGTGGTGCCGGCGGAAGATCTCGGCGACGTCGACGACGCCGCCGTCGAGCAGGCCCGTGTCGATGGCGGCCGAGTAGGCCTCGACGGCGGCCAGCTCGACGCTCTCGGCGAAGGCGGCGAGATCGCCGTCCGACAGGGTCTCCTGGGCCCACGCCGCCGGCATGAGGCGGGCCATGGGGACGAGCGTCGATCCCAGGGTGAGGACCGCGCCCCCGAGCCCCGCGTCACGAAGGAAGCGACGCCGGCTGCGGGCCAGCACGCGGCTCGTCTCCCCGAAGTGCACCTCGCGGAGGTCCTCGTGGACCGTGGCCATGGCCTCGCGGTGCTGGTCGTCGACATCGTCGGCGAGCTGCCGCAACGCTCGAGTCGTGATCTCCACGGACGCTCCTTGGTTCGGGTCGTTCATCGGTCGTGCCGGGAGGATCTTGTCGCCCCACGACCCCTCGACGCCAACGGGCCGCCGGCGGGGCGCACCCACCGACGGCCCGTTGCGGGACGCTCGCTCAGCTGCTGACGCTGACCGTGCCCGTCATCGAGGCGTGGATGTTGCAGTGGTAGGTGAACTCGCCGGCCTCGTCGAAGGTCTGCTCGAAGGTGTCGCCGCTCGACAGGTTGCCCGAGTCGAACGAGTCGTCGTCGGCGGTGACGGTGTGCGTCGTGCCGTCCTCGTTGGTCCACGTGACGCTGTCGCCCACGGTGATCGAGATCGGGTCGGGCTCGAACGCGAAGTTCTGGATCACCGGTGCGGTCGACTCCGCCGGGGTGTCCGAGGCGTCCGCCGCGGTGGTGTCGGTGGAGCCTCCACCCGAGTAGTCGGTGCCGCTCTCGGCCGCCGTCGTGTCGCTGGCGCCCTCCGAGTCGGAGTCGTCGTCGCTGCCGCAGGCGGCGAGGCCCAGCACGAGCAGGCCCGCGGCCGCCAGCGCCACCAGGCGCCGAGTGATCGATCGGTGTGGCATGGAGGTTCCCCCCGTTGGTTGGTCGGACCGAGTCGTCCTCCGAGATTGTGACGCACCAGGGCGCCCGACGCGGGCCGTCCGGGCGGGCGGGGTCGCCGCCGAGGGGCCCGCACCCCCGCGTCGAGGCCCGTTCGAGGCCCCGCTCAGGCGAGCGAGCCGACCACGAGCGGCGCCGAGGTGGGCTGGTCGGCCCCGCCTCGCGCCTCGGTGGTGATGGCGAGCGCGGCGGTCGGGGCCTCCACCTGGAACGCCTCCACGCCGGGGTCGTGGCCGAGCACGCCGAGCGACACCGCCCGCCCACCGTCGAGGCCCCAGAGCTGATAGGTCGACCCCGGGCCCGCGTCCGGGAGGGTGCCCCCGAGCAGGTAGCCGTCGCCGTCGGCGGTCACCACGGCCCGCAGCACCAGGCCGTCGTCGCCGGGCCGGTCGCCACTCCCGGGCGGCGCCAGGCGCACCACCCGCGAGCCCGGGTCGGCGAGCGCGTCCGCCACCGAGCCCGGGACTCCGGCCTCGTCGACCTGGGCCGCCAGGTCGTCGATCCGCGCCTGTTGGTCCCGGATGGTCAGCACACCCACCGCACCGGCCACGAGCAGGCACGCCGCGGCGACGGCCGCCACCGCCACGGTGGGCCGCGACCAGCGACGGCCGCGACGGGCGTCACCGAGGGGGATCACCGGGGCCGGCGCGTCCGGCGCGGGACGAGGGCCCGCGCCGTCGTGACCGTCGAGGGTCGCCAGGACGGCGACCGGGTCCGACGGGACCGGGGCACCGCCCTCGTCGCCGTCGATCGCCTCGGCGATGCGGTCCCACAGGCCCGCCGGGGCGGCGGCACCCGCGTTGCCGAGCAGCGCCGCCACCGCCCGGTGCTCCTCCACCTCGGCCCGGCACTGCGGGCACGCGCGGAGGTGGCGCTCGACCGCCGCGGCCTCGCCGGGCTCGACCGCGTCGAGGGCGTAGGCGCCGAGGAGCTCGCGGAGCTCGTCGTGGTGGGTCGGTTCCAAGGGGGTGTGGTCGCTCATGTCGGTGCTCCGATGCCCAGTGCGTCGAGCGCGCCCCGTAGCTGTGAGAGGCCGCTGCGGATGCGGCTCTTCACGGTGCCTTCGGGCGCCCCCAGGATGCCCGCCACCTCCCGGTAGGTGTAGCCGCCGAAGTACGCCAGCACGATGGCCGAGCGCTGCTCCTCCGGGAGCTCGCCGAGGGCCCCTCCCAGCCGCTCGGAGACCTCGAGGTCCCACACCTCGCGCTCGAGGTCGTAGCCGGCGTCGACCGCCCGCCGAGCGTCGCGCTCCTCGCGGCGGCGGCGGGACTCCTCGGAGCGGATGACGTCGACCGCCCGGCCGTGGGCCTGGGCGAGGAGGAACGACCGCAGCGAGCCGCGGTCCGGGTCGTAGCGGTCGGGCTGGCGCCACAGGCGCAGGAAGACCTCCTGGGCCACCTCCTCCGCCGCGGCGTCCTCCCGCAGCAGCCGGCGAGCCAGGCCGTGGACCGCCCCGCCGTGGCGGCGGAACACCTCGGCCAGGGCCGCCTGCTCGTACCGCGCCACCGCGAAGACGAGGGCGGCGTCGCCGAGATCGGCGAGGTCGGTGCGGGCCATCACCCCGTCTTCGGTGCCGCTCCCTCCCCCGGATGGGCCCATTCGGAGATTTCTGCCCCGTCAGCGGTGGAGCGAGAACCGGTCGTTGTGGGCCACCACCAGCCCGTCCGCCACGAGGCCCGCCGCGACCCGCTCGGCCCGGTCGTGCTCGCCGGGCCACCCCATGGTCGGCGCCAACGCCGACCGGGGAACGTCCCCCTGGCGCAGTGCGTCGACCAGTCGGCCACGACCCTGGCGGTCCGAGCCCTCGAAGCGCGACTGCCCCCCGCTCACGCCGGCCGAGCCGCGCGCCGGGTCGGGCGCCGGGCGGCCCGCCTCGAACCACGCGCACCCCACCGCCACGGGGCACTCCTCGCAACGCGGCGACCGCGGCGTGCAGCGGCCCGCGCCCAGGTCGAGCATGCCCTGGTTCCAGGCCCACGCCGCCCCCTCGGGCAGCCAGGCGTCCGCCGCCGCCTGCGCCTCGGTCGCGGTGAGCCGGCGCCCCGCCCGGCGCGCCAGCACCCGCGCCACGTTCGTGTCGACCACCGCCGCGTCGTGCTCGAAGGCGAAGGCCAGCACGGCGCGGGCGGTGTACGGGCCCACGCCGGGCAGCGCCAGCAGGGCCGGCAGGGAGTCCGGCACCGCGCCGGCGTGGCGCTCGACGACGACGGTCGCGGCCCGGTGCAGCTGCACCGCCCGGCGGTTGTAGCCGAGGCCGGCCCACTCGGTGACGACGTCCCCGGGCGCCGCGGTGGCGCAGGCCGCCGGCGTCGGGAACCGGTCGAGGAAGGCGTGGTACCTCGGGACGACGCGCGCCACCTGGGTCTGTTGCAGCATCGCCTCGCTGACGAGCACCGCCCAGGGGTCGCGCGTCCGCCGCCAGGGCAGGTCGCGGTGGGAGTCGGCCGACCACCGCAGCACCCCCGCCTGCTCGGGGGTCAGGCCGTCGAGCGACACCGGTGGACCACCGTCTCGTGCGGGAAGCCGAAGCGCGGCCGTCCGGCCAGCTGCGGGTGGGTAGCGGCGAGGTCCCGCACCCGGTCGAGCGCAGCCGCCCGGGCGGCGTCGGGCAGCGCGGACACGAAGCTGGTCGACGCCGCCCGGCGCACCAGCAGCTCGGGGTCGACCGGCTGCTCCCAGCGCACGACCGAGCGCTCGACCGGCGACCACCCGCCCGTCGCGGCCAGCAGCGCCGCCCAGTCGACCCCCTCGTCGTAGGGCTTGCCCGTCGCGCGGAACTCGGCGCTCGCCGGGTCGCCGGCGGCCGCCTCGACGAGCAGCTCGCCGAAGCGCCGGACCCAGTCGACCGACTCGTCCCGCACGTTCCACACGAGCGCGAGGCCCCCGCCCGGGCGCAGGCAGCGGTGGAGCTCGGCGAGCGCGACCGGGGCGTCGAACCAGTGGAACGCCTGCGCGACCACGGCGGCGTCCACCGAGGCGTCGGGCAGGGGCAGGGCCTCGGCGGTTCCCTCCAGCACCTCGGCCCCGGGCACTCGCTCGGCGAGCTCGCTCCGCATGGCCGCCACCGGCTCGACGGCCACGACCTCGGCGCCGGACGGGACGAGGAGCCGGGTGAGCTTGCCGGTGCCGGCGGCCAGGTCGAGACCGGCGGCCGGGGCCCAGGCCGAGGGCGTCGACCAGCAGGGCGACGACCTCGGGCGGGTAGCCGGGCCGGGCGGCCTCGTAGTCGTCGGCGCCCCGCTGGAAGCCGCGGGCGGCGGCGTCGCGGACCGTCATCGGTCGCCCTCGTCGGCCGCGGCGACGACGGCATCGGCCCACCGCCGGTAGCCGGCGTCGCTGGGGTGGTAGTCGTCGGCCGCGAACAACCGCCCCGGGTCGCGCCGGAAGGCCGGACCGGTCTCGCCCGCGATGTCCACGTAAGGGTGACCGCCCGCCGACGCCAGGTCGTGGATCACGGCGTCGAGCGTGCCACCCCGCACACCGGCGAGGAAGCGCAGCGGCTGGGCCAGCCGGGGCGGTGAGCCGAGGTCGGGCACGCCGAGCAGCACGACGCGAGCGTCCGGGGGGAGCGCGTCGAGCACCGCCTGGTACCGACGCCGGAAGTCGCCCGACCGGGTGAGGTGGACCGCGTCGTTCGCGCCGACGCTGACGTAGACGGTGTCGGTCCCGGCCGGCACCGCGCCGACCTGGTCGTCGAGGACGTCGCCGACGCGGGCCCCCGACTCGGCCAGCACCGTGAGGCGCACGGGATGGTCGGCCGCGGCCGCGACCTGTCTCGGCAGGGAGCCCTCCGCCGAGGAGGCGCCCACCCCGGCGGCGGTCGAGTCCCCGAGCCACACCACCGGCTCGGTCGCGCCGGCGCGGCCGGCGCCCACCAACCCGTCGAGGTCGAGCGGTTCGCGGTCCTCGAGGTCCGGGCCGCGGCGAGCCAGCAGCACCTCGACCACGAGGAGCCCGAGGGTGCCGACGACCAGCGCGGCGGCCACCACCCCGACGCGACGGACGAGCCGCCCCGCCCGACGCGACGGCGCGACCACGGGGCGGCGCAGGCTCAGCCCTCGTCCCAGATGGTCTCGTCGTACGGGCGCTGGCGGGGCGGCGCGGCGTCGCGCTTCCACACCATGACCTTGCGGCGGAAGTAGCAGACCTCCTCACCGCGCTGGTTGATGCCCTTGGTCTCGACGGTGACGACGCCCCGGTCGTCCTTCGAGCTGGACTCCCGCTTGTCGAGCACCTTCGTCTCGGCGTAGATGGTGTCGCCGTGGAACGTGGGCCGGCGGTGGGTGAGCGACTCGATCTCGAGGTTGGCGATGGCCGACCCGCTCACGTCGGGGACGCTCATGCCGAGCACGAGCGAGTACACGAGGTTGCCCACCACCACGTTCTTCTTGTGCACGGTCTCGTTCTCGGCGAACCACTCGTTGGTGTGCAGCGGATGGTGGTTCATCGTGATCATGCAGAAGAGGTGGTCGTCGTACTCGGTGATGGTCTTGCCCGGCCAGTGGCGGTAGACGTCGCCGACCTCGAAGTCCTCGAGGTAGCGGCCGAAGGGGCGGTCGTAGGTGGTCACGGGAGGCCTTTCTCGCGGTCGCGTTCCCCCTCGTTGTAGTCGGGCCGGTCCGGCGGCGGCGAGTGCAGGCCGGGCGCCCGGCGGCGGCGTCGGGACCGGGCGGGAGCACGCGACGGCCTGGGATGGTCGCCGGAGGCTACTGATCGGTAACTTGCGGGTCATGAGCGATGTGACCGCCCCCGACCTCGACGCCGCCGCCGGCGCCGTCGACCTCGCCCGCGGCGTCGTGGCCGCCGCCACCGCCCGCCTCGCCGAGGTGGGCCTCGACGACCACCAGGCGCTCGCCTACGACCTCGCCCACGCGGCGTCGGCCGTCGAGATGGGGAGTGGCCTGCTCGGCTACGGCGCCCGGGGCGACACCGAGGGCCGCATCGCCTGCGCCTTCGTGGCGGACGCGGTGGCCGACCTCGCCGCCAAGGTGTTCGGCCGCGAGGGCGACTGGGGCGTCGAGGCGGGTGCGCTCGACGGCGCCCGGGCCTTCGTGGCCGCCTACCGCGACCCCGCCTTCCTGGCGGCGCTGGCCGACGACGAGGGTCCCCGCCACCTCGACGCCGACTTCGAGCTGGTGCAGGACACGTTCCGCCGGTTCGCCGAGGACAAGATCCGGCCCGCCGCCGAGCACGTGCACCGCACGAACGCCGACGTGCCCGAGGACATCATCTCGGGCCTCGCCGAGATGGGCGGCTTCGGCCTGTCCGTCCCCGAGGAGTACGGCGGCTTCGCCGGCGGCGGCGAGAGCGACTACCTCGGCATGGTGGTGGCCACCGAGGAGCTCTCCCGGGGGTCGCTCGGCATCGGTGGCTCGCTGATCACCCGTCCCGAGATCCTCACCCGCGCCCTCGTCAAGGGTGGCACCGAGGCCCAGAAGCAGGAGTGGCTGCCCAAGCTGGCGACCGCCGAGGTCATGGCCGCCGTCGCGGTGACCGAGCCCGACTACGGCTCCGACGTGGCCGGCATCAAGGTCACCGCCACGCCCACCGAGGGCGGCTGGCTCGTGAACGGCGTCAAGACCTGGTGCACGTTCGGGGCGCGGGCCGATGCCCTCATGCTCCTGGCCCGCACCGACCCCGACCGCTCGAAGACCCACCGGGGCCTGTCGATGTTCGTCGTGCCCAAGCCACGCGGCGAGGGCCACGGGTTCGAGTTCACCCAGGAGGTCGGCGCCGACGGCGGCGCACCCGGCGGCGGGAAGATGGAGGGCCGCGCCATCGACACCATCGGCTACCGGGGCATGCACTCCTACGAGATCGCCCTCGAGGACTGGTTCGTCGCCGCCGACAACCAGGTGGGGGGCGAGGAGGGGCTCGGGAAGGGCTTCTACTACCAGATGGAGGGCTTCGAGAACGGGCGCCTCCAGACCGCGGCCCGGGCCGTCGGCGTGATGCAGGCCGCCTACGAGGAGGCCCGCCAGTACGCCCTCGACCGCCAGGTCTTCGGCCAGCCCATCGCCGACTACCAGCTCACCAAGGTGAAGCTGGCCCGCATGGCCGTGCTCATCCAGGCCAGCCGCCAGTACTCCTACGAGGTGGCCCGGATGATGGCCAACGGCGAGGGCGCCCTCGAGGCCTCGATGGTGAAGGCCTACGTGTGCCGGGCCGCCGAGTGGGTCACCCGCGAGGCCATGCAGATCCACGGCGGCTTCGGCTACGCCGAGGAGTACCCGGTCAGCCGCTACTTCGTCGACGCCCGCGTGCTGTCGATCTTCGAGGGCGCCGACGAGACCCTGTGCCTGAAGGTCATCGCGAGGCGCCTCCTCGACCGCCAGAAGGCCGCCGCCTGACCCTCGGTCGGCGCCGGCGGACCCCGAACCCCGTTCTCGAGGCAATGGCCCCCGGTTTCCGGGGGCTATTGCCTCGAGTTAGTTCTGCCCTCTTGACGTTTCATGCTGTTTCAGCGTTTCTAGGTGCATGGCAAACGGAATCGACCTCGCCATCAGCGTCCTGGCGGCCCGTCAACTCAGCGTGTTCGCCCGGGCCCAGGCCCTCGCTCTCGGCGCCGACGACAAGCTGATCGCACGGCGCCTCAGTAGCGGTCGGTGGATCCGGGTCGCTCCCGGGGTGTACGGCTTCCCTGGCGTGCCCGAGTCGTTCGATCGGAGCGTGTGGATCGCGCTGCTCGGCACGAGCCCGCTGGCCGTCGTCTCGTTCCAGACTGCTGCGGCCTACCACCACTACGCCGGGTTCCCGGAGGGCCGCATCGTGCTGACGGTCCCACACGGCGGGCACCACCGCATCGAGGGCGCCTTCGTCCATCAGATCAGCGACGTGCTCCCCCACCACCTCACGATCGTCAGGGGCATGCCGTGCACCACACCCGAGCGCACGGCCGTCGATCTTGCGGCGGTCTGTAGCTTCCCTCGGCTCTTCGAGAGCCTGGACGACGCCCGGGTCAAGGGTCGCGTCGACGTCTCCGGCATCGGCGTCGTGCTGCGCGACGTCGCCAGGCGGGGCAAGCCCGGCATCGCCAAGATGGCCCGGGTGCTGGACAAGCTCGAGCCGGGCAAGGTCCCGTCGCAGAGCGTCCTGGAGCGCAAGCTCCACGAGCTGCTCGAGAAGGGCGGCGAGCCGCCGCTGGTGCGGCAGTACCCACACCCGGGACGGGCCCTGCCCGCGGCCTGCGTCGACGGCGCCTACGTCGAGGCCAAGATGATCGTCGAGGTCGACGGCCGGCGCTGGCACACCCGCATCGCCGACCTCAAACGGGACCACGACCGCGACAACGAGGCCGGCCGGGCTGGCTGGTTCACGCTGCGCCTGCTCTACGAGGACGTCGTCGGCGACGCCGAGGGCCAGTGCGCCCTCATCAGGGAGACCCGTCTGATGCGCCTCGCACAACTCGCCGCGTGAGCGCGTTCTCGAGGCAATGGCCCCCGGTTTCCGGGGGCTATTGCCTCGGGTTCGTCGTCAGCTCGCCGGGGTGCGGGTGAAGCCGGCGCGCTCGCCGCGGGCGACCACCTTCAGCGCCACCTTGCGGCTGGCCTCGTCGATCATCTCGTCGCCCATCATCACCGCGCCCTTGCGGTCGCCGGTGGTGGTGGCCTCCTCGTAGGCGTCGAGCACGGCCCAGGCGTGGTCGAACTGCTCCTGGTTCGGGCCGAACACCTCGTTGAGGATGGTCACCTGGTCGGGGTGCAGCGCCCACTTGCCGTCGTAGCCGAGGATCTGGGTGCGGGTGCAGTAGTCGCGGAAGCCCTCGGGGTCGCGCACCTTCACGTACGGCCCGTCGATGACCTGGAGGCCGTTGGCCCGGCCCGCCATCAAGATCTTCATGAACGGGTAGTGGAAGTAGTCACCGGGGTACTCGGGGATCTGGAGGCCGCCCTGCAGCGACGGCATCTCCATCGAGGCCGAGAAGTCGACCGGTCCGAGGATGATGGTCTCGGTGCGGGGGGAGGCGGCGCAGATCTCCTCGACGTTGATGAGGCCCTGGGCGGTCTCGATCTGGGCCTCGATGCCGATGTGGCCGATCGGCAGGCCCGCCTTCTTCTCGACCTGGGTGAGGAGCAGGTCCATGGCCACCACCTCGGCCGCGGTCTGCACCTTGGGGAGCATGACCTCCTCGAGGCGCTCGCCGGCGTTGCCCACCACCTCGATGACGTCGTAGGCGGTCCACTCGGTGTCCCAGGCGTTCACCCGGACGCAGAGCACCTTCTCGCCCCAGTCCTGGTTCTTGATGGCGTCGACCACCTTGGCCCGGGCGGCCTCCTTCTCGAGGGGCGAGACCGAGTCCTCGAGGTCGAGGAAGATCATGTCGGCGGGGATGCCGGGACCCTTGCCCAGCATCTTCTCGCTGGATCCGGGGATCGACAGGCAGGAGCGGCGGGGCAGGTTGCGCGTGCGTTCGGACATGCGCCGATGCTACGTCCGGGTCTTCCGGGCGGGCCAAGCCCGCCCGGCTGCTCAGGCCTGCAGTTGCGCCGGCGTGAGCGGCTCGGAGAGCAGTCGCCCGAAGCGGGCGGGGTCGCCGCCCACCCACGCGCGGCACAGGGGCAGGCCCTCGACGTAGCAGCTGATGTAGGACCGCCACGTCGGGTCGGACAGGAACGAGACCGCCTTCTCGGCCCGGGCCCGGGGCAGCAGCGACCAGCGCTCGAGGTAGGCCACCGCCTCGTCGGGGTCGGCACCGTCCTCGTGCAACAGCAGCGCCGCGTTGCCCCGCACGGTGTCGAGGGACTGCGTGGCCACCGCCACCCGGGCCACCACCTCGGCGTCGTAGGGGACGGCGAGGGGGCGCAGGTGCTCGGCCACCACCGGCTCGGGCCGCTCCCCCACCAGCACCTCGAGCCCGAGGTCGGCGAGCCCCTCGGCCAGCAGGCACTGCGGCGTGCCCACGAGGAAGATGGTCTCCTCGAGGTGGCCCTGGCGGCGCACGAGCCCGACCTCCTTGCGGCTGTGCTCGGTGTGGTGGCCCGGGTAGGCCTCGTGGGCGACCAGGTGGGCCAGCGTCGGGCTGAGCACGGGCAGGTCGACGTTGATGGCCACCCGGCTGCGCAGCCCGCCCTCGTAGTAGTTGAAGCCCGACCACGGCCGGTCGCGCACCAGCTCGAACTCGACGTGCTCGCCCTCGGGCAGGCCGAACGCCTCGTCGGTGCGGGCGCGGAAGTCCTCGGCGAGCGAGGCGATGGCGTCGCCGAGGCGGTCGGGCGGCACCGCCTGCGCCTCGCGCCACGTGCCGTAGCGCTCGGCCAGCGGGCCGGAGCCGGGCAGGACCTCGTCGAGGGCCGCGTGGGCGGCGGCGAAGCGGTCCTCGGGCACGCGCCGGGGGCGCACGCCGTAGCAGGACTCGACCTCGTCCGAGTACCCGATGGCGTCGCCGCGGAGCTTGGCCGCGGTCGTGACCAGACCGGCGCACTGGGCCCGCAGCCACCGACGCCGGCCGGCGTCCAGCCCGTCGAGGTCGCCGGGGCCGTCGAGGTCGGCCACCAGGCGCGACGCCTCGGCGACGAGCTCGCCGAGCGCGACCCGGGGCTCGGCCTCGACCCGCCGCGCCAGCGCCGGCGGTCCGTAGTAGGCGTCGACGAGCCCGTCGAGGTGGCGCCCGAGGCGCAGGCCGAGCAGCAGGTAGCGCTCGACGAGCGCGGAGCCGGCCGTCATCGGCCGCATGGTCAGTAGGTGCCGCCGAGCTTGTTGTGGTCCCACGACACCACCTTCTCGGCGGTGATGACCACGGCCGAGCGCTTGTGGGCGAGGCCCGCCGCCACCGCGTCGAGGTCGTCCGGGTTCTCCACGCCGAAGTAGCGGTCCACCACGGAGCGGGCCACCGGCATCACGACGTCCGGGTCCTCGGTGACCTCGGCGGTCCCGACCAGTTCGACCCCGCGGAGGTGCTCGTACTCGTCACCGTCCTCGACCAGCACCGTGATCCGGTTGTCCCGGCGCAGGTTCTTGATCTTCTGCGACTTGGTGAACGTCTCGAACGCCGGCTTGCCGTCGATGAACCCGTACCACATGGCCACCAGGTGGATGTTGCCGTCGGGGCCGAAGGTGGCGATGTTCATGGTCTGGCGCTCGTGGAGGAACGCGTCGACCTCCTCATCGGTCATGCGGACGAGATCACGGCGGGAGGGCATGCGGCGATGCTACGGCCCGGCGGCTACAGCGAGACGAAGAGCTCGGCCGCCACCGGGCAGTCGGTGCGGCGCAGGGCGTCGGCGACGGGCTGCGGGCCGGTCGGGCCCACCACCTGGTCGACCAGCGCGAGGGGGACGAGCTCGTCGTCGGCCTCCCAGGGCTCGGCCGCCGCGTCGACCAGGCCGCTGAGCGCGTCCCACACCCGCTGGGGGACGAGCCGGCCGACGCCCGCGACGAGCCAGACCGGGCGTCCGTCGTGGCGGGCCACCGCGGCCGCAGCACGGGAGCCCGCGACGCCGACGAAGGCGTCCGGGCCCACGGCCGAGGCCTCGAGCACCACGACGTCGGCTGCCGCCGCGGCGGCACCCAGGCCCTGGGTGGCCACGTCGACCGCCTCGACGTCGGCCGCGAGCAGGCGGCGCACGAGCCCCGAGCCCTCGCCCAGGACGTCGACGACGAGCGCCTCGACGTCCCCCCGGCGCGGGAGCGCCTCGCCCACCAGGTCGGGCCACCCCAGCACGCACGCGGTGGCGTCGTCGGGGAGGGCGTGGGCGAGCTCGACCGCGGTGCGGTCGGCGTCGATCTCGTCGGCCGCCCGCCACGCCTCGGGCATCGGGTCCCCGGCGGTGAGGACCCGGCCGCACAGCCACCAGAGCGCGCCGCAGGCGGGATGGCGGTGCACGATCCGCCGGCAGGCCGTGACCATGCCGGCCGGGTCACCCCCGAAGGCACCGAGCGCGGATGCGGTCTCCTGGACCAGCAGCGACTGGTCGACACCGGACGCCCGGGCCACGTACCGGAGCCGCTCAATCGGGTGCACGGCGGCGAGGGTACCGCCGCCGGTCGGCGCCACGACGGGGCCGGGCGGCGGCGGCCCTGGAGTTCGTTCGGGCCCGGGCGGTCCGGCTAGTTTCTGCGACCGTGGCGACTGCTCCTCCTGCCGACCTCGAGCTCACCCCGCTGGACGGCGACGGCCGACCGCTGGCCGAGTGGCTCACCACGTTCCGCCTCGTCGCGGTCGTCGTCGACCCGTTCACGTGGGAGAGCTCCTGGCTGCTCGAGACCGCCGGGCGCATCCTGCGCACCTTCGCCGACGCCGACTGCCGCACCGCGTTCGTGGTCACGGGCAACGCCGACGAGGCCCGCCAGTTCCTCGGCCCGTGGACCGAGCGCATCCTCACCTTCACCGACCCCGACCGGGCCGCGGTGCGGGCGCTCGGCCTCGAGCAGCTCCCGGCGTTCGTCAACATCGCCCAGGACGGCACCCTGGCCGGCGTCGCCGAGGGCTGGCAGCCCGACGAGTGGCGGGCGGCCGCCCAGGACGCCGGCCGCGTGCTCGGCTGGAGCACCCCGGTGATCCCGGCCAACGGCGATCCCGGCCCCTTCGAGGGCTCCCCCGCCCTCGGCACCCCCGCCGACGCCTGAACCCCCTCGCGCCCCGGCCACGGTGCTGCCGCGCACGGAGCGCCGACCGCACGATGGCGACCGCGGCCTCGCGGAGCAGCGGCCGGGACGGCCGGCGGGCGCCGGCCGGGCGCCGCGCTACGAGCGCAGGCCCCCGCGGGTCATGGCCTCGACGTCGAGCACCCGGTCGAGCTCGTCCTCGCTCATCAGGCCCCGCTCCAGCACCACCTCGCGGATGGTGCGGTCCTCGGCCATCGACGCCTTGATCACGTCGGCCACCACCTCGTAGCCGAGAACCGGGTTCAGCGCCGTGCCGATGGCGGGGGACGACTCGGCGTAGCGCCGGCACGCCTCGACGTCGGCCTCGATCCCGAGGACGCAGCGGTCCGCCAGCACCCGGGAGGCGGCGGCGAGGAGACGGATCGACTCGAGCAGGTTCCGGCCCATCACGGGCAGGTAGACGTTGAGCTCGAAGTTGCCCTGCGAGCCCGCGAAGGCCACCGCCGCGTCGTTGCCGATGACCTGCGCCGCCACCTGGGTGACGGCCTCGGGGATCACCGGGTTGACCTTGGCGGGCATGATCGACGAGCCCGGCTGGAGGTCGGGCAGGCGGATCTCGGCCAGGCCGGTGCGGGGCCCGCTGGCCATCCAGCGCAGGTCGTTGGCGATCTTGACGAGGGCCACGGCCAGGCGGCGGCAGTGTCCCGACGCCTCGACCAGCGCGTCGCGGGCGCCCTGCGCCGCGAAGTGGTCGCGCGCCTCGCTGAGGGGGAGGTCGGTCCGGTGGGCCAGGCCCTGCACGACCGACGAGGCGAACCCCCGCGGGGCGTTGATGCCCGTGCCCACCGCGGTCCCGCCGAGGGGCAGCTCGGCGACGGAGGCGACGCACGACCGGATGCGCTCCGAGGCGTCGTGGACCTGCGCGGCGTAGCCCCCGAACTCCTGGCCCAGCGTGACGGGCGTGGCGTCCATGAGGTGGGTGCGACCCGACTTGACGACGTCGGCGAACTCGAGCGCCTTGGCGTGCAGGGCCGCGTGCAGGTCGTCGAGCGCGGGCAGCAGGTCGGTGTGGAGCCCCGTCGCCGCCGCGAGGTGGATGGCCGACGGGAACACGTCGTTCGAGGACTGGGAGGCGTTGACGTGGTCGTTCGGGTGCACCGCACCCGGCTCGCCGAGGGCCTCGGACGCCAGGTTGGCCAGCACCTCGTTCATGTTCATGTTCGAGGACGTGCCGGACCCGGTCTGGAAGACGTCGACGGGGAACTGGTCGTCCCAGTCCCCGGCCGCGACCGCCTCGGCGGCCTCGGCGATGGCCCCGCCGATGCGGGCGTCGACCGCGGGCACGTCGTCCCGATCGGCGTTGACCCGGGCGGCCTCGGCCTTGAGCAGGGCCAGGGCGTGGATGAGCGCGGGCTCGAGCGTGGTGCCCGAGATGGGGAAGTTGGCGACCGCGCGCTGGGTCTGGGCGGCCCAGCGGGCGTCGGCGGGCACCCGGATCTCGCCCATCGAGTCGTGTTCGATCCGGAAGTCGGAGGCCGCGTCGGAGGTCATCTCGTCCACCTACCCGACGCTACCGGCGCCCGCCCCCTCGGTCGCCGCCCACCGCCGGGTCCGGGGCCCGGACCCGGGCCGGGCGCCGCAGCCGAGGCCGAGGCCGAGGCCGAGCGGGGCCGGGGCTCAGTCCGTGCCCACGAGCGGGTGGGCCACGAAGAAGTCCCAGAACCCGTCGTTCCCGTCGGCCTGGCCCGCCACGGTCAGCGACCGCAGCGCCGACCCCTCGTCGCAGCCCTGGTAGTCGCCCTGGATGTCGCCGGGCGTCCCCGCGTCGTAGGGCACGAGGTCGGGCTCGGGATCGCAGCCGTAGCGCTGCGCCCACGGACCCAGGTCGGCGTCGAAGCCGGGGAGCACCACCACGGGGACCGGGCGCGCCTGCTCGCACGGGTCGGGGTCGGGGACCACGCCGACGAACCCGGCGGCCGCGATCCGGTCGGCGGCGTCGCAGGCGAGCCGGGCCGCCATCACCGACCCGTCGCCGCTGCCCACCGCGAACACGCGGTCGGGGTCGAGGCAGAACGTCCGGCCCGCCTGGTCCAGCACGGCCTCCACGAACGCGACGTCGGTCGACGCCTCGCCGGCGTCCCACGTGGGCGGGTCGCCGAGTCCCTGCGGGGTCACCAGCACGAAGCCGTGGGCGTCGGCCGACGTGCGCAGACCGCTGGCCTCGTCCTGTTGGGCCGCCGTGGCGCCGGTGTTGTGCAGGCTGACCACCACCGGCATGGCGACCCCCTCGTAGGAGGAGGGGACGTACCGGAGGTAGGTGCGGGTCACCCCGTCCACCTCGACGGCCTCCACCGTCGCTCCCGGCGCCACGTCGGCGCCCGCCACGCACGTGGGATCGAGGGCGGCCTCGAGGTCCTCGACCGTCGTGGTCGGCGGCGTGGTGGTGGTGACCGAGCGGGGGAGGTCGGCGGACCCGCAGGCGGCGGCGCCGAGTGCCAGCAGCGCCGTCGCCGTCGCTGCCGCGATCCACCCCCACCGGCGGCGCCGGCTCACGCCATCGCCACCAGGTCGAGCAGGTCGTCGCTCCAGTAGTCGAGGTCGCCCTCGGGCATGAGCAGCACGCGGTCGGGTTGGAGCTCGCGGACGAAGTCGCGGTCGTGGCTCACGAGGATCATGGTGCCCGGCCAGGCGGCGAGCGCGTCCGCGGTGGCCGTGCGCGAGCCCGGGTCGAGGTTGTTGGTGGGCTCGTCGAGCAGCAGCAGGTTGTGGCGGCCGGCGACGAGCTGGGCCAGCGCGAGCTTGGTCTTCTCGCCACCGGAGAGCGTGGACGCGTCCTGGAAGGCCTTCTCGCCGGTGAGCCCGAACATGCCGAGCAGGCCGCGACGCTGCTCGTCGTCGAGGCCGCCCCGGCCCTGGAGGTGGTCGAACAGGCTGCGCCCCGCCTCGATGCCCTCGTGCTCCTGGGCGTAGTAGCCCGGGTCGACCTGGTGGCCGAACGTCACCTGGCCCGCGTCGGCGGTGGTCACACCGGCGAGCACCCGCAGCAGGCTGGTCTTGCCGGCGCCGTTGAGGCCCATGACGAGCAGGCGCTCGCCCCGTCCCAGGTCGAACGACAGGTCGTCGAACACCTGGAGGTCGCCGTAGGCCTTGGAGAGGCCGGTGACGGTGAGCACGGTGCGACCGGCGGCCGGCGGGTCCGGCAGGCGCAGCCGGAGGTCGCGGGCCTTCGTCGGGCCCTCGACCTGCTCGCGCTGCAGGCGCTCGACCCGCGTGTCGAGGGTCTGGGCCTTGCGGGCCCGGTTGGCGGTGGAGTGGCGCATCTTGTCGGCGAGGCTCGACAGGCGCTGGATCTCCGATGCCTGGCGGGCGGCCACCTTGGCCAGCCGCGCCTCGTCCTTCTCCCGGGCCACGAGGTACTGCGAGTAGGTGCCCTTGTACTCGACCAGGCTGCCCACGGCCTCCTCGCCGGCGCGGTCGAGGTGCAGCACCCGGGTGATGGCCTCGTCGAGCAGCTCGAGGTCGTGGGAGATGACGAGCAGCGCGCCCTTGTAGGCCCGCAGGAACTTGAGCACCCAGTCCCGAGCGTCGTTGTCGAGGTGGTTGGTGGGCTCGTCGAGCAGCAGCACGTCGCTGCCGGCGAAGAGGATGCGGGCCAGCTCGACCCGGCGGCGCTCGCCACCCGAGAGCGCGCCCAGGGGCAGGTCCATGCGCCCGTCGTCCAGGCCGAGGCCGGCGGCGATGCGGCGCGCCTCGGGCTCGGCCGCGTACCCGCCCTCCATCCGGTAGCGGTCCTCCTCCTTGGCGAAGCGGGCCACGTTGCGCTCGGACGGGTCCTCCTCGATGGCGAGGCGCAGCTTCTCGAGGCGCACCCGGGCGAGGTCGAGGCCCCGCCCGGACAGCACGTGGTCGACCGCGGTGGTGCCGTCGTCGATGGCGTCGAGGCGGGGGTCCTGCGAGAGGTAGCCGAGGCCACCGGTGCGGTGGACCACGCCCGCCTTGGGTGCCGCGGCGCCGCCGAGCACCCGCAGCAGGCTGGTCTTGCCGGCGCCGTTGCGACCCACCAGCCCGACCTTGTCGCGGGCGCGCACGGTGAACGAGGCGTGCTCGAGCACGAGCCGGCCTCCCACCTCCACGCTGACCTCGCGGACCTGCAGCACCCCGCCATTGTGCGGTCTGCCGGGGCCGGTGCGGTGGGAAATAGACCACCGGTGCCCTCGTGTTGCCCACGAGGCCCCTCCCACCGACGACCCCAGGAGCCTCCCGTGCCCGTCGACCCCGACGTCAAGACCCTCGCCACCGGCCGCAACTTCGGCGCCCTCGCCTACCACCGCTCGGACGGCAGCATCGCCAACCACGTGATGTGGGTCGACGCCGACGACGACCACCTGCTCGTCAACACCGAGGTGCACCGCGGCAAGTTCACGGCCATGACCAAGAACCCCGAGGTGACGATCACCATCTGGGACTCGGAGAACCCGTACCACTACGCCGAGGTGACCGGCCGGGTCGTCGACACGGACGACGGCGACGCCGCCCGCGCCCACATCGACGCCCTGTCCCAGCGCTACGAGGGCACGGACTACGCCAACCCCATCCAGAGCCGCCGCGTCATCGTCAAGATCGAACCGACCCGCCAGCGCGTCCAGTAGCGGCGACGAGGGCTTCCTTCGACCGCTGGACCAGTTGGGCAGCGTCAGCGCCACTCTGGAAGCGCGGGGCGGTCACTGACCTGGCGAACGTCAATGGGTCATCCGCCGTGAAATCGGGCGCAGCTCGGATGGATGCGGGCTGGCGTCACCGATCCCGATGCCGTGGAACCGTTGATCGTCAGCCCCGAGGTCCGTCGGGAGGAATGACAGTGAATGCGGCTTGCCCTGGTTCGGCATCCGCCGGGACGGTCACGTCGAGCCTGAGACTGGTATCGTCATCAGCGCCGACTGACGGAGGCCGCCACCGTGCATCGGCAGCGACCCGGTGGATCGGACCGTGCCCCGGTCCATGAGCGCGGCGTTGTGACCCAGCCCTCGCCGGTGGTCTGCTCAGGTGGCTCGCAGGCCTGGAGCACCAGCAGCGCTTCGTCATGGTGCTCACGTCGAACGCCTCGATCACCTCGACGTGATCAGGGCTGAGGATCAACCTGGCCACGGCACGCCGTCGCCGCGTTGCCGACGCGCAGCCACAACACCTTCGGCGGCGGACCGCCGAGCGAACGCCAGCTGACGGAAGTCTGAGGAGTCCTTCGGGCGCGATCAGGTGGCCGTGCTCGCGAGGCGTACACCCAGGATCTCCTCGTCGGCACGCGCCGTCGAGTCCGAGGTCGCTGACGTGCTCGCTCTCGGGGAAGACGTCGCGCAGGTGCCGGACCAGGTGCCGCGACAGGTTCTGGTCGAGGAGAAGCTTCACGCGGTGGCGAGACGACGTTCCCGGAGGGCCGCGAACTCGGTGGCCTCCGATTTCCGAGGGCTGGCTCTGGGCCCGTGAGCTCGTGAGTCGTGGACGATCTCGTCGGTGGTCATCCCGGAAGCGAGGTACTCGAGGACGTCGTACACCGCGATCCGGGTCCCCACGAAGCACGGCTTGCCGCTGCGGATGCCGGGGCGGGTCTCGATCACCGTCGTGAGGTCCATCGACCTCAACGGTACCGCCACCCCCCACTCCCGAACGCCCAGCGTTCGCCCCGACCGCGTCCGGATTTCGACGGGATGCGGACCAGGGCGGCACTGCTCGTCAGCTAGTTGACCTGGCGGTCGCGGCCCTCCCAGTAGGGGGCGCGGAGCTTGAACTTCTGGAGCTTGCCGGTCGCCGTGCGGGCGAGCTCGTCGCGGAACTCGACGCTCGTCGGGCACTTGATAGTGGGCAGGCGCTCGCGGCAGTGGTCGATGAGGTCCTGCTCGGTCACGTCGCCTGTCACGACCACGAGGGCCTTGACCGTCTCGCCCCACTTCTCGTCGGGGACGCCGATGACGCCACCTCGCCGACCGCCGGGTGGGAGAACAGCGCGTCCTCGACCTCGATGGACGAGACGTTCTCGCCGCCGGAGATGATCACGTCCTTCTTGCGGTCCGGAGATGGTGAGGTAGCTGTCGTCGATGGTGCCGCCGTCGCGCCGGTGTGGAACCAGCCGTCGACGATGGCGTCGGCGGTCGCCTCAGGCTGCTCCCAGTAGCCCTCGAGCACCATGTTCCCGCGGGCCAGCACCTCACCCTGGCCGTCGACCCGGACCTTCACGCCGACGACGGGGGCGCCGGCCCGGCTGAGCAGCTGCGCCCGCTCGTCGCTGGGCAGGTCGTCCCACTCCTCGCGCCCCCGGTTCATGGTCAGCACCGGGGCCGTCTCGGTGAGCCCGTAGATCTGGATGAACTCCCAGCCCAGCTCGGTCTCCACCCGCTCGATCGTGCGGGTCGGCGGCGGGGCCCCGGCCACGACGATGCGCGTGGTGCCGGCGCCGGGGATGGGACCGTCCCAGTCGGCGGCCGCGTCCAACACCGCGGCCACGACCGCCGGCGCGGCGCACAGCAGGGTGACGCCCTGGGCCTCGATGCGCCGCAGGATCTCGGCGCCGTCGATCTTGCGCAGCACGACCTGGCGCACGCCCATGCCCGACACCGCGTAGGGCATGCCCCAGCCGTTGCAGTGGAACATCGGGAGGGTGTGGAGGTACACGTCGCGGTCGTTCACGCCGGCGTGCCAGCCGAAGCCCATGGCGTTGATCCACAGGTTGCGGTGGGTCATCTGCACGCCCTTGGGGCGCGCCGTGGTGCCGCTCGTGTAGTTGATGGTGGCGGTGGCGTCCTCGTCGGGCTCCCACGGCTCGGGGTCGGCGTCGAGGTCCATGCCGAAGAGCTCGGCGTCGGTGTCGGCGCCGATCACCATGCGGCGGGGCGCGGCGACCGACGACAGCGCCTCGTCGAGCTCGGGGTCGACCAGCAGCAACGACGCCCCGCTGTGCTCGACGATGTAGGCGATCTCCGCCGGGCTGAGGCGGAAGTTGATGGGCACGAACACCCGGCCCCAGCCGCTCACCCCGAAGAACGAGATCAGCATGCGGGCGGCGTTCTGGGAGACCATCGCCACCCGCTCGCCCCGGCCGATGCCCAGGGCGTCGAGCGCGGCGGCCTGCCCCCGGGCCAGCTCGGCGATGCGGGCGTAGGTCAGCTCGCCGAGCGACGCCGCCGGCTGGTCGGGCTCGTCGACCACCCCGATGCGCTCGCCGTAGACGTTGGCGGCCCGGTCGAGGTAGTCGCGGACGGTGAGGTCGACCTTCATGGCGGGTCCTCCTGGGTTGCCGGATGAAGCGAGACCGAGCGATGACGCGCCGGTCCGCAGAACTCGTTCCGGGTACTCCCCGCTGTCGCCCACGACACGGGCGAGTACCCAGAAGGGGGCGTGGTGGCGGGTGCGTGGGTCATCGGGCGGTGAACCCGCCGTCGACGGCGAGGACCTGGCCGGTGACGTACGTGCTGGCGTCGCCGGCGAGGAACAGCAACGCGCCGTCGAGCTCGTGCATCGCTCCGGGCCGGCGCATCGGCGTGTTGCGCTCGATCCAGCGCCGGCCGCCCTCGTCGTCGAGCATGGCCTCGGTGAGCTCGGACGCGAAGTAGCCGGGGGCGAGGGCGTTGACCCGCACGCCGGTGGTGGCCCACTGGCAGGCCAGCTCGCGGGTGAGGCCCACGACGGCGCTCTTGGCGGCGACGTAGCCGGCCTGGCTGTTCGGCGCCGCGGCGACGAGGCCGTGCACCGACGAGATGTTGACGATGCTGCCGGCGCCCGCGGGCACCATCCGAGCCGCGACGAGCCGGGTGAGCACGAACAGGGCGTTGAGGTCGACGTCGACCACTCGCCGGAACTCGGCCGGGTCCTCGTCCAGCGCCGGCTGCGGCCCGTCGCTGATGCCCGCGTTGTTCACGAGCACGTCGATGCGGCCGCCGGCCACCTCGTCGGCGGCGGTCACCAGCCGGGCGAGGTCGTCGTCCACCGCGACGTCACAGGCGACGGGGACGAAGCGCTCGAGCTCCCCGGCCAGCGCCTCCATCCGGTCGAGGCGGCGGGCGCCCCCGACGACCGTGGCGCCGGCGGCGTGCAGCACCCGCGCGAACCGCTCGCCGAGGCCGCCCGACGCGCCGGTGACGATCGCCACCCGTCCGTCGAGCCGCAGCAGGGCGTCGGGCGTCGGCTCCGTCTCGTCCACGGGCGGAAGAGTAGTAATGGGGGCGATGAAGGTGCGCGTGGGGTACGGGCTCGGCGCCCGCAGCTCGACCAACGACCAGCCGCGGTTCGCCACCATGGTCGACGAGCTCGAGCGCCTGGGCTTCGACTCGCTCTGGCTGAGCGAGCGCATCGCCGCCGACGGGCCCGACCCGGTCGTCGGGATGGCCTTCGCCGCGGCCCGCACCACCCGCCTCAAGGTCGGGATGAGCGTGATGGTGCTTCCCGGGCGCAACCCGGTGCTGGTCGCCAAGGCCCTGGCCAGCCTCGACCGCTTGTCCGACGGCCGCCTGCTGCCGGCGTTCGGCCTCGGCGTGGTGGATCCCGGCGAGCAGCAGGCCTTCGGCGTGGACCGCACCGAGCGCGCGGCCATCTTCGACGAGGCCCTGCCCCTGATCCGCCGCCTCTGGACCGAGGACGCGGTCGACCACGACGGCCCCCACTTCCACCTCGAGGGGGCGGTGGTGCGGCCCCGGCCCGTGCAGCACCCGCTGGACGTGTGGCTCGGCGGCCAGGCCCCCTCCGAGCTGCGCCGGGTCGGCCGCCTGGGCGACGGCTGGCTGCCCTCGTTCTGTGACGCCGAGGACGTGCGCCGCGGGAAGGCCGTGATCGAGGCCGCCGCCGACGAGGCCGGGCGGGCCATCGACCCCGAGCACTTCGGGGCGCTCGTCGCCTACGCCGAGGGGGAGGTGCCCGACGGGCTGGCCCGGTTCATCGCCAGGCGCCGGCCGGACCTCGACGACCCCCGCCAGATCGTCCCGGCCAGCCTGCCGGCGCTCCGCGCCCGGCTCGAGGACCTGGTCGACGCGGGCGCCTCCAAGTTCGTGGTGCTGCCCCTCGCCGAGCCGGCCGACTGGGCCGACCACCTCGGCGCCGTGGCGGCGGCGGTGCTCCCCCTCCAGGGGTGAGCGCCCGCTACCCCTCGACGAAGTACATGTTCCACGCGAACGAGACGGTCCCGGAGGCGCCGTCCTTGCCGTCGACGGCGATGTGGAGGGGCACGCCGGCGTGTGCGTAGAAGTCGAACCGGGTCTGCTGGCCACACGCCGCGACCTGGTCGATGAGGGGGTCGAGGTCGGCGTAGCCGGTCCCCCGGTACACCTGCACCAGGGTCGGGAAGCTGCTGCCGCACGTCCGCATCTCGACGAACCCGCTCGAGGTGGGCGTCCACCGGTACCAGACCGAGTGGGCCCCGCCCGAGGCGAAGTGCCCGGGCTCACCCGGCTCGCGGGTGGCCCCCACCGTCGTGCCGGTCACGGAGCCCACCAGCCCCTCGACCACCTGGGCGTCGGCGAAGTCGTCGTTCGCCGGGGGCGGGCGGCGGTTGGCGAAGGTGCACGTGACCTGCTCGCCGGGCTCGAGCACGACGGTGACGCGCCGCTCCGCCTGGTCGGCGAGCTCACCGGTGTCGCAGGAGAGCGCGAACAGCTCCCACCCGGGAACCGCCGCCTGCTGCACGGTGTAGGTGCCGGGGGCCAGCCCGTCCGCCCGGACCCGACCCGGCGTCGGGGTGGCCGGGTCGTCGTCGAGCGGGACCGGTGCGCCGCAGGCACCCGAGCAGCCGGTGACCTCGAACACGGGTGGGCCGTCGGGCACCGTGTCCTGGACGATGGTGAGGCTCGCCGAGCGGCTCACCCAGGTGCACGTGACGTGGTCGACGGGCCCGATGGTCAACGTGACCGACCGGGCCGCCTCGTCGACGGTGGTGACGCCTCCGGTGCACGACAGCGAGACCAGTGACCAGTTCGGCACGGCCGCCTGGTGGAGCGTGTACGTGCCCGGGGCCAGGCCGGCGGCCGTGACCGTGGCGGGCGTGGCGCTGTCGACGTCGTCGTCGAGGGCGAACGGCGCCCCGCAGTCGCCGGAGCACCCCGTGTAGGCGAAGTCCTGCCCGGAGTCGGGCTCGGTGTCGTGCACGAGCGTGATCGACGGGGAGCGCACCGTGAACGTGCAGGTGACGTGCTGGTTGGCGGCCAGCGTGATCACCACCTGCCGCTCGGCGAGGCTGACCGCGCCCCCGGCGTCGCAGACGATGGCGGTGAGGGTCCACCCCGGCACCGCCTCCTGGGAGATCGTGTACGTGCCGGGCGCCAGCTTGCTCATCGACCGGGTGGCGTCCGCCGAGCCGTCGGCGTCGTCGTCCATCACCCAGTCCCCGCAGTCGCCACCGCGACAGCCCGTGTAGCGGAAGTCCTGGCCCGAGTCGGCCACCGCGTCGTGGACGAGGGTGATGCCCGTGCCCAGGTCGGCCGTGTAGAGCAGGCGGTTGGGCGAGCCGGTGCCGGCGTCGGTGACCGTGCCCACCGTCGCGTCGGCCAGGAGCCGGGCGGCCACCTCGGCGGGCGTCGACGCCGGGCTCGACTCGAGCAGGAGCGCCGCTGCGCCCGCGACGTGCGGCGCCGCCATCGACGTGCCGTCGAGGGTCTCGGTGGCGGTGTCCGACGTGTACCAGGCGGAGCGGACGCCCGAGCCGGGGGCGAACAGGTCGAGGCACGAGCCCGTGTTGGAGTAGTCGCCGCGGGCGTCCGTGCGGGTGGTCGCCCCGACGGTGATGCCGGCGGCCACGCGACCCGGCGAGAAGCTGCACGCGTTCGCCGTGCTGTTGCCCGCCGACAGGACGTACGTGACGCCCGAGGCGATGGAGGCCTGGACCGCGGCGTCGACGCTCGACAGCACCCCGGTGAACCCGAGGCTGACGTTCGCCACCGTCGGGCCGTCGTGGGTGCTCGTGACGTAGTCGATGCCGGCCAGGAGGCCGTCCGCGGTGCCCCGGCCGTCGCAGCCGAGGACGCGCACCGCGATGATGCGCGCCTCCTTGGCCACGCCGGTGGTGGCCCCGGCGACGGTCCCCGCGGTGTGGGTGCCGTGGCCGTCGCAGTCGATGCCGTTGCGGCCGTCGCCCATGACGTCGAGCCCGACCGAGGCGCGCCCGCCGAACTCCTGGTGGGTGGGCCGGATGCCCGTGTCGAGGACGTACACGTCGACGCCGGCCCCGGTCGCCTCGTAGCGGTAGTTCCCGTCGAGGGGGAGGTCGCGCTGGTCGCTGCGGTCGAGGCCCCAGGGGGCGCCCGTCTGGGTGGTGTGCGCCTCGGTGACCAGGTTCGGCTCGACCGTGGCGACGCGCGGGTCGGCTCGCAGGGCGTCGACCGCGTCCGGCTCCAGCTCGGCGGCGAAGCCCCGCAGCGCGTGGCGGTACACGGCGAGCACGCGCCCCTCGCCGGCGGGCACGAGGTCGCCGGCGGTCGCCCGCACGGCGGCGGTCGCCGGCTGGTCGCGCAGCCGGACGATGTACTCCCCCGCGACGACGCCCGCGCCGTCGCCGCTCGACGACGCCGCCGCGGCGGCGTCCGAGCCCTCGGAGAGGTCCGGGAGGTCGCCGTCCGCCGAGGGAGGCGCCGGGGGCCCGGTGGTCGACGTGGTCGAGCCCGTCGCAGGCTCGGGCTCCTCGGTCGGGCCGCCCGTCGTCGCCGTCGTCGGGGCGTCGGCCGCGGGATCGCCGCCCGGCCCGGGGCCGGTGCCGTCCGGCTCCTCGGCACCGAGGCCCGGCGCCGCCAGCACGGCCACGAGTGCGGAGACGACCAGCGCCACGGCTCCTCGACGCACCCTCGGCACCTCGCCCGACCCCTCTCGTCGACGGCCCGTCGTGGGGCGCACCGCCCCGTCCGTCGCCGCCGATGCTAGCGATCCGCGGCGCCGCCGTTCCGATCCGACGGCGTCCGGCCCCGCCCCGGCCGGTCCCTACACTTCGGGGCGAGGCCGGCGACCGCGCCGGCGGGGAAGGCCGCACCGTGAAGTTCGGACTGTTCTACGAGCACCAGCTCCCCCGGCCCTGGGACGAGGACAGCGAGCTGCGGCTCGTCCAGGACGCCCTCGACCAGATCGAGCTCGCCGACCGCCTCGGCATCGAGTACTGCTGGGAGGTCGAGCACCACTTCCTCGAGGAGTACTCGCACTCGAGCGCCCCCGAGGTGTTCCTCGCGGCCGCCAGCCAGCGCACCACCGACATGCGCCTCGGCCACGGGATCATCCAGACCGCGCCGGGCTACAACCACCCGGTCCGCACCGCCGAGCGCGTGGCCATGCTCGACCTGGTGTCGGGTGGCCGGGCCGAGTTCGGCTCGGGCGAGTCGTCCTCGGAGGCCGAGCTCGGCGGCTTCGGCATCGACCCCGTGGTCAAGCGCGACCAGTGGCTCGAGGGGCTCCAGGTGGCGATCCGGGCCATGACCGAGACCCCCTTCACGGGCCACGAGGGTCGGTTCGTCCAGGTCCCGCCCCGCAACGTCGTGCCCAAGCCGGTGCAGAAGCCGCATCCGCCGCTGTGGGTGGCGTGCTCGCGGCGCGACACCATCCTGCTCGCGGCCGAGAAGGGCATCGGGGCGCTGGCCTTCGCGTTCATCGACCCCGAGGAGGCCCGCCACTGGGTGGACGACTACACGTCGGTGATGGCCGAGCGCTGCGTCCCCGTGGGCCAGGCCGTCAACCACAACATCGCCTGCGTCACCCCGATGATGTGCGCGCCCTCCGAGGACGCGGCCATCGCGATGGGCCTCGAGGGCGGCAACTTCTTCGGCTACTCGCTCGCCCATTACTACGTGTTCGGCGACCACGTGCCCGGCCGAACGGACGTGTGGCAGGAGTTCGTGGCCAAGCGCGACGAGATGGGCTACTCGCCCGAGGCCGCCCTCGCCGCCCAGAAGGAGGTGCTCGGCGCGCAGGTGGCCGCGGGCGACAGCAGCGGCCTGCGGGGCGCCGTGGGCACACCCGCGCAGATCCGCGAGTTCCTGCGGCGCTACGAGGAGGCGGGCGTCGACCAGGTGATCTTCGTCATGCAGGCGGGCCGCAACCGCCACGAGGACATCATGGCGAGCCTCGAGCTCTTCGCCGCCGAGGTGCTCCCCGAGTTCAAAGCGCGCGACGAGGCGGCGTCGCGGGCGAAGACCGAGCGCCTCGCCCCCGTCGTCGACGCGGCGATGGCCCGGCGGGTGGACGACGCGCCGCCGATGCCCGAGGGCTACGTCATGCGGGCGCTCCCGAAGGCCATGGTCGAGGCCGCCGACTCGGACGAGGGCCGGCAGTTCCTCGACGACCTGGCGGACCAGAGCGCGATCGGCGACCAGGACGGCATGTCGAGCCTGTTGGGCTGACCGCGACCCCGCCGGGGCTGGCCGTCGGCCGTCGGCGTCAGCCGCAGGACGTCAACGTGGCGAAGCCGTCGTCGGCAACGACGTCGGCGCCGGACCGGGTCGACGCCCACTCGTCGAGCGCGTCGGCGATCTCGGTGGTGTCGGCGGCGGTGTCGCCCTCGAAGCGGACCCGCAGGCAGGTGCGGTCCTGCTCCTGCCACGCCACGTACTGGTCACCGCCCCAGCCGACCGCCGCGCGGGCCGCGGTCTGCTGGTCGACGCCCCCGTCGGTGAGCAGCACCAGCAGCAGGAACTGGCCGAACGTCCCCTGGTCGAAGACCTCGCCGTCGGCCGGGGGCTCGGCGACGTCGAGCGGCTGCTCGCCCGACAGGTACAGGTCCGGGTCGAGGACCTGCTCGCTCGACACCGGTGGGTCGCCGAAGGCCTGGTCGACCGCGGTCTCGCCGCCGTGGTCGACGATGGCGTCGATCAACGGCGGGCCCAGCTCGTAGGGCGCGCCGATGAGGGCGAGGAGGATCTCGGGGAACTGGCTGAAGTCGGCGCTGTCGCCGATGGCAGCCTCCTCCTCGTCGTAGGCGCGTCGCTCGTCGTCGGTGAACGTGGCCTGGTAGGCCTCCTCGACCGTCACCGCGTTGCCCTCGACGAGCGCGGAGAACGCGAACCCGGTCTCGTCGTCGGCGTCGTCGAGCTCGGGACGGGCCAGCTCGAAGTGCTGGTCGTCGAGGGCGTGGGTGAGCTCGTGCACGATCGTCGACCGGGCGTACGGCGTGGGCGACTCGCCCCGCACGACCAGCTCGTTCGTCTCGGGGTCGTAGAACCCGACGACGCCGGCGCTCAGCACCCCCTCGAGCTGGCTGACGAGGTCGTCGTCGCCGTCGAGGAACCCGAGGGCGCGGAAGACGTCCTCGGTCTCGCGCAGGTCCGCCTCGTCCTCGGCCTCGAAGTCGTCGAGCAGTCGCTGCTCGAACTCGTCGTCGCCGGCCAGCTCCACGTCGACCGGCTCGCGGAACTCGAGGCCCCGCTCCTGCTCGACGAACCCGCTCAGCTCGGCCACCGTGGCCTCGAGGTCGTCGTCGGTCGGGCCGCCGGCGGTGGTGGACGTGGTGGCGCCCGGCGCCTCGGTGGGCGCCGGGGACGCGGCCTCGTCGCCGTCGCGGGTGAGGAGCCAGGCCACTCCCATGGCCAGGGCCACGAGGGCGACCGCCGCGGGCACCGCGACGAGCGCCGCCACCTTCCGCGGCCCGCGGGAGGGCGCGGGCGGGGCGCCGGCCGCCGGAGGCGGGGCGCCGGGCAGGAACCCAGGCGGCCCGGGCGGCTCCGGGTGGCACCCGGCGGGACAGCATCCGGGCCGGTCACGAGGGCGCGAGGAGGACCGGCGGCCGGCGTCGGCACCCAGCCATGACGCCGGAGGGGTGTGGCGGCGGGCCGGCGGCGGGGAGGCGGTGGCGGGACCCGAGGACCCCGAGGGTGGGCCGGCGGCGTCGGGGCCGGGCTGGTCGCTCACCGGGGGAACGGTACCGGGTGGCCGATCGGCTCCCGTCGCGCCCGGCCGCGGCCGACCGGGGGCCGACGACCTCAGGCGGGCGAGGCGTCCGGCGCCGCGCGGGCCGCCGCCGGCGGCGGATAGGTGGCCCGCAGCTCCTCGAGCGCCGCCTCCATGCCGTCGAGGATCCCGCGGAGGTCGGGGAGCACGTCCCGGCACGCGATCGCGCTCACGTGCACCTGGTCCAGGTAGCTCCACGCCGTGACGTTGAGCCCGATGTTCTCGAGGACCGGTCCCACCGAGTAGATGGCCTCGAGGCGAGCCCCCGCGATGTACAGCGGGTCGCGCGGGCCGGGGACGTTGGACACGACCACGTTGATGGGAGGCCGGTGCCGGTCGGCGAGGCGCAGCCGCGAGTACTGGCGGGCCAGGAAGGAGTAGGGCCGTGGCGGCGTGAACTCCACCCAGTCCGCCAGCATGTCCACCCCGAGCAGGTTGTGGACCTCCTTGGCCGCCGCCGTCACCTCGTGCACGGCGGCGAGGCGCTCGGCGGGGTCGTCGAGGTGGGTCGGCAGCGCGGTGAACAGGTTGGACACCTTGTTGCCCCCGAGGCGACGCACCTCCTCGGGCCGGTCGGTCGACACGGGCACCCCCGCCACGAGCGGGGTGACGGGCAGCTCGTCGCGCGCCACCAGGTACGACCGCAGGGCCCCGGCCACCAGGGTGAGCAGCACGTCGTTGACGGTGGCACCGGCGGCGGCCTTGACCGCGCGGATCTCGTCGAGGGGCAGCGTGGTGGTGGCGAAGGACCGGCGCGCGGTGAGCGCGGTGGAGAACGAGACGTTGGGGGTGTCCAGCACGGGCACGGGAGGGGACACCTCGGCGGTGCGTCGGCGCCGCCCCACCGCGAGCAGGCTGCGCAGGGTGCGACGCACCAACGCCGGGATGCGCCCGAGACCGGCGAGCACCTCCACGACGGCAGCCCACAGCAGGCGCCACCGCGACGGCAGGGGCTCGCCCGTCCAGGCGCGCCCGCCGTCCGGGTCCACGGGGGGCTCGGGCGGGTCGGGCTCGAGGTCCATCACGTTGGCCAGCAGCTCCGCGGCGGCCACGCCGTCGGCGAGCGAGTGGTGCAGCTTCGCCACGAACCCGATGTGACCGTCGGGCATGCCCTCGAGCACGACGATCTCCCAGAGCGGCCGGTCCCGGGGCAACGGCGTCGAGGCGACGGCGGCGATGGCACGATCCATCTCGCGGCGGCCGGCGGGGGCGTCGAGCACGACCCGCCGGATGTGGCGGTCGAGCTCGAAGTCGGGGTCGTCCACCCACACCGGGTGGTGGAGACCGAAGGGCACCTCGACGACGCGGCGGCGGAACGGCGGGAGCAGGTGCAGGCGCTCGCCGAGGACCTCACGGAAGCGCTCGAAGGTGTAGCCCCCCGGCACCGTGGCGGGGTCGATCACCGCGGCCTTGATCGTGTGCATGTGGATGGTGGGCGTCTCCATGTAGAGGAAGCCCGCGTCCATCCCGGTCATGCGCTCCATCGGCCGCGATTGTGACACCGCGGCGCGGGCACCGCTCGGGGTGCGGGGGCCGCCGGCGTGGAGGGCGGGACGCGCGCGAGAAGATGGGGCCATGCGAGGGATCGACGAGCGGGTGGTGGTGGTCACCGGGGCGGCATCGGGGATCGGCCGGGCCACGGTGGAGCGGCTGATCAACGAGGGGGCCCGGGTGGTGGGTGCCGACGTGGGCGCCGGCGGCGATCCCGACGTGCCCGGCGAGCAGTACCTCGACGTGCCCACCGACGTCACCGACGAGGCCGCGGTCGCGGCACTCGTGCGGGCCGCGGTCAGCGCCTTCGGCCGGGTCGACGGGGTGGTGAACGCGGCCGGCGTGGCCGGCGGCGGCCCCGTCCACCTCGTGGACGACACCGAGTGGCGCCGGGTCGTCGACGTCAACCTCCGGGGCACGTTCCTCGTGGCCAAGCACGTCGCCGCGGCGATGCTCGACCAGGCGCCCCGGCCCGGTGGCGAGCGGGGCTCGATCGTCACCATCGCCAGCGTCGAGGGCCTCGAGGGCACCGCCGGCGGCAGTGCCTACAACGCCTCGAAGGGCGGGGTGGTGCTGCTCACCAAGAACCTGGCCATCGACTACGGGCGCCAGGGCGTCCGCGCCAACGCGGTCTGCCCGGGCTTCATCGACACCCCGCTCTACCAGTCCGTGGTGGGCATGCCGGGGATGGAGGCGGTCGCCGAGGCGACGATCCACGAGCACAAGCTGCGCCGCCTCGGGCGTGCCGACGAGGTGGCGGCGCTGTGCACCTACCTGCTCTCGGACGACGCCTCGTTCGTCAGCGGGCAGGCCATCGCGGTCGACGGCGGCTACACGGCGGGACGCGACCACGGTGTGACGGAGCTGATGGGCCTGTAGCCGCCCGGGAATGCCGAGGGCCCTCCCGGCGTTGTTACTTGCATAAGCAAGTAATTGAGAGGACGAGGCCATGAGCGTTTCCGCCCCCACCATCGACGTCCACCGGGCCGACACCCGCCCGCGCACCCGCATCGACTGGCTCGACAGCCGCCACAGCTTCAGCTTCGGGCGCCACTACGACCCCACCAACGTCGGCCACGGGCTGCTGCTCGTGTCCAACGACGACCGGGTCCGGGCCGGCACCGGCTTCACCACGCACCCCCACCAGGACATGGAGATCGTCACCTGGGTGCTCTCGGGCCGCCTCGAGCACAAGGACTCCGAGGGCAACCACGGCGAGATCTACCCCGGCCTCGCGCAGCGGATGAGCGCCGGCACGGGCATCTGGCACTCGGAGATGAACCCCTCGCCGACCGAGGACGTGCACTTCGTGCAGATGTGGGTGCTGCCCGACACCGAGCGCGTCCACCCCGGCTACGAGCAGCGCGACATCAACGCCGAGCTCGACGGGGGCGGGCTCTGGCCCATCGCCTCGGGCCAGGGCCACGACGCCGCCGTCTCGATCCGCCAGCGCGACGCCGTGCTCTGGGGAGGGCGGCTCGGCCCCGGCGAGCAGGTGGCGCTGCCCGACGGGCGCCACGCCCACCTCTTCGTCGCCGCCGGTTCGGCCGCGCTGGAGGCCGCCGGCGACCTGGCCGAGGGCGACGCCGCCCGCCTCACCGGCGCCGGCTCGCCCCGCCTCACCGCCGGCCCGTCCGGCGCCGAGGTGCTGGTCTGGGTCACCGCCTGAGGCCCGTCACCCCGTTCCCGAGGCATCGGCGGTCGGATTCCGACCGCCGATGCCTCGACGTCGCGGGATGATCGGGGGATGAGCGACACCGAGCACGTCGTGGTGATGACGACCACCGACGATCCCGACGAGGCCGCGGCCCTGGCGCGGGCGCTGGTCGACGCGCGGCTGGCGGCGTGCGTGCAGGCGATGCCGATCACGTCGACCTACCGCTGGGAGGGCGCGGTCGAGACCGCCGACGAGCGCCTCCTGCTGGTCAAGACCCGGGCCGACCGGGTGGAGGAGGTGAAGGCCCACCTCGACGCGCACCACTCGTACGACACGCCCGAGTGCGTCGTCGTGCCGGTCACCGACGGGCTGCCCCCCTACCTGGGGTGGATCGACGCCTCGGTGGGGCGCACCGCCACGCAGACGTAGGCCGGCCGGCGCCGCCGACGACGGCCGCGGCGTGCCCGGGGCGGGGATCGAACCCGCACGGGGCCGGAGCCCCAGAGGGGTTTAAGCCCTCCGCGTCTGCCAGTTGCGCCACCCGGGCGGGCGGGCCAACGGTACTCAGGCGGCCTGGAGGCCGCCGCCCTCCACCGCCGACCACATGGCGGTGCGGCACTGGTCGGCGGCGCCGCCGGACAGGGCGTTGGCCACCACGACGCCCTCGACCATGTCGGCCAGCACCGCCACCCAGGGGCGCCCGCGCAGGCGCACCGACACGGTGGCCGCCCCGTCGGGCCGCCGGCGGATGGAGCGGTCGACGCCGACGAGCCGGGGCGGGCTGCGGAACGCCGGCACCGCCAGCCCCCGCCGCCGGGCGGCGTGGGCCAGGCTGCGGGCGGCGGCGGCGAAGCGCAGGGACGTGGCCTCCATCCCCGCCATCATCCCCACCCCCAGTGACATCCTCGCCGGGCCGTACGATCCCGTCGTGGAGGAGGTGCCGCTCAACCCCGCCCAGGCCGACCTGCTGGCCCAGCTGCGCAGCGTCGACGAGGACGACCGGGCCTTCGACGCCGAGCTGCGCGTCGAGCTCCGGGCCGAGCTCGAGGCCCGCCTCGCCCCGGTCGTCGCCTCGCTGCCCCGCACGCCCCTCTTCGTCAACAAGCACCTGTTGGGCCAGGTGCACGGCTGCGAGGTGCGCTTCGTCCACGAGGACGCCGAGCGGGGCTTCGCCTGGACCCCGGCGCTGGCCCGCGGCTCGGTGGCCCACAAGGCCATCGAGCTGTCGATGAACCTGCCGGGGCACCCCGCACCGCTCGTCCTCGTGGACGAGGCCGTCGAGCGCCTCCGCGAGAGCGACCGGAGCCTCGGCGAGTGGCTCCAGACCTGCTCGGAGGCCGACCGGGCCGAGCTGCGCGGCGAGGCCAACGACCAGGTGGCCAAGTTCCTCGAGTGCTGGCCGCCGCTCAAGCGGGCCTGGCGGCCCGTCCCCGAGTCCAAGGTGAGCGCCGACCTCTGCGGCGACGCCGTGCGCCTCTCCGGCAAGGTCGACCTGTCCATCGGCGCCGCCCGGGGCAACGTCGCCGGCAAGGTGCTCATCGACCTCAAGACCGGGATGTTCTCGCCCAGCCACGTCGACGACCTGCGCTTCTACGCCCTGGTCGAGACCCTGCGCCTGGGGACCCCGCCCCGGCGTCTCGCCACCCACTACCTCGACTCGGGCCGGCTCCAGCCCGAGGACGTCACCGAGGACGTCCTGTTCGCCGCGGTGGACCGCACCGCCGAGGGCGTCGCCCGCCTGGTCGAGTTGCACCACGACGGCCGCGAGCCCGTCGCCCGCACAGGCCCGGTGTGCCGGTGGTGCCCGGTGCTGCCGACGTGCGAGCCCGGCCGCCGCCACCTGGCCGAGGCCGACCTGGCCTGACGGGCCCACCGGGGCTCGGTCCCGGCTGCGACGCGGGCACCGTGGACACCGGCGCCCACCCGAGGGCCGGACGTCAGCCGTCCATCAGGCGCAGGCGCCGGCGTGATCCCAACCAGAGCACGACGGCGAGGAAGGCGGCGCCCCCGAGCAGGACCGTGGGGCGGGGGCCGATCGCCTCGGTGAGCCATCCCTGGGCGAGGTTGCCCAGGGGAACGGTGCCGGTGAGGCCCATGAGGTAGAGCGCGAGCACCTTGCCCCGCATCTCCTCGTCGACCAGGAGCTGGAGCGTGGTGTTGAGCGTCGAGGCCACCGCCAGGTACCCGGCGCCGGCCACGAGCAGCGCGGCGACCCCCCACCAGTAGCCGGGGGCGAGGGCGAACGCCATCAGGGACGCCCCGTACACGACGAGGGCACCCGTGATCAGCCGGCTGCGGAGCAGCCCGCTCCCCCACCCCGCCACGACCGGCGTCCCGAGGATCGCACCCAACCCGAGGGCGGCGCCGAGCAGGCCGTAGAGCCCCCGGCCGACGCCGAACACGTCGTCGGCGAACACGACCAGCAGCGTGAACACCGGGCTGCCGAACAGGCCCAGCGCGATCACCACGAGGATGCAGGTGACGATGCCGGGCTTGGTCCTCGTGTAGCGGATGGTGGCCGCGAACTCGGCGAGCACCCGGGGGCGGCCGGTGCGCCGGGTGGCGATGACGGGCACCCGGATCAGGACCAGCGCGGCGATCACCGCCACGTAGGAGAGGCCGTTGACGAGGAACGCCCAGGTGACGCCCGACGTGGCCAGCACGATGCCGCCGAGGGCGGGGCCGAAGGCCCGCGACGCGTTGAACTGGGCCGAGTTGAGGGTGACCGCGTTGAGCAGGTCCTCGCGGGGCACCAGCTCGCTGACGAAGGCCTGCCAGCTCGGGATGTTGAGGCCGGCGACGACCCCCGAGACGGCCACGATGCCGACGATCACGACGGCGTTGCGCACGCCCGCGGCCCACACCGCGGCCTCGGCCAGCGCCAGCACCGCCATGGCGCTCTGGGTGACCAGCAGCACGGTGCGGCGGGGGAACCGGTCCGCGACCACCCCGCCGAGCGGCCCCATGAGCCAGGCCGGGAACAGCTGGGCGAAGCCCGCCACCCCGAGCCAGCCCGCCGAGCCGGTGAGCTGGAACACCACGAAGGGCACCGTGACGTTCTGGACCCACGTGCCGGTGTTCGACAGCACCGCCCCCGTCCAGAACAGGGCGAAGTTGCGGTGGTGGAACGCTCGGGCGGCGTCACGCAAGCCCCGCTTCTCGGGGGTCGGCGCCGGCGTGGCCCGTGGCGCGGCGTCGTCGCCGGGTCGCCCCTCCCGCGCGGCCTGCCCCCTCGCCGTCTCGGTCACCGCTGTGTTCTATCGCCCTGCGCCGCCGGCGCGGTGCGCGGCGCGGATGGTGGCGCCGGGGCGCCCGGGCCCGTGGGCGACCTACGCTGCGGGCATGGCGCACGACCTGGTCATCACGGGGGGCACGGTGGTCGACGGCACGGGGGCCACGGCCCGCCGCGCCGACGTCGCCGTCGACGGCGACCGCATCACCGCGGTGGGCGAGGTCGACGCGGCCGGGGCCGGCCGGGTGATCGACGCCGAGGGTCGCCTGGTCACGCCGGGCTTCGTCGACCTCCACTCGCACCTCGACGCCCAGGTCGGCTGGGACCCCCTCATGAGCTCGTCGTGCTGGCACGGGGTCACGTCCGTGGTCATGGGCAACTGCGGCATGACGTTCGCCCCCGTCCGCCCCGGCCAGGCCGAGACGCTGGCCACGATGATGGAGTCGGTCGAGGACATCCCCGCCGCCTGCATCCTCGACGGCCTCACCTGGGCCTGGGAGTCCTACGGCGAGTACCTCGACGCCGTCGACCGCCTCCCGCTCGGCATCAACGCCGGCGGGTACGTGGGCGACGTCGCGGTGCGCACCTACGTCTGCGGCGAGGCGGCGTGCGAGCGCGACTTCACGGCGTCGGACGACCAGATCGACGAGATGGCCCGCCTGGTCCGGGCGGCGATCGAGGCCGGGGCCCTCGGGTACTCGATCTCGCGCAGCCTGTTCCACCGGGTGCCCGACGGGCGCAACGTGCCGGGGACGTGGAGCGCCCCCGAGGAGTTCTTCGGCATCGCCGCCGGCCTCGGCGAGCTCGGCCGGGGCGCGCTCGAGAGCGCTCCCCGCTACAACGAGGAGGACGGCCACGGCTCGCGGGTCGACGAGGAGCTGGCCTGGATGGCCGAGCTCAGCCGCCGCACCGGCCGACCGTTCAGCTTCAACCTCCAACAGGTCGCGTCGCTGGGCGACCACTACCGCCACGTGATCGCGCTGGCCGAGGAGGCCAACCGCACCGGGGCCCGCCTGCGCCCCCAGATCACCCCCCGCAGCGTCGGCGTGCTGTTCAGCTTCGCGGCCAACACCCTGGTGGACGACCTGCCGTCCTTCGCTCCCCTCCGCGAGCTCGACCTCGCCGGCCGGCTGGCCGCCATCCGCGACCCCGAGGTCCGCGCCCGCCTGGTCGACGAGGGCGCGGCCAAGGCACCCGAGCCGTTCGAGCGGATGTACCTCGTCCCGCCCGACGACGTCCGCTACGCCTACACCGAGGACGACTCGCTGGCCGGCATCGCCCGTGCCGCGGGCACCAGCCCGGTGGCCGCCTACCTCGACGCGATGGACCGCACGGACGGGCGCGCCGTCGTCAACTGGCCGGTGATGAACCAGGACGAGGCCGCCATCGAGGAGCAGCTGCGGTCGCCGGTCACCGTGCTCGGCCTCGCCGATGCCGGCGCCCACGCCACCCAGATCATGGACGCCAGCCAGCCCACGTACCTGCTCGCCCACTGGGCCCGCGACCGCCAGGTGCTGACCGTCGAGGAGGCCGTGCGCCGCCTGTCGTCCGACACCGCCGACTTCATCGGCTACCGCGACCGGGGCCGGGTCGTCGAGGGCGCCTACGCCGACCTCAACGTGATCGACCTGGACGCCCTGGCCCTCGAGGTGCCCGAGATCGTCCACGACTTCCCGGGCGCGGCGCCCCGCTTCGTGCAGCGCGCCCGCGGCATCGACCACACGGTGGTCAACGGCCGGCCCTTCCTCGAGGCCGGCGAGCACACGGGGGCGCTGTCCGGCCGCCTGCTGCGCAGCACCGACTGACGCCGCGCACCACGACCGAACTGGCTCCCGATTTCGGTGCCCGGGCACCGGAATCGGGAGCCAGAACCGGGGCCGGGGCTCAGCGGGCCTCGACGGCGTCGGGGGCGGTGAGGGCCACGACGCGGTACGACAGGGCCACGGGCACGCGGCCGGCCGCCGACACGTGCACCTGCACCCAGGTCGGATGACCCCCCGGATCGGCGACGAACTGCGCCGAGTAGCCGTACACGTCGAGGTGGTCGGACACGCTGACCAGCCCGACGGTGACCGACAGCGTGGCGTCGCCCAGGCGGTCGGGCAGGTACGGGAGGCTGTCGGGCACGAACCACGGCGACTCGATCGCGGCCCCCACCGTCATCGACACCGCGCCCCAACCGCTCTTCTGGGGCCGCCCGCCGTACCACACGAGCCCGGAGTACTCCGTGCGCCGCCGAGCGACGCCGTCGGCGCGCTCGACGAGCAGGTCCACCCGGGGCTGGGGCTCGACCTCGATGTCGCCGGCCATCGCCCCGAACCGTAGCGGGCGACCCGCGTCACCTTTCGGGGGGCGTCCCGGGGTCGTAGCATTCGCCCGTGGCCGACCCCGAAGCGGAACCGCCCGACGCGCTCCTCGCCGACGCCCCCAGCCAGGCCCTCGTGGCGCTGCCCCGGGAGGCGGACGAGTCCCCCCTCGACGACCCGCGGGCCAGCGACGTCGACGAGTGGGGTCGCTCCGAGCGCATGCGCGCGCTCGCCCGGCGCGTCTACGACCCCGTCTACCGCAACTGGTTCCGGGTCGAGTGGGAAGGGCTCGAGAACATCCCGACCGAGGGTGGGGCGCTGCTCGTCGCCAACCACGCGGCGGCCATCCCGTCGGACGCGCCCGTGATCATGCACGGCATCGAGACCGAGCTCGAGCGCCCGGTGTACGGCCTCGCCGACGACCTGTTCAAGGGCCTGCCCGTCGTGGGCACGCTCTGGTCGCGGACCGGGGGCGTGCCCGCCCACCCCGACAACGCCTACCGGCTCCTGCGCGAGCAGGGCCAGTTGGTGCTCGTCTTCCCCGAGGGCAGCAAGGGGCCCGGCAAGCACTTCAGCCAGCGCTACCAGCTGCGGCGCTTCGGTCGGGGCGGCTTCGTCGAGATCGCGATGCGCGCCGGCGTCCCCGTCGTGCCCATCGCGGTCGTCGGGGCCGAGGAGTCGATGCCCACGCTCTACAACATGAGCCGCCTCGCCAAGGCCGCCGGCCTGCCCTACTTCCCCATCACCGCCAACATGTTGGCCTTCGGACCGCTCGGCGCCGTCACCTACCTGCCCGCCAAGTTCAAGCTGCGCGTGCTGCCGCCGGTGCACTTCGACGTCGAGCCCGACCAGCCCCGCTACTCGAAGAGCCGCATCATGGACGAGTCCGAGGCCGTTCGCGACCACATCCAGCAGGCGCTCTACGACATGTTGCGCAAGCGCCGATCGGTGTGGTTCGGGTGAGGGGGGCGCGCTGATGGGACGCCGCATCCTCGTCACGGGCCTCGGCACGTTCTGGGGCGGCCGCGTGGCGCAGGCCCTCGAGCAGGACCCGACGGTCGACATCATCGTCGGGCTCGACACGAAGCCGCCCTCGGTCGAGCTCGAGCGCACCGAGTTCGTCCGGGTCGACGAGAACTACTCGATCCTGGCCCGCATCGTGCGCGCCACCCAGGTCGACACCATCGTGCACACCTTCCTCGTGGTCAACAGCGACCAGATGCGGGCCCGGGCCATGCACGAGATCAACGTGATCGGCACCATGAACCTCTTCGCGGCCGCGTCGGCCGCGGGGAGCACGGTCCGCCACGTCGTCGTCAAGTCCTCGTCGCTGGTCTACGGCTCGGCGGTGGGCGACCCCACCTGGTTCCGCGAGGACACCCCCCGCACCAAGCCGCCCCGCAACCGCGTCGAGCGCTCGCTGATCGACGTGGAGGGCTACGTCCACGACTTCGCCGAGGACAACCCGCACGTCAACGTGTCGCTCCTGCGCTTCTCGAACGTCTTGGGGTCCGACATCGTGACCCCCATCTCGCAGCTGCTCCAGCAGCCCGTCGTGCCCTACATCCTCGGCTACGACCCCCGGCTCCAGTTCGTCCACGAGATCGACGTCGTGCGCTCGCTCGCCTACGTGCTCGACCACGAGGTGGCCGGCATCTACAACGTCGCGGGCGACGGCCTGCTGCCCTGGAGCGAGGTGGCGGCCATCTGCGCCAAGCGACGGGTGCCCATGCTGCCGGTGGGCACCTCGCTGGCCACCCTGCCCCTCAAGGTGCTCGGCGGCGCCGACTTCAACCCCGAGACCATCGACCTGTTGAAGTACGGCCGGGGCATCGACAACCGCCGCCTCGTCCGGACCGGCTTCCGGTACCAGTACACGTCGGCGGGCACGGTGGCCGCCTTCGCCGAGGCCATGCGCCTGCGCCGCACGATCGGCGACCACGAGCCCGGCTACCGGTACGAGAGCGACGTCGAGCAGTTCTTCCGCCACTCCCCCGCCGTCGTCCGCGACCAGCACTGAGCGGCGGCCGCCCGTGACGTACCTCGACGTGGAGGTGGCCGACGCGGTCGCCGTGCTCACCCTGGACGACCCGCCCCGGCGCAACGCCCTCAACCTCACGCTGGTCGACGAGATCGTGGCGGCGCTCGACGAGATCGAGGCCCGCGACGACGTCGGCGCGGTGGTGGTCACCGGGGCCCCACCCGCGTTCTGCGCCGGCGCCGACCTTTCCGACCTCGGCGACTCGCAGCGGGACGGGCTCAACCGGATCTACCAGGGGTTCCTGCGCTTCTCCCGCTCGCCGCTGCCCACGGTCGCCGCGGTCAACGGCGCCGCGGTCGGGGCGGGCATGAACCTGGCCCTCGCCTGCGACGTCCGCCTGGCGGGCGCGTCGGCCCGCTTCGACACCCGGTTCCTCCAGCTCGGCATCCACCCCGGCGGCGGCCACACCTGGATGCTCCGGCGGGCGGTGGGGCCCCAGGCCGCCGCGGCGATGGTGCTGTTCGGCGAGGTCCTCGACGCGCACGAGGCCGAGCGGGCCGGCCTGGTGTGGCGGGCCGTGCCCGACGACGAGCTGCGCGACGCGGCCGTCGCCCTCGCGGCGCGGGCGGCCTCGGTGCCCCACGAGCTGCTCCGCCGCACCAAGGCCACCCTGGCCGACGTCGCCACCATCGACGACCACGACGTCGCCGTGGCCCGCGAGCTCGAGACCCAGGTGTGGTCGATCGGCCAGCCCGAGTTCGCCGAGCGCCTGCGCCGGCTCCAGGCCCGCATCACCTCACGCCCCGACGGGGAGTGAGCGGTCGGGATCAGTCCACCCAGGCCGACAGCAGCTCCTCGCGGCGCTGCTCCCACTCCTCCCGGGTGAGCGCGTACCGCACGTGGTCCTCCCAGGTGCCGTTGATCTCGAGGTAGCGCTGCGCCACGCCCTCCTCGCGCAGGCCCAGCTTGGCCACCACCCGGCGGCTGGCGTCGTTGCGAGGGATGATCGCGATCTGGATCCGGTGCAGGTGCAGGTCCTCGAAGGCGAAGCGGGCGAGGGTGACCACCGCCTCGGGGACGTAGCCCTTGCCGGCGTGGCGCTCGTCGATCCAGTAGCCGACGTAGGCGCTCTGGAACGGACCCCGCTGCACGGCGTTCAGGTTGACCTCGCCGGCGAACGCTCCGTCGACGAAGATGCCGAAGCCGTACCCGGTGCCGAGCTGGCGCTCGCGCTCGCGGGCGCTGCACCGCACCAGGAACGCGTCCCGGTCCCGGGTGGTGTCGGGCTGGCCGGGGATGCGCTGGGGCTCCCACTTGGTGAGCCAGTCGACGTTGCGCTGGCGGACCTCCCGCCACGCCGAGAAGTCGTTGCCCCGCAGGGGTCGCAGGACGACCCGCCGCCCGATGAGGGTGGTCACGTCGTCGGACCGGCGGCGGAGCCTGGTGCCGTCACCGCGCCGCACGGCGGAGCTGGCGGCGGGTCGGCCGGTCCTGCGTGACGACCTGGAGCCCGCCCAGCATCGAGCTCAACAGGTTGAAGACGATCACGGCCACGATGTTGAAGGCGGTGCCGACCACGATGAGGATCAGCGCCGACGACCAGAGCCCCGACAGCATCTGCGCGGGGACGAACTCGAAGTTCCGGTAACCGGTGTCCTCGACGAAGCTCTCGAAGGCGTCCACCGACCCCGTGCTGACGAGGGCCCCCCACAACAAGATGAGGAGGCCGACCCAGGTCAGGACCGCGGCGGCGTAGAACGGCAGCGACACCTTGGCCACGGACCAGACGTCGATGCGGTGGACGACGGACCGGCGGGGCGTCGCCTGCGGGCGGCTCATGGGGTCATCGTAAGCTGGCGACGAGGCCGTCGAGGATGTCGGCCTCGGACACCAGGCACTCGTCGAAGCCGAAGCGGCGCAGCACCGCCACCAGCACGCAGCACCCGCCCACGATCACGTCGGCCCGCTCGGGCTCCATCCCGGGGTTCTCCCGGCGCTGCTCGATCGTCTCGGTGGCCAGGGTGCGGAACACGTCCTCGGCCGCGGCCCGCGTCAGGACGAAGTGGTGGATGCGGTCGCGGTCGTACTCGGCGAGGCCCTGCTCGACCGCGGCCACCGTGGTGACGGTGCCGGCCAGGCCCACGAGGCGCCGCGCCGTGCGGACCTCGGGCACGTCCCGCTCGAGGTCGTCGAGGTGGGCGCCCACCACCGACAGCGCCCCGCTCAGCTCGGCGGGGTCGGGCGGGTCCGCGTGCAGGAACCGCTCGGTGAGCCGCACGCAGCCCATGTCGAGCGACCGCACGCCCTCCACCTCGGTGGCCCCCACGACGAACTCGGTGGAGCCGCCCCCGATGTCCACGACCAGGAACGGGCCGTCGGCAGGGTCGAGCTCCGCCGTCGCACCCCGGAAGGAGAGCTCGCCCTCCTCTCGGCCCGAGAGGAGCTCGGGCGCGGCCCCCACGACCTTCTCGGCCGGGGCGAAGAACTCGTCGCGGTTGGCGGCGTCGCGCGCCGCCGAGGTGGCCGTGATGCGCACGCGCTCGACGCCGTGGCGGTCCATGACCTCGCGGTACCGGCGCAGGGCGGCGAGCGTCCGCTCGATGGCGGCGGGGTCGAGCGCCCCGCGTGCGTCGACGCCCCGGCCGAGTCGGGTGATCTCCATGAGCCGCTCCAGGGGCCGCCCCCCGGCGTCGGCCACGAGCAGCCGGGTGGAGTTGGTGCCGCAGTCGATGGCGGCGCACACGCCGCTCACGGTCGCGCCCGCCCGCGCGCGGCCGCGGCGCGCTCGGCCTCGACGGGCGCCGGCAGGCGATCGGCCACCCAGCGCCCCACGGGGTCGTCGCCCCCGACGAGGTGCCAGGCGTAGTGGGCGTGGAGGCACTTGACGCCCCGGCGGGTGCCGCCGACCCCGCCCGCCGGGCGCGGCCCGGTGTGGCCGGTCGGGAGGGCGGCGTCGCGCTCGGCGGCGTAGCGGAGGTGGGCGGCCGCGAGCTCCTCGGGGTCGACGTCGGCCTCGGCGCGCCGGACCCCGCCGTCCGCCTCGAGGCGCCCCACCGCCGCCCGCATCTGCGGGCCGACCAGCCAGAAGCGGGTGGGCATCGGGGTGCCGTCGTCGAGCAGCGGAGCGTTGCGGATGACGACGGGGGTGCCCTCGCGATCGACCAGCACCACGTCGAAGGCGCCCTGCGGCTCGCGCCCGAGCAGCTCGGCCACGGCGGTGCGAGCACGCTCGCCGGTCAGGTCCATCGCTCGAGGTCCTCCAGGGTGTCCACGTCGGTCGGATCGCCCGGGCACGGTACCTCCGCGACGAGGTCGGGCCGCTGCCGCAACAGCACGCGCGCGCCCTCGTCACCCGCCTGCGGCAGCAGTGGCCACACGGCGGCGTCGAGGCGCACCGGGGGCCGGCGGGCGCCGCCGAAGGTGGCCGTGGCCACCGGGGACGGAGAGGCCGCGACCCGACGCCACGCCTCGGCCGGCACCCCGGGCTGGTCGGCCAGGCCCACCACCACGGCGTCGTGACCCGCGGCGCGGGCGGCCCGGACCCCGCAGGCCAGCGACGTGGCCTGACCGGCCGCCGGGTCGGGGTTGACCACGACGCGGGCCCCGGCGGGCAGCAGGTCCGACAGGTCGTCCTCGCCGACGACGACGAGGACCTCGCCGATCCCCGCCTCCGCCGCCGCATCGAGCGCCCACGCCACGAGCGGTCGACCGCGGGCGGGGGCCCGCAGCTTGCCCTGGGGGTGGTCGAAGCGCCGCCCGAGCCCGGCGGCGAGCACCACCGCCGCGGTGGTCACCGGGCGCCGGTGAAGGGCCGCGTCCTCACGGTCACCCCGCCGAGGACGACCCGGGTGTCCACCCGCACCACCGGCGTCCCCGGCCGCAGGGGCGCGGTGCGCACCCGGTAGTCCCGGCTGCCGAACACCGCCCAGCCCCCGAGGTCCACGTGGACTCCCTCGGGCACCAGGATCTCGATGCCGCCCAGCACGGCCCAGGCCCGGATGACCAGGTCGCCGTCGACCATCGCGTCGCACAGGTCGATCTGGGCGCTGCCCACCACGGCCACCGCGTCGAAGGCCCGCGCGGGGCGCCACCGGCCGCTCTGGCGGGCGCCGCTGAACACACCGACCGCGGACGTGCGCTCCACGAGCGCGGGGGCGGCCGAGAGGTCGGGCAGATCGGCCGTGGGGCGCACGAGGTCGGCCTGGGTCCGGGCCGCGTAGACGTCGCCGACCCGCTCGGCGAACTCGTCGAGGGTGAGGCGGCCGTCGGCGGTGCAACGTCGCAGGCGCTCGATCTCGTGCTGTCGCTCGGCGTCGCCGATGCGCTCCTCGGGCGCGGCCATGTGGCAAGGCTACGGTCTCCCCCGTGGATCTCGGACTGCGCGATCGGGTGGCCGCGGTGGCCGCGGCGTCGTCGGGCCTGGGGCTGGCCAGCGCCCGCGCCCTGGCCGCCGAGGGCGCGCGGGTGGCCATCTGCGGGCGGGACGCCTCCCGCCTGACGGCCGCCGCCGACGCCATCGACGGTGAGGTCGTCACCGTCGTGGCCGACGTGGCCGACCCCGCCGCCGCCGCCGGGTTCGTCGAGGAGGCCGCCGACCGCCTCGGGCCCGTCGACGTCCTGGTGGCCAACGCCGGGGGCCCGCCCGCGGGCACGTTCGCCTCCACCGACCTCGGCGGCTACGAGGAGGCCCTGCGCCTCAACCTGCTGTCGACGGTGGCGCTCTGCCAGGCCGCCGTGCCCGGCATGCAGGAGCGTGGCTGGGGGCGGGTCGTGGCCATCACATCGGTGGGGGCCCGCGCCCCCATCGGCCGGCTGATCGCGTCCAGCACGGCCCGCGCCGGCGTCACCGCGTTCTTGAAGGTGCTGGCCACCGAGGTGGCCGGCGACGGGGTCACGGTCAACTCGATCCAGCCAGGCATGCACGCCACCGACCGCCTGGCCCACCTGGGCACGCCCCTCGACGAGCTCGCCCGCCAGATCCCCGTCGGCTTCGTGGGCGACCCCGACGACTTCGGGGCCGTGGTCGCCTTCCTCTGCTCGCGCCAGGCCCGGTTCATCACCGGCACCGCCGTCCCCGTCGAGGGCGGCACCCTCGGAGGTCTCCAGTGATCCGACACGTCGTCCTCCTGCGCTGGACCCCCCAGGCCGGCGCCGACCAGCGACAGGCCGTGCTCGACGCCCTCCGGCGCCTGCCCGCCGCCATCCCCGAGATCGACCGCTACCGGCTGGGCACGGATCTCGGCCTGGCCGAGGGCAACGCCGGCCTGTCGGTGATCGCGGACTTCGCCACGGTGGCCGACTACGAGGTGTACCGGGACCACCCCGAGCACCAGCGGGTCATCGCCGAGCTGATCAAGCCCATCCTCGCCGGTCGGTCCGCGCTCCAGTACGAGGTCGATCCCGCCGACGCCTGATCCCCCCCGCTCCCCCCCCGCCGCTTCTGGGTACTGCCCGGGACCCCGTACGACACCCGGGAGTACCCAGAAGGGGGGGGGTGGCGGGACGACGGACGACGGGCGGGTGGCGCTAGCGGGTCGCGGCCTCGTCGAGGGCGCGACGCACCAGCACCCGGGCGAGGTGCTCGCGGAAGTCCGGGCTGGCGTTGAGGTCGCCGGGCGGCTCGGTGCCCTCCGCCGCGAGCGCGGCGGCCTCGGCGGGGTCGGCCCCACCCACGAGCGCCGCCTCCACCGCGGAGGCCCGCAGCGGCGTGGCGCCCATGTTGACGAGGGCCACCCCCGGCCCCCGCCCGTCGCCGGCGCCGAGCGCAGCGACCCCGACGATGGCCCAGTCGCAGGCCCGCTGCGAGAACTTCTGGAACGACCATCCCACGCCCGCAACCCGCGGGACGCGGATCTCGGTGAGCAGCTCGTCCTCGCCCACCGCGGTCTCGAGGAACCCGGTGAACAGGTCGCGGGCCGGCACGATCCGGGTCCCGGCCGGCCCGGCCACCACGACGTCGGCGTCGAGGGCGAGCAGCACGGCGGGCAGGTCCGAGGCCGGGTCGCCGTGGACGAGCGAGCCGCCGATCGTGCCCCGGTGGCGCACCTGGGGGTCGCCGACCTGGCCGGCGGCGTGCGCCAGCAGCGGGACCTCGCGGGCCAGCAGGGCGCTGGTGTTGACGTCGTGGTGGCGGGTGAGCGCACCGATCGCGATGGCGTCGCCGTCCTCACGGACGTAGGACAGCTCGGGGATGCGGGCGATGTCCACGAGCACGCCGGGGGTGGCGAGCCGCAGCTTCATCAGGGGCAGCAGCGAGTGGCCGCCCGCGATCAGCTTGGCGTTGTCGCCGTGCTCGGCGAGCAGCGCGAGGGCCGACTCGACCGACGTGGCGCGCTCGTACTCGAAGGCGACGGGGATCACGAGGCCGGCCCTTCGCCGATGGTGGGAGCGTGCACGGCGCCCGGGCGCACGGTGTCGAGCACGGCGACCGACTGACCCGACGCCGCGAGGACGGCCTTGACGATGTTGTGGTAGCCCGTGCAACGACACAGGTTGCCCTCGAGCCCCTCGCGCACCTGCCGCTCGGTCGGACGGGGGCACTCCTCCAGCAGCGAGACCGCGGCGAGCACCATGCCCGGCGTGCAGTACCCGCACTGGAGCCCGTGCTGCTCGCGGAAGGCCACCTGGACCGGATGCCACTCGTCGCCCTCGGCCAGGCCCTCGATCGTGGTGATCCGCGACCCCTCGGCCTGCACGGCGAGCACGGTGCACGACTTCACCGACTCGCCGTCGAGCAGCACCGTGCAGGCGCCGCACGAGGACGTGTCGCAGCCGATGTTGGTGCCGGTGAGGCCGAGCACCTCGCGGAGGTACTGCACCAGGAGCAGGCGCGGCTCGACGTCGTGGCGCCGCTCCTCGCCGTTGACGGTGATGGTCACCTGCATGGCCAGATCCTGCCAGGTCGGGCGGGGGGTCAGCGGACCAGGCGGCGGAAGCCCGTCAGCGCCCAGGCGCCGAGCACGACCAGGCCCACGCCGATGGCCACCAGCCCGGGCCACACGTCCGCCCACGTGATCGGCCCGACGAAGCCCGCCCGGGCCATGTCGATGACGTAGGTCAGCGGGTTGAGCCGGGCCACGTGGGGCAGCCAGCCCTCCTGGAGGTCGATCGGGGTCTGGCCCACCGACAGGAACATCGTGACGAAGATCCCGACCTGGATGAGGGCGCTCGACTTCTGCTCGCGGATCCGGTACACGACCCCGAGCCCCCACAGGCCGGCGACCAGCGCGAAGCCCTCGGCGGCCACGAGCAGGGTGACCATCCCGAGCGGCCCGTCGGTGAGGCGGGCCCCCGCCAGGAACCCGACCGCCGAGACCGTCACGACCGGCAGCAGCACGCGCACGACGGCCGCGAGCATGGGACCCAGGATCAGCGACGCCCGATGGGTCGGGGCCATCAGGAGCCGGTCGTAGAAGCCGTCCTCGAGGTCGCGGGCCACCCCGAAGCAGATCCCCATGCCGGCGAAGGCCGCCCCCTGCATGATCGCCCAGGGCATGAACCAGTTGATGGGGTTGTCGGTGGGGAACCCGCGGATGTCGGTCAGGGAGCTGAAGGCGCCGCTGAAGGCCACGATGAAGAACAGGGGCATCGCGATCGTCGGCACGACCGCCGACGGACGGCGGGTCACGTTCACGAGGCTGCGGGCCGCCAGGCCCCGGGCCACGCCGAGCAGGGCGCCACCCGGGGCGGCGCGCGCCGGCGACGGGGCCGCGGGCAGGGCGCTCATCGGGCCCGCTCGAGCCGCTTGCGCATCTGGCGCACCGCGAGCGCGATCGTCAGCACCGAGATCAGCCCCGGCACGACCACGGCCACGGCGGCGTCGGACCAGTCGAAGCCGAACAGCACCAGACGCCGCGCGGCGTCGATCATCCAGGACAGCGGGTTGTGCTCGGCCATCCACCGGAACCAGCCGTCCATGAGCTCGGCCGGGAAGAAGGCCGAGCTCATGAAGAGCAGGATGAAGATCAGGGGGAAGGCGGCGTCGACCGACTCCTGGCTCCCCGTCCGGATGCCGACCGCGGCGGTGATGCCGCCCACCATCAGCGTCACCATCACCGCCATCGCCATCAGGACCAGCACCGCCGGCGGCCCGCCCACCACGTGGGCACCGAAGACCCGGAAGATCACGACGAAGATCACCGCCTGGCAGGCGCCGAGCACCGCGCCGCCCGCGAGGCGACCCACGAGGATGGCGGGGCGCGCCACCGGCGAGGCGATGAGGCGCTCGAAGAAGCCGTTCTCGATGTCGAGGGCGAGGTCCGAGCCCCCCGACACCGCGCCGAACATCACGCCCTGCACGACGGTGGCGGGCAACAGGAACTGGAGCACGGAGTCCACCGGCGGGAACCCGGGGAGCAGGACCGCCTTGGCCATGGCCGAGTTGTTCACCGCGGCGATCAGCAGCGGGAAGATCATCGACGGCAGCCACATCTCGGGCTGGCGCGCCGTCGAGCGGACCGACCGGCCGGCCAGGGCCAGCGCCTGCGCCGGCAGGTGGATCTGGCGCTCACGGCCGGCCCGGGCCTGCCCCGCGGCGGGGGCGGCGACGGCCACGTCAGGCCGCCGGCTCGCCCGGGGTGGCTCCCGGGCCGGCCGCGGCGTCGCCGTCCGCCCCCTCGAGGCGCCGCCCCGTGGCCTCGGCGAAGACGTCGTCGAGGCTGGGGGCGTTCAGCTCCATGTGCTCGATGACCACCGACGCCTCGTCGAGCGCCCGCACGACCGAGGTCATCTCGGCGGCGCCGCCGTCGAGCCCGATCGCCAGCACGCCGGCGCGGTCGGGCCGCTCGGCCCCGAAGCGGGCGAGCACCGTGCGGGCCACGTCGGCCTGGGCGTCGCGGACCTCGATGCGCAGGGTCGGGGCGCCGACCTCGGCCTTGAGCCGGTTGGGCTCGCCCTCGCGCACGATGCGACCCCCGTCGATGATGGCGATGCGCGCGGCCAGCTGGTCGGCCTCCTCCAGGTACTGCGTGGTCAGGAAGACCGTCGTCCCGTGCTCCAGGTTGAGGGTGCGCAGCTCGTCCCACAGGTTCAGGCGGCTCGTGGGGTCGAGGCCCGTGGTGGGCTCGTCGAGGAACAGCACCTCGGGCTCGTGCAGCAGCGAGAGGGCCAGGTCGAGGCGGCGACGCATCCCACCGGAGTACTTGCCCACCCGGCGGCCGGCCGCCGCCGTGAGCCCCACGCGCTCGAGCAGCTCCGCCGACCGGGCCTCGGCCCGCGCCCGGGGCAGCCCGTACAGCACCGCCTGGAGCCGCAGCAGCTCGCGTCCCGTCATCAGCGGGTCGATGGCGGCGTCCTGGAGCGCGACCCCGATGGCCCGTCGCACCTGGGCGGCCTCGGTGACGACGTCGTACCCGGCGACGCGGGCCGTGCCCGCCGACGGTGCGAGCAGGGTCGTGAGCATGCGCACGGTCGTCGACTTGCCGGCGCCGTTCGGACCGAGGAACGCGAACACCTCGCCCGGCTCGACCCGGAGGTCGACGCCCGCCACCGCGACGATGTCGCCGAAGCGACGCACGAGCCCGACGGCCTCGACGGGGATGGTCATCGCGGCGCCTCCCCCGGGGCGGACGATCAGCGGGAGCCGGCGAACAGCCGGGAGTACGGCCACCCGGACGGCACGGCGACCGGTGCCGGCGCCGCGGGCAGCAGGGTGACCACCTCCTCGCCCGGGCGGGTCATGTGGTAGTCCTCGCGGGCGCGGGCCTCGATCTCCTCGTCGGTCTGGAGGCCGTCGATCTGGCCCTGCAACTCGGCGATCTCGGTGTCGAGCGCGTCGAGCTCGGACTCGGCCCGCGCCGTCGCGCTCTGCTGGCGGAAGTAGGTGCGCGCCGGGAAGGCCCCGAGGAACGCCACCCCGGCCACCGCCGCGGCCACCACACCCATCCAGAACAGGCGGCGGCGACGAGGCGGGCGATCGTCGGCGGCGGGTGGGTCCTCGACCGGGGCGCGCCCGCCCGGCCGGGCACGCCGGGCGGCGTCGGCCTTCGCCTGCTGACGGGCGCGGATCTCCTTGCGGGGCGCCATCAGCCCCCGCCCCGGGCCAGCGCGGCCTCGCCCCGGTACGCGGCCGCCTCGCCCAGGTCCTCCTCGATGCGCAGCAGCTGGTTGTACTTGGCGACCCGGTCGCTGCGGGCGGGCGCGCCCGTCTTGATCTGGCCGCAGTTCGTGGCCACGGCGAGATCGGCGATGGTGGTGTCCTCGGTCTCGCCGGACCGGTGCGACATCACCGCGGTGTAGGCGTTGCGGTGCGCCAGCTCGACCGCCTCGAGCGTCTCGGTCAGCGAGCCGATCTGGTTGACCTTGACCAGGATGGAGTTGGCGACACCGGCGTCGATGCCACGACCCAGGCGCTCGGTGTTCGTGACGAACAGGTCGTCGCCCACGAGCTGGACCCGGTCACCCACGGCCCCGGTGAGCGCGGCCCAACCGTCCCAGTCCTCCTCGGCCATGCCGTCCTCGATCGACACGATCGGGTAGCGGTCCACCCAGTCGGCCCAGAAGTCGGCCATCTCGGCGCCCGACAGGGTGCGGCCCTCGCCGGCCAGGACGTAGGCGCCGTCCTCGAAGAACTCCGACGACGCCGGGTCGAGGGCGATCGCGATCTGGTCGCCGGGGGTGTAGCCGGCTCGCTCGATGGCCTCGAGCAGCACCTGCACGGCCTCCTCGTTCGAGCCCAGGTCCGGGGCGAAGCCGCCCTCGTCGCCGACCGCGGTGGACAGCCCGCGGTCGTGCAGCACGGTCTTCAGCACGTGGTACGTCTCGGTGCCCCAGCGCAGGGCCTCGGAGAACGACGCGGCGCCCACCGGCATGAGCATGAACTCCTGGAGGTCGACGTTGTTGTCGGCGTGGGCCCCACCGTTGAGCACGTTCATCATGGGCACGGGCAGCACGTGGGCGTTGGCCCCGCCGACGTACCGGTACAGCGGCAGCGCCAGCTCGTCGGCCGCCGCCTTGGCCGCGGCGAGGGACACCCCGAGGATGGCGTTGGCGCCGAACTGGGCCTTGTTCGGGGTGCCGTCGCCGTCGATCAACAGGCGGTCGAGGCCGCGCTGGTCGAGGGCCTCGACGCCGACGACGAGCCCGGCGACGGGCCCGTTGACGTTGGCCACCGCGGTGGCGACGCCCTTGCCGACGTAGCGGTCGCCGCCGTCGCGCAGCTCGACCGCCTCGAACTGCCCGGTCGAGGCGCCGGAGGGGACGATCGCCCGGCCCCGGGCGCCCGACTCCAACAGCACCTCGACCTCCACGGTCGGGTTCCCCCGCGAATCCAGGACCTCCCGGCCCACCACCTGCTCGATCGCGCTCATGTCCTCCGCTCTCGGCTCGTTCCTCGCCGGGCCGCTCGGGCCCGGGTCCTGCACACTCGGCTCGTTCCTCGCCGGGCCGCTCGGGCCCCGCCCTCGTCGCTCGGGCTCACGTGTCTTGAGCCTAGTGGGGCTGGTGTTGCTCCTGTTGCCACTGATTCGACGGCAGCGGCCGGGTCAGCCCGCGAACTTGCCCGCCGCCAGGCGCTGGGCCTCCATCAACTCGAGCTCGTGCGCGCCCGACACCACGATGCGGGCGTCGGGCACGAAGTCCAGCGCG
>JACJWK010000016.1 GCA_020637195.1 Microthrixaceae bacterium
TGCTGTCGTTCCTGCGCTGGCTGGCCGAGCACGGCGACGTCGACGCCGAGGTGCTCCTCTGGCGGGACGGGCCCACCGAGCCCGACTTCCGCGCCGTGGCGCCCGTGCACGTCGCCGGCCGCCTGGACCGCGGCAGCCGCGTCGAGCTGCTCGAGCGCAACCTCCCGGTCGTGGGGCTCGACGGGGTCGCCCGTCGACTGGCCCGGGCACGGCTGCGGCCCCGGCTGAAGGACCTGCGGGGCTACGACCTCTACTGGCTCAACTGCGCGGAGAGCGCGCACTGCCTCGACCACCTCCCCGACGTCGACGGGCTGGTCGTCTCGCACGTGCACGAGCTCGCGATGGCCATCGCCTTCGCGCTGCCCGACGAGGACGAGCGCCGGCGCTGGATCGGCGCCACCGACCACTTCGTCGCCGTCGCCGACCGGGTGCGCGACAACCTCGTCGACCAGGAGGGCGTCGACCCGGCGATCGTCAGCCGCCACTACGAGTTCGTGGACGCCGACGCCGTGACCGCCCCGCCCCGCACCGGGGCCGCCGAGCTGCGCCGGCGGCTGGGCGTCCCCGCCGGCGCCGCCGTGGTCGGCGCCGCCGGCACCCAGGAGTGGCGGAAGGGGACCGACCTCTTCCTCCAGCTCGCCCGGCAGCTCCCGTCGACGGCGGACGGTCCGGTCCACCTCGTCTGGGTGGGCGGGGGGCCCGCGACGGTGGAGATCGAGCGGCTGGCCCACGACCTCGAGGCCGCCGGCCTCGCCGACCGCGTGCACTTCGTCGGCGAGCAGTCCGACGCCGTCGACTGGTACCGGATGTTCGACGTGCTCGTGCTGACCTCCCGCGAGGACCCGTACCCCCTCGTGTGCCTCGAGGCCGGGCTCGTCGGCACACCGGTGGTGGCGTTCGACAACGGCGGCATGGTCGAGCTGCTCGACGGCGAGAACGGCGTGGTCGTGCCCGCGCTCGACGTCGAGGCGATGGCGGCCGCCGTGGCCGACCTGCTCGGCGACCCGGAGCGGCGGCGTCGGATGGGGGAGCGGCTGGCGGCGGACGTGCGGTCCCGTCACGACACCGCGGTCGCCGCCCCCCGGCTCTACGAGCTGCTCCGGTCGCTGCTCGAGCCGGGGCGAGCCGCCCCGTGACCGCTGGCAGGGCCGCGCGCCCCTTCCTACACTCGCCGCCCGTGCCCCAGGCTCGCCGCGGGACCGTGCTCTTCTTCACCCACTCCGGCGACCGGGTGGGCCCGCCGATGATCCTGCTCGACCTCCTCACCTGGATCGCGGCCAACACCGACCTCCGCTTCGAGGTGCTGCTCTGGCGGGGTGGCCCGCTCGAGGCGGAGTTCGGGGCGCTCGCCCCCGTGCACGACGTCGACCGCATCCGCCGGTGGCCGCTCGCCGCCCGCCTCGAGGCCCTCGGCCGGCCCGGCCGACGCGCCGCGGCGCTGCTGCGCGAGGCCCGCCTGCGCCTGTGGCTGTGGCGGATCCCGCGGCTGCGCACCGTCGTGGTGGTCTCGGTCGGCCCCAACGACTACCTGCGCCACCTGCGCCCCCGCCGCCCGCGCGTGGTCACCATGGCCCTCGAGCTGGGGCTCCAGCTCGTCCATCTGGACGACAACGACGGGCGCCTGCGCCGCGAGACCGAGCGATTCGTGGCGGGGATGCCCGTCATCCGCGACGCCCTCGTCGGGCTCGGCATCGATCCCGGGCGCATCGCGCTGGCCCGCGAGTTCGTCGACACCCGTCCGCCCGCGCCGGTGCGCGTGGTCGAGCGGTCCGAGCTGGGCATCCCCGAGGACGGGATCGTCGTGGGGTCGGCCGGGGTGATGGAGTGGCGCAAGGCGCCCGAGCTGTTCGTCCAGATCGCCCGCGCCGCCTGCGCCGCCGCCCCCGAGCTGCCCCTCCACTTCGTGTGGATCGGCGGTGACGACCAGGGCTACGCGGCGCGCCTCGCCGACGAGGTCGACCGTGCGGGTCTCTCCGGCCGCGTGCACTTCCCCGGTCGCCAGTCCAACCCGTGGGACTGGTTCGCCATGTTCGACCTGTTCCTCCTCACGTCGCGCGAGGACGCGTTCCCCCTCGTGTGCCTGGAGAACGCCTCGGTGGGCAACCCGGTGCTCTGCTTCGACACCGGGGGCATGCCCGAGTTCGTCGGCGACGACGAGTGCGGAGCCGTCGTGGCCTTCCCCGACGTCGAGCTCATGGCCGAGCGGGTGGTGGCGCTCGCCGCGGACGGCGACGAGCGCCGGCGCCGGGGCGAGCTCGGACGGGAACGGGTGCGCGAGCGCTACGACGTCTCGGTGTGCGCACCGCTCTGGTACGAGGCCATGGAGCCGCTGTTCCCGTGACCTCCGCCGACCCCCTGCGCCTGCTCGTGCTGCTCCCCGACGCGGCGGACGACCCCGCCACGCAGGAGCTGCTGGGCGTGCTCGCCGACGCCGGCGACGACGCGCTCGCCGCCCGTGCCGTCGCCTGGGACGGCGGTCCCCGGCTCGCCGCCCTGCGGGGTCACCTCCCCGTGTCGGTGGTGGCCGACCTCGGGGGTGGACCCGCCGCGGCGCTCGAGCGGGCGCTGCTGCGCCTGGGTCGGCGGGGGGCCGGGTTCGCCGTCCGTCGGCGCCGGCTCGGGGTCCGCGGGGCGATCGACGCGGTCTACCTCACCAGTCCACGGGCGGCGCCGCTCCTGCGCTTCCTGCCCGAGCGCGCCCGGCCACCGGTGGTGGTCATGGTGCCGCTCGGCGAGATGACCCAGGCCGAGCACGAGCCGTTGTCCGACGAGGACCGAGACCTGCTGCTGCGCACGACGGACCGGTTCGTCGTGGCCTCCCTGCTCGACCGGCTCGAGCGCCTCGGTGTGCCCTCCGACCGGATCGTGCGGATCGGCGCCCCCGACGACGGCGCCGGCGCGCCCGGTCCCGACCCTGCCCGCCTCGCCGAGCTGCGGGGCCGCCTCGCCGTGCCCGAGGGCGCCGACGTCCTGGCCGGCTCCGGTCCCCTCGTGTGGCGCGGGGGCGCCGACCTGTTCGTGCGCCTGCTCTGGATGCTGCGGGCCCGGCGAGGGCGCGACGTCGTCGGGGTGTGGGTGGGCGCGGACGCCGATCCCCTCGAGCGCCGTCAGCTCGAGCACGACATCGCGCACATGGACCTCGCCGGCCGGGTCCACCTCCTCGCCGACGACGACGCCGACGCCCTGTCGATGGCCGATCTGCACGTGGTCACGAGCCGCGAGGTCGACGCCCCCGAGCCCTACCGGCCCGCCGCCGAGCGCGGTCAGGGCCTCGTGGGCTTCCGCACCGACGTCCTCGACCGGTTCGCCACGGACGGCGCCGGCGAGCTCGTCGAGTTCCTCGACCTCGAGCGGCTCGCCGACGCGGTCGAGCGCCTGCTCGACGATGCCGCGGCGCGCACCGCGCTCGCCGGGCGCGTGCGGGCCCGGTTCGAGGAGTGGCACGTGCCGCCCGCCCGCACACGGTTCCTGCTGCAGACCCTCCGAAGCGCCCGGTGACGCCGGCCCGGGTCGCGTTCGTCTCCCACAACGCCAGCCGGAGTGGGGCCCCGCTCCTGTTGCTGCAGCTCCAGCGGTGGCTGCTCGACCACAGCGATCACGAGCTGGTCACCGTGCTCCTCGACGGTGGGCCCCTGGAGGCCGACTTCGCCGCCGTCGGCCCCGTCGTCGGCCCGGACGACCTCGCCGGCCTCGACGCCGACCTCGTGTACCTCAACACCGTGGGCGCCGCGCCGGCGCTCGCGGTGCTGCCCGACGGCCCCAAGGTCGTGTGCCACGTGCACGAGCTGGACTACGCCCTCACCCACTGGATCGACGAGGCCGACCGGGACCGGCTGCGCCACCGCGTCGACCGCTTCCTCGTGGTCTCCCAGCTCGTGCGTGCCGCCCTCGAGCGCTGCGTCGGCGTCGACCCCGGGCGCGTCGAGGTCCACTACGGCTTCGTCGACGTCGCCGCCGTGGCCGCCGGCGCGCCGGCGCCCGCTGCCTCCGGCACCCGTGTGATCGGCGCCTCCGGCACCCATGTGATCGGCGCCTCCGGCACCACCGAATGGCGCAAGGCCCCCGACCTCTTCCTCGCCCTCGCCGCGGCGGTCGAGCGCCGGCGCCCCGGCGGCGAGTACCCGTGGGTGGGCGGCGCCGACCGCGGTCCCGAGATCGACGGCGTCCTCGCCGACCGCGACCGGCTCGGGCTCACCGACTCGGTCCGCTTCGTCGGCGAGCAACCCGACGCCCGCGCCTGGTTCGCCGCGTTCGACGTCTTCGCCCTCGTCTCCCGGGACGACCCCTTCCCCCTGACGGTGCTCGAGGCGGCGGCCCTCGGCGTGCCGGTGGTCGCCTTCGACAGCACCGGGGCGCGCGAGTTCCTCGCCGACGGGTGCGGGGTGGTGGTGCCCTACCCCGACGTCGAGGCGATGGCCGACGCGGTGGTCCGCCTGCTGGACGACGGGCCCGGACGAGCCGCGCTGGTCGAGGCGGCCCGCCGACGCGTGCGGGCCGACCACGACCTCGGGGTGGCGGCGCCCCGGCTGCAGGCCGCGATCGAGTCGGTGCTCGCGTCGTGACCGCTCGCCCGCCCGCCCGCGGCGCCGACGTGGTGTTCGTCTCGCACGAGGCCACGCTCACCGGGGCGCCCGTCGGGCTGGTCCAGCTGCTCGGGTGGCTGCGCGAGCACACCGACCTCCGGGTCGAGGTCGTGCTCGTCACGGGGGGGCCGCTGGCCGACGCGTTCGCCGACGTGGCGACCGTGCGCACGGTCGCCGAGGTGCTGGAGGGCCCGCTCCCGCGCGTCCTGTTCCTCAACAGCAGCTTCAGCGCCGAGGTGCTGCTCGAATCGGAGTGGCCGGGGAGCCACGTCATCGCCCGGGTGCCCGAGCTCGAGGTCGCCTTCGACCAGGCCCTCGCGCCCGCGGCGCGCCGGGCCCTGCTCGAGCGGGCCGACCGCTTCGTCGCCGTGGCCGAGCGGGTGCGCCGGCACCTCGTCGAGGGTCACGGGGTGGCGCCGGACCGCATCGCCGTGGTGCACGGATGCCTCCCCGCCGAGCCCCGGGCGCCCGCCGTCGAGGCGGTGGCCGCGGCCCGTGCGGAGGCGGGGATCCCCCCGGGCGCGCCCGTCGTGGGCGCGGTCGGGTCGCGCTCGTGGCGCAAGGGCGCGGACCTGTTCCTGGAGCTCGCGGCCACCGTGTGCCGACGGCCGGGGTCGAAGGCCCACTTCCTGTGGCTCGGCAGCGACGACGGGTCGTGGCAGTTCGGGCGGTTCGGCGACGACGTCCGCCGTGCGGGACTCTCGGCCCGGGTGCACCTGCTGGACGACCACGCCGACCCCGTCCCGTTCCAGGCGCTGATGGACGTCTTCGCCCTCACCTCCCGCGAGGACCCGTTCCCGCGGGTGGCGCTGGAGGCGGCGGCGCTGTCGCGCCCCGTCGTGGCGTTCGACAGCGGCGGGGTGGGCGAGCTCCTGGTCCACGCCGACCTCGCCCCGGTCGCCTACGGCGACGTCCCGGCCATGGCCACGCGGGTGGAGGGTTGGCTCGCCGACCCCGACCGGGCGGCCGGGGTCGGGGGACGGCTGGCGGCGGCGGTGCGGGCGCACCACACGCTCGCGGTCGGGGGGCCGAAGATGCTGGCCGAGATCCGCCGGGGGTTGGCGGCGTGACCGACCCGGCGCGCCTCCTGGTGGTCCACCACGGGGCCGAGCGCACCGCCGAGGGCGTGGCCTTCGTGGACCTCGTGGCCGCGCTGGCCGAGACGGGGGAGCGGCGGGTCGAGGTGCTCCTGTTCGCCGGCGGGCCGCTGGTCGAGGACCTCGCCCGGGTGGCCCCCACGACGGTGGTGGCCGACCTCCCGCGCTGGTCGCCCGACGCGCTCGCGGAGCGGGCCCTCTTCGCGCTGCGCCGGCCGGCGGCCGGCTACCGCCGACGCGCCCGGCGGCTCGGGCTGGACCGGTGGGCTCCGGGCGACGCCGTGTACCTGCACGGCCTGCTCGGCGTGCAGGTCCTCCGGTACCTCCCGACCGACGGTCCCGCGGTGGTGTGCCGGGTCGCCGAGGGCGAGGTCCCGCTGCTGCACTCGGTCAACCCGGCCGACCTGGCGCTGCTCGTGGCGCGCGTCGACCGGTTCCTCCCCGTCACGGCGGCCGGTCGCCGCGAGCTCGTCGAGGAGCACGGCGTCGCCGAGGCGCGCGCCCGACGCATCCGCGACCTCGTCGTCCCGGTCGACGACCGCTTCCCCGGCTCGGGTCGCTCCCTCGCGGACCGCCGCGCCGAGCTGGGCATCGCCCCGGACGCGGTCGTGGTGGGCTCGTTCGGGGCCACGTCGCTCGACCCCACCGACGTCACGGCCGTCGTGTGGGCCCTGCTCGCCGGTCGGGCGGACGTCCCCCCGGTCGAGCTCCTGTGGGCGGCGGCCCGGACGCCCGCCGGCTTCTGGATGGAGCACGACCTGCACCACCTGCGTCGGGGCGGCGCCGCGCACGGGGTCGCGCTCGGCGAGGAGCTCGACGCCGCGATGGGGCTGTGCGACGTGGCCGTGCTGCTCACCCGGGCCGGGCACTGCCCGCACGGCTTCCTCCAGGCCGCGGCCTCGGGCGTCCCCGTCGTGTGCTTCGAGGGCAACGAGCTGGCCGACGTGCTGGTCGCGGACGCCCGCGACGACGTCGTGCCCTTCCTCGACGTCGGCGCCGCCGCGGACCGCCTGGCCGGGCTCGCCCGCAGCCTGCGGGCCGGAGGGCCCGACCGCGCCGCGCGGGCCCTCATCGAGGGGGTCCGGCAGCGCTACGGCCCCGCCGCCGCCGTCGCCGCGATCACCGAGGCCGTGGCCGAGGTGGCGCCCCGGTGAGCGCCCCCTCCGACGACGGGCGGGGCACCCCGGACGTGGTGTTCGTGAGCCACGAAGCCACCCGGACGGGCGCACCGCTCATGCTGCTCTACGTCCTGCGCTGGCTGCGCGACCACTCGGAGCTCCGCTTCGAGGTCCTGCTCCTCGAGGGCGGGGCGATCGAGGCGGACTTCGCCGCCGTGGCGCCGACCACCGTCGTCGCCGACATCGGCCCGGGGCGCCTCGACGGCGTGGCGCGCCGGTTCGGCGCCCACCGCCTGGCCGACCGGCTCCACGAACGCCGCCGCAGGGCGGCCCTGGCGCCGCTGCGGGGCGCCTCGCTGGTGTACTGCAACGTCCTCGAGAGCCTCGCCGCGCTGCCGCTGCTCGATCCGGGGCCGCCCGATCGCGTCGTGGTCACCCACATCCACGAGATGCGTGCCGCGTTCCGGGCCCTCGCCCCCGCGGCACGGGCGCAGCTTCGGCGCAGCGATCGCTTCGTCGCCGCGTCCGACCTCGTGCGCGAGCTCGCCATCGACCACTTCGGCATCGACCCCGAGCGGATCGTGCGCCACTACGAGTGCATCGACGTCGAGGCGCTGCACGCCACGCCGCCCCCCGCCGAGGCGGTCGAGGCGGCGCGGCGCTCGTGTGGGATCCCGGTCGGGGCACCCGTCGTCGGCGCGGTCGGGGTCACCGGCTGGCGCAAGGGTCCCGATCTCTTCGTCCTGCTGGCCGACCACCTGCACCGCCGCGAGGCCACCCGGGACGTCCACTTCGTGTGGCTCGGCGCGGACCCGGAGGCGCCCGAGACGCGGTCGCTCCGGCGCGACGTCGAGCGCGCCGGCCTCGCCGACGTGGTCCACTTCGTCGCGCCCGAGCCCGCCCCGGGCCGCTGGTTCGCCCTCTTCGACGTCTTCACGCTCACGTCGCGCGAGGATCCCTTCCCGCTCGTCTGCCTGGAGAGCTCCCTGCTCGGCACCCCCATCGTGTGCTTCGCCAACACCGGCATGGCCGAGTTCGCCGGCGAGGGCGAGTGCGGCTTCATGGTTGACTACCTCGATGTCGAGGCCATGGCCGCGCGCGTGACCGACCTGCTCGAGGACCCGGACCGCCGGGCCGAGGTGGGCCGCCGGGCGTCCGAGCGCGTGCAGCGCGAGTTCGACTACCGGGTCGCGGCGCCGCTCCTGGCGGCCGACATCGAGCGCTGGCGGCCCCGCCGGTGAGCGCTCCGCGGCCGCCCGTCGAGGTGCTGTTCGTCGGCCACGAGGCCACCCGCACCGGCGCGCCCCTCATGTTCCTCTACTTCCTGCGCTGGTTGCGGCGCCACACGGACCTGACCTTCGAGATCGTCCTGCTCGAGGGTGGGCCGCTCGCCGACGACTTCCGGGCGGTGGCCCCCACCGTGGTGCTGTCGGACCTGCGCCGCCACCCGGCATCGGCCGCCCTCACCCGGGCCCACCTCGGCCGCCCCGCGGCGCTGGCCCGGGCGGCCCTCGCCCGGCGGGCGCTCGCCCACCTGCGCGACGTGCCCGTCGTCTACTGCAACAGCGTCATCAGCCTGCGCATGGTCCACCTGCTCGGCGAGAAGCCGCCGGTCGTCGTCTCGCACGTGCACGAGCTGATGGGCGCGCTCGAGATGCCGAACAGCGACTCGGACCGCGAGCGCCTCCGCACGCTGCCCGACGAGATCGTCGTGGCCTCCGACCTCGTCGGCGACTACCTGGTCGACCGCCACGGGATCGACCGCGCCCGACTCTCGCGGCACTACGAGTTCATCGAGGTCGACGCGTTCCTCGACGCGGTCCCGCCGACGAGCGGGGACCTCCGGGCCGAGCTGGGCATCCCGGCCGACGCCGCCGTCGTCGGGGCCATGGGCGTCACCGAGGCCCGGAAGGGCCCGGACCTGTTCCTCTCGCTCGCGTCGGCCTTCCGGCGGCGCGACCTCGGCCGACCCGTGCACTTCGTGTGGGTGGGGGCCCGGCCCGACACCGAGGAGACCCGCTGGATCGAGCACGACGTCGACAAGGCCGGGCTCGACGACGTCGTCCACGTGCTCCCGCCCCAGGCCGTGCCCGCCCCCTGGTTCCAGCTCTTCGACGTCTTCGCCCTCACCTCGCGGGAGGACCCGTTCCCGCTGGTGTGCCTGGAGAGCTCGCTGCTCGGCACGCCCATCGTCTGCTTCGACAACACCGGCATGGCCGAGTTCGCGGGTGCCGGGGAGTGCGGCTTCGTGGTCCCGTACCGCGACGTGGAGGCCATGGCCGACCAGGTCGAGGCGCTCCTGCGCGACGACGGGCTCCGGTCGGCCGTGGGGGAGCGGGCGGCGCAGCGGGTGCGTGATCGCCACGACGTGCTGGTGGCGGCCCCGGCGCTCTGGGCCGACCTCCAGCGTTGGGCCGGCCAGGCGCGCGGCTGATGTGCGGCATCGCCGGCCTGCTCGACCCCGACCACCGCCGCACGGCCGAGGACCTGGCCGCCGCGGCCGGTGCCATGACCGACAGCCTCCGCCACCGCGGCCCCGACGACGGCGGCGTCGAGATCGACGCCGCCGGTGGCGCCGCGCTCGGCAACCGGCGCCTCGCCGTGGTGGACCTCTCCCCGGCCGGGCACCAGCCGATGTGGTCGCCCGACCGGCGCCACCTGCTCGCCTACAACGGCGAGCTGTACAACGCCGACGAGCTGCGGGCCGAGCTGGTCGGGGACGGCTGGGCGTTCCGCGGTCGCTCCGACACCGAGGTGCTGCTGGCCGCGCTGGCGGCGTGGGGGGCCGAGGAGGCGGCGCGCCGGGCCGTCGGCATGTTCGCCTTCGCCGTGTGGGACACCGAGCAGCGCCGGCTGGTGCTCGGGCGCGACCGCTTCGGCGAGAAGCCGCTGTACTACGGCTGGCAGAGCGGGGTGCTGCGCTTCGGGTCCGAGCTGCGGGCCCTGCGCGCCGACGCCGCCTTCGTGGGCGACGTCGACCGCGACGCCCTGGCCCTCCTCCTTCGCCACACCTACATCCCGGGCCCGCACTCCATCTACGCGGGCGTCGCCAAGCTCCCGCCGGCCTGCCTCTACACCTGGTCCGCGGAGGCCGGGGGCGTGGTCCGGCCCTACTGGTCGCTCGCCGAAGTGGCCGACCGGGCCGGACGCGACCCGTTCGCGGACGCCGCGGAGGCCGACGTCGCGCTCGATGCGGCGCTGTCCGCCTCGGTGCGGCGCCGGCTGGTCTCGGACGTGCCCGTCGGGGCCTTCCTGTCGGGGGGGATCGACTCGTCGCTCGTGGTGGCCCTCGCCGCCGGCCACCTCGACGGCCCGGTGCGCACCTTCACCATCGGCTTCCCCGACGCCGCGTACGACGAGGCACCGTTCGCCCGGGGGGTGGCCGAGGTCCTCGGCACCGACCACACCGAGCTCGAGGTACGTCCCGGCGAGGCCCAGGCCGTCATCCCCGAGCTGTGCGACCTGTACGACGAGCCCTTCGCCGACCAATCGCAGATCCCCACCGTGCTGCTGGCCCGGCTCGCCCGGCGCGACGTCACCGTGGCGCTGTCGGGCGACGGCGGCGACGAGCTCTTCGCCGGGTACTGGCACCACCTCTGGAGCCTCGAGCCGGACCCCGAGGCCGAGGCCGAGACCCCGGACCGGGACGGCCGGGCGGCTCGGCGGGCCCGCTGGCGCCGGCGGCGCGGCCCCGTCGCGGCGCTCGACCCCGGTCCGGCGGTCGGCCACCGGCACCACCTCGACCGGCTGGCGAGCTGGGCCGATCCCACCGCGGTGGTCCGGGGCGCCTCGCTCCCCGCCACGGCCTTCACCGACCGGATCGGCGCCACCCGCTTCCCCCGGCGCCTCGACTGGATGATGGAGCTCGACACGGCCACGTTCCTGCCCGACGACGTGCTCGTGAAGGTCGACCGCGCCACCATGTCGACCGGTCTCGAGGCACGGGCCCCGTTCCTCGACCCGGCGGTGGCCGAGGTGGCCTGGCGCATCCCCACGGCCGAGCGCCTGGGGCCCGACGGCGGCAAGCTCGCCCTGCGACGGCTGCTGGCGCGGTTCGTGCCCGCCGAGCTGTTCGAGCGCCCGAAGATGGGCTTCAACGTCCCCATCGGTGACTGGCTGCGGGGGCCGCTGCGACCCTGGGCGGCGGACGTGCTCGCCGGCCTCGACGACGACCTGTTCGACCGCGCCGGGGTCGACGCGGTCTGGGCCGAGCACCTCGCCGGCCAGGACGCGGCGTACCGCCTGTGGCCCGTGCTCATGGCCCAGGCGTGGCTGGACGCTGGTCACGGCGGCAGGCCCGGCAGTACCGTGTCGGTTCCGTGAGCCCCTCTCCCACCCCGGCCGCGACCCGCCCCGAGGGCGCGCTCGTGGCCCGTCGCACCCTCGTCGACGACGCCCAGCAGGAGGAGTTCTCCCGGCTCGGCTACCTGAAGCTCACCACGCTCGACCCCGAGCGCGTCGAGCGCCTGCGCGCCGTCTACGCCGAGATCTTCCCCGAGGAGCAGCAGGGGTTCATCCCCACCTACGCGGTGGCGCCGCCCGACCGCAAGGCCCGCGCCAACGAGGCCGTGAAGGAGGTGCTCGAGCCGGTCGTCGGCCCGCTCTTCGACCGCCACCGGGCCTTCAACTCGAGCTTTCTGATGAAGTGGCCGGGCGACGACAGCGCGCTCCCGCTCCACCAGGACACCTGCTACGTCGACGAGCGGGTCTTCCGCTCCGCGGTGGTCTGGGTCGCCCTCGACGACGCCGACGAGGACCTCGACAACGGGCCGCTGCAGGTCATCCCCGCCAGCCACCGCTTCGACCGCCTCCCGCGCGGCACCCGCACCTGGTGGCCCTACGACGAGGTCGCGTCCTTCGCCGAGGAGCACTGCACGGTCGCGCTGCCCGTGCGCGCCGGCGACGTCTTGATGATGGACAACGGCCTCATCCACTGCTCGTTCCCGAACCGCTCCGGCCGGCCCCGGCTCGCGGTGGCCATCTCGATGGCGCCCGAGGAGGCGGGGCTCATCCACGCCGTCGGCCACGACGACCCGACGGTGACCCTCCACGACGTCGACGAGGACTTCTTCGTCCAGCACTCGCCCTACGGGCTCGCCGGGGCGCCGTTCCCCGACGTCTACCCCCGTCGTGAGGTCCGCCCGATCGACTTCCGCCAGTTCAGCGTGTCGGACCTGGCGGGTCTGTGCGACGTGCCCGACGACCTCGTGGCCGCAGCCGAGGCCGAGGCCGCCACGAACGGAGACGGCGCGCCGGGCCCGGACGACGGGGCGCCCGGAGCGGGCCCCGACGCCTCCGGCCCCGCGCCCGTCGAGGGCGGCGAGGACGCGGGCGGGGGACCGGGTCGCATCGGCGCCGCGGTGCAGCGGCTCATGATGGTCAACAACCGCCTCATCGGCCACGCGGTCACCCTCCAGCCGGTCTACGACCCGGCCGACTTCGCCTGGACCCGCCTGCTCGAGGACCACTGGGAGGAGATCCGCGACGAGGCCCGGGCCGTGCTCGAGACCCGCCGGGTCCCGCGCATCGAGCAGGTGCTGGGCGCCAGCCAGGGCAACCAGGGCGACTGGAACACCTTCGTGCTGCTGGCGCTGCGCAAGCGGGTCGAGTTCAACGCACGTCGGTGCCCGGTCACCGCGGAGCTCGTCGCGCAGGTGCCCGGGATCTCGTCGGCGCTGTTCTCGGTGTTCCAGCCCGGCACCCACCTGCCGAGCCACCAGGCGCCCAACCGGGGCGTCCTGCGCTACCACCTGGGGCTCATCGTCCCCGAGCCGGCCGACTCGTGCCAGCTCCGCGTGCTCGACGACGTGCTGTCGTACCGGGAGGGCGAGAGCATCTTGTTCGACGACACGTTCGAGCACGAGGCCTGGAACCGGGCCGAGGCGCCCCGGGTCACGCTGCTGCTCGAGCTGGACCGTCCCCTGGCCACGCCCTACCGGCAGTTCAACGCCCTCACGCAGCGGGCCTTCACGCTGTACCCGGAGGCCCGGGGCGCCGCCGAGCGCCTCGAGCAGCTCGAGTACGAGCTCAACGGCGCGCGCTGAGCGTCCCCGCCGGGCCCGACGCCTTCCTAGACAACGGGGGGCGATCCTCTATACTTCGGCGAAACCGGCAATCTGGCGAGGAGAACACGTGCGACCCACCTTCGTGAACGCGGAGTGGCAGGAGGCCTTCGAGCGGGACGGGTATGTGAAGATCCCCTGCCTCGACCAGGACCAGGTGCAAGAGCTCCGGGACGTGTACTACGGCCTCGGCAAGGCGCCCGGCGATCCCGAGCGGGCCTGCATCTCGACCTTCCACACGTACGACGCCGACTACAAGCAGAAGATCAGCGACGGTGTGCACGGCGTGCTCAAGCCGTACTGCGACGAGATCTTCGACGACTACAAGTGCCTGCCGGCCAACTTCCTCACGAAGTGGCCCGGCGGCATGAGCGGCTTCGGCCTCCACCAGGACCTCGCCCTGGTGGACGAGACGAAGTTCACCTCGGCCGAGATCTGGGTGGCCCTCGAGGACACCCACGAGGACAACGGCCAGCTGTGGATGGTGCCGGGCAGCCACAAGTGGGTCCCCACCCTGCGGGGCATCCACTCGTTCCGCTCGCCGTTCTACGGCCTCGAGCAGCGCATCGTGCAGCGCCACGCCAAGCCCGAGCCGCTGAAGGCGGGCGAGGCCATCGTGTTCAACCACGCCACGCTGCACTTCTCGTACCCGAACCGCACCGACAAGGAGCGGCTCGTCGCCATCATCGACCTCATCCCGAACGACGCGCAGCACATCCACTACTTCGGGCTGCCCGACGGGTCCATCGAGGCGTTCGAGATCGGCGAGGAGTTCTGGGTCGACAACAACCCGTTCACCCTCGGCACCCCGCCGCCGGCCGCGCAGAGCCTCGGCATCTGCGAGTTCGAGTTCCAGGCGCTCACCGAGGAGCGGCTCGACGAGCTCGTGGCCGAGGGCAAGGCCATCGACCACGACGCCGAGCGTCACGGCGCCCTCAACCCCGGCAAGGCGTGGTGCCACCGGTGCGGCACCACCGAGGGCATCGACGAGTCCACCGACCGGTGGCTCGGCAACGTCACGCTGCTGTGCCCGGCGTGCGCCGAGAAGGAAGCCGAGCTGGCCGCGGTCTGACCGACCGGTCACCGTACGAACCGGTCCCCCGGTTCCGCCCACGAGGGCGGGGCCGGGGGATCGTCGCGTCCGGGGCCCGCGACCGTCGCCGCGCCGGGTCGCGCTCGGCTAGAAGAGCGTGTACAGCGTGTAGGGCGCCGCCGCCTGGCCCACGGTGATGAACACCACGACGAGGCCGAGCAGCATCATCATCGGGATGATCCACCACACGCGGTTGACCACGGCGTAGCTGCCGAAGTCGCCGATCAGGCGGAACAGGTGCTTGAGGCGCAACACGACGGCGAAATTAGCAGCCTGCCGGCCGGGCCGGGCCCTCAGTCCAGCTCGAAGGTGGACTGCCAGTCGTCCTCGCTGTCCCAGTCCGGCTGGGCGACCTTCTCGAGCAGGAAGTGCTCGAGCACGAGGTAGTCCATCTCGGTGCGCATGAAGCACCGGTAGGCGTCGTCGGGCGTGCACACGATCGGCTCGCCCCGCACGTTGAACGACGTGTTGATCAGCACCGGGCAGCCGGTGCGCGCCTCGAAGGCGGCGATGACCTCGTGGAACTCGGGGCTCTGCTCGGCGTCCACGGTCTGGAGCCGAGCCGAGTGGTCCACGTGGGTGACCGCGGGGATGTCCGAGCGCACCTCGTTGACCCAGGCCCGCAGGTCGTCGGGATGCGCGCCGGTGTCGACGCGGTGGTCCTCGGTGACGCCGGCGGTGATCATCATGTAGGGGGAGGCCACGTCGATGTCGAACCACTCGCTCGCCCGCTCGGCGAGCACGGCGGGGGCGAAGGGCCGGAACGACTCCCGGTGCTTGATCTTGAGGTTCATGATCGACTGCATCTTCGGTGAGCGGGGATCGCCGATGATGGACCGGTGGCCGAGCGCCCTCGGGCCGAACTCCATCCGCCCCAGGAACAGGCCGAGCACGTTGCCCTCGTCGACGAGCTCGGCGACCCGCTCGGCCCGCTCGGCCGAGCTGGCGAAGCGCTCGTAGGCGTAGCCGTTGTCGTCGAGGTAGCGGGCGATCTCGTCGTCGCTGAAGCGGGGGCCGAGGTAGGCGCCCGACATCCCGTCGTGGACGCCGTCGGTGGTGCGGGGCTCGCCCTCGATCTGGTGCCAGGCGTAGAGCGCCGTCCCGATGGCGCCACCGGCGTCGCCCGCCGCCGGCTGGATCCAGATCTCGTCGAAGGGGCCCTCGCGCAGGAGGCGCCCGTTGCTGACGCAGTTGAGGGCGACGCCGCCGGCCAGGCACGCCCGGCGCTCGCCGGTCACCTTGACGGCGTGGTGGGCCATCTTGAGGACGATCTCCTCGGTGACCTCCTGGATCGAGCGGGCCATGTCCATCTCCCGCTTCGTCAGCTCGCTCTCGGGCGCCCGGGCGGGGGCACCGAAGAGCTTGTCGAAGCGGTCGTTCGTCATCTTCAGGCTGTGCAGGTAGCCGAAGTACTTCATGTCGAGCGTGAAGGAGCCGTCGTCGTGGAGGTCGACGAGCTCGTCGAGGATCAGGTCCTTGTAGGTGGGCTCGCCGTAGGGGGCCAGGCCCATCAGCTTGTACTCACCCGAGTTGACCCGGAACCCGCAGTGGTAGGTGAACGCGGAGTAGAGCAGTCCGATCGAGTGCGGGAAGTTCAGCTGCTCGGTCAGCGTGAGCTCGTGACCCCGGCCGATCCCGATGCTGCTGGTGGCCCACTCGCCGACCCCGTCGAAGGTGAGCACCGCGGCCGAGTCGAACGGCGAGGGGTAGAAGGCGCTGGCGGCGTGGCTCTCGTGGTGCTCGGTGAAGTAGAGGTCCTTCGGCATCGCGTAGCCGAGCCCCTTCAGGCCCTTTTCGATCTGGTAGGGGATCCAGAGCTTCTCGCGCAGCCAGATGGGCATGGCGGTCTGGAACGACCGGAACCCCCTCGGCCCGACCCGCATGTAGGTCTTGAGGAGTCGGACGAAGGTGGTGATGGGCTTGTCGTAGAAGGCGACCGCGTCGATGCCGTCCGGCTCGACGCCGCCCCGGCGCAGGCAATAGGCGATCGAGTGGACCGGGAAGTCGGCGTCGTGGCGCTTCCTCGTGAACCGCTCCTCCTGGGCGGCGGCCACCACGACCCCGTCCTGGACGAGGGCGGCGGCCGAGTCGTGGTAGAAGCCGCTGATCCCCAAGATGTTCATGGGCGAACGCTACCCCGTCGGGGCAGCCCGCCGTCGGCCGCCGGCGGTAGCATGGCGCCGCATATGACCGACGAGCACCCATCTCCGGCGGGGGTGCCCGGCGCGGCGCCGTGGGGCCCCGCCTGCCCCCGCCCCGACACCTTCGAGCCGTTCCCGGAGGCCGCGGTCGAGGGCTCGATCGGGGCGCGCTTCGCCGAGGTCGCGGCCCGCCACGGCGACACCGTCGCGTTGCGCAGCCCGGCGGGGACGTGGACGTTCGCCGCGCTGGCCGACGACGTCAACCGGTTCGCCAACGCCCTCCTCGGGCGTCTCGGCGCGGGCGAGGAGCCCGTCGCCCTGCTCTTCGACCACGACGGCCCGCTGGTCGCGGCGATGCTCGGCACCCTCAGCGCCGGCAAGCTCGTGCTGGTGCTCGACCCCGAGGCGGCCCCCTCGGTCACCGAGTCGCTGCTCGCGGACTCGGGGGCCCGGCTGCTCGTGGCCGACGAGTCCCGCCTGACGGCCGCGTTCGACCTGGCCGGCCCCGACGTCACCGTCGTGCGGGACTCGGCCCTGGTCGAGGGGGCACCGGCGACGCCGCCCGACGTCGAGGTCACCCCCGAGCGAGGCGCGATGCTCGCGTACACCTCCGGCTCGTCGGGCTCGGCCAAGGCCGCGGTCATCCCGCACCGGGCCCTGCTGCACCTCATGCGGGGCGCCACCGACGCGCTGTCGATCTCGCCCGGCGACACCTTGCCGATGCTCTTCCCCGTCTCGCTGGCCGTCGCCGCGTACCCGATGTTCCTGCCGCTGCTCAACGGCGGCACGCTCACGACCTTCGACGTGCGGGGCCAGGGTCTCGCCGACCTCGGCCGCTGGCTCGCCGACGAGCAGGTGTCGGTCATGTACGTGGCGCCCACGGTCGCCCGGTTCATGGTCGACGTGGTCGCCGAGCACACGTACCCGTCGCTGCGCCTCGTCGTGCTGGGCGGGGAGCGGGTCGACGCCGACGCCGTCGCCCTCATCCGCGAGATGTTCGGTGCCCATCTGGTCGTGGCCAACGGCTACGGCACCACCGAGACCGGGGTGCTCACCTTCTACTTCGTCGACGCGGGCGAGACCTTCGGCGACGCCGGGGTGCCGGTGGGCCATCCCATCCCGGGGATGGACCTCCAGATCCGCCGCGAGGACGGCGCCGCGGCCGAGCCCGGGGCCGCCGGCGAGCTGTTCGTGCGCAGCCGCTACCTGCTCCGCGGGTACTGGGGCCGTCCCGACCTCGACGCCAAGGTCCTGGCCGTCGGCGAGGACGGCGTCCCCGTGTACCGCACGGGCGACGTGGCCCGCATCAGCCCCGACGGCTACCTCGAGGTCGCCGGTCGCACCGACGACCAGGTCAAGATCCGTGGCCAGCGGATCATCCCGGGTGAGGTCGAGGACGCTCTCTTGGCCCTCGACGTCGTCAAGGACGCCGTGGTCACCACCGCCGCCGACGCCGGCGGCACCCGCATCCTGGTCGCCCACGTGGTCCCCGTGTCGCCCGACACCACCGGTGACGCCGTGCGCCGCGAGCTGGCCGAGCGCGTGACCGCGGCCATGGTGCCCTCACGGTTCCTGCTGCGCGACGCGCTGCCGCAGCTCCCCAACGGCAAGCTCGACCGCCAGGCCCTGGTGGACGCCGGCGACGGCCGGTCGGCCCCCGGCCCGTCCGGCGACGAGGCGCGCGCCGGCGGCGGGCACCCGGAGCCGGCCGACGAGCTCGAGCGTCAGCTCGTCGACCTGTGGCAGGAGCTGCTCGGCGTACCCGAGGTCCACGTCGACGACGACTTCTTCGAGCTCGGCGGCTACTCGCTGCTGGCCGCCCAGATGCTGGTCCGACTCGAGGAGCGCCACGGCCACCAGGTGCAGATGTCGGCGCTGCTCGACGGCACCACCGTCGCCGACCTGGCGCGGGCGATCCGGGGCCACACCCACCACGCCGGCGAGGCGGCGCTGGTCCAGGCGGGCGCGGCCGGCCGGCCGGCGCTGTTCCTCACCCACGACCTCTACGGGTCCGCCTACCGCTACCGCCACCTCGCCGCGGCCATGGGCGAGGACCAGACCCTCTACAGCTTCGAGTCCCCGTTCCTCGACGGCCACCGCCTCCCCATCCGCAGCATCGAGACCCTCGCCCGCCGGTACCTCAGCGAGGTGCGGCGCCTCCAGCCCGAGGGGCCCTACTACCTGGCGGGCTACTCGTTCGGCGGCATCCTGGCCTACGAGATGGCGCGGGTGCTCGAGGCCGACGGGCAACAGGTCGGGTTCCTGGGCATCATCGACGTCGGCCCCGGCTACCGCGGCATCGACTACTCGCGCAAGCGCCCACCCCAGAGCCCCTACCTCGGCATCCCGACGCCCGCCGACCCCAGCTGGCCGATGGCCCGTCGTGCCCGCTACTACGCGAGCCTCGCCAAGCGCCACCCCAAGGCGCTGGTCCGCCAGCTCATGAAGCGGGCCCGCATCGACCGGTGGGTCCAGCCGGCCCTGTGGGAGCTCGACCTCCGGCGCCGGGGTCAGATCCGGCCGGGTCACCGCCTCTGGTACTCCTGGTACCGCCTCTGGCGCCTGGCCGGCCCCGACTGGGAGCCCGCCCCCTACGGCGGCGACCTCACGCTCTACTGGGCCGGCGGCACGGGCGCCACCGATTCCACCATGGGCTGGGCCGAGTGGGTGCGGGGCACCGTGGACGTCCAGCGCGTCGGCGCCGGCCACTGGGAGGTCATGGCCGAGGACGGCGTGCACGAGGTGGCCGGGCTGCTCCGGGCGGACCTCGACCGCGCCATCGCCGGACGGAGCGGCTGAGCCGTGCCCTTCGCCCCCGTCCCCGAGGAGCTCCAGCAGCGCTGCGACGAGGGCCGCGACCTGCGCACCAAGTCGTTCCGCTCGGCCTGCTACGCACCGTTCGGGACGTTCGAGCTCGACCCGCTCGGGTTCGTGCTGCCGTGCTGCATGAACAACGCCTACCCCCTCGGCAACGTCACCGAGGAGCGCCTCACCGACATCTGGCGCGGGCGGCGGGCCGCCATGTTGCGCGAAGCCCTCGAGCACTACGACTTCGCCTACGGGTGCGGGACCTGCCGGTGGGAGGCCGAGCACGCCAAGGAGGCGCCGCAGTTCAAGCAGTACGACCGGCTGCCGGCCGAGGACCGTGAGCTGCCCTGGCCCACCGAGATCGGGTTCTGCCTGAGCAACACGTGCAACCTCGAGTGCGTGCACTGCAACGGCCTCTACTCGTCACGGATCCGGGCCCGCATCGAGAAGCGGCCGCCCATCCCGACCGTGTACGGCGACGAGTTCTTCGAGGACCTCCGCGCCTTCCTGCCCCACCTGCGCACCGCGCGCTTCGTCGGGGGCGAGCCCTTCATGATGCGGGAGAACCACCGGGTGTGGGACCTGCTCATCGAGCAGGGCCTGGCGCCGGAGTGCCACGTCACCACCAACGGCACCCAGTGGAACGCCAAGGTCGAGCGGGTGCTCGAGCACCTGCCGGTGCACCTGATCGTGTCGATGGACAGCGCCCACAAGGAGCAGTTCGAGGCGATCCGCCGCAACGCCGACTTCGACACCGTCGTCGCCAACCTCGACCGCTTCCGGGCCTACGCCGACGGAGCGGGCACCAGCGTCGTCGTCAACCACTGCCTGATGCGCGACAACTGGCGCGAGTTCCCGGACATGCTCGGCTTCGCCGAGGAGCGGGGCCTCGACCTGAGCACCTCCACGGTGTTCAACGAGCCGTTCAGCCTGTACAAGGCCCCCTTGGACGAGCTGCGCGAGGTCGTCGAGACGATGGAGGAGCGCACCGACGACGTCGTCGCCGCGCTCCCGCGCAACGGCCACGTCTGGCGCTCCGAGCTGGCCCAGCTCCGGGCCGCGCTGGACGAGCGCGAGGCCGGCGGCGAGGGCTCGATCCTCGCCGGCGTGGTCGACGACGCGCCGGGCCTGGTGCCCGACGCCGACGAGGCCGCGGCGGTACGGGCGGCGCCGGGCGCGCCCCGGCGGGTCCTGTTGCGCTCCCGCGCGCAGCGTCAGGCCCGCCAGGGGCTCGTCGACGAACTGCGCACCTGGGCGGGTGACCGCGTCGCCGTCCTCGAGCTCGACGCCGGGGGCACGGTGCGGTCGTTCGAGGCCCTCGAGGGCTCGTTCTACGGTCTCGACGCCGGCAACGTCGTGGGTCGTCACCTCGACGACGGGATCGACGCCCTGCGTCGCCGGCTGGGCCCGTCGCTGTTCGTCATGGACCGCCACACCACCGGTGGTCGCTTCGAGGTGCTTTTCGGCTACACCAGCAGTGGGCCCTACGAGAAGAACGGCACGTTCTTCCGCCTCGTCGCGCTCCCGGCGGAGGCCGGCGACGGGTGGACGGTGGTGCTGGCCAGCGACGAGATCTACCCGCCGGTCCCCGTCGACGATCCGCGTGGCGGGGTGCCGTTCGACCCCGCGCTGGTGTCGCCGGTGCCCCCCTCGGCGAACGCGTCGGCGTAGGACACCAGGGTCATGCCGGCCTCGTCGATCGACCGTCGCAGGGCGGGGTCGGTGAGGGCGGCGATCTCGCCGGGCCAGTCGAACCCCCACCGGTAGCGGCCCCGCTCGGGGTCGTCGGCCGCGCCGGGGTGGCAGCCGACCTCCACGGTCCCGTCGCCGTCCGGCGCGGCCAGGCGGGGCACGAGCCGGGACCACGCGGCCGCGTCCAGGTGGCCGCTGTCGTCGAGCCCCACGAACCGGCTCGGGTGGCGCAGTCCCCGGTCACGGGCGGCCCGGCCGAGGCGCCGGCCGAGGCGGCGCACCGCCGCCGGCACCGGCCCACGCCCCTCGGCGTCGGGGACCCGCACCGCGGGGACCCCCCACCGCTGCGCCGCGTCGAGCACGACGGCGTCCAGGCCTGGCCAGAGGTGCACGTGCTGGTGGGTGTCCACATGGGACGCGACGAGCCCGGCCGTTCGGAACGCCTGGTGCTGCGCGTCGACCTCCCGGCGCACGTCCCCGGGGTCCACCCGTCGGGCGGCGAACCGCCCGACGAGGACCTTCCAGCTCGCGGGGAGGCGCCCCCGTCGATCGACCAGGGTGGGGATCTCGCGGCGCGAGAGCAACGGAGGGTCCTCACCGACCAGGGCGAGGTGCAGGCCCGTGCTGAGCCGCTCGTGCGCGCGCAGCCAGCCGGCGGTGGCCGCGAAGGCCGGTCCGAGGACAAGCACGGACGTGCTCGTCACCACGCCGTGCTCGTGGGCCTCGAGGATCGCCCGGGAGACCCCGCGTGTGAGGCCGTAGTCGTCGGCGTTGACGATGAGGGGGCGGGTCACGGGCCGGCGGGGTGCATGCGCCGGCCGCGAGCGGCGGCCCGCAGCTCGGGCCGGAGCCGCCAGAGCTCGCGCACCATGTCGGCGATCACCGTCGGGGAGGACAGCGAGGAGTCCCCCGTCTCCCGAGGCCGGTAGGGCGTGCCGAACTGCACGATGCTCCCGCCGCCACGCTGCACCCGGGCCACGAGCTCGGCGTCCACGAACGCCCCCTCGGTGGTCAGCGCGAGCGAGCGGGCGGTGGGCCCGTCGAGGAGCTTGAAGGCGAAGTTCACGTCCCGCACGCGCAGTCCCAACAGCAGTCGGGTGAGCCCGTTCCAGGCCGACGAGTAGGCGCGCCGCCGCCGACTCTCCCGGCGCCGGTCGGTCCGGTACGCGGCCACGAGCGCCGCCCCCGTCCGCTCCCACTCGCCGAGCGCGGTCGCGAGCGCGGCCGGGTCGGCCGGCAGGTCGGCATCGGTGTAGAGCACGAGGTCGCCGGTCGAGGCGGCCAGGCCCGTCCGCACGGCCGCGCCGAGGCCGCGGTTGCGGGCGTGGGCGACGACGCGCAGCTCGGGTCGGTCCGCAGCGGCCCGGGCGAGCACGTCGGCGGTCGCGTCGGTGCTGCCGTCGTCGACCGCCACGAGCTCGACCCCGGCGAGCCGTCCGCCGGCGACGAGGTCGCCGGCGGCGTCCAGGAGCGCGTCGACCGCCCGGCGGGCCCCGGCGGCCTCGTTCCACATCGGCACCACGATGCTGAGGGAGGGGGGTGACGGCCGCCGGTCGCCTCGGTCGCTCACCGGCCCGCTCCCGCGGTGCCCACGACGAGGTGATGAGGGTAGGGGCGGCCCCGATCGAGGCGGCGTCGGTCCACGGTGAGGCCGGCGTCGGCCATCCACCCCGCCAGCACCGTCGGGGTCGTGAAGTGCAGCGTGGCGTGGTCCGACGCGGTGATCCGGACGAGCCGGGTGGCGATCACCTCCTGGGCGTGCATCCAGTGGTGCTTCCACCGGGGCCGAGGCGCCATCTCCTTCACGAGCAGGCGCCCCCGGGGCCCGAGGCGGGCGGCCAGCGAGGTCACGAGCTCCTCCTGGCGCCGGGGCGGGAGCAGGTACAACACGTCGACGACGGTGATGGCGGCGAACGGGCCGCGCTGGGCGGCGAGGGCGGTGGCCGGCAGGAACGACACGTTGTCCAGCGCGGGGGCGACCGCCGCCGCCGCCCGTGCCGACGCCAGCTTCGCCTCGTCGATGTCGACGCCGACGATCCCGCGCTCCGGTGCGCGCTCGGCCAGGTCGAGGCAGAGCAAGCCGTGGCCGCAGCCGACGTCGAGGATCGCACCGCGGCGCGGGACCTCGGCCTCGATGGCGGCGAAGGGGCACGCCGCCCACCGGCCGCGGACGTGCGCCCGCGTCGACCAGGGCTGGTCGGCGTAGCGGGAGGTCGGGAGCAGGCGCCGGCCCGAGCGGTGGGCCCGGCCGGTGGCCGCTGGGATCAGACCGGAGCGGCCGGCTCGTACTGGTCCCGGTCGATGTGGTCGAGGCCCTCGGCGTAGAACTGGGCGGCCCACTTGCGGAACTTCATGATGGGGCCGTCGGCGTCGGACAGCGCGGGCTTCACGACGTAGGCCTTGTTCTCCCAGATGGGCACGTCCTCGACGGTCTGGCCCGCGATCCCCTCGACGAACGCCTCGGCCACCGAGGTGGTGAGGGCCTCGTCGCCGAGGTCGCGCACGGCGAAGGTCATGCGCAGCTCGGTGGTGTCCTGGTCGACGGGGATGGCGCAGCCGAGGGTGATGGTGTCGACCAGGCCGGTGAACCAGGTGACGGCGTGGCCCGGGCCGCAGCTGTCGGTGTCGATCCGGCCCTCGACCAGGCCGCGCGGCGTGGGGAAGGGCTGGTAGAAGCGCATGCGGGAGTCGGGGAAGGTGGTGCTGTACTCCTCGACCTTGGGCTTGGGGCTGGTGCCCGGCTCGATGCCGAGGTTCTTCTCGAACTCGACCAGGTGCTGTTGCACGTGGGCGGCGTCGGCGACCGTCTCGGCGATCTCCTGCCAGTGGGTCTTGACCTTGTAGTGCTTGCGGTAGGTCTTGGTGAACTCGGGGTGGTCGTTCAGCTCGGGCACCTCGGGGATCTCCCACTTGGGAGCCTCGTCGGTGGGGTGGTACCAGGCGAACATGGCCCCGTTGCGCTCGACGACGGGGTACGAGCGGACCTTGGCCCGCTTGTTGAGGCGCTCGCTGTAGGGCACCTCGACGACGTTGCCGTCACCGTCGAACACCCAGTTGTGCAGCGGGCACACCAGGTTGCAGCCCGAGACGTTGCCGCCGTGGCTGCCGTCCTCGCCGAGGCCGTAGCCCAGGTGGCTGCCGAGGTGGGGGCAGAACGCGTCCATCAGGTGCGGCGTGCCCTCCTCGCCCCGCCAGGCCACGAGGTGGCGGCCGAAGTAGTAGAGCGGGACCGCCTTCCCGGCGGGCACCTCGTCCGGCCACGCGACCTGGAACCACCCGAAGGGCATGGGAAGGGGGTAGCGCATGTCCTGCCGTCCTCCTGGGGCACCACCGGACGCCCCGTCGCTTCACCGCTGACCGCCCGAGTATAGGTGAGCGAGCCGCCGGAGGCGAGGAAGAGCCCGCGCGCTCGTCGCCGGGCGGAACGGGCCGCCCTCCGACTGCGTCCGCCGGCGTCCCGCTGGCTACGATCGTGGCCCATGTCGCCCGCCGTCGCGCCCGACGACCTGATCCTCGTGAGCGTCGACGACCACTGCGTCGAGCCGCCCGACCTGTTCCACGGTCGCCTGCCCGCCCGCTGGGCCGACCGGGCCCCCCGGGTCGAGCACAAAGAGGACGGCACCGACGTCTGGGTCTTCGAGGGCCAGGAGATCCCCAACATCGGCCTGAACGCCGTCGCCGGCCGGCCGCCCGAGGAGTACGGCGTCGACCCGACCAGCTTCGACGAGATCCGCCCCGGCACCTACGACATCCACCGCCGGGTCGAGGACATGAACGCCGGCGGGGTCCTGGGCTCGATGAACTTCCCGTCGTTCCCCCAGTTCTGCGGCCAGGTCTTCACCAAGGCCGACGACCCCGAGCTGGGCCTCGCCGTGCTGCGGGCCTACAACGACTGGCACGTCGAGGACTGGTGCGGCGCCTACCCGGGGCGCTTCATCCCCCTCGGCGTCCTGCCGTTCTGGGACCCCGAGCTGATGGCCGCCGAGGTCCGCCGCCTCGCCGCGATGGGCTGCCACGCGGTCACCTTCTCGGAGAACCCCGAGAAGCTGGGCCAGCCCAGCTTCCACAACCCCCACTGGGACCCGTTCTGGCGGGCGTGCGCGGACGAGGGCACGGTCATCTGCCTGCACCTGGGCTCGTCGTCCGAGGTGACCATCACCTCCCTCGAGGCGCCGATCACCACGATGATCACGCTCCAGCCGGTCGGGCTGCTCAACGCCGCCGCCGACCTGATGTGGTCCCGGGTGCCGCGCGAGTTCCCCGTCACCATCGCCCTGTCCGAGGGGGGCATCGGCTGGGTGCCCTACCTGCTCGAGCGGGCCGACTACGTGTTCGAGCACCACCGCACGTGGACCGGCTCGGACTTCGGCGGCAAGCGCCCGAGCGACATCTTCCGCGAGCACTTCCTCGCCTGCTTCATCGACGACCCCACCGGCATCGCGCTGCGTGACCGCATCGGCGTCGAGAACATCTGCTGGGAGCACGACTACCCCCACAGCGACTCCACCTGGCCCACGGCCCCGGAATCGCTGGCCAAGTCCCTCGACGGCGTGCCCAAGGCCGAGATCGACCTGATGACCCACGCCAACGCGTGTCGGGCCTTCCAGTTCGACCCGTTCGCCCACCGGCCCCCGGAGGCCTGCACGGCCGGCGCGCTGCGGGCCGAGGCCACCCACGTCGACGTCACCCCCCGGGCCTCGGGCAAGCCGTTCGACGCCCCGGCCGAGCCGGTGAGCCTGATGTCGCTGCTCGAGAAGGCCCAGAAGATCCTCGACGCCGCCAGCGGCTCGAAGCCCGCGCCGGCCGACGGCTGACCGCACCCCATCGACGCCCGTCCCGATCGACGCCCCTCCCCACCGACAAAGGAACCGACAATGGCTGACCTGCAGTTCATGGACGCCGACGGCCACATCATCGAGCCGCCGCACGACCTGCCCAAGTTCGCTCCCAAGGGCTACGAGGACAAGGTCTTCCACGTCGAGACCGACGACGAGGGCAAGGACTGGGTGGTGGTCGGCGACCGCCGCATCGAGGCGGACGTGTTCGCGTTCGCCGCGGCGGGCGGCCTGCCCGCCGAGGAGCGCGAGGCGGCGCACCGGGGCGAGCTGCGGTACTCCGACATGCGCTCGGGCGGCTGGGACGCCCAGATGCGCATGGCCGACATGAGCTCGGACGACATCGAGCTCTCGGTCCTCTACCCGACGTTCCTGCTCTCGTTCCAGAGCCAGCACCCGCTCGACGTCGTGGTGGCGCAGTGCCAGGCGTACAACGACTGGCTGACCGAGCACGTGCGCGACAGCGACGGCCGCCTGCACGGCGTGGCCGTCCTGCCCCACCGCGACCCCGAGGCCGCCGCCGCCGAGATCGAGCGCGTCGGCAAGCGCCCCGAGATCGTCGGCGTGCAGGTGCGTCCCAACCCGGCGGTCGACTGGAAGCCGTTCATGGACGAGGTCTACGACCCCATCTGGCGGGCCGCGTCCGAGCACGGCCTGCCCGTCGGGCTGCACCCGCTGATGTCGGCCGACCTGCCGGGCGCGGTGCAGGGCCTGCGCCTGCACCGGATGAAGACGTCGGAGATCCCCGTCCAGGAGGACGCCGACATCAACGTCGACAACATCTTCTTCAGCCAGATGATCGGCAACCCCGTCGACATGATGTCGGCCATGACGTTCTTCCTCGCCGGCGGCGTGTGCAAGCGCTTCCCCGAGCTGAAGGTCGTGTTCCTCGAGACCAACGGCGGCTGGGTCGTGCCGTGGCTCGAGCGCATGGACCACCACTTCCACATGTACGGGTTCGACATCCCGTGGCTGGACAAGGACCCGTCCGAGTACTTCCGGCGCCAGTGCTGGATCTCGTTCGACGCCGACGAGTCCACCATCCCGTTCACCGCCGCCTCGGACTACGTCGGTGCCGATCGCATCGTCTGGGCCACCGACTACCCCCACCCCGACTCCAAGATCCCCGGCATCACGAAGGAGCTGGCCGACACGATCGCGCCGCTGCCCGAGGACCAGCAGCAGCTGATCGCGGGCGGCAACTGCCGGGCGCTCTACGGCATCTGACGCGATGGCCCCGCCGCGGGCCCTCGTCATCGTCGGGGCCGGCGGGCAGGGCCGGGAGGCGCTCGACACGGTCGAGGCCCTCAACGCCGTCACCCCGGTGTGGTCCTTCCTCGGCTTCCTCGCCGACGACGACCGCAGCGCGTCCCTGCTGGCGGACCGCGGTGAGCGGGTGCTCGGCCCGGTCGAGGAGCTCGAGCGCCTCGACGCCGACTACGTCATCGGGATCGGCGACGCCACCGTGCGACGCGCCGTCGACGGTCGGGCCGCCGCCGATCGCCGGCCCGCCACGCTGGTGCACCCCACTGCGGTGCTCGGGAGCCAGGTCGAGCTGGGCGAGGCCTACGTGGGCGCGGTGCTCACCACCAACGTGTCGGTCGGGCGCCACACGATCGTCAACGTGGGCGCCACCCTGAGCCACGACGTGATGGTCGGCGACTTCGCCACGGTGGGGCCTGGCAGCCACCTGGCCGGCAACGTCACGGTGGGCGACGGGGCCGACCTGGGCGTGGGCGTGGTGGCCCGCCCCGGGCGCCGATCAGGGCCGCCACGGTGGTGGGCGCGGGCGCGGTCGTGGTCGCCGACCTGCCGGCGGCATCGTCGCTGCCAGGGTCCCCGCCCGCCCGCTGCCCCGCTGACGCCCCGATCGCCGGCCCTGTCGTTGGCGGCGGGAGGACTCTGCCAGAATGGGGGGATGCAGGCCCTGGTCACCGGCGCGGCCGGGTTCGTCGGCTCCACGCTGGTCGACGCGCTGCTGGCCGGTGGGCACCAGGTGCGCGGGGTCGACGCCTTCGTGCCGTTCTACGACCCGGCCGACAAGCGGGCCAACCTCGCCGGCGCCCACCGCCGCCGGCTTCGAGCTCGTCGAGGCCGACCTCGCCGGGGCCGACCTCGTGGGCCTCCTCGACAGGGTGGACGTGGTGTTCCACCTGGCCGCGCAGGCCGGCGTGCGGCTCGTGGGCGGGGGCCTGCGGACTACCTGCACCACAACGTGCTCGCCACCCAGCGTGCTCGAGGCCTGCCGCGAGCGGCCGGTCGGCCGGGTCGTCTACGCATCCAGCTCGTCGGTGTACGGGCAGGCCACCCACTACCCGACCGCCGAGGCCGACCTGCCCGCGCCCCACAGCCCGTACGGCGTCACAAGCTGGCCGGCGAGCACCTCTGCAGCCTCTACGGCGCCAACCACGGGTGCCGACGGTGTCGCTGCGCTACTTCACGGTGTACGGCCCCCGCCAGCGCCCGGACATGGCGCTGCACCGCCTCGTCGAGCACGGCCTGGCGGGCACCGCGTTCCCGCTCTACGGCGACGGCTCGCAGCGACGGAGCTGACCTTCGTGCAGGACGTCGTGGCGGCCACCGTGGCTGCGGCCACGGCCGACCTCGAGCCGGGCACGGTCGTCAACGTGGCCGGAGGTCTGACGTGGCCCTCGCCGAGCTGATCGACTCGTCGGCGCCCTGGTGGGCCGGCCGGTGGAGGTGGAGCGCCACGCGTCGCGCCTGGCGACGTGGCCTGCACGGTGGGGCCACGGAGCGGGCCTGGCGCTGCTCGGGTGGGAGCCGGCGGTCGGGCTGAGCGAGGGCGTGGCTGCGCAGGTGGACTGGCACCGCGAGCGCGCGGCCGCCGCCGCGCCGTGAGGGTCGTCGTCACCGGTGGGGCCGGGTTCATCGGGGCCAACCTCGTCCGCCGCCTGCTGGCCGACGGCCACGCCGTCGTCGTGGTCGACGACCTCTCGACGGGCGACCGCGACAACCTGGCCGGCGTGGAGGGCCCCCTCGAGCTGGTCGAGGGCACCGTGGTCGACCCGGCCCTGGTCGACGACGCCCTCGACGGCGCCGCTGCCGTCGTGCACCTGGCCGCCCGCCCCTCGGTGCCGCGCTCGCTCGACGACCCCGTCGCCACCCACGTGGCCAACGTCGACGGGACGCTCGCCGTGCTCGAGGGGGCCCGACGCGTGGCCCGCCGAGGCGCCCCGGCCCCGCACCTGGTCGTGGCCTCCTCCTCGTCGGTGTACGGGGCCAACCCGGTGCTGCCCAAGCACGAGGACCTCGTGCCCCAGCCGCGCAGCCCGTACGCGGCGTCCAAGCTGGCCGCCGAGGCCTACGCCCTCGCCTACCACCACGGCTTCGGCCTCGACGTGCTCGTGCTGCGCTTCTTCAACGTGTTCGGCCCCCTGGCAGCCGGCCGGCCACGACTACGCCGCGGTGGTGCCCGCCTTCATCGACGCGGCGCCTCGGGGCGCTCCGGTGACCATCCACGGCGACGGCACCCAGTCGAGGACTTCACCTTCGTCGACACCGTCACCGCGGTGCTGGCCGACGGTCGCCCGGCGGGTCCACGACCCGGGGCCGGTCAACCTCGCCTGGGACCCGGAGCGACCTGCTCGACCTCCTCGGCCGGCTCGAGGCGCTCCTCGGGCGGCCGATCGAGCGCCGGCACGCACCGCCGCGGCGGGCGACGTCCCGCACTCGGCGGCCGATCCGTCGCGGCTGCGCCGGCTGTTCCCGCCGTCGAGCCTGTGGGTCTCGACGAGGCCTGGCCGCCACGCTGGAGTGGTGGCGAGGTCGCGGCGGCGCGGACCGGTGAGCGACCTGCGCGTCGTCGTGGACGCCACCGCCATCCGCCTCGGCGGGGGGCTCTCGTACGTGTCGCGCCAACTGCGCGGCGTCGAGCGGGTGGCCCCCGACCTCGACGTCACGGTGATGTCGCGCCGTGGAACGACGCCGCGCTGCGTGAGGCGCTGGCCCTCCCGGTCGTCGCGTCCGGGGTGCGCAGCACCCGGGGCCGGCTGGTGTACGAGCAGGTCAGGCTGCCCTGTCGGGTGACGGGGGTGCGGTGCTGCACTGCCCCGGGAACCTCGCGCCGATCCTGCCGGGCCTGGGTCATCGACCGTCGTCACCATCCAGAACCCGAACCTGTTCGGCGTGGGACAGGCCCTGCCCCACAACCGGGCGTGGTACCGGCGGCTGCGCATCCACGGCGCGCGGCGATCGGTCGAGCGCTCCACCCGGGTGGTGGCGGTGTCCGAGGCGATGATGGCGCAGGTGCGCGCCGACGTGCCCACCCTGGGTGAGCGGGGCGTCGTCGTCCAGAGCGGGCGCCCCGAGTGGGTCGACGGCGAGGAACCGCCCGTCGGCCTCCCCGTGTCGGGGCTCGACTACCTGCTCTCCCTCGCCAACGACGCGCCTCACAAGCGCCTCGACGACCTCGTCCTGGCCTGGGGCCGGGCCTTCGGCGACGCAGGGGCCGAGGCCCCGGCGCTCGTGTTCGTGGGCGACCTGCCCGCGGCCCGTTGCGCCGAGCAGCGCGCGCTCGTCCCGGCCGCCTGCGCGACCGCCTGCTCTACACCGGCCCGGTCGAGCGCCCCCAGGTGCTGCGCTGGCTCGTGGCCCACGCTGGCCATGGTGGCCACGTCCGCGCTGGAGGCCACCCCACACGCCCGCCGAGGCGGGCGCTTCGGGTGCCCGCTCGTGCTGTCGGACATCCCGCCCCATCGGGAGACGGCCACCGACCACCCGTTCGCCTACGTGCCGGTGGGCGCGGTCGACGCCCTCGCCGAGGTGCTCCCGCGGGTCGTCGTCGAGGGCGACCGCACGCCGTGGGAGTGGCCGCTGAGCTGGGACGACCACGCCCGGGAGCTGATCGGGGTGTGGGAGGCCGCCGCGGGCGGCTGACCCCGGCTCGGCCCGTCCTCAGCCGCGGAACTCGTCGCGCGTGGCCCGGCCCTCCTGGCTCACGCCGGTGCCGCTCACGACCGCGAAGAGGGTGCGGCCGAGGACGGCCAGGTCCAGCGTGAACGAGCGGTGGTCGACGTACCACACGTCGAGGGCCAACTGCTCCTCCCACGACAGGTCGTTGCGGCCCTGCACCTGGGCGAGGCCCGTGACCCCGGGCCGCACCTCGTGGCGGCGGCGCTGCTCAGCGGAGTAGCGGGGCAGGTAGGCCTCGAGCAGGGGCCGGGGCCCGACGAGCGACATGTCGCCCCGCAGCACGTTCCAGAGCGTCGGCAGCTCGTCGAGGCTGGTGCGGCGGAGCCACCGGCCGAGCCGGGTGAGCCGCTCGGCATCGGTGGCGAGGGCCTCCTCGCCGGGCCGGGGCGCCCGCATGGTGCGGAACTTGCAGAGGGTGAAGAGCGCCTCGTCCCGTCCGGGCCGCGTCTGGCGGAAGAGCACCGGTCGGCCCATCGTGAGGCGGATCGCGACCGCGATGGCCGCCATCGGCAGCGCGACCACGAGCAGCACCAGGGCGCTGACCACCACGTCGAGGGCGCGCTTGAGGGTCATCGGGCGCCCTGGGCCCGGCGGAGGGCGTGCTCGAGCCTGGCCGCCCGCGGCGCGACCGTGTACTGCGCCGGATGAGGCGCGACCCCGCTCGCCCATCGCGCCCGGTCGGCCGCCGGCGCCGCGAGCAGCGCCCGCAGGCCGTCGGCGATCGCCGGCGGCGACGGCCATCCCCGCGCCGGCGTCGGTGACGAGGTCGCCGACGTCCCCGGGGACGTTCGTGAGGACGGGCAGGCCCGCCGCCAGGTAGTCGAACACCTTGTTGGGGCTCACCCCGAGGTGAACAGCCCGACGTCGGCGAGCACGTGCAGCCCCACGTCGGCGGCCCTGAGGGCGGCGGGCATCTCGGACTTGGGGCGGGCGTCCGCGAACACCACGTTGGTCAGCCCCTCACGACGGCACCGCTCGACGAGGCCGGCCTTCGAGGGGCCGTCGCCCACGAGGACCAGGCGCACCTCGGGGTGGTCGGTCGCGAGGTCGGCTGCGGCGTCGAGCGCGAGGTCGAGCCCGTTCGCGGGCCCGTGGGCCCCGGCGTACAGCACGAGGACCTCGTCGTCGGCGATGCCGAGCGCGGCGCGGGCGGCGTGACGATCGGGGAGGGGGTCGACCACGTCGGCACCGTTGGACACCAGGTGGACCCGGTCGGGGTCCGCCCCGCGCTCGACGAGGGCGGTGGCGACGCCGGGGGCGAGCACGACGACGGCGTCGGCACGGCCGAGCACCCACCCGGCCAGCGCCGCGAGGACCCGGTAGAGGCCCGATTCGGGCCGGAGCTGGCCCATCTCGACGAGCACCTCCGGCCACAGGTCCCGCACCTCGAGCACGAACGGCACCCGACGGAGCCGGGCCACGATCCAGGCCGCGAGGGGAGCGAGCAGGTGCGGGGTGGATCCCACGACCACCGTGGGGCGTCGCGTGAGCAGCCCGACGAGGGTGGCGGTGACGGCGTACGAGGCCCAGTTGAGGACCCGGGCCGCGCCGTTGCCGGCGTACGGCCACGTCCACACCGTGCGGTAGGCCGTGGAGGGTTAGGCAGTACGAGCGCTGCCGCAGGCGGGTGAGGTAGTTGCGGTCCGCGGCCAGGATCTCGCACGACCAGCCGGGGAGCGCGCCGTAGAGCTCGATGTGGCGGGTCCCTGCCCGGCTGGCCCCTCCGACGAGGCGAAGTGGTTCAGGACGAGCACCCGGTCGGCCGCGCCTGCGTCATCGCAGCACCACCCGGGCCGCGGCGGCGCCGGGCCGGTCGGGATCGTGGCGCCGGAGGTCGACCGCCCCGTCGCCCCACGCCACGGTCAGGGGCCGCTCCGAGATCGAGCAGGTCACCGTGGAGGCGGGCGTCGCCGAGCGCGGCGCGCCCGGTCTCGGCGGTGAGCGACCACGCCACCGGGCCTCCCAGGCGCCCGAGACGAGCACGCGGGCGGTCTCGACGGACCCGTAGGTGAGCTCCACGGCCCGTCGGCCAGGTCCACCGGGCGCCCTCGGTGAGCAGGCCCCAGCGGCCGGGCCCCGCCCGCCGTGGTGAGCAGGCCCTCGCCCTCCCCGACGTGCCCGGTGCGAGGGGCAGCGTGAGCTCCACTCGGGGCCCGGCGGGCCCTCGACCCAGTCGGCCACCACGATGCCGCTGCCGTCGTCGGCCACGACGACGGCCCGCACGACGCGGCGTCGGGGCCGGAGGCGGCGGTACGCGTCGTGCGCCCCCCACAGCACCGTGGCGCCGGGGAGCTCGAGGGGCGGGCCGACGCGGCCCGTCGCGGTGTGTGCCCACCGGAACGCCCGGTGGGGGACGAGCTGGTCCTCGCCCTCGAGCGTCACGACGGCGTGGGCCGCCGACGAGCGCAACAGCGAGCGGCTCTCGTCGCGCCCGTTGTAGTTGCCGGTGCCGGGGTCGCCCACGAGCCACTCGTCGCCGAGGCGGACCGCGACGGTGGTGTGGTCGGCGTGGCCGTGCCAGGGCCCGCCCCCGGCCTTGAGCCACACGACGAGGTCGCCCCGGGCGGCCCGGGCCAGCCCGCCCCCGATGCTGTGGCCGTCGCGCTGGGCGGGCTCGCCCGCGGCGGGCTCGCCCGGCGGCGCGTACCAGGCGAGCTCGTCGTGCTCGTCGCGCCAGGCGTCCGGGGCCCCGTCCCCGCAGAGGGCGAGCGCGAGCCGCGCGGAGCCGGCGAGGTCGAGCGGGTCGCCACACGCCGCGAGGGCCCGGCCCTCGTCCCAGTCGCCGTGGTGGGGCACGGGCCCCTCGTGCACGCCGAGCCGGTCGAGGAAGCGGGCGCTGCGGTGCAGGGCCGCGAGCACGGCGGGTGGGGCGTCGCCGAGCAGGGCCCGTCGGGCCAGCAGCTCGACCACGAACCGGTGGTAGGAGACCGAGTCCTCGACCATGGATCCGTCGGGTCGCACCTCCCGGTCGAGCTGGGCCAACAGGAGGCGCTCTCCCACCCGGCCCCAGCGCTGGGCGGCGGGCTCGTCGGGGAACGCCCGGGACAGCGTCACGAGCCCGACGGCGTCGCCGAGCAGGTGGTTGTTGCGCATCGTGCTGACGGTGTACGGCAGCTCGAGCAGCAGGTGGTTGCCGCTGTGGAAGAGGTGCGCGTCGACCCCGGCCCGCACCTCGGGGGTGAGGTGGTGGCCGGCCCACGCGAGGATCTCGAGCCACGCCATCGCCCGCAGCGCCACCTCGAGGTTCGAGGCCCAGTGGACGCCCTGCTCGAGCGGGCTGTGCCGGAGCCAGCTGCGCAGGTGGGCGTCGAGGGTCGCGGCCCACCGGGGGTCGGGGTCGGCGGTGGCCAGGGCGCGGGCGAGCACGACGAGGTGGCGGTGGCGCCCCAGCTCCCAGACCCACTTGATGTCGGCGAGGCGCCCGGCCAGCCGGACGTCGATCTGCCACCAGGGCTCCTCGGGCCAGCGCACCCCGGGCGCGGCGGGGTCGTACGACGCGTGCCAGTCGGGCTCGGGGCCGACCTCGACCCGGTACCCGAAGAGGGTGACCCGCCCGGCCGCGATGGCGGCGGCCTCGGCGCGGGCCCGGGCCGAGGCCGGTTCGCCGGGGGCGGGTAGCCGGTAGACGGGGCCCGAGAGGGCGTCGGGCGGCACCCGCCGGAGGGCGGCCTCGAACACGAGGCGGTGGCCGCCGAGGGACTTGGAGCCGTCGTAGGCGACCCGGAGGGGGGCACCGACCCCGAGGGCGCGCACGTCGCGCGCCGCCGCCCGCAGGCGGCTCACAGCCCCAGCCGGCGAGCCAGGTCGGACCGCAGGACTCCGTCGGGGTCGACGCGGGCGCGCACCGCCCGCCACTCGTCGAGGCGCGGGTACATGGCCTCGAGGAGCTCGGGCCGGACCCGGCTGTCCTTCGCCAGGTAGAGGCGCCCGCCCGCGGCCACCACCTCGTCGTCGAGCCGGTCGATGAGCCGGGCCAGCGAGGAGGGGCCGGCGGGGATGTCGAGGGCGAGCGTCCAGCCCGGCAGGGGGAACGAGAGGGGCCCCGGGTTGGCGGCGCCGAACCGCTTGAGCACGGCGAGGAACGAGGTGCACCCCTCGTCGCAGAGCGCCGAGATGATGCGGCGCAGCGTCTGCTCCTCGCCGAAGGGCACCACGAACTGCCACTGGAGGAAGCCCACCGGGCCGTAGACCCGGTTCCACCGCTCGACCATGTCGAGCGGGTGGAAGAAGGTGGTGATGGTCTGCAGCTCGCCGCGCCGCCGTTTCGGCGCCTTGCGGTACCACAGCTCGTTGAACGCGGTCACCGTGAGCGGGTTGATCAGCCCGTTCGGGGCCAGGGGCGGGAAGGTGGCGCGCGTGCTCGGGGAGAACGCCCGGGCCCGGCCGGGAGTGCGGTCCTTCGCCGGCAGGGCGTCGAGGGGAGCGAACGCGCCCCGCCCGAGGATCGAGCGGCCCATGCCCGCCCCGGTCTTCATCAGGTCGATCCACGCCACCGAGTACGGGTACTCGTCGTCGCTCTCGTCCATGAGCGCCAGCGTGGCGTCGAGGTCGGGCGTGCGGTCGGTGTCGACCAGCAGGCGGCTGGTCTCGATCGGGTGCAGGTCGAACGTCGCGTCGAGGATGATCCCGGTGAGGCCGAGCCCACCCGCGGTGGCCCAGAACAGGTCGGGGTCGGAGTCGGGGGTGACCCGCACCGTGTCGCCGCCCGGGAGGCGCAGGGTGAGGGCCGAGACGTGGTTGCACCACGAGCCCCCCTTGTGGTGGTTCTTGCCGTGGATGTCGTTGGCGATGGCGCCGCCGACCGTGACGAAGCGCGTCCCGGGGGTGACGGGCACGAACCAGCCCAGCGGGACGAGCCAGCGCATGAGGTCCTCGAGGCTCGTGCCCGCCGCGGCGGTGCACACGCCCTGTCGGAGGTCGAGGTCGACGATGCCGCTGACCGCGGTGGTGTCGACCACGCGGCCGCCGGCGTTCTGGGCCTCGTCGCCGTAGCACCGCCCGAGCCCACGGGCGATGACCCCGCGCTCGGGCGGATCGTCGAGCGCGCCGGCGAGCTCGTCGACCGAGGTCGGGCGCACGACGCCGGCCGCCGACGGTGCGGTGCCGCCCCACCCGGCGAGCACCTCGGTGGTGGCGGGGGTCTCCATCAGCAGCCGTCCCCGCGCCGGCGGTGGCCCGGATCCGGTCGGCGCGCGCTCACAGCAGGTAGATGCCGCAGCCGAAGATCACCAGCCACACCGCGATGGCGATCTGGAACGGTCGGTCGTGGAGCGCGATCTCCTCGGGGGTCGAGCCGTGCCCGAGGTCGAGCAGCATCGCGTAGCGCAGGATCGCCACCGCGAACGGCACGATCGAGAGCTGGTACCACGGCAGGCCGGCCGTGGTGGCGAGGTCGGCCTTCTCGAACGACCAGAGGCAGTAGGCCACCAGCATGACCCCCGAGGACACGGCCCGCAGGTACGCCAGGTACGAGGCGGTGTACACCTCGAGGGTGGGGCGGATGCTGCCGGCATCGCCGGCGAGCTCACCCATCTCGCCGCTGCGCTTGCCGGCCACGATGAACAGCGACCCGAAGGACGCGACGATGAAGAACCAGTTGGAGATGGGGACGCCGGTGGCCGTGGCGCCGCCGATGGCCCGCAGCACGAAGCCGGCGGCGATGGCCACCAGGTCGACCACCGGGACGTGCTTGAGCCAGTAGCTGTAGCTCGTGGTGAGCGCGACGTAGGCCCCCACCGTGACGGCCAGCTGCCAGTGGGGGACGAACCCGACGAGCACGCCGGCGGCGATCAGGCCGAACCCCATCACGTACCCGAGCGTGGGCGACACGACGCCCGCGGCGATCGGCCGCCGGCACTTCGTGGGGTGCTGGGCGTCGGCCACGCGGTCCCGGGTGTCGTTGAGGAAGTAGGTGCCCGACGCGGCGAGGCAGAACGCCACGAACGCGACCAGGGAGTCGCCCAGGGCCTCGGCGTTGTCCAGGACCCCCGCGGCGCCGGGCGCCGCGAAGACGAGCACGTTCTTCGACCACTGCACCGGTCGGGCCGTCTTGACGAGCCCGCGCGCGAGCGACATCGACGGTCGGGCCGGCGCCGGCGAGGGCGGGTCCGCGGCGCGCGCGTGCGTCTCCGGTTGTGCCACGGCACGAGTGTACGGGGGGTGCCCGGGGCCGCTGCGATCCCGGCCGGGGGCCGGTCCCGGTTCAGAGGTGCTCGACGTTCGGGCCCTGCAGCCGGTGTCGGGTGTCGAGGACGTACCGGGCGTGGCCGGCGACGAGGTCCAGGTCGAACGCGTCGTGGTCCGCGAGCAGGACGACGACGTCGGCCGCGGCGATCTCCTCGCGGGTGGCCTCGACCCGGGTGACGGGCAGGTCGACGAGCCCGTCGGGCACGTGGGGGTCGGCGGCGCGCACGTCGGCACCCAGGTCGAGCAGGAGCCGGGCGACCGTGGCCGACGGCGACTCCCGCGCGTCGCCGGTGTTGCGCTTGTACGCCAGCCCGAGCAGCAGCACCCGCCGGCCCTTCATGGCGAGCCCCCGCTCGTTGAGCGCGACGACGAGGCGGCGCACGACGTAGTCCGGCATGTGGTCGTTGACGTCGTTGGCGAGCTCGACGAAGCGGAACGCGTGGCCCAGGGTGCTGCGGACGCGCCAGGAGAGGTAGGACGGGTCGATCGGCAGGCAGTGCCCGCCCACGCCCGGCCCGGGCGTGAAGCGCAGGTACCCGAACGGCTTGGTCGAGGCCGCGTCGACGGCCTCCCACACGTCGATCCCGAGGTCGTTGGCGAACATCGCGAGCTCGTTGATGAGCGCGATGTTGACGTGGCGGAACGTGTTCTCGAGCAGCTTGGTGAGCTCGGCCTCGCGGGGGGTCGACACCGGGACGGTGCGCTCGACGAGCGTGTCGTAGAAGGCGCGGATCGCGGCCAACGACGCCTCGTCGACCCCCGAGACCACCTTGGGGGTGTTGACGAAGGTCCACTCCCGGTTGCCGGGGTCGATGCGCTCCGGGCTGTAGCCGAGGTGGAAGTCGGGGCCGGCCACGAGCTCCGAGCCCGCCTCGAGGATGGGCCCGACGAGCTCCTCGGTGGTGCCCGGGTACGTGGTCGACTCGAGCACCACGGTGGCGCCGCGACGCAGGTGGGCGGCGAGCGTGTGGGCGGCCGCCTCGATGTAGGACAGGTCGGGGTTGCCCTCGTTGAGGGGGGTGGGCACCGAGATGACGGCGACGTCGAACCCGGCGAGGTCGGCGGCGTCGGTGGTGGGCCGGTACCGCCCGCTCTCCAGGGCGGCGGCCAACTGCTCGTCGCTGACGTCCTCCACCATGGACTCGCCGGCGCCGAGGCGCTTGACCCGCCGGTCGTCCACGTCGAAGCCGACCACGTCGTGGCCCACTTCGCAGGCCCGCATCGCCACGGGCAGCCCCACGTACCCCTGGCCGACGATCACCACCCGGGTGGGCGCGTCACTCACGCCCGGAGTCTACGCCGGTGGGCGCGGGCGCTCACCGGCCGCGGTCGCGGGGCCGACGTACACGTCGACGGGCACCTGGGCCAGGAGCGAGCGGAGCGACGCGTCGAGGGGCGCGGGCAGCGCCGGTGCGGCCACCATGGCGTCGCGGTAGAGGAGCGGGACCACGAGGGGGTCGAGCGCGAGCAGGCGGTCGGGGTCGGCGACGTAGGCCTCGGCCCCCACGCAGGGCCCGGGATCGGCGCGCGCCGGATCGCACGCCCCGTCGACGGAGCCGTAGAGGTACTGCGGCAGCTGTCGGGCGCCCGCGGCGGACAGCTCCAGGCCGCCCTCGCGCTCGACGAGCGCGGCCACGTCCGCGGCCAGGGTGCGGGCCTCGGCCTCGTCCCAGCCCGGGGGCAGCCGCCGGCTGACGAGGTGGGCGCCCTCCGGGGGGTGCGAGGCCGCCGCGGGCAGCACGTGCACGACGGCCCCGACGTCGACGCGTCGGCCGTCCCGGGCCGGCCCGTAGTAGTGCTCGAGCACCTCGGTGGCGGTGGGCTGGCCGCGCACCTCGAGCTCGGCCGCGACCGCGTTGGCGAGCTCCCAGTACGCCGTTCCGCCCGCCATGGTGACGAGCGCCCGCCCGTCCCCGGTGAGCGGTCCGTCGACGAGCGCGGTGGCGATGGGGTCGACCTCGTCGCGGATCCAGGGCTCGTAGTTCTCGTCGCGCAGCAGCAGCGGCGGATCCCACACGAGCAGCGCGAGCGCCAGGGCGACGGCGGTGGCGGCGTAGGACCACCGCGGCGGGGCGCCGACGCGGGCGGACCGCACCACCGCGCGCGCCGCGCTGCGGAGAAGCGCGAACCAGAAGAAGGCGTTGACCACGAGCATCCGGTTCCAGCGCACCGGGATCCACCCGTCTCCGACGGGCGTGCGCGACGCGGCGACCGCGCCCGCCGCGACGACGGCACCGGCGACGGCCAGGAGCGCGACCGTGTCCCGGTCGCCCCGCCGGACGGCGGCGACGAGCAGCGCGGCCCAGGCGAGCCCGACGAGGACGGTCACGAGCGAGAGCGACTCCTCGAACCCCGCGGTGGGGAGGTGCCCGGCCACGAGGGGTGGGACGCCGAGCAGCGTCGCCGCGGTGTCGGTGGCGTACCCGGTTCCCTCGACCGGCACCGAGGCGCTGAGCTGCGCAGTGAGGTCGCGCACGTTGCCGCCACCGTTGACCAGGGCCTCGAGCGCCGGCACGGTCCAGCACAGCGCCAGCGCCGCCAGGGTGGCGCGCCGGGTCGGCGAGGCCACGAGCGGCCGGAGGGCCTCGCGCAGGCGGGCCCGGTGCCCCGGCGCGGACGCCGCCACCACGGTCGCGGTGACGACGGCGAGGGCCGCGAGCGCCACCTCGGCGCGGTCGTGGGCGATCACCAGGGCGACGACCAGCACGAGCGTGAAGGCGATCTGCGCCGACCACAGCGGGTCGAGGTGCCCGGGCGCCGTCGTCGGGCCGGGCCTCGTCGCCCCGGCCCGCCAGCGTGGCCGGGGCTCGGCGCGCGACGCACCCACCGCTGCGACCGCGACGGCGGCCAGGACGGTGGGCGCCAGGGGCAGGTACGCCTGGACGACGAGGCTGCCGACGACGACGAGCAGGGGAACCAGCCGCCGCTCGCCCTCGGCCACCCACCACGCCACGAACAGCACGAGCAGCAGCGGGAGCAGCACCGCGACCGCGTTCAGGGGCCGCACGATGCCGGTGGCACCGAACATCGAGGCCACGAAGGCGGTCACCGCCACGGCGGCGCCGACCGCGGTTCCCACCCCCTTGCGCCGGAACGTCAGCCACACGATCGCCGCGGCCGCCACGACGTTCATCGTCGCGACGGCGACCACGAGGCCGACGCGCAGGCCGAGGACCCGGACGAACGGCGCGTCGAACCAGAAGAGCAGGGGCCCGGGGTGGTGGGGGAGCTCGTCGCCGACGAGCGCGCTCGCGGGCATCCCAAGCAGCGGCGACCGGGACGTCAGCACGTCGAGCGAGCGCACCCCGAGGGCGGCCTCGTCCCCGAAGGGCACCCATCCGTTGTCGAGCAGGGTCACCGCGCCGACCACCGCCGGCGCGGTGACGACCGCGACCGCGCCCAGCAGCAGCAGCCGTGCGGGCCCGCAGAGCTCGGCCCAGCGGTGCCCCTCGCCCATGCGGCGAGAGTACCGGTGGCCCGGGGGCCGGCCCTCGCGCCGCGACCGGGGCGTCAGCCCCGCTCGGAGGCCTTGCGCCAGAGCGGGCGGGGGAGGTGACGCAGCCCCGACATGACCAGCCGCAGCGGGGCCGGCGCCCAGACGACGGCCTGGCCCTTGGCCAGGCCGTCGGTGACGGCCTCGGCGACCACCTCGGGGGTGGTGGAGAGCGGCGCCGGCTCCATGCCCTCGGTCATGCGGGTGTGCACGAACCCGGGGCGCACGACCAGGACCGAGGCCCCCGTGCCGACCAGCGAGTCGCCGAGGCCCTGGGCGAACCCGTCGAGGCCCGCCTTGGACGAGCCGTAGACGAAGTTGGTCTTGCGCACCCGCTCGCCCGCCACCGACGACAGCACCACGAGCGTGCCGTGGCCCTGGCGCCGGAGGTTGCGGGCCACGTGGAGGCCTGCCGAGACGGCCCCGACGTAGTTCACCTGGACCGCGGCGACGGCCTTTGCGGGGTCCGCCTCGAACTCGGCCTGGTCGCCGAGCACGCCGAACGCCAGCAGCACGACGTCGAGGTCGCCGTGCCTCGTGAAGGCCTCGTCGATCACGGTGCCGTGGGAGGCGGTGTCGAGCGCGTCGAACGCGAGCGTGTCGACCGTGGTGGCGCCGGCCTCGCGCACCGCGGCCGCCGCGGCCAGGCAGTCGTCGGGGTTGCGGGCCGCCAACAGGACCGTCCGACAGCCCTGGTCGACCATCCGGCGCACGGTGGCGAGGGCGATCTCGGAGGTGCCTCCGAGGACGAGGACGGACTGCACGCCGCCGACGGCGTCACGCATGGAAGGGCTCCTGGGAAGGGGTGGCGCTACAGCGCCAGCATGACCTGGACGGTGAAGGCCACGAGGATGGCGACGCCGCAGAGCAGCGCGGCGATGATGAGGGTCTTGGTCTTCACCGGCGCAGAGCCTACCGGCGGGCCACCCGGGACCCCCGGCCCGGCCCGGCGGGGGAGGGCGACTCGGCAGCGCCGTCGGTAGAGTCGGCTCCATGGCCGATCAGCCCGAGCAGTTCGACGTGGTCATCATCGGCGGGGGACCGGGGGGGTACGCCGCCGCCCTGTACGGCGCCGGCCTGGGCCTGAACATCGCGATGGTGGAGCGGGACAAGGTGGGCGGCACCTGCCTGCACCGGGGGTGCATCCCGGCCAAGGAGCTGCTCGAGACCGCCTCGGTGCTCCGCACCGTCGAGGGCTCGGCCGAGTTCGGGATCACCACGTCCGAGCCCACCCTCGACTTCTCGGCCACCCAGGCCCGCAAGCAGAAGGTGGTCGACCAGCTCACCAAGGGCCTCGAAGGGCTGCTCAAGGGGCGGAAGGTCACGACCTTCCACGGCACCGGCACGCTCCACGCCGACCGTGAGGTCCGTGTCGCCGGCGGGGAGTCGGGCGACGTCACCCTGCGCGGCGACGCCGTCATCCTGGCGTCGGGGTCGGCCACGCGCACGATCCCCGGCTTCGACGTGGACGGCGAGGTGGTCGTCACCTCCGACGAGCTGTTGGCCCTCGACCGGCTGCCCGACCGGGCCGCGGTCATCGGGGGCGGGGCCATCGGGTGCGAGTTCGCCTCGATGATGTCCGATCTGGGTACGGACGTCACCGTGCTGGAGGCGCTCCCCAAGATCCTGCCCGGCTGCGACGAGGACGTCACGAAGGTGGTCCTGCGCTCGTTCAAGAAGCGGGGCATCGACGTGCGCACCGGCGTGGCGGTGACCGGCCACGACCGCGGCGAGGGCGGCACCACCGTCTCGTTCGGCGACGGCGAGTCCCTCGAGGTCGACCTCGTCGTCGTGTCGGTCGGCCGACGCCCGCTGTCGGAGAGCCTCGGCCTCGAGGGCACCGCGGTGGAGGTGGACGACCGGGGCTTCGTGGTCGTCGACGAGGCCTGCCGCACCGCCGAGCCGGGCGTGTGGGCGATCGGCGACCTGGTGGCCACGCCCGCCCTGGCCCACGTGGGCTTCGCCGAGGGCATCGTCGCCATCGACGCGATCCTCGGCGAGGAGCCGATCGGCGTGGACTACGCCGCCGTGCCCTGGTGCATCTACTGCCATCCCGAGGTGGCCTTCGCGGGCTACTCGGAGTCGGCGGCCAAGGAGGCCGGCTTCGACGTGGTCACCTCCAAGCACCGCTTCACCGGCAACGGCCGGGCCATGATCGTGGGCGAGACCGAGGGCCTCGTGAAGGTGATCGCCGAGAAGCAGGGTGACGGCACCGGCGGGCGCATCCTCGGCGTGCACATGGTGGGCCCCTGGGTGACCGAGCAGCTCGGTCAGGGCTACCTGGCGGTCAACTGGGAGGCGACCGCCGCCGAGGTGGGCCGCTTCATCCAACCCCACCCGACCATGAGCGAGCTGTTCGGCGAGACGATCATGTCCCTCACGGGGCGGTCCCTGCATGGCTGAGGCCGAGGCACCGCGCTCGGGCCGGGCCGCGACCGCCGATCGAGGGGCGCACCAGCACCGGGTGGCGGCGGGGTCCACCCTGGATCCGACCGAGAGGAGCCCCCGTGGCTGACGTGGAGATGCCCCAGTTGGGCGAGACGGTGACCGAAGGGACGATCACCAAGTGGTTCAAGGCCGTCGGGGAGGAGGTGGCCCAGGACGAGGTCCTGTTCGAGGTGTCGACCGACAAGGTCGACTCGGAGGTGCCGTCGCCGGCGGGCGGCTACCTCGCCGAGATCCTCGTCCCCGAGGGCGAGACCGTCGACGTGGGCACCCGCCTCGCGGTCCTCAGCGACGAGCCGCCGTCGGGAGACGGCGCCGCCCCGTCGGGCGAGGAGGCCCCGGCCGAGGAGGCATCGGGCGACGACGCGTCGGCGCAGGAGGCACCCGCCGGGGAGGCCCCGGCCTCACCGGCCCCGGAGGCCGAGCCGGCGGCTCCTCCGCCCGCTCCCGCGCCCGCGCCGTCGGCCGAGTCGGCGCCCGAACCGGCGCCCGACGCCTCCGGCCCGCCCAAGCTCCTGTCGCCCCTGGTCCGGCGCCTCATCGACGAGCACGGCCTCGACGCCGCGTCCATCACGGGCACCGGCATCGGTGGTCGCATCACCCGCAGCGACGTCGAGTCCGCCATCGGCGAGCAGCGGGACAGCGCGTCGGGCGCGTCCCCCGCACCGGCGCCCGCCACCGCCGCCCCGGCCCGGTCCGAGCCGCCGGTGCGCTCCGCCAGCCCACGCCAGGACCGCGTCGAGAAGCTCAACCGCATCCGGCTGCGCACCGGCGAGCACATGGTCCGGTCCAAGGCCACCTCGCCCCACGTGCTCACCGCGGTCGAGGTGGACTTCGAGGCCATCGAGCGGGTGCGCCGCGAGCACGGCCCCGCCTTCAAGGAGACCGAGGGCTTCAGCCTCACCTACCTGCCGTTCATCTCGCGCGCCGTGGTCGACGCCATCGAAGAGTTCCCCCACCTCAACGCGTCGGTGGGCGACGGCGAGCTCGTCGTGCACGGTCGGGTCAACCTGGCCTACGCCGTCGACCTCGACTTCGAGGGCCTGCTCGCCCCCGTGGTCCACGACGCCGACGCGAAGCGGCTCACCGCGCTGGCCCGGGAGATCCACGACCTCGCCTCGCGGGCCCGCAGCAAGCAGCTGTCCGCGGACGACATCGCCGACGGCACCTTCACCATCACGAACCCGGGCCGCTACGGCACGATGATGCAGTTCCCGGTCATCAACCAGCCCCAGGTGGCGATCCTCTCCACCGACGGGGTGCACCGCAAGCCGGTGGTGGTCAGCGACGCCGACGGCGGCGAGGCGATCGCCATCCACTCGGTGGGCGTGCTGGCCCTGGCGTGGGACCACCGGGCCTTCGACGGCGCCTACGTGGCCGCCTTCCTCGACCGGCTGCGCGAGCTCCTCGAGACCCGCGACTGGGTCGCCGAGCTGTGAGCCCGGGGGCCGGGCCGGCGCGACCGTGACCCTCCGCGCCCGCTGGCTGGGAAGCGTCCGCTACCAGGACGCCCACGCCCTCCAGCACGCGCTGTTCGAGCGGTCCGTCGACGACCACCTGCTCCTGCTCGAGCACCCCCACGTCTTCACGCTGGGCCGTCGGGGCGAGCTCGACCACCTGCTCGTCGACCCGGCTGCCGTGGGGGCCGAGTTGGTGCGCTCGGACCGCGGCGGCGACATCACCTACCACGGTCCCGGTCAGCTCGTGGGCTATCCCGTGCTGTCGCTGCCCGACAAGGCCACGGACCGCGTCGGCGACGGCGAGGGTGCGGCGCCCATGGCCGACACCGTCGCGTACGTGCGCTCGGTCGAGCAGCTCGTGATCGACGTGCTCGCCGACGTCGGCCTGCCGGGCGCCGGGCGCCTGCCCGACTACCCCGGCGTGTGGGTGGGGGTGGGCACCGACGAGCCCCGCAAGATCGCCGCCATCGGCGTGCGCCTCACCCGGGGGCGCACCATGCACGGCTTCGCCCTCAACGTCGCCCCCGACCTCGCGTACTTCGGCCACATCGTCCCCTGCGGGATCCCCGACAAGGGGGTCACCTCGCTGGCGGCCGAGGGTGTCGACGTGGCGATGCGCGACGTGGTCGACGCCGTCGCCGCTCGCGCGGCCGCGCGGTGGGCGCCCGACGGCGACTGGGAGCGCCAGGACGTGGCCTGGAAGGTCGCGCCCGACGACGTCGCCGCCTTCACCCGGGACGGCGCCCGCGCCGCGGCCGCCGGCGGCGGCACGTCGGTGCGCCTCGAGCGTCGCCGGCGCGACGCGGGCGTGGTGGGGGGCATCGCCCTCTCCGAGCGCAAGCCCGAGTGGCTGCGCATCCCGGCCCACCTGGGCGACGAGTACACCGGGCTGGGGCGGACCCTGCGCTCGCTCGACCTCGTCACCGTGTGCGAGGAGGCGGGTTGCCCCAACATCTTCGAGTGCTGGGCGGACGGCACGGCCACGTTCATGATCAACGGCGAGCGGTGCACCCGAGCCTGCGGCTTCTGCCTGGTCGACACCCGCCACCCCGAGCCGCTCGACCCCTCCGAGCCCGAACGGGTGGCCGAGGCCGTCGAGCGCATGGGCCTCGACTTCGCCGTCGTCACCGCGGTTGCTCGCGACGACCTGGACGACGGTGGGGCGGGCGCCTTCGCCGCCACGATCGAGGCCATCCGGGCGCGGCGACCCGGCACCCGGGTCGAGGTCCTGATCCCGGACTGCCGGGGCGACGAGGGCGCGCTGCGCACCGTGTTCGCGGCGCGGCCCGACGTGTTGAACCACAACGTCGAGACCGTGCCCCGCCTCCAGCGGGCGGTGCGGCCGTCGGCGTCGTACGCCCGCAGCCTGTCGGTGCTGGCGCGGGCGAAGGCGGCCGGGCTCACCACCAAGTCGGGGCTGATCGTGGGGATGGGCGAGACCGACGAGGAGATCCTGGCCACCCTGGCCGACCTCGCCGCCGTGGGGGTCGACATCGTCACCATCGGCCAGTACCTGCGCCCGACCGCCCGCCACCTCCCGGTGGTGCGCTGGTGGGAGCCGGAGCACTTCGGGCGGTGGGCGGCCGAGGGCGAGCGCCTCGGCATCGCCCACGTCGAGGCCAGCCCCCTCACCCGGTCGAGCTACCACGCCAAGGCCGCCGCCGGCGTTACCTCATGACCGGCGAGCCGCGAGCTCGAGGCATCGGCGGCCGGAATCCGACCCCCGATGCCTCGAGAACGGCGGGGGGTGGCACGTGAGCGTCGACGTGCACGGCGCCCGGCTCGGCCGGGTGCGGGCCGCCATGGACGAGCAGGGCGTCGACGCGCTCCTCCTGTCGGTGGGCGCCGACCTGCCGTGGCTGTGCGGGTACGAGGCCATGCCCCTCGAACGCCTCACCATGCTCGTCGTGCCCCGCGACGGCGAGGCGTCGCTGGTCGTCCCGCGCCTGGAGGCGCCCCGGGTCGTCGAGCGTGCCGGCGTGTTCACGCTGGTGCCCTGGGACGAGACCGACGACCCGGTCGAGCTCGTGGCCGCCCTGGTGGGCCCGGTGGGCGTCGCGGCCATCGGCGACCGCACCTGGGCCCGCTTCCTGGTCGAGCTGCTCGCCCGCCTCGATCGCACCTCCTTCCGGCGGGCCAGCGAGGTCGTCGGCCCGCTCCGGGCGGTCAAGGACGAGGCCGAGGTCGCCGCGCTGCGCCGGGCGGGCGCCGCCGCCGACCGGGTCGCCACGCAGCTCCGGTCGGGGGACATCCCCCTCGTGGGCCGCACCGAGGCGGCGATCTCCGCCGACCTCGGCCGGCGCCTCGTCGACGAGGGGCACCACCGGGTCAACTTCGCCATCGTCGCCGCCGGCGCCAACGCCGCCAGCCCCCACCACGAGCCCGGGGAGCGGGTAGTGCGGGCGGGCGAGGTGGTGCTGTGCGACTTCGGGGGCACGCTGCCCCCCGACGACACCGGGGCGGGCTACTGCTCGGACATCACCCGGTGCGTGTACACCGGCGAGCCCCCCGCGGCGTTCCGCGACCTCTACGCCGTCCTCGAGGACGCCCAGGCCCAGGCGGTCGCGGCCGCCACCGTGGGCACGCCCTGCGAGGACGTCGATGCCGTCGCCCGGCGGATCATCACCGAGGGGGGCTACGGCGACCACTTCATCCACCGCACCGGCCACGGCATCGGCATCGAGGAGCACGAGGATCCGTACGTCGTCGCGGGCAACTGCACGGCGCTGGTCGCCGGCCACGCCTTCTCGGTCGAACCCGGCATCTACGTGCCGGGGGAGTGGGGGGCACGCCTCGAGGACATCGTGGTGGCCGCCGACGCCGGCCCCGACCCGCTCAACCGGGTCGACCACGGCCTGGCCGTCGTCGAGGCCTGACCCGGCCCGACCGGACTCGTCCCGGCGTCGTGCGGTGTGATCGGATGAGGGGCTGATGGACCTCGACGCGGGCACCGTGCTGCTCCAGTGGGCGACCGGCGGGCTCTTCTTCCTCTGGATCACCACCCGCCACCGCCTGCTCGGCATCGGCTACGGATGGCTGCTGCGGGGCACCTACGCGCTGATGGCGGTCGGCGCCGTGTGGGTGGGGCGCCGCACCGACCCGTACCTGCCCCGCGACCTCGCCGCGGCGGGCGTCGCCGCAGCGGCCATCGTGGCCTTCGCGGTCTCGTACGTGCGGCGCAAGGCCGGCGTGGCCCGCCAGCGCGAGCTGGCCCGCACCCGCTCGGCCCGGGTGGCCGAGATGACCGGCATCGAGCGGGACGAGCCCGAGCCCGAGGGCGACGGCCCCGAGTACCCGCCGGCGCTCGACCTCGTGGCCCCGGCCATCGGCCTCGTCGGCCTGCTCTTCGCCGGCGCCCACACCGGCGACCCCGACCTGCTGTCCATCGCCCGCACGGTCACCGGCGCGCTCTTCCTCGGCGTGGTCACCGACGCCATGCTCCTCGGCCACTGGTACCTGGTGCAGCCGGGCCTCCCGCGCGACCCGATCCGCGAGCTGGTGAAGTGGACCGCGGCCGTCTGGCCCTTCGAGCTCCTGTTCCTCCTGTGGCCCGTCGGCATGGTGTCGGCGCTGGACGGCACGATCGACGACGGCTGGGACGGCCTCCTCTCGTGGTTCTGGGTGGCCTGCGCGGTGACGACGATCGGGCTCGTCGGGGTGACCTGGGCGGCGCTGAAGGAGAAGGAGTACAGCGCGGTGATGGCGGCGACGGGGCTGCTGTACCTCGCCATCCTCACCGCCTTCGGCATGGATCTCGTGGCCCGAGCCATCCTCGCCTGACGGGCGGGCGCCTCCTGGCGCCTACGCCGACCTCAACCGAGCGCCTCCGAGCGGGCGGGGTGCGGCGTCGTGCGCTGGATGCAACCCAGCGCACGGGGAGCCGGCGGTCGGAACGCGGCGGTACGGTCTCGGCCCATGGCACGGGGGCCGGTGATCATCGAGGTGGCGATCAACGGGAGCACCTCGAAGGAGCAGAACCCGCACGTCCCCGAGGGGCCGGGGGAGATCGCCGCCGACGCGCTCGCCTGCTTCGACGCCGGCGCCGCCATCGTGCACAGCCACGCGGCCATGGCGGGCGCCCCCGCCGCCATCGCCGACAGCTATCGGGCGGGCTGGGCGCCCGTCCTGGCCGAGCGGCCCGACGCCCTGCTGTACCCGACCGTCGCGTTCGGGGCCGGCGGCGTCACCATCGACCACCTCGTGCCCCTCGCCGCCGATCCGGGCATCCGCATCGGCGTGTTCGACCCGGGCTCGGTGAACCTCGGCGGTCGCGACGCCGGCGGCCTGCCCGCCGGCGGGATCGTGTACGCCAACGACTTCGACGCCACCGCGGCGGCGATGGCCCTGCACGCCGAGCACCGCCTCGGCCCCAGCTTCGCGGTCTACGAACCCGGCTTCCTCCGCACGATCCTGGCGTGGTGGGACGCCGGGCGCCTCCCTGCGGGCTCGATGGTGAAGCTCTACCTCTCGACCGACCGTGGTCTGCTCGGTGCCCCCTTCGGCCTGCCGCCGACCCGCCAGGCCCTCGAGATGTACCGCTCGATGCTCGGTGACTGCCCGGTGCCATGGGCGGTTTCCGTGGTTGGTGGGGACATCGTGGCCTCGGGGATGGCCGAGGCCGCCGTCGAGCTCGGCGGCCACCTCCACCTGGGCCTCGAGTTCTTCGCCGGCGACCGCACGCCCACCAACGCCGAGCTCGTGGCCGAGGCCGTCGCGGTCTGCGACCGCCTCGGCGCACCCGTGGCCACCTGCGCCGAGGCGGCGGCGATCCTGGACCTGCCCCGTCGCGATGAGATCGGGGCGCCGGCGCCGTCGACCCGCTGAACGCACGTTCGTGGGCGCGAACCTCGCCTGCGGCGCATACTGGACGCTCCGACGAGGAAAGGTTCTGGCATGGCGCGCGCCATCTGGAGCGGATCGGTCAGCTTCGGGCTGGTCACGATCCCGGTGAAGCTCTACAACGCGGTGAGCCGGCGCACGGTGCACTTCAACCAGCTCGACGAGCGCACCGGGTCCCGCATCAAGCAGAAGCGCGTGTCCGCCCAGGACGGCGAGGAGGTGCCGTCCGAGCACCTGGTCAAGGGCTACGAGCTCAGCTCGGGCAACTACGTGATCGTCTCCGAGGACGAGCTGGCCGCGCTCGACCCCAAGGCCCAGCGCACGATCGAGATCGAGGAGTTCGTCGACCTCGCCGACATCGACCCGATCTACTACGACAGCGCCTACTACCTCGCCCCCGACCAGGCCACGGTCAAGCCGTACGCCCTGCTCGCCGAGGCCATGGAGCGCAGCCAGAAGGTGGGCATCGCCCGCTTCGTGATGCGGACCAAGCAGTACCTGGCCGCCATCCGACCCGTCGACGGCAAGCTCGTACTGTCCACCATGGTCTACCCGGACGAGGTCAACGCGCCCGCCGACATCCCCGAGCTCGCCGACGTCGAGGGCGTCGAGGTCTCCGACCGCGAGCTCGACATGGCCGAGCAGCTCGTCGACTCCCTCGCCGCCGAGTTCGAGCCCGACAAGTTCCACGACACGTACCGCGAGCAGGTGCTGGCCCTCATCGAGCGCAAGGCCGCCGGCGAGGACGAGGTCGTCGCCACGCCCGCCGCGCCGAGCGCCGAGAAGGTCGTCGACCTCATGGCCGCGCTCGAAGCCAGCGTCAAGGAGGCCAAGCAGGCGCGGTCGCGCCACCCGAGCGGCCAGGACGACGCCGAGGAGGGGCCCACGGTGAAGCCGGCCAAGCGCAAGGCCGCCAAGAAGAAGGCGCCGGCCAAGGCCGCCGCCAAGCGCAAGTCCGCCTGACCGCGACCACGACGGCGACGACGGGAGATCGACGGGCCCGGGAGGCCACGTCGCGAGGGACCGCGGAGGACGAGCGCTGAGAGCGGAGATCGACGGGCACGAGCTGTCCCTGTCCAACCTCGACAAGGTGCTGTACCCCGAGGTGGGGTTCCACAAGGCCGAGGTCATCGACTACTACGTGCGGGTCGCCCCCGCGCTCCTGGCGCACCTGGCGGGCCGGGGCGTCACCCTGCGCCGCTACCCGGACGGGGTCGACGGCACGTCGTTCTTCGAGAAGCGCTGCCCGTCGCACCGGCCCGACTTCGTGGGGGTCGCGCTCGGCCCCGGCGACCGGCGGGGCGGCATCGAGTACTGCGTCTTGGACTCGACCGCCAGCCTGGCCTGGGCCGCCAACATGGCGGCCCTCGAGATCCACGTCCCGATGGCCCGGGCCGCGGTCGACGTCGAGGTGCCCACGATGGTCGTGTTCGACCTCGACCCCGGCGAGCCGGCCACCATCACCGAGTGCTGCCAGGTGGCGCTCGACATCCACGACGTCCTCGGCCGCCTCGGCTTCGAGCTCTTCCCCAAGACGTCGGGCTCCAAGGGCCTCCAGCTCTACCTGCCGCTCAACACGCCGGCCACCCACGAGGGCGCCTCCGGCTTCGCCCTCGCGGTGGCGCAGCTGCTCGAGAAGCACCATCCCGACCGGGTGCTGAGCCAGATGACCAAGGCCCTGCGCACGGGCAAGGTCTTCGTCGACTGGAGCCAGAACTCCCGGCACAAGACCACCATCGGGGCCTACTCGCTGCGCGCCCGGCCCCGGCCCACCGTCTCGACCCCCGTCACGTGGGACGAGGTCTCGGCCGGCGCCGACGGCGCCGCCCTCTCCTTCACGGCCCCCGACGTGCTCGCGCGCCTGGCCGACCACGGTGACCTCTTCGCGGCCACCCAGACCCTCGAGCAGGAGCTGCCCGACCTGACCGGGGGCGCCGCCTGAGGGGCGTCCCGGGGGACCATCGGCCCTGGGAGCGCCCCGGAGGCCGCTGGTAGCGTGGCGGCCATGTCGAGCCGAAGCCTGCCCCGGCGCGTCGCGGGCCGCCTCAAGCGCATGGTGTCGCCCCCGGCCCCGCCCGCCCCCCTTCCCGACGAGACCGACGCCGGCGAGCACGGCTCCTACGACGCCGCCCACCCCGACGAGGCGCCGGTCGCCGAGCCCCCGGTCCCGCTGCCGCCGCCGGTCCTCCACGACATCGCCGCGCCGCCCACGATGAAGGACCCCGACCGCCAGGAGGAGTTCGCGACGATCGGCTACACGGTCGTCGACCTCATCTCGCCGGAGCAGGCCGCCGACCTGCACGCCCTGGCCCAGGAGATCCACCCCGAGCGGTCCGGGCACATGTGGGAGTCCGACTTCTACAGCCCCGACCTCGACGTGAAGCGCCGGGTGGCCGAGACGCTCCAGGCGGTGGTGCAGCCCGCCGTCGACCGCCACCTCGTCGACCACGAGATGCTGATCCAGAACTTCGTGGTCAACTGGCCCGGCCCCGGCGGCGGCCTCGAGCTCCACCAGCACTCGTCGATCACCGACGAGACGAAGTACCGGGGCGCCGTCATCTGGTTGGCCCTCCACGAGACGTCGCTCGAGAACGGCACGCTCAACGTCGTGCCGCAGAGCCACCGGGTGCTCGGCCAACACAAGGCCGAGCGCACGCCCGAGTGGTTCGAGGGCCTTCACGAGCACATCTGTGACAACCACCTCGAGACCGTCGTGCTGCAGCCCGGCCAGGCGCTCGTGTTCGACAACGCGGTGCTGCACAACTCGTACACGAACATCACCGACACCCCCCGCATGACCGCCGTCGTCGTCGTGGCCCCCCGGGACGCGGCCCTTCGGTACTACGACTACGTCGACGACGGCACGGTGCGCATCTACGAGCTCGACCCCGAGTTCTTCCTCCAGCAGGTGGCCGCCACCCACGGCGAGTGGGCCCCGCCCGAGGGTCTCGAGCCCGTGGGGGAGGAGCACATCGAGGTGCGGCGCCTCACCGCCGACGAGACGCTCACGTTGTTGCCCCACGGCACCGCCGGCAAGGACGCCGAGGCCCTCGGCACCCGCCAGCCGCACTTCGGCTGACCCCGAGGCGCACGTGCCCTCGGGCGTCGGTCCGGGCCCGCGTCAGCGGGCCACGAAGTACTTGGCGCGGGGGTGGTGGCAGATGAGGGCCGAGGTGGTCTGCTCGGGCTGGTACTGGAAGCCGGTGTCCTCGCTGACCTCGAGGCCGATGCGGTCGGCGCCGAGCAGCTCGGCCACCTTGACGTTGTCCTCGAGGTCGGGGCAGGCCGGGTAGCCCCAGGAGTACCGACCCGACCGGTACTGCTGGCGGAACAGCCCCTGGAGGTCGGGGCCGTCCTCGCCGGCGAAGCCCCACTCCTCACGGATGCGCCGGTGCCAGAGCTCGGCGAGGGCCTCGGCCATCTCCACGCCGAGGCCGTGCAGGAGCAGGTACTCCTGGTAGCGGTCGGCGGCGAACAGCTCGGCGGTGCGCGCCGACACCCGCTCGCCCATGGTGACGATCTGGAACGCCGCGTAGTCGGCCTCGCCGGAGGCGACCGGGCGGAAGAAGTCGGCGATGCAGAGCCACGGCTCCTTGGACTGGCGGGGGAACCCGAAGCGCAGCCACTCGGCCGTGCGGCTCTCGTCCTTCCAGATGACGAGGTCGTCGCCGTCGCCGTTGGCGGGGAAGAAGCCGTACACCACCTGGGGCACGAGGAGGTCGTCCTGTTTGGCCAGGGCCAGCTGCTCGCGGAGCGTGGGGCGGATGCGGGCCTTGAACTCGTCGTCGCTCTCGCCGCCCTCGGGGCGGAACTGCCACTGGTTGCGGAACAGGGCGGTCTCGTTGACGAAGGCGGCGATGTCGTCGATGCCGAGGCCCTTGACCACCTTCGAGCCGAGGAACGGGGGCTCGAACACCGGGTTGTCGGTGGCGACGTCGGGGGAGCGGGCCGGCCGGTCGGCCGCGTCGCCGCCCTCGCCGGCGAACTGCTCCTTGATGCGGGACGGCACCACGGAGTCCGACGGCACCCGGCCCCAGTCGGGGTCGTCCTCACCGGTGCGGGCGAGCTCGCCGAGGCGGTCCATCACCCGCAGGCCCTCGAAGGCGTCCTTGCCGTAGAAGAGCCGTCCGCCGTACACCTCGCGCAGGTCGCGCTCGACGTAGGACCGGGTGAGGGCGGCGCCGCCGAGCAGCACCGGAATGCCGGCCAGGTCCCGGTCGTTCAGCTCCTCGAGGTTGTCGCGCATGATCAGCGTGCTCTTCACCAGCAGGCCGCTCATGCCGATGGCGTCGGCCTCGACCTCGACGGCCTTCTCGATCATCTCGGCGATGCCGATCTTGATGCCCAGGTTGTGCACCTCGTACCCGTTGTTGGTGAGGATGATGTCGACCAGGTTCTTGCCGATGTCGTGCACGTCGCCCTTGACCGTGGCCAGCACGATGCGGCCCTTGCCCCCGCCGCCCTCGACCTTGTCCATGTGGGGCTCCAGGTAGGCCACCGCGGTCTTCATGGTCTCGGCCGACTGGAGCACGAAGGGCAACTGCATCTCGCCGGTGGCGAAGAGCTCGCCCACCACCTTCATGCCCGCCAGCAGGGTGTCGTTCACGATGTCGAGCGCGGCCGTGCCCTGGTCGAGCGCGACCTGGAGGTCGGCCTCGAGGCCGTCGCGGTCGCCGTCGATGATGCGCTGGCTGAGGAGCTGCTCGACGGTCCAGTCGGAGCGGTCCTCCTGGAGGACCTCGGCCGCCTGCACGTCCTCGAAGACCTCGAGGAGCCGCTGGAGCGGGTCGTAGTCGGCGTCGGCGCCGTCCCCGCCGGCGGTGCCCCGGCGGTCGTGCACCAGGTCGAGGCACACCTGGCGCTGCTCGTCGGGGATCTTGTTGAGCGGCATGATGCGGGCGGCGTGGACGATGGCCGAGTCGAGGCCCGCGGCGACCGCCTCGTGCAGGAAGACCGAGTTGAGGACGTGGCGGGCGGCGGGCTTGAGGCCGAACGACACGTTGGAGACGCCGAGCGTCGTGAAGGCCCCGGGGATCTCCGCCTTGATGCGGCGGATGGCCTCGATGGTCTCGATGGCGTCGCGGCGCAGGTCGTCGTCGCCGGTGGACAGCGGGAAGGTGAGGGCGTCGAAGATCAGGTCGGAGTTCTCGAGGCCGTAGCGGTTCACCGCGAGGTCGGCGATGCGGTGGGCGACGCGCATCTTCCACTCGACGTCGCGGGCCTGGCCCTCCTCGTCGATGAGCAGGCAGATGACCGCGGCGCCGTACTCGCGGGCGAGGGTGAGGACCCGGTCGAGGCGGCTGCCCTCGGCGTCGCCGTCCTCGAGGTTCGCCGAGTTGAGGATGGCCCGGCCGCCCAGCCACTGGAGACCGGCCTCCATCACCTGCGGTTCGGTGGAGTCCATCACCAGCGGCGCGCTGGCCTGGGTGGCGAAGCGCCGGGCGATCTCGTCCATGTCGCCCGTCCCGTCGCGGCCGACGTAGTCGACGCACACGTCGAGGACGTGGGCGCCTTCCTTGACCTGGTCCTTGGCCATCTGGACGCAGGTGTCGAGGTCGCCGTCGAGCATCGCCTCGCGGAACTTCTTCGAGCCGTTGGCGTTGGTGCGCTCGCCGATGATCAGGAACGAGGTGTCCTGGTGGAAGGGCACGAGGCTGTAGATGGAGGTCGCGCCCGGCTCGTGGACCGGGGTGCGTGGCGCGGGTGTGAGGTCGCGGCAGTGCTCCACGACCTGGCGAAGGTGCTCGGGGGTGGTGCCGCAGCAGCCGCCGATGACCTGCACGCCCAGCTCGGTGACGAACCGGGTGTGGTGCTCGACGAGCTGTCCGGGGGTCAGGTCGTAGTGCATCTCGCCGTCGACGACGCTGGGGAGCCCCGCGTTGGGGAGGCACGAGATCGGCATGCGGGCGTGCTGGGAGAGGTGGCGCAGGTGCTCGCCCATCTCGGCGGGGCCGGTGGCGCAGTTGAGGCCGATGACGTCGGGGTGCAGCGGGTCGAGGGCGGCGAGGGCGGCCCCGATCTCGGTGCCGGGCAGCATGCGCCCCGTGAGCTCCATCGTGACCTGGACCTGGAGCGGCACCGCGCGGCCGGCGTGGGCCATCGCCCGGCGGGCGCCGTTCATGGCCGCCTTGACGCTCAGGAGGTCGAACATCGTCTCGATGATCAACAGGTCGACGCCGCCCTCGAGGAGGGCTGTCGCCTGGATCTCGAACCCGTCGCGCAGCTCGGCGTAGCGGATGTGGCCGAGCGAGGGGAACTTGGTGCCCGGTCCCATCGAGCCGGCCACGAAGCGGGGCCGGTCGGGGGTGGAGTACCCGTCGGCCACGTCGCGGGCGATCCGGGCGGCGGCGAGGTTGATCTCGTGGGCCCGGTCGGCCAGGCCGTACTCGCCCAGGGTGACGGGCAGCCCGCCGAAGGTGTCGGTCTCCACGACGTCGACCCCGACCTCGAAGTACGCCTCGTGGAACCGGGCCACGACGTCGGGGCGGGTGATGGCGAGGTACTCGTTGCAGCCCTCGAGCTCGGCCCCCCCGAAGTCGTCCGGGCCGAGGCCGAGGGTCTGCAGGAACGTCCCCGTGGCCCCGTCGTAGACCACGACACGCTCGGCCACCAGGTCCAGGAACTTCGCCATCAGGGCAGGCTACCGACCGGCCCCTCCCGCCGGGAAAGGCGAATCCGGCCGGCGGCGGCTCGCCCGGGCGGCGGTGACGACCGCGGCGGCCGCGCCCACCGCGAAGAAGGGCAGGCTGGGCACCCGGAAGCGGGCGTCGCCGAGGCTGATCAGGGGCACCGACAGCAGCAGCCACCCGGCCGCCGTGGTGACGGCCAGCCACCGTCGGCGACCGATCAGGGCCAGGACCGTCCCCGTCGCGGCGAGCACCAGGACGACGCGGGACCAGAGCGTCGAGGCCGTGACGGCGCGGTCGGTGAAGCGGGTGCCGAGATCGCGCCCGTCGGTCGAGTTCAGCTGGTCGATGCCGGACCGGTCGTCGGCCCAGAGCGTGGCCTCCATGCGCCCGACCATCAGCCCCGGCTCGCGTCCAGGGTTCGCCCGGAGGAGGCGCCACGCCTCGTCGAGCCGCTCCCGGTTCGCCTGGACGGCCGGCGCCCCGGCCGTGAACGGGCACCGGTCGAAGTCGATGGGGCCACCGTCGGCCTCGGGGAGTCGGCCGAGGCACAGGCTCGAGCCGGCCCGGAGGTCGAACGGGACGAAGGACCGGGTGACGTACGACGATCGGAGCGCGAAGGGGAGGATCACGACGAGCGCGGCGGCGCCGCCGAGGGCCAGCGACCGCAGCCGGGGCCGCCACGGGCCGCCCACGGGCACGACCAGGAAGAGCGCGAGCAGCACCAGCGAGCCCGGACGGACCTCGGCCGCGACCCCGAGCACGGCGCCGGCCGCCAGCAGCCGTCCGGGCGGGGGCTCGGGGTCCCCGACGAGGCAGAGCACGACGACGACGCCGAGCAGCGTGGCGAGCGGCTCGGACAGCACGACGGCGGCGCCGACGACGAGGTTCGGCCACACGGCGAGGGTCGCGGCGGCGATGAGCCCCGCGGCCGGGCCTGCGACCCGTCGCCCCAGCACGCCGGTGAGGGCGATCGTGGCGGCCCACAGGCCGGACTGCGCGAGCCCCACGCTGGTCACCAGGTCGGGCCGCACCCACGACGTCGAGCGGGCGAGGTCGACCAGCGCCACGAAGAGGGGATAGCCGGCCGAGATCTCGGCGGAGGTCGTGAGCCCCTCGCCGGCCCGCCACTCGCGGGCGAGGCGCAGGTAGAACCACTGGTCGCCGAAGTAGGGCGGATCGCCGGTGTGGCGGAGGGCGAAGTAGGCGCTCACCGAGGCGGACGCGAGCGACAACGCCCCGAGGGCGAGCCACCAGGCGCGCTCCGGTCCGAGCCCTCGGAGCGGGACCCGGCGCCGCCCGGGATCAGCGCGGGAGGCCAGCGTCGGGCCTGGCGGCGTCGGCGCCCGAGCCGCGCCGCCGGCGGAGCCGGGCCCGCAGGCGGGCGACGGGACCGGGGCCGCGGTCGTGGGCGCGAGCCGACGATCCGTCGGAGCGGAGCTCGAGGTACAGCGCCTTGCCCACACCGAGGAGGGGCACGGCCACGAGGGCGCCGGGGACGCCCGCCACCGACACGCCCACGATGGCGCCCACCATGGTGGTGGCGGGCTGGAGGTCGACGGCGTCGCCGATGATGATCGGCGACAGGATGTGGTTCTCGAAGTTCATGTAGAGCAGGAACAGGCCGCCGCACACCACCCCGGTGGTGGCGCCCTGGGTGAAGGCCAGCACCACGAACGGGATGCCGCCCACGGCCCCGCCGATCTGGGGCACGAGGTTGAACACCATCACCCACACCGCCAGCAGCGGAGCGAGCGGGACGCCGAAGAGCAGCCCGATCACCAGGATCCACAGCCCGTGGAGGACGGCGACGAGCACCGAGCCGGCGAAGTACTTGCCGATCACCTGGTAGAAGACGCGACCCATCCGGTCGGCCCGGACGCGCCGCTCGGTGGGCACGAGCCGGCGGCCGGCGCGCACGAGTCGCTCGCCGTCGAGGAGCAGGGTGACCGCGATCAACAGGGTCGTGAACCCCGCCAGGGCCCCGCTGGCCACGGAGCGGGCGGCCGACGTCACCGTCGACTCGCTGCCCGCCAGGCGGTCGGGCAGGTCCTCGAGCCACTGCTGGACGCGGTCGGGGACGTCGTTGTCCGCGAGCGCGCCGCCGACGAGCGGGAGGTCGGCGAGCTGGTCGACCACCTCGGGGATGTCGCCCTGGAGGCCGCGGGCCTGGCGGACCGTCTCGGGCCCGAGGGTGACGCCGATGACCGCGAGGGCGATGATGACCAGCAACAAGACGACGCCCACGGCCACCCCCCGCCGGCACCGCAGGCGGTCCTGGAGGCGGTCCACCACCGGGTTCAGGGCGAGGGCGAGCAGGCCGCCGATCACGAGCCAGGTGAGCGTCCGCGGCGTGGAGCGCACCACGCCCGCGGCCACCGCCACGGCGATGCAGGCCGTGACCAGGACGGCGGGCGTGCGCCAGTCGAGGTCCACGACCTCGACGCCGCCGGTCGGCGTCGCCGCTCCGGGCGCCACCGCCACGCTGTCCTCGTCCCCCGGGCCGGGCACGTCGGTACTGTACCGATGCCATGGCCAGCGGCTCCGACGCGACCGATGCACGCCGCCCCACACCACCCGGCGCGGCACCGTCGCCGACGCCTCGCCGGGTGGTGCGCTTCAGCGCGCCGTCGCTGGTCCGCGCCGTCGGCGTGGTCGGCCTCGGGCTGTTCGGGGTGCTCGCGTTCCTCGCCGCGAAGCGCCCGCTCGGCTGGCTCCTCGTGGCGGTGCTGCTCGCCGCCCTGCTGTTCCCGGTGGTCGACCGCCTCGCCCGCCACGTGCCCCGCGGCCTGGCCATCGCGATCGTGGCGCTCGGCGGGCTCGCCCTCGTGGCGGGCATCACCTACCGGGGCATCGACGAGGTCCGCCGCCAGGCGGACCGGGTCGAGCGCGCCGCGCCGGCGGCGGCGCGCGACCTCCAGCGCTCCGAGCGCTTCGGCGAGTTCGCCCGCCAGGCGCAGCTCGAGGACAAGGTCGAGACGTTCGTGCAGGAGCTGCCCGACCGGCTGCGGGGCGGCGACCCCGTGGACGCGCTGCGTGCCGCGGCCAGCCGGGGCGCGGCCTTCCTCGTCACCTTCGTGCTGATGGTGTTCGTGCTCATCTCGGGTCCTCGCTTCCTGGCCAGCGGCCTCGCGCAGATCCGCGACCCCCACCGCCGGGCCGGTGTCGAGCGGGTCCTCGGCGCCGCCTTCCCCCGGGCGTGGCGCTACGTGGCGCTCTCCCTGGCCAAGGCGAGCGTCGCCGGCGTGTTCACCTGGGCGCTGTGCGTCGTGGTGGACGTCCCCGGCGCGGTCCTGCTGGGCCTGTGGGTGGCCGCGTGGAGCCTCGTCCCGGCGGTCGGCGTGCTCGTCGGCTCGCTGGCGGTCGTGCTCCTCTCCATCACGGTGTCGCTCGAGGTGGCCGGCGCCGTGCTGGTCGTCTTCCTCGCCTACCAGGTGGCCGAGGTCTTCGTGGTCCAGCGCCGCATCGAGCGCCGGTCCATCCACGTGGGGCCGTTCGTGTCGCTGGTGGTCGCCGCGCTCGGGCTCGAGCTGTACGGCATCGGCGGTCTGTTCGGGGGGCTCGTGCTGGTCGTCTTCGCCCTGTGCGTGCTCGACGAGCTGGCGCCCCGCGACGATTCGGACCTGTCCGATGCGATGCAGGAGGCCTTCGATGCCCCATAGTGGGCTGATGGTGGTTCGCCGATGAAGATCTACACCCGCAAGGGCGACGACGGCACGACGGGCCTGCTCTACGGGGGCCGCGTCCCCAAGGACTCGCCGCTGCCCACCGCCTACGGCGAGGTCGACGAGGCCCAGGCGGTCCTCGGCCTGGCCCGGGCCGAGGCCGAGCCCGGCGGCGAGCTCGACGTCCTGCTCGTCGCGCTCGAGCGTGACCTGTGGGTCCTGATGGCCGAACTGGCCGCCAGCCCCGACCACCGGGACCGGCTCGTGCCCGGGTCCAGCCTCGTCACCGGGGAGATGGTGGCCGCCCTCGAGGACCACATCGACGCCGTCTCCGAGCGCTTCGAGCTCCCCACCCAGTTCGTCGTGCCCGGGGAGAACCGCGTCGCCGCCCTGCTCGACCTGGGCCGCACCGTGGTGCGCCGGGCCGAGCGCCACGCCCTGGCTGCGGCCGCCGACGGGTCGCAGGTCGGGCCCTACCTCAACCGCCTCAGCGACCTCCTGTGGGCCCTGGCCCGCTGGCAGGGAGGCGAATCCCTCGTCGCCCGGGAGGCAACCCCGTGAGCATCACGTTTCGCACCGCGCCCGACGCGCCCGCCGACGCCGACCTGCTGGCGGTCCTCGTGGCCGGCGACGCCGCCGACCGCGCCACGGCGGCGCACCCGGCGCTCGACCACGCCGTGCTGGCCCGTCTCGGCTTCGAGGGGAAGGCGGGCGCGGTCGAGGTGCTGGGCGGCGAGGGCGGTCGCCTCGTGGCGGCGGTGGGCGTCGGTTCCGCCGACGGCGTCGACGAGCCGGCCCTCCGGCGCGCCGGGGGAGCGCTCGCCCGCGCCGCCGCCCGCCAGGCCGTGGTCGCGGTGGACCTGGGCGACGCCGCCGCGGTCGATGCTCGGGGGGGTGCCCAGGCCCTGGCCGAGGGGATCGCCCTGGGCGCCTACTCGTTCGACCGCTACAAGTCGGACCCCGAGCCCTCCCGGATCACCGACGTCGTCGTCGTGGCCGGCGACGACCGCGCCGACGCGGTGGCCGAGGGCCTCACCCGCGCCGGGCGCCTGGCCGACGCCGTCCGCTGGGCGCGCGACCTGGGCAACGCCCCCGGAGGCTCCCTCACCCCCGAGGAGCTCGCCGAGGCCGCGGTCGCCATGGCCGGGCGGGAAGGCCTCGTGGTCGAGGTCCTCGACCGCGACGCCATCGTCGCGGCCCGGCTGGGCGGCCTCCTCGGGGTCAACCGGGGCTCCACCCAGCCGCCCCGGTTCATCGAGCTGCGCCACGTGCCCGACGGTCCCTCCCGCGGTCGGGTCGCCCTGGTGGGCAAGGGCGTCACCTTCGACTCGGGCGGCCTCTCCATCAAGCCGGCCGACTCGATGGTGGGCATGCAGGGCGACATGGGCGGGGCGGCGGCCGTGCTCGGCGCCATGTCCGTCGTGCGCACCTTCGCCCCCGATCTCGAGGTGCGGGCCTACGTGCCGGCCACCGACAACATGCTCGGCGGCGACGCCACCCGCCCCGGCGACGTGCTCACCATCCGCAACGGCACGACGGTCGAGGTGCTCAACACCGACGCCGAGGGGCGCCTGATCCTGGCCGACGCACTCAGCCTCGCGGGCGAGGCCGAGCCCGATGCGGTGGTCGATCTCGCCACGTTGACCGGTGCCTGCATGGTGGCGCTCGGCTCCAAGATCGCCGGGCTGATGGCCAACGACGACGGGTGGGCGGGCCAGGTGCGCGACGCGGCCGAGCGGGCCGGCGAGCGGGTGTGGCGCCTGCCGCTGCCCGACGACTACCGGGCCCTGCTCGACTCGCCCGTCGCCGACCTGAAGAACGTCGGGCCCCGATGGGGCGGCGCGCTCACCGCGGGGCTGTTCCTGCGCGAGTTCGTGCCCGACGGCGTGCCGTGGGCCCACCTCGACATCGCTGGCCCGGCCTGGGCCGACGACGCCGACGACCTCACCCGCAAGGGCGCCACCGGGTTCGGGGTGCGGACGCTGGTGGCGCTCCTCGAGGGGTTCGAGGCGCCCGCCGGCGCCCTTGGGCCGTAGCGGCTCGCCCGGTCAGCGGTCGGGGTGGGGGGTGCCCCCCGTCGGCGACCCGTGGCGCCCATACCGGCGCCAGTGCTCCACCGCGTGGGCCAACCCCGCCAGGCCGGTCCGCAGGAGCGGCACCCGGGAGATCTCGTCGCCGTAGTGGGTGGGGATGGCCACCTCGGCGATGCGGTCGCCGTTCTCGAGCAGCCGCAGGGTGATCGCGGTGTCGAAGTCGAACCCGTCGGGCAGGCCGTGCAGGTCGGGGATGGCCATCAGCCGGTCGACCCGGTAGGCCCGGAAGCCGCTGAACCACTCGGACAGCTCGGACCCGCTCAACACGTTGAAGGTGCGGCTGAGCACCCGGTTGCCGATGCGACGGTCGATGGGCATGCGCCCGCGCTTGGCGCCGCCGGGCAGGATCATGCGCGAGCCGTGCACGGCGTCGGCCTGCTCGGCGAGCAGCGGCGCCACGAGCTGGTCGGCCATCTCCGGCGGGTACTGGCCGTCGCCGTGGACGAGCAGGGCCACGTCGGCGCCGCGGTCGTGGGCCCACTGGTAGAGGGCCTTCTGGTTGCCGCCGTAGCCGAGGTTGACGGGCTGGTGGGTGACCTCGACGTCGAAGTGCGGGTTGCGGGCCGCCCACTTCTCGGCCAGCTCCGCGGTGTGGTCAGAGCTGGCGTCGTCGGAGATCAACACGCTCGGGACGTGGCCCCCGATCGTGGTCGGGATGCGATCGAGGACGCCCTCGATCGTGTCGGCCGCCTCGTAGGCGACCACGGTGACCGCGATCTGCACGATGTCGTCCTGGGAGGGTCTCGCCCGGCGTGGCCGGCGTCAGCTCGACGGCGCGAGGGCCGGCTCGCCCGCGGCCTCGTCGACGTCGGCGCGGGCCCGCTTCTCGGCACGGCGCCGGGCCTCGGCGCTGGCCTTCTCGCCCTTGCGCAAGGCGGCCTCGCTGCGCTGGTCGGCGTCCTCGCGCAGGGCCAGGTTCTTGCGCTTGGTGCGCACCATCTGGTCCAGGTAGGTGTCCTCGGCCCCGGTGAGCTGGTGCTTGAAGAACCGGAACGCACGCTTGGGACGCCGGATCCAGCTGGTGATGTAGAACGCCGAGATCATGAACAGCTGCATGAGGCGCAGCTCGCGGGCGCTGAGGCGGGGGTTCCAGCTGCGGTGCTCGGACGAGCCGCGGGACAGGCCCACGTAGTAGGCGGCGTCGTCGATGACGTGCTCGCCCGAGGCGACCAGGTCGTCGAAGTCGCGGCTGCCCGGGTACGGGCAGAACATCATCACCGCGACGTCCGAGCAGCCGAGCCAGGCGCTCTTCAGCATGAAGCGCACCGACTTCCACAGGTCGCGGCGCGTCTCGTGCGGGTGGCCGATGAGGATGTTGATCATCGTGTGCAGGCCGATGTCCTCGCCGTCGACGATGGCCTGCTGGACCTTCTCGAGGCTGACCCGCTTGTCCATGATGTCGAGCATCCGCTGCGAGCCGCTCTCGGGGGCGAAGGTGATGTTGCGGCAGCGCGTGTCGTAGATGCGCTGGAGCACCTCGCGGTCGATGGCCTCGATGCGGGTGCCGACCGGCAGCTGCCAGTCGACGTCGAGGTCGGCCTTCTCGAGCGCGTCGCAGAGGCCGAGCGTCCACTTGCGGTTGGTGGCGGCCGTGAGGTCGACGAAGTTGACGTTGCCGATCCCGTACTTGTCGACGTAGTCGGCGATCTCGTCGACCACGTCCTCGGGCTCGCGCACCACGTACTTGGTCGTCCACATCTGCGGCGACGAGCAGAACGAGCACTTGTACGGGCAGCCGCGGGTGCCCAGCACCTGGATGGAGCGGCCCCGGTCGACGCCGAAGAACGGGTAGTGCTTGAAGTACTCGTCGAGGGGGACGAGGTCCCAGGCCGGACGCGGGATCTGGCTGTTGACCTCCTTCTTCGTGAGGCGGACCGCGAGGCCGGTGTCGACGATGTCGGTGCTCTCGGCGGTCTCGCGCACGGCGATGCCGGTCATGCCCGCCAGCGAGCGGCCGGCGGCGAGGCGGTCGCACAGCTCGACCATGGTGGCCTCGCCCTCGCCGAGCACGCAGCAGTCGAGGTGCTTCTGCTGCTCGAGCATCTTCGTGTGGAAGGCCGTGGCGTTCTCGCCGCCGATCACGATGAAGACCTCGGGCCGGCGCTCGGCGATGAGGTCGATGAGGTCGCGGATGGTGGGCCACTCGTGCAGGAACATGGTGGTGATGCCCACCACGGTCGTGGCCGGGTCGATGCGCTCGACGATCTCGTCCAGCGACAGGCCGATCTGGTGCAGTGGCCCGACGGGCGACTCGATCTCGATCCACTGGTCGATGGCCTCGCCCGCCCCGTCGATGAGCTGGACCGTGTGGCCGGAGTCGCGCAGGGCGGCGCCGACGTAGGCCGCGCCGATGGGCGGCGTGGGGCCGTGGGTCGCGAGCGCACCCGGCATGACCACGCACGGGGCGCGCAGGATGGTGACCGTCGTCTTGGGAGCGCTGCTGCTCAACGCGGCCGCGTCGCCGCCGTGGCCGGGATCGTTGGAATCGAGCATTCGCAATCCTTTGCGTTGATGGTCCGGATCCGCCCCGGCGATTCTAGGCCGCGCACCCGGCGCCGTGCCGAACGGTGCGGGGGCGTGATCGCGGACGCGCCGTGGCCTCAGCGGCCCAGCAGGCGTGCCTTGGCGCGTGCCAGGCGGGCGTGCTGGCGCCCGCGCCAGGTCCGCTCGAAGTGCTGCTGGGCCAGGAGGGCCTCCGCGGTGGTGGGCGGGTCGGCGCGCGGGGTGACGTCGATGACCGGGTAGCCCGTGGGGAGCTGCTTGCGCAGCGAGCCGGGGCTGTGGTGGAGGTAGAAGTCCTCGTCGACCCCCCACACCTCGACCTGGTCGCCCTCGATCCCGACCGCGTGCACGAGTTGGGCGGATCGGGGCGCGAACACGCCCGCGATGGCGCCCCGGGGCCCGTCGGAGGCGTTCGGGGGCGACCCGTGCAGGACGGCGCTGTCCATGCACAGCACGTCGCCCGCCGACACGTCGACGGCCACGGCGCGGCCCCAGAGCTCCTCGAGCCCGGTCAGGTAGCTGGGGTCGGTGCGGGTGCCACGCCACTCGTGCCCGCAGCGGTGGCTGCCGGGCAGCACGTGCAGGGGGCCGTTGGCCCGGGCCCGGCTGATGTCGTCCAGGGCGAGCCAGACCGTGACGCTGCGCTGCACCCGCTCGTCGACCACCGTGGGGTCCTGGTGCAGCGGCAGGAAGCTCTCCGGGCCCGGGTACTTGGTGAGGAAGGAGTTGATCACCGAGTGGTAGTCGACGAAGAGGGGCTCGGCGATCTCCGCCCACAGCGGCGCCATGGCCTCCTTGATGCGCACGCGCTCCTCGGGGAGGCACTCGTCGGTGCTGATGCGCCACTGCTCGCCCGGCGCCATGCGCCGGCGCCAGGTGCGGTCGGCCGCGGCCTCCTCGGCGGCGAAGTACGTGCCCACCGGCACGGCCTCGCCGGTGGGGGCGGTGGCGTAGATGGACCGGGCCTGCTCGAGCACGCCGAGGGCCAGGCCCGGGAAGGCCAGGTAGCCGTCCCGCCGGAAGCGGCGCTCGTGCTCGGGGTCGCGGAACATCGCCGGGCCCGTCACGGCCGGGCCTCCGCCGGCGTGGTGGCGTCGACCGGTTCGACGGCGTCCCACTCCAGCTCGATGGACCAGGTGAGGATCTCCATCTGGATGCGGGTTCCGATCTTCACGTCCTGCCACACTCGGGCCGTCACCATAGCTTCGCGCTCGTCGACGGCCGTCAGCATCACGTAGAGCTCGCCCAGCATCGGGATGCGGGGGACGGTGCCGTGGAAGCGGTGGTGGCCGACCGCGAGGCCACCCGCGGGGACCACGACGCGGGTGAACACGGTCGAGGTCTTGATCCGCTCGGGGGGGAGCTCGTTGGGGTTCCCCGTGCGGGCGAGGAGCGCGAACTCGAGCCGGGTGGTGGGGCTGGGCTCGGCGACCTCCAGGCGGCCCTCGAACTCGAGGCGGCCGTGCTCGGGGACCTGGCGCCGGGCGATCTTCAGCTGGTCGACGCGCACGTTGCTCGTGTACTGCACGAGGCCGGACTCCCAGCCGGTGCCGCCGGCCCGCTCGACGACCTCGGCCGCCGGCCCCTCGTCGACGACCTTGCCGGCGTCGAGGCGCACGACCCGATCGCAGATCTCCTCGACGAGCTCGAGGTCGTGTGACACGAACGCCGCGCTGGCGCCGCCACCCACCAACGCGCGGACCGCGTCGATGGCGCGCTTCTGGAACGGGCGGTCCCCGACCGCCAGCACCTCGTCGATGAGCAACAGGTCGGGTCGGGCGTTGATGGCCAGGGCGAACCCGAGCCGGGTGCGCATGCCGCTCGAGTACTGCTTGAGGGGCGCCCGGATGGCGTCGCCGATGTCGGCGAACCCGACGATCGCCTCCATCCGGTCCGCCAGCTCGTCGCGGCCGATGCCGAGCAGCCCGGCGGTCTCGCGGATGTTCTCCTCGCCGGTCAGGACCTCGTGGAAGCCGATGCCGAGCTCGAGCATCGAGACCAGGCGGCCGCGGGTGACGACCTCGCCCCCGGTCGGCGCGACGACGCCGGCGATGCACTTGAGGATCGTCGACTTGCCCGAGCCGTTGGGGCCGATGATGCCGAGGCACTCGCCGGGCCGCACCTCGAGGTCCACGCCGGCGAGGGCGTGGACCTCGCCGTCGCGCTCGGCGGGCATCATCTCGTTGGGCAGCGCGGCGCGGAACCCGCCCTTGCGCAGCCCGGCGTGGAAGCGCTTCTCGACGCCCCGGCACTCGGCCACCAGCGGTCCGGTGGGACGGGGGCGCTCGCCGGCGAGCGCCCGCTCGATCGCGGCGTCGGCCTCGGCGTCACCCGTGACCGGCTCGAGCGCGAACTCGACCTCGGTCGCCATCTGCGGCTGCTGGCGGGTGACCGGCCCCTCGATCCAGATCTGGGCGAGGGAGCGGTCGTGCACCCGCTGGGTGGTCTCGTCGACGAGGGCGACGCGGACCTCGGCGTGCCCGCTGTCCACGGGCAGCCCGGAGCTGTGCCCGCGCACCCGGTAGCGCCCGGGCCGGCGCAGCGCCGGCGGGAGGTCGGCGCGGGCCCGGGCGACCGTGACGTCGGGGGCGAGCGTGGCCCAGTTGAGGGCGAGCCCCATCGACGGCTCGGGGGTGTCGGCGGTGACCTCGACCTCGGCGGCGATGTCGAGGCCGTCCCACGGCGCCAGGTGCGGGTTCTCGATGTCGAACGAGTGGAACCGCATCGTGGGCTCGTCGGCCTCGGCGAGCTGCACCGGCTGAGGGCTCAGGTAGCGCTGGATGACCTCGGTGGCGGGGCCGTCGTCGACCACCCGCCCCTTGCGGACGTGGACCACCCGCTCGCACACGCTGGCCACCAGCCAGGTGGAGTGCGACACGAACAGCAGGGTGGTACCGGCCTCGTTCATCTGGCGGATGCGCTCGATGCACTTGAGCTGGAACTCCTGGTCGCCGACCGCCAGGACCTCGTCGATGAGCAGGATGCTCGCGGGGACGTGCACCGCCACCGCGAAGCCCAGGCGGGCCCGCATGCCCGTCGAGTAGTGCTTCATCGGCGTGTCCATCGCGTCGCGGATGTCGGCGAAGTCGATGATCGAGGGGATGGCCGCCTCGGCCTGCTCGGGCGTCAGTCCCAGGATGGTGGCGGTGCCCCGGACGTTCTCGCGCCCGGTCAGCTCGTCGTGGAAGCCGAGGCCGAGCTCGATCATCGAGCCGATGGACCCGACGCAGTCGATCGCGCCGCCGGACGGGTCGGTCACCCCCGCCAGCAGCTTGAGCAACGTCGACTTGCCGGCGCCGTTGGAGCCGATGAGCCCGACGCTCTCGCCCGGCGCGACGTCGAGGTCGATGCCGTGCAGCGCGGTGATCTTCTGGCGGTAGCGGGGCCCCGCCCAGGGCAGCGCCAGCGCGAGGGGCTTGCGCCCCGCCCGGTCGAAGGACTTGGTGACCCCGCGCAGGCGGATGCTGCCCGGGGGCAGCGCCTCCGCGTCAGAGGACATCGGCGAAGCGCTGCTCGACCTTGCGCACGTAGAAGATCGACCCCACGAGCAACGCCGACCCGATGATCAGGTGGATCGCGGTGAGGGTCCAGTCCGGCCACAGGCCGCACAGCAGGGTGCGGCGCAGGCCCTCGATGCCCACCGCGATCGGGTTGACCACCGCCAGCCAGGCCAGTCCCGAGCTGAGGAAGGAGGCCTCGTACATCACCGGGGTGGCGAAGAAGCCCGCCCGCAAGAAGAGCTGCACGGCCTGGGTGAGGTCGCGGATGAACACGGCGAGGGCCGCGGAGAGCACGCAGAGGGCGGCCGTCCACACCACGATCAGCAACAGGACGGGCAGGGCGCCGAGCACCGTCACGGTCGGCGTGATGCCCTGGATGCCGGCCACGACGAACACCGTGAGGAAGGCGATGGCGAAGTCGAGGCCGTTCACGCCCACGTCGGCGAGGGGGATGGACTCGCGTGGGAAGTAGATCTTGCTGGTCAGCGGGGCCGCGAGGATCAGGCTGCTGGTGGCGGTGCCCAGCGCCATCGAGAAGAAGGTCCAGACCACGAGGCCGGTCCAGGCCGAGCTGAGGTACGGGGCGCACGACCCGGTGGCGCCGAAGGCCTGGGTGAGGATGACGCCGTACACGACGAGGTAGACGAGGGGGGTGATGACCGCCCACGCGAGGTCGAGGACGCTCTCGCGGTAGCGGACCCGGAACTCCCTCGGGGTGAGGATCTTGAGCAGTGCCCAGGTGCGCTCGAGTCGCTCGCCCATGCCGACGACGGTGGCAGAGGAGCGTTCGGGCATCCGGGCGATGTTAGGGCAGGCCCCCGGGGCGACAAAGTCCCGGATCGGCCGGCTGCACCCCGTCACCCGAAGAGGTCATCGGTTATCGTGGTCCGCCATGGATGCTCAGGTCGTGGAGGGAGCCGGCGCGCTGCTGGTCCGGTCAACCGACGGGTGGCTGTCGACGCCGGCTGACGGCGTCGAGCCGGTCGAGCTCGACTTCTCGGACGTCGTCGCGATGCTCCGCGCCAGTGCCGACCAGGAGCGGGCCGCCACCGGCTGGGAGGGCCTCGATCCGGTGCGGGGCGACGCCTTCGTCGAGCCCCCGGACTCGTTCGTGGGCCTGGTGCGCGGCGGGTGGTTCGGCATCGAGGGCTACGGCACCGGTCGGGCCCTGCTCGACGCGGTCGACCTGTGCCTGCTCGACGCGCTCGTCGAGGTCACGGCCGCCGCCCCCCTGTACGACCGGGCCGACGCCGTCGTCCGGGACCGGCTGGGGGCCACACCGCCGTCCCGCGAGGAGTGGGGAGCCCGCTTGCGCCGGCTGGTCGCGCACAACCGCGTCCGCATGATCGACGAGCCTCCGGCGCCGGTCGCGGTCGTCGAGCCCGAGGCCGCTCCCGAGGCGGCACCCGAGCCGGCGCCCGCGCCCGCGCCGAACACGCTGTGGCGGCGCGTCCGTCGCGCCCTGCGCCCGGTGAAGCGCCTGTTGCGCGGGGCACCGGCGCCCGCTCCCGTGGTCGAGCCCGAGGCGGCCGAGCCGGTGGCCGTGGCCGAGCCCGAGGCGGCGCCGGTCCCCGAGGCCGCGCCCGACCACGACGCCCCCGCCAGCAGCGACCCCTTCGCCTCGAGCGGCGGCACGGGTGAGCCGGTGCGGTACCTCGACTCGCCGCGCGTCGGGCCCGAGCAGGCCGGCCGCGTCCCGGTCTACGCCGTGTGGCAGGTCGAGATCGGTCCGTTGCTGTCGCTCGGCATGCTCACCGCGGCGGCCCGCGACCACGACGGCGGCCGCCTCGAGGAGCACTTCGAGATCCGCCGCCCGGAGGACCCGGCCTCGTTCCTCGAGGACCTGCGCGATCGGGAGGGGCCGGCGGTCCTGCTCCTGTCGAACTACGTCTGGTCGATCGACCACAACCTCGCGCTGGCGGCCGAGGCCAAGGCCCTCAACCCCGACCTGGTCATCGTGCACGGCGGCCCGTCCACCCCGAAGTACGCCGACGACTGCGTCCGCTACTTCGACGAGCACGCCCCCCTCGTCGACGTCACGGTGCGCGGCGAGGGCGAGGTCACCCTCCCGGCCGTGCTGGCGGCGATCGCCCCGTCGCTGCCCGAGGTGGACCTCGGCCTGCTCGACGGCGTCGAGGGCCTCAGCTACCGCGACCCGGCCACGGGCGCCGTCGTCCACAACGAGGACCGCGAGCGGCTCTCGGACCTCAACGTGTTGCCGTCGCCCTACCTCACCGGCGAGTTCGACCACATCGCCCCCGAGGCGTGGGTCTGCGTGATCCACGAGACCAACCGGGGCTGCCCCTACGGGTGCACGTTCTGCGACTGGGGGTCGTCCACCCTGTCGCGCATCCGCAAGTTCGACCTCGACCGCCTGACCGCCGAGATGGAGTGGGCGGCCGAGCGCGGGATCCGTGCCTGGGCGGTCGCCGACGCCAACTTCGGGATCATGTCGCGCGACGTCGAGGTCGCGAGCCGCATCGTCGACATCCGCGAGCGCACCGGCGTGCCCTCGTTCTTCGGCTTCAACGTCGCCAAGAACACCACCAAGCACCTGACCGACCTGGTCGACCGGCTGGTGTCGGCCAACGTCACGCCCTACTTCACGCTGGCGTTGCAGACCCGCGACGACGAGACCCTCGACGCCATCCGGCGCAGCAACATCTCCACCGACCACTACGTCTCGCTGGCCGCCTCGTTCCGGCGCCGCCAGCTCCCGCTGCAGGCGGACCTGATGATCGGGCTGCCGGGCCAGACCGTGGCGTCGTTCTCGGACGACCTCCAGTTCCTGATGGACCACGACGTCCCGGCCCGCATGTGGATCGCGCAGCTGCTGCCCAACGCGCCGATCAACGACCCGGAGTACCGCGCCGAGCACGACGTCCAGTCCGACGAGCACTCGATGATCATCGCCACCAAGTCCTTCACCGTGGAGGACCGGCGCGAGATGCTGCGGATCCGCCACGCCTACACGGTCTTCGAGCGCTACGGGCTGCTGCGCCACGTCGCCCGCTTCGTGCAGTGGGACCACGGCGTGCCGGCCATGGACCTGTTCCTGCGGGTCGTCGAGCTGTCGCGGGAGGACCCGAACCGCTACCCGCTGCTCAACTGGATCGTGCGCTACTTCGACTGGTTCAACGTGGCCCCCGTGGGATGGGGGTCGTTCGCGGCCGAGGTGCGCCGCTTCGTGAACCAGGAGTTCGACGTGCCCCTCACGCCGGCGCTCGACACGGTGCTCGCGCTCCAGGTCAGCCTGCTGCCCGAGACCGGCCGCACGTTCCCCGCCGAGGTCGACCTCGACCACGACTACGTGGCCTACTTCCGCGACAACACGTACTCGCTGTGGACCGACGGCCACAACCGGCCCACCGGCCGCCCCCTCGGCGACTACGGGCCGGCCACCTTCACCGTGGTGGGCGATCCGGCCGGCCGCTGCCGCGAGGGCATGCGCCGCCCGCCGGACGCCCGCAACGAGCGGATGATGGAGGAGTTCTGGCTGTCGGGCCACTGGGAGCTGGACTCGCCCCTCGTGCAGAACCACTCCGAGGTGGCGGCGGCGGGCACCTACACGGCGCTCGACGACCAGGTCCCCGACGACCTCCCGCCCGAGCCCGAGCGGGCCTCGCGCGTCAGCGAGAACGTCCGCATCCGGGTGGCCGAGCGCGCCGCCGTCTGAGCCGCCGCCGGCCCGGCCGCGGGCCGGGCCGCTCGCGTGGGCGTTCGTCGCCTCCCGTCACCGTCGGCCATGATGGCCGGCATGGCCGACGTCGCCCGCGGGGAGATCTTCCTCGATCCCGCCCGCCAGGCCGAGTACGACACCGAGGGCTACACCACCCTGCCGCTGCTCACGCCCGACGAGGTGGCGGCCCTGCTCGAGGGCTACGCCGCCCTCGTCCCCGAGGCCGACGAGGAGCACATCGCCTTCGACTTCACCCGCGACGACCGCTCGGTCATGGACGGCGTGGCCCGGCTCCTCCAGCCGCTGTTCGCGGAGAAGGTGCCGCAGCACTTCGTGGACCACCGGGCCGTCTTCTGGACCTTCGTCATCAAGCCCGCGGGTCCCCACAGCGAGATGGCGCTGCACGACGACCGCACGTACGTCGAGGAGCAGCACGGACGGGCCTGCACGGTGTGGGTGCCGCTCGTGGACACCGGCCCCGAGCTCGACAACGGGTACCTGTGCGTGGTCCCCGGCAGCCACACGGTGCTCCCGGCGGCCAGTGGCACGAACGTCCCCAACTGGTTCGAGCCCTACGACGAGTACCTGCGGGAGCGGTCGATCGGCGTGGCGGTGCCCGCCGGCACCGCCTTGATCTACGACAGCAAGACCCTGCACTGGTCGCCCCCCAACCGCTCGGACGCGGTCCGTCCCGCCCTGGCGGTGGCGGTGGTGCCCGCGCACGCACCGCTGGTGCACGTGGTGGGGGAGGGGCTGCACCACCGTCGGGTGTACGCCGTGGACGAGGAGTTCTTCGTGCGCTACCACCCGACCCTGGTCGAGGGCGGCATGCCGGACGGGTACGAGCTGGTGCGCGAGTACGACGAGCCCCGGGTGTCGGCCACCCCCGAGGAGGTGGCGGCCGCGCTGGGCGCGGACGAGGCCCCGGTGCCGACCCACGAGGTGACCGCGCCGGTGCCCCGGGTGTACCGGCCGGGCGAGGACGAGGGCGGGCCCGACGGCACCGACGGCGACGGGCGGGACGAGGCCCCGGAGCCGGCGGTGGCGCCCGACCCGTCCCCGCCGCCGGCCCCCCCGGCGTGGCGGGTGGCGGCGAGCCGGGCCAAGCGGCGCTTGCTGCGTCGCTGAGCCGCCCGAGCTGGGCTCAGGCGGCGTCGCCGCCGGGGAACGCGGTCAGCGCGGGCGTGGCCGGCGTCGAGGGCGGGCGCTCGGCGCGCCCCTGCGCCTGCCGGGCGGCGGCCTTCGCGGCGACGCGGTGGCGGTCCCAGGCCCACGCGACGGCCTCGTGGGCCATGGCCGGGTGGAAGCGCCACTGGTGGAGCTGGCGCTCGGCGCCCTCGCGGTCCTCGCCGAGCTCGGCCAGGCTGAGGGCGAGGCGCCGGGCGCGGCGGCGCTGCTCGTCGGTGCCGGGGCCGGGCAGGGCGCCCTCGAGCCACTGCTGGTGAGCGGCCTGGAGGTCGAGCGGCAGGCGGGCCACCTGGTGGCGCGAGAGGGGAGGGAGCTTGCGGCGCACGGCCAGGACCCCGTCGCCGAGGTCGCGGGCCAGACGGAACTGGCGGCTGCGCTCGAGGGCCCGGGCGAACGGGGCGTTGGCCCCCCGCCGGCTCCCCAGGCCGAGGGCGCGGGCGGTGGCGTCGAGGTCGAGCGTGAACCCCTCGGGCTCGGCCTCGAGCCCGGCCGCCAGCCGCCGCAGCAGCCAGGTGGTGCTCGGGCCGAGGGTCGCCAGCCAGAACCGCTCGACGTAGGTGGAGCGGGGGTCGTGCCCGACCTGGTCGACGACCGGGTCGATCCACGGGCGCACCAGCAGGTGATCGACGGGCGCGGGCGCCGGCCGGCCGGGCAGCGTGCGGGGGGCGGTCGGCTCGACGGGGCCCGGGGTGGGCGTCGGGGTGGTGGTCTGGTCCATGGCGGGGCGTCCTTCGGTGGCGGGCGTCGAGGGGAGGGGAAGGCCCGCAGTCGATCATCTCGGTGTATCTCCGTCAACCCCATGTTCTTCGATGGGCCCGGTAGCCTGGCGCCATGGACGCCGACGACCGGGCCCGGGCCCTGCTCGCCCGCGCCGAACGGGTGGTGGCGCTCACCGGTGCCGGCATCTCGACCGACAGCGGGATCCCCGACTTCCGGGGACCCAACGGGGTCTGGACGAAGGACCCGGCCGCCGAGAAGGTCTCGACCCTGTCGCACTACGTCACCGACCCCGAGGTGCGACGCGCCGCCTGGCGCACCCGCCTCGACTCGCCGGCGTGGCGAGCCGAGCCCAACGCCGGCCACCACGCCCTCGTGGCGCTCGAGCGCCAGGGGCGGCTGCACACGCTGGTCACGCAGAACATCGACGAGTTGCACCAGCGGGCGGGCTCGGACCCGGCGCTCGTCGTCGAGGTGCACGGCACGATGCGCCAGGTGGCGTGCCTGTCGTGCGGCGAGCGGGCCCCGATGGAGCGCGCCCTCGAGCGCGTCCGGGCGGGCGAGCCGGACCCGCCGTGTCGCAGCTGTGGGGGCATCTTGAAGTCGGCGACGATCTCGTTCGGGCAGTCCCTCGTGGCCGAGGACATCGAGCGGGCCTTCGTGGCGGCCGAGCGCTGCGACGTGCTGCTCGCGGTGGGCACCAGCCTCACCGTCTACCCGGTGGCCGAGCTGGTGCCGACGGCCAAGCGCGCCGGCGCCGCGGTCGTCATCGTGAACGCCGAGCCCACCGCGCTCGACCACCTCGCCGACGCGGTGGTGGCGGGCTCCATCAGCGAGGTCCTGCCGCGGCTGGTGGCGCCGGTCTGAGCGGGGATCCCACCCGGGGAATGGCGGGGGTGGTCGAAATGTTGACCAACTCAGTAGGATTTTGAACTCACCGTCGCCACCACGCGACCGTCGCCGAACCCGAGGGACCCATGGCCACCTTCCGTGACCTGTTGAACCAGACCAAGGCCCAGATCCGAGAGGTCGACACCGCCGCCGCCGACGAGGGCCGCACGACGCCGGGCGCGGTGCTGCTCGACGTGCGCGAGCCCGACGAGTACGAGCAGGGCGCGGTGCCGGGCTCGGTGCACATCGCCCGCGGCAACCTCGAGAGCACCATCGAGGGTCGGGTGCCCGACAAGTCCACGCCGCTGCTGGTCATGTGCGCCGGCGGCGTCCGCTCGGCGTTCGCCGCCAAGACGCTCGCCGAGCTGGGCTACACCGACGTGGTCTCCATCGCGGGCGGCTTCAACCGCTGGAAGGACGAGGGTCGCGAGTGGTCGACCCCCCAGACCCTCAGCCCCGAGCAGCGCAACCGCTACCAGCGCCACCTGCTGCTGCCCGAGGTCGGCGTGGAAGGCCAGCTGCGGCTCCTCGACGCCAAGGTGCTGCTGCTCGGTGCCGGCGGCCTCGGGTCGCCCGCGGCGCTCTACCTGGCCGCGGCCGGCGTGGGCACCCTCGGCATCGTCGACATGGACGTGGTCGACGAGTCGAACCTCCAGCGCCAGATCCTGCACAACCTCGACCGCATCGGCGACCGCAAGGTCGACTCCGCCAAGAAGACCCTCACGCTGCTCAACCCCGACGTGAACGTGGTCACCCACGACATGCGGCTCGACGCCGGCAACGTGGTGGAGATCCTCAGCCAGTACGACGTCGTCATCGACGGTGCCGACAACTTCCCCAGCCGCTACCTGCTCAACGACGCCGCCCTGAAGACCGACACCGTCGTGGTGCACGGCTCGATCTTCCGGTTCGAGGGCCAGGCCACCGTCTTCAAGCCCTACGACGGGCCGTGCTACCGCTGCCTGATCCCCGAGCCGCCGCCGGCCGAGCTGGCCCCCTCGTGCGCCGAGGCCGGCGTGCTCGGCGTGCTCCCGGGCATCATCGGGTCCATCCAGGCCCTCGAGGCCATCAAGGTGCTGCTCGACCTCGGCGACAGCCTGTCGGGGCGGCTGTTGGCCTACGACTCGCTCGAGCAGTCCTTCCGCACCTTCAAGGTGAACCGCGACCCGAACTGCCCGGCGTGCTCGCTCGACCCCGACGACATCGTCATCGCCGAGTACGACGAGCTCTGCATGCCGCACCCGGTCGCGGCCCCGGCACCCGCCTGAGCCCGAACCGCCCCCCGGCGCCCAGCCACTAACATCGCCGCTCTTGCGCGCGCGATCGGTGGACCTGGCGGCCCGCACCTGGAAGGACCGGCGGAACCGCAGCTTCGCCATCGCCCTGGTGGTGGCCTTCGGCCTGCGCCTCGCCTGGGCGGTATTCGCCACCGGGCCGATCTCGTCCGAGCTGTCCGACCCCGCGCAGTACCTCAGCTACGCGGAGCGGTTCTCCACCCTCGACACGCCCGAGCTGTACGGGCGCGCCACCGCGTTCCTCCCCCCGGGCTACCCGCTGTTCCTCGCACCGCTGTCGTTCCTCGCCCGCAACAGCGGCTGGATCAGCGTCAACTTCGCGGCCTCGCTGGCCAACGTCGCGCTCGGCACGGCCACGGTGGTCTTCACCGCCCTGCTGGCCGACCGCTGGATCTCGCCGGCCGCCCGCAACCCGGCGGCCTGGATCATGGCCCTGGCCGCGGGCCACGTCTACTACACCTCGGTCGTGCTCTCCGAGACCCTCTTCGCGGCGCTCACCACCGGGCTCCTGCTGGCCGCCACCGTGCTGGTCTGGCAGGGCCGAGAGGCGCGGATCCGCTGGTTGGTCCTGTTCGGCGCGGTGGTCGGCTTCTCGCTGCTCGTGCGGACGCCGGGCGCCCTGTTGCTCGTCGCCCCCGCCCTGGTGCTGCGGGCCACCACCGGGAGTTGGCGGGGGGTGCTGCGGCCCACGGGCTGGGTGCTGCTCGGCAGCCTCGTCCTCGTGGCGCCCTGGACCATCCGCAACGCGGTCGAGGTGGGGGTGGCCGTGCCCATCTCCACCAACAACGCGGCCTTCCTGTGCACCGGCCACAACGACCTCGCCACCGGGCGCTTCGACGCCACCCCGGAGGGGTTGGAGTACTGCTTCGGCGGTTCGGCCTACGATCAGGAGGACGCGGACGAAGCACGCTGGTACCGGAGCACGTCCTCGAGAGCCATCTCGTGGGCGCTGCGTCACCCGGTGGACGAGGTCCGACTGACCCTCTGGAAGACCTACGACACCATGGCTGACGACCGCGAGGCACTGAGCGACGCCGAGGACTTCGGCAACCGCTCGCTGTTCGACGAGCGGGTGCGGGGGATCTACGTGACCCTCGCCAACGCCTGGCACTGGGCGGTGCTGTCGTTCGGCCTGGCCGGGCTCGTGTGGCTCCGGGCGTGTCGTCGGGCCCTGCCGCTGTGGGTCACGGCACTGCTGTCGCTGGTGGCGGTCTGGGGCGGCCTCGCCCTCACCCGGTACCACCACTCGATCATGCCGCTGCTCGTGGTGTTCGCCGCCGGCACGGTGGCCGCGCTGCGGGCCGTGCGCGACGACGCCCGCTTCGCGGGGCCCGAGCCCCTCGAGCCCCCGACGGCCGGAGCGGCGACGTGACCGCGCCCACCGTGCTCCTCACCGGTGGGGCGGGCCAGCTCGCCCAGGCGGCCCGGCCGGCCTTCGAGCGGCAGGGCTGGACGGTCGTGGCGCACGACATCGACGAGCTCGACATCCGCGACCGCGACGCCGTGTTCGCCGCGCTGTCGGCCCTGCGCCCCCGCGCCGTGCTCAACTGCGCCGCCATCCGCGACGCCGACCTGTGCGAGGTCGACGTCGACAACGCCTGGGCCACGAACGACACCGCGGTCCACACCCTGGCCGACGCCTGCGCCGAGGTCGACGCCCACCTCACCACGATCTCGAGCGACTACGTGTTCGACGGCCGCCACGACGTGCCGTACGTGGAGACCGACGAGGCCCACCCGTTGTCCGTCTACGGCGAGACCAAGCTGGCCAGCGAGGCCGTGGCCCAGCAGGGCTTCACCGCGGTCCGCACCGCCTGGCTGGCGGGCCGCCTCGGCGCCAACACCATCAAGACCATGCTGCGGCTGGCCGACGACCCCGAGCGCCAGATGGCCTTCGTCGACGACCAGCGGGGCAGCCCCACGGTGGCCGAGGACCTCGCGAGCGTGCTGGTCCGACTCACGGCCGAGCGCCGCGCCGGCGTCTACCACGTCACGAACTCGGGCGAGGCGTCCTGGTACGAGCTCGCCTGCCACGTCCTCGACAGCGCCGGCCACGACCCCGCCCGCATGGGCCGCATCGCCACCGACGAGCTCGACCCGCCCCGCGCCGCCACCCGCCCGGCCTACTCGGTGCTCGACAACGCCGCCCTGCGCCGAGACGGCATCCCGGCGCTGCCCGACTGGCGCGACGCGGTCGCCGAGCTGGTGCGCGACCTCGTGGCCGACGGCGGCTACCTGCGCTGACGCGCCGCCCGGCGGGCCGAGGACGGCCGGGGGAGGACGGCTAGCATCGGCCCATGGCGAAGGCGCTCCTCATCAACCCCTCGTACGCGCGCACGTACGGGTCGAACGAGGGCGGACTGGCCTTTCCGGTGTACCCGGTGCTCAACCTCTCGGCCATCGGCGGCGCCGTGCGCGCCCGGGGCCACGACCTCGAGATCCTCGACCTCTCCTACCGCGTCTACGACGCCGAGCTGGTCGCCCGAGAGATCGAGCGGGCCCGCCCCGACGTGGTCGGCATCACCGCCACCACGCCGCTGGCCAACCAGATGCGCGACATCTCCTTCCTCGTGCAGGACCGGTTCCCCGACGTCATCACCATCGGCGGCGGCGCCCACCCGACGGCGCTTCCCGCCGAGACCATGCGCGAGTCCGCCCTCGACCACATCGCCAGCGGCGAGGCCGACTGGACGGTGGCCGACCTGCTCGACGGCACCCGCCCCGAGGACATCCCCGGGCTGTGGCGCCGCGAGGGCGGCCACGTCGTGTCCACGCCCGGGTCGGCGCTCGTGGAGGACCTCGACCAGCTCCCGATGCCGGCGTGGGCCGACTACCCGCTCGACTCGAACGCCCGGGTCACCCGCCTGGTCGTGCGCCAGCGGCCCGTCACCACCATCGAGTTCTCCCGGGGCTGCATCTACACCTGCGACTTCTGCGGCTCGAAGAACACCATGGGCCGCGGCTACCGCAAGAAGTCGCCCGAGCGCTGCGCCGAGGAGCTCGCCTACCTCCAGTCCCTCGGCTATCGCGAGGTCACGCTGGTGGACGACATCTTCACCACCGACAACGACTGGGCCGCCGCCGTGTGCGAGGAGATCATCCGGCGCGACATCAAGATGGGCTGGACCTGCAACAACGGGATCCGCGTCGACAGCGCCAACACCGAGCTGTTCACGCTGATGAAGCGGGCCGGCTGCTACCGGGTGTACTTCGGGTTCGAGAGCGGCAACGAGGACGTGCTGAAGGCGTTCGGAAAGGGCGGCCGGGCCAGCCTCGAGAAGGGCATCGACGCGGTCGAGATGGCGCGCGAGTCGGGCCTCGAGCCCAACGGCTTCTTCATGGTGGGTCTCTCGGGCGACACCGAGGAATCGATGCAGGACACGATCGACTACGCCCGCACCGTCCGCCTCGACACGATGAAGTGCGGGATGTGCGTGCCGTACCCGGGCACGCCGATGTTCCGGGACCTCCAGCGCGAGGGCAAGATCAAGACCTTCGACTGGGACGCCTACACCGTCTACAACAAGGCCGAGAACATCTTCGACCACCCCACGCTGTCGTGGGCCACGATCACCGAGTACTTCCGGAAGTTCTACAAGGAGGCGTACCTCAAGAACCCGAGGTACCTCCTGCGCCGGGCCGTGTTCATGGTCCGCAACGGCGAGATCTTCTGGAACGTGTACTACACGTTCAAGTTCTGGCTGATGCTGTTCGGCAAGCCCAAGGAGCGGGCCACCGAGCACTACGGCTACGAGGACCGCTGGCGCCCCCTCGACACCAAGCCCGACGCGCAGGTCACCGAGGTGGTCGTCCCCATCGTCCGCCGCAAGGGCACGGCCCTGACCCGCAAGCGGGCTCAGGCGTCCTGAGCGGGGCCGTGGTCGCCTCGGCGCCGCCGGGGGCGACCGCTAACGTCGGCGGCGCGTGAACACCACCCCGTCACCGCGCGCCAGCACCCCATCGACGGTCCCCGCGGGACCGGGCCTCGTCGCGCGTCTGCGGGCGCGCAACCCGCTGCCCTCGGGCACCACCACCGTCGGCGTGGGCCTCGTGGTCAACGGGGTCATGGCGTTCGTGTTCCTCGGCCTCACCGCCCGGGTCCTCGGCCCCGAGGCCTTCGCCCCGCTCGGGGTGCTGTGGGCCAGCGTCTACATCGTCGGGCCCGGCTTCTTCCTCCCCCTCGAGCAGGAGGTGGCGAGGGGCCTGGCGAACCGGTGGGCGCGTGGCATCGGGACGGGCACGCTCGTGCGCCAGGCCGGCACGATCGGCGCCGGCCTCGTCGCCGTGCTGCTGCTGGCGACCCTCGTGGCCTCGGCGTGGCTGCTGTCGCACCTGTTCAGCGACGAGGTGCTGATCCTGGTGGGCCTGGCCATCGCCCTGCCCGCCTACGCGCTCGCCCACCTCGTGCGGGGCGAGCTCGCCGGGCTGGGTCGCTTCCGGGGCTACGCCGTGTACTTCGGCGCCGAGAACACCGTGCGCTTCGGCGCGTCGTTGGTGCTCGCCCTGGTGGGCGTCGAGGTGGCGGGCCCCTACGGCATCGTGCTCGGCGCCGCCCCCTTCCTGGCGGTCTGGCTCGCGCTGATGGGCGAGAAGGACCTGGTCTCCGACGGCCCCGACGCACCCTGGGACGAGCTGTCCGCGGCGCTGGGCTCGCTGCTCGCGGCGTCGGTGTGCGCCGCCTTCCTCGTGAACGCGGGCACCCTCGCCGTGGAGGTCCTCGCCGACGAGAGCCAGGAGCACGAGGCCGGCATCTTCCTCGTCGGCCTCACCATCGCCCGCGTGCCGCTGTTCCTCTACCAGGCGGTGCAGGCCTCGCTGCTGCCGCACCTGTCCGCCCTGGCCGGCGCCGGGCGCTACAGCGAGTTCCGCGGGCGCCTGGGCCGGCTGCTCGCCGCGGTGGCGGCGCTCGGTGCGCTGGGCACGGTGGCGGCGTTCCTCGTCGGCCCTCCGATCATCCGGCTCCTGTTCGGCCCCGACTTCGACCTCACCCGCCGCGACCTCGCCCTCCTCGCCGCCGGGAGCGCCTCGATCATGCTGGCCACGGCGCTCGGGCAGTCCCTGATCGCGCTGTCCTCCCAGCGCCGGGTGGCGTTGGGCTGGTTCCTCGGGGTCGTGGCCTTCCTCACCTTCGTCGCCCTCGGCAACGACCTGTTCCTGCGCGTCGAGCTCGGCATCGTGGGTGGCTCCCTCGTGGCCGCGGCGGCGATGGGCCTGTTCACCCGCGGGCGCCTCCACGAGCACCTCCGGGCCATGCCCCACACGCTGACGCCCCTCGACGACGCCGGATGACGCCGCCCCGCTCCCGTTCACATCCGCCCCCCGATCGACCGATGGTTCTCCAGATGCTCTCGTCCGCCCCGGCTCCCCGGACCCTCCGCCCGCTCGCCGGCGCCCTCGTCGCGCTGGTGGCGCTCGCCTCCCTGGCGGGGTGCGGCGTGCGATCCGACCACACCGCCGGTGCCGGCGAGGGGGACGGCGAGGCCACCCTGCCGACGCTGCCGCCGGTCGAGGAGCGCCAGTCGGCCCTGTACGACGAGGACGGGTGCCTCGTCCTCGCCGAGGGCCGGGACTGCGGGGCGACCGCCGACGACCTCGACGAGGCGCTGGCCGGCGACGAGTCGGACCGCACCCTCGCCGGGTTCGAGGGCCCCCTGTTCACGACCGACGTCAGCGCCGGCGTGGTGCACGTGCTCGACGACACCGTCGCCGTCTCGACGTCGGGGCCGTGGCGGGCCCAGGGACTGGTGCGCAACGAGACGACGAGCCCGGTGGTCGCCGCCACCGTCACCGCGGTCCTGCGGGACGGGGCGGGCGCCGAGCTCGAGCGGGTGAAGGCCACGTCGCCGGTGGCGCCCGTGCGTCCCGGCGAGCCCGCCCCCTTCGTGCTCGAGGGCACCGTGGACGCGGCGGCGGTCGCCTCGGTGGAGTGGTCGGCGACCGACGGCGGCGGGGCCGCCCTGCCGGGCACCCGGGACCTGGAGCTCACCACCTACTTCGTCGAGGCCGCCGGTGCCCGGGACGCGATCGACCTCGGCGTCTACGCGGAGACGGGTCCCGGCCCGCACCCCTTCGTGCTCTACGGCTCGATCACCGACCTCGCCGGCATCGACGCCACCCGCCCGGCGGTGGTCGGG
>JACJWK010000017.1 GCA_020637195.1 Microthrixaceae bacterium
GGCCTGCTTGAGCAGGGCCCGGGCGGCGTCGCCGGGCGACCCGGCCCCGCCGGCGGGCGCGGGCGCGTTGGCGGCGGAGGCCTCGGGCGACGCGGGAGCGGTGCTCGGCGCCGGCGCCGGCGGGGCCGCGACCCCGCCCCGCTCGAGGCGCTCGAGGCGCTCGAGGCGCTCGGCCAGTGCGGCCACCGAGGTGTCGCTGTCGACGCGGGTGAGGCGCACCAGCGCCACCTCGAGGGGGATGCGGGGATCGGGCGCCTGGCGCATCTCGACCAGCGCCTCGCCGAGCAACTCGAGGGCCCGGGTGAGGGTGGGAGCGCTGAGGCGCGCCGCGAAGGCCGTCACCACCTCGCGGTCGCCGTCGGGCAGGTGGCCGAGGTCGGCCTGCATGGAGGCCAGGAACACGTCGCGCAGGCGGCCGAGCAGGCCCTCGCCGACGAGGCGCGGGTCGCGTCCGCGCCGCACGTCGGCGGCCACGGCCAGCACCGCCGCGGCCGTGTCGTGGTCGGCCAGCGCCTCGACCAGGGCGTCGACCGACTCGGTGCCCTCCACGACCCCGCCGCCGGCGGCCACCCGGTCGAGGGCCGACAGGGTGTCACGGGCCGAGCCCGCCCCCTCCCGCAGCACCTGGCGGAGGGCGTCGTCGGTGATCTCGATGCCGGCGTCGCCCGCGACCCACGACAGGTGCTCGGCCAGCTCGTCGGTGTCGAGCAGGCTGAACTGGAGGTGCTGCGTGCGGCTCTTGATGGTGGGCAGCACCTTCTGCGGGTCGGTGGTGGCCAGGATGAACACCACGTGCCCGGGCGGCTCCTCGAGGGTCTTCAGCAGCGCGTTGGACGCCGCCGTGGACAGCATGTGGACCTCGTCGAGGATGTACACCTTGGTGCGCCCCGGGGTGCCGATGGCGGCCCGGCTGATGAGGTCGCGCACCGCCTCGACGCCGTTGTTGGAGGCGGCGTCGAGCTCGTGGACGTCCATCGACGTGCCCGCCTCGATGGCGAGGCACGACTCGCACACGCCGCACGGCTCGCCGTCGACGACCCGCTCGCAGTTGAGCACCTTGGCGAGGATGCGGGCCGTGGAGGTCTTGCCCGTGCCCCGGGGCCCGCTGAACAGGTAGGCGTGACTGACGCGGTCCTCGGCGGCGGCGTTGCGCAGGGCCCGCACCACCGGTTCCTGGCCCCGGACCTCGCCGAACCGCTGCGGGCGGTAGCGGCGGTAGAGCGCTTGGTGGGCCATCGCGCCGATGCTACCGCCGGGCGTCGACCCCCTGACCGGGCGCTATCCTGTCCCCGCTCGCCCTTCGAGTGTGGCGGCCGGGTCCTGTGCAATGGCGACCCGTGAACCGGGTCAGGGCCGGAAGGCAGCAGCTCTCAGCGGTGCTCGCCGTGTGCCGCAGATCGCCTGGCCGTCACACTCGGGGGGCGAGCGCCTGCAGCACCAGCATTCCGGGAGGGGTGCGAGAGCGGCCGAATCGGCACGCTTGGAAAGCGTGTGTGGGGAGACTCACCGTGGGTTCGAATCCCACCCCCTCCGCTCAGTCGCCTAGCGAATGTGCCAGGTTCGAACCTGCCCTCCGGGCGAACGGGCACATGTCCGAACCGAAGCCGGCTCGGTACCCCCAGACGCCATCGGGCTCCCTCCTGTCCGTCACTACCTACGGCAGCAAGCCGTTGGAGTAGGCCCACGCGAAGAGGCCAGCGCCGTCCACCGGCAGGCGCATGTCGGTCGAGGCCAGTTCATCGACAAGCCTCTCCGCGGCGTCGCGGTCGACGAGATCGGACTTGAATCCGAGCACGACCAGCGACAGCGTTCCGCGAAACGCCACCTCGTGATGGTCAGCCAGGGCGCACGCCGCGGAGTCATCGATGATCGCGAGTCCGCCGTGCTCCTTCACCCACGCGAGAGCAGCGCACTCGCCGAGGTGGGCATCGGGTGCCCCTCCGAGCTCCCCCTTGAACGTGGCTGCGTACACGACCTCGGGCATATCGAGCTCGACAATGCGCAACCATGACTGCGAGAACACGGTCGCTAGTGCTGGGTGGCTGTCGACGCCTCGGTGGATCTCGGCAGCAACTTCGTTGGGGATGATCCGATCCCATCCTCTCGTCACCGAGTCGAGGACATCGAGGCGACCAGCCCGGGCGAAGTGGCTGACACAGGTCGTGTCGAACACGATCGGCTTCATGGAAGCGGTGCGAAGCTCGATCGCAGGCTCTCCAGCGAGGTCTCCGAGGGCGTCGGCAGGTCGGGTGCCTCCAAGGTCCCGTGCAAGAGCTCCACGGCTCGATCGGCACTCAGCGCACCGCTTTGGTAGGCGGCGAGGACCTGCCGACCGAATTCACGCGGAACGCTGGGCGCTGCGAGTTCCTCATCCCACACCTCCCCGAGTAGGCGGTAATCCCCTCGGGTTGGCTCAGCACGCTTCATTGCCTCGAGTGACTCACGGCGAATGAAGCCGAGGTTCACCAGGTGGCTGCATGCAGCCGTCCAGCTCGTCGCGTATCGAGCCGCCAATGTGAGCGCTGCCGCCCGCTCGTCGCCACCACGTTCGCGCCAGATGGCCGTTGCCCCGGCTCGCGGCATCAGCAGGTACGCAACGAACGAGTTGAGGAAGCGCTCCACCTCGCCCGAGGGGTGTTCGCCCGCGTAGGCGTCGGCGACGAGGAAGTGCCCGAGCTCGTGCCCAAGAGTCCATCGTCGACGGCCGGCGTCCTGGTCACCGTTGATGACGGCTACGCCGATGCGCCCCCCTTCACCGTCGTCCACCTCAACGCATGCGCCATCGTGCAGTTCGCCGAGCCGAAGGGAGAACCAGACCAGGCCGAGCTGTGCTGCGGCCCCTCCGAGATCAGTGATCGGCCCCTCCTCGACATCGAGCTCGGCGCGCACTTGGGCAGCAAGGGCCTCGGACTCCTCGTGCGTCGCCGGCACCGCCAAAGCATCGTGACTGGGCCAACGCAGGAGGTTCCTGTCAAGCAGAAACTGCACGTCCCGAGCCGCTGCATCGAGCGCTAGATCGAGGTCAACACCGGCTTCGTGCAGTCGTCCTGAGTCACGCCGCCTGCTGACGACAGCCGGTGGGGACTCGAACACGAACCAATCGATCGGCCGCCGAAGGAACTGCGCCACCCGAGCCAGTTCGCCCGCCGAGACCTTCCGTGCTCCGGCCTCGAGCCGCACGACTGAGGTCCGATCGATTCCCAGCGCCTCGGCCAAAGAGGCCTGGGTGACGCCCAGCAGCTCTCGGCCTCCGCGACCTGCGCCCCAAGCCCCTCAGCGGTCGCGGATGACTGGTTCCATGTATGTGAGAATATCGCACATACCTCGCGCGGCGCATCGGGGCGATTGGCTAACAGCGGGAACCACCTGGTCCCCTCCTCGCCGCGCCCGACCCATCAAGACCGAGATCCGGGAGCGGGTTGATCAGGTTCGAACCCTCACCTCACGCGGCTGCCCGGATCTCGGAACCCGCTGACCGGGGTGTTCTCAATCAGTACACCCGAGCGAGCCCACGCCAGGTGGTTCGAACGTTGTCCCACCCCCTCCGCCAGCCGCCGACCGGAGCGGATCAGTCCCCCGGGGCGGCGACGTGCAGGTCGACGTGGCGGATCCACCCCGCCTCGTCGCGCACCGGCACCGCGACGGTGCGCACGAGGGTGCCGCCCGCCCGCACCGTGCGTTCCACGGCGTCGTCGTCCACGTGGTGCTCGTCGTCGTGCAGCGCACCGAAGCGGCGGTGCAGCGCCCGGTCGAGGTGGTCGACGTGGACGCCGATCAGGGCGGCCCGGTCGACCTCGAGCCACGTCGCCAGCTCGGGCGAGCAGTCGAGCACGATGTCGTTGGGGCCCACCTCGAGCCATCCCCGCTCGCCGTCGGGCCCGTCCCCGCCGACCGGTGCCGCGTCCTGCGGGTCGCGGCGGCGCGGGAGGCCGACGATCGTCTCGGCGTCGATGGTGGGGGCCGGCTCGGTGGACCCGCCCGGCCGCAGCGCCACCCGCACCCGCTCGATCTGGGCGCGGAGCACGTCGGCGTTGTGGCCCTCGAGCTGGGGGAGCACCTCCTCGGCCTGGCCCTCGAGCGAGCGCAGCACCGCCTCGAGCTCCTCGGGGGGGGCGGCGCTCGAGCGCCTTGTCCGCCGGCGTGGTGACCACCGCGACGTGCACGTGCCGTCGCGCTCCTCGGCGAGCAGGAGCAGCGCCCCGAACTCGTGGTGGTTGTCGGGCATGAGGCAGTGCGAGATGTTGACCCGCTTGCCGACGCGCCGGCCGTGCTCGACGAAGCGGTCGAAGTTGGCCAGCACGGTCGCGAAGTCGGCGCCCACCCGGATGGACTCGAAGGTCTCCGGGGTCATCCCGTCGATGCTGACGGTGATGCCCGGCTCGAGCTCGTCGAGGACCCGCTCGACCCTCGGGCTCCACTGGGTGCCGTTGGTGGTGATGCCGATGTCGGCGCCGCGGTTCGACGCCGAGAACAGGTCCCACGCCCGGAAGTTCTCGGCACCCAGGAACGGCTCCCCGCCCACGAAGCTCGCCCCCTCCAGGTGGGGCACGAAGTCGGCGAGGTCCTCGAAGAACTGGTCGCCGTACGCCTTGGGCGAGGGCATCCGGCCCTCCCGGTGGACCCGGATGGCCGACGAGTTCTCGCCGTTGCACATCGTGCACTGGAGGTTGCACGCGTTGGTGAGGGCGAACTCGATCCGGGTGGGGTACGCCGGCGCCGCCGAGCGCACCTTGAGGGTGTCGTAGACCCGGGCGTACATCGGGATGCCCTGGTCGCGCTCCCAGGCGCAGTAGCTGCACCCGAGCGAGAAGTCGTCGGCGCGCAGGCGGCGCCGCAGCTCCTCTTGCTGCGCGCCGCCCCAGATCTCGGGCAGCCGCTGCACCCGCGGCAACGGCGCCCGGGCCGCGGCGGGCCGGTAGCGTCGCCGGGATGGACGACGAGCAGGCGATGGCCCTCGCCCTCGACGAGGCCCGCGCCGCCCTCGCCCACGGGGACGTGCCCGTCGGCGCCGTGGTGCTCGTCGGCGGCGACGTGGTGGCCCGGCGCCACAACGAGCGCGAGGCGGCCGCCGACCCCACCGCCCACGCCGAGGTCCTCGCCCTGCGCGACGCCGCCGCCGCGCTCGGCGGCTGGCGGCTCGACGACGCCACCCTCGTCGTGACGCTCGAGCCGTGCGCCATGTGCGCCGGCGCCACCGTCAACGCCCGCCTGGGCCGCCTGGTGTTCGGCGCGACCGATCTGCGGGCCGGGGCGACCGGCTCGCTCTACAACCTGTGCGCCGACCCCCGCCTCAACCACGAGGTGCCGGTCACCGCCGGCGTGCGGGCCGACGAGTGCGCCGCCCTGCTCACCGCCTTCTTCGCCGGGCGCCGCGCCGGCGCCTGACCACCGCGGGGCGGCCGAGCCGGGTCAGCCGACGCGCACCAGGGCGGAGCGCACGATGCTGCCCGGCAGGAACATCTTGGCGGCGTCGTCGATGGCGTCCTGGTAGTCGCGGTGCAGGTCGCGGGCCCGGGCGGCCTCGTCGGTGGCCGCCGGGCTCTCGTGCACGGCCCGCCAGGTGACCTGACCGAGGGGCCCGTACGCGTCGACGAGGAAGGCGACGGGGGCGCCGGTGATGGCGGCGTACAGCTCGGCCACCTCCACCCCCCAGGTGCGCACCGCCTGGATCTGGCCGGGGGCGGGCTGGCCGGTGACCAGCTCGGCCACCGCGCTGATGGGTGGCCGGGCCAGCGCCGCCGGCGCCGTGGTGTGCACGACCAGGCGCAGGTTGTCCTCGTAGGGGGCGCTGGCGTAGTCCTGGCCCATCTCCGCGGCCTGGAGGAAGCCCTGGTGGCCGGCCACCTTCCCGATCTGCTCGGTCAGGGCGGCCCGGGAGTCGACGAAGGTGTTCCACGCCACGGTGCCGCCCGGGAACCCGAAGCTGCCCGTCCAGAGGGTGACGTCCCAGTCGCCCGCCTCGTTGGCCTTCTCCATCATCGCCAGCGCCCACTCGACGGGGCGGACGGGACCCCCGCCGAGGGTGAAGGTCCGGGAGAACAGGTACGGCCCGGTCACCCCGCCATGGTGCCACAGCATCGGGTTCGGGCCCCGGGCGGGGGGCCGGATAGCATCGACGGCGGAAGGTTGCCAGAGCGGACGAATGGGACGGCCTCGAAAGCCGTTGTGGCCTCCGGGTCACCGTGGGTTCGAATCCCACACCTTCCGCCATCGAGTCAGCCAGCCGTGGGGGCCGGGGCGCCGCCCTCGGCCTCGCGGTCAGGCCGGCGTCGTCACCGGCGCGAGGGCCAGGCCGTTGACGTCGTTGCCCGTCTGGTGCACCACCACGCCGGTGGGCTCGGCCGCGATCTCGTCGGCGCCGCCCGTCCCGAGCGGTGGCGCGGCGCCCCGGTCGATGGTGTTGCCCGACACCCGCGACCACGTCACCTCGGCCGCGGTGTGCCCCTCGACGAGCACGGCGCGCTCGCCGGCGGCGGGTCGCAGGGTGTTGGCGTCCAGGCGCACCCGCGGTGAGCGCCGCACCCGCAGCCCGGGGAACACCGGGGTGGCGCCGCCGCTGTAGGGCGGCGCTGGGGGGAACATCACCCCCTGGCCCAGCGACCCCTGCTGCTGGATCGAGCCGGGCGCGGGCTGCTCGGTGGTCACCGGGCCGTGGAAGCGGTTGGACGCCACCGTGACGTCCTGGGCCTGCTCGACCCGCAGGTAGCCGTTGCGGGTCTCCCCCACCACGTTGCCCTCCACCAGCACGTTCTCGACCGTGATGGCCTCGCCCCCGTGGTCGGTCCCCACCCCCACCGCGTACGGGATCCCCGCCCCCCACAGGGTGTCGCCGTCCTCGCCGTACAGCCCGATCCCGTCGAGGTGGTTGGCCACGATCACCACGTTGCGGCACTCCCACGGGAGCGCGTCGAGGTTCACGCCGATGCCGGCCTGGTGGGTGCCCGAGACCGAGTTGCCCTGGACGACCACGCCGTCGGCCCCGAACACGGCGATGCCCCGCGAGCCGCTCCGGGTGACCACGTTCGACGACACCACCACCTGGCGGCCGAGGATCTGCTCGGCGCCCGGGGCGCTGCCGCCGCTCACCGCGATGCCGTCGTCACCGGTGTGGTCGATCCGGCACCCGCTGACCACGCCCCGCCGCACCGACGCCAGGTGGATGCCGTCGATGTGGGTGTCGTGGACGTAGCAGCGGTCCACCGTGACGTCGGTGCAGTCCCAGATCGACAGGCCGAACGACGGGCTGTCGTGGACCTCGACGCCCGAGATCTGCAGCCGGTCGACCTGGAAGCACTTCAGCACGGTGTCGCCGATCTCGCGGGGGGTCTCGGGCCCGAGCTCGACGTCGGTGGTGACCGTGAGGTCGTGCAGGCCGACGTCGTGGATCCGACGGTCGAAGCGCGGGTCGGTGAACCACAGCTTCGGCGCGAGGTCCGGATCGCCCGAGTAGCCGGCCTGGTGGAAGACCAACGTGGTGACCCCCATGCCCGCGCCGACCAGGTGCAGGCCCGGGTACCAGACCGTCAGCAGGCCGTGGAGCAGGTACCGGCCCGGCGGGAAGTAGAGGACGCCCCCGACGGCCGGGTCGAAGCGCGGCAGCCACTCCAGCGGGTTCGGCGACGACTTCTCGGCGATGACCGCGTCGATCACCGCGGGCATGTCGTTGGTGACGCCGTCGCCCAGCGCCCCGTAGTCACCGACGTTGATGACCCCCGGGCCGCCGAGCGTGCCCTCGAGCCGGGCATCGGTCGCCTCGAGCGCCGCTTGCACCGTGGCGCCCGTGACCACCTGCATCCCGGTGTCGTCGAACGTGGTCTGCGCGGCGGCCTCGGCGTGGGCCGTCCCGGTGCCGAGCGCCCACAGGCCGGCGCCGCCCGTGGCGCCGGCGGCCAGCGCCCGCCGGCGGGTCAGCTTCGGGCCACCGGCCGGTCCGCCGGGTCGCTCCACCATCGCGGCGCGGAGCCTACGCCGGTGGCGACCCGGCGGCGCGGCGCTCAGCCGCCGGAGGGATCACCCACCTCGATGTCGAAGTTGGCCTGGTTGCCGTCCACCGCGGTGACGGTCAACGTGACGGGATAGGTGTTGTCGTCACCGTCGACGGTGAGGTCACACTCCATCGTCTCGTCGACCTCGGCCTTCAGGTCGCCGGGGCACGACACGTCGAGGCCGGTGCCACCGACCTCGGCGGCGAGCTGGGTCTCGGCCTCGGCCTCGACGTCGGCCTGGGGCACGGAGTCCTCGCTGCAGCCGACCAGCAGGGCGGCGCCGGCAGCGAGCACGCCGACCAGGGACAGGGCTCGGAAGGTGCGCATCCGGTCACCATAGGCGCTCCTCAGGCGGCTCTCAGGAACCAGGCGTAGGGTCGCGGGCCGTGCGACGGCGGAACGCGGTGACGGTGCTCGGCGGGCTCGTGACGGTGGCGCTGCTGGCCGGACCGGGCGCCGGGGCGTCGCCGGCCGACGGGGCCGCCGCTGTCGACCTCACCAACCTGCCCATCGGGACCGAGGTGACCACGGCGCCCCAGGCCGGTGCCGTGTACTCCTGCCAGACCACGTTCAACGGCGGCGGGGCCTTCGCCTACGGCGACTGGATCCACGACGACGGCACCTACGACGTCACCGCCAAGCCCCACGTCGACGGCAGCGTGAGCTGGACGCCCGACTTCTCGACGAGCTTCGGCCAGACGGGCGCCACCCGGGGCGTCGACACCAACGGGCTCCCCGACCACCCGACGGGCGTGTTCCCCATCTCGCCGCTCGACGACGCCTACCAGTTCGACCGCAACCCCAACTCGATCGGGGTGGCCAACGACCACATGGCCCTCGGCAGCCGCCCCGGCCTGCGCACCACGCCGACGTGCCTCGGGCTCGGGCGCATCGGCCTGCTCACCACGGGCGCCGCCGTCTTCAACGGGCTCGACGCCGAGGGCCGTGACGCCGTCGCCTACGAGATCCAGGACGCGTGCGACGGCCACCCCGAGGCCAACGGCAAGTACCACTACCACTCGATCCCGTCGTGCATCGACGACCCCGCCACGGGTGGGCACTCGCCGCTGCTCGGCTACGCCAACGACGGCTTCGGCATCTACGGCCACTACGGCGAGGACGGCGAGGTGCTGACCAACGCCGACCTCGACGAGTGCCACGGCCACGTCCACCAGATCGAGTGGGACGGGGTCCCGCGCGTCATGTACCACTACCACGGCACCTACGAGTACCCGTACACGGTCGGGTGCCTCCGCGGCGACTTCATGGCGAGCACCCCGGTCGACTGCGACCTGGCGCCGCCCGACAACGACTTCACCGACGTCGACCCCGGCACCGACACCGCCTTCCTCGACGCCGCCGACTGGGTCGACTGCCGCGGGCTCCTCACCGACACGGCGCTGCGACCCACGAGCACGCTGAACCGCAAGTACGCGGTCCTGCTGCTGTGGCGGTTCCTGGGCGAGCCCGAGGCCACCACCACGACCACCTACACCGACGTGCCCGCCGACGCCCCCTACCACGAGGCCCTCGACTGGGCGGTGGAGAACGGCGTCTACACCATCGGGTCCGACACCGCGTTCAAGCCGACGAAGGCGGTCAAGCGCACGCAGTTCCTCGTGATGCTCTGGAGCCTGCTCGACCGGCCCGCCGACGACCCGGACACCAGCTTCACCGACGTGTCGCCCACCGCCTGGTACCACGACGCCCTCGACTGGGCCGTCGCCCACGGCCTGTTCCGCGCCTACGCCGACGGCAGCGTGCACCCGTCGTCGACCATGAAGCGCAAGCACTCGATCATGTGGCTGTCGGGCCTCGCTGCGGACGCCGACGCCTGGGCCGACCACGCCGGGACGCCGCCCGACGCCCTGCGCGTCCTCTGATCAGGCCCGGACGGGCGCGGGCGACGGCACACCCGGGAGCACGGCGCCCTCCTCCCCCTCGTCCTCGTGCTCCTCGCCGCCACCCTCGTGCTCCCCGGCGGGCGTGTCGTCCCAGGTGGCCCGGGCGCCGCTGTGGCCCACCTCGTAGGTGACCCACACGCTGCCGATCGAGGCCACGACCGCGAACGCCACCACGAGCGGGGCGGCGATGCGGGCCCAGCCCGGCCGCTCGGCCGGCGAGCCGTCGGCCACCCGCTCGTCGAGGCGCCGGCGCACGTGCACGAACACCATGAGGGCCACCGCGGCGAGCACCAGCAGGACGACCCACGGCAGCATGCGCTCGGCGAGCTCGGCGTGCTCCTCGACCAGGCGGGTCTCGTCCACCCGCTCCTCGAGGTTCTCGCCCGAGCCCGTCGCCAGCGGGATCAGCACGAGGCAGAAGGTGGAGAGCCCGACGGTGATCCAACCGATGCGGTCCCGGGCCGCCGGCCACACCGCCGACACCAGCAGGCCCAGCGCGCTGAGGGGCACCAGGACGACGACGGCGTGGACGATCAGGGGGTGGGCGGGCAGGCCCGCGAGGTCGGAGATCTCCAGGTACATTCCGCGGATCTTCGGCCCGCCCGTGCCAAGAACCGGTGTGGATCAGCCCAAGAGAAGGCCAAATTCCGGTGGGGGCCCTACCCGTCCTCGGGGGCGCCCAGCGCGCCCGCGGCCCGCAGCGCGGCGATGTGCCCGGCGTCGTACCCGCACACGTCGGCCAGCACCTCGTCGTTGTGCTGGCCGCTGGTGGGCGCCAGCGTGGGCACCGGCAGCTCGGCCCCGACGACCTTGACCGGCAGCGGCGTCTGGTCCGCCCCCACCGCCTCCCGCGGCAGCCAGGGCATCCGGTCCTGGAACTGGGGGTCGTCGGCGATCGTCTTCGGCGTGTTCACCGGTGCGATCGGGGTGTTGTGCTCGCCCCCGAACGCGAGCCACTCTTCGGACGTCTTGGTGCGGAAGATGTCGCGCAGCTCGGCCCGCAGCGCCGTGTTGCCCACCGCGTGGTCGGCGTACTTCGACCCGGGGTGGGCCTCGAACAGCTCGGGGCGGCCGACGCCCTCGCAGAAGTTCTTCCAGAACTCGCGCTCGGAGGCCATGAACAGCACGTGGCCGTCGGCCGACTCGTAGATGTTGTACCGGACGCCGTCTCTCATGCCGGCCGTGCCGGGGGCCCGACGCACGTAGTCGTCCGACGGGTTGCCGGTGACCTCGCTCTCGGGGCGCTCGTAGGCGCGGTACGTCTCGGACCGCAGCCAGTCGATGGCCGCGGCCGAGTCCGACTGCGCCACCTCCATGGCCATGCCCTCACCGGTGGCCCGGGCGTGGATCACGCCGGCGAGGATGCCGAGGGCACCGAACACCGGCCCGGCGTTGATGCCGATGGAGACGTGCTCGGGGATGTAGGTGAAGCCGTCCTCGTCGACCTCAGGCTTCACGATGCCGGCCCACGTGTCGTAGGCGATCCCGTGGCTCGGGTAGTCCTTGTACGGGCCGGTCATGCCGTAGCCCGAGATGGTCATGAACACGATGCGGGGGTTCACGGCCTTGAGGTCGTCGTAGCCGAGCCCCCGTCGGGCGAGCCCGCCCGGGCGCATGGCCTCCACCACCACGTCGGCGTCGCGCACGAGGTCGCGGAAGATGTCGGCGCCCTCGGGGGTGCGCAGGTCGAGGGTGATGCTGCGCTTGCCCCGGTTGGCGTGCAGGAACAGCAGCGAGGTGCCCTCGACGATGGGCCAGGTCATCTGCCGGCCGTAGTCGCCGGCCGGCGGCTCGACCTTGATGACGTCGGCGCCGAGGTCGGCGAGGGCGGTGGTGATGGCGGCCGGGCCGAGCATCGAGCACTCGATGACCCGGACGCCGGCGAGGGGGGCGACGGTGGCGTCGGACATGGCGGCCGATGGTAGAGCGCGCCGCGGCGGGGCTCTCAGCCGACGACGACGGTGAACGAGTCCTCGGGGTGCAGGGCGCAGGCGCCGGTGAAGCGGCCCGGGCGCTCGAACTGGTGCTCGAGCGTGGAGTCGGCCAGGACGACGAAGGGCCCGACGTCGAAGGTGCGGTCGTCCTCGTTCACCACCCGGACGGTGTCGTTGACCGAGATCTCGAGCTCCCGCGGGACCAGGGTGACGTCCTCGCCCGCGTCGAGGCGGGCGCCGGTGCCGGCGGGGATCTCGATCACGTGGACCTCGCCGCCCGCCTCGGGGCGGAGCATGAGCCAGGCGCCGAGGACCACGAGCACCGTGGCCAGCCCGACCGCCGCCGCGCCGAGGGCGACGGCGGTCGGGCGGCGGCTCGACGGGCCGCCGGCGTCGGTGGGATCAGGGTGCGTCATCGAGGACGGGGACGGTGACGGTGCGCTCGCCCGCGTTCTCGAAGGTGAGCGTCACCTCGATCTCCTCGCCCGTCTCGAGGGGGGCGACCAGGTCGATGAGCATGATGTGGAAGCCACCCGGCTCGAGCACGACGGTCTCGCCGGCGGGCAGGTCGAGCGCCTCGATGGGCTGCATGGTCATGGCTCCCATGCCCGCCATCGTCGTGTCCGACGAGTGGTCCATGCCGGCCATGGTGGTGTCCGAGCTCTCGTCGCCGGACATGTCCATGGCGTCCCCGTCCGCCTCGTCGGCGGCCACGGTCTCGTGGATCTCGACGGTGCCGGCCACGTCCTCGGGCACGCTGGCCCCGAAGAGCGCGTCGCCGTCGGCGCTGGTCAGCTCCAGGTAGACCGCGCCGTAGGTCGTGTCCATCGGGCTGGTGCGGGCCCAGGGGGCGGCGATGGTCAGGCCGTCCTCGTCGCTGACCACGTCGCCGGCGGCAGCCGTGGTGTCGCTCGATCCGGAAGCGGCGGTCGTGTCGGTCGTCGCCTCGTCGCTGCTCTCGCTGTCGCTGCCGCAGGCGGCGAGGCCGGCGACGAGCGCCAGTGCCGCGAGTGCGACGAGCACCAGCCGCAGCGGGCGGCGCAGGGTGGTGGTCATGGGGGGTTCTCCTTCTGTGGTTCTCGTGATGATGAGAGCGGGGGGTCCGTGGATCAGGGCGACTGCCGGGCGAGCAGGACGGCGAGGTCGTCGGCCATGGCGTCGGGCTCGGTGCCGAAGGGCCACTCGACGAGGACCTCGCCGGTGTCGTCGACGACGTAGGTGATGGCGCTGTGCGCGACCTCCACGCGCCCGTCGTCCTGGTGGACGACCTGCGACGACGCACCGAACGGCTCCTCGATCTCGGGGATCCGGTCGAGGTCGGGCTCGCGCAGCGCGTGGAAGCGGGTGAAGAACGAGCTGAGGTAGTTGGACAGCTTGGGGCCGGTGTCGCGCTCGGGGTCGACGGTGACCATGGCCACGTCGACCTGCTCGGCGTCGGGGCCGACCTGCTCGAACGCGGTGCGCAGGTCGGCCAGGGTGGTGGGGCAGATGTCGGGGCAGCTCGTGTAGCCGAAGTAGACGACGAGCAGCTCGCCGGGCGCCGCCCGCATGGTGAAGTCGCCGCCCTCACCGCCGGTCGTGCGGTCGGGCACGGTGACGTCGCCCACCTGGAGCGGCTCGGGGCGGGTGATGCCGAGCAGCTCGGCGTCGGCGTCGCCGCCCGCCGCGCCGTCGTCGCCGCCCGACCCGCAGGCCACCACCACGACGCCCAGCGCGAGGACCAGCGCGGCCAGCAGCGAACGGCGACCGTGCCGCCTTCCCGTCCGAATCACATACCGGTAGTCGCCGGAACCCGGCGGGGAGTTCCCGGGGTCCTCACCCGGCGGTCAGGCCGAGCGCCGCACGGGCAGCGCGCCCCCCGCCTTCACCGTGCTGATGGCGAAGTTGGAGTACACGCGCGACACCTCGGGCCAGCGGCCGAGGTGCTCCCGGGTGAAGCGGTCGTAGTCGCGCAGGTCGCGGCACACCACCTCGAGCAGGAAGTCGGCCTGGCCCGAGACGACGTGGCAGGCCACCACCTCGGGGAGGGCGAGCAGCCGCTCCTCCATGCGCTCCTGGGTCTGGCCGCCGTGCCGCTCGACCGAGACCTCCACGAACACGGTGAGGTCGAGGCCCACCTGCCGGCGGTCGACCTCCGCCCGGTACCCGGCGATGACCCCCGCCTCCTCGAGGCGCTTCACCCGGCGGAGGCAGGGCGAGGGCGAGAGCCCGACGGCGTCGGCGAGGGCGACGTTGGAGATGCGACCGTCGGCCTGGAGCTCCTCGAGGATGCGCACATCGATGTCGTCGAGGGGAACGGACGCCATGAATGCCATGCTATCTCGACACTTGAGGGCAGATCATTGCGTCTCGAACCATGATCAGCGCAATGTTCGCAATCCGTCACGGCGGCGGTTCCGCCACACTGGGGGTGTCGCAGAACCGACGAACCGAAACCGAACGAACCGAGAGAGCACCATGGCCCCCACCGCCGCCTTCGACCTCCGCCGGACCGCCGACTGGCTCGCCACCCAGCAGCTCGCCGACCTCGACCGGCGCCACGACGAGCTCGTGACCCTCGTCGACGCCGCCGCGGTCGCCGCGGGCGCCCCCGACGCGCTGCGCCCCACCGCGACCGACCCGACGCCGGCGCTGGTCCGCCTCCTCAACCACCACGCCACCACGCTGCACCGCCGCCGCGTCGCCGCCTGACGCCCGTCCGGCGGGCGACTCCGGGTCCCGCCCGCGGCCTCGATGATTACCTGATTACGCAGCGTAGGCTGCCGGCGTGAGGATGCCGCCGCACATGGCCATCGGCGCCGACCCGACCAAGATCGCGGGCGCCACCCTGGGCAAGGGCCTGGTGCGGCGCGTGTGGCGGTTCGCCAAGCCCTACCAGTGGCTGCTGGTCGGGTTCATCGCCGTGATCGTCGCCGCGGCCGTCATCGGCCTGCTGCCGGCGCTGCTCATCCGGCGCATCATCGACGACGCCCTGCCCGACGGCGACCGGGGCCTCGTCACCACCGCCGCCGCGCTGATGGTGCTGGTGGCCTTCGTCGAGGCGGGCCTCTCGCTCGCCGAGCGGTGGTGGTCGTCGCGCATCGGCGAGGGCCTCATCTTCGACCTGCGGGTGGCGCTGTTCGACCACGTCCAGCGCATGCCCATTGCCTTCTTCACCCGCACCCAGACGGGCGCGCTCATCAGCCGCCTCAACAACGACGTCATCGGCGCCCAGCGGGCGGTCACGGGCACGCTCGGGTCGGTCATCTCCAACGTGGTCGTGCTCGTCACCACCCTCACGGCCATGTTCGTGCTCCAGTGGCAGCTCACCCTCCTGTCGCTGCTGCTGCTGCCGCTGTTCCTGCTCCCCACCAAGCGGGTGGGCCGCCGCCTCCAGGCCATGACCCGCGAGCAGATGGACCTCAACTCGTCCATGAACACGACCATGACCGAGCGCTTCAACGTCTCGGGCGCCCTGCTGGTCAAGCTGTTCGGCCGCCACGACCAGGAGTCGGGCGACTTCGCCGACCGCGCCGGTCGGGTGCGCGACATCGGGGTGCTCACCGCCGTGTACAGCCGCACGTTCTTCATCGCCCTCGCCCTCGTGGGCGCGGTCGGCACCGCGCTCATCTACTGGCTGGGCGGCCAGCTCGTGATCTCGGGCACCATCACGGTCGGCACCCTGGTGGCGCTCGGCACCTACGTGGCCCAGATCTACACGCCGCTCACCAGCCTCACCAACGCCCGGGTCGACCTGATGACGGCCTTCGTGTCGTTCGACCGGGTCTTCGAGGTGCTCGACACCGAGCACCAGGTCACGGACCGGCCCGGGGCCGTGGATCTCGTCGACCCGGTCGGCGAGATCGAGCTGCACGACGTGTGGTTCCGCTACCCGGCGGCCGCCGACGTGTCGCTGGCCTCGCTCGAGCTCGACGCCGGCGGCCGCGACGGGCTGAGCACCGAGGCCTCCGAGCCCGTGCTGAAAGGCCTGTCGGCGGCGCTGCCCGCGGGCTCGCTCACCGCCCTCGTCGGGCCGTCGGGCGCGGGCAAGACCACCATCAGCTCGCTGATCCCGCGCCTCTACGACGTCACCGGCGGCGCGGTCACCATCGACGGCCACGACGTGCGCGACCTCACCCAGCGCAGCCTGCGGGCGGCCATCGGCGTGGTCAGCCAGGACCCCCACCTGTTCCACGACACCGTGGGCGACAACCTCCTCTACGCCCGCCCCGGCGCCACCCGCGAGGAGATCGAGGCGGCGTGCCGGCGGGCCCAGATCCACGACGTCATCGCCGCCCTCCCCGACGGCTACGACACCGTGGTGGGCGAGCGGGGCTACCGGCTGAGCGGCGGCGAGAAGCAGCGCCTGGCCATCGCCCGGATGCTGCTGAAGGACCCGGCCATCGTCGTGCTCGACGAGGCCACCAGCCACCTCGACTCCGAGAACGAGGCCGCGGTGCAAGACGCCCTCGAGGAGGCCCTGGCCGGGCGCACGTCGATCGTCATCGCCCACCGCCTCTCGACCATCCGCGCCGCCGACCAGATCCTGGTGATCGACGAGGGCGCCATCGTCGAGCGCGGCACCCACGACGACCTGGTCGACGTCCCCGGCGGCCTCTACGCCGACCTCTACCGCACCCTCGTCCGCGGCGACGTCGTCGGCGAGCCCGCCGACGCCTGAGCGGGCGGCGGCGCCGGGCGGCGGGCGCGAGGTCGGGCGGTGGCGATTCTTTGACGGATCGACCGCGAATGGCGCTGTCGATCCGTCGAAGAACCTGCATCGCGTGTGACGCTGCCAGGTGGTCGGCCGGGTGTCGGCGATGGACAACCCGGAGGGCCTCGCCCGCGTGGTTGTCCATATCGTCCCCGATATGTTGTCCTCGTGCACGGCGCCGCGCTGCGACAGGCTCGAACCGACCGGGGGTTGACCCAGGGTGAGCTCGCCGCCGTCTCCGGCATCAAGCAGGCGAACATCTCCGCGATCGAGAACGGGCGCCGGCAACCGAGCGCCGAGACGCTGCACCGGCTCCTCGCCGCGTGCGGCTACGACCTGGTTGCCGTCTCGAGCGACGAACGAATCCACCTCGTCCCGCCGCCGGCGCCGGGCGAACCGGAGGTCGTCGGCGACCTGCTCACCGAGCGCGACCGCACCGACCCGTTCGAGTCACCATCACTGATCGGGGCCGACACCCCGGTCGAGCTTCGAGCCCGGCTGCTCGTCGCCGTGCTCGACGCGTCGGAGGCCACCATCCGGGGGCGGTTGCGCTGATGGACTTCGTCGAGCTCATCGTGTCCGTGCACGAGCACCTCGACCGGGGTGGGATCGCCCACGCCTTCGGCGGCGCGCTCGCCCTGGGCTACGTGGCGGAGCCCCGGGGCACCGTCGACATCGACGTCAACGTGTTCGTGCCGACCGCGCGCCTCGACGAGGTGACGAGCGCGCTCGAGCCGGCGGGATTCCGCCCTCCCGACGAGGTGGCGGCGGGGCCCCCGGTCGCGGGCGTCCGCTTCACCCACACCTCCGAGCCGTTCCCCCTCGACGTCTTCCCGTCGCTCGACGAGCGCTACACCGACATCGAACGGCGGGTCGTCCGCCACCCGTTCGGCCGCCGCGACGACGTGCTCCCGTTCCTGTCCGCCGAGGACCTCTGCGTCTTCAAGCTCTCGTTCAACCGGGCAAAGGACTGGCTCGACCTCGCCGCCATCGCGACGGCTCGCCCCGACCTCGATCTCGACGTGGTCACCGAACTGCTCGTCGCCCTCCGCGGCCCGACCATGCATCCCCGCCTCGCCCGCTTCCGCGCCCTGGTGTGACCGTGAGGCGCACGGCGGCGACGTCGCGCCGGAGCGCAGCGGCCACCGTCGCCCCGGCGACGCCGGTGAGGGTCAGCGGGGGTGGAAGCGCAGCCAGGTGGCGGTCATGGTCGCCCGGGTCTTGCCGTCGGCGCTGAGCTCGGCGTGCACCACGATCTCCTGCCCGGAGATGCTCACCGGCTCGGCGACGAGTTGCACGGGCGCGGCCAGCGGCGACGGGCGCAGGAAGCGCACGTCGAAGCCGGCGGTGATGAACGGGATGGGGGCGCCCGGATCGGGCTCCCACCCGCGCGGCGCGGCCTCCCAGAGGACGACCGCCGCCGTGTGGCAGTCGAGCACGGTGGCGATGATGCCGCCGTTGAGGAAGCCGAAGCCGTTGTCGTGCTCCGGGCCCGAGGGGAACTCGGCGACCGTGCGCTCCCCGTCCCGGTAGCTGCGCAGGTGGAAGCCGTCGGGGTTGGCGTGCCCGCACCCGAAGCAGGTGACGCCCGGATAGAGGGACTCCTGGATGCTGAGGCCGCCTGGGTCGACGCTCACCGGTCCGCCCGTCGTCCGTCGGTGGCCGGGACCCGGCCCTTCGGTGCTGCACCGGTGATGGGGCCCTCTCACGGGAGCACGTCGGCGCGCTCCGCAGCCCGACCGTACCGCTGGCCCGCCCCCGCGGCGCTCAGCTGAACGTCGCCGCTACACGCGCTCGCGGAGCCAGGCGATGTCGTCCTTGCGGCCGTCGTCGCCGGTCTCGCAGATGACGGGGGCGCCGGCGGTGCGGACGACCTCGACGAGGGCGTCGGGGTCGACCTGGCCCTGGCCCAGGTGCTCGTGGCGGTCCCGGCCCGAGCCGTGGGGGTCCTTCGAGTCGTTGCAGTGGACGAGGTCGATGCGGCCGGTGATGGCGAGCAGGCGCTCGGCGGCGTCGATCATGGTCTCGCCGGCGGCGTGGGCGTGGCAGGTGTCGAGGCAGAAGCCGATGCCGAACGGGGCGATGTGGTCCCACAGCCGGGCGATGGTGTCGAAGTGGCGGGCCATCGCGTGGTCGCCGCCGGCGGTGTTCTCGAGGTAGATCGGCACCTCGGACTCGACCGCCTGGAGGCCCTTCACCCAGCGCACGAAGCCCTCGGCCTCGTCGTCGTCGGCGGTGACGTGGCCTCCGTGGACGATGACCGCGGTGGCGTCGATCTCGGCCGCCGCCTCGCAGGTCTGCTGGAGGATCTTGCGGCTGGGGATGCGGATGCGGTTGTTGGGCGAGGCGAGGTTGATGACGTAGGGGGCGTGGACGTACACCGGCACCGGCGACGCCTTCAGCGCCTCGGCGTCGGGATGCGGCGGCGGCTTCTTCCAGCCCTGCGGGTCGCCCAGGAACAGCTGGAGGCAGCCGGCGTCCTCGGCCAGCGCGGTGCCGAGCGGATCGTCGGGGCCGACGTGCGAGCCGATGGGAGCGTCCATCCCCCGAACCTACCGGCGTGCCCCGTCGGCCGCCGACACGCGAACCGGAGGCGATGGCCGTCGGTTCCCGACCGCTATCGCCTCGGGAACGACGGAGGGAGGAGGGGGTCGAGGGCGGCGCCGCTGCCGTCGGTCAGGTGCGTGGGGACGGGCAGGTCGCCGGCGCCGGCGAGCAGGTCGTCGCAGCGGGCGGTGGCACCGTCCGCCGCAGCGGCGTCGGAGGCCCGGCCCCGCGCCAGGGCCTCGTCGAGCAGGGCCCGTTCGGCGGGGCCCAGCAGGGCGAGGTCGTCCGAGACGATGGCCATGCCCCCGGACACGCCGACGGCGAGGGCCCACGCCCGCGCCACCTCGGGCGCCAGCCGGGTCTCGGACGTCCGCAACATGATGCAGTCCGGGTCGTTCAGCCAGAGCCGGCGGTGCAGGAACGAGCGGGCGAGGGTGGAGCGCCACGCGCCCCTGGTGGCGGGGCTGACCTCCTCGTAGCCCGGCATGGCGAAGTCGTCGACGCGCTCCCACGAGGGCGCGACGTCGGGGCCGATGCGCATGCCGTCGACCACGCCCACGACGGCGCCCAGGGGGCACCCGCACGCGAGGAGGAAGGTGTCGTCGCCGGCGCCCCGGCGGATGGCCTCGTAGCCCCGGCGCACCCGTTCGGCCGGCGTGGCCGTGGGATCGGCCCACCGCCCGCCCTCGAGCGCGGGCACGCAGGTGAAGTCGAGCTTGAGGTAGCGGTAGCCCATCTCGACGAGCGCGGCCGCGGTGTCGGCCAGGTGCTGCTGCACCTCGTCGTCGGTGGTGTCGAGGGTGGCCTGGAAGCCGTCCCAGTCCGGGTTCCACCAGCCCGTCAGGAGCTCGCCGCCCTCGGCCTGGCGGGCCGCCCAACCGGGGTGCGCGGCGAGCACCGCCGAACCGGGGTGGGCGAGGAACGGGGCCATCCAGATGCCCGGGGTGTAGCCGGCGCCGGCGATGTCCGCGGCCAGGCGGTCGACGCCCGAGGAGAACTTCTCGTTGGTGACCAGCCAGTCGCCGATCGCGGCCTGGTACCCGTCGTCCACCTGGAAGACGTCGAAGGGCCAGTCGCCGGCCCGGGCCAGGTTGGCGCGGACGTGCTCCTCGGTGAGCGAGTGGAAGTAGTGGTACCAGCTGCACCAGCCCACCTGGTAGGGCGCGGCGACCCGCGCCGCCTCGGCCTCGCCCACCGCGTCCGCCCAGGCCTCGAGCAGCGGCGCCGCGGCGGGCCCGTCGGCGGCCACCACGTCGTGCAGCGACCGGACGCGGCCCGCCCCGAGCTCGGCCCCACCGAGGAAGGCCTCGGCGACCACCTCGACGGCGCCGTCGTCGAGGCGGCGGAGCCGCAGGGTGCCCTCGTGGGTGGCGCCGCCGAGGAAGCCCACCAGCCGGACGGGGTCGTCGGCGCCGGCGCCGCGGAAGGCGGTGACCTGTTCCGAGCGGACCTCACCGTCGGGTGCGACCGCCGGGTCCGCGTGGTGCACGCGCCGGGCGAAGCCCACGACGTCGTCCATCATCGGATCGCCGGTCCGTGTGCGCGACGGGTCGACGTGCTCGCCGAGGGTCACCGCCCCCGTCGGGGACCACGACTGGTAGCCGTGCTGGAACACGCGCACCGGGGGCGATCCCGCCGCCTCGACCCGGAACCGCAGGCGGACCGCCCGCACGGCGACGGGGCGGTCGCCGGCGTTGGCCACGGACCACGACCAGCGCCGACCGGCCACCACCTCCTCGACCGCCACCTCGAGCCCGGGACGGTCCGGGACGATCTCGGAGCCCTCGAGTCGCAGCACGTCCGTCGTCTCCGTCCCGCCCTACAGCCAGGGCCGGGGGTCGGCCAGCAGCTCGGCGATGTCGTCGGCCGGGGCCGGCCGGCTGAAGAGGTAGCCCTGCACCACGTCGCAGCCCAGCTCCCGCAGGGTGGCCAGCTGCTCCTCGGTCTCGACCCCCTCGCCCACCACGGTGAAGCCCAGGGACTGCCCGAGCACGATGGCCGCGGAGATGATGGCCCGGTCGGGCGAGCCCGGACGCTCGAGGCCGGCGACGAAGGACTGGTCGATCTTGAGGTGGTTCGCCATCGGGAACCGGCGCACGTAGTCGAGGGTGGCGTAGCCGGTGCCGAAGTCGTCGATGGCGAAGCCGACGCTCATGTCGCACAGCTGGCGCAGGGTCTCGACGAGGCCCAGCCCGGCCGCCAGGGCGGACTCGGTCACCTCGAAGCACAGCCGGTGGGGCGCGAGGCCCGACGCGTCGAGGACGCGGCCGACGCGGGTGAGGAACTGCTCGTCGGCGAGCTGGCGCACCGAGAGGTTGACCATCACCGTGAGGTCGGGGGCGAGCGCCGTCCACTCGACGAGCTGGTGGGCGGCCTGCTCGAGCACCTGCTCGCCGAGGGGGACGATCAGGCCGATGTCCTCGGCGGCGGGGATGAACTCGGCGGGGGGCACGAGCCCGTGACCGGGGCGGTCCCAGCGCACGAGCGCCTCGACCGCGGTGATGGTCCCGGTGCGCACGTCGATCAGCGGCTGGTAGTGGACCACGAGCTGGTCGTCCGCCACGGCCACGTGCAGCTCGCGCTCGAGGTCGAGGCGCTTGACCACCTGGCGGTGCAGGTCCTCCTCGAACACCTCGTAGCGCGACCGGCCCCGCTCCTTGGCGCGGTACATCGCGGCGTCGGCGTTGCGCACCAGGGACTCGGCCTCGGCGGCCAGGTCCACGGGCTCGCCGGCACCGGTCGAGTCGGGTCGCGGCTCGGTGTCGCCGCCCGCGATCGCGATGCCCACGCTCGCCCGCACGAACACCGTGGTGTCGTCGAGCTCGAAGGGCGGCTCGAGCTCCATCGCCAGCCGGGTGGCCACCGCGGCCGCCCCCGCCTCACCGGCCACGTCCTCGCAGACGAGCAGGAACTCGTCGCCCCCGAAGCGCCCCACCGTGTCGCCGGCCCGCAGCGGTCGGTGGAACCGGGTGGCGACCTGCTGGAGCAGGCGGTCGCCGGCGGCGTGGCCGAGGCTGTCGTTGATCACCTTGAAGTCGTCGAGGTCGATGAACAGGACGGCGAGCGTGGTGCCGAGCCGCCGGCTCCGGGCGACGGCCTGCTCGATGCGGTCGAGCAGCAGCGAGCGGTTGGGCAGGCCGGTGAGCTGGTCGTGGAGGGCCTCGTGCTCGAGGGTGGCCTCGAACTCGGCCCGCTCGACCGCGATCGACGCCAGGTGGGTGACCCGCTCGAGCAGCACCAGCTCGTCGGGCAGCGGGGCACGGGCCTCGGGCAGGTAGGCGGCGATGGCCCCGACGAGGCCGCCGGTGGTGGGGGCGTCCAGGCGCAGCGCCCAGCAGGACCGGAGCCCGTGGGCCACCAGCACGTCGCGCGCCGGCGCCCAGCGGAAGTCGGTGGCGATGTCGTCGTAGACCACCGCCGGCGGCCCCGGCGCCCGCAGCGACCGGCCCAGGGTGGACGTGCTGGGCACGTCGTCCATGGCCGCCACGACCTCCGGGGGCAGCGTCGGCGCCACGGTCACCCGGACCCGCCCCGAGTCGTCGAGCTGGCCCACCGAGCACTGGGCGCCGGGGATGCGGCGCTCGACGACGGCGACGAGGGCGGCCAGCGTCTCGTCGAGGGGCATGCCCCGCGCCACCCGCTCGAGCACGTCGCTCTGCTCGGCCAGCAGGTCGGCCACGGCCCGGTGGCGGGAGACGTCGCGGCAGTTGAGCACGATGCCCTGCACCGCCGGGAGGTCGAGGAGGTTCGTGGCGAGGACGCTGAGGTGGCGCCACGAACCGTCGGCGTGCCGCCCCCGCAGCTCGGTGGGGGTGCGCTTGGCGACGCCCCGCACCTCGTCGCCGAAGTCGTCGAGCACCCGGTGCAGGTCCTCGGGGTGGACGAGCTCGAAGCAGTTCCGGCCCAACAGCTCGTCGGCCTCGTAGCCCAGCACGAGCCCGATGGCCTGGCCGACGTAGGTCATGGCGCCCTGGTCGTCGGTGATGATGAGCACGTCGTCGCTGTGCTCGATGATGGCGCGGGCCCAGTCCTCGGTCCGGCGCAGGGCCTCCTCGCTGGCGGCGACGTCGGACACGTCACGCAGGATCCACAGCCAGCTCGTGGGCTCGCTCCACAGCGTGATGTACTTCGCCTCGACGACGAAGGTGGACCCGTCGCGCCGGTGCAGCACGACCCGCTCGTGCACCGGCACGCCGGCCTCCATGGCCTCGAGCAACTCGGCGATGAGCTCCTGGTCGGTCTCGGGGCCGATGGGCACCCGGGGTCTCCCCAGCAGGTCGTCGCTCGGCCAGCCCGTCAGGCGCTCGAGCGCGTCGTTCACCCACACGGTGCGGTGCTGCCGTCGTCACCCGGGCGGCCACGAGAGGCGTCGCTGACCTGCGCGCGGCGACGTGGAACGCCTCGGCTTACTGCAACCGGCGCGCTGCCGGCGGCGTCACGGCGCTCGGACGGGCGGCGGTCAGCCATCAGCGCCCGTCCTCGTGCATTTCGGCGTCGACGCCCTCGTCCAGGGCCCCGCAGCGCCAGGCGGCGATCGTGGTCGTGGTGGTGGCGGTGGGGATCCATGGACGGGGCCGGCGACGCCGACCCGGCGCTGGTCCAACCATCAGCGGAACCCGCGGCGGTGGAGTGGATGCCGTTCAGGGTCTCGAGACTTAACCCAGCGCAGGGTCCACGTCGCCGGGTCGTCGCCGAACGCCCCGTCAGCTGCGGCGGCGATATCGCGCCGTACCGCCAGGCCGCCTCGGCGACCTCGGCCCAGCGGCGAGCGTGTCGTGGGCCTCGGCGAGGATCTCGGCGAGGTCGGGCACCAGCCCGAAGTGCGCCAGGGCGATGCCGGCAGGCCGCCGCTCGGCAGAAACGGTCCAGCGAGTGCAGGGCCTGGTCAGGTCGAAGTCGGGCGGCAGCGTGGCCGGGCGCAGGATGCCCGCGTCGGGCAGGCGCACGCCCACGCGTCGCCTGCGAACAACAGGCCGCTCTCAGAGTCGTGCAGCGAGGTGGTGCTTGGCGTGCCCGGGGGGAGTCGACCGTGGTGAGCGTGCGGTTTGGGCCCACCAGGATCGCCTCGCCGTCGGCAGGACGTGCACGCTCGGCCGCAGGGCTCGAGGCGACCGTACAGCGAGTCGAGCAGGTCGCCGTAGACGGTGGCGGCGCTGGCCACCAGGCGGCTGGGGTCGACCAGGTGGCGGGCGCCGCGCCGTGGACGTACACGGTGGCCGGGGAAGGCCTGGCCACGTCGCCCACCCGCCGGCGTGGTCGAGGTGGATGTGGGTGACGGCGATGCCGGCCAGGTCGCCGGGGCGACGCCCAGGCCGTCAGGGCGGTGAGCAGCTCGTCCACCGAGCTCGGCTGCCCGTCTCGACGAGCACGGGCGCCGGGCCCCACGAGGTAGCCCTGCGGTGGCTGCTCCCACCCCGAGGAGGTGTCGATCTGTCGGACTCCCCGGCCTGATCTCCACGTCGGCCACGACGGGCAGGTTTCCACAGGCACCGCTGGCGGTCAGACAGGCGGAGGCCCGGGGAGGGGCCAGGCGGTGGGCGGCGAGGCGCTCGGCGTCGGCGAGCAGCGCGGCGGTGGCATCGTCCTGCATGATCCGACCGGCGTCGAGGACCACCGCCCGGGGCAGAGCTCAGCGCGTAGGGCAGGTCGTGGGTCACCACGACCAGGGGTGAGCTCGAGGCTCAGCGACGGCGGCGAGCTCGCCTGCGCCGCCAGGTCGAGGTTGGCCGACGGCTCGTCGAGCACGAAGCGTCGTCAGGTGCGCGCTCGCGAGCACGGTGGCCACGGCCACCCGGCGCTGCTCCCCAGGCTCAGGTGGTGGGGAAACGGTCGGCGCTGGCCATCCCCACCACCTCGAGGGCCTCGACCACCCAGGCCTCGACCTCGTCGGGCTGGAGGCCGAGGTTGGCGGCCCGAAGGCGACGTCCTGGCGGACGGTCGGGCAGAAGAGCTGGTCGTCAGGGTCCTGGAACACGAGGCCGACCCGGCGCCGGATCTCCCGCAGCGACGCCTGGTCGGCGGTGTCGAGCCCGTCGACGGTGACCCGCCGGCGGTCGGCGCCAGCACCCCGTTGAGGTGCAGGACGAGGTGGTCTTGCCGGCGCCGTTGGGGCCCAGCACCGCGACCTGCTCCCCCGTCGCCGCGGCCAGGTCCACACCCTGCAGCGCCGCACGCCCGTCAGGATAGGTGTAGCGGACCGAGTCAGGCGAGACCACGTCAGACTGCCCGACCAGCGCCAGCGCAGCGCCGGCCAACGACGGCGAGGAACCACGACACCGCGGAGCCGCTCTCGGCCGGGCGGGCGGACCGGTCGTCGGGAGCGGGACGTGCCGTCGAAGCCGCAGGCGACCATCGCCAGGTGGACCCGCTCGCCCCGCTCGGAACGAGCGCACGAACAGGGGTCCTGCCGTGGCCGCGACGCCCAGGCCTGCCAGAGCCAGCGGGGGTCGTCCTTCAGTGATACCTCGCGCCACCCGCAGGCGCTCAGCTCGCCGACGCACGGCGCCGTAGCGCACCATAAACCGGCGATCGCGGTGAGCACCGCAGGGCGCGCAACTGCCGTGCAGCGAGGAGGTCCAGGACGGGGTCGCGGTGGCGAGCACGACCGCGACAGCCACGCCGAGGGTGCCCTTCACGAGGATGCCCATGCCCCACAGCCCGTCGACGGAGAGCGTGAGCGGCCGACGTCGATCGGGGGCCGCGCCACGAGGGCGCGCAGGCGCGAGCGCGACGAAGGGCGCCTCGATGAGCAGGCGGCGCGCCGTGCGACGGCCGCACCCTCGTCAGGGCGACGAGCACCACCACGGCCACGGCGTCGACCACGAGCACGGGGACGGCCTCGCGGGCGTGGCCACCACGCCGACGACGAAGCGCTGGCCGCGACCTTCACGTGGCCGGGCGGTTCCCGTCCCGGGGCACGACCACCGCGTCCGCAGCCGTGTCACCCGCCGGCTGGGCGACCGTCGTCACCGCGCCGACGGCTCAGGCCGCGCCGGGCGTCGCCTCGGCGTCGTGACGACGACCCGCGGCGACCGCGGTCAGGCCGGCCGCGATCGCGAACACCAGGACCACGCCGAGCGCGCGCCACGCCCAGGTCGGGTAGTCGGCGGCCGGGCTGTCGGCGGTGGCGTGCGCGGTGGCGCTGTCCTCGAAGCCCTCGTCCGCCGCGACCCGCTCGAGGCCGTCCGGCGAGCTGCTCGCCCACGGAGCGGCGAACACCGCGATGCCCAGGCTGAGCACCAGGCCGAGGGCCACGACCAGCGCGATCGCCCGGCGGCTCATGCCGGCACCTCCCCACCGAGGTCGACCCGCGGTGCGGCGGCGAGGTCCCGGGCCCCGTACACCAGGTCGGGTCGGACCGAGAGCACGGCGGCGACCACGGCGCCGGTGATCACGCCCTCGCCGACGCCGATGAGCAGGTGCACGCCGACCATCGCGCCGGCGACCGCCCGCAACGACACGTCGGTGGTGCCGCCCAGCGCGTACTCGAGCGTGAACGCCACCGACGCCAGCACCACCGAGATCCCGGCGGCCACACCCGAGGCGATCACCACGCCGGCACGGGTGCGCGGCAGCAGGGCCCGCAGCCCACGGAACACGACCCAACCGCCGAGGCACGCCACGAGGGCGAGGTTCACGACGTTGAGGCCCAGGGCGCTCAGGCCCCCGTCGGCGAAGAGCAGGCACTGCACGACGAGCACCGTGGTGAGGCACAGCACCGCGACCCAGGGCCCCACGAGGACCGCCGCCAACACCCCGCCGATGAGGTGGCCGCTGGTCCCGGAGGCCACGGGAAAGTTCATCATCTGCAGGGCGAAGACGAAGGCCGCGGTCATGCCGGCCAGGGCGATCTCCCGGTCGGCCACCTGCTCCCGGGTCCTGCGGATCGCCACGGCGACACCGCCCACGGCCACGGCGCCGGCCGCCACGGAGGTCCTCAGGTCGACGAAGCCGTCGGGGATGTGCACGCCACCGTCGTAACGCAGTGGCCCCGCTGTTGCAAGTGATTCGCAGTAGTGCTCAACGGCGGCCGCACCGCGCGCACCGTCCGGTGAGGACCAGGTGGTCCGACAGGACGAACCCGGTCTCGGCCTCGACCGCCGCCGCCAGCGCCGCCACGGCGTCGGTCCCGACCTCCTCGACCCGCCCGCACACCGAGCAGCGCAGGTGGTGGTGGTCGCCGGCGACCAGGTGCCAGGCGGCCGCCTCCCGTCCGGTCTCGGCCCGGTCGGCGGCCCCCGCCGCCTCGAGGGCCTCGAGCACCCGGTACACCGTCGACTGGTTGACGTCGGGGGCGTCGGCCTGCACCCGGGCGGTGAGCTCGTCGGCGGTCACCGCCCCGGCGGTGGCCACGAAGGCGGCGACGATGGCCCGGCGCGCCGCGGTCCGGCGTCCGCCCTCGGCGGCGAGCACGTCGAGGAGTCGCTCGACCTCGGCGTCGCTCCCGGCGACCGACCCTCCGTGCCCGGCCATGGGGCGATCATCGCACGCCACGTTCGCCGGCCCTCGCTCGCTAGCGTCGGCGTGGTGGAGCAGCTGTTCGACACCGACGCGCTCGACACGCTGACCGTCAGCGAGCTGAGCACCCGGATCGGCGCCGTGATCCGCAAGGGGTTCGGTGGGCCGGTGTGGGTCGAGGGCGAGATCCACGGCCTGAGCCGCCCGGCGAGCGGCCACGTGTACTTCGACCTGGTCGAGCCCTCCGCCACGGGCCGGCGCCAGGCGGCGTCGGTGCCCGTCGTGCTGTGGGAGTCCGACAAGCACGGGGTCAACCAGACCCTCAAGCAGTCCGGCGCCGGCCTGCGCATGACCGACGGCCTCGCCGTGCGCATCCGCGGCACCGTCAGCTTCTACAACGCCCAGAGCCGCGTGCAGCTCCAGATGTCGGCGATCGACCCGGCCTACACGCTCGGGCGCATGGCGGCCGAGCGCGACCGGCTGCTGCAGGCGCTCGCCGCCGAGGGGCTGCTCGACGCCAACGCCCGTCGGCCCCTGCCGGCGGTGCCGCTGCGGGTGGGGCTCGTCACGAGCGACGGCAGCGCCGCCTGCGAGGACTTCCTCCACGAGCTCGAGGCCAGCGCCCTCGGCTTCCGGGTGTCGGTCGTGCACGCCCGGGTCCAGGGCAACCTCGCCGCCGCCACCGTCGCCTCGGCACTGCGGGTCGCCGCCGATCAGGACGTCGACGTCGTCGCCCTCGTCCGCGGCGGCGGCTCCCGCTCGGACCTGGCCGCCTTCGACAGCGAGCTGATCGCCCGCGCCATCGCCCACCTGCCGGTCCCGGTGCTCACCGGCGTCGGCCACGAGACCGACGACAGCGTGGCCGACGCGGTCGCCCACACCCGGTACAAGACGCCCACCGCGTGCGCCGCCGGCCTCGTGGACCACGTGCGCCGCTGGTGCACCCGCCGCGACGACGTGTGGGACGGGGTGGTGCGCCGCAGCACGACCCTGCTCGATCGCCACGCCGCTCGCCTCGACACCACCGCCGGCGCCGTGGTGCGCGCCGGCCAGGGAAGGCTGCGCCGCGCCGACCAGGACCTCGACCGGTCCACCCGCCGGCTCGTGGCCGCCGCCCCCCGCCCGACCCGCGACGCCGCCCGCCGGCTCGACGGCCTGGCCGCCCGGGTCGCCGCGCTGGACCCGGCGCGGGCCCTCGCCCGCGGCTGGTCCCTCACCCGAACCGCGGACGGCCGGCTCGTCCGCTCCCCCGCCGACGTCGGCGCGGGCGACCGGCTCGTCACCCGGGTGGCCGCCGGCGAGATCCGGAGCACCGTCGATGCCTGAGCCCCACCCCGACCCGACCGACGCCGGCGCGGCCTCCCTCGGCTACGCCGAGGCCCTGGCCGAGCTCGAGGCCATCCTCGACGAGCTCGAGGACGACTCGCTCGACGTGGACGTGCTCTCGACCCGGGTGGCCCGCGCCGCCGAGCTCATCGCCCACTGCCGGGACCGCATCGACGGCGCCCGGTTCGAGGTCGAGCGCATCGTCGCCGGCTTCGACGACGACACGCCCTCCTGACGCACCCGCTCAGTCGCCGGTGGACGTCACCGGCTCGCCGGCCTCGTCGGCGACGTCGAAGTGCTCGAAGCGCACGTCGAGGGTGTCCACGATGTTCACCACGTGCAGCAGGCCCTGGTCCGTGGTGGTGGCGTCGATGCCCTCGCCCTCGCCCTCCTCGGCGACGTGGGCCATGGCCCCGATGGTCGACACCGCGCCGGTGGCGAGGTCCGCCCGGTAGAGCCCGCGCACGGCGTCGTCGGTGGCCAGCCACAGCGCGCCCGCGGCGACGTCCGCCCCCTGCACCCGGTTCAGCCGGACGCTGAGCGCGATGGGCTCGAGGGGCTCGAAGGTGCAGCCGGCGCCGACCTCGTAGACGAGGATCTGGTCACCGCTGAACCCCTTCATGGAGTAGGCCCGGTCACCGTCGACGGCGATGAACGAGTTGTGACGCTGCGCCACCTCCTGCGAGCCCGTCATGGTCAGGGTCTGCGGGTCGAAGCACGCCATGATCTGCTCGTCGCGCTGGTACTCGGGCTGCTCGAGGGGGACGTAGAGGATCCCGTCCTCGACGTCGACGTCGCCGACGTGGTTGTAGCCGTCGGGCACGAAGCGGTCGGGGACGGCGGTGGTGTCGGCCTGCTCCTGGTTCAGGTCGGCGTCGACCCGGGCGAGCACGGTCGTGCCCGAGAAGATCCATCCACCGTCGTCGAGCCGGGCGACCCCCTGGCGGTAGCCCGGGTTCACGACCTCCTCACCGGTGGTCGTGGCGGTGAAGACGGGCGGGACGACGGTCGTGGTGGTGGCCACCGCGTCGTCGGCCGGCGCGCCGTCGCCCCCACCCCCGCCGCTGGCGCACCCGGCCGCCACGACGGCGCCGACGGCGAGCAGCGCCACCCCCGCCCGTGCGACGCGCCGCCTCCTGCCCTGCACTCCCCCGGTCACGGGGCGCGACGCTAGTGCCGGGTCAGGACCAGGCGTCGACGAGCACCAGGAGCTCGGGCAGCGACGCGATGGTGGCGTCGGGCTCGACGTCGTGGCCGGGGACGGCGCCGTTCGGGCGCAGCACCGCCCGCATGCCCACCCCCTGCGCTCCGGAGATGTCGTCGAGGGGGCGGTCCCCCACGAAGACGGCCCGGGCCGGGTCGGCGACGTCCAGCGCGTCGAGGGCCGCACGGAACACCGACGGGTGCGGCTTCAGGTGGCTCAGCTCGCTGGAGTACAGGCGGGCGTCGATCAGCTCGGCGAGGCCGTCGCGCTCGAGGAACTCCTCGTGGAACGCCCGCGGCCAGTGCGTGTTGGACAGCAGGCCGATGGTCAGGCCCCGCTCGCGCAGCGCCCGCAGCACCGGCGCCGCATCGGGGTCGTGGGTGATGTGGGGGGTCCAGGCATCGAGGTGACGCACGGCCGCCTCCTCGAGGACGGCCTCGGCCACGTCCAGCCCGAGCTCGCGCGACGCCTCGCCCAGCAGGTCGGCGAGGGTCGCGCTCTGCTGGGTGGTGGTGGTGCGGGCCCAGAACCGCTCCTCCACCTGCGAGAGCCGCTCGGTGAGCTCGTCCTCGCGCGCCGGGTCGAGGTGGTGGGCGGCGGCCCGCCACACGTCGAGCAACTCGATGGGCACGAAGTGCGACAGCGTGCCGCCCCAGTCGAAGACGACGGCGTCGACCCCTGGTCCGGCCATGGTCGAGACCGTAGGCCACCCCCGGCCCGGGTGCCGGGTGCGAGGGGCGGCGCCCGTAGGCTGGCGGCGTGGCGTCGGCACCCGCGAGCGTGAAGGCGGTCGCGGACGCGGTCGAGGCCCGCCTCGCCGAGGTCCTCGACGCCGAGACCGCCCGCTGGTGCGCGCTGACCCCCGACCTCGAGTGGCCGCTCGACGCGCTGCGCCGCCTCGTGCTCGCCGGCGGCAAGCGCCTGCGCCCCTCGTTCTGCCACTGGGCGTTCGTGGGGGCCGGCGGCGCCCCCGACGACCCGCGCGTCGTCGACGCGGGGGCCGCCTTCGAGCTGCTGCACGCGTTCGCGCTCATGCACGACGACGTGATGGACGACTCCGACACGCGCCGCGGCTTCGAGACCATCCACGCGGAGTTCGCGGCCCACCACGCCGGCGCGGCGTGGGGCGGCGAGAGCCGCCGCTTCGGGGAGGGGGTCGCGATCCTGGTCGGGGACCTCGCCCACGTCCTCGCCGACCGGGTGCGTCCCGCCGGCCCCCCCGAGCTCGACGCCGTCTGGGACGAGCTGCGCATCGAGCTGAACGTCGGCCAGTACCTCGACGTCCTCGGCACCGCCCGAGCCGACCGCGACGAGGCCGGCGCCCGCCGCATCGCCCGCTACAAGTCGGGCAAGTACACGATCGAGCGCCCCCTCCACGTCGGCGCCGCGCTCGCCGGCCGGCTCGCCGACCTGGCCGCTCCCCTGTCCGACTACGGCGACCCCCTCGGCGAGGCCTTCCAGCTGCGCGACGACATCCTCGGCGTCTTCGGCGACAGCGGCCTCACGGGCAAGCCCGTCGGCGCGGACCTGCGCGAGGGCAAGCCCACGCCCCTGCTGGCGGTGGCGGTGGCGCGGGCCGACGGCCCCCAGCGCGCCGTGCTCGAGCGCGTGGGTCGGGCCGAGCTCGACGACGACGCGGTCGCGGCGCTCCAGGGGGTGCTCGAGGCCACCGGGGCGCGGGACGAGATCGAGTCCAGCATCGCCCGGCTCACGGATCGGGCCGTCGCCGCCGTGCAGCGCGCCCCCCTGGTCGACGAGGCCCGCCGGGCGCTGGTCGACCTGGCGCACTACGTGGCCGACCGCGAGCACTGAGGGTGCTCCCGGCCCCCGACCCGGCGGTGAACGCCGATTAGCCTGGACGCAACGTCCAGCCGGTGGGAGGTGGGGCACCGTGACCGGTGAGTCGGAGGGTCCCGAGCGACCGGGTCCGGCCGCGCGCCTCAGCTTCGAGACGCTGGTCGAGCACAGCCCGAACGCCATGGTGCTCACCGACGCGGAGCTGGTCATCCGCTGGGTCAGCCCCGCGGTCACCCCCATGCTCGGCTGGGAGGCCGCCGACGTCGTGGGCCGCGACGCCACCGAGCTCATCCACACCGACGACCTCGGGCGGGTGGCCCACAACCTCGGGCAGGTCGTCGCGTACGCCGACCCCGAGGAGATCGAGACCCTCATCGTCCGCATCCGCCACAAGGACGGCGGGTGGCGCCACCTCGACATCACCGGGGCCAACCTCCTGCACGACCCGCAGGTGGGCGCGGTGCTGGTCAACCTGCGCGACGTCACCCTCCAGGTCGAGGCCCAGGAGGCCCTGGCCCGCAGCGAGGAGCACTTCCGGGCACTGGCCCAGCACAGCTCCGACTCCGTCTTCGTCACGACCGCCGACGGGCTCATCACCTACGCCAGCCCCGCGGTCGAGCACGTGTTCGGCTACGGCCCCGACGTGCTCGTCGGGCACCGGCCCCAGGAGTTCGCCGCCCCCGACACGGTGGACGCCACGCTCTCGGTGTGGGGGCGGCTGCTGGCGACGCCGGGGGCCAGCGAGGACGTGGTGGGCCGCATCCGCAACGCCGACGGCGAGTGGCGGTGGGTGGAGATCATGCTCACCAACCTCCTCGACCGCCCGGCGGTGCAGGGCATCGTCGTCAACCTCTGGGACGTCACCACCCGCATCGAGGAGGAGCAGCGCAACGGCCGCCTGCTCGACATCATCTCGGCCACCACCGACCTGGTGGCCATCACCGACCGCTCGGGGGCGCTCGTCTACGCCAACGACGCCTGCCGCCGGTTCTTCGGCATCGACGACCGCCCGCTCGCCCGCTTCCGCTTCGCGCCCTTCGTCCCGCCCTGGGCGCAGCAGCGCTACGTGAACGAGGTGGTCCCCGCCCTGCGGGAGAAGGGCCTGTGGAGCGGCGAGGCCGCGTTCTACGCCGACGACGTCGAGGTGCCGTTCTCGCTCGTGTTCATCGCCCACCGCGACGAGCACGGCCACCTCGAGTACGTCTCGAGCGTCGGCCGCGACATCAGCGAGCGCAAGGAGTTCGAGGCCACCCTCGAGCACCAGGCCACCCACGACCCGCTCACCGGCCTGCCGAACCGGGCGCTGCTCCTCGACCGCCTCGAGGTGTCGCTGGCCCGCGCCGAGCGCTTCGGCACCGGGGTGGCCGTGCTGTTCCTCGATCTCGACCACTTCAAGGTGGTCAACGACAGCCTGGGCCACGCGCGGGGCGACCAGCTGTTGATCGCGGCCGCCGACCGGCTGAAGGAGGCGCTGCGCCAGGGCGGCGACACCGTGGCCCGCTTCGGCGGCGACGAGTTCGTGATCCTGTGCGAGGACCTCACCGGGGTGGCCGACGCCGAGCGCATCGCGCTGCGGATCGGGCGGCTGCTCGGCGAGCCGTTCCGCCTGGGGGACGACGACGTGTTCGTGACGGCCAGCACGGGCATCGCCTTCACGAGCGAGCCGGCGGCCGCCACCGACCTGCTCCGCGACGCCGACGCCGCGATGTACCAGGCCAAGGAGCGGGGCCGGGACCGCCACGAGGTGTTCGACCGCAAGATGCGGGCCGAGGTCGTCGACCGGCTCAGCATCGAGAACTCGCTGCGCAAGGCCATCGACCGCCGGGAGCTGCGCATCCACTACCAGCCCAAGGTCGACCTGCGCAGCGGCGCCGTCATCGGGGCCGAGGCGCTGGTCCGGTGGGAGCACCCCGACCGGGGGCTGCTCCTGCCGGGCGAGTTCATCCGGGTGGCCGAGGAGAGCGGGCTCATCGTGCCCATCGGCCGGTGGGTGCTCGAGCAGGCGATCCGCCAGGGCCAACGCTGGCAGGCCGAGCTCCCCGGTCTCGACCCCCTGTACCTCTGCATCAACCTGTCCCGGCGCCAGCTCTCGGACCCCCACCTGGTCGACGACGTGGCCCGGGTGCTCGACGAGACCGGCGTCGACCCCGGGCTGATCGACCTCGAGATCACCGAGAGCGTGCTGATGGACGACGTCGAGCTCGCCCACCGCGCCCTGAGCCGCCTGCACGCCCTCGGGGTGAAGCTCGTGGTGGACGACTTCGGCACCGGGTACTCGTCGCTCAGCTACCTCCAGCGCTTCCCCGTCGACCTGTTGAAGATCGACCGCTCGTTCGTCGCCGGCCTCGGGGTCAACAAGGGCGACACGGCCATCGTCAGCGCGGTGCTGAGCCTGGCCCACGCGCTGGGGATGCAGGCGATCGCCGAGGGCGTCGAGACGCCCGAACAGCTCGCCGAGCTGCGCCGGCTCGGCTGCGACATGGCCCAGGGCTACTTCCTGGCCCGCCCCCAGCCGGCGCAGGCCGTCGCCGACCTCCTCGCCCGCCACCCCAGGTTCTGACGCAACCGGTCGGTGGCCATGGGCCGCCGCGGCGCGGGTCCTAGGACCAAGGTCCGATGGCGCGCGGGACCTCGTGGACCCGATGGTTGCACCATGACCAAGCGCATCGTCCTCTCGCTCGTCCTCGTCGCCGGCCTGTTGCTCGGCATCGCCGCCCCGGTGTCCGCTCGCGGCGGCGACGCCGTGCGGGTCAGCGGCGACTGCACCCGCCGCACCGACTGGAAGCTGAAGGCCAAGGCCCGCGACGGCGGCCTCGAGACCGAGTTCGAGGTCGACTCGAATCGCAACGGCCAGCAGTGGACGGTGAAGATCAAGCAGAACGGCGTGGTCGTCTACGAGGGCACCCAGACGACGCTGCCGCCGAGCGGCTCGTTCAGCGTCGAGCAGGCCTTCGCCGACAACGCGGGCACCGACCGGTTCGTGGCCATCGCCCGCAACCCCCGCAGCGGCGAGCGCTGCCGGGGCGTGCTGTCCCTCTGACCCGGTCCCGACCGCCACGACGCCGGCGCAGGGCCCCGCGGGGAACGCGGGGCCCTGCCCGCGCGCCCAGAATGTCGGGCGTGCCCGCCCGACCCACGTCCGTGCGCCGGGAGGTCCTGCGCTTCGCGCTCCCCGGGGTCGTCGCGCTCGTCGTCGTGGTGGCGGCGAGCGTGGGGCTGGCCCGGTCGATCGCCACCGAGGAGGCGCGACGCGACGCCGAGGCCACCGCCGAGCTCGTCGCCCGGACGGTGATCGAGCCCAACCTGACCCCGGCGCTGATCGAGGGTGACGAGGCGGCGCTGGCGGCCCTGGACGCGCAGGTGCGGGCGGCGGTGCTGGTCGAGCCCACCGTCACCGCCCGGGTCTGGGCCGAGGACGGCCGCATCGTCTACTCGGACAAGGCCGAGCTGATCGGCGACCGCTACGAGCTCGACGAGGACGATCTCGAGGACCTGCGCTCGGGCGGCGCCGGGGGCGGGGACGACCGTCCGCCTCGAGGTGCCACCGGCGTGACCGAGCCGGCGACCGACCCGATCCGGGTGCTCGTGGTGGACGACCACGCCGTGGTGCGCGACGGGCTCGAGCTGCTCCTCGGCCGCTTCGCGATGGTCTCGTGCGTCGGCACCGCCGCGGACGGGTCCGAGGCGGTGTCCCTGGTCGACGAGCTGCGACCCGACGTGGTGCTCATGGACCTGTCGATGCCCGGCACCGACGGGATCGAGGCGACCCGCCAGGTCCGGTCCTCGCACCCGGAGGTGGCCGTCCTCGTGCTCACGACGTTCGCCGACGACCGGCACGTGATGGCGGCGGTCGACGCCGGCGCGGTCGGCTACCTGCTGAAGGACAGCGGCCCGGAGCAGCTGCTCGCCGGCATCGAGGCCGCGGCACGGGGCGAGTCACCGCTCGATCCGCGGGTCGCGGGAGCGCTCATGACGTCGCGGCGCGAGGCGGCGCCGCCCGAGGTGTCGCTGACGGCGCGCGAGCGCGAGGTCCTGGCCCTCGTGGTCGAGGGGATGGCCAACAAGCAGATCGCCCGCCGGCTCGGGATCAGCGAGAAGACCGTGAAGGCGCACCTCACGAGCGTGTTCGCGGCGCTGGGGGTGAGCGACCGCACCCAGGCGGCGCTGTGGGCCGAGCGCCATCCCGACCGGCTCGGCTGAGCGCGACCGTTCAGCCCGGCGGGTGCGTCGACGCCACCCGGGCGTCCTTCTCGGCGACGAGGCGCTCGAGCTCGGCCGAGTGGGCCACGAGCCGCTCGCGCAGCCCCGGGTCGTCGACCGCGAGGATCCGCACGGCGAGCAGGCCGGCGTTGGCGGCGTTGTCCACACCCACGGTCGCCACCGGGACCCCCGCCGGCATCGAGACGATGGAGAGCAGCGAGTCCAGCCCGTCGAGGTGAGGACGGGCCACCGGGACGCCGATCACGGGCAGCGGGGTGGCGGCGGCCAGCATGCCGGGCAGGTGGGCGGCCCCGCCGGCGCCCGCCACGAGCGCCCGCAGGCCGCGCTCGGCGGCGCTCGCGCCGTAGTCGAGCATCGCCTGGGGCGCCCGGTGGGCGGAGACCACCCGCACCTCGTGCGCCACCGAGAAGCGCTCGAGCACCTCGGCGGCCCCCTGCATCACGGGCAGGTCGGAGTCGCTGCCCATCACCACCCCGACCCGCGGGGCCGCCGCGCTCACGACGCCAACGCCGCGGGGGTCGGGGCGGGCCCTGGGGCAGGGGCGGGCGCGGGTGGCCGGGTCGCGGCCTCGATGCCGCGGGCCACCGCGACGGCCCGCCGTCGGGCCGCGTCCCGGTCGGTCGCGAGCGCGGTGACGTGGCCGATCTTGCGCCCGGGGCGGGCCTGCTTGCCGTACCCGTGCACCACCACGGGGTCGCCACCGGGGCCGACGAGCCGCTCGACGTCGACCGCCGCCGGGTCGGTCGTGCCGCGGGCGATGACGTTGGCCATGGCGGCGGCGGGCACCACGAGGTCGGTGGGCCCGAGCGGCAGGTCGAGCACCCCCCGGACGTGGTTGGCGAACTGCGAGGTCGCGCACGCCTCGATGGTGAGGTGGCCGGTGTTGTGCGGCCGGGCGGCGAGCTCGTTCACCACCACGGTGCCGTCGACCACGAAGAGCTCCACGGCGAGGATCCCGACGGCGTCCACCGCCGCGGCCACGTCCGCGGCGAGCCGGCGGGCGTCCTCCGCGGTGCGGGCGTCGATCGCGGCGGGGGCGACGACCTCCCGGCAGATGGCCGTCTCGTCCTGGCGCGTCTCGACCACCGGATAGGTGACGAGCTGGCCCCCGGGGCGACGGGCGACGAGGACGGCGAGCTCGCGCTCGATGGCCAGCCACGGCTCGACGACCACCTCGGTCCCGCGCCGTCGCAGCATCGTCGCCGCCGCGGCCGCGGCGGCCGACGGGCGATCGGCTCGGACGACCCCGCGACCGTCGTAGCCGCCGCGGGCGGCCTTGACCACGGCCCGCCCTCCGTGCGCCTCCGCGAACCGGCGGGCGGCGCCGGCGTCGTCGGTGACGAGGAACTCGGGGACCGGCAGGCCGAGGGCGTCGAGCCGCCGACGCTGGACGCTCTTGTCGGCCGCCATGGTGAACGCCACCAGGCCCGGGCGCACGACGTGGCCGGCGCGCTCGAGCGCGGCGACGTCGCCGGGACGGACCTTCTCGTGGTCGAACGTCACGACGTCGCAGCACCGGGCGAAGGCCTGGAGCACCGCGGGCCCGAGCCGCTCGACGACCGTGCGGTCGGTCACCTGGCCGCGCGTGGCGTCGTCGCCGGGCTGGGCGAGCACGGCGACGTCCACACCCAGCGCGTCGGCGGACTCGGCCGTCATCCGGGCCAGCTGCCCGCCGCCGACGATGCCGAGCCGGGGCCGGGGGGCCCGGGGGCCGGGGATCGCGCTCATCGGGCGTCCACGACCATGTCCTCGGAGAACAGCGCCGGGAGCACCGCGCCGTCCGAGAGGCGGCGGACGCGGAAGTGGTAGCCGTCGTCGTCGGCCACGACGGCGGCCACCCGGAACCCGGGCGACCATCGCCCGTCGAACCGGTTGCGCACCTCGACGCGGTCGCCGGGCCGCAGCTGGGCCCCGGTCGGGCGGTCGAGGGTGGTCGCGGTGAGGACGGTCATGACTGCCTCCGTTTAGACGAAGTTGATTTCGTGATACTTTATACGTCGGTTGTAGCCCGGCTGTCAACGGGGTACGTTGCCCCCGTACATCGCGAAGGGGAGTACCCCGCAACGACGAGGTCGTCATCACGGTGAGGTGCCCGACGCACCCGCCCGGCCTCGTCACCCGGCCCGCCGGGTGGGGAAGACCTTCGGCCTGCAGCACCGAGCCGAGGAGCACCCCATGTCGCCCACCGCCGCGCCGGACACCCCCGTGAGCGACGATCAGCGCCCCCGACGCCCGTGGGCGTGCGACGCCGACGACCTCGTCCGCACGCTCGACGTCACGCCGTCGTCGGGGCTCGAGCGCGGCGAGGCCGCGGACCGCCTCGCGCGCGACGGGCGCAACGAGCTGGCGGAGGCGCCGCCCCCCAAGCCCCTCACCATCTTCATCGACCAGTTCCGCAACCCGCTCGTCGTCGTGCTCCTCGGCGCCGCGGTCCTGGCCGGGCTCGTCGGCGACCTCAAGGACACGATCGTGATCGCCGTCGTGCTGTTGTTGAACGCCCTGCTCGGCTTCGCGCAGGAGATGAAGGCGCAGCGCAGCCTCATCGCGCTCAAGTCGATGCTCGTCGCCACGGCCCGCGCCCGCCGCGGGGGCCGGGTGGTCGAGCTGCCCGCCGCCGAGCTCGTGCGGGGCGACATCGTGCTGGTCGAGGCGGGGGACCGCGTCCCGGCCGACGCCGTCCTGCTCGACGCGGTCAGCTTCGAGGTCGACGAGTCCACCCTCACCGGTGAGTCCACGCCGGTGGCCAAGCACCCGGGGGCCGTCGCCGAGGACGAGGCCCTCGCCGACCGGACGAACTCGCTCTACCTGAACACCGTCGTCACCCGCGGCCGGGCCGAGGCGGTCGTCGTGGCCACCGGCATGGACACCGAGCTGGGGCGGCTCTCGGACCTGCTCCAGTCCGCCGAGGTGGGGCCCACCCCGCTCCAGCGCCAGCTCCACTCCCTCGGCCAGCGCCTCGGTCTCGTCGCCCTCGTGGCCGTCGCGGTCTACCTGGGCCTGAGCCTGCTGCGCGGGGTCCCGTTCGGCGACACGCTGCTGTCGGCCGTCGCCCTGGCCGTGGCCGCGATCCCCGAGGGCCTGCCCGCGGTCGTCACCGTCACGCTGGCGGTGGGCACGTCCCAGATGGCCAAGCGGGGCGCGATCGTCAAGCGCCTGGCCTCGGTGGAGACCCTCGGGGCCACGTCGGTCATCTGCTCGGACAAGACCGGCACGCTCACGATGAACGAGATGACCGTCCGCGAGCTGTGGGTGGACGGTCGCACCTACGAGGTGTCGGGCGAGGGCTACTCGACCGACGGCGACATCCGCCGCGAGGGGGCCTCGCCGGACGAGGCCGCCGCGGAGGTGCGCGACGAGCTCACCGCCCTGGTCCGCTGCAACGACAGCCACCTGGACGACGACGGCGGCGTCCTGGGCGACCCCATGGAGGGCGCCCTGCTCGTCCTGGCCGCGAAGGGAGGCGTCAACGCCGAGGAGGCTCGCGCCGCCGCGCCGCGGGTGGCCGAGGTGCCGTTCGACTCGGCCACCAAGCTGATGGCCACGTTCCACCCGGCGGACCCGGACGAGTGGGGCGAGCTCGTGCAGGTGCACGTCAAGGGCGCCGCCGACGTCCTGCTCGACCGCTCGGTGCTCGACGCCGAGCAGCGGGCCGAGGTCGAGGCCGCCATGGTCGAGATGGCGGGTCGCGGCCTGCGCGTGCTCATGGTGGCGGGGCGCACGGTCCCCGCCTCCGCGCTCGAGGCGGGGGACGAACCCGCCGAGCTCCTCGCCGAGCTGGAGGTCGTGGGCCTGGTGGGCCTGCTCGACCCGCCCCGCCCCGAGGCGCGCGACGCCATCGCGCTGTGCCGGCGGGCCGGGGTCACCGTGAAGATGATCACCGGCGATCACGTCGTCACCGCCGGGGCGATCGCCGCCGACCTCGGCATCCGCGGCGATGCGGTCACCGGGGCCGACCTCGACGGCATCGGCGACGAGGAGCTGCGCGAGCGCCTGCCCGGGATCGGCGTGGTGGCCCGGGTGTCACCCGAGCACAAGGTGCGCATCGTCAAGGCGCTGCGTGACGACGGCCACGTCGTGGCGATGACCGGCGACGGCGTCAACGACGCGCCCGCCCTGCGCAACGCGGACATCGGTGTGGCCATGGGCATCACCGGCACCGAGGTCACCAAAGAGGCGGCCGACATGGTGCTCACCGACGACAACTTCGCCACCATCGTCAAGGCGGTGCGGGAAGGCCGCACGATCTACGACAACATCGTCAAGTTCGTCCGCTTCCAGCTGTCCACGAACCTCGGGGCCATCATGAGCCTCGTCGGCGCCCAGGTCGTCGGCCTGCCCACCCCGTTCACCGCCATCCAGGTGCTGTGGATCAACCTCATCATGGACGGCCCGCCGGCCATGGCCCTCGGCGTCGACCCGCCCGCCGGCGACACCATGGAGCGCCGCCCCCGGGACCCGAAGGCCACGATCCTCAGCGGACGCCGCCTCGGGGTGCTGGTCGCCTACGGCGTGGTGATGGCCGCCGGCACGCTCGGCGTGCTCACCTGGTCGAAGTCCAACAGCAGCGAGGCGCACGCCCTGGCGCTGGCCTTCACCACGTTCGTCCTGTTCCAGGTGTTCAACGTGTTCAACGCCCGGGCCGAGCGGGCGTCGGTGTTCCGGCGGGAGCTGTTCACCAACTGGAAGCTGTGGGCCGCGATCGGCGGCGTCCTCGTGCTCCAGGTGGCCGCCGTGCACTTCGACCCGGTGCAGGAGGTCTTCGGCACCGCCGACCTCGCCGTGTCCGACTGGCTGGTGGCCGTCGGCGTGGCGTCGACCATCCTCTGGTTCGACGAGGCCCGCAAGCTGGTCGTGCGCCGGCGCGCCGCCTGAGAGGGGCGAAGCCCGTTTCGCCCCTGGTGTTTCGGGAACGGGTGTTTCCGAACCGCCGGTGTCGGTCCGGTACGCTGCGCCGATGGCCGAGGGAGCCCTCGAACGCCCGCGCTGGACGTTCCTGTCCAACCACGCCCACGTCCTGTTGTGCCTCGCCCGCGACCCCCAGCAGCGCCAGCGCGACCTCAGCGACCAGGTCGGCATCACCGAGCGGGCCACCCAGGTCATCCTCGGTGACCTCGAGCGCAGCGGCTACCTCCGCCGCGAGCGGGTCGGCCGGCGCAACCGCTACCTGCTCGACCTCGACCGGCCCCTGCGCCACCCGATCGAGGCCACCCACACCGTGGGCGAGCTGATCGAGCTGCTCCGCCCCGAGTCCTGACGCCGGCGCCCCCGACCGTCGGGACGCTCCCCCGCGTCGCCGGCGTGCCTGGGTCGGCCCGTCCGAGTGTCGACACCACCCCACGCCGCCGGCGGGTGCGATGCTGGCAGGGTGCGCCCCGCCCTGACCCGCCAGGCCATCGTCGACGAGGCGCGGCGCATGATCGTCGCCGACGGGCTCGAGGCCCTGTCGCTGCGGCGGGTCGCCGCCGCCCTCGACGTCACGGCGCCGGCGCTGTACGCGTACGTCACCGACAAGGGCGACCTGCTGCGGGCGGTGGCCGAACAGGAGCTGGGCGCCCTCATGGCGCGCTTCGAGGAGGTGGACGCCACCGATCCCGTCGCCCGGGTGGAGGCCTACTGCCGGGCCTACATCGACCACGCCCGGGCCCACCCCGAGCTCTACCCGGTCCTGTTCCTGTTCCCGCCCGACATCGCACCGGGGGCGCCCGACGGCACCGAGATGGTCAGCGCCAGCCGGGCGTTCGCGATGTCGGCCGAGGCGGTCACCGAGGCCATCGAGACCGGCGCCTTCCGCGAGGTCGATCCGTTCCAGGCCAGCCTCGTCCTGTTCACCGCCGCGCACGGCACCGCCGGCGTCTTGTTGATGGGCTTCGGCTTCGACCGCGCCTCCGAGGACGAGCTCGTGGACTCGGTGGTCGACACCGTCCTCGGCGGCCTGGTCCAGCGCTAGCGGGGCGGACCCGGGTGCTCGTCCAGTGGAGCGTCGGGGTCACCGTCCTGGTGGACTCCGTGGCCTGGTTCCTGGTGAGCCTCGCCGCGGGGTACGGGTGCCACCGCCTCGGGGACCGCCGCCTCGAGCACGACACCGCCCTCACCCGGCTGCGCCGGTTCGAGCGCGACGGGCGCGTCTACGAGCGCCGGCTGCGCATCACCCGCTGGAAGGACCGGCTGCCCGAGGGCGGCACGCTGTTCGCCGGTGGCTACGACAAGCGGCAGGTCACCCGGGCCGACCTGCCCCGCTACCTGCGCGAGACCCGCCGTGCCGAGTACACGCACTGGGCCATCATGGCCGCGGCGCCGGCCTTCGCCCTCTGGAACCCGTGGGGCCTGTGGCTCGCGATGGTGGTCTACGCGGTGGTGGCCAACCTGCCCTGCCTGGTGATCCAGCGCTACAACCGCGCCCGGGTGCTGCGCATCCTCGAGCGCCGGCGCTGAGGCTCGGGGCCAGTCCCGGCGGGTGGCGGGCATCGCGCTGCGACCACCGTCGGCCTTCACCCCGAGCACCTGGTGGACGCCGATGCCGCCGTCCTCGAAGCCCACCGCCGACGCGGCCATGTAGAGCCGCCAGACCCGGGCCCGGGCCTCGGCCACGGCCTCGTCCCAGGCGGTCACCCAGTCGGCGACGTTGCCACGCCGTTGGAGACCACGCTCGGCGCGAGCCGATCGCCGGTCGTCCCGAATCCTGGGGGGTACGGACGCGGAAGGAGCCGCCCGTGTCGGGCGGCTCCCTCCGGTCTCCCCGCGCCCCAGGGCGAGGGTGTGGCGTCCCCGTGGACCTACTGGACGGTGGCCACCGCGGTGTAGCGCAGCGTGCCGGTGGTGCCCTGGCTGCCGTCGCTGACGTCGATGCGGAAGGCGCTGATGACCTCTTCGCCCGGGTCGATCACGACCGAGCCGGTCTGGGCGTTCTGCACGGTGCCGTTGCCGTCGACGAAGATCGGCGAGGCGTCCCAGTTCGTCACCAGGTCGGTGCCACCGTTGGCCGCACCGCCGATGGTGACGGGCACGTCGCTCAGGTAGATGGCGGTGGCCAGGTCGCCGGTGCCCCAGTTCTCGACCCGCGGGTTGCCGGCGACGTCGTCCTCGAGGATGAGCTGGACCGACAGCGGGTTGTCGCAGTTGTTCTGGTAGCGGACCACGTCGGTGTAGATCGTGCGATCGCCGTCGTAGCCCTTCACCGTCACCTGCTCTTGGAGGAAGTCGATCCCGTTGGCCGAAACGGTGTTGGTGGTGTCGACGTCGGCGTACGGGTCGGCCAGGGGCGCGCTGTACGTCGTGGCGTCGCCGCCCTCCACCTTGGTGAAGCACGCCGCCACGGCCTGGATGTCGGCCGCGAGGAAGTTCTGGATCAGCACGGCGGCGAGCACCGGGGTGGCCACCGCGATCGCGAGGATCGCGGCCACGGCGCCCCGGAGGGTCATCTTCCGCTTCTGGTCGCTGCTGGTCATGCGGTCCACCTTCTTCTCGGAGCTCGGTGCGGGTTCTGGTCAGTCCTTCGACGGGGCGGCGGCCCGGGTTGATAGGGCGTTCGGCCCATGCGCGCCGTCACCGTCGGGTGACGCGGGGACGGGACGGGTGTCGACGATCGGTGCGGGCCCGACGTCGGCCGCGGGCCGCGACGTGGTGCTCCGGGCCGGTGGCAGGTCGGCGGGATCCGGGTCGGCGACGAGCTGCGCGGGCCGAGCGTCCACGATGCGGTTGGGTACGGCTGCGGCGGCCAGCGCCGCGCTCACCCCCGCCGTCGCGCCGGCGCCGACCGGGACCGGATCGGGCGCGGGCTCGGCCGGCGGGACCGGCGCCACGGGCGCGGGCGGCGTGGGCACCGCGGCCGCGCCCTGGAAGGCGGCGGGCCGCGCGTCGACGGCCCGCGCCCCGTCCGGCGCCGCCAGCACCGCGGCGCGGGCGGGGACGGTGGTCGGTCGGGGAATGCGCTCGCGGGTGACGAGCGCGTAGACGACCGCGATCGCCGCGCCGGCGGTGAGGGGCACGGCGGTGCGCCAGACGGTCGTCGGGTCGACCACGGGCGGCTCGAGGGCGTGGCGCAACAGCTCGAGGCAGAGCGTCTCGAAGGTGACGAACACCCCCATGAACCAGCCCCAGACGACCATCTTGTCGACGTTCGTGCGCAGGACCATGGCCGCGAAGATCACCGTGGACACCACGGCCATGACGAACGTGGACGTCGTCACGATCCGCGCGAACTCCGTCGGCGGGAGCTGCATGGTGAGGTGCGGGATGAACCCCTTCCAGAAGCCGACCTCGAGGCTGACGTCGTCGCGGTTGGCGAGGAACCCGAGCGCCACGAGCTTGACCAGGAACGCGGTCAACGCCGCCAGGAAGGCCGCGCGGACGAGGGGGTACCAGTTCACGTCCTCGGGCGTCGCCCGCCGGGCCGGCGGACCGCTGCCCGCACCGGCCGTCACCGACCGCGGGCGGTCGTCGAGGTGCTCCATCGAGAATCCCACTGCCCTCTCCATCGGTGCCGGCGGCTCGATCCCTGAGGAGCGGCCTCAGCCCGAGAGCGCGAACCGGAACCGGTGCTCGATCACCGGGGAGCCGCCACCCACCAGCACGGTCCAGGTGACGTCGAGGGTCGCGGGTCCGGAAACGTCGCTGTCGACCCGGATCGAGTGCGGTTCGGCGGCGCTGAAGGCCAGGGGTGGTCCCGTCGGCTGGAAGACCGACTCCCCGGCGACCACGACCTGGTCCGAGTCGGGTCGGGCGAACGCGACCGTCGCCGCGTCCACTCCGGGCACCACGGGCGCACCGGCGCTGCGCAGGGTGGCGGTGCTGCCCGCGAACGTGGGCGCCACGGTGTGCACCCGGGCCACCCAGGTGCTCGTCGGCACCCCGGCGGGGCTGGCGACGGCCACCGTGGTGGGCACGTCGAGGGCGCTGCCGAGCGTGCCCAGCGCGGTGTCCACCGTCACCGAGTCGACCGTCGGCGTGACCGCGGGGTCCGTGGTGGTCAGCAGCGCCCGGATGCGGACCCACCGGTCGAAGTCGTGGCCGTAGCCCACCGGAAGGTCGCTCGTGGTGTACGAGGTGCCGGACGTGCCGTCCGGGCCGACGAACGGTGCGAGCACGCTCGCGAGTTGGCTGTCCCCGCTGGCGAGCTGGAAGGCCACCGCGGTGCCCGCCGGCGTGTCCGCTTCCCAGCGGAGCCGGCCGAACACGCCGTCGACGCCGGTGTCGATCGGTGCCGAGTCCCACAGACCCACCGGGCGGTAGCGGCCCTCCTCGGGCCGGACGGTCACCGCCGGAGCGGGAAACGTCACGGTGCGGGCCTGTCGCCACGAGCCCACCTGCACCTCGTCGCCGGTCCCCGTCCCCGACGCCCGGTCGAAGCTCAACCAGAAGGGCTCGCCTGACGCCGACGCCACGGTCACCGCGGTCGATCCCACCGTCCAACCCGAGGCGTCACGGGCGTGGCCGATGAACGCGCCGCCGAAGTCCGTCCCCGCGCAGGGGACCGGAGCCGACCCACCCACCGTGATCTCGGTGCCCGCCACCGGGCAGGCGACCACGACGTGCTCGGCGTCGACCGGGACCAGGTACCGGTCACCCAGCTCGTGCCGGGGCCAGAACGCGGTGGACTCGTCGCCGTCGCCGTCGTCTTGTTGGAGGGCGCCGGTCGGCGTGTCGATCCCGGTGACGCGCACGGCCGGGCCGGCGCCATCGGGCGCGCTCGGGCCGAGGACGTCCACACCGTCGGGATCGCCCGACACCAGCTCCTCGGTGCCGTCCGAGCGCTGGACGTCGGCGTCGGCGCCGGCGGCGCCGTAACCCAGGCGGGCCGTGCGACTCTGGACGCCGAGCAGGTCGTCCGTGCCGGCGGGCACGCCGACGACGGCGTCACCGCCGGTGTCGGAGCGGTGGGTGAGCAGGAAGGGGACGCCGTTGGTCGAGCGCACCACCGCGGTGTGCGGCGCGGTGACGTCGGCGACGAGGGTGACCGTGCCGTCGCCGGGCGTCACCGTCGCCGCGGCCACCGCGGAGGAACCGTCGAGCACCTCGATGTCGGCGCTCGCCCACGGTGCGCGCACGGAGAACGTCTGGCCGTCGCGATCGGTCGGCACGACGAAGGCCGTGCCGGCGAAGGCGGCCGGCACCAGCCCGTCCTGGCCGTCGTCGGTGCCGACGCCCGCCAGCGGCCCGGTGGTGGCGTACGACGAGTCGGGGGTGTTGCCGGTGAAGGTCACCACACCGCCGGCCCCCGCCGTCACGGCGGGCGATCCGTCGTGGCTGATGTCGGTGCCCGCGAGGTACGCCGCCACGTCCACCCGATCCGCGCCCGGCCCGTACCCGTCGCTGACCGTGTAGTAGAGGGTGCGGGGCGACGCGTACGAGAAGACCGCCGCCGGGTCCGACACCGACGCCACGGGACCTTCGTGGTTCCAGTAGAGGCAGAAGTCGGTGGTGGCGCCGGCAGGCAAGTCGTCGAGTTGGACCCACACGCCGGTCGCGAGCGACGCGAGGCCCTCGGGCTCCACGTAGAGGTCGAGATCGACGAACCCACCGCCGTCGTAGCGGGCGGCGCGCAGGTCCGCGGCGCCGGCGTCGAGCTCGCCGGCCGCCATCGGGGTCTGGGTGTCGAGCACCACCCGCACCTGGTACTCGGTCTCCGCCGTCGCCCCGGCGGCGGTGTGGTCGACGTCGAAGCAACGGCGGGAGCGCCACGCGTCGTCCCACCACGGCTCCGCGGGATCGGCCGGGGCGGTCCCGAAGTGGTCGAGGGTGAGGGCCCCGGCGGCGAGGTCGTCCCGCGTGGCGGCGAGCGTCCCGGCGCCCCACGGCGTGTCGGCGGGGGCCGACACCGGTGTGGCGTCGCCGTAGGCGTAGAAGTCGAGGCTGTCGCCGACCTGCACGCCGCTCGTGGTGAGGTGGTCCCCGCCCACGTCGCCGACCGCCGCGGGCAGGACCGAGGGGCCCGTCGCCGCCACCGCGACCAGGGCGGCGGCACCGGCGGCCGCGCGCCAGCGGCGCCGGCGGCGGCGCGCGGCCACGGGCAGGGGTCGGGTTCCCACGGAGTTCCTTTCGGGCGTCGCGCCGCCGCGACTGAGCCTCCGGCGCGCCGGCACGGGCTACCGTGCCCGCCGGGCGTCCGGTACGACGGCGAGGAGTCGGGAGCGAGCAGTGGCAGCGGCGGAGATCGACGGGTTCGTGGCACCAGGCTTCGAGGGGGTGCGCGACGCCTTCGCGGCCAACTTCGAGAGCCACGGGGAGGTGGGGGCGTCGTTCTGCCTCTACCACCGGGGCGAGCCGGTGGTGGACCTCTGGGGCGGCGTGGCCGACCCGGCGACGGGTCGGCCCTACGAGCGGGACACGTGCCAGCTCGTGTTCTCCACCACCAAGGGCGTCGTGGCCATCTGCGCCAACCGCCTCATGGACGAGGGCCGGCTCGACCCCGACGCCCCGGTGGCCGAGTACTGGCCCGAGTTCGCCCAGGCGGGCAAGCAGGACCTTCCCGTCCGCTGGCTGCTGTCCCACCAGGCGGGGCTGCCGGTCCTCGACGTCACCCTCACCCTCGACGAGACGTTGCGATGGGACCCCGTGGTCGAGGCCCTGGCGGCCCAGGCGCCGATCTGGGAGCCCGGCACGAAGCACGGCTACCACGCCACGACGTTCGGCTGGCTCGTCGGCGAGGTCATCCGTCGGGTCACCGGGCAGTCCGTCGGCGAGTACGTGGCCGAGCACCTCGCCGGCCCCCTCGGCCTCGACCTGTGGATCGGCGTGCCCGAGGAGCGCCTCGGCCAGGTGGCCCCCCTCGTGCCCATCGACCTGCCCGACAACGAGAACGTGCGCATGGTCATCGACCAGCTGCTCGGCCCCGACAGCCTCACCGGCCGCGCCCTGCGCACGCCGTGCCCCGACCTGTTCGGCGGCACCGAGGGCACCGTCGACCTGTCGATGTTCGGCGACCCGCGGGTCCTGGGCGCCGAGATCCCCGCCGCCAACGGCGTCACGAACGCCCGGGCCCTCGCCCGCCTCTACTCGGCCTGCATCGACGAGGTGGACGGCATCCGGCTGCTGTCGGACGCGCAGGTGGCTCGGGCCATCGAGCCCCAGGTGACGGGCCCGGACGCCATCATGTTCTTCCCGACGGTGCTCGGGATGGGCTTCTTCCTCAGCTCGGGCTTCAGCAACTACGGCGGCCCCCGGGGCTTCGGCCACACCGGCACGGGCGGGTCGATGGGCTTCGCCGACCCCGACGCCCACATCGGGTACGGCTACGTGATGAACCAGCTGCTGCCCAACATGATCGGCGACGCCCGCACGGTCGCGCTCACCGAGGCCTGCTACGAGGCCGTCGGCGGGGTGCCCCCGGCCATCGTCTAGCCCCGACGGCTCAACCCGTCGTCGTCGGCGGAGGCTCGGGGACGGGCACGCCCTCGGCCTCGAGCTGGTCGCCCACCGTGGACGGGATGACGATCTGCCACCCGTCGGCCTCGAGCTGGTCCCGGGTGCGCTCGAGCTCGCCGGCCGCACGGCCCTGGGCGGTGAACGTGAACACCCAGGCGTCGCCCTGGTCGACCACCCGCTCGACGGTGACCTCCTCGTGGGCGTCGACGGTGCCCATGGGCGTGCGGCTGTCGCGGCCGGCCTCGCCCACGCGCACCGAGACCTCGTAGTCGGTGGGGTTCGACACCACGATCTGGTCGACGCGGCCGGGGCCCTCGAGTAGCGGCACCAGGAGGCGCAGCACCAGCACGACCGCCAGCACGGCCAGGCCCAGCACCAGCACGTGCGCCGGCCGCACGGGCGGCAGCGAGCGCCGGTCGGGCCGGGTGGCGGTGATCCCGGTCACGGGCGCGGGCGGCGAGGGGACATGACCCGGCCCAGGCTACCGGTGCCGTCGGTACCCTGACCGGGTGACCGCGGCCGCCGCGGAGGCCGCCCGCCGGCGGACCTTCGCCATCATCTCCCACCCCGACGCCGGCAAGACCACCCTCACCGAGAAGTTCCTCCTCTACGGCGGGGCCCTCGTGAAGGAGGCCGGCGCGGTCAAGGCCCGCGGCGACCGCCGCTCGGCCACCTCCGACTGGATGGCCCTCGAGCAGCAGCGCGGCATCTCCATCACGTCGACCGTCATGCAGTTCCCGTACCGCGACCGTGTGGTGAACCTGCTCGACACCCCGGGCCACCGGGACTTCTCGGAGGACACGTACCGGGTGCTGGCCGCGGCCGACGCCGCGGTGATGGTGCTGGACGCGGCCAAGGGCATCGAGCCCCAGACCCTCAAGCTGTTCGAGGTGTGCCGCCAGCGCAACCTGCCGCTGCTGAGCTTCATCAACAAGTGGGACCGCCCCGGCCGCGAGGCGCTGGAACTGATCGACGAGATCGAGCAGAAGCTCGACATCGTGGCCACCCCGGTCACCTGGCCGGTGGGCATCGCCGGCGATTTCCGGGGCGTGGCCGACCGGGCCCTCGGCGGGGACGCCGACGGCGAGGTGGGCTTCACCCGGTTCACCCGCACCGCCCGGGGCAGCACCGAGGCCCCCGAGGAGGAGGTGTCGGCCGAGCAGGCCCGCGCCGACGAGGGACAGGCCTGGACCGCGGCCGAGGAGGAGCTGGCCCTGCTGGCCGAGGTGGGCGCGGACCACGACGCCAAGACCTTCCTCGCCGGCGAGACCACGCCGGTGTTCTTCGGCTCGGCGCTGACCAACTTCGGGGTGCGCAAGCTGCTCGACGCGGTGGTCGACCTGGTGCCCTCGCCCACGCCCCGCGACGACGTCGACGACGTGCCCCGCCCGCTCGACGCCCCCTTCTCCGGGTTCGTCTTCAAGGTCCAGGCCAACATGGACCCGGCCCACCGCGACCGCATCGCGTTCTTCCGGGTGTGCTCGGGGCGCTTCGAGCGGGGCCTGGTGGTCACCCACGGCCCCACCGGCAAGCCCTTCGCCACCAAGTACGCCCACCAGGTGTTCGGCCAGGAGCGCGAGACCCTCGAGGAGGCCTTCCCCGGCGACGTCGTCGGCCTCGTCAACGCCACCGACGTGCGGGTGGGCGACACTCTCTACCTGGACGAGCCCGTCGAGTTCCCCCGCATCCCCAGCTTCGCCCCCGAGCACTTCTCGGTGGCCCGAGTGCGCGACACCGGCCGCTTCAAGCAGTTCCGCCGGGGCGTGGCGCAGCTCGACGAGGAGGGCGTGGTGCAGGTGCTGCGCGACGACGACCTGGGCGACCAGGCCCCGCTGCTCGCCGCCGTCGGCCCCATGCAGTTCGAGGTGGCCACCCACCGCCTCGAGAACGAGTTCGGCGCGCCGGTCGAGCTCAACCGCACCAGCTACCGGGTGGCCCGGCGCACCGACGCCGAGAGCGAGCCCACCCTCAAGGCCATGCAGGGCGTCGACGTGCTCAAGCGCGCCGACGGCACCCGCTACGCGCTGTTCGAGAGCCAGTACTGGCTCGAGCGGGTGGAGCGAGAGCAGCCCGAGCTCACCCTCGACCGCCTCGTCGCCGAGGGCTGAGCACCACCGCTCAGCGGCCGAGGCGGGACTCGACGAGGGCCCGGCGGGCCGGCGACACCCGCCCGGCCACTACGAGGTGCTCCGCGGCGGAGGCGAACGACCACCCGCCGTCGACGGCCTCGCCGACGTCGAGCAGGCGCGCCGCGGTGGCCTCCTCGAGGCCGTCGACCACCCCGTCCACGTCGAGGTCGGCGGCGACCGCCACGTCGGACGCGAGGAACGAGGGCCCCACCACGGCGGCGACGGCGACGACGCGGCGCGCCGGTGGGGACAGCAGCGCCAACCGGTCCGCCACCCCGGCCTCGATCACCGGCGGGACGCCCACCACCGCGAGCCCGCCCGGCGGCGGCGGCCCGGGACCGGCCCGCTCGGCGACCTGCACGAGCCGCCCCGGGTTCCCCGCCGTGTCCCGCACCAGGTCGATCAGCGCCGGCAGCGCCGGAGCGCCCCGTGGGAGGCCGAGGCGCCCGGCGAGCAGGTCGAGCGCGTCCTCGTCGTCGAGGGGGCCGAGATCGAGGCGGAGCTGCACCGGGACGCGGCCGGTGTCGCCGACGAGGCCGGAGAGGCCGGGGGGCAGCGGCGGGCCGGCCTGCACGAGGAGCACGCCGAGGAGGGGGACCGGCTCGGGCAGGGGGAGGGGTCGGTCCAGCAGGTGCCGGAGCACGCCCACCACGTCCGGCGCGGCCCACTGCACGTCGTCGAGCACCAGCACCACGGGTTGCTCCCGGAGCACCGCCCGAGGCGCTCGACTGCGCCGGCGGTCCAGGCCAGACCTGCGGAGGAGAGGGAGGTCGAGGTCGCCGGCGTCGGACTGCTCCGGGACCCCAGAGCGGCGGCCGCCGCCAGGATGGTGCGGTGCCGCTCCCGGGCACGCAGCGGGCGGCGAGCACGAGGGCGCTGTCTTCGGCCGCCTCCGCGCCAGCTCGGCGGCGAGCGGGTCTTGCCCACACCCGGGTCCCCGGTGATCCACGCCACGCCGCCGACCTGTTCCCCGACACCCGCCGCCACGCGGCGCAGGAGGTCCCGCTCACCGCGCCGCCCGACGAGTGGGAGGGCCCGCTGCCGCTCGACCCACGCCGAGGCGGCGTCGACGCCCGTCCCCGGGCCGACCGCCGCGGCCGCGGCGTCGACGGGGACCCCGTGGCGCCGCGGTGCGGGCCCGTCGAGCAGGGGGTCCTGCACCAGCACCGCAGCTTCCAGGCGGCGCAGCTCGGGGCCGGGCTCGATGCCGAGCTCCTCGCCCAGCAGGGCTCGTGCCCGCTGGAACGCGCGCAGCGCGTCGCTCTGGCGCCCGGACCGGTAGAGGGCCACCATCAGCTGGGCCCACCGCCGCTCCCTCAGGGGGTCCTCGGCGAGCGCCGCCTCCACGCCGCCGACCACCGCCTCGGGCCGGCCCAGCTCCAGCAGGAGGTCGTGGTCGAGGTCGACCGTGGCGGCCCGGGCCTCGCCGAGCCGGCGGATCTCGGCCCGGCCGGCCGGGGCGTCGGCCAGGTCGCCGAGGGGCTCGCCGCGGAAGAGCGCGAGGGCCGCGGCCAGCACCTCGTGAGCCGCGCCGGGATCGCCCTGCTCGGCCAGGTCGCGTCCCCGGCTCACCAGCGCGTCGAAGCGGGACACGTCGACGCGGTCGTGCGCGACCGGGACGACGTACCCGTCGGACCGCGTGTCCACCACGGCGGCGGCGTCGACGCCCTGCTCGTCGAGGGACCGGCGCAGGCGCGACACCCGGACGTGGAGGTTCTTGCGCCAGTTCGGCGGAGGCTCGTCCCACAGGTCGTGGGCGAGACGCTCGAGCGGGACCACCGCGCCCGCCCGCAGCGCCAGCGCGGCCACCACCGCCCGACCGCCCGTCGAGCGCACCTCCGCGGGGCGACCGCCCACCTCGAGCTCGAAGGGGCCGAGCAGGCGGATCGCCGCCGTGCCGTCCACACCGCGATCCTACGCACTGCCCCCGGGGCGGTCGCCCGCCGTGGATCAGGGCACGGCGGCGTCCTCCGCGGTCCGGCAGCCCTCGGCCGCGCACCCAGCCAGGTCGGCGACCCGGCCCGACAGCGCCTCCAGCAGCGCCGGGTCGGCGTCGGCGGCCAGGTTCTCGAGCTGGTCGGGGTCGGCGTCGTTGTCGTAGAGCTCGCGCTCGCCGGTGACGTACTCGACGTAGGTCCAGCGCCGGGTGCGCAGCCCGTGGAGCTCGGGGGTGTCGTCCTGGTAGAAGATCGCGCTGTGGTCCTGCCCGGGCCGCAGCTCCTCGTCGTAGTGGGCCAGCAGCACGCTCTGGCGGGGGAACGGTGCCGACGGGTCGAACAGCACGTCGGCGAAGGAGCGGCCGTCCACGAAGTCGGGGACCTCGGCGCCGGCCAGGGCCGCGAACGTCGGCGCGAGGTCGGTGTTCAGGACGAGCGCGTCGGACCGCTCCCCCTCGGGGATGCCGGGGCCACGGACGACGAGGGGCACGTGCACGTCCTCCTCGTACGCGGTGAGCTTCCCGGACTGGAGCCGGTGCTGGCCGAGGTGGTGGCCGTTGTCGGAGGTGAACACGACGTAGGTGTCGTCGAGCTGGCCGTTGTCGCGCAGGGTGCGCACGAGGTCCCGGACGGCCCGGTCCACGCCGAGCAGCGACTGGAGGCGGGCCCGCTGGAGGCCGTCGAGGTAGGCCTGGTCGAAGTCGTTGATGCGGGGACGGTCCCGCACCCACTGCGGCATGGCGCTCACGTCGGCCTGGTCGTAGCTCGGGGTGCGGGGCGCGGTGGCGTCGGGGTACGCGTCCTCGTCGCCGGGGGCCGGGGTGGCCGGCGCGTGGGGCGAGACGAGGCTGAGGTAGGCGAAGAACGGGTCGCCCCGCTCGGCGGCGTCGTCGACGAAGTCGGCGACCTCGTCCACGAAGACGGTGCCGGCGTAGTCCTCGGGGGCGTCGCCGTGCTCGACGAGCGTCCCGTTGCGGTTGAGGGTGTACCCGTACTGGCGGTAGATGCCGCCCTCCTGCTCGTTGGTGCTACCGACCGGCGCGGCCCAGTGGTCCCAGCCGGGCGGCACGTACGCGTCGCCGGCCTCCCCCGGGTAGTCGTTGAGGTACTTGCCCACCAGCGCCGTCCGGTACCCGGCCTCCTGGAGCCAGGTCCCCACCGTCGACTCCTCCAGGCCGCGCTCGTGGAACACCTCGAACCCGCCGTTGCCGCGGTTGGTCTCCACCCCGGTGTTGTGCGAGTACTGGCCCCGCAGCACGGTGGACCGCGACGGGCAGCAGAGCGACACGCTGACGTACGCGCTGGTGAGCTCCACGCCGTGGTCGGTGAGGAGGCGGCGCACGTGGGGCAGGTGCTCGAGGTCGTCGTCGGCGAGGTCGTCGGCGAAGACGTAGAGGATGTTGGGCCGCTCGACCGGCGGGCCCGCGACCGAGGACGGCGGCGACCCCTCGTCGTCGCCGCCGCTCGCGCAGGCGGACGCGACCAGCACCGGCCCGAGCAGCAGGACCAGCAGGGGCACGAGCGCCGAGGCTCGTCGGCGGGCGGCGGGGACGGCGGACCGGGGCACGAAGGTGGCTCCTCGTCGTGATGGCGTCGGGGACCGCGCGAGCGTGCACCCTCACGGGTTGCACCGCGGTTGCACCCGGTCGCCGGGACGGGGGCGGGCCTGGTGATCGACGACACCCTGTTCGGGGGCGGCGGGAACAGCCGGGTCCACGTGGCGAAGCGGTGGCCCGACGGGGTTACGCTTCGCCGATGGCTGGGCGGCACCGGGGGGCGCGTCGAGCGATGGTCACCGCGGTCACCTCTGTGGTGTTCGTGGGCCTCGCCCAGTTGCCGGTCGGGCCCGTCGTCGGCGACGCCAACGAGGGACCCGGAGCCCCGGCCTTCGCCGCACTGACCAACGGCGCCTACCACACGTGCGCGATCCTCGGTGACGGCACGGTCAAGTGCTGGGGGAGCAACGGTCTCGGCCAGCTCGGGCTCGGCGACACCGCCGACCGCGGGGACGAGCCCGGAGAGATGGGCAGCAGCCTGTCGAGCGTCGATCTCGGCACCGGGCGGACGGCACTCGCCATCAGCGCCGGCGCGTTCCACACCTGCGCGCTCCTCGACGACCACAGCGTCAAGTGCTGGGGCGCGAACGCCCAGGGCCGGCTCGGCCTCGGCGACACCGCGACGCGCGGGGACCAGCCGGGCGAGATGGGCGACCAGCTCCCCGCCGTGGACCTCGGCGCGGGGCACACGGCGAGCACGATCAGCGCGGGAGGCGCGCACACGTGCGCGGTGCTCGACGACGGCACGGTCAAGTGCTGGGGCCGGAATCGGGCGGGCCAACTCGGCCTCGGCGACACGGCGTCCCGGGGGGACCAGCCGGGCGAGATGGGCGACCAGCTCCCCGCCGTGGACCTGGGCTCGGGACACACGGCGACCGCCGTCGGGGCGGCCGGCAACTTCGACTTCGGGATCACCTTCAATCCCGGTCTCAGCTCGACCTGTGCACTCCTCGACGACGCCTCGGTGAAGTGCTGGGGGCTCAATGCGAGCGGCGGGCTCGGGCTCGGCGACACCGCGAACCGCGGCGACGGCCCGGGAGAGATGGGCGACGCGCTTCCCGCGGTCGACCTCGGCACCGACCGCAGCGCGACGGCGCTCGCCGTGGGCTGGGGCCACGCCTGCGCCGTCCTCGACGACGGCGCGCTCAAGTGCTGGGGGCTCAACGGCAACGGCCAGCTCGGCCTCGGTGGGAACTCGAACCGAGGTGACGGCGCCGACGAGATGGGTGACCTCCTCCCCGCCGTCGACCTCGGGACGGGCCGCACGGCGGTGGGTGTGTCCACGGGCGACCAACACACCTGCGCCGTCCTCGACGACGGCTCGCTGAAGTGCTGGGGACGGAACGACAACGGGCAGCTCGGCCAGGGGGACACGATCCAACGCGGTGACGGTCCTGGCGAGATGGGTGACCAGCTGCCGGCAGTGGACCTCGGCGGGTGGCGCCTGACCACCGCCGTCACTGCCTCGGGCGGGGCGGCGAGCGCCAAGGCGGACACCATCGTCCACGACGGGGGAACCACCTGCGCCCGTCTGGACGACGACTCGATCAAGTGCTGGGGAGCGAACGGGTACGGCCAGCTCGGCCAAGGCGACGTCGTGACCCGCGGCGACGGCGCTGGGGAGATGGGCGACGAACTCAACGCCGTGGACCTCGGGATCGACCCTCCACCACGACCCGACCTGCTCCTGCGGCGGGCCGGCAAGCCCTGGCGTGGCGACGATCTCTCCAGCACCGACGGCACCGGCCAGCGCGTCGGGGCCCGACGGGCGCCCCGAGGGCGCGCCACCTTCTTCGTCCGAGCGGGCAACGACGGCGAGGCCCCGGACGCGCTGCGCGTCCGTTCGGCCACGACCACTCCCCCGTGGTGGCTCCGGGTCCGCTACTTCGTCGGCCGCTCGGATGTCGAGGTGACGGACGAGGTCGTCGCCGGCACCTTCCTCACCGGCGTACTCGGGCCGGGAGCGACCGCGACCGTCCGCGTCGAGCTCAAGGTGCGCGCCGGCGCCCGCCCGGGACGATCCGTCGTGGTGGTGCTGGAGGTCGACTCCGCCGCTGAGCCGGGTCCCGTCGACGTCGGGTCGATCCGCGTCCAGGTCGCTTGACGCCGGCGCGACCGCCGCGACTACCAGTGGCGGCGGTCGCCCGGACAGACTGACCCCGTGGGACGCTCGACACGACTGGCGCTTCCCCTCGTCCTTTTCATGCTCGTCGTCGCCGCCTGCGGCGTGGGTGGGGGCGCCGACCGACCCGACGAGGACGCCGCCACCACGACCGCAGCCCCGTCCCCCACGACGACGGCGGCGCCGACCACGACGACCGCACCCCCGTTCGAGGGCTGGGTCGACCCGGCGTCGTCGGGAGAGCCCTACGGCGACGCGGTCAACGGCCTGCTCACGTTCCGGGGCAACCCCACCCGCACCTACTACGGGCAGGGGCCGATGCCCACCGCCCCGCAGGTGCTGTGGACGTACCCGGGCTCGGCCATGTGCTCGGAGTCCAGCGAGGGCAGCGAGACGCGCGTGTGGTGCGGGTCGGGCTGGACGGGCCAGCCCGCGGTGTTCGAGCGCAACGGGGTCACGTGGGTGGTGTTCGGCGCCTACGACCGGGCCGTGCACTTCCTCGACGCCACCACCGGCGCCGACCTGCGCCCGCCGTTCCCCACCGGCGACATCATCAAGGGCTCGGTCACCGTCGACCCCGACGGCTACCCGCTCGTGTACACCGGCTCGCGCGACAACTACTACCGGGCGCTGGCCATCGACCGGAACCCGGTCGAGGAGCTGTGGTCGATCAGCGCCGACGCGGTGTCGCCCACCATGTGGAACAACGACTGGGACGGCTCGGGCCTGGTGATCGACGACACCCTGTTCGAGGGCGGCGAGAACAGCCAGTTCCACGTGGTGAAGCTGAACCGGGCGGGCGGCACCGGAGAGGGCGACCCCGTCACCGTCGCCCCCCAGCTGATCTTCAACACCCCCGGCTGGGACGACCAGCTCCTGGCCGACATCGGCGACACCTCGGTCTCCATCGAGAACTCGGTGGCCATCTCGGGCAACACCGCCTACTTCGCCAACTCGGGCGGCCTGGTCCAGGGGTGGGACATCGGCCCGCTGCGCCCCGGCGGCGCCGGGCCCGCCGCGGTCACCCGCACGTTCCGCTTCTGGACCGGCGACGACACCGACGCCAGCGTCGTGATCGACCGCCAGGGGATGCTCTACGTGGCCTCCGAGTACGAGCGGGGCAACGCCCGCTCCGCCGAGGTGGGCCAGATCATGAAGCTCGACCCCACCCGGCCCGACGACCCGCTGGTGTGGTCGATCCCCGACCTCGGCACCAACCCCGCCGGCGTGTGGGCCACGCCCGCGATCCACCGGGGGATGCTCTACGTGCCCACCGACGGCGGCCGCCTCCTCGGGGTCGACCGCCGGACCGGGCAGATCGTGTGGGAGAAGTCGCTGCCCGGGCCCACCTGGCAGTCGCCGGTGGTCGTGGACGACGTGCTCCTCCAGGGCGACTGCAACGGCTTCCTCCACGCCTACGACGTGTCGAGCCCCCGGGTCGACCCGCCCGAGCTGTGGACGGTCGAGCTCGGCGGCTGCATCGAGTCCACGCCGGCGGTCTGGAAGGGCCGCATCTACGTCGGCACGAGGGCGGGCCGGTTCTTCGCCATCGGCGACGCCTGACGCATCCCAGCGTGCATGACAGATCGGTAGGCTCGTCGCATGACGACGCAGATCGCCGTGCGGCTGCCCGATCCGCTGGTGGAGGCGCTCGACGCCATCGCCGCCGGCACCGCAACCCGCAGCGAGATCGTGCGCCTCGCCCTCGAGCAGTTCGTCCAACGTGAGGAGCGGCGCAAGATCGACGAGGCCCTGGCGCGCGGGTACACCGAGCACCCACCGGGTGGTGAGGACGAGTGGGGGGACCTCGAGGCGCAGACCGCGGCCGCGGGCCGAGCGGCGCTGGCTGCGCTCGACGAGTGGGACGGGGGTTGGTGAGCCGCGGCGAGGTCTGGTGGTACGAACCGCCCGATCACAAGGCTCGGCCGTTTCTGATCCTCACGAGAGATGATCTCGTCGAGCGCCTCCGGCAGGTACTCGCCGTGCCGGCCACCCGACGGGCGCGGTCAATACCCACCGAGGTCGAGCTGGACGCCGACGACGGCATGCCAGCCACGTGCGTGCTGACGCTCGACAACGCCCAGTTGATCGAACGCGCCTACTGCACCCGCCGGATCACCGTGCTCGGGCCCGAGCGCCTCGACGAGGTGTGCCGTGCGCTGCGGATCGCCGTCGACTGCTGACCGGGTGGCCGTTCCGTAGGATCGCGGCGATGGCGTGCTGGCGGAGGAAGGTGAGCGGCCCGTGAGCGCCGACGAGGCCACCATCGGGCTGGCCACCATCGTGGTGTTCGGCGTGGGGGCCCAGTGGATCGGGCGACGCCTCGGCGTCCCGTCGCTGCTCCTGCTGCTGCCCGCCGGGCTGCTCGCCGGCGACGTGCTGGGCTGGGTGCAGCCCCAGCAGCTCTTCGGCGACCTGCTCAGCCCGCTCGTCACCCTGCTCGTGGGCCTGCTGCTGTTCCAGGCCGCCAGCCAGCTCCACCTGGTGGACCTGCCGCGCGAGGCGAAGGGCTCGGTGGCCCGACTCGTGACCGTCGGGCTGGCCGTCACCTTCGCCGGGGCGGTCGCCGCGTCGCTGCTGTTCCTCGACGTGCCCCGCTCGCTCGCCGTGGTCACGGGCAGCGTGCTCGTCGTGTCCGGGCCCACGGTGGTGGGACCGCTCCTCGAGGTGGTCCGGCCCCGGCACCCGACCAGCAGCATCCTCCGGTGGGAGGGCACCGCCCTCGACCCGCTCGGCGCCACCGTGGGCGTCGTCGTCCTCAACCTGGTGCTGGCCGCCGACCGGGGCGGCGTGCACCCGGTCCTGCAGCTGGGCGGCCGCTTCGCCGCCGGCATCCTCGCCGGGCTGCTCGCCGGGGCGCTGCTGATCCTGTTGATGTCGCGCTTCTGGCTGACCGACGACATGGAGGCCGCGGTCGCCCTCATGCTGGCCGCCGGCGCGTACGCCGCCGCCGAGCTCGTCGCCTCCGAGGCCGGGCTGTTCGCCACGGTGGCCATGGGCGTCGTGGTGGCCAACCAGCGCACCGTCGCCACCAACCGCATCGAGGGCTTCGGCGAGACCCTCGAGGTGCTGATCATCGGCACCCTGTTCATCACCCTCGGCGCGCTCGTCACCCTCGACGACCTCGCCCGCCACGCCGGCGCGATCACCGGCATCGTCGTCGTGCTGGTGCTCGTGGTGCGCCCGCTCACCGTGGCGGTGTCGCTGTTCGGTACCCGTCTCCCCGGTCGCGACAAGGCGATGATCGCCTGGATGGACCCGCGCGGCGTCGTGGCCGCGTCCACCGCCACCACCTTCACCGCGTCGCTCGACCGGGCCGGCTTCGACGCCGACTTCCTGCTGCCGGTCACGTTCGGGGTGATCCTGGGGTGCGGGCTCGTCTACGGCCTGACCGCGGCGTGGGTGGCCCGCCTGCTCGGCGTCGCCGAGCCGCCGCCGAAGGGCGTGGCCCTGCTGGGCGACGACCCCTGGCTGGGCGACTTCGGCCGGTGCCTCGTGGCCGCCGGCGTGCCCGTGCTGCGCGTCACCTCCGAGCCGCTCGACCCGGCCGACGGGCCGGCGCCACCGCTGCCCGCCGTCTCCCTGCAGGCAGGCGTCCACGAGGTGCGCCGGGCCCTCGAGGAGGCCGACATCGACAAGGCCGTGCTGTCGTTCGGGCACGGAGCCTCGCTCTCGCTGCTCGAGCCCGACCTCGTCGAGCTGGTGGGTCGTCGCCACGTGCTCACGGTGCCCCGCGAGGTGCCCGACGACGTGGTGGGCCTCGCTCCTCTGCGGGCCACCGCCCCGGCCTTCCGCGGCGAGGCCTCCCGCGACGACCTCGGACGCCGCCACCAGGCCGGCGCCCAGGTCCGCGAGGTGCGGGCACCCCTGCCCCCGGGGGCGGTCCTGCTGGCGGTCGTGTCGCCCGGCGGCGACGTCCACCTGCGCCGCTCACCCGGGGCGGTGCGCTCCGACGACTGCCTGATCGCGCTCGTCGACCCGGCCTGAGCCGCCCCTTCCGCGGCCTCGGACGCGGGGGTAGCCTCACCCGCACGGCTCGGGAGCCGACCGTGATCGCTCCCCCAGGGGAACCAACGACCTTCGGGGAAGCGACGCCATGGCCATCACCGCTGCACAACGTGAGGAGCTCCGTGAACTGGCACGAGGAGCGCTCGGGGAACGGGGAGCTGACCTGCTGATGGCCGGCCTGGACGCCGCCGACCTGGCCGGCCTCGAGGAGCGCCTGACGCTGCGGATCGAGCTGGTCCGCGCCGAGCTGCGCAACGAGATGACCGACCTGCGCGCCGACGTGCACCGCGAGATCGCCGAGCTCCGTGCCGAGTTCGTCCAGTTGGAGGGCCGGTTCGCCGAGCTCGAAGGCAAGTTCGGCCAACTCGAAGGCCAGTTCGGCCTACTCGAAGGGAAGTTCGGCCTACTCGAAGGGAAGTTCGGCCAGCTCGAAGGGAAGTTCGGCCAGCTCGAAGGCCAGTTCGCGCAACTCGAAGGACGGTTCGCCCAGCTCGAGGCCCGCATCGTCGGGCTCGAGGGCCAGGTCCTCGGGCAGGTCGGCGCCCTGCGCGGCGAGATCGCGGCCCAGGTGCGCGTCTTCTACTTCGCCATCGTCACCACCCTGGTCGGCATGGCCGGCCTGATCTACACCGCGTACCAGGCCGGCCAGGGCTGAGCGGCAGGCCTCGGGCACGCACCGGCGTCGCCGGCGCCCGGGAGCCGGGCGCGCGTGACGCCAGAACGAGGAGTCCGGTCGGCGAACGGGTCGGGTGCGGGCCCTCAGGAGGGCACGGCGGCCGGCTCGTCGGCCACGGGCTCCGCCTCGTCGGGGAGCGGCTCGGGCGGGCCGTCGCGGCGCTGGAGCTCGAGGCACACCTTGCGGGCGACCAGCGCCGCCGCCACCGGGGCGACGAGCGCCAGCGTGCGGAAGGTCCACACGATGCGGTTGACCGACACACCGAAGGTGACGGCCAGCACGTCGGTGGCGCCGGCCGCGAACAGGATCACGTAGAAGGTCAGCGTGGCCACGCCGAGAGCCGTGCGCACGGGCCGGTCGCGGGGCCGGTCGAGCACGTGGTGGGGCTCGTGGTCCTTGGTGAAGTGGGCCTCGATCCACGGCCAGGCGTAGAGGAGCAGGAAGGTGACCCCGGGCAGCAGCACCCCGGGGAAGAACGGGTTGGGGATCAGGTAGTCGCCGAGCGACAGCTCCCACGGCGGCATCAGGCGCAGGGACCCCTCGAGCCAGCCGATGTACCAGTCGGGCTGGCTGGCCGAGCTGACGTTCTCGGGCTCGAACGGGCCGAACAGCCACACCGGGTTGATCTGGAACAGGCCGCCGAGCAGGCAGAGCAGGGCCGCGGTGAGGAAGAACACCCCGCCGGCCTTGGCCGCGTACGTGGGCCACACCCGCTCGCCCACCACGTTGTCCTCGGTGGCGCCGTCGCCGCGGAAGTGGGTGTGCTTGTGGCGCACGAGGATGCCCAGGTGGACGCCCAGCAGGGCGATGATGGCCACGGGCAGCAACAGCACGTGGATGATGAACAGGCGCGGGATGATCTCGGTGCCCGGGAACGGCCCGCCGAACAGCAGCGACGAGATCCACGTGCCGGCGACGGGGATGGACAGGATCACCGAGTCGGCGATGCGGATGCCGGTGCCCGAGAGCTGGTCGTCGAGCAGCGAGTAGCCGGCGAACCCGTTGCCGAGGGCGAGCACCAACAGCGTGCAGCCCACCACCCAGTTGATCTCGCGGGGCCGCCGGAAGGCGCCGGTGAAGAAGACGCGGCAGATGTGCATGACGATCGCGGCCAGGAACAGCAGGGCCGCCCAGTGGTGCACCTGGCGCATCATCAGCCCCGCCCGCACGTCGAAGCTGAGGTCGAGCACCGAGTTGTAGGCGGCGCTGACCTGCACGCCCTGGAGGGGGGCGTAGCTGCCGTCGTAGGTGACCGGGGCGGCCGAGGCGTCGAAGAAGAAGGTGAGGTACACGCCCGTGGCCAGCAGGACCACGAACGAGTACAGGGCGATCTCGCCGAGCAGGAACGACCAGTGGTTGGGGAAGATCTTGTCGAGCAGGGTCCGCCCCGTGCGGGCCACGCCGAGGCGGTCGTCGAACCACCGGGCGGTGCGGCCCACCCGCGAGCCCCGGTCGGGGCGGTGGCGCCGGCTCACGTGTTGATGTCCCAGAAGCCGGGACCGACCGGGCCCGAGAAGTCGCCGGTGGCGATCAGGTTGCCGTCGGCGTCGGTGCCCAGGGGGAGCTGCGGCAGGGGCCGGGTGGCGGGGCCGAACACCGGCGTGGCGCCGTGGAGCACGTCGAAGGTGGACTGGTGGCACGGGCAGAGCAGCTCGCCCCGCTGCTCCTGGTAGAGGCCCACCGGGCAGCCCGCGTGGGTGCACACCTTCGAGTAGGCCACCACGCCGTCCACCGTCCAGTCCTCGCGGCCCGGCTCGGGCTCGAGTTGGCCCGGCTCGAGCCGGATGAGCAGGGTCTGGGCGGTCTCGTCGCCGACGTGGCCCTCGGGGAACGCGGTGATCACCCCGCCGACGCCGGGGTCGTCGGGGCGCACCGGGTCGCCGTCCTCGGTGACGAGGCGCACCCCGTCGCGGTAGGGCGTGGACTTGAGGCCCCGCCCGGGCCGGGGCCCGAGCGACCGGATGGGGAACAGGGCGGCGACGCCCAGGGCCGCCACCGCGCCGACGAGCATCTTGGTGAGCAGGTGGCGGCGACCGAACGTGTGGGCGCCGGTCTCGAGGTCGGCCACGAAGGCGGCGCGGTCCTCGGCGGTCGAGCCGATGCGGCCGCGGGGCTCGGTGTCGGGGCCCTCGGGCATGAAGCGCTTGGCCCACACCACGAGGCCCACGCCGATGCCGCCGAGGGCGACGGCGAGGAGCACGCCCTCGGCCTGGTTCTGGCCCCCCTCGGCGTAGACGACGGCCAGGGCCAGCGCGGCCACGACCGAGGTGGCGAAGCAGACCGCGGGGAGGGTCTGGCCCGACCGGCGCTCGACCCGCCGGCGGTCCTCGTCGGTCTCCACCACGAGGGGTTCGCCGTCGGGCCCGGTCGAGGCCTCGTGCGGGGTGTGGTCAGCCATCGGCCCTCCGCCGGGTGATCCATCGGATGAACACGACCACCGCGCTGGCGCCCACGACCCAGATGACGTAGCCCTCGGCCACCGGGCCCACGCGCCCGAGGGAGAACCCGCCCGGGTCGGCGGGGTCCTGGAGGTAGCGCACGTAGGCCACGAGCGAGTTCAGCTCGTCGTCGGTGAAGACGTCCTCGTCGAACACCGGCATCTGGCCGGGCCCCACCCGCACCGCCTCGGCGATCTGGACCTCGGCCACGGAGTGCAGCGACGGCGCGTAGTCGCCGTAGCTCAGCGCGCCACCGACCGCGGCGGCGCCGTGGCAGGCCGCGCAGTTGGCCCGGAACAGCTCGCCGCCCTCGACGAGGTCGCCGGCGGCCACGTCCACCTGCGGGATGGCGGGCCCCGGCCCCAGCGAGCCGACGTAGGCGACGAGGGCCTGGATCTCCTGGTCCGTGTAGGCGGGCGGTTTGCTGGGCGACTGGCCCTGGGGCTCGGCGAGGGGCATGCGCCCGGTGCGGAGCATGAAGTCGGCGGCGGCCTCGCCCACGCCCACCAGCGTGGGGCCGTCGGCCGTGCCCACCCCGCCCTCGCCGTGGCAGCTCACGCAACCCGTGTCGAAGAGCTGGCGGCCGATCGCCACCAGGTCGTCGGGACCGGTGGGCGCGGCCGTGGTGCTGGTGGCGGCGGTGGGATCGGGCGACTGGGCCTGGGCCGGCTGCCAGAGCGCGAGCCCCAGCACGGTGAGGACGGCCACCGACGCCGCGGCCGACACGGCCGGGCGCCGACGGGTCGGGGCGCTCACGTCCGGCCCCTCATTGCAGGAGGTACAGGGTGGCGAACACGACGATCCACACCAGGTCGACGAAGTGCCAGTAGTACCCGGTGACCGCCACGGACGGGCCCACGGGCGCCTCGGCGTCGCGGCCGAGGACGAGCCCCGCCACCGCCAGCATCAGGACGAGGCCCCCCAGCACGTGCAGGCCGTGGAACCCGGTGATCAGGTAGTAGGAGGTCCCGTACGCGTCGGTGTCGAGGGAGAAGTCGAGGCTGGCCCACTCGAGCCCGAGGTTGATCAGGAACACGGTGCCGAGGGTGAGCGTGACCGCCAGCCAGCGGGCCACCCGGCGATGGTCCCCCGCCTCGGCGGCCCGCACGGCGAGGTGCATGGTGCCGCTGGAGGTGATGAGCAGGACCGTGGACAGCACCGCCCGGGCGACGTCCAGCTCGGCGCCGTCCGGTGGCCAGGGGTCGTTCCCGGAGCGCAGCACGAAGTACGCGGCGAACAGGCCGGCGAAGAACATGACCTCGGAGGCGAGCCACACGATGACGCCGACGCCGAGGGGCGACACCGAGGTGGCGAAGCCCTCGTCGTCGTAGCCGTCGTCGCGGCCGTCGGGTGCGGTGGCCACCGCAGCGGACCCCTCCACGCCGCATTCCTAGCATCCGGCCCCGGTCGGCCGCGGCCTACGGTGCGTGGGTGCCCTGGAGCGCCGCGCTCGCCCTGCCCCCGATCACGGCGGCCCGGGTCGCGGGCTGGTGGGTCCTCGACCCCGTCCCGCTCGCGCTCAGCGCCCTGTCCGGGTGGGCCTACCTCGCGGGGGTCCGCCGGCTCGCCGCCCGCGGCCGGCGGTGGCGCCCGGGCCGGACCGCGTCGTTCGCCGCGGGGCTCGCCACGGTGGTCGTGGCCACGCAGTCCGGCCTGGCCCGCTACGACACCACCCTGTTCAGCGTCCACGCCGCCCAGCACGTCCTGCTCGGCATGGTGGCCCCGCTGCTGTTGGTGCTCGGCGCGCCGATGACGCTCGCCGTGCAGGCCACGCACCGTCCGACGCAACGGTTCCTCGTCGGTCTGTTCCGACAGCCGGTCGTGCGCTTCGTCACCCATCCGATCACGGCCTGGTTCCTCTTCGGCACGACCATGTTCGGGCTCTACCTGACCGGCGTGTACGAGCTGTCGCTGCGCAACGGGGTCGTCCACGGGTGGGTGCACCTCCACCTTCTCGCCGTGGGCTGCCTGTTCACCGAGGCGGTGGTCGGCCTGGACCCCGGCTGGGGGCGCACCCGCGCCGGGCGCCCCCTCGGCTACCCGGTGCGGCTCCTGCTGGTCCTGTTGCTGGTGCCCTTCCACGCCGTGCTGGGCCTGGCCCTGCTGAGCGCCGGCGAGCCCGTCGCCGCCGCCTGGTACGAGGGCCTGGGTCGCACCTGGGGCGCCTCGCCCCTCGCCGACCAGCGCACCGGGGCGGCGCTCATGTGGGGGCTCGGCGACCTCGTCGGCGTGGTCCTCGCCGTGGTCGTCGCCTACCAGTGGATGCGCGCCGACGAGCGCGAGGCCCGCCGCCTCGACGCCGCCGACGACGCCGCCCGGGCCCGCGCCGCGCCCCGCTGAGCCACCCGCGACCCGGTGGCTACGGTGGGGCCGTGGCCGTGCGGCAGATCGTGGTGCTCCGCCGGCTGGCCGACGGCGACCCCGACTCCGGCGATCCGCGCCCGAGGCCCCGCGGCGTGCCGGCGCCCGTCGCGGTCGTCGGGCTGCTGGCGGTGGTGGCGCTGGCCTTCCTCGCCGGCGCCGTGCTGACCGGCGGCAACGGGGACGACGAGACCGGCGGCCCCCCGGCCACCGAGGAGCCCGATCCCGCCGAGCCCGTGCTCGAGGAGCCGCCCGAGCCGCCCGAGCCGGTCGAGCCCGCCCTGCCCGAGGGCACGTTCTTCGTGACCGCCGGCGAGGGCGCGGGCACCGACCTCGGGGCCCTGGCCGACGCGATCCGACAGCGGCTGCGGGCGGCGGGGCACGCCGCCGCGCTCGCCGAGGTCGACGACGGTCGCGTCCGGGTCGACCCCGGCGGTGGGCCGCTCGCGGTGCCCGCCATGCAGTCCCTGCTGCGCGAGCCGGGACGGCTGGAGATCCGCGCCGTGCGCCGGGAGCGCCCACCCGAGCGCTGCGCCGACGCCGCCCCGGTGGCGCAGGGCGCCGACGACGACTCGCTCTACCCCGAGTACGAGCTCCGCGGCCAGCGCAGCGGCCTCGTGGTCGCCTGCTACGTGCTGGCGCCGGGCGGGGTCACCAACGCCGCGGTCGAGGACGCCACCGTCACGGTGGTGGACCCCGACGGCGACGGCGACCGCAGCGACGACTACGGGGTCGACCTGGTGCTCAGCGCCGGGGGCATCGACGCGTTCAACGAGCTGGCCGCCGCGTGCCGACCCCGCGCGGCGCCGTGCGACGCGGGGCTCGCGGCCATCGCCCTCGACCAGGTGGTGCTGATGGCGCCGCGGGTGCGCGACACCGGGTTCGACCGCTTCGACATCCAGATCAGCGGCGACGTGGACGAGGAGGAGGCCAACTCGCTCGTCGCCGCCCTGACCACCGCACCCCTGCCCCGGGGGCTGGAGTTCTCGGACTGAGACCCGGGCGAGGCCCTAAGGTCGGCGGCGTGAGGAGGCTTGGGGGCCCGCGCCGAGGTGCCACCGTCCCGGTGCTGGCCGTCGCCGGCGCCGCGCTGCTGGCGGGCTGCTCGGGCAACCTCGGGGCGCCGGAGGCGGTCACGGAACAGGGCCAGGAGTTCACCGCGCTCTGGAAGGGATTCCTCCTCACCGCCGCCGTCATCGGGCTGTTGGTGTACGGCCTGATCCTGTACGCCGCGTTCCGCTACCGCCGGCGCAAGGGCGACGACCCGGCGAAGGTGCCGAGCCAGTTCCAGTACCAGGTGCCCCTCGAGGTGCTCTACACGGTCGTGCCCGTGCTCATCGTGGCCGTGCTGTTCGGCGTGACCGTCGTGGCCCAGGACCGCATCACCCGCACGAGCCCGGACCCCGACCTGACCGTCCGGGTGGAGGGCTTCCAGTGGCAGTGGCAGTTCCTCTACGTCGACGAGGGGGTGAACGTGGCCGGCAGCGCCGAGACCACGCCCGAGCTGGTGCTGCCCGTCGGGCGCGACATCCGCTTCGACCTCGTGTCCGACGACGTGAACCACTCGTTCTGGGTGCCCGAGTTCCTGGAGAAGCGCGACCTCATCCCCGGCGTGGACAACGAGATCGACATCACGCTGACCGAGGCGGGCGAGTGGGTCGGCCGTTGCGCCGAGTACTGCGGGCTCGACCACTGGAAGATGGACTTCACGGTGCGGGCGGTGCCCGGCGACGAGTTCGACGCCTGGCTGGCCGACCAGCAGGCGGGCCGTGCCGCGGGAGGCGGCTCGTGACCCTCACCGCCGAGCCTCCCACCGCCGCGACCCCCGACGACGCCGGCGCCACCGTCACGCCGCCGGCCCGGGGCCGACCGTCGGGCCTGCTGGCCTGGGTGACGAGCACCGACCACAAGACCATCGGCCTGAGCTACATGGTCACGGCGTTCCTGTTCTTCTTGTCGAGCGGCGTGATGGCCCTCGTCATCCGGGCCGAGCTGTTCGAGCCCGGCCAGCAGGTCGTGAACACCGACAACTACAACGAGCTGTTCACGATGCACGGCAGCATCATGCTGTTCCTGTTCGTGGGGCCGTTCGCGTTCGGCCTGGCCAACTACGTGGTGCCGCTCCAGATCGGGGCGCGCGACATGGCCTTCCCCCGCCTCAACCTGGTCTCGTACTGGTTCTTCCTGGGCGGCGGCCTCGTGATGTGCTCGGGCTTCCTCACCGCCAACGGCCCCGCCTCGTTCGGGTGGTTCGCCTACGCGCCGCTGTCGGACCCGATCCGCTCCCCGGGCCTGGGGGGCGACCTGTGGATCGTGGGCGTGGCCCTCACCGGCCTGTCCGGGATCCTCACCTCGGTCAACATCATCACCACGGTCATCACGCTGCGGGCGCGGCGCATGACCATGTTCCGGATGCCGATCTTCACCTGGAACATGCTGGTGACGAGCCTGCTGGTGCTGCTGGCCTTCCCGGTGCTCACCGCCGCCGGGGTGATGCTGTTCGCGGACCGCCACTTCGGCGGCCACATCTTCGACGTCAGCGCCGGCGGCGACGCGCTGCTGTGGCAGCACCTGTTCTGGTTCTTCGGCCATCCCGAGGTGTACATCCTGGCCCTGCCCTACTTCGGCGTGGTCACCGAGGTCATCGCGGTGTTCAGCCGGCGTCCGGTCTTCGGCTACAAGGGCCTCGTCTTCGCCACCCTGGCCATCGCCGGCCTGTCCATGGGCGTGTGGGCGCACCACATGTTCGTGACCGGCGCCGTGCTGCTGCCGTTCTTCGCCGGCATCACCATGCTCATCGCGGTGCCGACGGGCGTGAAGTTCTTCAACTGGATCGGGACGATGTGGGGTGGGTCGATCACGTTCGACACCGCGATGCTGTTCTCGGTCGGGTTCCTGCTGCTGTTCCTCATCGGGGGGCTGACCGGCCCGATGCTGGCGTCGCCCCCGCTCGACTTCCACTTCAGCGACTCGTACTTCGTGGTGGGCCACTTCCACTACGTGCTGATGGGCGGCTCGGTGTTCGCGGTGTACTCGGCGATCTTCTACTGGTTCCCGAAGTTCACGGGCCGGCGCCTGTCCGAGCCCCTCGGCAAGGCCCAGTTCTGGCTGATGTTCGTCGGCTTCAACCTCACCTTCTTCGTCCACCACCTGCTGGGCCTCGAGGGCATGCCGCGGCGGGTGGCCGACTACGACCCCGACGCCGGGTTCACCTTCCTCAACCAGGTGTCGACGGTGGGCTCGTTCCTGCTCGGCATCTCGACCCTGCCGTTCCTCTGGAACGTGTGGCGCACCATGCGGCGTCCCGCCGAGTCCGACCCCAACCCCTGGGACGGCCACACCCTCGAGTGGGCCACCACCTCACCGCCGCCGCCCCACAACTTCGACACCCTGCCCCCGATCCGCTCCGAGCGGCCGGTGTGGGACGTCAACCACCCCGACAACCCCGCCGTCGGCCACCGCGACGAGCGCCGCCGGGTGGGAGCGCGCGCCGACGAGGACGACCGGGACGACGAGCACGCCGAGGCGGGGGGCGCGCCGTGAGCGGGTCGGCGCCGGGCCTGGGCACCCGCATCAAGGGCTGGCCCCACGAGACCCACGTGTTCGGTGGCGTCGGCCTCGCGTTCCTGGTGATCGGCACGCTCTACGCCGCCACCGGCGGCGAGGCCGCCGGCATCGTGTTGCTGCTCGGCTCGTGCGTGCTGTCGTTCACCTACGCCGTCTACCTGCTGCGCCACGCCCGCCCGGTGCAGGCGTCGATCGAGGCGCAGGAGGAGGGCGAGGTGCCCAACCAGCTCTACCTGCCCGAGCAGTCGCTGTGGCCCGCCGGCATCGGCGCCGGCGGTGTGCTGGTGCTGACCGGCTTCGCCGTGGGCTCGTGGGTGCTGGTGGCGGGCGCCATCCTGCTCGCCCGCAGCGTGGTCGGCTTCGTGGTCGAGGGCCGCCGCCGGCGCTGACGGGGCGACCGCGCGCCTAGTCTCGGAGCCGCTGGGCGGGGAGGGAGAGCGGTCGATGCGACGCACGTGGTGGGCGACGTTGCCCGTGGCCATCCTGGCGGTCGCCGCCTGCTCGTCGTCGGGCGACACCGTCGAGACCTCGGGGACGACCGCGGCCCCGGCGACCACCGCCGTGGCGGCGCAGGCCACCACGACCACGGGGGTCACGGGCGACGACGTCGAGCTCGCCGGCGGGCGCCTCGTGGTGCCCGCGCAGAACGTCGGCGACGTCGACCTCACCCGCCTGCCGGTCGGGGACGACAGCATCAGCACCACGGGACCGGCCCAGGGGATGCTCTACCTGTGCCCGGAGTTCCCCACCGACGGCGGCGGCGCCGGCGTGGAAGGGCCGTGGTTCAACGGAGACGGCACGTTCGACCTCACCGCCAAGCTCGCGGTCGAGGGCGACGTGACCTGGCCCGAGGCCGAGTTCACGCAGGTGGTCGAGGGCGACTCCCGGGTGCTCACCGGCACGAACCTCCCGGTCGACCAGAGCACGGGGACGTTCCCGATCGCGGCGGACGACCCCGTCCACCAGTACGACTCGAACCCGAACTCGATCTTCGTCAACGAGTACTCGATCGAGATCCCCGCCGCGCCGACGGAGGCGGCCTCGCCGGGATGCGTCGGCGGCGAGGTCGGCTTCCTGCTCAACGGGGTGGTGCTGAACAGCCCGGTCGACGCCGAGGGGCGCGACGCCGTGGCGTGGGAGGGGCAGGACCCGTGCCAGGGCCACCCGAACCCGCTCGACGGCTACCACCACCACAGCATCTCGCCGTGCGTGCCCGACGAGGGCACCGGTCAGTCCGAGGTGGTGGGCTTCGCCCTCGACGGGTACCCCATCACCGGCCACCGGGGCGCCGACGGCGAGGTGCTCACCAACGCCGACCTCGACGAGTGCCACGGGACCACCAGCGAGATCACCCTCGACGGCGAGCAGGTGACGACGTACCACTACGCCGCGACGTGGGAGTTCCCCTACACGGTGGGCTGCTACCACGGCACGAGCGCCATCCAGGGCCCGGTCTTCACCCCGGGCGGCTGACGCCGCCTCGCCGGTAGCTGGTTGACTGGGGTGATGCCCCGCTACACGCCGGTGACCGCGGCGGACATCGCCGCCGACGACTCCCTCGCCGACTGGCGGGTGATCGTGCGGACGCTGCACGCCGACTTCGTCGCCCCCGGGTTCTCCGCCGGCGCCGCCCTCGTGCGGTCGATCGCCGAGGCGGCCGACGCCGCCGACCACCATCCCGACGTCGACCTGCGCTGGCCGGGGCGGGTGCACGTGGCGCTGTCCACGCACGCCACCGGCGGGCTGTCCGACGCCGACGTGTCCCTCGCCCGCACCATCTCGCGGCTGGCGGGCGAGGCCGGCGCCACCCCCGAGCCCACCGTGCTCCAGACCTCCGACGTCGCCATCGACACGCTCGACGCCGACGCCATCCGGCCCTTCTGGAAGGCCGTGCTCGACTACCGCGAGCAGGGAGACGATCTCGTCGACCCTCGCGGCGTCGGGATGACCGTCTGGTTCCAGTCGATGGACGAGCCCCGCACCGAGCGCAACCGCCTGCACATCGACGTGAACGTGCCCCACGACCGGGCCGAGGCCCGCGTCGAGGCGGCCGTCGCCGCCGGCGGGCGCCTCGTCACCGACCGCTTCGCGCCGGCGTGGTGGGTGCTGGCCGACGCCGAGGGCAACGAGGCGTGCGTCTGCACCTGGCAGGACGAGGCCGCCGGCGCCTGACCACGCCGGCGCCGGCGCCAGGTTGATTTCGGCGCATCCCACCGCACCACCTGCGGCGCGACGCGCCCGGTTCGACCCGGAGCACGATCGGCCGCCCGCCGGCGCCGGCGCCAGGTTGAATCCGGCGCATCCCACCGCACCACCTGCAGCGCGACGCGCCCGGTTCGACCCGGAGCACGATCGGCCGCCCGCCGGCGTCAGCGGCCGAAGGCGTCGATCTGGGCCTCGACCAGGGCGAGCAGGTCGCCGAGGGTGAAGTTGTAGTCGGCGACGTGCAGCGAGTCGCCGTCCTCGAGCACCGGCGAGACGTGGTCGACGGTGCGGGTGTCACCGGGCGGCGGGTCGGCGGCGATGGACAGGTACACCTGGCCGTCGGGGGTCTCGGCGCACTCGGCGGTGTAGCGGTCGGGGATGATCTCGGTGGCGGTCTCGACGCCCGGCACCGACACACCGAAGTACCCGGCCTCGAGGCGGTCGTCGCCGTCGACCAGTTGGGTCGGGTTCACGCACGCCCGGACCGTCCCGTCGTCCACCGGGTCCACGAAGTCGGGGGGCCGGCTCGCGGCGTAGGAGTCGAAGCCCACGGCGCAGCCCGTCTCGTCCGACCCACCGCACAAGGGGATCTCCTGGAAGGTGCCGCCCACCGTCTCGCCGGGCGGGACCCGTAGCCGACCGGTCGGCCCGATCAGCAGCGCCGACACGAGGCGGCCCCGCATCGGCGGTGAGTCGTCGAACTCCTGCTGGAGCAGGCGGATGAGATGGTGGCTGCCCTGCGAGTGGCCCAGCAGGACGATCGGCCGCCCGTCGTTCGAGTCGGCCATGTAGGTCTGGAAGGCGTCGAGCACGTCGGCGTAGGCCGTGGCGAACGGGTCGAGGGTGTACAGGTCGTCGACCTCGTCGTCCTCGTCGGGGTAGCTGGCGAGGGTGGCCTGGCGGTAGCGGGGCACGTACAGGTCGCAGAGCGACGCGAAGCGGGCGGCCTGGAACTGCGTGGTGATGGTCTCGAGCGGGTTGGGCTCGTCGAACGGGTGGTTGCCGGGCTCGGCCGAGTAGTCGAGGGTGGGGTACACGTAGAAGCAGTCGGCCGCCGGGTCGGCGGCGGGCTCGAACGGCATCACGGTGCGGGTGCCGTCGGGGGCGACCTCGGTGGCGGTCAGGTCCTGGTCGCAGACGTCGCCGGCCAGGTCGGGCCGGCACAGCCAGTGGGCGTCGTCGGCGTAGACGTCGCTGGTGTGCCCGGCGTAGGGGTTCTCGAAGGGGGCGTCCGCTGCCCCGACCGTCGTGGTGGTCGTGGTGGACCCCGTCGTGCCCGCCGGCGCGGCGCCTTCGCCGTCACCCCCGCAGGCAGCGGCGCCGGCCGCGACGCCCGCGAGCAGGAGCACGACGAGCAGGCGGCGGGGTCGTCGCAGGAGGGGCACACCCCAGTATGGGACGGCCGCCCGCCGGCGGCGCCAGTAGGCTGACGACTCCTCCGGGGCTGTAGCTCAGCTGGCGAGAGCACCTGCTTTGCAAGCAGGGGGTCGTGGGTTCAAGTCCCATCAGCTCCACTGCCCGTTGTGGTTCTCACAACGGCGCGGCCGTCGATGAACGGCAGGTGGGATTGCCACGCAAGACCGACGGCCGTTCGAGCATCCTCTTCGAATGATCGTCATCACCCGTGAGCGGCGATGCGAGGGCGTCCGGAGCTGCGCGAAGCCGTCGCGGTCAGGTGTACGCCAGCCGGGACCTCGACGGCCAGGAGCGCTGGGTACTGCACCGTCCACGCAAGCGCGCCTGACGCCGACCAGGCCCTCCGCGCCTCATCCGCAAAGTCGAGGTGGCCAACACTGGGCGATTGCCCTACCGTCGCCCAGCTCGCCGACCAGTGGAACGCCGCCGACGCAACGACTGGTCGCCGCACCGGGCGGGGAGTACCGGCGTCAGCTCGACCAGTGATCCTCCCGCTCGGCGATGAGCTGGTCCGCCGTCCACCGCACGCCAACTCGACCTCGCCTACCATCGATGGCCGCCGACGGCGCCGGGCCCGCCACAACCCGGGTCGCCCACACCATCCTGCGGTCGATGCTCACCCAGGCCGTCCGCTGGGGCCCAATCCCGCCAACCCCTGCCGCGCACGCCCGGCCGCCCCACGAGCACCACTCCCCATCGAGCCGCCCGACCCCGCCGCCGTCACGAAGTCTCGCCTCGATCGACGCGACCTGCGCTCGCCGCTTCGTCCGTCTCGCCGCCACCATCGGCTGTCGACGCTCGAGCTGCGTGCCTGCTGGATGACATCGACCTCGAGCGCGGATCGATGCCGTCGCCCGCCTCGAACCGGTGGCATCAGGACTACCAAGACCGGCGCGCCAGGCCATGGCCTCGACCCCGCCACCGTCGTCGCGGTGACCCGCTGGCGGTCCACCCTGACCGAGCTCGCCCTGGCTGTCCCGTGCGGACACCTGAGGTGTTCCCGCCGACCGGGACCTGACCTGACCGGTCAACCCGTCGGTGATGTCGCACCAGGTGAGCCGCGAAGGCTGAGGGCCCGGGGCGTTCGCCTCCACGACCTGCGCATTTATGGCGTCGCGCATGCTGGCCGCCGGCGTCGCCTGCGCACCGTGCTAACCGGCTCGGCCACCCAACCCCGCCACCACCCTGCGGGTCTACGCCCACCATCCCGGCGGTAGATCGGGCCGCTGCCGACATTTGTCCTCGGCGTCTGTTGGACAGGCAGGGCGGGACCGTCTGATACGCCGAGCGCGGATGTGGCGCTGGACCGGGCGCAGACGTCCGAAGCGGAGGGAAGAACCAGATCGTTTCCAGGGCCACGAAGGGACGACGAAGAGACGTCGCGGTAGACGCTGTCGGGCGAGAAAACTACTGCCACCATCAGTCCGCCGGCGATGGAGACGAAAGCGGCGGTGCCTGCTGCCTTGGCGCCCGTCCGACGTCGATGAACTTCATCGGTTAGCGTGCACGGTGATGCCGCCATGCCGAAGACCGCGACAGCGCCCAGAGCCACCTGAGCTGCAGATCCAATCCGGGCTCGGCTGGATCGAGGCGTCCGTGGGTCCTCGTCGCCCAGGACGGCCTGACGGCGAAGAAGCCGACGACGAGACTAGGGCCAGCAGAGCGCCGGCCAGCAGACCAACAAGCACGAACAGATTCCGCTACCGCTGACCCACTCACCACCGTACGGGCAGGGCGTGACGTGGTTTTTGTGATCGAGCGACACCAGCGCCCCGGGCGCCTCCTCGACGAGTCAGGCTGATCCAGACTCGGCGCATCGATGGGTCTTCTTCCACCGCGCCGAGTTCTGCGAAGGTGGCGGGTTCACGACGAACTCGGCCAGTGCGGCAACGAGAGGACCGATCTCCTGGTCGAGCAGAACGCGCAGGAAGGGCACCACGCGCGCCTGTGCGTTGCGCTCTCGATCGCCGAAGGACAGGTAGAACTGGACCTCGCCACTCATCTCATGAGGCCATCCACAGGTGAGAGTCGCCTCGCCGTCAGCCCAAGAGCCCATCGTGAGCGGCACCTTGCTGGGCGGATCCGCGGGGTCATGGCCCCACAGCAACGTCTGGAAGTACCCGGTGAGCACCGGTAGGGCCCGGTGCTTGTCGACGTCGTCCATCTGCCGAAGCGACTGCATCCTCTCGTAGCGCCAATCCTGGCGGTACGGCTGTGCGGCGTCGACCACGGTGTTGGCTGCAGGATGCGCACCAGCCACTCGCGCTTGACCAGTGGCGCCGCAGTCCGAGCACCGAGGCGGGTCATCCTCGAGAGGAAATCGAGTGCTGGTCCCCGGATCCTTACCGTTCGCGATGACCAACTGGCACGCGAGGTGATCAAGCGCAGATCGGGCGTTGTGGACACAGTCGCCTGCAATCGCCGACCAGGTGTTCGCCGTGGCCATGTCGGGTGGTGGGTGAGTAACCGTGAGTCGGCTGGTCGGCCATTCGACGGCAACGGCGAAGTCGTCAGCGTGCTCTTCGACCCAGATCCGGAAGGCCTCCTCGAAGGAGCGCAGATGGACCTCAGCTCGCTCGAGCTTCGCGTAGACGCCGCCAAGCGCAGGATGCTCGCGGCCGACCTCGCTGCTCACGCGCTCCTCCGTCGCGCACGCACGGCGGCCAGCTCGTGCAGCGCCTGGGACGCGACCACGTGTGGGACGTCGAACTCTTCGGCGACGTCGGCCGGCATGACCCCGTGGCCAAGACCGTCGAGTCGGTCGACGAGCCGCTGAGCTCGTCGAGCGGGACCAGGCGCAGCGCGACCTCGCGTTGGTGTCGGTCGATGACGACGGGGCCTTGGCGGCGGAGCAGGTCGGCGACCACTACGGCCGGCGCATCAAGTTGCCGCTCGCGACCGCTCCGAGCGGAGCAGATCCTCGTCGAGCTCTGTCGACGACTTACATGGCCATGCTCAACCCACTGCGCCGACCTTACGGTCGTCGAGCTGGAGCGCGCCCGCTCACTGGTCGAGCAACGGGTCGGGCACCTGCGGCTGATGCTCGAGGCGCCGCCCGCGACGAGCTAGGGCCGTTCAGACGGCGGGCGGAGCGATTGTCAGGGTGGCGGGTGCCTCCGTGAAGGAGCTGTCGTCGATGTAGCCGTTGACGCCGAGCTGCCCGCCGATGGTCGCTCCGTCGAAGACCGCCACGGCAGTCGTGCACTCCCGGCTGATCGCGCCAGTGGGTCCATAGCTGTCTGCCGCGCTGAACTGCTGCCCTGACGCATCAACGTAGGACTCGCTGAACATCGAGAGCTGCAACGGCGCCCCGGCTGCATTCTCGACCTTGTAGGCCACATAGATGCGATTGGTCTCGACGCCCTGGTAGGCACCGATTGGGGTGTACGTGATCCCCGCGATCGCGACGGGGTTGCCGCCGACCGAGAGGCGGGCGCGTGGATCCTCTCCGTTAATGGTGAAGTCCGTGAGTTGGTTTCCGTCGACCTCCAGGTCGCCGTAGGTGACGCATTGATCACCGGTCTCGCCTTCGTCGCAGAGCCTGATCACTGAGCCGTCGACTTCGAGGGTCTGGTCGGCGAGAAGCCCTGCTGAACCACTCTGCGCGAGAGCTAGTGCGTTCTGCATAGTGGCGTAATCCCGAGCGGGGGTGCCCTCGCGAGAGGCGTCGATCGAGTCCTGGTCGTCCGTGATCGAGATGGTCGAGAGCGCTGTGAAGTACCGCTCGGCGACCTCACTGCCGGACGTCTCGGCTTCCGTCGATGAGGTGGTTGTGGCTGCAGTGTCGTCGGCACCGGTGTCGGCTTGGGTCTCGACCCCATCGCTTCCACAGCCGGCCGCCGCCACCGCAACGAGCAGGAGCATGGTGATCGTGATCCGCTGCACTGTTCCTCCCTGGGGTGAGGTGAGTTCCCGGGGCCGCCGGCTGGTCGACCCGGGCGCCGGCACCGTACAGCGCCGTGCGGGTACTCGTTCTGTACATCGCCGGTGTGACGCGCCACCGGATTGCCACCGGCGCACTCCCGTGCGACCCTTGCATGACCCTCGCTCAACGATCGGAAGCCCAACGATGCAGCGCATGCGAGGCCGTCGAATTGCTTTGCAAGCGGGGTCGGGTTCGAGTCCCATCAGCTCCACTGCTGCTGCCGATTTCACAACATCCAGGTGAAGAACCGCTGGTCAGCGGCAGGGTTTGAAATAGCGCAGTTTGGTCTCTCGCCTACCGAGGTGGAGGGGGCCCTGCACCTCCGGAGGGACGCGGCGGGCTGAGCGTGACCGGGGTGCTTGTGGTCGGTGTCGTGCGCTGAGTGCGGTGGGCGAGAGTGAGGCCTGCGGCGAGCACCCCGGCTGCGGCGAGGGCGCCGATGCCGAGCACGAGGGTGCCGACGACGCCGAGGGCGGTGACGCCAGCCGCGGCCAGGAGCAGCGGTGCGGCGCAGCAGGCGATGCAGGCGGCGGCACCGATCCCGGCGAGTCGGCTGCGGTTCATGCCGGCGCTCCGAACACGGCGGTGACCAGGTCGGCGGCGTCGGCCGGTGCCCGCACCTCGAGAGCGATGCCGCGGTCGTCGATCGTGATGGCGAAGGCGAAGAACGTGCAGCAGCCCTGCTCGGCGGGCCGCCAGCCGTGTGAGCTCGTCGACCGGGACCTGAGCATCGAGCACGACCCGCACCCCGGCGACGTCGGGAAGCGGTTCGCGTGCGACGGCATGGTGGAGGAGCTCGCCCCAGTCGTCGGCTCTTCCGGGGATCTGGTCGGCGGGGAGGGTGCAGGCGATGGCCGGGTCCTGGCGGCCGAGCGCGACCGGCACGGGGTCGCTGCGGTGGGTGGCGACGCACGCGCACGTGTCGTCGCAGGGCCCGTCGGGAGCCGGTCCGCCCAGGTGAGCGGCGGCGGTCTCCAGCTGGGCGGTGAGCCGGATCAGCTCGGCGCTGCGCTGGCGGGCGTCGGCGATCTTGGTGGTGACCAGGTCGTGGAGGCGACGCTGGACCGGTCCACAGTCTTCGTCCTCCCACAGCTGGGCGAGCTCGGTGATCTCGGTGAGGCTGCACCCGAGCTGCTTGGCGCGGGCGACGAACCGCAGCCGGGCCAGGGAGGCCTCGTCGTAGAGCCGGTAGCCCGCCGGCGTGCGGTCGACGGGTCCGATCACGCCGTGGTCCTCGTAGTAGCGCAGCGCCGAGGCGCTGAAGCCGCTCCGCTCGGCCACCTGGCCGATGGTGAAGGTGTCCATGACGCCGACGGTAGACCTTCGACCCGGCTCGAAGGTCAAGGCACGCCTGGGCGGGTTCAGGAGCGGGGGCCGAACATGATCACCCCGACACCCATCAGGCAGATGGCGGCGCCGAGGTAGTCCCAGCGGTCGGGTTCGAAGCGGTCGACCAGGATCCCCCAGGCGAGGGAGCCGGCCACGAAGACGCCGCCGTAGGCGGCGAGCACCCGCCCGAAGTTGTTGTCGGCCTGCTGGGCCGCCACCAGGCCATAGGCGCCGAGGGCGACAACGCCCGCCCCGATCCAGGCGACGCCACGGTGCTCGCGCACGCCCTGCCAGACCAGCCACGCCCCACCGATCTCGGCGACGGCGGCGAGCGCGAACAACAGGAGCGTGCGAGCCACAGCCATGGGCCCCATCCTGTCACCGCTGGGCGGCCTGGCCGGTGGGTCAGAGCATGGAACCGAGGTCGGAGCCGACGGTGGGATAGGCGGCGGGCATCGACGTCAGCTGTCGCGTGGTGAGGCCGAGCTTGATGGCGAGGCTGAAGAAGTTGACCAGCTCGCCGTAGCCGGGGCCGAGCAGGTGCGCGCCGAGGATCGTGTCGTTGGCGGTGTCGACGAGGACCTTGCTGGCTGCGGTCGTCTCCCCGACCCGGTAGTTCGAGTACCAGCCGCTGGTGTCGCGGTATCGGACGTCCACGTCCAGGCCGGCTGCTGTTGCCTCTTCTTCGAGGAGACCGACGCGGGCCAGCTCGGGGATGGTGAACACGACCGTGGGGACGCCGGTGTAGTCGGGCACGGTGGTCGTGCCGCCGAGCATGTTCGATGCTGCGACCTTGCCCTCGAACACCGCCACCGGGGTCAGCGGCTTGCCGGGGGTGTCGGCGGAGTCACCGGCGGCGTAGACGGCGGGGTTGGTGGCGCTCTGCAGGTGACCGGCGACGGCGACACCGGCGGTGCCGTGAGCGACGTTGGCCGCGTCGAGGGCGAGTCCGGACAGCTGCGGGATGCGCCCTGCGCCGTGGACGACGAGATCGGTGTCGACTTCGGCGGGGTCGCCGGCGGTTTCCAGTGTGACGCGGTACCCGGAGCTGGCGGGCTCGATGGCGGTGATCGTCGTCTGCGAGCGCACCTCGATGCCGGCCTCAGCGCTCCGTCTCACCAGGAGCTCTACAAGGTCGGGGTCGAAGGCCTTGAGCGGGCGGACGCCGCGGTCGATGATCACCGCTCGGGCACCGGCCCGGGCGGCGATGTGGGCGAACTCGAAGGACACGAACCCGCCGCCCACGAAGAGCACTCGGCGGGGGAGGTCCTCCAGCTCCAAGAAGTCGGTGCTGTCGATCAAATGCTCGCAGCCCGGAAGATCCAGGGGGCGGGGCTGCGCGCCGGTGGCGACCAGGAAGTGCTTCGCCTCGTACCCGACACCGTCGACGTCGAGTCGGTGCTCGGTCTCGAAGCGGGCGGTGCCGTGCAGGGTCACGACACCGTTGCGGATGAGCCCGGATTCCATGTTCTCGGGGACAGGGCCGGTGAAGCCGCGCTTGTGCTCCATCAGGTCGGCCCAGTTGATGGTCATCCCATCCGTGTCGATGCCCTTGCCGGCCATGAGGCGGGCGCTGTCGATGATCTCGGCCCCGCGGCGCAGGATCTTCTTGGGGTCACAGCCACGCAGGGCGCAGGTGCCTCCGTAGGGGAGCTCGTCGACGATCGCGACCTTCCACCCTCGAGAAGCGCACTTGTTCGCCGCTGCGGTCCCGGCCATTCCTGCACCGATGACGATCAGGTCGAATGCGTCGGTCATCGCCGCGTTCGGTCCAGCTGCGCTGCTCGGTCGCCACAACCGAAGCGGTCCCCTCGGCGACGGTGGTCGAGGCGCCAGGCGATGGCCGCCACGACGCCGAGGCCGACGACGGACACCACGGTGAAGCGGCCGATCGCGGCCAGCGCCACACCTCCAGCCAGTCCGGCGATGAGCGCTGTCGCCCCGCAGCACACGATCGCGCCGGCCAGCGCAGCGGGCACGAGGTTCCTGTCACGCATCGAGGATCTCCTCGAGCTGAGCGGTCGTTGGAGACCCGGCCGGGCCGTCCGGGGTCTGGTAGACGCGGCAGGCCAGCCCGAACGGCTCGTCACCCGAGGCGAAGGGATCCTCGCCGTCGACGAGGATCGTTGGCGAACCCCGGAATCGAGCCGCCTCTGCTTCCTCCGGCGTCCTCACCAGGCGACGCTCTACCGGCAGGCCCCGCCGCCGCGCTACGTCATCCAGGCGCTCGGCGGCGACCTTCCAGTTCGGGCAGTCGTCGAAGTACAGCAGTTCCAGCCTCACGAGGATCCTGTCGTGTGGGACGCAATGGCGATCTGCGAGCTACCGTAAACCTTCCACTCCAATGGAAGGTCAAGGACTTCGAGGGATGCGAATCGGCGAGCTCGCGGGCCAGAGCGGCGTCACGGCCAAGACCATCCGCTTCTGGGAATCGGCCGGGCTCCTCGCCGACCCGGAACGCACCGCGTCTGGCTACCGCGACTACGCCCCCGAGGTCGTCGATCGGCTGCGCTTCATCCGCCATGCGCAGACCGCCGGACTCACCCTCGCCGAGATCCGACAGGTGCTCACGATCTCCGATGGCGGCGAGCCACCCTGCGGACACGTCACCGACCTCATCCACCGCCACCGCACCGACGTCGAAGACCGGATCCGCGAC
>JACJWK010000018.1 GCA_020637195.1 Microthrixaceae bacterium
CAGGCGCTCGTCGGGCAGGCGGACGGCCACACCCCGGTCGAGCTGGGCGCGCCACCCCCGTGCCACCTGGTCGGGGGCCGGCACGGCGCCCACGGCGCCCGGCGACCCACCGTCTCCACCCCCGCCGGGGCCCGGTCCCGTGGGCGCCACCTCGGCGGCCAGCCGCGCGGTGTGCGCCAGCGGGAACAGGACCGCGACCACCGGCGCGACGGTGGCGGCGCCGGCGACCACCTCGACGGCCCCGCCGCCGGTGACCGTCGCTTCGACGGTGGCCCGGTCAGTGCCCGACGCCACGCGCGAGGGTGCGCGGGGGAACCGCACCTCGACGGCCCCGTCGAGGACGGCCCGGTCCCCGGCCAGGCGCACCTCGTCGGCGCGGAGCAGGAGGGCGACCGCGACCGGCAGGGTCGTGTCGTTGACCACCTCGATGGCGATCAGGTCGGCGGCACGACCCGGTACGCGCGCCCCGTAGGCCCGCGCCACGGCGTCGCCGGTGGGGACCCGCATCGCCGTCTCGACCACCGGCGTGGCCTCGAGCCGGCGCTGGCGGACGGCGGCCTCCGACGCGGCGACGTGCCAGCGGTCGTCGGCCCCGATGCACCAGTCGATCGCCCACGAGCCGTCGGGCGCGGCGATCGCGCCCGCGCCGTCCACGACGGCGAGGGGGCCGGCGTTGGTGGTGCCGACGCAGACCGCCGTCACGTGTGGAGCTCGTGCGCGACCTTGTGCTTGAGCAGGCCGCGGTACGCGTCCACCGGGGTGCACCCCTGGTTGCAGACGAGGTCCATCTGCTCGGCGATGGGCATGTACACGTCGTGCTCACGGGCGAGCTCCATCACCACCTTGGTGGTCTTCACCCCCTCGGCCACCATGTGCATCTCCTCGATGATCTCGTCGAGGGAGCGCCCCTTGCCGAGCTCCTCGCCGACGTGGCGGTTGCGGCTCTGCGGGCTGATGCAGGTGGCGACGAGGTCGCCCATGCCCGCGAGGCCGGCGAACGTCTCGGCCCGGCCGCCCATGGCCACGCCGAGCCGGGTGAGCTCGGCCAGTCCCCGGGTGATCACCGCAGCCCGGGTGTTGTCGCCCGTGCCCAGCCCGTCGGCCATCCCGGCGGCGAGCGCCATCACGTTCTTCAGGGCGCCGGCGAGCTCGCTGCCGACCACGTCGTCGTTGACGTACACCCGGAACAGGTTCGAGGCGAACACCCGCTGGAGCTCCTCGGCGATGACCGGGTCGGACATGGCGATGACCGCGGCGGCGGCGTCACCCGCGAGGATCTCCTTGGCCAGGTTGGGCCCCGTGAGCACGCCGTAGGGATGGCCGGGGAGGATCTCGTCGATCAGCTGGGTCATGCGCAGCCGCGAGCCCTGCTCGAGGCCCTTCGCCAGGCTGACCACGGGCACCCAGGCCCGCAGGTGGGGCTTGACGTCCTCGAGCGTGGCCCGGAAGCCGTGGGACGGCACACCCATGACCAGGACGTCGGCCCGACCCACGGCCTCGGCCAGGTCGGGTGTGGCGGTCAGGTCGGGGTGCAGGTCGTAGCCGGCGAGGTAGCGGCTGTTCCGGTGGTGCTCGTCGATCTCGGCGGCGACCTCGGGGTCGCGGGCCCAGACGACGGTGGGGACGTTGTGGGCGGCCAGGTGGGCCACGGTCGTCCCCCACGACCCGGCGCCCAGCACGGCGACGCAGATGTTCACGAAGCGTTCTCCCTCTCCGGGCGGCCCCGGACGCGCCAAACCGTAGACTGCCGCGCTCATGGCCGCGGTCGTCCTGGTCCCGGTGAAGTCGTTCGGCGAGGCCAAGCTCCGTCTCGCCCCGGCGCTGCCGGCGGACGAGCGCGCCGCGCTGGCCCGGACGATGGCGGCCAAGGTGCTCGCCGCCGCCGCCCCCCTCGCCACCTGGGTGGTCTGCGACGACGACGAGGTGGCGGACTGGGCCCGCCGCCACGGCGCGTCGGTGCTGCTGCGCCCGGGTCGGGGGCTCAACGGTGCCGTGGCCGACGGCGTGGACCACCTCGCCGGCGAGGGGTTCGCCCAGGTCATCGTCGCCCACGCCGACCTGCCCCTCGCCACGACGCTGGGCTGGCTGGCGGACTTCGACGGCGTCACGCTCGTCCCCGACCGCCACGACGACGGCACCAACGTCGCCTGCGTGCCCGCCGGCGCGGGCTTCACGTGGGCGTACGGGGCCGGGTCGTTCGCCCGCCACCGCGCCGAGGCCCAGCGGCTGGGGCTGGCCCTGCGCGTCGAGCGCGACGTCCCCCTCGGCTGGGACGTCGACGTCCCTGCGGACCTGACCGTGCTGCAGCGATGAGGTCGGACCGCACGACCGCGCCCGCCGAGCGGGGCACGGCCGCGCCGCAGCCGGGCCGGGTCCCGCCGGTGCCCCGAGGGAGGTGCCGGCGGTGAGCCTGGCCGTGCCGGCGCGTGCGCTCGCGGTGGCCGCCCACCCCGACGACGTCGAGTTCCAGTGCGGGGCCACCCTGGCCAAGTGGGCGGCGGCGGGGTGCGAGGTCCACCACCTGATCTGCACCGACGGGTCGAAGGGCACGTGGGACGTCGACGCCGACCTCGCCGCCCTGGTCGTCGCCCGCCAGGCCGAGCAGCGGGCCGCGGCGCGGGCGCTGGGGGCCACCGGCGAGGTCGTCTTCCTCGGGTGGCCCGACGGCGAGCTCGAGGCCGGCCTGCGGCAGCGTTGGGAGGTCGCGTACTGGATCCGCCGGCTGCGTCCCGACGTCGTGCTGGGCCACGATCCGTGGAAGCGCTACCGCCTGCACCCCGACCACCGGGCCGCCGGCTGGCTGGCCTGCGACGGCGTGGTGGCCGCCCGCGACCCGCACTTCTTCCCGGAGCAGGCGCTGCCCCACCACCGCCCGTCGGCGCTCCTGCTGTTCGAGGCCGACGATCCCGACCACACCGAGGCGGTGACGCCCGAGCACGCCGACGTCAAGGTGGCGGCCCTGCTCGCCCACGAGAGCCAGTTCGAGACCACGATGGGCATCGACCTCGACGGCGCCGCGGTCGAGGCCGAGCGCACCGCCTTCCGGGCACGGATCCTGGACGAGCTGGCCGAGGCCGGTGCCGCCGCCGGCGTCCCCCTGGCCGAGCGCTTCACGCGCATCGACGACCGGTGAGCGCTCGGACCCGGTCGATCCCGGCGAACTCGAGGCGATGGGGGTCGGTTCCCGACCGGCATCGCCTCGAGAAGCGTCGATCGGGGCGCGCGGCGTGAGCCGAGCGGGACTGTCGGGCGCCGGCGCCCTCGTGGGGGTCGGCGAGACCGACTACGTCCGCGGGTCGCCGCACACGCCGGTCGAGCTGATGCTCCAGGCCGCCGCCGCGGCGCTCGCCGACGCCGGCCTGGACCCGCACGACGTCGACGGCATCATCCCGCCGCCGGGGTACACGAGCGCCGAGGAGCTGGCCGCCAACCTCGGCGTCACCGACCTGCGGTTCTCGGTCACCCACCACCTCGGCGGGGCCAGTCCCGTGGCGTCGCTCCAGAGCGCGGTGGCCGCGGTGGCCACCGGGCTGGCCGACACCGTCCTGGTGGTCGTGGGCTGGAACGGGTTCTCGGCCTTCCGGCCCCGGGAGGGGGTGCGGCCGCCCCGCCGGGGCCTCGACCACGGGTCGATCGGCAACGTGCCCTTCGACTTCTACCTGCCCTACGGCGTCCACGCCGCGGCGCAGTTCTATTCGTGGATCCTGATGCGCCACAAGCTCCTCCACGGCATCGACGACACCGACGCGGGCCTGGTGGCCCTGGCCTGCCGCAACCACGCCCAGCACAACGACAAGGCGCTCATGCGGGGCCGGCCGCTCACGATGGACGAGTACCTCGCCGCGCCCTGGGTGGCCGAGCCGCTCCGCAAGTTCGACTGCTGCCTGGAGACCGACTGCGCCGCCGCGGTCGTGGTCACGACGCCCGAGCGGGCCGCCGACCTCCCCCACCGCCCGGTCCTGTGGCTGGGGGGCGCGGAGGGGCACCCCGAGCCCGCCGACGACCTCACCAACCGACCCGACCTGTCGAAGGTGGGCCTGCACCAGGCCGCCCCGCGGGCCTTCGCCATGGCCGGCGTGCGCCCCCACGACCTGGACCTGCTGTTGATCTACGACTGCTTCACCTACGTGGTGCTGCTCGAGCTGGAGGCGCTGGGGCTGTGCGAGCCCGGCGGCTCGGGCGAGTTCGTACGGGGCGGCACCATCGACCTCGGCGGCCGCTATCCCCTCAACCCGCACGGCGGGCTCCTGTCCCAGGGGCACATGTGGGGCATGAACCACGTCGTCGAAGGGGTCCGACAGCTGCGGGGCGACGCCGGCCCGGCGCAGGTCGACGGGGCCGAGCTCGCGGTCGTCACCGGCTGGGGCGACTTCGGCGACGGCAGCCTCGCCGTCCTGGGGAGGGGCTGAGGTGGACGAACCGACCCCCGCCGCCCGCCGCCCGCCCCTCGAGGGGCGCTACGTCCCGACGCCGGACGGCCCCAACGTCGACTTCTACCGCCACGCCCGGTCCGGTCGACTGCACCTCCAGCACTGCGCCGCCTGCGGGCGCCACCAGCACCCGCCCCGCTACCGGTGCCCGGCCTGCGGCTCGGCCGACCTGTCGTGGGAGCCCGTCGCCGGCACCGGCGCGGTCCACTCGTGGACGGTCACCCACCGTCCCGTCGACCTGGTGTGGGCGACGGTCGCCCCCTACGCCACGGTGGTGGTCGCCCTCGCCGAGGGACCCCGGCTGGTCGGGGCCTGGGAGGGCGAGCTCGACGACCTGCGCCTCGACCTCCCGGTGACCGTCGACGTCGAGCCCGCCGGCGACGAGTTCGCGTTCCTCTGGTTCCGCCCCGCCTGACCCTGCGCCACCGGGTGACCGGAGGGGATCCGGCGCCCGTCAGGCGTCGCGGCGGGCCGCCATGCGGGCCTGGATCTCCTCGAAGTCGACCCGCACGAACAGCGCCTCGGCGTCGGCGGTGAGCAGTGCCCCGTCCTCGGCGTGGCAGGTGGCCTTGGCCACGATGCGCTTGCCGTCGTCGGAGTCGATCCAGGCCTCGAAGCGCAGGGGCTCCTCCACCGGGGTGATGTGGCGGTAGCGCACGGTCAGCCGGCCCGTGACGCCCGGGGCGTCGGCCATGCCCTGGGCGGCGCCCAGGATGTCGTCGAACACCGCGGCGACGAACCCGCCGTGGACCCCGTGGGGTGGGCCCTCGTAGGCCAGCCCGAAGGTGACGTGGCCGACCCGCATCGGCGCGCCGTCGTCGCGCACCCCGTCCTCGAGCACGAGCGGCGGCGCGACCGGATTCTCGCGGCCGCGCAGCGCCCCGTGGGCGAGGAAGGGCCGCTCGGCGTCGTCGACGCCGGTGCCGTCGATCAGCCCGTCGTACCAGCGCCGGCGGCGGGGCCCGTCGAGCAGCGCCCGCAGCTCGCGGGCGAGCGCCAGCGCCTCGCCCTCCTTGTCCGGCGGCACCGTGTTGGCCGACAGCTCCTGGATGATCGCCCGCACCTCGTCGGCCAGCTCGCGCATGGAACCCGTTCTAGCCCACGCCGCGCACCACCGGCCGCAGGCCCACGAGCCCAACCACCCACCGTTCTGTGTACAAGAACCGCGCGATCACCGCGCGGTTTCTGTACACAGAACGATCGGGGTGGGCGATGGTGCCGGGATGGGGCGCCGCGGCGGCGGCGCGTGCCGGCGCTACCGTCCCAACGAGACGGTCTCGGTGTCGCGGCCCGAGCGCAGCAGGGTGCCGGGGCGGGCGGCGGTGAAGGTGGCGCCGGGGCCGACGATCTCGGCGCCGTTGACGAGCACGTGCTCGACGCCGTCGGGCTCCGAGTAGAGGCGGGCGGCGCCGGCGGGCAGGTCGGCCCGCATGCCCACCGCGCCCGGGGCGATGCGGTCCGGGTCGAACACCACGACGTCGGCGGCCCAGCCCACGGCCAGGCGGCCCCGCCCCCGCACGCCGTACAGGCGGGCGGGGACGTCGGTGAGCAGGTGCACCGCCTCCTCCAGCGCCATCAGCCCTCGGTCGCGGACCGAGTCGCCGAGGAACGCGGTGGTGTAGTTGAACGTGGCGATGAAGTCGAGGTGGGCGCCGGCGTCCGACGCGCCCAGGATCACCCGCGGGTCGCGCCAGGTCTGCGCCCGCAGCGCCCAGCTGGCCTCGTCGTCGCCGCTCTGGGGCGGGAGGATCACCGTGCGCAGGTCGTCCTCGACGACGATGTCGAGCAGGGCGTCGAACGGCTCCTTGCCCTGCTCGGCGGCGATGTCCCCGACGAGACGACCCTCGTGGCGCTTGGTGTCGGCGGTGAACGCCTCCTCGACGGTCATGCGGTGCCACTGGGCGATGCGGGCGAACGGTCCGGCATCGGGCCCCTCGACTCCCTCGCGCAGTCGCCGGCGCTGCTCGGGGTCGGCGAGCGCGGCGCGCTTCTCCGCGGCGGGCAGGGTCATCACCTTCGCCCACCCGGGGAACGTGTCGAGCAGGAACCCGGTGAGGAAGCAGAGCCGGATGCGCATGAGGTCGGGGACGGTGAGGGCCAGCACCTTGGCCCCCCGCGCGGCGGCCACGTCGCTGGCCGCGAGGCGCTGGGCCACGTCGTCGGCCGAGCGGGCGTTGGCGGCCACCAGCACGTTCCAGTTGAGGGGTCGGTCGGCGGCGAGCGACATGTCCGCCATGAGCTCGGCGTGCTCGTCGCCGAAGGGACCGACGGTGGGGATGAACTCGAGGCTGGTGCCCGGGTGGTCGCGCACGACCCGGCACAGCCGGACGAGCTCGTCACGGGTGGCGTGACGGGACGGCACGGGGTCGCCCGAGCCGTCGCTGTGCGTGGTGGCCCACGACGACGAGAACCCGAGCCCGCCGGCGGCGAGCCCGTCGGCGAGCAGCGCCGCCATCGCGTCGACCTGCTCCTCGGTGGCCTCCTCACCCACCGCGGCGTCGCCCATGACCGCTCGGCGCAAGGCCGAGTGCCCGACGAGGAAGCCGGCGTTCACGGCGAGCGTGCCGTCGAGGCGGTCGAGGTACTCGCCGGTCGTGCGCCAGTCCCAGGGCACGCCCTCGGCCAGCGCCTCGAGGGGCATCCCCTCGACCCGGGCGAGCATCCGCATGAGGTACTCGCCGTCGGCCCGGTCGCCGCTGAGGGGAGCGATGCTGAACCCGCAGTTGCCGGCCACGACGGTCGTGACGCCGTGGAGCGGCGAGGGGCTGAGCGTGGGGTCCCAGAAGGCCTGGGCGTCGTAGTGGGTGTGCAGGTCGACGAACCCGGGCGCGACCACGCACCCGCCGGCGTCGATCTCACGGTCGGCGGGCTCGCCGGCCAGTTCGCCGGGCTCGGCGACGACGGCGACCCGCCCGTCCGAGATGCCGAGGTCGGCGCGACGCCGCGGCGCCCCCGTCCCGTCGACCACCTCGCCCCCACGGATGACCACGTCGAGCACGACGACCCCCTCGACGGAGGCGGGACCGGCGCCGCGCCTCCTCGGGGGTGACGTTACCGTTGGGCCCGATGGGGGTCGCCGCCGCGCCAGGACAACCGGTCGTCACCGGAGCGCCCGACCCCGACACCGGCCTGCTGCCCGACCCCGACCCCGGCCCGGTGCACTACACGGTCATCTCGGTCGACGACCACCTCGTGGAGCCCGCCGACCTCTTCGAGGGCCGCGTCCCGGCCCGCTTCGCGGACCGGGCCCCGCGCGTCCGCGAGACCTCGCGCGGCCACGAGGTCTGGGAGTTCGAGGGCAAGGTCTTCCCCCAGCTCGGGCTGAACGCCGTCGTCGGCCGGGACCGCGACGAGTCCGCCGTCGAGCCGCGTCGCTTCGACCAGATGCGCCCCGGCTGCTACCGCATCGACGACCGGGTGCGCGACCAGGACCTCGCGGGCATCTGGGCCTCGGTGAACTTCCCGTCGCAGATCACCGGCTTCTGCGGCACCGTCTACGCCCGGGCCGACGATCCCGAGCTCGGCCTCGCCGTCACCCGCGCGTGGAACGACTGGCTCCACGACGCCTGGTGGCAGCCCCACCCCGAGCGCAGCATCCCCCTCGGCATCACCTGGCTGGCCGACCCCGAGCTCGGCGCCGCCGAGGTCCGGCGCAACGCCGAGCGGGGCTTCCGGGCCGTCACCCTCCCCGAGAACCCCCACAAGCTCGACCTGCCGTCGGTCCACTCCGGCTGGTGGGACCCGGTCCTCGCCGCCTGCGTCGAGACCGACACCGTCGTCTGCCTGCACGTGGGCTCGTCGGGGATGATGCCGATGCCGCCGGACGCCCCCATGATCGAGCTGGGCGCCACCCTCTTCGGGGCCCTGTCGCTCGACGCCTGCGCCAACTGGCTGTGGTCGGGGGTGCCCGTGCGGTTCCCCGGGCTGAAGATCGCGATGTCGGAGGGGGGCGTGGGCTGGATCCCGATGCTCGTCGACCGCCTCGACTACATCGTCGGGCACTCCGGCCACGGCCGCCGGGCGTGGGCCGCCCTCGGCACGGACCTGTCCCCCAGCGAGGTGCTGCGCCGCAACTTCTGGTTCTGCACCATCGACGATCCCACCTCGCTGGGCGCGGCGCAGGCCGCGGTGGGTACAGACCGCCTGATGGTCGAGGTCGACTACCCCCACGCCGACTCCACCTGGCCCGCCACCCAGGCGTTCCTGCACGACCGCCTGTCGGGGCTGCCCGACGCCGACGTCGCCGCCCTCACCTACGCCAACGCCGCCGAGCTGTTCCGCTGGCCGCTGCCCCCCGAGCCGCGGCCGCCGCTGCCGTCCCCCACCTAGCCCCCACCCCAGGAGAGTCCCACCGTGCGCCGTCCCGACCTCGATCACCTCACGGTGCCGGCCCTGCCCGTCTCCCTGCCCTCGCGGGAGTCGCTGCAGGCGTCGCTCGACCAGTTGCCGGCGCTCGGCGACCTCCCGGCCAGCCTGCCCGCGCGGTCGTCGCTGCCGGCCGCGCCGAAGGTGCCCGAGTGGGTGCCGATCACGCCCTTCCAGGCCAAGGTCGCCCTCCTGTCGATCCGCTCGCTGATCGGGGTGCTCGGCTGGCTCTTCCCCAACCTCAGCGGGCGCCTGTTCGGCATCGACCCCGCCCAGAACCCCGCCGCGCCCTACCTCGGACGCCTCTTCGCCGCCCGTGAGCTCGCGCTCGTCGCGCCGCTGCTGGTCGAGGACGAGGACGTGCAGCGCCGCTCGCTCCAGGTCGGCATGGCGGTGGACGCCGCCGACGCGGCCGCGTCGGTCGCGGCCGGCGTGACCGGCACCCTGCCCAAGCGGGCCGCGCTCCTGACCGGCGTGACCGCCGTCATCGCCCTGCTGCTCGGCTGGATCGCCACCTCCGACGACTGACCCAGCGAACTGGCTCCCGATCTCGGTGCCCGGGCACCGAGATCGGGAGCCAGAACGGACGAGCGGCGCCGGGTCAGCGCTTGGCGCCGATCTCCACCGGGCGGGTGACCTCGGCGAAGAAGTCGTTGCCCTTGTCGTCGACCACGATGAAGGCCGGGAAGTCCTCCACCTCGATCTTCCACACCGCCTCCATGCCCAGCTCGGGGTACTCGAGCACCTCGACGTGGCGGATGCAGTCCTGGGCCAGACGGGCCGCGGGACCGCCGATCGAGCCCAGGTAGAAGCCACCGTGGCGGCGGCAGGCGTCGGTGACCTGCTGGCTGCGGTTGCCCTTCGCCAGCATCACGAAGCTGCCGCCGGCGGCCTGGAACGCCTCGACGTAGGAGTCCATGCGCCCCGCCGTGGTGGGACCGAACGAGCCCGAGGCGTAGCCGTCGGGGGTCTTGGCCGGGCCCGCGTAGTAGACGCAGTGGTCGCGCAGGTACTCGGGCATCGGCTCGCCCGCGTCGAGGCGCTCGGCGACCTTGGCGTGGGCGATGTCGCGCGCCACCACCATCGGCCCGGTCAGGGCCAACCGGGTCTTCACCGGGTACTTGGACAGCTCGGCGCGGATCTCGTCCATCGGCCGATTGAGGTCGATGCGCACGACGTCGCCGCCGTCCTCGAGGTCCTCGTGGGTGGTGTCGGGCAGGAAGCGGGCGGGGTTGCGCTCGAGGTCCTCGAGGAAGATGCCGTCGGCGGTGATCTTGGCGAGGGCCTGGCGGTCGGCCGAGCACGACACGGCGATCGCCACCGGGCACGAGGCGCCGTGGCGGGGCAGGCGGACCACCCGGACGTCGTGGCAGAAGTACTTGCCGCCGAACTGGGCGCCGATGCCCGTGCTGCGGGTGAGCTCGAGGATCTCGGCCTCGAGCTGCGGGTCGCGGAAGCCCCGCCCGAGGTCGTTGCCGGTGGTCGGCAGCGTGTCGAGGTACCGGGCCGACGCGTACTTGGCGGTCTTCAGCGCGAACTCGGCGGACGTGCCCCCGATCACGACGGCGAGGTGGTACGGCGGGCAGGCGGCGGTGCCGAGCATGCGGGTCTTCTCGTCGAGGAACCACATCAGGCTGGTCGGGTTCAGGACCGCCTTGGTCTCCTGGAACAGGTAGCTCTTGTTGGCCGAGCCCCCGCCCTTGGCCATGAAGAGGAACTTGTAGGCGTCGCCGTCGGTGGCGTAGAGCTCGATCTGGGCGGGGAGGTTGGTGCCGGTGTTCTTCTCCTCCCACATGGTGAGCGGGGCCATCTGCGAGTAGCGGAGGTTCGCCTCGGCGTAGGTCCGGGCGATGCCCCGCGACAGCGCGGCCTCGTCGTCACCGGCGGTGAGCACGTGCTGGCCTCGCTTGCCCATGACGATGGCGGTGCCCGTGTCCTGGCACATCGGCAGCACGCCGCCGGCCGAGATGTTGGCGTTCTTCAGCAGGTCGAGGGCGACGAAGCGGTCGTTGGCCGAGGCCTCGGGGTCCTCGAGGATGCCGGCGAGCTGCTCGAGGTGGCTCGAGCGCAGCAGGTGGGCGATGTCCCACATCGCCTCCTGGGCCAGCAGGGTGAGGGCCTCGGGCTCGACCTGGAGGAAGGTGCGGCCGAGGGCCTCGACCGTGGACACCCCCTCGGTGCTGACGAGGCGGTACTCGGTGTCGTCGGGGCCGAGGGGCAGCAGGTCCTGGTACGCGAAGTCGCTCACACCCCAACGCTACGGCGGCCCGCGACCCGGGGCGAACCGCGCCCGCGACGCCGTCCGGGCGCCGGCCCGGGCCCGGTCAGGACGGGTCGACGCGGGTCAGCACCGCGGCGTCGTGGGGCACGGACCAGATCGAACCGTCCCCGGCCGCCACCTCGCGCGGCTGGCCCTCCACCTCGACCGAGCCCACCACCGAGCCCGCGTCGGGGTCGAGCAGCAGCAGGTCGTCGTCGCCGTCGACCCAGGGCCGGCCCTGGTCGTCGATGGCCACGGCGCCGACCCGCTCGCCCACCTCGATGGTCTCGACGACCTCGGCGCTCGCGGCGTCGACGCGCAGCACCGACCGGGTGCCCTCGACGGCGAGCCACACGTCGTCGCCGTCGACCGTGGCCTCGCCGGGCAGGTCGCCGACGTCGACCGTGGCCACCACCGCCCGCTCGTCGAGATCGATCTTCGACAGCGTCCCGTCCTCGCGGTTGGTGACCCACAGGGTGGCGTCGCCGTCGGCGACGATCGCAGCCGGGTCGGCGCCCACCGCGATCTCCTCGACGGTCTCGAGGGTGTCGGGGTCGAGGCCCTCGACGGTGGCGTCGTCACGGTCCGTGACCCACACGAGGCCGTCCGCCGTGGTGACCGACTGCGGCCCCCCGTCGAACGCCACCGTGTCGAGCACGGTGCCGTCGGAGGCGGAGAGACGGCTGACCTCGGCGGCCTCGAGGGAGGTGACCCACACCGACCCGAGGCCGACGGCGACGTCGCGGGGGCCCTCGCCCACGTCGACGGTGGAGGTGACCTCGTCGGTGGCGGGGTCGACCCGGCTGACCGTGGCGTCCCCGCGGTTGGCGACCCAGACGATGCCGAGGTCGTCGACGACGATGCCGCGCGGGGTGTCACCCACCGGGATCGTGGCGACGACCGCTCCCACCGCGCCGTCGTCGGCCTGGTCGTCGTCGCCGCCTCCCCCGTCGCCACCGCCCCCGGCCAGCGCCACCACGGCGACGACCACGACGAGCAGCACGGCCACCGCCACGACCCCGATCAGCAGGGGGCGCCGCGAGCGACCGGCCGCGGCCGGGCCCGTCGTCCCAGCCTCCGGCGGGCCCGCGCCGGCGGGCGGGGTGGCGCGGCCCTCTGGCGGGATGCGGCCGGTTCGAGCGGCGGTGCGGCGGGCGCCGACGGGGCCACGGGCGACGCGCGGCGGGAGCGTCGGCCGGACCGGACGAGGTGGTGGGTGCGGCGGGGCGCGGCCCCCGGACGGTCGGCCCCGAGTCCTCCCCGTCGGCGGGCGGGGGCGGCGCCGGCCGCGACCCGGCGGCCAGGGTCTGGCCCGAGCCCTCGCCCCGCGGGTCGAGGCGCATCTCGGTGACCGCCAGGCCGGCGTCGTGCTGGGCCTCCTGGAGCAGGCGACCGAGATCGGCGGGCGTGGTCGGCCGGGCCGCCGGGTCCTTGGCCGTGGCCGCCTCGACCGCAGCGGCCACCGACTCGGGCACGCCGAGACCACGCAGGTCGGGCAACGGGTCGTTGACGACCCGGGTCACCGCGGCGAGGACGTTCTCGTCGCCCTGGCGCAGGAACGGGGGGCGCCCGGCGAGGAGGTGGAACAGGGTGGAGCCGAGGGAGTAGACGTCGCCCGGTGGGCCGACCCGCTCGCCCTGGAGGGCCTCGGGCGCGGCGTGGGCGATGGTGAACGACGCCATGCCGGCGGCGGTGGCGACCGCGGTCTCCGAGGTGGCCAGCCCGAAGTCGGTGAGCTTGGCCTCGCCGTAGAGACCGACCATCACGTTCTCGGGCTTGAGGTCACGGTGCAGGACCCCTGCGTCGTGGGCGGCCTGGAGGGCGCCCGACACCTGGATCGTCATGTTGACCGCCTCCTCCCAGGAGAGGGGCCCGAGGTGGAGCAGTCGGTCGGCGAGCGAGCCGCGGTCGAGGAACTCCATGGCGAGGTACGGGTGGCCGTCGCCGGTCGTGCCGAGGTCGTAGACGGCGACGATGTTCGGGTGCCACGAGAGCGCACCCATGGCCTGGCACTCGCGCTGCCAGCGCCGGGCGGCGTGGTCGTCGGCCTGGAGCTGCGACAGCACCTTCAGCGCGACGGTGCGGTCGAACCCCACCTGCCGGGCGCGGTAGACCACCCCGAACCCGCCCCGGGCGACCTCCTCGATCTGGTCGTAGCCGGCGACCTCGATGGCCATGGCCGCATGCTACGTGTCGCCGGGCCGGCGGGGTCGGTCGGCCGAACGGCCGCCGCCGCCCCGCGCTACGGTCGCCCGATGGAGCGCCTCGGGATCGACATCGGGGGCAGCGGCATCAAGGCGGCGCCGGTCGACGTCGCCACCGGGGCGCTGCTGGCCGAGCGCCACCGCATCGAGACCCCCCAGCCCGCCACCCCCGACGCCGTCGCCGCCACGGTGGCCGAGCTGGTGGCCCACTTCGGCTGGACGGGCCCCCTGGGCGCCACCTTCCCCGCCATCGTGCGGGCCGGGGTGATCCGGTCGGCCGCCAACGTGGACCCGAGCTGGATCGGCGCCGACGCGGCCCGCCGCTTCGCCGACGCCACCGGGTGCCCGGTGACCGTCCTCAACGACGCCGACGCGGCCGGGGTCGCGGAGATGACCCTCGGGGCCGGGCGCGGCGTGGCCGGGGTGGTCCTGTTGCTCACGTTCGGCACGGGCATCGGCAGCGCGCTGTTCGTCGACGGCCACCTCGTGCCCAACACCGAGCTCGGCCACCTCGAGGTCGACGGCCACGACGCCGAGCACCGGGCCGCGGCCTCGGTGCGCGAGGACCACGACCTGAGCTGGAAGCACTGGGCCAAGCGGGTGGACCGCTACCTCGAGGTGGTCGAGGCGCTGTTCTCCCCCGAGCTGCTCATCGTCGGGGGCGGGGTCTCCAAGAAGGCCGACAAGTTCCTGCCGCTGTTGCATCGCGAGACCCCGGTCGTGCCGGCCCAGCTGCGCAACCAGGCCGGCATCGTGGGCGCGGCGATGGCCTCGGTGGCCGCCCACCCTCCCGGGTAGCCGGGGGCGCAGCCCGATGGCGGCGCGTCCTCACCGGCGGAGGTCCCCGGCCGACAGGAGCGCCATCGATCGAGCGGCGCGCGCCCCGGCGACGGCGCTGGCAGGACCAGCGGACGGCGGCCCCGCGGGCCGCGCCCCCACCCGGGCCCGCGTCGGGCTGCTGGTCCTGCTCGCGCTCGTCGCCGGCGCCCTCGCCGTCACCGCCGCGGGCACGCCCGACCGGACCCACCTCCTCGGGCCGTCGCCGGCCGCCGCCGAGACCCTCCCGGCGGGCTTCCAGGACGAGATCGCGATCGCCGGGCTGTCCGACCCGATGGTGGTGCGCTTCGCGCCGGACGGCCGGGTCTTCGTGGCCGAGAAGGGCGGGATCGTCAAGGCCTACGACTCGCTCGACGACCACTCCCCCACGGTGGTCGCCGACCTGCGCACGCAGGTGCACAACTACTGGGACCGGGGGCTGCTCGGGTTCAACCTGGACCCGCAGTTCCCCGGTGAGCCCTACCTCTACGTGCTCTACGCCCACGACGCCCCGATCGGCGGCCAGGCGCCGCGCTGGGGCCGCCCCGGCCAGACCGACGACCCCTGCCCCACGCCGCCGGGGCCCCTCGTCACCGGCTGCGTGGTCAGCACCCGCCTGTCGCGCCTCGAGCTCCGGGGCGACGCCGTGGGGCCCGAGCAGGTCCTCGTCGAGGACTGGTGCCAGCAGTACCCCAGCCACGGGGCCGGCGACATCGAGTTCGGCCCCGACGGCACGCTCTACGCGAGTGGGGGCGACGGCGCCAGCTTCACGTTCAACGACTTCGGCCAGCTCGGCAGCCCCGCCAACCCGTGCGGCGACCCGCCCACCCCGCCGGGTGCCCCGCTGGCGCCCCCCAGCTCCCAGGGCGGCGCCCTCCGGGCCCAGGACGCCCGTACCCGCGGCGACGCCCTCGGCCTCGACGGCACCGTCATCCGGGTGAACCGCCGCACCGGCGCCGGAGCGACCGGGAACCCGTGGTCGAGCCGGTCGGGTGCCAACTGGCGGCGGGTGGTGGCGTTCGGCCTGCGCAACCCGTTCCGGCTCGCCTTCCGTCCCGGCACCGACGACCTCTACATCGCCGACGTCGGCGGCGGCGCCACCGAGGAGGTGGACGTGCTGCGCGACGCCGGTGGGAGCGCCGAGAACTACGGCTGGCCCTGCTACGAGGGCACCGCCCGGATGCCCGCGTACGACGGCATGGACCTCGACGTCTGCGAGGCCCTGTACCGCGAGCACGGTGCGGTCACCGGGCCGATGTTCGCCTACGACCACGCCGACGCGGTGGTGCCGGGCGAGTCCTGCCCCACGGGGAGCTCGTCGATCTCGGGCATCGCGTTCTACGAGGGCGGGGCGTACCCGGACACCTTCGACGGGGCCATGGTCCTCGCCGACTACAGCCGCAACTGCATCTGGGCGGTGCCTCCGGTGGGCGACCCGCTGACGCTCGTGGACGGCGCCCACGGTCCCGTCGACCTCCAGATCGGTCCCGCGGGCGACGTCTTCTACGTGGACCTCGGGGGCGGCACCGTCCGCCGGATCACGTGGAGCGACCACCCGCCGCCCACCGGCTCGTCCTACCTGAGCGACCTGGCGTGGAGCGCGATGACCAACGGGTGGGGCCCCGTCGAGCGCGACACCAGCAACGGCGAGGCCGCCCCCTTCGACGGCCATCCCCTCACGATCGGGGGCACGACGTACGCGAAGGGGCTCGGCGCGCACGCGGCCGGCGCGGTGAGCTACGCCCTCGGCGGTCGCTGCTCGACCCTCACCGCCGACGTGGGAGTGGACGACGAGGTGGCCGACGCCGGCTCGGTGCGCTTCGTCGTCGACGGCGACGGGACGACCCGGTACACGAGCCCGGTGCGGACGGGCACCGACCCGGCCCTGCCGGTCGCGGTCGACGTGACCGACGTGCAGGTGCTGACGCTGCGGGTGCAGGCCACCGCCGACGGCAACCACGGCGACCACGCCGACTGGGCCGACGCCTACGTCGACTGCACGCCGTCGGGCCCCGAGCCGCTCACCGACCGGACGTGGCGCAACGCCGCGAACGGGTGGGGCCCGGTCGAGATCGACGCCAGCAACGGCGACCTGGCGGGAGGCGACGGCGGCCCGGTGACCCTCGACGGCGTGGTGCACGGGCGCGGCCTGGGCGTCCACGCGCCCTCCCGCGTGGTCTACGACCTGGAGCCGGGGTGCTCGACGTTCACCGCGGACCTCGGCGTCGACGACGAGACCGGCGACGGCGGCTCGGTGCAGTTCCGGGTCGAGGGCGGTGGCGGCCGGGTCCTGTACGAGAGCGCCCTGATGCGTGCCGGGACCCCCACCCGCCACGTGGCGGTCGACCTGGCCGGCGAGCACCGGCTGAAGCTCGTGGTCACCGACGGGGGTGACGGCGTCGACGGGGACCACGCGGACTGGGCCAGCCCCGCCCTGACCTGCGACGAGCCACCCCCTCCCGGACACGTGCACATCGACGCGCCGGCGGCCACGGTGCAGTGGCGGGTGGGTCGCGAGCTGGCGTTCTCGGGCGGCGCCGAGACCGCCGACGGCACGCCGGTGGCCGCGTCGCGGCTCACGTGGTCGCTGCTCATGGCGCACTGCCCGTCGACCTGCCACACCCACGTCGTGCGCACCGTCCGGGGCGTCCGCTCCGGTCGCTTCGTGGCGCCTGACCACGAGTACCCGTCGCACCTCCAGCTCCGGCTGACCGCCCGGCTGCCCGGCGGCGACACGCTGGTCCGCCTCCGTGACCTCGACCCGAAGACGGTCGAGCTCACGTTCCTCACCACCCCCCGCGGGCTGCCCCTCGTGGTGGGGACGACCGCCGAGCCGGCGCCGTTCGCCCGGACCGTGATGGTCGGATCGGTCAGCTCGGTCGTCGCCCCCCGCACCGCCGAGGTCCCCGGTGGCACGGCCACGTTCGCCCGCTGGTCCGACGGCGGGGACCGCAGCCACACCGTCACGGCGCCCCGCACGGACGCCCGCTACCGGGCCTCGTACGCGATCGACCCTGATCGGCTCGCTGGCGCAGGCGCCGACCTGCCGGCCGGGACCGACAGATCAGGCGCGGGACGACGAGCCGCGCCCGGGCGTCAGCTCCGACGCAGGCGCAGCGGCACCGGAGGCGCAGCCGTCCCCAGGAGCGCGACGGGCGAGGCCACAGGGCCACGCCGCCGGCCACCAGGGCGCCGCCCCACAGCGCGAGCTCGGCGAGATCACCCCCGGTGCGGGGCAGCGGGCCGGGCCCGGCCGGCGGTGGAGCGTCATCGGGCGGCGTCACGACACCGGGATCGGCGACCACGTCGCGGTCCGCGTCGGCGTTGTCCTCCGGCGTCGGGTCCTCACCGTGGGTGCCGTCGTCGTCGACGACCACCCGGTTCAGCACCTCGGCGCCGTCGACCGCGTCGCCGGGCACGGCGATGGTGACCTCGACGGTCCGCTCCTCGCCGGGGGCCAGGCCGAACCAGGGCCACACGACCGCGGCCGAGCCGTCCCGGGCGGCGTCGCCGTCGCCGCGCTCGAGGATGCCGCCGTCCGAGGCGGACTCGAAGGTCGTGCCCGCGGGCAGGACGTCGACCAGCGTCACCCCGGTGGCCTCGACCGAGCCGTGGTTGGCCACCGTGACCGCGTAGGTGCTGCGGTCGCCCGGCGCCAGCGTCTCGACGCCGTCGTCCTTCGTGACGGAGAGGTCGGGCCCGGCCGCGGTGGTGAACGAGACGGTGGCGTCGTCGCTCACCTCGACGGCGTCGCCCTCCAGGCCGGTGGGCAACAGCTCGACCCCGTGCACGGTGACCACGTCGACGTGCGGCCCGCCGTCGGCGGCCGGCTCGACCCGGGCCACGAACGAGCACGAGCCGGTCGCCCCGGGGGCCATGACCCGGCTGCCGGGCTCGGAGTCGTCGCAGGTGTTGTCCCGCACGCGGGGGTTGTCGCGGTCGAGGAGGTCGCCGAAGTGGTCGTCGTAGAGCGCCTCGATGCGCACGGGCTCGACCAGGTCGGGGTTGGTGAGCGTCAGCGTGAAGGTGACGTCGCCGGGCCCGTCGAGGACCTCGGGCGCGACGCTCTTGTCCAGGCGGAGGTCGGCGCCGTCGGTGTAGTTGCGCACGTCGCACACGGTCTGGGCGTGGCGGGGCACCCGCACCGTGAACCACGGCGACTCGGTGGCCTCCCCACCCCGCTCGACCGCCGGTGCGCCCGACTCGGGCCCCGATGCCGTCTCGCACGACACCGAGGCCTGGCGCTGACCCTCGGCCAGGTGCTCGGTGACGGTGACGTCGGTGTCCCCCGACGGGTTGAGCCAGCTCAGCTCGACGCGGCCGTCGGCGCCGGTGGTGAGGTCGGTCCCGGGATCGACGAACGCCGGCGCGCCCCCGGGGAAGCTGGCCTCGAAGTCCCAGCCGGGTCGCGGCACCCACGAGCCGGGCTCGGTCCCGGGCACGAGCTTGCGCAGCACGAGGCTCCCGCCGCAGATCCGGGTGGCCACGTCGTAGAAGGTGTCGCCCAGCCCGCCGAAGTCGGTGAGCCAGTAGTCGTCGAACTCGCGCGCCGCCGGGTAGCCGCCGGTGATGCGCTCGAGGTTCTCGACGGTGACGTCGCCGACGCCCACGGCCACGATGCGGGTCGGCGCGCCGGTGGTCTTGACCTCCTCGGCGGCGCCGAGCGCGGCCTCGACCTTGGCCCCGGTGACGTCGACGTGGGGGACGCCCTCGGCCAACTGCTGGTTGTCCACGGTGGGGTTGCCGTCGGAGAAGAACACGACCACGTCGGCGTCGCGGGGGCGGTCGCCGTTGGGCGCGACCGCCCCGGGCAGTCCGTGCGACGAGTGACCGAGCCCGGCCTCCCAGTTGGTGGCCGCCACCCACCGGGTGTCGGGGTCGGTGGGGGCGTTGTGGGTGTGGGTGAAGGGGATGGCGTCGACCGTGGCGGTCACCGCCTGGACGCCGCCGGGGGTGCTGAGCGACGTGAACCCGATGCTCGGGTAGTCCTCGGGGACGATCACCGAGCCGGGCGGCGCGCTGGCGAACGGGTTCGGCCCGCTGTAGCCCGAGGCCAGGGTGCCGAACGACCACACCGCCATGCTGGCCCCGGTGCCGCCGAGGCGCTCGGCGAGGTCGCCGATCGCGGTGCGGACCAGCGCCGGGTTCTGGTCGCTGGCCCCCTTGATCGAGTTGGACCGGTCGACGACCACGCCGACGCGCAGGTCGCAGTCCTCGGGCCAGGGGTTGTTGGCGATGCCGGGCCCGGGCTCGGCGCCGGCCGGGCGGGCGCCGGCGAGCAGCGCGACGGGCACGAACCACGCCACCACGAGGGCGACGAGGGCGAGGGCCCACCACGCGCGTGGCGCGGGTGGGCGGGACAGGGTGGAAGGCATGGGCCCCTCCGGGTGCGACGGATCGAGGCCGGCGGTGCGTCACGCCGCCGGCGAGTCCGGGCCCGGGGCCCTTCGGTTGTTCGACGCTCCTCAGTGCCTATCAGGTGATCTCACGCACGGCAAGGGGTGCACCGACGACGAGTCAGAAGTTCTCTTCGTCGTAGCGCGCGATGGCGTCGGTGATCTCGGCCTCGGCCTCGGCCAGCACGTCGGCCGGCTCGGCGTCGTTCAAGAGCATGTCCTCGACCGCCTTGCGCACCGCGGTGCGCATCTCGGTGTAGGGCCCGACGAGGGGCCCCGGGAACTCGGGGTCGATGCCGTTCTGCTGCTGCTCGAACGAGATGGCGAGCCACTGGCCCGACAGCGTGTCCTCCCAGGTGCGCTTCACCTCGGGCACGTCGGCCACGCTCAACAGCACGGGGTCGTTGCCGCCCACCAGGTTGTTGACCACCTGCATGTCGACCGAGTTGACCCACTTCATGTAGTCCCACGCCGCCGCCTGCACCTCGGGGGCGGTCGTGCTCATCATGTAGTAGACGCCGCCGCCGACCTGGATGTGGCCGGGCTCCTCCATGCCGGGGAACTCGTTCGCGGCGATGTTCAGGCCGCTGAGGTTCACGTCGGCGTTGACCCGGCCGTCGGTCAGGTCGCCGGCGTCGAGCTGGCCCTTGAGGAACGCCTCGACCGACGTGGCCGCGCTCGACGCCTCGACGCTGAAGCTGGCCTGCTCGTTCGCGAGCGCCAGGTACTGGTCGATCTGGCCCGGCACGTCGGTGATGGGCAGCATCAGGCCGTCGTCGTTCATGTCCTTCAGCCACTGGAACAGCTCGAGCGCGCCCTCGCTGTCCAGGACCGACTCGGTGGCCGGGGCCCCGCGCCCGTTGTCGTTGTCGACGAAGGGGATGTGGTTGCCGGTGAGCCAGAACTCCACCTGCCAGGGCGCCATGTGCCAGACGAAGGGGTGCTCGGTGATGCCCGCGTCCTTGATGGCCTGGGCGGCCTCGCGGATCTCGTCGAGGTTCTGCGGCGGGGCGGCGGGGTCGAGGCCCGCGTCCTCGAAGTGGTCGACGTTCAGGTAGATCAGGGCGTTCGAGCCGGTCATCGAGGCGGGGTAGAGGTTGCCGTCGACCGAGTAGTAGTCCACCAGCGTGGGGACGAAGTCGGACATGTCGTAGTCGTCGGCGGCGATGCAGGACTGGGCCGGCAGGATCGTGCCCGAGTCGGCCATGGCCTGGGTCTGGGTGTCCTCCAGCAGGGCGATCCCCGGCAGGTCGTTCGTGGGGATGGCCTGGTTGTACTTGCGCTGGAGCTCCTCGAACGACGTCGCCTGGTTCTCGACGTTCACCTGGACGCGGTCCTGGCTGGCGTTGTAGGCGTCGGCGATCTGGTTGAGGGCCTCCTCGCCCTTGGCCACCGAGGCGTGCCAGAGGGTCACCTGGACGGGCAGGTCCGCCTCGGGCACGTCGTCGAGCGCGTCGACCGGGCACTCGGGCAGCGCGCCGGCGTCGCCGGCGCCGTCCTCGCCCGCCTGGTCGTCGCCCGCCCCTCCCCCCGACGTGCCGCCACAGGCGGCCACGACGAGGGCGAACGCGACGGCGAGGACGATGAGGACCGGCGTGCGGCGCATGGGCCGCACAGTACGCGACCGGTCGGTGACGGGGCAGGGCCGGAAGTCCCGGCCCCGTCACCTCGGGGTCGCTAGAAGTTCTCCTCGTCGTACTGCTCGATGGCGGTGTCCACCTCGGCCTGGGCGTCGGCCAGCACCGCCTCGGGCTCGCCGTCGTTGAAGTACATCGACTCGAGGGCACCGGTCATGGCCGCCCGGAACTCGGTGTAGGGCCCGAGGTTGATGCCGGGGAAGTCGGGGTCGACCCCGTCGAGGAGCTGGTCGTAGCCCAGGGCCAGCCACTGCCCCGACAGGGTGTTCTGCCAGGTGTCCTGCAGGACCGGGTCCTCGGCGGCGGACTCGAGCAGCGGCAGGTACGACCCCTGGAGGTCGTTGAACACCTGGCTCTCGGTGGTGTTGATGAACTTGAGGAAGTCCCAGGCGCCCGCCTGGACCTCGGGCGAGGTGGTGTTCGTGAGGTAGTAGACACCGCCGCCCACCTGGGGCCGGCCCGGCTCGGACACGCCCGGCAGCGGGGCGGCGCCGATGTCGAGGCCCTCGAGATCGAGGCCCTCGACGTTGATGCGGCCGTCGCCGCTGAGCTGGCTGGTGTCGAGCTGGCCCTTCAGGAACGACTCGATCGAGGTGGCCGCCGTGGTGGTCTCGATGCCCATCGACGCCCGCTGGGTGGCCATGGCCGTGTACTGGTCGATCTGGCCGTCGGTGTCGGGGATCGGCAGCATCAGCCCCTCGTCGGCCATGTCGTCCAGGAAGGTGAACAGGTCGAGCAGCGCCTCGTTGCCCTCGAGGGCCGCGGCGGTGGCGGGCTCGTCCCGACCGTCACCGTTGTTCACGAGCTCGACGCCCTCGCCGGTCATCCACGACTCGACGAACGACGACGTGGCCACCTGGACCCACGGCGCCTCGACGCCGGCGATGTTGGCGTCGGCGATGGCCTGGGCGGCCTCGCGCATCCCCTCGAGGGTGGTGGGCGGGTTCTCGGGGTCGAGGCCGGCCTGCTCGAAGTGCTTCTTGTTGTAGTAGAGGATCGGCGTCGACAGGTTCATCGACGTGGGCCACACCACGTCGTCGATGCCGTAGTACTCGAGCGCGATGGGCAGGAAGTCCTCGGTGTCGAACGTGTCGTCGGCCTCGTCGCAGGCGGTGAGCGGGATCACGGTGCCGCTGTCGGCCATCGACTGGTTCTGGATGTCCTCGAGGATCGCGATGGCGGGCAGGTCGCCGCTGGGGATGGCCTGCTGGTACTTGCGCTGGAGCTCGCGGTACGAGGCACCCTGGCTCTCGACCGTGACGACCACCTTGTCCTGGCTGTCGTTGTACTGGGCGGCGAGGTCCTGGAGGGCCTGCTCGGTCTTGGCCACGTAGGCGTGCCAGACGGTGACCTCGACGGGACCGGAGGCGCTCTCGAGGGCGTCGACCGGGCACTCGGGCAGGTCGGCGGCCGTGTCGCCGCCGTCGCCTCCCCCGCCGCCGCTGCCGCTGTCGTCACCGTTGCCGCTGGCGCCGCCGCAGGCGGCCACGACGAGGGCGAGCAGGACGGCGACCGCGAGGGCCGGGAGGGTGCGGGAGGTGCGGGTGGAGCGGCGCATCACGCTTCTTTCTGGTGGGCGGTGCGGGTCGGGGTGGATGGTGGGGGTGGTGACGGCGGGGTCAGCCCTTCACCGCGCCGGCGGTGAGGCCCCGGATCAGTTGGCGTTGGAGGAAGATCAACAGCAACAGGACGGGCAGGGCGGCGATGATGGCGGCGGCGAAGCCGATGTTGGACTCTTCCACGTTGCTGGCCGCGACGGACTTCAGCCCGATCTGGACGGTCTCCCACTCGGACACCGTCACCACCGCCCGGGGCCACAGGTACTGGTTCCAGGCCGCGAGCAGCGCGATGACGCCGAACGAGGCCACCACCGGGCGGGTGACCGGGACGGCGACGCGGGTCATGAAGGCGAAGTGCCCGTAGCCGTCGAGCTTGGCGGCGTCGAGCAGGTCCTTCGGGATGCCCATGAAGCCCTGGCGGATGAGGAAGATGCCGAACGCCGTCGCCAGGAACGGCACCGTGAGGCCCTCGTAGGAGTTGAGCCAGCCGAGGTTGCGGATGGTCGTGACGTTGGGGATCAGCGTCACCTCGATGGGCAGCATCAGCGTGGCCATGAAGACCACGAACACCAGGCGCTTGAACGGGAAGCGCAGGAACGCGAACGCGTAGGCGCACAGGATCGACGTGATCAGCTGGGCGGCGGCGATGATGAACGTGACGATGGCGCTGAGCCACATGCGCCGGCCGAGCTCTCCCTCGCTGAAGGCTCGCGAGAAGATGTCCCACTCGACCGACACCGGGTAGAGGGGCAGCCCCTCGTTGACGTAGGCCACCGGGGTGGACAGCGCCCGCACCAGCGTCATCCAGACCGGGAACAGCACCACCAGCGACAGCAGCGAGAGCAGCACGTACCAACCGACGTTCTTGGCGGTGCGGGCGTGCTTGCCCGGCAGGGTGCCGGTGGCGGCCCCCGAGGCCCCGAGCACCGGGGTGGGGTCGTTCAGGGTGATGGTGTCAGCTGCCATAGTGCACCCGCCGATCGAGGATGAGGAACTGGCCCATCGTCACCAGGAAGGTGATGCCGAACAGCCCGAGGGCCATGGCCGACCCCTCGCCGAGGTCGATGGGCTGTTGTCGCTGGAAGATCTTGAACACCAGGGTCTCGCTGGCCCCGGCCGGCCCGCCGGCGGTGAGGATGTCGATCTGGGCGAAGGCCTGGAACGCGAACACCGTGAGCACCACGATGAGGAACAGCAGCGTCGGCGAGATGATCGGCAGCGTGACGCTGAAGAAGCGCCGGATCGGCCCGGCGCCGTCGAGCGTGGCGCTCTCGACCAGCTCGTCGGGCACCGCCTGGAGGCCGGCCAGCACGATGATGAAGGTGAGCCCCAGGTTCTGCCAGATCGACGACAGCGACACGCCGAACAGCACCTGGTCGGGCTCGGCCAGCCAGTTGACCTTGAAGTAGCCGACCTGGGGGTTCAACAGCACGAAGAAGATGACCGACGCGACCGCCACGGACGTGGCCACGGTCGACGACAGGACCGTCTGGAAGAACTTGATGCCCCGGAGGCGCCGGTTCGCCACGACCGCGAGGACGATGCCGAGCACGAGACCGGCGGGCACGGTGAACAGCACGTAGGTGAGGGTGTGCTGGAGGCCCTCGCGGAACTCGTCGCCCGACAGGACGTCGGTGAGCTGGCCGAACCCGACGTAGCGCTCGGCGGTGCCCGTCCGGTTCTGCTGGTAGACGGCGAAGTGCATCAGCCGGCCGAGCGGGTAGAAGAAGAAGCCGTAGAACACGGCGAACGCGGGCGCCAGGAACACCAACGCCAGCAGGGCCTCGCGGCGCTCGGTGCGGCTGCGGAAGTTCCACCGCTCGCTCCCGCCGAACGACGAGTCGCCGCCGGCGCCGCGGGGGAACGGGCGCCCGCCACCGATCGCCACCAGGGCGAGGACCACCAGGGGCAGGACGACGGCCACCACCGGGAAGAGGACCGCGTCCTCGGTGATGACGAGCGTCCAGAACGCGAACAGCGCGCCGATGCCGAGGAACCACCACTGGAGGCCCACGGCGCTCGGCACCGCCTCGGGGTCGCCGGCCAGCAGCGCCTGGCCCAGGCGCACCTCGTGGCGCGACAAGAGCAGCAGGCAGGCGCCGATCACCGCCAGCAGCAGGTAGGTGTCGAGGTTGTCGATGGCGAGGTCGGGGAAGAGGTCGGGGGTGCCGGCGTCGATCCCGACCGAGCGCACCAGCGCCCAGACGATGCCAACCAGGAGATCGAGGGTGAGGCCCAGCGCCTGCACCGCGGCGACCGCGCCCGCGACCCCCAGGATCACGGCCTGGAGGAACAGGCCGACCGCGGCGCCCGTGAGGCCGGCCGAGCGCGCCGGCGGCGGCACGGGCTCGATCGGCGTCAGGTGGTCGGCGGCGGTCAATTCAACCGCTCCGTGCTCCCGGCGTCGAACACGTGGACGTTCTCGACGTGGTGGCCGAGGTGGACCGTCTCGCCGATGCGGGGGGCCGCCCCCTCGTCGGTCTCCTGGCGGACGATCGCCTTGGACCCGGCGATGTCGACGATCACGTGGCGCTCGTGGCCCAGCCACTCGACGGCCTTCACGGTGGCCTCGATGTCGCCCTCGCCGAGGTGCAGGTGCTCGGGGCGCAGGCCGACCACCACCTTGCGGCCCTTGGCGACGTCGCCGGTGAACGGGATGCGGCTGGCGCCGGCGGCCACCACGCCGGCCTCGGCCACCTCGCCCTCGATGGTGTTCATCGGCGGGCTGCCGATGAAGCGGGCCACGAACAGGTTCGCGGGCCGCTCGTACACGGTCTGGGGCTCACCCACCTGCTGGAGCCGACCGTCGGCGATGACCGCCATGCGGTCGGCCATGGTCATCGCCTCGACCTGGTCGTGGGTGACGTAGACGAAGGTGGTGGCAACCTCGCGGTGCAGCTCGACGATGTCGAGGCGGGTCTGGGCCCGCAGCTTGGCGTCGAGGTTCGACAGGGGCTCGTCCATGAGGAAGACCTCGGGACGGCGCACCATGGCACGGGCGAGGGCGACGCGCTGGCGCTGGCCGCCCGACAGGGCCCCCGGCTTGCGCTTGGTGAGCTCGGCCAGCCCCAGCGTCTTGACCGCGTCGTCGACCCGCTCGGCCCGCTCGTCGGCCGTCAGCTTGCGGGGCGGGCCCCCGTCGACCGAGTACTTGCGGGCCTTCAGCGGGAACTCGACGTTCTGGGCCACCGTCATGTGGGGGTACAGCGCGTAGCTCTGGAACACCATCGCGATGTCGCGGTCCTTGGCCTCGACGTTGTTCACCACCCGGTCGCCGATGCGCAGCACGCCGTCGCTGATGGTCTCGAGGCCGGCGATCATGCGCAGCGCCGTGCTCTTGCCGCAGCCCGACGGCCCCAACAGCACCATGAACTCGCCGTCGACGATGTCGAGGGTGAGCGCGTCGACCGCGGTGACGGTGTCGAAGCGCTTGGTGACCCCCTCGAAGGACACCCCGCTCATGTCGTGCCCTCCCGCTCTCGGCGACTCGGTCGCCAGGGCCTCCGGGCCCCGCCGCCCGTCACGTCTCCCGCCCGCACGTCGTTGCACTCATCGGTTGGCGCCTCTCCCCTCCAGCCGGCCGACAACCTAGGCCCGGGCGGCGACGCCGAGGCCAGGCGCGGGTAAACGTAGCCCACCGCCACGGTGAACGATCGCCCACACCCTCAGCCCCGGGCCGCGGCGTAGGCGTCGCGGATGGCCGCGACGTCGGCGTCCTCGTCGGGGTCGACGGTGGGGCCCGCCCCGAGCCCCCAGGCGTCGGCGACCGTCGCGGGGTCGGTCCCCGCCAGGGTGGCCGCGGCCTGGACGCAGGCGCCGGCGGCGACGTGCTCGCCCGCGCGGGGCACCGTGACCGGACGGCCCGACAGGACCGCGAGCACGTGGCGGTAGGCACGGGAGCGGGCCCCGCCACCGACGAGGACGGTGCGCCCGGAGCCGGTGTCGACGCCCGCGGCGCCGAGGGCGTCCAGGCCCTCGAGCAGGCCGCAGACCACACCCTCGTAGGCGGCCCGGGCCAGGTGCGCCTTGGAGGTGCCGTGGCGCAGGCCGGTGAGGGTCCCGGTGGCGTCGGGCCGGTCGGGGGTGCGCTCACCGTTGAAGAACGGCACCAGCACGACGCCGCCGGCGCCCGCGGGGGTCGAGAGCGCGAGGTCGGCCAACTCGTCGGGCCCGAGCCCGAACAGCCGGCCCACGTCGTCGGTGACCCCGGTGGCGTTCAGGGTGCACACCAGCGGCAGGAAGCGACCGGTGGCGTCGGCGAAGCCCGCCACGGCGCCCGTGGCGTCGGCCGTCGGGGTGTCGCTCACGGCGTAGACCGTTCCCGAGGTGCCGAGCGACACGGCCACGTCGCCGGGGCGCAGTCCGACACCCAGCGCGGCCGCCATGTTGTCGCCCGTGCCGGCGGCGACGAGGGGCTCGCCGCGGAGCCCGAGCATCTCGCCCGCACCTCGGACCAGGGTGCCGGCCGGCTCGCCGGGGCCGAGCACCCGGGGCAGGCGCGCGAGCCAACCGTCGTCGCCGGGACCGTCGTCGACGATGCGCAGCAGGTCGGTGCGGTAGCGGCCTTCGGCCGGCGACCAGTAGCCCGTGCCCGACGCGTCGCCCCGGTCGGTGACGAAGGCGCCGGTCAGCTTGTGGGTGAGCCAGTCGTGGGGCAACAGCACGTGGGCGAGGCGCTCGAAGTGGTCGGGCTCCTTGCGGTGCAGCCAGGACAGCTTGGTGATCGTGAACGACGCGACCGGCACGCTGCCGCACGCCCGGGCCCAGGCCTCCGCGCCCCCGTCGGCGCCGCCGAGCTGGCCCACGAGCCACCCGGCGTCCGCCGCGGTCTCGGTGTCGTTCCACAGCTTGGCGGGACGCAGCACCTGACCGGCCGCGCCGAGCGCCACGAGCCCGTGCTGTTGGGCACCCACCGCGACGGCGTCCACCTCGTGCACGCCGGCCGCGGCGACCGCACCGGCGAGGGCCCCCCACCACGCCTCGGGGTCCTGCTCGCTGCGGGGCGGCGTGGTCGGCGGGTGCGGCGCCTGGCCGGAGGCCACCAGCGCGCCGGTGTCGGCGTCGCGCACCTCCACCTTGGTCGAGCGCGTGGACGAGTCGATGCCGAGGACGAGGCCCATGGGCGCTTGTCTACCGCACCGGTCGCGGCGCCCCTGCGGTCGGCACCGCCACGCGCCGGGCCGCCGCGCTCAGGAGGGGGCGGTCAGAACGAGGTGGCCCCGGGCGGGGGCCCGGAGGGCGGCGGTCCCGCGGGCGGGGGCGGCGTCGGAGGGGCGCCGGCCGCGGCGGGCACGGGCGGCGGGCCCTGCCCGAGCAGCGGGGTGTCGCCGGAGGCGGCGCTGACCGTCAGCGCGGCGATGTAGTCCTGCGCCGGCAGCTTGAGGATGACGCAGTCGGTCACCGCCCGCACGCCGATGTCGGACAGCAGCCGGTGGGTGATGGCGTGGTCCCCGAACCCCTCGCCCTCGGCGAGCCGGCGGCCGGTCGCGGTGGCCAGGGGACCCGTGGGGCCGCCGGTGCCGCCGAACAGCTCGGCCTCGCCCTTCTTCAGCACGTAGTAGTGCGACGCCGGGTCGCCGTACTGGACGATCCACGTGTCGGCCGAGACCTTCTGCTCCTCCATGTAGGAGGCGAGGTCCTGGGCCAGGTTGAGGTCGAGGCCGGCGAAGCTCTTCTGCACGAAGCCCCCGACCTCGCCCCAGAGCATCTCGGTGGGGTCGAGCGGCTCGTCCGGCGGCCACTTCTTGTCGATGGGCCGGCCCGCCACGAGGGTGAGGAGCCACAGCACCAGCAGCACGAGCGCCGTGAGAACGACGAGCGTGAGCAGCATGCGCAGGGGCGTGGGGCCGACGCCCAGCAGGGGGAGGTCCACCCCGACCACCACGGCAGCGACTGCGTTCATCGGGCGCTCCCCTCTCGGGCCCTCGACGGTTGCGGCGCCCGCCACGATGGGCGCCGCGTCGATCGCGGGCCGTGCGTGCGGGCTAGGGTCTCAACCTACCAGGGCGGTCGGACTCACTTCGCCGTGTGCTCTCTCGGGGGGATCGTTGGCCAACAAGTTCCAGATCAAGTCGCGGACCTGGAACCTCATCGCCGCCATCGGCAGTGCGGTCCTGATCGTCGCGGGCTTCGGGGGCCTGTTCCTGCTGCAGGGGATGGACGCCTCGGCCACCCTCACGCTCTGGTTCGTGATCGGCCTCGGCCTGGTCACGTTCTTGTTCTTCGCTGGCCCGGGCATCGTCTACTCGGCCCGCAAGCGCATCAAGGCGCTGAAGAAGTCGCTGCCGGGCGGGACCATGGCCTGGATCCGCTCGCACCTGTACCTGCCGATCCTGGCGCTGGTGGCGGCGTTCGTGCACGCCACCGTCGTGCCGTTCCAGGACGCGCTCTCCTCGGGCAAGGTGCTGCTCGTCGTCGGCATCCTCGTCGCCATCGCGGGCGTGGCCCGCCACCACCTCATCGGGGTCCAGAAGCAGGCCCTCAACGTCGACGTCTCGATCTCGAAGATCGTCGACGGCCAGCCCCGGCGGTTCCGCCAGCTCGCCGCCGACCTCGTCGAGGGCCGCCGGCCCGCCGCCGACATCGAGGCCGACGTCGCCCAGCTCGGCCCCGAGCAACAGGAGGTGTGGCGCGAGGTCCGCACGCTCTCGGACGAGGTCAACAAGAACTTCCCGCGCACGGGCGGCCAGAGCCGGTCGGTGCGCACCTACAAGTTCCTGCGGGCGGTCCACGCGCCGCTCACCATCGTGTTGTTCGTCCTGCTCGGCTACCACATGTGGGACGTCCTCGGTGCCCAGGACGCCGTCCTCGGGGACGAGGCCAGCTCGTACGCCTCGGCCGACACGTGCGCCGACTGCCACAGCGACATCGCCGACGACTGGAGCCTGTCGGCCATGGCCCACGCGCAGACCTCGGCGCTGATGGAGGCGCAGCTGCCGGTCACGCTCGCCGAGAACCGCCGGCTCGCCGAGGAGCTGGGGCCCGACCAGCAGGCGCTGTACGACGCCGCGGCCAAGAGCTGCATCAACTGCCACGCGCCGGTGGGCTCGCAGTTCACCGACGACATCAACGCGCTCCTCCCCCTGGACGAGCCGAGCGGCGACGCCCCGCCCGCCGTGGACAGCTCCAACCCCGCGCTCGTGGCCGACGGCGTGGCCTGCATCACCTGCCACAGCCAGTCGGCGGCGCCGGCCGAGCGGGCGGGCTTCGGTCCCCTCGCCATCGAGCACGGGGGCAGCGCCTACTACGGCGAGTTCTTCGGCCCGCTGTTCGACGACCCCAACCCGCTGCCCGTGCGGGTCCACGACCTCGACGGGGACCAGCCGCTGTGGACCGACGAGATCACGAGCTCCGAGCTGTGCGGGGCGTGCCACAACGTGGCGGTCGACATCGACGGCGACGGCCTGAGCCCCGTCGAGGGCGCCGAGCAGGGGCTGCAGGGCGCCGAGGCCACCTCGGACGAGGACGGCGACTTCATCCTCGACCAGAACGAGGTGGACGACTCGGACGAGGACGGCCGCCTCGACGACCTCGTGCTCCAGACCACCTACGACGAGTGGCAGGACTACGTCGTGGGCTTCGAGGAGCGCTTCGCCGACAACCCCGACCAGACCCTCGACGCGCCGCTCGGGTGCACGAGCTGCCACATGCCCACCGAGGGCGACGGCACCGAGCCCGTGGTGGACGTGGCCCCGGGCCTGCTGCCCAACCCCGAGCGCGACTACCGCTCGCACACCTTCATCGGCGTCGACTACGACCTGAACGTCGACGCCTACGGCGCCCAGGAGAACTTCGACCGCATGCTCGAGGAGCGCCAGGCCCTGCTCCAGTCCGCGGTGACCCTCGACGTCGAGAACGTCGGCGGCGACGCGGTCGCGGGCAACGAGTTCGAGGCCGACGTCACCGTCACCAACAACCTGCTCGGCCACAACTTCCCCACCGGGTTCGCCTTCGCCCGCCAGTTCTGGCTCGAGGTGACGGCCACCACCGCGGACGGCGAGGAGGTCTGCCTGGTCGACTTCGGGATCCCGGGCGCCGAGAGCGCCTGCGGCTCGGGCCAGATCGACAGCCAGACGCAGGACCTCCCGCAGTGCGACCCGATCGCGGTGGCCGACGCCCTCGGGCTCGACCCCGCCGAGTTCAGCGACTCGGTGGTCGCCCTCGAGGGCACCCAGGAGGACTGCGACCCCTGGCTGGCCAACTTCCAGAAGATCCTCACCGACGGCGACCCCGACGAGGACGGCGTGTTCGAGGAGGTCCCCTACCAGTCGTTCCTCGGCGGCATCGTGCGCGACCGCCACCGCATCGCCGACGACCTCCAGATGCGGGCCGTCAACGCCACCCGCCTCAACGCCGACCTCGAGGACCAGAGCCAGCTGGTGATCCCCTACGTCTTCGACACCAGCCAGATCGCCGACGGCACCGAGGTCACCGTCACCGCCGAGCTGCACTTCCGGCACCTGCCCCCGTACTTCATCCGGGCCCTCGCCGAGGCGCAGGACGACGCCGGCGACATGCCGGAGTCGGCCCGCATCGACGACCCCGACGAGCTGGTGGGCAACCTCGTCGTGACCGACGTCGTGACGGCCGAGTCCGGGGCGGGCCCGGTGCTCGCCTGCGAGGGCCCGCAGAACAGCGCGACGGCCAGCATCCTCGACTGCCTCGACGATTGACCACCTCGGCCCCGCCGTCCGAGGCGGGCACCGACCCGACCTCCGGCGACGGCCCGGGGCGTGACGACCCCGGGCGCCCCGGCGCCGACGACCCCGAACGGCGGTGGCCCCGCGGCGCCGCCCTCGCGGTGGGGTGCCTGGTGGCGCTCGTCGTCGGGCTGCTGCTGGCCGCGGCGCGCGACGCCGACCCCTCGCCGGACGGCGCCGCCGCCGACCCGGACCTCACCTCGGACGCACCCCTCCCGGCCGACCACCCGTCCCTCGACGACAGCGACCAGTTCGAGTCCCTCACCCTCAGCCAGCTCGAGGCCGAGGTGGCCGACGAGTCGGCCCCGGTGGCGCTGCGCCTCACCCTCGCCGAGCGCTACCTGACCACCGGCGACGTCGAGGCGGCCCGCGACCAGGCCCGGATCGCGCTGCGCCAGTCGGGCACCGACGTCGAGCAGCAGCGCGCCCGGCGCGACCTCGGCTGGAGCCAGGCGCTGCTCGGTCGGCCCGAGCGGGGCGCCGAGCTGCTGGAGCAGGCGCTCGAGCTCTTGCCGGGCGAGCGCAACGCCACCTGGTACCTCGCCAACGTGCGCCTCTCGGGCCTCGACGACCCGGCGGGCGCCGCCGAGCTGTTCCAGGAGCTGCTCGACGGCGACGAGCTCACCGACGAGCAGCGGCTGGCGGTGCAGGAGCGCCTCGACGCCGCCGAGACCCTGGCCGGCTGACGGCCGACCCACCCGTCCCCCGTCGAGGCTCCCGATCGCGGCGCACGGCGGGTGACGTGGGCGCGACCGGGCGTGCACCAGGGCGGGCAGGCGCATCCCCGGGCCGGTGGGCTCAGGAGGATTCGGGGTCGGGCGGGCCGTGGAGGGGTTGGAAGCGCCGGAGGCGCAGGCTGTTGCTGACGACGAACACGCTCGAGAACGCCATGGCTGCGCCGGCGATGAGGGGGTTGAGCAGGCCGGCGGCCGCGAGGGGCAGGGCCGCGACGTTGTAGGCGAACGCCCAGAACAGGTTGCCCTTGATCGTGCGGAGGGTCCGGCGGGAGAGGCGGATGGCGTCCACCGCGGCACGCAGGTCGCCCCGCACGAGGGTGAGGTCGCTGGCCTCGATGGCGGCGTCGGTGCCGGTACCCATGGCCAGTCCGAGGTCGGCCTGCGCCAGGGCGGCGGCGTCGTTCACGCCGTCGCCCACCATCGCCACCACCGCCCCCCGGTCCTGCAGCCGGGCCACGGCCGCCACCTTGTCCTGGGGCAGGACCTCGGCGACCACCTCGTCGATGCCGACCTGGGCCGCGACCGCTCGCGCCGCCCGCTGGTTGTCGCCGGTGAGCAGCACCGGCCGCAGGCCGAGGGCCGACAGCCCGGCGATCGCCTCGGCGGACGTGGGCTTGGGCGAGTCGGCCACGACGAGCACCGCCCGGGCCTCGCCGTCCCAGGCGGCGGCGATGGCGGTCCGCCCCTGGGCCTCGGCCGCGGACCGGGCGTCGTCCAGGTCGGCGGGCAACGAGAGCGACCAGTCATCGAGCAGCGCCGGCCGTCCCACGACGACCGCGTGCCCGTCCACGACGCCCTCGACGCCGAGCCCCTCGCGGTTGGAGAAGGACTCGACCGGGAACAGCGGGCCCACCCGGTCGCGGGCGGCGTCGGCGATGGCGCGGGCGATAGGGTGCTCGCTGGCGTCCTCCAGCGCGCCGACCAGGCGCAGGACCTCGGCCTCGCCGTCGCGACCCCGGGCGCCGGCGACGTGGACCCCGACGAGGGCCATGGCCCCGGTGGTCACGGTGCCGGTCTTGTCGAGCACGACCGTGTCGACCTCGCGCGTCGACTCGAGGATCTCGGGGCCCTTGATGAGGATGCCGAGCTGCGCGCCGCGACCCGTGCCGACCAGGAGCGCGGTGGGCGTGGCCAGCCCGAGCGCGCACGGGCAGGCGATGATCAGCACCGACACGGCGGCGGTGAAGGCCCCGGCGGCGGGCTCGCCGTGGCCGAGCCAGAAGCCGAGGGTGCCCGCGGCCAGCGCGATGACGACGGGCACGAACACCGCGGAGACCCGGTCGGCGAGGCGCTGCACGGGGGCCTTGCCCATCTGCGCCGACTCCACCAGCCGGGCCATCTGGGCCAGCTGGGTGTCGGCGCCGACCCGCGTGGCCCGCACGACGAGGCGCCCGCCTGCGTTGACCGTGGCCCCCGTGACCGCGTCACCGGGGCCGACCTCGACGGGCACCGGCTCGCCCGTCAGCAGCGAGGCGTCGATCGCCGACGTGCCCTCCTCCACCTCGCCGTCGGTGGCCACCTTCTCCCCGGGTCGCACCACGAACCGGTCGCCGACCGCGAGCTGGTCGACCGGCACCCGGACCTCGCCGCCCTCGCGCAGGACCGCGACGTCCTTGGCCCCCAGCTCGAGCAGCGCCCGGAGGGCCGCCCCGGAACGACGCTTGGCACGGGCCTCGAAGTAGCGCCCCGCCAGCAGGAACACGGTGACCGCCGAGGCCACCTCGAGGTAGATCTCGTGCTGGCCCGAGCCGCGGCTCGGGGTGAGGTCGAAGCTCATCGTCATGCCCGGGTCGCCGGCCTCGCCGAGGAACAGGGCGTAGAGCGACCACCCGAACGCGGCGATCACGCCGAGCGAGATGAGCGTGTCCATGGTGGCGGCGCCGTGGCGCAGGTTGGTCCACGCGGCCCGGTGGAACGGGGCGGCGCCCCACACGACGACCGGGGCGCTCATCGTGAGCGAGAGCCACTGCCAGTGCTCGAACTGGAGTGCCGGCACCATGGCCAGGACGACGACCGGCGCCGCGAGCAGGACCGACACGACGAGCCGCCGGCGCAGCTCGGCGAGCTCGGGGTCGTCGGCGCCGTCGGGGGCGTCGGCCTCGTCGGCCGGCGCGGTGGGGAGGGCAGCGGTGTAGCCGGTGGCCTCGACCTGGGCGATGAGGTCGTCGGCGGAGACCCCGGCGGGCGCCGTGACCCGAGCCTTCTCGGTGGCGAAGTTGACCTCGGCGGTGACCCCTTCCATGCGGTTGAGGCGCTTCTCGACCCGTGCGGCGCACGACGCGCAGGTCATGCCACCGATGGCGAGATCGAGCTCGCGGGCGCCGCCGTCGGCGATCGCGCTCACGATCCGTGGCTCCCGTGGTCGGGCGCGGTCCCGGGCACCGACGTGGGCACCGGGGTCGGAGCCCCGGGCGACGACGGCTCGGTGGCGGCGCCGATGCCGAAGCCGAGCGCGAAGACGACCAGCAGGAGCACCCCGAAGGCGGCGAGGCGGCGGACGGCTTCGCCGCTCACGGCACCAGCTCGTAGCCCGCCTCGTCGACGGCGGCACGCATCGCGGCGTCGTCGAGCGGGGCGTCGCTGGTGACGACCACCCGCCCGGTGCCGAGGTCGACGTCGACGCCGGTCACGCCCGGCAGGGACTCGACCTCGCTGGTGACCGCGCGCACGCAGTGCTCGCAGGTCATCCCCCGGACCTCGTAGGTGCTGCTGGCCATCGTCGACCTCCTCGGTCTCGCCCGATCGCTCGACCCGCCGGTCGGGTCGGTATACCCTCAGTGGGTATCCCCCATGATACCCCCCAGGGGTACTATGTCAACCGACCCACGGTCGCGACCGTCGCGTCACCCCACCGCCGCACCCGCTCGGAGGACCCATCCCATGACCACCCGGGGCTACACCGCCACCAAGGACCAGCTGCGGGCCCGGCTCGCCCGGATCGAGGGTCAGGTGCGCGGCGTGTCGAAGATGGTCGACGAGGACCGCTACTGCATCGACGTGCTCACCCAGATCAACGCCGTCCGGGCGGCGCTCGACAACGTCGCCCTGGGCCTGCTCGACGGCCACGTCCGCCACTGCCTCGTCGGCGGCCACGGGGGGCCGGAGGCCCCCGAGGACCAGGCGGACGAGTTGATGTCCGCGGTGGGGCGCATGCTGTCGCGCTGAGCGCGGCGGTGGCGCACCCTCAGTCCCCGCCGGCGGCACCGCGCTCGGCCAGCCAGTCGCGCCAACGCGGCTCGTCACGAGCAGCCGCGGCCGCGCCTTCCGGCCCGTAGAGGTAGGTCCACACCGACGCGCTCACCTGCTCGTCACCGCCCTCCACGGCGACGAACGCGGTGCCGTCCGCGGGCTCGTCGACCAGGAGCGCGATGCTCGACGGGCCGACGTCGACGACGGTGCCGGCCAGCGTCGGCACGCCGTCGCCCGCGGTGCGCACCGCGTCGCCCACCTCGGGACGCGTCGGGAGGCCCAGGCCCGTGCACAGCGCGACCCAGGCCCGCGCCCGCGGGCCCGCCCACCCTGCGACCGGCAGCACCGGGGTGGCGCTGCGGCCTCGGAAGTGCTCGCAGTGCAGCCGGAGGTTCGACAGGAACAGGCGCCAGCCCTCGACCATGCCGTCGTACTGGTCGTCCCAGGGCTCGCCGGACCCGAAGCCGGAGTTCACCAGGCGGACCACGCAGGTGCCGCCGTCACGCGCCTCGACCAGCCACTCGAAGGCCAGGCCCCCGGCCCCCTCGCCGCCGTCGAAGACCACCCGGTGCGGCGGCTCCCACGCCGCCACGCGGCCGGGCACCTGCATCTCGGGCCCGGGGCCGAACGAGGCCACGGCGGCGCCGCCCGGGCGCTCCTCGACGGTGTGGGGCACGTACCACGAGGAGATGCCCGGCCCGGTGGCGATGGCCCGCCACACCTCCTCGGGCGTGCCCGGCACCTCCACCTCGAGCTCGATCGCGGGCGGGACGCCGGAGGGGTCGGCGGGAACGGGGTCGGCGGGAACGGGGTCGTCAGCCATCGGTGGCCTCCTGCGGGGTCGGGGGGCGGTCGGTGCCGCCGGGCGGGTCGGTCCGGGGGACCGGGTGGGCACCCACGACGAGCCGGTGGGTCCGGCCGTCGGGCGCCGCCTCGTCGTGGTAGCGGGCGACGAGGTCGTGCACGCACCCGGTGAGCTGCTCGGTGAACGCGGCGCGGTCGGCCGCGGAGGCGAACCGGATCTCGGCGTCGATCGCCAGGGTGGCGAGCGGCCGTCCGGCACGGTCGGCACCCCGCGCCAGCGCACCCACCTCGCGCACCATCCGGGCGGCCAGGGCGATCAGGTGGCCCGAGGACCACCGGTCGGTGCGCGCGGGGTCGACGGCCAGCGGGCCCAGGGCGGCCGGCGAGACCACGTACGAGCGCGCGGTGGCGGCGACCACCCGCTCGACCACCCCGCGGCGCGGCCGCTCCTCCACCAGTTCGACGAGGCCGAGGGCCTCGAGCGCCCGGACGTGGTAGTTCACCTTCTGGCGGGGCTCGCCCAGGGCGGCGGCGACGGTCGTGGCCGAGCCGGGCTCGGCCAAGGCAGCGAGCACGCGCCCGCGCAGCGGGTCGAGGGTGGCCTGGGCCGCGCCGGGACCGTCCAGGACCGCGACGTCGGCCACGTCCGGCCCCGCCCTCCCGACGCTCATCCGATCCCGCTCGCCACCAGGCCAGGATGTATTGGACAAGACTATTTGTCAATATTCGCGGTCGGGCGCGCGGCCAGCACCGTCCGGTGAGCCAACGCCGACAACAGCACGGCGGCGACGAGGGTGAGGGCGTCGACGAGCAGCAGCGGCACGGCGGTCGGGGAGGCAGCGGAGGTCCCCTCCCTCTCTTCCCCGCGCGTGCGGCGGACCGCGCCGAGCGGCGGTCAACTGCCGCGTGAGGAGGTCGCCGCGGCGGCGTCCGGGCCCGCAGGCACGGGGGCCGCCGTCACGGGCGAGCCTCCACCGGCCGTCACGGACGGGGCCTCGCCCGGCGTGGCGGCGGGAGCGCCGTCGTGGGCCATGGCGCCGACCAGCACGGCCGCGGCCGCCCCGGCGACGACCGCGGCGAGCGCCCGGGCGTGGCGGGCGGGACGCGCCGGCGGCACCCGGTGCGGCCTCAGCCCGTCGGCACCGACAGGAGCTGGAGCATCCCCTCGCAGCTGCGCACGAGGACGCCGGCGGCGTCGGCCACGTCGCGGGAGGTCATGGGGCTCTCGGCCCGCTGCCGCCAGCGCGCGATGGTGTCGAACAGCGCGGTGCGCAGCGCGTCGGGGCCGGCGTCGTCGTCCAGCCCGAGCCGGGCCGCGGGCGACGTGCCGTGGGCACCGAGCAGGCGGTCGACCTCGTCCTCCTCCTCGGGGCGGAACGAGACCGCGCCCGAGCGGAAGGCGTTGAAGAGGCGCAGCTCGGTGAACTCGTGGGCGCCGGCCTGCACCCGCTCGAGGGCGAAGGCCAGCTCGGGTGCGGCGTCGACGGGGTCCTCCCGCAGGACCGCCTGGAGCACGACGAGCGCGGCCCGGGCCTTGAGGAGCTCCCGCCGGGCGGCGAACTGGGTCATCAGGACGCGCCGCAGGTCCTCGACGCCGCTGCGCTGGACCAGCGCGGTCGACAAGGTGTCGGCGTCGGCCGCCTCGCCCGAGGCGATGAGGCGGACGGCCAGGCCCACGCCGAACAGCCCCAGCCGGCGGACCAGGTCGGCGCGCTCGGCCTGGGCGAGCGGGAGCTCGGGGTCGTCGGCCACGAACCGGTCGGCCGAGGCCAGGAGCAGGCCGAGGCGCTCGGGGGGCAGCGCCGCGATGGCCGCCAGCGCCTGGTACTCGGCCTCGCGGAGCGTGGCCCCGGACTGGGCGAGCAGGCCGGCGACCGGCATCACGGTCTGGCACAGCCGCCGGATGCGGGCGTCGCCGCGGTAGCGGTTGGCCACCCGCTGAGCGGACTCGAGCGCGTCGGGGCGACCCGAGCCCAACTCGTCGGCCCGGGACAGGATGGCGATGGCGTTGACCGGCGACGGGTGGGCCAGCTCCTCGGCGTGGAAGGCCTCGAGGAACCGGGCGTCGCTGCGGTGGAAGTGCCGCATGAGGTAGAGCACGGCGTCCGCCGGCGTGTCGCGGTCGCCCTCGAGCGCGAGGAAGTCCTCGGTGCGCTTCGAGATCTCCTCGGACACCGAGGCGAGGCCCGGCGTGTCGATCAGGGTCATCTCCGCCAGCGACGCCGACGGCCACTCGATGACCAGCCGGTCGATCGCCTCGGGCTCGAGCCCCTGGAGGTCGACCTCGATGGCGCCCTGCTCGCGCGAGAACGGGGTCTGGCGGGGCTCGTCGCCGGACGGGTAGAGCGTGGCCCGGTACGTGTTGCCGTTGGTGTACCAGGCGACGATCTTCGTGCACTCACCGGCGTCGGTGGGCGCGAGCTCGTCGCCCACGAGGGCGTTGAGCAGCGTGGACTTGCCGGCCTTGACCTTGCCGGCGATGGCCACCCGCAACGGGTCGTCGAGACGGGCCTCGGCCTGGCGCAGGCGGTCGCCGCCCGGTCGCCCGGCGTAGGCGTCGATGGCCGCCCGCAGGAGCTGCCGGGTCTGGGTGACCAGGGGCAGCGCGGTGTCGATGTCGAGCGCGGGGCTGGACGCGGCCCGAGCCGCGATCTCGTCGGGGGTCGGCGACGCCGGCGCCGGCTCGGCGGGCGTCGGCTCGACAGGCGCGGCGCCGGCTCGGCGGGCGGGGCCTCGGGCGCAGGCGCCGGGGGGGCGGCGCGGCGCCGCAGGCTCGACGGGGGGCGGCGGGGCTGCGCAGCCGGCTCGGGCGCGATGGGCGCCGGCGCCTCGGCGGGGCGGGCGGCGGCGGGGGGGGCGCCAGGGGACCGGCACCTGGGGGGCGGCCGGCGTCGGCGCCGCGGGCGCCCGCGACGGCGGGGCGGGCGGCAGGAGGTGGCGGTGGCGGTGGACTGGCGGCGGGCGCCGGCGGCGGCTCGCGACAGGGGCCGGCGGCGCCGGGGCGGCGGGCTGGCGGCTGGAAGCGGCGGCCGGGACCGGCGGCGAGGGGCGGCGTCGCCGCGGCGGGAGGGCGCGCGCCCGGGGCGTGAGCAGGTCCGGGGGCAGCGCCGGCAGGGGCAGCGCACGGTCCGCGTCGGTCTCCGGGAGCAGGGCCAGGCGCGTCGGGGTCTGGCCGGCCGCCTGCTGCGCCGCCTGGAGGAACCGGCCCAGCTCCCGCACGGTGGGCGGGCGCTCGGCCGGCTGCTTGGCCATGGCCCACTCGAGCACGCCGGCCACGCCGGGAGGCACCCCCTGCGTGCGCAGGTCGGGCAGCGCCTCCGCCGCGGCGCGCGCGATCACCCGCACCAGCGGCTCCTCCTCGTCCTGCTCGAAGGGCGGGTGGCCGACGATGAGCGTGGCCACGATCGAGGCCAGCGAGTAGATGTCGGACGCGACCGAGGGCGCACCCCCGGTGAACAGCTCGGGCGCGGCGTGCAGCTGGGTGTCGCGCGGATCGCCGCTGCGGGTGACGAAGGACCCCGCCGGCGACACCTCGAAGTCGCCGAGCAGCGGCTCGCCGAGCGCGCTGACGAAGATGTTGTGCGGCTTCAGGTTCTGGTGCAGGACCCCGGCACGGTGCGCGCTCTCGAGCGCGCCGCACACCTTCACGCCGACGTCGACGGCCTCGCGCCACTCCATCTTGCCCGTGTGCACCAGGCGGTCCTGCTCGTTGCCGCGGCCCAGCCACTCGGTGACGATGAACGGCTGGCGCTTGGCGACCCCCGAGTCGAAGACGGTGAGCGTGTTGGGGTGCACGGAGATGACGCCCATCGCCGCGCACTCCTGCTCGAAGCGGGCCTGCGCCGCCCGGTCGAGTGCCTTCACCGTGAAGACCTTCACCGCCACCTCGCGGTTGAAGTTCTCCTGCACCCCCCGGTACAGCGTGCTGTGGTCGCCCCGGCGGACCAGGCGCAGCCCGCCGACGCCGGGGATCTTGACGTCGACCTTCTCAGCCATCGCTCCCCCTCTCGACCCCGGGCATCGCACCCATGGTCGCACGCACGTCGCCTCTTGCCTGTTCCCGCAACGCGGCCACCAGCTCCAGCTCCCCGGTCAGCTCCGCCACACCGGAGGCCCGGGCGGCGTCATCGACGCTAGCGGCCCGCTCGGAGGCATCGAGGGCAGAGCGCGTCGACCGGGCCAGCTCGGTGAGCCGCGACGTGGCTCCGTCGCGCAGCTGGCGCCGCAGGCTGCGGACCGCGTCGTCGAGCGACTTGGCGAAGCGCACCCCGACCTCGTCGAGGTAGCCGCGGTACTCGGTCTTGAGGCGCTCGCGCTCGGCGGCCATGGCCTTGCGCCGCTCCTGGCGGAAGGCCCGGCCCACCGTGAGCACGCCGGCGACGCCGGCGACGGCCAACAGCACCGGCGCCGCGACGACGCCCCCGACGCCGAGGCCGACCATCCCGGCGACGCCGAGGAGCGGCTCCATGCCGCCCCACGCGCCGCCGATGGCCACGAGCACCTTGTCCTCGTCGTCGCCGCCCGACGACGAGTGTGAGGTGAACGACAGCTGGTCGCGGGGCTCGTTGGACGTCGAGAGCTCGAGCGACACGAGGAGCCCCCGGGTGGCCGAGGTGAGCTCCTCGGTGACGTCGTCGCCGAGCTCGCGGCCACGCCGGGCGACGAGCTGGAAGCACTCCGACACGGCGGACGCGGCCTGGCGCGACACCCACGTCGACCACTCCTCCTCCTGGGTGGCGGGGTCGCCGGCGTCGACCCGCTCGGCGGCGGCGTGGCCGAGGTCCCGCAGGCGCAGCGTGAGCTGGTGGTGGACGTCGACCCGCAGGTCCTCGACGCCGTCGGCGAGCACCTGGCGCCACCGGGCCCCCTCGGCCAGCAGCTCGGAGGCCCGCTCGTTCGAGGCCCGGAGCTCGTCCGCGCTCGGACCGGAGTGGTCGGCCCGCAGGGCGGCCTGCTCGGCCCGCAGCACGCTCTCGAGTTGATCGAGGACCCCCACCACCTCGGCCACCGCCGCCTGGTCGCGGCGGGCGTTGGCCGGGATCACGACGTGCTCGATCAGGTGGCGGCGCAGCGCGGGGATGCCCGACTCGTCGACGTAGCCGGGGTCGCCCGCCGCCTGCTCGGCCAGCTCGTGGAGCCGGGCCGAGGTGGCCAGCAGGGGCGGGTCGAGCCCGGCGCCGCGGAGGTGGCCCTCGTCGATCTCGAGGATCCGGCGCCAGTGGGGGTGGAGGTCGACCTTGCTCATGATGCAGACGACCTGTGCCCCCGACCCCGACGCGTGCCGCAGGTACTCGAGCTCGGGGGCCGTGTACTCCTGCGAGGTGTCCGACACGAACAGCAGCGCGTCGACGAACGGCAGGCCCATCAGCGTGGCCACGGCCTCGGGGGACTCCAGCCCGCCGAGCACCGGCGTGTCGATGAGCTCGAGGCCGCCGGCGAGGAACGGGCTGGGGACGCCGACCGCCACCGACGCCAGCGGCCGACCCTCGTGGTGGCCGCGCTCGATCAGCTCGCCGAGCTGGTCGAGCGGCACCCGGGGGCCGGGGACGGTCTCGTCGTCGTCGCCGCGGTACGCCACCTCGGCGCTGGCCTCGGGCGCGTGGGCGACCGACGTCAGCACCGCAGTGGCGAGGTCGTCGTCCACCGGGCAGGCCGGGAACCCCACGAGCGCGTTCACGAGCGAGCTCTTGCCCGACTTGAAGTCGCCGACGACCACGACCCGGGTGAGGCCCGCGACGCGCTGGTGCTGCGCCCGGTCGAGCCGCTCGACCAGGTCGCTGCGCCCGCGCCGGCCGGCGATCTCCGCCGTCGCCCCGATGGTTCCCGCCAAGTCGCTCATTCGGTCCGTTCCTGGTCACCGGTCCCGACCCCCGCGGCCGGCGGGGAAGCGTCCCCGGGTCGTTGCGCCAGGGTATTGCGTGGCGCGCCGGGTAAGGTCGGAACCCTTGAGGGGATCGCAATGAGCTACCAACTCGGCGTCGATCTGGGCACCACCTTCACCGCAGCCGCCGTCGCCAGGGGCGGCCGGGTGGAGATCGCCTCGCTCGACTACCGCACCGCCGCCATCCCGTCCGTCGTCTGGGTGGGCGCCGACGGGACCGTCGTCATCGGGCACCCGGCCCTGAACCGGGGCCTGTCCGACCCGTCCCGCATGGCCCGCGAGTTCAAGCGGCGCATGGGTGACCCCACGCCCCTGCTGCTCGGGGGCACGCCCTTTTCGGCCGACGCCCTCACGGAGCGGCTGCTCAAGGTCGTGTCCGAGGCCGTGGCCTCCGTCGAGGGCGGGCGACCCGACTCGGTCACCATCACCCACCCCGCCAACTGGGGCCCGTACAAGAAGGACCTGCTGTCCCAGGCCGTGCGCCGGGTCGACCTCCCGGGCACGGCCCTGCTCTCCGAGCCCGAGGCCGCGGCCATCTACTACGCGTCGACCGAGAAGATGGCGGCCGGCGAGGTGCTCGCGGTCTACGACCTCGGCGGCGGCACCTTCGACGCCGCGGTCCTGCGCAAGACCGACGAGTCGTTCGAGATGCTCGGCGAGCCCGAGGGCATCGAGCGCCTCGGCGGCATCGACTTCGACGAGGCGGTGCTCAACTTCGTCAACGAGGCCACCGACGGGGCGCTCGACGACCTCGACCCCGACGACCCCGAGGCGGTCGAGGCCATCGTCGCCCTCCGCGAGGACTGCACCATCGCCAAGGAGGTGCTCTCCTCCGACACCGAGGCCTCCATCAAGGTGTGGCTGCCCTCCAAGGTCACCCGGGTGCGCATGACCCGCGCCGAGTTCGAGGCCATCATCCGCCCCACCCTGGTCGACACGGTCAACACGATGCGTCGTGCGATGGACTCGGCCAGCGTCAAGCCCGCCGAGGTCGACAAGGTCCTCCTCGTGGGCGGCTCGTCGCGGATCCCGCTGGTGGGCCAGCTCATCGGCGCCGAGATCGGCCGGCCCGTCGTCGTCGACGCCCACCCCAAGCACGCCATCGCCCTCGGCGCGGCGCTCCACGCGGCGTCCACGGTCGGCAAGCGCGCCGCCATGTCGAGCCAGCAGCCGGCCGAGCCGAGCGCGGTGCAGCTGGCCGAGCCCCCCACCGGCGAGCAGATGGCCAACCTGCCGCCCACGTCGATCATCACGCCGCTCGAGCGCCAGGCGGTCGAGCCCGACGTGTCGCTGGCCGACCGGGACTCGGCGGTGTCGGGTCCGACCGTCCAGGTGTCGCCGGCGATGCTGGCCCAGGCGGCCGGCGCCGTGCTCGTGCCCGGCATCTACTGCCCCCAGCAGCACTTCAACGATCCCCGCCTGGCGTACTGCGCCTCGTGCGGCCAGCCGCTCAGCCGCAACGGCGCCGACGTGCGCCAGGGTCCCCGCCCGCCCCTCGGCGTGCTGGTGCTCGACGACGGTCAGAGCTACGTGCTCGACCGCGACTACGTCCTCGGCCGCGACCCCGACAACGACGAGAGCGTGCGCACGGGCGACGCCCTCGCCCTGGTCGTCGCCGACCCCACCCGGTCGATCTCGCGGGTGCACGCCCGCATCGAGCTCGACGAGTGGGACGTCCGCCTGTCGGATTGCACGTCGGCCAACGGCACCTTCACGGCATACGGCGGCTCCAACTGGACGCCGGTGGTGCCCGGTCATGCCACCACCATCCAGCCCGGCACCCACGTGCTGCTGGGCCAGCGCACCCTGTTGTTCGACTCGCCTCGCCGCCTCGGTTGAGCGCCGTCGTGGGGCGAGGGCGGGCCGCGGCCCGGGGTGTTGGCATTCGACGTTGCTTTTTGACACACTTTCGCAACATGGCTGCCCGGACCCCGTCGACATGACGCGCGCCCCTCGTACGCGCCCCTCACCCCGCCGCCGTGCGGCCGTGGCCGCCACCGCACTGCTCGCCGGCCTCACCCTCGTCGCCACCACGGCGGTCACGCCCGCCTCCGGCCAGTCGCCCATCGAGGACAAGCGCGAGGAGGCCCGCCAGGTCGCCGCCCGCCTCGACGAGCTCAGCGCCCGCTACGAGCGCCTCTCCGACCGTGCCAACGAGGCCGAGGCCGAGCTGGCCGAGGTCGAGGAGCGCCAGGGCCAGGCCCAGGCCCGGCTCGACGCCACCATCGCCGAGCGGGACCAGACCCGGGGCCAGCTCCAGACCTACGCGGTCGACGCCTACCTCGGCGGCCCCGACAACTCCGCCCTGAGCGTGGCGGTGGAGAGCCGGGACGAGCGCGAGATGCCCGTGCGCCTCGGCTACCTCGACAGCGTCAGCGGCAACCGCGCCCAGCTCATCGACCAGCTCGCGGCCCGCGAGCAGGACGTGCAGGACCGCATGGTCGACCTCGAGGAGAACCGCCAGGCCGCCGAGGCCCTCGTCGCCGAGATCGACCAGGCGGCGGCCGACGCCCAGCAGGCGATCGACGAGCAGCAGCAGCTCCAGTCGCAGATCGACGCCGAGCTCGAGGACCTGATCGAGGAGCAGCGCGCCGCCGAGGCCGCGGCCCGCCAGGCCGCGATCGACGCCGCCGCGGCCCAGGCTGCGGCGGAGGCGCCGGCACCGAGTGGCGGCGGCGGAGGCGGCACGATCGACGACGGCTCGGGCGGTGGGTCCGGCGGCGGCACCACCGCACCCACCCCGGCCCCGCCGGCTGCCGGCGCGGCGGGCGCCGTGGCGGCGGCGATGAGCATGCAGGGCGTGCCCTACCGCTGGGGCGGCGCGGACCCGAGCGGCTTCGACTGCTCCGGCCTCATGATGTGGGCGTGGGCCCGAGCCGGTCGCTCGCTGCCCCACAGCTCGGCGGCGCAGTACGGGGCCACGCGGCGGGTCTCGTCGAGCGACCTCCAGCCCGGTGACCTGGTCTTCTACGGCAGCCCCATCCACCACGTCGGGATGTACATCGGCGGCGGCATGATCGTGCACGCCCCCCACAGCGGTGACGTCGTGCGCACCGCGTCGCTGGGCTACGTCGGCTCCCCCATCGGCTACGGCCGGCCCTGACCGGGCGCCGGGAACCGGCACCGCTCCCCGCAGCGTCTGACCGGCGCACCATCGCCCCGAGCGGCGAGGGTGCAGTCGTTACACTCGCCCCCGGGCGAGCCGGGCAGTTCTGAGCGAGAGGGAGCGATGTCCAACACGTTCGAGGTCGGCGCCGAGTTCGCCGGCTACCGCATCCTGGAGGTCATCGGCTCCGGAGGGTTCGCCACCGTCTACCTGGGCGAGGACCTCCGTCCCGCGCTGCGACGCAAGGTGGCCCTCAAGGTGCTCCGCGCCGAGCTGAGCGCCGACCCCGCGTTCCGCGACCGCTTCCAGCGCGAGTCGCTGCTGGCGGTGCAGCTGGACCACCACCCCAACATCGTCCCCGTGTACGACGCCGGCGAGGCCGACGGCCACCTCTACATCGCCATGCGCTACATCGACGGCGTCGACCTCAAGGAGAAGCTGAAGGCGGGGCCGCTGTCGCCCGCCGAGGCGACCAACGTGGTCGCCCAGGTGGCCAGCGCGCTCGACCTCGCCCACCAGTCGGGCCTCGTGCACCGCGACGTCAAGCCCGGCAACGTGCTCTGCCCGGGCGGTGAGACCGACCACATCTACCTCGCCGACTTCGGGCTCACCAAGGAGACCGCGGCGGAGCAGAGCCTCACCCAGGTCGGCCAGTTCCTCGGCACGCTGTACTACGCGGCGCCCGAGCAGATCCAGGGCAAGGACCTCGACGGGCGCAGCGACCAGTACGCCCTCGGCTGCCTGCTCTACGAGTGCCTCACGGGCCAGCCGCCCTTCACCGGCGAGGTGCAGGCCATCATCGGCGCCCACCTCACCCGCGACGCCCCCAAGGCCACCGACGTGGTGCCCACGCTGCCCGCCGGGGTCGACACCGTCATCGCCACCGCCATGGCCAAGGACCCCGCCGACCGCTACGAGAGCTGCGGCGAGCTCGGCGCCCGGGCCATGCAGGCGCTGCGCGAGCCGAACCCGGACAGCACCATCGTCGGCGGGGTCGCCGGGATCCCCACGACCACTCCCCCGCCGGTCGACCCCGGCGCCACCGTGGTGGGGGCCACCGCGGGCATCCCGACGACCACGCCCCCGCCGGTCTCGGGGGCGTACGCGGCTCCCCCGACGCCGCCGCCTCCCGGCGCCCCTCCCGCCACCTCGTCGGCCGGGGCCCCGGGCGTGCCTCCCACCCCTCCGCCCAACACGACGGGCCCGGTCGGGCCCACCCCGCCCCCGAAGACGGGCAGCTCGGTCCCGGTCTGGGCCATCGGCGCCGGGGCCGCGGCCGTGCTCGTGCTCATCGTGGGCGTCCTCGTGGTGGCCCTCAGCGGCGGTGGCGGCGACGACCCGCCCCCCACCACCGACGACGTCGTCACCACTCTGCCCGACAACACCACCGTGCCCGCCTTCGACCCCGGCACCGGCACGTCGGACACGCCGCCGCTGCTCGACCAGACCGCGCTCGACGACGAGCAGTCACGGTGCGAGGCCGCGGACGGCGACCCGCAGGAGCTGCTGCGCTGCGACTTCTTGTTCTTCGAGGCCGAGGCGGGCTCGGCCCAACAAGACGTCGGCGCCAGCTGCGGCGACACCGCCCCCGGGTCGAACGGCACCTGCGGCACCACCTCCGACAGCGGCTCGACCATCGACGCGCTCGTGGCGGACTGCGGGTCGGGCGACAACGGCGCCTGCGACGAGCTCTTCTTGATCACCCCGGTCGGCTCGAAGCTCGAGCTGTTCGGCACCACCTGCGGTGGCCGCTCGGACGTGAACCAGTCCGGCAGCTGCGAGTCCACGCTCGGCTAGCGCCGCCGGGGGGCGGCACCCGCGCCCGAGAGCCCGGCGTCGGGTGCCGGGAGGACGATCTCGCCCAAGGCGTGTGCGCCGCCGGAGCCCGCGGTCCACAGGGTGCCGTCGGCGGCGGTCCGCAGCGACAGCGGGCGACCGATCGGCGACAGGTCGTACCGCACCAGCCCGGGCGGGGCGGAGAGGTCGATCCGCCCGATGCGGTGGTTCAGCTCCCCGGCGATCCACACGTTGCCCGCGGCGTCGGTGCCCACGCCGTTGGGGCCGTTGATCAGCGGGTCGGTGAGGACCCAGCTGGTGACCTCGCCGGTGGCAGGGTCGACCCGGCCGATCGAGTCGTTCGCGTAGCCCGCCACCCAGAGGTTGCCGTCGCCGCCCACGGTGATGTCGTTGGGCGAGTCCATGCCGGTGAGCTTGAACGAGGTGTGGCCGCCGTCGGGCTCGAGGCGGGCGATGCGGTCGTTGAGGCGGCCGACCACCCAGACGTTGCCGTCGGGCCCCACGGTCGGCGCGAACGGGTCGTTCACCCCGGCCGGGCGAGTCGTGCGCCGACCCGTGACGGGGTCGACGACGATGATGCAGTCGCAGATGCGACCCGCGATCCACAGCTTCGCGTCGGGCCCGACGGTCACGTCCCACGGGTCGGTGTCGGCGCCGGTCGAGAACGTCGTCGAGGCGCCCGTGTCGGGATCGATGCGGACGACCGTGTCGTTCCCCCACCCGGTGGCCCAGAGGTTGCCGTCCGGACCGTTGACGATCCCGTAGGGCTTGTCCACCCCGCTGAGCGGGACGACCGTGGTCGCGCCGGTGGTTCGGTCGTACTTCACGACCGCGTCGTCGTCCGGCAGCGACCCCCACACGTTGCCGTCGTCGTCGATCGCCACCTCGTAGGGCCGGTGCTCGATCGGGTGGGGCACGACCGTGAGCGTCGACCGGTCGACGTCGGTGAACGTGCAGGTCGTGTGCTGGTGGCGCACGAGCGTGACCGTCGCGGTCCGGCCCGCCAGGTCGACCGCGGCACCGTGGTCGCACACCAGGGAGTGCAGGTCCCAGCCCTCCTGGCCGCGCTGGGTCACGGTGTAGGCGCCGGGCGCCAACCCGATGCCGGTCACATGGTCGGGCAGGGTGGGGTCGGCGTCGTCGTCGAGGGAGAACGGTGCGCAGGCCGCGGTGCCGGCCACGCAGCCTTCGAACGCGAAGTCGGCCTCGTTCGAGGGTGGTGTCTGCTGCACGATGGTGATCGCGGTCGAGCGGTGGGTGAACGTGCAGGTCGTCTGCTCACCCGCCTGGAGCGCGATGTGGACCTCGCCGGCGGCGAGATCGACGGTCTCGCCGCTGCTGCACGCCAGGTCGGTCAGGTCCCAGCCCGCGAGCGGGTGGGACGTCACCCGGTAGCTGCCCGGGTCGAGGGCCGTGGCGCTGGTGCGGTCGTCGAGGGTGTCGTCGCCGCCGACGTCGAGGCGGAAGTCGCCGCAGCCCGACGGCCCGCAACCGGTGAACCCGAAGTCGTGGCCGTCGGCCGGCGCCGCGTCCTCGACCACGGTGATGGTGGTCTCGTGGTTGGCGAACGTGCAGGTCGTCCGCTCGCCGGCGGTCAGGGTGATGGTCACCCTCCGGGCCGCCAGGTCGACCTGCTCCCCGGTGGTGCAGGACAGGCCGGTGAGCCCCCAACCCCGCACCGCGGCCTGCTCGATGACGTACGTGCCGGGCAGGGCGCCGGCGTGGGTGACCCGGTCCGAGAGGGTGGGGTCGGCGTCGTCGTCGAGGGAGAACTCGCTGCACCCGAGGTCGCCGCACCCGGTGAAGGTGAAGTCCTGGGCCGCCCTCGGTGACGAGTCGGCCCGGATCGTGATGGCGGCCTGCGCGTCGGTGAACGTGCACGTGAGGTGCTCGGTCCCGTCGAGCGTGAAGGCCACGTCGCCGGCATCGAGGTCGGCGACGTGGTCGCCGTCGCAGGCGAGCCCGGTGCGCACCCATCCGGTGGGCGACGTCTCGTGGATGGTCCACGCGCCCGGCTCGAGCCCCGCCGCGGTGACCCGGTGGGGCGCGGTGGGGTCGCCGTCGTCGTCGAGGACGACGTCCTCGCATCCGCTCGGCCCGCACCGGGTGAGCGTGAAGTCCTGGGCGTCGTCGGGCTGCGAGTCGTGCACGATCGTGATGGCGGCGCTCGCCTCGGTGAACGTGCAGGTCGTCGGGGCGTCGGCCGCCAGCGAGACCGTCACCCGCCGGGCGGCCAGATCCACCGTGTGGTCGCCGGTGCACGACACCGCCGTGAGGTGCCAGCGCGCGACGTCGTCCACGCTGATCGTGTAGTCACCGAGGGCGAGCTGCTGGAACGTCTCGGAGCCGGGCAGGGTCGGATCCAGGTCGTCGTCGAGGTCGACCGCCGAGCAGTTGCCGCTCGCGACCTGGCAGCCGGTGAACCGGAAGTCCTGGGCGTCGTTCGGGGCGGCGTCCAGGCGCACGGTGAGCGACGGCAGGATGACGACCTCGCCGGTGTGGGCGAGCAGGTTGGGCGAGCCGGTGCCCGCCCCGGTGACCTTGTCCGGAGTGGCGTCGGACCGCAGCGCGGCGGCGACCTGGTCCGGCGACAGACCGGCATGCACCCCGAGGTAGAGGGCAGCGACGCCGGCGACGTGGGGCGACGCCATCGAGGTCCCGCTGACGGTGCTGGTGGCCGTGTCGCTCGTGGACCACGCGCTCTTGATCGACGAGCCCGGGGCGAACAGGTCCACGCAGCTCCCGACGTTCGAGAAGGACGACCGGGCGTCGGACGAGGTCGTCGAGCCCACGGTGAGCGCCCGCGGCGTGGACGCCGGCGAGAAGGCGCAGGCGTCGGCGCTGCTGTTGCCGGCGGCGACCACGTAGACGACGCCCGAGTCGATGGATGCGGTGACGGCGTCGTTGGTCGCAGCGGACCGCACGCCACCCAGGCTCATGTTGGCCACCGACGGCCCCGAGTGGTGCGCCGTCACCCAGTCGATGCCCTTGATGACCCCCGAGCTGCTCCCCGATCCGCCACAGTTGAGGACGCGCACCGCGACGAGGTCCACCGCCTTGGCCACGCCGTAGGTCTCGCCCCCCACCGTGCCCGCCACGTGGGTCCCGTGGCCCGAGCAGTCGATGCCGTCGCGCCCGTCGTTGACGAAGTCCGCCCCGACCCGGGCCCGGCCGCCGAACTCCTCGTGGCTGATGCGGATGCCGGTGTCGATGATGTAGGCGGTGACCCCCTCGCCGTCGACCACGTGGTCGTACCGGTGGTCGAGGGGCAGGTCGCGCTGGTCGAGGCGGTCGAGGCCCCAGGGAGGGTTCGTCTGGACCGCCTCGGCGCCGATCGTCGGCGCCGACTGGTCCGCGTGCACCACGCCGTCCTCCTCGACGTAGGCGACGCGTGGGTCGGCCGCGAGCTCGCCGGCCCCGTCCGCGGAGAGGCCCTCGACCGCGAACCCCGACAGTGCATGGTGGTAGCGCTCGGTCACCTCGCCACCGAGGTCGGTGGCCACCTCGGCGGCGTCGTGGGTCGCGGCGACGCTCAGCGAGTCCTCGAGCACGACGATGTAGCTGCCGGCGATCGGGTCGTCCGACGCGAGCACCTCGCCGGGCGGCTCGACCGGGTCGGGCGCGGCCGTCGTCGGCGGGGTGGCCGTGGGCGCCGAGCCGCTCGGCTCCTCCTCCGAGGGCGCGGCGGCCGGAGGCGTCGTCGTCGCGGGGGTCGCCGGACCCGTCGCGGCGCTGGTGGTGGCGACGGTCGCGTCAGGGGTGCCCTGCGCGCCGGCGACGCCGGCCGTGGCCGACACGAGGGCAGCGACGATCGTCACCGCCAGAACGCTCCGGACCGTCATCGTCCCCCCGCTTCCCTCCCGTCGCGTCACCGGTGCCCCCCACCGGTGCCGGGCCGAGGTCCCGACCCCTTCGAGCCGCGACCCCGACGCGGTCATGTTTACATCATTGACGTCAGATGTCTACATCGCCACCCGGCAGGGGTCGCGACCGCGTTCGACGCGCACCGCGGCCCGCGCCGCCCCGCGCGGTCAGGGGGTCGGCACGGAGCCCGCTCCGCCCGCCCGGTCGGCCCGAGGGCTCCGGGTCAGTCGTTCGGGAACGAGACGCCGGTGACCCGGTAGCCGCTGGGCACGGGGTCGACCTCGAAGACCACGGTCTCGCTGTCGTTGCTGTACGTGCAGTCGAAGGTGCCGGCGCGCCCCGCGGTGCACCCGTCGAAGCCCAGGTCGTTGCCCACGCCGTCGCGGGAGAACAGCGTCTGCACGGCACCCGGATCGGCGAACTGGCCGGCGTTGTCCCGGTCGTTGGCGCTCCACGCGTCGTACAGGCTGGCCGCCGCCGCCTCCGGCGTGGCCGCGCCCGCGGGCCCGGCCGCGGTCGTGGTCGTCGGGGCCGTCGTGGTGGTGGGGGCGGTGGTCGTCGTGGTGGACGTGCTCGTCGTCGAGGTGGTGGTGGACGACGTGGTGGACGACGTGGTGCTGGACGACGACGTGGTGGTGGTGTCGTCGCCGCCGTCGTCGCCCGACTGGCTCAAGACGATGCCGCCGATCAACAGGGCGATCACGACCACGGCGAGGCCGACGAGGGCGTAGATCTTCCAGCGGTCGTCCGGTGGCTGGTCGTCGGGGGGCGGGCCGTCGCCTCCACCCGGCCCCCCGGGCCCACCCGGCCCGCCGGGCGGCACGGCACCACCGGGGTCCAGGGGGGTGGTGGGCGGATCGGCGTAGACCGACGAGGCGACCGTCGGCGGCGGCTCGGGCGGCACGGCACCACCGGCGCCGGTCCCGCCCGACCCGGTCGCGCCCACCGGGGGCGTGCCGGCGGGAGGGGTGGGGACGCCGCCGGCCTGTGTCGGGTCGTTCGGGTCGCTCATCGCCTGCGCTCCTGTTCGCTGCTGCCGTCTCGGGGCCGCGCCCCGGCCCGCCACCCTAGGGGAGACCCCACCCGTCGAGGGCCTCGTCCACGGCCGCGGCGACGTCGGCCGGCACGGCGGCGGCCACCACCGCCCGCAGCAGCGACAGCGGTGGCGCGTCCATCAGCACCCACCGCGAGAACATGCCCGCGTCCATCCAGGCGGCGGCGGCCGGGGACACCCCGGCGAACCGGCGCCGGCCGGCCGCCGCGTCGACCCGCTGCACCTCCCACGGCGAGCGGCGGGCCTGCACCCGGCCCGCCCGGATCAGGTCGCCGACCGAGGGCCGCCCCGGTCCCGGCGGGCACGCGACATGGCAGGCGGCCACGCGGCCCCACGACGACACGTCGCCGGGCGCCACCTCGGCCCGTCCGGCCAGCCGCTCCAGCCACCGCACCGCCCACAGGTGCTCGACCGGGAACGCGGGCGGGGGCGTGGCCAGGCCGAGCACCCGGCGGCAGACGTCGTCCACCCGACCGGCGGTCGACCCCCGCTCGACGCGGGGACGCTCGCCGAGCAGGCGCACGTACGAGGTCGACCGACCGTCGCGGTCGACGAAGTGACCGAACCGGGCCCGCCGCTCCGTGGGCCGCCGCCGCGCCGCCCGGCGACCGCCCTCGTCGACGAGGTCGTGCACCCGTCCGCTGGCCACCACCCCGAAGGCGATCCAGGCGGCGGGCGCCTCGAGCCCCACCATCGCGCCGATCGGGTCGTCGGCGGGCTCGGGCGGGACCAGCAGCACCACGTCGGCGTCGGGCTCGACGCCGACCGCGACGGGCGCCTGCTCCCAGCCGAGCGGCTCGAGCACGCGCTCGAGTCGGTCGACCAGCACGGGCAGGGACGGCGGTGCCGGCCGCGCCGGCGGTTCGATGGCGGCCACGGGGCCCTCCTCTGGTGGGATGCGCAGAGGCGACCCGAACGGCGCCGGGGGGGGTCGCGAGCCCGCGCCGACCCTACGCCGACGCCGACGCCCGGGAAAGGGCCCGGGCGCGGCGGCCCCGGGACCGCTCCCTCACCGGCCGCCCAGCCGACCCCTCACCGGCCGCCCAGTCGGCGCTGCATCCGCCCCGGGAGCCCCGGGGTGATGGCCTCGTCGATGTCCTCCAGCGCCACCCGCACGGCCAGCTCGCCGGGAGCGTGGGCCACGTGGGCCAGGCGGGCGCCCGCGGGCAGGGGCGGCAGCGGCAGGTTGCCGACGAGGAACTGGCGGATCGACGCCGGCAGCTCCCGGGCCGCCACCTGACGCGGACGCAGCCGCAGCCAGCGCCCACCCACCTCGAGCTCGGTGAGGACGTGGCCCACCCGCAGCGAGCCGATGCCGGTGCTGGAGAGGATCCCGTCGGCGGTCAGCTCGAGCCGGAGGGGCAGGTTGGCCGAGCCCACCCAGCGGTCGACGCTCTCCTGGGTGACCGTCGCCTTCACCGAGACCGGCCCGCCCCGCAGGCGGGGCACCAGACCCGGCTGGATCCGGGCCCGCTCCACCCGGCCCACCACCCGCTCGAGGCGCAGCCCGGCCATGCGCATGGCGGGGACGCCGACGGTGACCACCTCGACCTCGCCCCGCAGGGCGTCGGCCGGCGTCGCCGACCAGCGCAGGGTGGTGGGCTGGCCGAACACCCGGGTGGCGACCCGGTCGACGAGCCAGAGCACCGGGGCGAAGGGCGAGTCGGCGCCCGGCAGCGCCCGCGGAGGCTCGGGCTCCTCGAACTCGAGGTCCGGGGCCTCGCGCCCGCCTCCCTCGCGCCCGCCTCCCTCGCGGCCGACGCCGGCCTCCTCGTCGCGGGGCACCGACCCGGGCCCGTCCGTGTCCTGCTCGTCCGCCATGGCGTCGCCGATCGTACGCGGTCGAGGCCCCCGGCCCGGCGCCGTGGCATCCTGCGCCATGCCCGCGTGCGTGTTCTGCGCCATCGTCGCCGGCGAGCTCCCCGCCCACGTCGTGGCCGAGGACGCCCACACGGTGTCGTTCCTCGACCAGCGCCCCCTCTTCCCGGGCCACACCCTCGTCGTGCCCCGGTCCCACCACGAGACCCTGGTGGACCTCCCCCCACCCCTGCTCGGGCCCGTGTTCGGCCGCGCCCGCCAGCTCGCCGCGGTGATGCAGGACGCGCTCGGCGCCGCCGGCTCGTTCGTGGCCCTGAACAACCGCATCAGCCAGAGCGTCCCGCACCTGCACGTCCACGTCGTGCCCCGCAACCCCCGCGACGGGTTGAAGGGGTTCTTCTGGCCGCGCCACCCGTACGCCGACGACGCCGAGATGGCGGCGTTCGCGCAGCGGCTGCGCGACGGCGTGGCCGCGGCCCCGCCCCCGGAGGGCTAGCGCCGCCTCGCGCCCGAGGCGCCCCCGGACCCCTTCGGACCGCGGGCGGCCTCGTTCGCCGTCTCGGCCGCCTTGGTCAGCTCGGCGAGGGCGTCGGCCAGGCCGTCGGCCAGCGACCAGACGTCGGCGAGGACGTCCGGGCAGGCCAACAGCCCGAAGTCCATGCTGTCCTGGTAGCTCATCACGGTCATGTTCAGGCCCGCGCCGTCGAAGATGGGCCCGACCGGGTAGTTGGCCACCAGGCGGGCGCCGGCCGAGTACAGCGGGAACGGCGGGCCGGGGACGTTCGAGATCGTGACGTTGAACGCCGGCCGGTGCATCCCCGCCACGCGCATGCCCGAGTACAGCCGGGCCGCCCGGCCGAGCAGGGCCGGCGCCGCGAACTCGGCCCAGTCCTGGAGGGCGTCGGCGCCGACCGCGTGGCGCTCCTTGCCCGTCGCCATGGCCTCGTGGATGGCGTGGAGGCGCTCGACCGGGTCGTCCCGGTCGGTGGCGAGCGTGGCCAGCATCGACGACACGCGGTTGCCGAGCGTGCCCTCCTGGTCCTTCGTGCGCACCGACACCGGGACCATGGCCACGAGCGGACCGTCGAGCACCTCGCCCCGTCCGTCGAAGTAGCGGCGCAGGGCCCCGCCGCACAGCGCCAGGACCACGTCGTTCACCGTGACGCCGAAGGTGTTCTTGACCGCCTTCACCTCCGACAGCGACAGCGTCGCCATCGCGTAGGTGCGGTGGCCCGTGATGGCGGTGTTGATGGACGTGCGGGGCGCGCTGAACATCGACGGTGGCGGCGTGGTTCCGGGGTGACCGGGCAGGCGCTGGCGGTCCACGGTGGCCCGCAGCGTGCGGGCGCTGGCCCGGGCCACCCGGAACGGCTGGCGGGCGAGCGACGTGGCCGCGTAGCTCAACAGTTCGGCGTCGCTCGGCACCCGCTCGGGCTCCCAGGGCTCGTCCGGCGGCGGGGTGGGAGGTGGGTCCGGCTCGAGGTCGAGGGTGGCGACGGTGATCTCGTTGCCCGACGCGCCGTCGATGGCGGCGTGGTGCACCTTCGACAGCACCGCCACGTGACCGTGCTCGAGGCCCTCGATCACCCACATCTCCCACAGGGGCCGGTCGCGGTCGAGCGGCAGCGCCACCAGGTGGCCCGCCAACTCGGCCAGCTCGCGGGGGCCACCCGGCGCCGGCACCGCGAGGTGGCGGATGTGCCAGTCGAGGTCGAAGTCGGGATCCTCGATCCACAGCGGGTGGTGCAGCCCGAAGGGCACGCTCACGAGACGGCGCCGGAAGGGCGCGGCCAGGTGGAGACGCTGCGAGTAGACCTGCTTCACCTGGTCGACCGACCAGCCCCCCTCGACCTCGGAGGGGTCGTACACGGCCAGCCCCGCCACGTGCATCGGGCTCGTCGGCGTCTCCATGGAGAGGAAGCCGGCGTCGAGGCCACTGAGTCGCTGCATCGTGTCGCCCCCCGGCGTCGCTGGCGGCCCGCCGCGGCGTGCGACGGCCCCCGCCGAGCTTAGAGGCCGGGTCCGGGGGCGACGCCGAAGAGCTCGAGGCACGCGTCGAGGCCCTCGATCTCGATGTCGTCGCGGCGCGCCGCCGCCCAGTCCTCCCGGGGCAGCACGAAGTCGAGTTGGGTGTCGTAGGTGTCACGCCGCAGCTGCACGTGCGTCCCGTTGGGCCGGTACCCGAGCGCGCGGGTCACCGCGAGGGACGCCTCGTTGTCGTGCCAGGCCGAGGTCTCGGCGCGCTCGGCCCCCAGGCCCGCGAACGCGAGGTGCAGCACCGCGGCCCGCATCTCCTTGCCGATGCCCCGGCCCTGGTGCGCCCGTCCCAGCCACGAACCGGTGCTGACCGTGCGCGAGCGGGCGAAGTCGTCGCCGAGCAGGTCCTGGGCGCCGACGACGGTGCGGGTGCCGTCCGGCCCGATCTCGCTGACCTGCAGACCGAGGATCCACTTCTCGGCCTGCCAGTCGCCCCGCTGGCGCCACCACCACTGCAGCGTGTTGCGGCGGCGCACGGGCGGGTCCCAGTCCGTCCACGGGATCGCGAACGGCATCCACGCGGGGTCGTGGACCCCCCGGTCGCTCAGCTCGACCAGCGCCAGCACGTCGTCGTCGGTGGGCGGCCGCAGCTCCAACCGGGGCGTGCGCACGACCAGGTCGAACAACGGCCAGTAGGGGTGGGCCATCGACCCAGTCTGGTCACCGGGCGACGCGCCGGTCGGGGCATTTCCGGGCCTACGGTGCAGGTCATGCCGAGGCTGATGGCCGCCACCTACGACCGCTTCACCGCCGGGGTCGAGGCCGCCGGGCTGGCGGACTGGCGCCGCGAGCTGCTGGCCGACCTGCGGGGCGAGGTGGTCGAGCTGGGGGCGGGCACCGGCCACAACCTGCGCTGGTACCCGGTGGCCGTGACCCGGCTGGTGCTCACCGAGCCCGACCCCCACATGCGGTCCCGGCTGGAGGCCCGGGTCCGGGAGCAGCGCCGCCGCCGCGACGCCGGCCCCGACCACGTCGAGGTGCTCGACCGCCACGCCGACGACCTGCGCCTGCCCGACGGTTCGGCCGACGCCGTCGTGGCCACCCTGGTGCTCTGCTCGGTGCCCGACGTCGACGCGGTGCTCGCCGAGGTCCGCCGGGTGCTGCGCCCGGCCGGACGGTTCGTCTACCTCGAGCACGTCGCGGCGATCGACACCCCTCGCACCCTGCGCTGGCAGCACCGCATCGAGCCCGTGTGGAAGCGCCTCGCGGGCAACTGCCACCTCACCCGCTCGAGCGAGCGCTCGATCACCGAGGCCGGCCTCGAGGTGGACCGGGAGCGCCGCCAGGCCATGCCCAGGGCGCCCGCGATCCTGCGCCCCACCGTGCGGGGCGTGGCCCGCCGCCCCGGCTGAGCGCCGACGCGGTCGGGGCGGTGGCGGGGAGGCTCAGGGCTCGAGGCGGACGGTGGGGGCGCCGTCGACGACGGTGAGCGTCGCCGGGAGCCCGAGCAACGAGACGGGGTCGCCCACCATCCCGGTGGCGCGCACCGTGACCACCTCACCCTTGGCCTCGCCGGCCACCACGGTCAGGTCGAGGGCGACGGCGTCGTCCGCCGGCTCGGCACCGACCACCAGCACGTCGTAGGTCCCGTCGGCCAGCAGGGCGTCGTCCACGGCGCCAGCCTGCCATGCTCGCGGGGTGGCCGACGGCTCCGCTCCCCCTCCCGACGACCTCCGCGACCTCTGCGCCGATCTCGCCGCCGAGCACGCCGCGCTCGACGCGGTGGTGGCCGACCTCGTCGGGGCGGCGTGGGACACGCCGACCGCCTCGCCCCGCTGGGCGGTACGGGACCAGATCGGCCACCTCGCCTACTTCGACGAGGCCGCCACGGCCGCCATCACCGACCCCGAGCGCTTCGCCGCCGACCTGGCCGAGGCCCTCGGCGGCGACGTCACCGCGTTCCTCGAGCGCACCGAGGTCCGCGGGCGCACGCTGCCGCCCGCCGACCTGCTGGCGTGGTGGCGCGAGCAGCGGGCCGCGCTGCTCGCCGCGGCGGCCCCGCTGGACCCGAAGGCCCGGCTGCCCTGGTACGGGCCGTCCATGGGGGCCCGCTCGTTCGTCACCGCCCGCCTGATGGAGACGTGGGCGCACGGCCAGGACGTGGTCGACGCCCTCGACGCCGAGCGGCCCCCCACCGACCGCCTGCGCCACGTCGCCGACCTCGGGGTGCGAACCCGGGGCTTCAGCTACGTCGTGCGCGGCCAGGAGCCACCGACGGGCGACGTGCGGGTCGAGTTGGCCGCGCCGAGCGGCACCACCTGGACCTGGGGCGACGCCGGCGCGGCCGATCGCGTGTCCGGGCCCGCCGAGGACTTCTGTCTCGTGGTCACCCAGCGTCGCCATGTCGCCGACACCGAGCTCGTCGCCGAGGGCGCGCTCGCCACCGGGTGGTTGGCGATCGCGCAGTGCTTCGCCGGTGGGCCCAGCGTCGGTCCGGCGCCGCGATCGGAGCGGCGGCGCACGTGACCGTCCGCACCGAGGTCGACGGGCCGGTCGCCGTCGTCACGATCGACCGCCCCGAGGTGCGCAACGCGGTCGACGGCCCCACCGCCGCGGCCCTGGCCGACGCCTTCCGGGGCTTCGACGCCGACGACGACCTCGCCGTCGCCGTGCTGACCGGCGCCGGCGGCACGTTCTGCGCCGGCGCCGACCTCACCGCCATCGCCGAGGGCCGGGGCAACCGGGTCGCGCCCGACGGCGACGGGCCCATGGGCCCCACCCGCCTGCGCCTGTCCAAGCCCGTGATCGCCGCGGTCGAGGGCCACGCGGTGGCCGGTGGGCTCGAGCTGGCCTGCTGGTGCGACCTGCGGGTCGCCGCCGACGACGCCGTGTTCGGCGTCTACTGCCGGCGCTGGGGCGTCCCCCTCGTCGACGGCGGCACCGTCCGGCTCCCCCGGCTCGTCGGCCAGAGCCACGCGCTGGACCTCATCCTCACCGGCCGGGGCGTGTCGGGCGACGAGGCGCGGCGCATGGGCCTGGCCAACCGCCTCACCGGACCCGGCGGCGCGCTCGACGCCGCGGTCGAGTTGGCGCACCAGCTGGCCGCCTTCCCGCAGCGCTGCCTGCGCTCGGACCGTGAGAGCAGCGAGCGCCAGTGGGGGCTCCCGCTCGACGAGGCGCTCGCGGTCGAGACCACGCTGGGACTCGAGGTCATCCGCTCGGGCGAGACCGCCGAGGGGGCCGGCCGCTTCGCCGGCGGCGAGGGCCGCCACGGCGCCTTCTGACCCGACCCCCCACACCCCTCTCGTTCTGTGTACAGGAACCGCGCGCTGGCGGCGCGGACTCTGTACACAGAACCGGGGGGGGTGGCGGGGTGGCGGGGTGGGGGCGTCGGGCGCGGTGGGGCGGGCGCGCTGGGCGCGGTGGGGTGGGGGCGTCGGGGAGTGCGCTCGTATCCTGGCGCGATGGCCACGACCGACCTGACCCCCGACGCCACCACCACCGGTCCCGTGCTGGCCGTCAGCGAGAAGGCCCAGCGGAGGGTGCTCGACCTGCTCGCCGCCGAGGCCGACCCCGACGGGCTGGCCCTGTGGGTCGAGGTCATGGGCGTCGACCGCGGCGAGTACGTCTACGACCTGTACTTCCAGGCCGTCGGCGAGGCCGGCGCCGGCGACCGGCACTTCACCGTGGGCGAGCTCGCGGTCGTGGTCCCGTCGGACAGCGTCGACGCGCTGTCGGGCGCCACCCTCGACGTCAACCGCGACCTGCTCAACCCCGGCCTCATGATGGACAACCCCAACACGCCGCCGGCGCCCGAGGCGCCCGCGGCCCTCGACCTGCACGGCACCCCCGCCGAGCGCATCGTGCAGGTGCTCGAGGGCCAGATCAACCCGAGCATCGCCAGCCACGGCGGCCGGGCCGACCTGGTCCGCTTCGACGAGGCGACCGGCACGGTCGAGCTCCGCCTCAGCGGTGGCTGCCAGGGCTGCGCGCAGTCGACCGCCACGCTGCGCAACGGCATCGAGGGGGCCCTGCGGGCCGCCATCCCCGAGATCACCGAGGTGGTCGACGTCACCGACCACGCCGGCGGCGCCAACCCCTACTACTGAGCCGGCCCGGGCGCGACGGCGCCCGCAGCCGGGGCTGCGGGCGCCGTGACCGACCGGGTCGAGCGGGGAGCCGGGGCGGCTACAGGCGCTCGATGATCATGGCCATGCCCTGGCCGCCGCCGACGCACATCGTCTCGAGACCGAACGTCTTGTCGGCGTCCTCGAGGCCGTTGATCAGCGTGGCGGTGATGCGGGCGCCGGTCATGCCGAAGGGGTGACCGAGGGCGATGGCGCCGCCGTTCACGTTGAGCTTGTCGAGGTCGATGCCGAGCTCGTCGGCCGACGGCAGCACCTGGGCGGCGAAGGCCTCGTTGATCTCGACGAGGTCGATGTCGTCGATGGTCATGCCGGCGCGGGCGAGCGCCTGCTTCGACGCCTCGATGGGGCCGAGGCCCATGATCTCGGGGTTCAGGCCCGAGACGCCCGTGCTCACGATGCGGGCCAGGGGCGTGACGCCGAGCTCGGCGGCCTTGGTGTCGCTCATGATGACGAGGGCGGCGGCGCCGTCGTTGAGCGGGCAGGCGTTGCCCGCGGTCACCTCGCCGTCGGGGCGGAACACCGGCTTCAGCTCGGAGAGCTTCTCCTTGGTGGTGCCGGGGCGGGGGCCGTCGTCCTTCGACACGACGGTGCCGTCGGGCAGGGTGATCGGGGTGATCTCCCGCTCGAAGAAGCCCCGCTCCTGGGCGGCCACGGCCCGCTGCTGGGAGTTGGCGGCGAACTCGTCCATGCGGTCGCGGGCCACGCCCTTGAGCTGGCGCACGTTCTCGGCGGTCTGACCCATGGCGATGTAGACGTCGGGGAGGCCGGCGGGGGGCTCCCACGACGACGAGCCCTCGCCCGAGCGCTCGGCGGTGCGGGCCATGGCGTCGTTGAACAGGCCGTTGGTGCTGCCGGGGGCGCCGTCGGACATGCCCACCAGGAAGCGGCTGACCGTCTCGACGCCGGCGGAGATGAACACGTCGCCCTCACCGGCCTTGATGGCGTGCATGGCCATGCGGCTGGTCTGCAGCGACGACGAGCAGTACCGGTTGACGGTGGTGCCGGGCACGTCGGGCATGCCGGCGAGGATGGCCACCACGCGGCCGATGTTGTACCCGGACTCGCCCGCGGGCTGGCCGCAGCCCATGAGCAGGTCCTCGACGTCGTTGCGGTCGAGCTGGGGCACCTGGGCGAGCGCCGCCTCCACCACCTGGGCGGCCAGGTCGTCGGGCCGCATCTCGACGAGCGACCCCTTGTTGGCGCGGCCGATGGGGCTGCGAGTGGCGGCAACGATCACTGCTTCGGGCATTCCGGATCCTCCGGGCGTCGGCGACAGGCCTTCGACGCTACCGGCGCCGCCCGCTCCCCCACCAATGCCCACGGAGGCCGCGTACCGGGGGCCGACGGCCGGTCACGGCCGCACGGGGGCCCAGCACTCCGTCGGCCCGTCGCGGCCCCGGAGGGCGAGCTCGCCGCAGGGCTCCCAGCGGCGACGCTCGGCCGCGGAGGCCGCGGCGACCGCGGCGCCGCCGGCCAGGACGCGGGCGGGGCGCCGCTTCGCCTCGTCGGTGAGCCGGGCGGCCTCGTTGACCGGGTCGCCGAGCACCGTGTACTCGTAGCGCTCCTCGGCCCCGACGTTGCCGGCCACGACCCGCCCCGACGACACCCCGATGCCGACGTCGAGCCGGGGCCACTCGCCGGCGAGGGCGGCGACCTCGGCCCGCAGCTCGCGGGCGGCGGCCAGTGCCCGGTCGGCGTGGTCGGGCTGCTCGCCGGGGGCGCCGAACACGCACAGGGCCCCGTCGCCCTCGAACTTGTTGACCCAGCCGCCGTGCCCGGTCACGACCCGGACGGTGACGTCGAACAGCGAGTTCAGCATGGCCAGCAGCTCGACCGGCGGCAGCTCGACGGCGAGCCGGGTGCTGGCGATCACGTCCACGAACAGCGCGCTGGCCTGTTTGATCTGCGCCGAGCGCCCGGCCTGCTGCGAGAGCGCGTACCGTGCCACCTCCACGCCGACGTGGCGGCCGAACAGGTCCTCGAGCCGCCGGCGCTCGCGCAGGCCCTCGACCATGTGGTTGAACTCGGCCTGGAGCTCGCCGATCTCGCCGCCGTCGTTGACGTCCACGGTGACGTCGAGGTCACCGTCGCCCACCTCGTCGAGGGCCTCGCGCAGGTCGGTGAGCGGTTCGGCCACGGAGCCCGCGGTCGCCAGCATGAGCAGGCCGCCGGCGATCAGCACGACGAGGCAGAGGAAGGTGACCGATACCCGGAAGTTGCCCGAGACGTCGCGGGGGCCCACGAGCACGAGCAGGATGCCGCAGACCGGCAGCGCCGAGCCGAGGGCCCAGCCGAGCAGCAGGCGGACGGTGAGCGACAGCCGCCGGGCCCGGCCCGGTGGCACGCCGGTCAGCGCCCGGGCGGTGAGGGGCCGCAGGTCCCGCTCGATCAGGAAGTAGCCGAGCGCGCAGGTGATGAGCCCGCCCACCAGCACGGCCAGGACCACTCGACCGATGGCCTCCTCGGCGAGCCGAGACCGGCCATGAGCGCCCTGAACGGGCGGCGGCAGGACCCAGTGGAGGTACCGACCGGGTGACCATGTTCCAGGGCAGCCGCAGCACCGCTCCCGGTCCTCGACGGTGGCCGGCGGGTCCTCGGTGAGCCACGCCTCGACCGGCCGCAGGAGACGGCGGGAGTTCAGCTGCCAGTCGATCGCGCTCAACACGACGAGCCCGATGATCATGGCGGCGACCGCGGGTGGCCCCACGTCGATCGAGGCCGACGGCGGGTTGAGGCGGACCAGGTAGAGGTACTCGAACGCCCCGCCGGCGAGGGTGGCCAGGCCGAAGCGGAGGTTGGCGCGGGTCGTGAGGCGTCGGCCCCGGCCCTCGACCTGTTCGCGGCGCCGCCGCGGGACCAGGCGCACCGCTACCCGGGAGCGGCCAACTCGGCCACGGCCTCGGCGAACACCTCGGAGTGCCGGTCGACGTCGGCCTCGGTGGTCGTGGGGGCCATGAGCGCCATGTTGTGGAACGGGGTCAGCAGGATCCCGCGGTTCAGCGCGTAGAGGTGCATGAACGAGTCGAGGTCGTGGTCGACCGCGGCCGCGGCCTCGGCCCCGTCGCGGGGAGGCGGGCAGAACCAGTACTCGGCCCGGCAGCCCAGCTGCTGGACGTGCCACGAGAGCCCGTGCTCGGCGATCGCCGCGGCCACCCCCTCGGCCCAGCGGGCCGCCAACGGGATCGTTCGGGCGTAGTCCTCGTCGAGCAGCGTGTGGGAGAGCGTGGCCCGAACGGCGGCGGTCGCCAGCGCGCTGGCGGTGAGGGTGCCGCCGATGCCGCTGACGTCGGTCTCGGGCTCGGCCACGAACGCGGCGAGCCGATCGGCCAGGTCGCGGGTCATGCCGTAGGCCGCCGCCGGCACGCCGCCGCCGATGGGCTTGCCGATGGTGAGCAGGTCGGGCTCGAGGCCGTGGGCCGCCGTGTAGCCCCCGGGCCCGGCGCAGATGGTGTGGGTCTCGTCGATCACGAGCAGCGTGCCGGCCGCGCGGGTGAGGGCCCGCAGCGCCTCGTGGAAGCCCGGCTCCGGCAGGACGATGCCGATGTTGGTGAGGGCCGGCTCGGCCAGGACGCAGGCGACGTCGCCGGCCGCGAGCGCGGCCTCGAGGGCGGCGACGTCGTTGAACGGCACGACGACCGTCGTCGTCGCGGGATCGACGGCCGGCCCGGTGCTGCCCGGCCGGGCCACCACCCGGCCCTCCCCGTCGAGGACCGCGAACGTCTCGTCGACGGTGCCGTGGTAGCACCAGTCGAAGACGGCGACCTTCGGGCGCCCGGTGAGGTGGCGGGCGAGGCGCAGGGCGAAGCGGTTGGCGTCGGTGGCGGTCATGGCCAGTTGCCAGACGGGCAGCCCGAAGCGCCGGGCCAGCTCGCCGGCCACCCAGATCGCGTCCTCGGTGGGCAGCATCGTGGTGAGGCCCCGCGACGCCTGGGCGGCGAGGGCCTCGGTGACGAAGGGCCGGGCGTGGCCGGTCATGGCCCCGGTGTCGCCCAGGCACAGGTCGACGTAGGTGTGACCGTCGACGTCGGTGAAGCGCGATCCCTCGGCCTCGGCGACGAACACGGGGAACGCCCCCGACCAGCGCGCCATCCAGTTCATGGGCACCCCGCCGAGGAGGTGGTCGCCCGCCTGGCCGGCCAGCGCGGCCGAGCGGGGGTGGGCGTCGCGGAAGGACGCCTCCTCCCGTGCCCGCAGATCCGCCAGCCGCCCCCGGTCGATCGTCATGGCGCCACGGTACGCCGCGAGCCGCAGCGGGTCGGCCGGCGCCGGCCGCGGGCCCGGCCGCCCGGGCGTAGCGTCGGCGCCATGTCCGACCCGAACGACACCGTCGGCTACGAGCTCGACGGCCACGTGGCCACCATCACCTACCGCCGGCCCGAGGTGCGCAACGCCATCAACGGCGAGATGCGCGAGGGGCTGAACGCCGCCTGGACCCGCTTCCGCGAGGAGGAGGACGCGTGGGTGGCCATCGTCACCGGGGCCGGCAGCGCGTTCTGCGCCGGCGCCGACCTGCGCGACGGCGAGGGCTCGGTGGGTCGGTGGCCGGGGTCGTTCTGGGAGATCCCCACCGCCAATTCGTTCGAGAGCGGCTGGGAGATCTGGAAGCCGACGATCGCCGCGGTGAACGGGCCGTGCATCGGCTACGGCCTCACCGCGGCCGCGGCCTGCGACTTCGTGATCGCGTCGGACCGGGCCTCGTTCGCCTTCCCCGAGGTGCGCATCGGCGTGCCCACCATCGTCGGCGCGCTGCGCCTGCCCGAGCGGCTCGGCTGGGCCAACGCCATGGAGCTGCTCCTGACCGGGCAGCGCATCGATGCCGCCCGCGCTCACGAGATCGGGCTGGCCTGGCGGGTGGTCCCCCACGACGACCTGCTCGCCGACGCGCGGGCGTGGGCGGACACGCTGTGCGAGGCGGCGCCGCTCGCGGCCCGTGCCACGAAGGAGATGGCCTGGCGGGGCCAGCGCCTCTCGTTCTCCGAGGCCGTGCGCTTCGGCGAGACGATGCGCCGCGTGGCCGCCGGCACCGAGGACGCCGCCGAGGGTCGGGCGGCCGCCGCCGAGGGTCGGCCGCCCGAGTGGAAGGGGCGCTGAGGAGAGGAGAGGAGCGGAGCGGCAGTCGGCGTGCCGGCGGCGGTCAGCGGTCGAGGGCGCGCGGGGCGCGCCCCGCCACCCGGCCCTGGCCGTCGAGGCTGGCCCGGTCGGCGGCTCGGCGACCGGCGGACCAACCCTCGCCGTTGGTCACGGTGGTCCGCGCCGTGCGGACCCGGGGGAAGGCCGCGTCGCGCTCGGCCCGCACCGCCTCGCTGCGGTCGGCGAGCACGGGGACCAGGCCGGCCCCGGCCTCGGCGGCGGCCACCTCCTCGGCGGCGGCGGTGGCCTCGACCAGGCGCTCGCCGATCCGGGCGGCGAACGACACCAGGAACGACGACCGGAACGACCGCGTGCGGCTGCGTCCGGACCGGTCGGTCCGCGGGCCGGCGGCGAGCGCGGCCGCGGTCGCCTGGACCAGCAGCGAGGTGAAGAGCAGCTCGACGGCCTCCAGGTCGACCTCGAAGCCGAAGACGACCACGACGGCGTCGTCTCTCAGCCACACCGCCTCGCACCGGTTGGCCCGGGCCACGGCGCTGAGCAGGTGGACCTTGGGCGAGACGTAGGGGGTGGCGATCTCGACGCGGCGGCGCCCGGGGCGGGCCGAGCGGGTGCCGGCACCGTCGCTCGCGGCGGCGGAGGCGAGGGCGTCGTCCAGCGAGTGACGGGCCATCAGCTCCTGCGCCTTGGCGGTGAGGGCCTCGGCCTCCTCGGGGAAGGTGGTGGACTCGGCCTTGGCCAGCAGGGCCCGGACACGGGCCAGGACCCGCTCGGGGTCCGGGGGCGCGCCCGCGCCCGGTGGGGCGGGCGGGTGGTCGTCGGGGGCGGTCCCCATGGCAGCGTCTCCTCGGTGGCGCCGCGCCGGGGTGGCGCGGCGGGGCCGGACGTGAGGGGGAAGGACGGGAGGCGGGACGGCGGTCCGGGGCCCGCCGGGCGAGGCGGCACCCGCGTCCGACGCCGAGGACGGCACCGTGCCACCTCGTCGCCCGGGGCGCAAGGCCCGGGCGCGACGGGGCCCCCACCCGGGATTCGGGTGGGGGCCCCGGTGACGCCAGGGTCGGGCCGGCGAGCGGTGCTAGAAGCGCCGCCCGCAGACCGGCCAGTGATGCAGCCCCGACTGGGTCCGCACCCGCTCGGCCACGCGGATCTGCGCGGCCTTGCTGTTCTGGTGCGGGTAGCCGGTGCCGCCGTAGGCCCGCCAGGTGCCCAGGCTGAACTGGAGCCCGCCGTAGTAGCCGTTGCCCGTGTTGATGCTCCAGTTGCCGCCGGACTCGCACGCGGCCACCCGGTCCCAGTTGGACTCGTTGGGGGCCTGGGCGGCCTGGACGGCGGCCAGGTACTGGAGCAGCGCCCGGTTCTGGGCGTCCCAGATCGCCAGGTACTGCGCGATCTGGCTCGCCTTCGCAGTGGAGACGGGGGTGCCGCGGGCGGCGAACCACGTCTGGACCTGCTGGGTGCTACACGAGGCAGCCACCGTCATCGTCCCCAGGACGAGGGCGACGATGGTGATGATGCGACGTAGGGGGGACACGAGGGGTTCAGAACCTCCGGTGGGGGTACAGGGTCAGCCCCATCCGCCCGGGGCGCCCCCCTGGCTATCCCGATCCGGGCCCAATTGTTGCGATTTCATTACAGACATGTGTCACACGTGACATGTGTCCCAGGGGATGCCGGCACGTGTCGCCGCCGTCACGGCGCCGGCGGCCCGCGTAGGGTGCGGCCATGCACCGAGCCCTCCGTCCCCCTCGGCGTCGCACCGCCCGGATCCTGCTCGCGACCCTGCTCGGGGCCGCGGTGGCCCTCGGCAGCGCCCCGGCGGGCGGGGCCGCACCCGGCGCCGACGGCGACCCCGGCGCCGAGGGGGGCCTCCCGGCCCTCCAGCTCACCCCCGTCGCCACCCTCGACCAACCCATCGCGATGGCCACCCTGGCGGGCAGCGACGATCTCTTCGTCGCCGAGCGGGGCGGTCGGGTGCGACGCCTGGTCGTCGGCAGCCCGGACCCGGTGGACCCGACGCCGCTGCTCGACCTCTCGGGCCTCACCACGAGCTCGGGGGAGGGCGGCCTGCTGGGGCTGGCCTTCCACCCCGCCGGCGACCGCCTGTACGTGTTCCACACCAACGTGCGCGGCAACCTCCGGGTGGCCGAGTACCAGCTCACGGGCGGGCCCACCGACCCGACCGTCGTGCCGAACAGCCGGCGCGTGGTGCTGAGCATCCGCCACCAGCCCTTCGACAACCACAACGGTGGCGACCTGGCCTTCGGGCCCGACGGCAAGCTGTACATCACCGTGGGGGACGGCGGCGGCGGGGGCGATCCCGCCAACAACGGCCAGAACCGTCAGGTGCTGCTGGGCAAGATCCTGCGCATCAATCCGGCGCCCGGCGCCACCCGCCCCTACAAGGTGCCCGTCACGAACCCCTTCGTCCGCCAGGCACCCCGCCGGGGCGAGATCTGGCTCTTCGGCGTGCGCAACCCGTGGCGCATCTCGTTCGACCGGGCCAACGGCGACCTGTACGTCGCCGACGTCGGCCAGAACGAGTTCGAGGAGGTCAACGTCCTGCCCAGCGACGCCACCGGGCGCAACGCCGGCAAGGGGCTCAACCTCGGCTGGCGGCGCATGGAGGGCCTCGAGCCCTTCGGCGGCGCCACCGAGCCCCGGCGCCACACCCGCCCCACCTTCGTGTACGACCACGGCGACGGGTGCTCGATCACCGGCGGCCACGTGTACCGGGGCACCGCGGTGCCCGGCCTCGTCGGCCAGTACGTCTACGGGGACTTCTGCACCGGCACGATCTCGAGCCTGACCGCGGTCGACGGCGACCTGGTGGCGTCGACGCCGGACCTCGGCGTCGGCGTCGCACCCTTCACGCTCTACGCCTTCGGGCAGGGGCCCGACGGCGAGCTCTACGTGCTGTCGGGCGGGGGCAGCGTGTCGCGCCTCGATCCCGCCGGCGGCTGACCGGCCCGCTCAGCCGCCCCGGTAGGCGGCCAGGACGTCGCGGATCGAGACGACCCCGACGACCTTGTCACCGTCCACCACCGGCAGGTGGCGGATGTTGCCGGCCAGCATCCCCTCGGCGGCGTCGGCCACCCGGTCGTCGACCGAGGCCGTGACCAGCTCCATGGCCATGACGTCGCCGGCCCGGCCGTCGTCGACGTCGTCGCCCTCGGCGACCGCGCGCACCACGTCGCGCTCGGACAGCACCCCGGCGGCGCGCCCGTCGGACACGACGACCACGACGCCGACCTCCTCCCGGGCCATGACCACCGCGGCGTCGCGGAGCGTGGCCGAGGGCGGGATCGTCACCGCGCCCCGCTGGACGAGGTCACTGAGGGGCTGATCGGCCGGGGCGTCGGGCATCGCGGAGGTCTCCTGGGGGGGGTCGGGCGGCGCAGGGCTGCGGCCGTCGAGCGTAGGGGACGGCGCACCCCGACCGTGACCTCGGCCCCGCCCCGGCCGCGCGCCCACCCGCGACGGGGACCCTCCCGGCTCGACGACGGGCGCTCCCCTAGGCTCGGGCACGGCACCAGATCGCATCGGCCGGGAGGGCGTACGACGTGTTCTGCAGCAACTGCGGGCAACAGGCCGAGCCGGGCCGCACGTACTGCGTCGCCTGCGGCGCGGCCCTGGCCGCCGAGGCTCCCCGCGCCCCCTTCCCGCCGGCGCCCAGCGCCCCGCCGCCCGGCGCCCCGGGCGCGCCGCCCGCGTGGGGGGCGTACCCGCCGCCGGGCTTCGCCCCCGAGCCCGCGGGCAACGGCCTGTCGATCGCCGCCATCGTGTGCGGCTGCATCGCCGTGCTGATCCTGCCCATCGTCCTCGGCCCGGCGGCCATCATCCTGGCCGGGGTCGCCCTGTCCAAGAAGGAGCCCAGGGCGAAGGTGGCGATGGGTGTGGCCATCGGTGGCACGGTCGCGGGCTTCGCGCTCGGGATCGTCGTCGCCACCGCCATCTCGTAGCGCCCCGGTCGCCGCCGCCGGAGCCCGTCGGGACGGCCCCACCGACGCCGGGATCAGCCCTCGTCGGTCGGCACCCAGCGGGGCGGCCGCTTCTCGAGGAAGGCCCGCATGCCCTCGCGGGGCTCGTCCGAGTGCTCGAGCGCCCAGAACATCGTGGTGTAGTCGATCGTGCCGTAGTGCTCGCCCAACATGCGCTTGACGTGGAGGCGGGCGTCGGGCGGCGTGCGCAGCACCTCCCGGGCGGCACGGTCGGCAGCCTCGCGGAGCTGGTCGTGGGGCACGACCCGCGAGATCACCCCGAGGCGCTGGGCCTCGGCGGCGTCGAAGCGTCGGGCCGACAGCAACAGGTCGCGGGCCACCGCCACCCCGACGTGGGCGGGCAGGACCGCGGCGTACGTGGCGTCGGGGATGCCCCGCAACAGCTCGGGCACCCGGAAGGTGGCGCGGTCGCTGGCCACCGCGATGTCGGCGAGCATGGCGATGAGCAGGCCGCCCGCCTGGCAGATCCCGTTGACGGCGGCGATCACCGGCGCCCGGCTGTCGCGCACCGCCAGGAAGGGCAGGACGTCCTGGCCCAGCCCGTCGGGCAGGCGCTCGTCCTCGCGGGAGCGGCCGCCGAGGTCGCCGCCGGGCGAGAAGACGTCACCGGTGCCGGTGATGACGAGCGCGGCCAGGTCGTCGTCCTCGTTGACCCGCCGGACGGCCTGCTTGATGCCCCAGTACATGGCCGGGGTCAGCGCGTTGCGGGCCTCGGGCCGGTCGATGGTGAGCCAGGCGATGGGACCGTCGCGGTCGAGGCGCAGGCCCGAGGTGCCGAGGTCGTCGGCCACCGCGGCGGGGTCAGTCCTTGCTGGGCACGTAGAGGTCGGTGGACTTGGTGGCATGGGTGCCGACCGTGTCGGCGGCGACCGACCGGGTGGAGACGTCGTGGTCGCGCGCCAGCGCCCGCAGCGCCCCCACCGTGCAGTTCTCCCGGCCCCCCAGGGTGGTGAAGGGGTCGTAGGAGTAGGCCGTCATGGCGTTGCCGTGGGTGACCTTGTCGATCTCCGCGTCGGTCATGCCGTCGAAGTGCCCCATGACCTCCTCGGGGGCGAAGGGCCACGTGGAGTCCGAGTGGGGGTAGTCGCACTCCCACATGACGTGGTCCATGTTCAAGAAGTCGCGGCTGGCCATGCCGAAGCGATCGTCGATGAAGCAGGTCCAGACCCGCTCGTCGAACACCTCGCTGGGCAGCTTGTCGCCGAAGTCCTGACCGGTCCAGGCGTGGTGGCGGCGGTAGTTGTAGTCGATGCGCTCCTTGAAGTACGGGATCCAGCCCGTGCCCCCCTCGGAGAGCGCGATCTTGAGGTCGGGGAACTTGCGCAGCACCGGCGACCACACGAGGTCGGCGGCGGCCTGCACGATGTTCATGGGCGTGAGGGTGATCAGGCAGTCGATGGGCGCGTCGGGGGCCGTGATGACGAGCTGCGACGAGGACCCGATGTGCAGGCAGACGACGACGTCCTCGTCGGAGCAGGCGGTCCAGAACGGGTCCCAGTGGTCGGAGTGGAAGCTCGGCCAGCCGAGCTTCGAGGGGTTCTCCGAGAACGTGACGGCGTGCGCGCCCTTCGCCGCGGTGCGGCGCACCTCGTCGGCGAGGACCTGCGGATCCCAGATGGCCGGCAGCGAGCACGGGATGAAGCGGCCGGGGTGGGTGCCGCACCACTCGTCGATGTGCCAGTCGTTGTAGGCCCGTACCATCGCCAGCGCGACGTCCTTGTCCTCGGTGCGGGCGAAGAGCTGGCCACAGAAGTGCGGGAACGACGGGAAGCACAGCGAGCCGAGGACGCCGTTGGCGTTCATGTCCATGACCCGCTCGTCGATGTCGTAGCAGCCGGCCCGGAGCTGCGCGAACGAGGTCGGCTCCAT